>NZ_JBKKJT010000004.1:0-480414 GCF_046614675.1 Chryseobacterium cupriresistens | reverse complement strand
AAGGAATAAAGAAGTGAGGACATTTCTAAAGCACAATATACTTCCTGAGTTATTTAGCCAAAACTGTTCTCTCACCCCTTTTGCTTTGTATGTAAATTTATTCTTTTGCAAACATAGGAGCCGAAACCAAAAGTACAACGCAGTCTTCGCAAAAGCATTGTTGATAGCTTTGAATTCGTTCGCAAGGGCGTTTCACTTAGCAAAGACATGACGAATTATTTTACCCTGAAAAAAACGAAAACTCCCCACATCGCTGTGAGGAGTTTTCTGTATCATTATAATAAACTGATTTATTTTTGAACTGCTTTTTTCATGGCAGCATCAGGACGTAAAATTCTGTAACGGACTTCAATGTCTTTCGGTACATAGAACACCAATGGAAGTTTACTGTTGTATCTTACGATTTCGGGCTTTAAGGTAACAAACTTTTTAGTCAGTTTTTTATCCAGACAAGCCATCAACGTTCCTGCTGTTTCTCCTTTGGATTCTACTTCATAATAGTTGTATCCCCATCCCTGAAGATCCTGGGTTTTCATTTCTCCCATTAAGAAATAATTGTTACAGTCTAACATTTTTTCAGCACCTACAAAAAGTTCAACTTTTAAATCGTTTTCGTTTTTTGCTACGGGAAGCTGAATATATACTTGTTTATAACCTTCTTTTGCTTTCGGGAACATTTCAATCTGTAGTTTTTCAAACTTTTCTGCTTTCTTTTGTGCAAAAGCATTTACTCCGGCCATCAATACCAATCCTGTAATTAAAGTTTTAGAAAATTTCATCTTTTAATAATTTTTTTAATTGATATTACCTTAATTCCAAAAACCATTCCAAATTAAACAATTGTTTGATTTTTCGATTTTATTCTATTTTTATTAAAAATCTAGAAATAAAAAACTGTAGTAAAAAAAATTACTACAGTCTTCTATGTTCATCAGTTACTCTGAAATTGTTACATTACTTCCTTTTGTATGGGCATTCATCTGCGGTGCGTAATAATTCTGCATCGTTGTAATTCCATTGGAGAATTTTCCGGATGCATTGGCTACTACATCATATTCAAATACATATTTTCCTTTCGGCATATACTGAATATAGAAATTGGTAGAAGCATCTTTGGTCGACTGATAGTAGCCCAGATTATTTTTCCATTGATATCCGGATAATACATCTACAGGCTCAAATCCTGCTGCACGCATATCTTTAATATGAATAAACTCCATCGCTCTGTCTGTATTCAGAATCATCCTTACAGTTACTTTATCTCCCACTTTCAATGGGGTTTCCACTGAGATTTTCTGAAGTTCTTCTCCGTTTACCGTTTTCACTTTTTTATAAAGTTCTTTGGTTACAGAAATATAATTTTCAGAAGATTTAATTTTATCGAGATCTTCGTAATACTGCCAGAACAATCCTCCCTGCACAATTCCGGGACCAGGTTTTGTAACCGTTACGGTGGCTAAATTTTTATCTATAGCTTCCGGTTTCACGGTTGATTTTACATAACCAGTTGCCTGTGTCTGAGGAAGCAGTTCTTTTCCTCCCCAAACAATCGTTGCTTTATCACTTTCAGCCCCAGTCCATGATTTCCCTGAATTCAAAATGGTAAAGATCACCTCAGCAGTTCCTCTTGAGCTTCTCCATGAGTTGACTTCTTTTTGGGTTACCAGCCAGATCTTCATATCTTCAATAAAAGATTGATCATTAGCTTTCAATTTGTTGAAAGCTTCCAGTGCTCCGGCATGGTTGACCACTTTGGAACCAAACCATCCCCAATCATTCAGGTTTTGTTTCCAGTAGACTCCTTGTGTTTTGGTATCTGTGGAAGTTTCTTTAAGGTAAGTCATTAACTTATCTGACACCTCTTTCAGACCATAATCGTTCATCAATAATGCCGCACGGTGAAGTCCGAAGAATGTAAAATCTGTGATCTTAGCTGTCTTGGCTTTTTGCTTTACCAGCGTTTTCAGGGTAGCTCCTTTTCCTTTTAAAGGATATTGCTGCTCCCAGTAGTTTCTGGTATCAAGATAATCCATCGTCCAGTTGTTCCAGACATTTCCTTTTTTTGCATCAAAATATTTATTCACCTCATTATCTACATACTGGATCAATTTAGCAACAAGTACTTTTTGATCTACATTTTGATAATCCTTCACATTATCTTTTAACCATGAATTAATTTTTCCTAAGTTTTTAAGGATATACAATGACGTTCCGTAAGAACTTGGATAGCCGGGATACCATGAGAAGCCACCATCAGGATTCTGTAGTTTTTTGAAATCATCCCAATCCTGATTGATAGAATTTTTCATCGTATTGACATCAAATAACAACGCTAATTTCTGCATCTGCTCACCCTCATTTTTACTTTCCAGCACCCACGGAGTTTCTTCAAGCAGCAACTGTTTCAACTCCTGATTTTTTTCCAGATTTGATTGTAATAGCCCTTTGTTCTGATATTCTTCAAAAACTGTTTTCATTTTCGGATTGGCTTTGAAAATTTCCGAAGCCAAAACATCTGCAAACCATTTGTTAAAGATTACGTCTGCAGAGTTATTCTGGTCATTTTTCAGACTTGGAAGGGCAAACATGATCTCCCAGATCGGATTGGTTGTCAGTTCCAACGTATTGGAAACATTGGAAGCCGTTGTGGATGTATTATTTTTAAGATTATCTAATACAAATGTTTTGGTTTCGCCTTCTTTCACAAAAACCGGAACAGCATCCGTCACAAGCATTCTGTTAGGCAATACAGCAATGGCTTGCTGTTCTCCGTCAGAATAAGCTCCCGCTTTGGCCACCACTTTGAAAATAACAGAAGAAACATCATCCGGAACCTTTAATTTCCATGTTAACGCACTGCTTCCGTTTTCATTAAGATTGAAGTTTTGTACTCCGGAAGTGACCCCAAACTTCGAAGAAATATTTTCATTGGTAAAGGCATCCAGAATCTGTAATTCGGCAGAACCATTCAATTTTTTATCGGTAAGATTGGATAACTTCGACTGTAGATTCAACTCGTCTCCTTCTCTCAGGAATCTAGGATAGTTTGGCGTTACTGAGAATTCTTTCTGCGTTACCACTTCTTTTTCCAACGTAGCTGCTCTTGCATCTTTGGTGTGGGCAAGGAACATCAGTTTCCACTTGGTCAATGCTTCCGGAGAGGTGAACACGAAGTTGACATTTCCTTCTGAATCGGTTTTCAAATCCGGATAGAAGAATGCAGTTTCATTCAGATTCTGGCGGACAGCTACTTTATCCAAGTCTTTCTCTACATCAACAGAGCCAGGAACGTCTGTATATCTTTTTCTCTCCTCTTCCGTCAATTGTCTTCCTGAATCAAGGAGATCAATCGCACTATCATTCAATACCACAGCTTCTTTTGCCACGGCAGATCTTGCTGTTTTAAATTTGGCACCTGCAATTGGTGATGGGGGTAGTGCAATTCCTTCCTGATTGCTAACTCCTACAATGGTTTCTCTTGAAATTGAATAATAATTTCCATCAAACCAATTAAACTGTGGCATCTGCACATATCTGTCTTCAAAATATCTTAATCTTTTATAATAGCTTTGCTGTTCCAGAAAATTTCTTATTCCATAAGAAGTTACCATTACAAATGGTGTATACAATTTCCTCCAGCTGTAACTGTTCGCTGCAAACTGATCCAGAGACATGTCATACATATTGGCCAATACTTCAGCATTGATCTTTTCCTTGTCATTTCCGGTTACTTTTACCGTCCATTTTTCTTTAACGTTAGGTTCCAGCTTATCTCTGAAAGTAATGGTTTCTATTTTCAAAGGTTTTTCTGTGTCTTTTATTTTTAAAGAAACAGATTGTGTGTTCACATCATTAAATGCTACCAGCTGAAACTGAAGGTTAAGATCCGAAACACTTTTATCTTTAGGAATTTCAGCGGTATATTCTAATATTCCGTTTTTAAACTGATGTACTTCTGAAACCGTTTTCCCGGATCCATCCTGTACAAAAACATTCACCAGTGCATCAGGAATTGCCGAGAACACATATACTTTGGCTTTTTCACCTCTTGGCAATTCTTCTTTCGGAGCGATAACCGTAAGGAATGTTTTCTGAGTGGGTTTTAAAACTGTTTTATCCCAGACACTGAAATACTGTGAAGTTTTGATCGTATCTTTTCCTTCAATATTGAAAAGTTCCAGCTGATAATCTCCTGCTTCCAGTTTTCCTAAATCAAGACTGGCTGCTGCCTGAGAATTATCAGCGGAAGGCTGCTGCTGTCTTTCAATCAGTACTTTTTCGGTTTTCCAGTTTTTCATCTCATCGTTTTTATCAAAAAGATCATGTGGAAATTTGCTGATAAATTCTTCTTTTGAATATTTCGGAAGATTCTGAACATCAGATTTGAAATTATCTCTGAAGATCCTGTCCGGAGCAGTCAGCTTCGATAACTTAACCTGATAAGGTTTCTTTAGATTCTGATCGTTATAATTTTTGGTTTCCACCTTTACTTTTACATTTTCGTCTGTAAAAGTATTGCTGATATTTTCTGCCTGAATGTAATGAGAAACAGAAGCCACTTTCAATTGGGTATCAGCCGTCTGTGTTTCTCCATTGATATCTGTAACAGATGCATTCACTGCATAGTTATCAATCTGTATTCCTTCCAGCTTTTCATCTTTTTTAAGTTCCAAACGAATCGTAAACTCTCCTTTTTCATTGGTTTTTGCTTCGCCCAGAATCGAGTTTTCATTATCATCATTCTGCGGATACCAGCTGAAATATCTCCATCGGATATTCTGTTTTTTGATTTCATAGTTTACGGCCGTATTACTCAGCGGAACACCGGAAAACATAACAGCTTTTCCTTTCAGTTCTATTGTCTGGCCATATTTGTATTCCTCTTTAACAGGAGCAAAGGTTACTTCAAATTTTGGTCTTTTGTATTCTTCTACCCTGAAATTTTTATATCCCGTGCTTTCCCCTTCTATTCTCAGATAAAAGTTACCGTTCAGTTTTCCTTTCGGAAGAATGAAACTTCCGTGATAAGAACCGAATTCATTGGTGGTAAATTCCTGGGAAGAAACCTCTTCACTATTGGTGTTCAATAACGTTATTTTTTGTTTCAATCCTGAAAGAACAGCTTCAACTTCCTTATTCATTCTGGTATTCACCACCTTAAAATAAACAGTCTGTCCGGGACGGTAGATTCCTCGGTCAATAAAGATCTGGGCAGTTGAACGGGTTTGTTTGTTAGGATTGTAATCTTCAACAAATCCTCTGTTTCCATACACCTGCATGATCTGGAAATCATTGGTTTTAGGCTGCTGGATCAGGAAAGTTCTGTAATATTCTTTACTGTCTGTGGAAGGAAACTTAAATACTCCGTTGGCATTGGTTGTTCCTTCAATCTTATTTAATGTTGTATTAGAAACAAATTCATAAAACCGAAGACTTTCATTAGCCAAAGGCTTACCATTCTCGCTATTAACCAGTTTCAATTCATCCGAAAGAGGGTTTCTGTCTGTTTTGGACTGATAAATAATTCTGTTTCCGGAAACCAGAAAATATAAATTATGTCTGGAGTCTGTATCTTTCATATCTGCTCCCGCCACCGTAAATTCTGCTACATATATTCCTGATGGAAGAGGTTTTACTTCGAGTGAAGTGGTATGATTCTGATAATCCTTTGGATCCGGAAGCTGGAATGTTTCTTTTCTTACCAGATTCTTTTTCAGATTTCCGAAAGTATTGGAATAAGAATTCTGAACGTATTGAAGGAGTGATGTAAAATCATCCTTTACTTCGTAAATATTCAGGGTAAATTCTGATACATTCTTATACTGCGCAACAAAATGAACCGGCAGATCATTCTGGGTCTGGGATTCATATTTTAAAGTCAGATAAGGATTGACAATCTGGGCTTCTTTACTTTTAATATTCTCCAGGAAAGCAGATTTCGGATAATCACTTTTTGCCTGTGCCGCTAATGCAAGAGCTTCTTTAGGCTTCTTACCCACAAGCTCATCCATGATGTCTCCCATAATAACCACTTTATAATCTCCCTCTACATTGGATTTCAAAAGATTCTGAAGCTGCTGAAGTTTATCCTTGCAATGATTGAAATTACAGTTTTCCGTTATCTTTTCTTTCATGAAATACAACTTTGGATTTCCCGTATTCTGTTCGATCAGTTCATCATACATTGCATTGATTGCTGTACGGTTGGCTGTCAACTCATTTTTGGTAAAAATGTTGTTTTCAGATAGAAACGTTATTTTTTTAACGGCATACCAATCCGCCAATGTCGGAAAATAGGCAAAGTCTCCTGTCTCTGAAAAGATATTCTTATACTTTTCCAACGAGATCTTTCTCATTTCAGGTTTTTCCTGATCAAGCTCCTGAAAATTTTTAGTCAGGTAATTTTTAAAATCAAGTTTACTCCAGGTTTCAATCTGCGAAACATCCTGAGAGTTGATATTGGTTCTTCCGTTTATTTTCCATGAATTCTGTTGATAATAATCCATAAAAAAGCCATTCAGCAGAACTTTGTACACCAGTTTACCTTCTCCGTTTATTTTTCCTTCTGCCTCTTTAAGTTTTTTAAAAAACTGAGAAGCAGCATCATTCTGGTCATCGTCAACAGTTTGGTTTACAATACTGAATTCCGCTTTCAGAGAACGGATCAGCTCGAAGGCATTATTTTCTTTCATGGCTTGTTTTTGTATGTCTAAAATAATGGGAAGATTAGATTTATAAGCTCCTTTTGAACTATTTTCAGCCACTTTTTTCCATTGGGTATCGTAATATTTCTGTGCGGATACCGTTGAAAAGCTCAGCATTACAAGCAAAAGCAGAAAAATCTTGGAAAATCTTTTCATATATATTAATTTTGATAAATGAACATCTTAAAAATACTGAAAAAAACCGTTATAGACAGCCAGCTTTATGTCTCTCTTATGGGAACTCTTTTTGCAGTATTTTTCATGAAAGAGCAAAACACATTCCGTTTCCCTACCTTTGCACTTATTTTCATCACTTATTTCAGTGGTTATCTGTATACTAAATACCAATATACCAGGCACTTTTTAAAAATACTTGTTCTCAATGCAGCAGCAGGAATTGTCTGTGCTTTTTTAATCATTCATAATCACAATGAAATAAGACTGCTTAAATGGTTTATCATTGTCATATTGGGATTGCTTTACAATAGTTTTTTTCTTGATGTTTATATCCGGAAAATTCCCTTACTGAAAGTTTTTTACGTAGGATTATTATGGGCATTGGTTAATTGCTGGCTTACCCTTCCTGAATTTAGTATTCCTATTTTTCTGATCAGCTTTTTCTTTATCACCGCACTTGTTCTTCCTTTTGATATCCGTGATATGAACAGCGATACCGTAAAAACCTTTCCTATGCTGATTGGGGTACAAAATACCAAGTACATTGCTTATGCACTTGTTTTCATCAGCAGTATCATTTCTGCTTTTTATCTTGATTTGGAATATGCGCTTGCTTTTTTTATGGCCAGTATCACAACTTATATTCTCATCTATTTCTCTGAAAATAAAAGAGATGACGCTTATTATTCTTTCGGGGTGGAAACTTGTTCGGCACTTCCCTTTTTATTTTTACTAATAATGAAGTATTTTTGACGAATGATTATCAAAAAGCTTTCCCTCTATAATTTCAAAAACCACTCTGAGAAAAAATTTGAATTCTCCCCGCAAATCAACTGTTTTGTGGGTAATAACGGCGTTGGGAAAACTAATATTCTGGACGCTTTGCATTATTTATCCGTAGGAAAAAGCTTTTTAGGAAATACAGACCTTAACAATATTAAGCAAGAGGAAGACTTTTTTACCATTGATGCGGAAATTCAGAATGAAGACAGCGAAGATATCATCAGAATCACCCAGCCTAAGGAAGCTAAAAAGGTCATCAAAAAAAATGATAAAAGCTACGACCGGCTTGCTGATCATATCGGTTATCTTCCAAGTGTTATGATCTCGCCTTATGATTCTAATCTTATTTCGGATTCCGGGGAAAGCAGACGAAAGTTTCTGGATGCAATGATCTCTCAGACGGATTCTGAATATCTTTTTGATCTTATTCAGTATCAGAAGACCATTCAGCAGCGAAATGCGTTACTGAAATATTTTGCAAAAAACAGAACCTGGGACAAAGATTCTCTGGAAATCTATGATGATCCGATCACCAGATTCGGAACAAAAATATTTAAGAAAAGAAAAGAATTTGTAGAACAGCTCAATCCAATTGTTCAGAATTTCTATCGTATTATTTCCGGTGGCAAAGAAACGGTATCTGTTATTTACGAATCTCACCTATTGGAGGATTCTTTTGACAATCTTTTAAGGGAAAGCCTTGAGAGAGACCGTATGCTCACGTATACTTCAAAAGGAATCCATAAGGATGATCTTCTTTTTGAAATGGATGATGTGTTAATCAAAAAAATCGGATCTCAGGGACAGCAGAAATCGTTCCTGATCTCTTTAAAACTGGCTCAGATGAGTCTTGTAAAAGAGCTCACCAAAAAGACTCCTATCCTGTTGCTTGATGATATTTTCGATAAGCTTGATGATACCAGAGTTTCGCAATTGATTGAACTTGTCAACAAGGAAAGTTTCGGACAGATTTTCATTACAGATACTCACAGAGAGCGTACGGAAAGTGTTGTGAAGAAAATAAATGAAGAAAGTATAATTTTTGAAGTTTAATAAGAGGTTCGGGATGCGAGTTACGAGGTATTAAATGCAGGTAAATATGTGTGGACGTAGATATGAAGTAAAAGACTAATATTCTTTATCATCTATTCTTTATCATCGAACCGTTTTTTGTCTTAACTTAAGATCCTAAAACACAAATGATATGAGTTATAGAAATCTGGATATTTATAAATTTATAAAATAGCTTTCGACTTATTTTTAAAAACCCATAAAGCCTCCCTGCTTCTGCCTAAATATGAACTGTTTGAATTAGGCAGCCAATTAAGAAGATCTTCAGATTCAGTCATTACAAATATTGTTGAAGGCTATGGTAGATCAACTTATAGGAATGACTACATTCGCTTCCTGATTTACAGCCATGCGAGTAATGATGAAACAATTAACCATCTGGAAAAAATCATGATATTATATCCTAATTTTTCCTTAGAATTTGAGACATTAAGAAATGAATACAACACATTAGGCGGAAAAATCAACATTTATAAAAAATGGGTCATAGAAAATTGGAATAAAAATAATCTACAGTAAAAAATAAATCCCCAAGCCAAAACCACGCAACCCAAAACCCCGAATCACCCATCCCGAAACCCGAGCCCCAACTATGAAGAAGAAAAAACGTGAATATCAATCCTCCGAACTGGTAAAATCTTTTGCCAGGATTTATGGTTTTGAACATAAACTTGTTGCTTTTGACATCAAGGACTTCCTTGAAGAGTATCTTGATGAAAGTCTTTTCAATGAAATCAGAAGTGTCAATATAGAAAAAGAATGTATTATCATTAAAATTGATTCTCCTTTACTGAAACATGATTTTACGATGCGTAAAAGCTTTTATCTTAAAAAGTTCCAGAACAAATTTGGGGCAGATAAATTTAAAGATTTACAGATTTTATAGTTTTTTTGATATCGTTTTACATTATCATTCAATATTATTGATATATTTATCATACAAAAAAAATTAATCTCATGAAAAAATCAATTGCATCAAAAAAACTGACAAGAAAAACTTTAAAAACAATACAGGGAGGAGGCGTTGGACAGATCTGCTGTGCTGTAAGCTGCGCTAATGAAAACGAATGTGCTTATTGGACAACATTGCCGACAAAATGCCCATTACTTCCTATTTGTCTTTAATAGCTATAACAATAGAAAAATGCTACCCTGGGGTAGCATTTTTTATGATATTAATGTTCTTCTGATTTATTAGAAATGGTACTGCTCATCAAATCGTCTGCTTTCTTGTCCAGACCTGAGCTAAGCGGCAGGAAGAATTTCAGCGGATGTTTCGTAAAGTATCTGAAAATCTCTTTATAGATTTCACTTACCTGCCCAAAGTTCATTTTTCTTGACCTGAAGGCCAAAAACATGGATAAACTAAAACTTACCAGGAAGTTGAAGAATCCGATTAAAAAGACGGTAAAAAAGGATATCCAGAATGTATAGGAATCTACTGAAAAATCTTTTCCGTACAGTCCTAATGCAAAGTTTCCGGCGGCAAAGGTAATGTGTCTGATATCCAGATCCAGCCCGAAAAACATTCCGACAGGTGCAGTTGCTCCAAGGAAAACTCCAAACCAGAAATTGGAAATAATTCCCGGCCAGTTTTTAGCATAATATTTTGAAAGTCCTTTTGCGAATTTCTTTCCGAAAAAGCTTCTGATTGAAAGGTTTTTGGCAATTCTTTCCGGGATCTGATAAAATACCGAGTTGTTCCCGATATTTCCCGAAATAATTCCGGAAATAAAGAGATAGAATCCGGCAATACTTGCGTGCAGGATAGCTTTTGATTTAAAAGGATCGAGGTCTTTTAACAATTTATCAGAACGTTCAACGGCAAGATTTTGTGAGAAAAAGACATCCAGTCCATAAATAATGGCAAGCGCTACCGGAAAAGCAAGCAACACATTCCCTACAAAGGCAATGAACTGACTTCTGAATAATTTAGATACCAAATGGGCAAATTCTGTATTATTTCTTTGGGCATTCCCTTCTTCGGATAATACTTTTGTCATCGTTGCGGCAGTCATGGCCGGCTGTTTTGTAGCAAGGGTAAAACCCATCAGATAGATCATCACGAATCCCATTGCATAGTTCATGGAGTATAGGAAAGCGTGTGAAAAATCACTTCCGGGAATATATCCATACAGCATTTTCAGAACACAGAGCGCTCCTACAATTATTCCACCGCCGCTTGCCTTGTAGAACATGGTCATATACTCTTTCCGGTTAGAAGTTATATAGTGAGTTCCGGCTTCTGCAGTATGGTTGGTAATAAGGTGTGAGATCAACCTCGTGCTGTCGTTGATAAGATCTGAAATATTATTTTTGTGAGATTTATAATTCAGAATATTAAAAATCAACTGCTTTGATTTTATCTGAACATCTTCATCTGTATCAATAACCAGTAATTGTACGATCTCATAAATTCTTTCTGTCTGCTGACGGATTTTTAACAGGGATTGATTAATCTTTCCTGAAATACCATATTTGGCAGAATTTTTAAAAGCAATATTCACAAACTCCTGGCATTGTTCTGCGTAGATTTTTATCTGCTTATATCTGCTGTCTTTTGAATGCAGCTGTACTTCCGGATCTTTTACAAGATCATCTGCCAATGTCTCCAGCTCATTCTGTAGAGCCAGAAAGGGATTGTCTAAATTTCTGTATTGAGGTGCCATTCTCACTACTTCCACTTCCATCGCCATTCCGGTTACCCTCCAGGAAAGGATGTTCATAGAGAAAATAAGTTCTTTTTTCACATTAGGACGGATAATAAAATCCGATGCTCCTAATAAATGTAAAAATTCATTGATCTCGTTTTCAGGAAGATTATGGAGATATTTCAAATCCTTTTTCGGCCACATACTGACATTATCGATCATGTACCAAACCGTATTTTCGTTTTCAACGGGTGGCAGAACCTTGTTCAGTATTCTTTTTTTAAGCTCAGGTAAAAAGGCATTTTCTGAAAGAATATTCGCTTCTGTAAGGGAAAGGTTGAAAGGTCTTCCTCTAAAAATATTATGAATGTAATATTTAAAGTTCTGAGCAAAATCAGGATTGCTTCTGAAGAAATTAAGCACATCTGTAAAGTCCGCCTCTTTTATGGTCTCCAGAAACTCTGCAAAGGGTTCTAAAGAAAGAGTTTCGTTCTTAAAAGAAAAATATTTTTTAAGAACTGACTCAAAATTTGTGCTGGAATTAAAGAATTTCATTAGTACAAAGATACTATTTCAAACTCACATTCCTCATCTGTCTCATAATCCAATTATGTTTCTTTCTCAGATATGGGGATGGATTTTTAGGATCATACTTCTTTGGATTAGGCAATACAGCAGCAATCCACGCTGCATCTGAGACACTTAAATCTTTGGATGATTTGCCAAAATAATATTGTGCCGCAGCTTCCACTCCAAATACTCCCTGCCCCATTTCTATGGAATTCAGGTATCTTTCAAGGATAATATCTTTTGTCCATACTTTTTCGATGATGAAAGTATACACCGCTTCCAGTCCTTTTCTTACCCAGCTTCTGCCCTGCCAGAGAAATACATTCTTTGCCGTCTGCTGGGAAATGGTGCTTCCACCTCTTATTTTTTTGCCTTTCTCATTATATTTCATCGCCTTTTCAATGGCTGTATAATCGAAACCGTCATGAACAAAAAATTTCTGATCTTCTGAGGCAATTACGGCTTTTTTCACATTGTTTCCCATTTCGTCATAGGAAATGTAATCCCTGTGCAGTTTTCCATATTCAAAAAGTCCTCCAATCTGGGTAAGAGTGATGGGAGGATTAAAAAATCTACCCCAGATGATAAAAACTACATTCAGAACAAGAATGATGAAGATAAGCTGTTTAATTTTTTTCCACATAACTTGATAAAAAGGAAAGGCAAAAATAAGCAAATAGTACGAGTTACTGCAATTCTTTCATATAAGTAAGCTGATAATCCGGTAAAAGTTCCGGATGGAAGATCTTAATATAATCTTTAAGGATCAGATCTGCCCTTATCACACCGCTTTCAAAAAAATCATTGGCTTTCAGTTTTTCTTTTCCGGCAATGGTATATATTTTCCCTTTATTGAATACATCCAGTTTCCCATAGAAAGGATTCATGCCAAGCATTTCTTTTTTCGAAGCATGGCTTCCTGCATTTACCCAGTACTGAACACCACCGGCTTTGGCATATACTTCCTCAAAACTCATTGTCAATGCTTTTTCGTCTTTATTATCCTTCATGATATAATTCGCATGGGCATCTGAAATATAATGAGCCACGGAAGTATTTCCTCCCGGAAGATACCAGACATCTCCATACATCTCATTGGCAAGTACAACAGGTTTTTCTTTTGCTTTTGATGCAAGCTGCTTCAGATCGTTATAGTTTTTCTCCACTTCCTGATATTTGGTTGCTGCTTCTTTTTCTTTTCCTAAAAACTCTCCGAAAATCTTGATGTAAGCCGTTTTTTCCAAAGGTTTCTGTTCCATATATTCATCCAGAAATATGACCTGGATACCGTTATTCTTTAAAAGCTCATAAGTATTATCAAAACTGGCAATATGATTGGTAAAAATAGCATCCGGTTTCATAGAGATGATCTTTTCCACATCATACTTTTGTTCGCTTCCTACATTCTGAATTTTTCCTTCTTTAATCAGATTCTGAATTTTTTCTGAATAAATATACTCCGGACTGGAAACTCCTATGATTACATTTTCCGCTCCAAGCTCCGAAATATATCCGGCCATACTTGCATTCAGCAGGATTATTTTTTTGAATGGAGTTTGATTTTGCTTAAAATTGTAAGTAAAATTACCCGATTTTAGCTCCAGGGTACCATTATGTTCCTTAAATTGGGTGCGGTTTGAGATATTTGTCCAATCTGAGGACGAAATTTTTGATTCTCTTTTACAGGCAATTAGCGAGAAGACCGTAAATAAAAGTAAAATTTTCTGTTTCATGTTTCAAAGAACGGAAAAAAGTGGTATATTTGCAACCGTTAAACAACAAGATAACAAAAGGCCTCGTGGCGCAACTGAATAGCGCATCTGATTACGGCTCAGAAGGTTACAGGTTTGAATCCTGTCGAGGTCACAAGACCGACATTTGAAGATTTCATTCTTTGATGTCGGTTTTTTTTATTCCTAATCCGTTGTTATAGTGGTGTATATACTGAGCAACGATATTCATTTTAGGTGTTTGAAAACTTTTTCCGTCAAATTCTACTTTTTGGGGAAATATCAAACACACTATAGTTCCCATTGTAAATTCTGATTATTAAAGATCAATAATTCAAAAGATAAAAACGAAGTCAAAAAAGATTATGATATTGACTTTACTAATAAGCCGGCAGCCTATTTATCAAAGCAACAAACGATTTTTAATTACTTAACGGAATATTAAAGCAATATTTGCAGATCATATGTTTGAATATTTTATTATAAAAAATAGATTGTCCAAAAGAACAATCTATTCAATATATAGCATTACTGTGTTTGTAGATCAGGTTGCAACTAATTAAAAAAAGCATTTACAAGCTTTATGAAAGAATCCTAATTTCTACAATCCAGTGACACTGAATAATAACTTTAGCCCAGACTATTGTATAGGTAAATGAGTATCCTCCGATGGCCGTAACTAGAGTATTATGTAACTTAGAAACACTACCAAATTAAATGGATTGCCAGCGTTTAAAGAAACCATTCCGGTTACAATAGCTGAATATTGTAATTTCACATGTACAGGAAGTATTTATTTCCACTTATGCATGTACTATGCAGTTTAAAAACAAAACAACAATAGGTAATTTTTTTTCATTCTAGTGTTTTATCTGTAATGTAAATGATATGAAATTAAAATCAATAATATTTATTAGGCTTTATATTTCGTATTTTTTTATTTTTTTACTAAAACTAATTTACTCTTTCTAATGATAAACGTACTACTCTGAAAGAAACAGGAGTACCAGAAGCAGTATAAGTAAATCCTCTCATTTGAATCTGATCCCCAGGTACTAAATCTACTATTACACTCCAGGTATTGGAAACGGTTTCATTTGCATAATTTGTTCCTGCCCCTCCAGGTACTGCGGTCGTGGAACGATTGCCTATCTGAACGCCGTTCTTAGTTGGAAAAGCCATGAAAGAATAAGTGGTGGGAACATTCCCATTTATTAACAGCCCTGCAGTATATGAGATTATATATGTTCCCCCTTGATTAGCAGGAACAGTAAGTGTGGTATTATTTGTTCTCCATGATGAAAGATTACCACTTCCCTGACTTATATCAAAGGTAGTAATAACATTGTCAACAGTCCATGGAACACTATTACCATATACTAATGCACTATATCCTAGTAGTGTACCACCAGAAGCCGGGGTAACAAGGGATTTCCATATAGTGCCATCAAAAAAGTAATATCCTACAGCTGTTACATTGATTGTTTTCGCCGAAGGTGAATTTGTTGCTGCTGTAACATAAACAATAGAACCTGTTTGATTAGTTGAATAAACGTTATCTTTTGCTTTTAACTGATCTCCCGTTAATCTGGGAGGTATAAAACCATCTGTTACGGTTGGACTTGCGGCTTGTCCTTCCACATCTAATGTAGCTTTAGGTATTGGAGTATTAATACCTACTTGAGATTTGTAAAATCCAAGAATCAGGATTGTACAGAATAAGAATAAATTTTTCATGTGTTTAAATAAATTTTACGTGTTTTATCGATGCATAGGCATTATGAAATAACCTCTAAAGAAATTTTTGGCGGTAATATGAAAGTTAAGAACACTATTTTTATCTATATTGAATCCCGTGTTATATAATGGTTCCGTTTACCAGTAAGATTTGACCAAAATAAAAAGCAGAAATCAAAGCAGTTTACCAATAATTGTATTTTTTTATTGTGTATTTTTTATTATCCAGCTTTTACACTTTATTAATATTTTTTTTAAAAATTGCCCATATAGCGCAACGTAAGATTAGAAAGCGTACCATTGGGGGTGATTGTAGCAGCATCTGTAAAAGTAGGGTCTTTATAATATCTGTTTATAGAAAATCGGATCCTATCATTTACATTTAAGGTCACAAACCCAGAAATAGCTGTGTTGCTGTCAAGAATATTTTGACCGCTAGGAAACCCATATGCAGTACGCAGATTAGGTACAGGTTCTACACCATTGACCAAAATGATTCCTTCATAAGCATCTCTGGCTGGATTATTACCATTTGTGACATTGTGAAGAGAAATTACGCCCTGAACATGATAAGTACCTGCTTTTTGCACAACCAGTTCTCCAGCTGTATTGACTGAAAAGTTACCAGTATCATTAGCAATAAGTGTAGTACTATCAAAACCAAGAGTTCTTAAGTTGGTTGAAACAGAAGTTAAAGGACCTTCATCAAATACATTTTTACAACTTACATAAGTAATGGTTTTGTCCTTGGTCATTTTATTCATAGAAAAAAAGGGAATCCATGTATTACTTGTATTGTTCCACCAATAGAACCCTCTTTCAATAGCCACAGTGAGAGGATCTTCGAAGTCAAGGAAAACCAATAATCCATGCTGCTTGGCACTTGTTACATTCAGTGATGTTACCCTTGGTATAATTACTCCTTCGTTACTCTGCGGATTATCTTTATCAATTGTTTTAACTTCTAAAGTGGTTTTAGGAGCATTGGTATTGATCCCAACCTGGGAGCTTAGAAAGCTAAAACAAAAAAAGTTAGCAAGTATAAGTAAAGTTGATATATTTTTCATAATTATTAATCCAGATAAGATAAGGTTAGTGTATAAACAGACTCTGGCCCAACTTCCGTAGTACATGAATTGATTCTCCGTGTCTGTACCGATATTCTCTGCCCTTTAGTTAATGTTATAATATTCGAAATCGTATGATTGGTACTTCTTTTAGCATTATCTGCCGCCGGTAAAGGTGATTTGGCTATAAGTACAGGAGTAGCCGCATTGTCTATAAAGATTCCAACTTCTGTTACCGTTGCCCCGGTATCACCTGTATTTTTGTATACACCACCGGTAAAAAACACTGAATAATTTCCAGTTCTCCCTACAACTACATCACCATTCTGTAATGTGTAATTTGCATCCGGAGCTTTCAAACCTGTAAAGGGGGTTTTAAACCAAACATTAGTATTTGTGTTACTATTGGAAATTACAGGAAATCCATTTCCTGAAGCAATAGTTTTAAATAGATTCTTTCCTAAAATCTTAGTCTGGAATATATACTGCCATAATTTTTTGGAATCATCCCAGAAATAGTATCCCTCAAAACCTGCCGTACTAGCGTTATCAAAAAAAACGAGCATTCCATTCTGACTCTGAGCAGGATCCACAGACGAAAAGCGACTTACAGTTGGGAATAACATACCTGCAGAATTTTCCGGAGTACCTGCATTTTTTGCCTGTATATCCAGTATGGCCTGCGGAGCACTTGTGTTTACACCTACCGCATTCTGAGCAAACAAAAGTCCGAAAGGAAACATTAAGAAAAATATAGTTATTTTTTTCATAGCATTAAAGATTAATCATTCAGGTATGTCATTGTAATACAGTTTGTTCCATAACCTACATATGATGTACTTCCCGTCTCAGTAGTTTTTTGTACTGTAACTATTATAACATCATTCTGAACCAGATTTAAAATTCCGCTAAGAGCCACGCTGGTTGCTGTTGTACCTTCATTAGTTACGGAGTTAGAAGTTGTCAAAACTGTTACTCCATTCTTTTTTACCCGATAAGTATAAATTGCTCTATTCTCATTGACTGTACCAATCGTTTTTTTTAATGCTGAATTAAAACTGACCAGATAGGTACCGCTTTTTCCTACAGTAATCTGATTAGCCGAAACAGAGAAGCCTGTACTATCATATGCTTTTAATGTACTGAATAATACATTATTCTCTGTATTTCCGGAAGCAGAATAACCAACACCGGTTACTGCATAAATACTATCATCATACAGGCGGTTATAGTTGCTAAGAAAGGAAACCCAGCTTATACCATCCCAATAATAAAAACCATCCGGAAGCGTCGCATGCTGAAATAAGAAAACGGTATGCCCCTTCGACTGAGCAATAGGAAATGATTTTACTCTGGGAATCAAGATCCCATCCATCCCCGTAGGAGCCGAAATACTTGTCGGCTCCATATGAAGGCTTGCAATGGGAGAAGTTGTTCTAATCCCCACTTGAGCTAGGTGGAACATTGGAACTAATATAGCTCCATACATAATAAATTTTTTTTGCATGTGTATGTTTTTAGAATTGTGTTTTACCTTTAATTATACCCTACTAAGAAGGATATAATTATAATTTTTCATCTTAAGCTGTATTCGTAACCGTACAAATAATTACAGTGTTACTTAATGCAAATCACATGAAATTACTTTATATATGCAAAAAAAGCCAGGTACCAACGAAGTACTTAACATTACAAAACACTGATAATCAAACACAAAACCTTTTATTCTAATTTTCCCGAACCATAGAGTTGAATCATCCCCATCAGGAACTTTAATCCTCTTTCTTAAATTATTTTTTTGTTCCTGATGATCTGTATTGCTCTAAATATATGCTTGCTATATATTTCGTTGTAAGGCTTGAAAAATATATGCACAGAAGATAAGTTAAGAAACTTTAAGATTGGCATGTAGTTCCAGGGTCTTTTTCCGAAAGTCAGGGAACTGTTCCTAACAAAGCACCCAAAATTCTGGACTGTTATTCTTTGCAAGTTGAATATCTGGTTCCAACTCGTGCCAATAGACAGCTTAATAGTACTACTTCAAGACAATATTCATTACGATACAATATAAAGTCGCTGATATAATCTTTATATATTGTATCTCTATACTTTTATCTTGCTGTAATCATAAGTTTTACTAAGACCAGAATATCCGTTATTTTTCATTTGCGCTTTTTTATATGAAAGAATCTAAAGCTCCAAGTTTTAAAGGGACGAAGCAAAACAATTCATCGATTAAATCAAAAGAAATAAGGCACCCACAAAGTACCTTAATAAAATTAGCGTAGAAAATATATTATCAGAAAACACTATTTAACCCAAGAGTCATATTCTCTTTTCAGAAGTATTTGAAATCCTTTCTAAATATTAATTTCTTTATCCGTCTTATTTCTTATCCAAACTACTATATCTTCCTGTGCAGGGATATTTAATCTTTTTCTTAGATTATATTTATTATTTTTTATCGTCTGGACAGCCTTAAAGGTATAATTAGCAATATCTTTTGTATTAAACCCTAAATAAATATAAGCCGATAAGACGAGTTCGGAAACTTTTAAAGTAGGATTAATACTGAGAATTTTACTACGAAAATCAGGATATACTTCTTGAAAACGTCCCCAGAATTCGGGATGGTTTTCTTTTGCCAATTGTATTATTTCATCAAAAGTTTCATTTACTTTTTGCTCTAATACTTTCACCTGTAAATCTTTTTGCCAAATAGTTGTTGTACTCTCTTTCAACAACAGATCCTTTTTCTGTATTTTGTTGTAATATCCAAAGCATCGTAAAACTATTAGAATAGTTATCCCTGAAAATAATCCTGTAATTATGTAATACCATTTCTTATTCGAATCTTGGATCTGTTTCTTTTCATCATCTATGATTTTTTTTCCAGAGGTCTGTAAAGCAATCAAATTACCTTTCTCAAAGCTATCCCTAATTTTTGTATATTTTTTCAGATATTCATTGGCTTTATAAAGATTATTCTGAAGATTATATATTTCAGCTATTTCTTTGTAATTCTTCATCATGTTTTTGGGTCTGTTCATCTTAATTGATAAAGCGAGAGATTTTTCGTAGAACTCCAAAGCCTTATTGTAGTTTTTTATACTTTCATAATACTGTCCGGACATATAATTAAATACCAAAAAGTCAAATGTCTCCGTAGAGTTTTTAAGTAAACCTTCAGCCTCGTCAAGATAAAATTTTGCAGAATCAGGATTTTTCTTATTTTCGAGAAAATAGCTTGTAAGATTAGTTGCTTCCACTACTCTTGGTAAAATTTTATAAGCTTTGTGTATATAATAGTACATGGAATCATTATATTCAATCAGTCCGAAGTTTATAGCTTTACACCCATAAATATAATGAAGACGTTTTCTCTTTCGCTGTTTATCTTTTATTTTCACAGCTTCTTGAAGTGCTTTATCAAAGCTTTCGTTGGATTTTGCTATTAATCCTAATTCCTGGTAGTTTTTTCCGTAAGCAGCAAAAAATGCTGAGAGTAATGCAGGATCGTCTTCAAATGTATTATACAAAGCTTCCGCCTTTTGCAGGTATAGCTGTTCTTCATTGTACTTTCCCAAGGAATGAAGAAAATTTACCATATGAATATATCCTCTTGCCTTGCCTTTTGTATAATTTATTTCCTCTGATAATTCTATTGACTTTTTAGTTTGTTCAATCCCATCATGAATTCTGCCTTTCTGAATGTATTGGCTTCCTATTTTGTTTTGTAAACGGTCTATTTGTTCAGGAGACCATTTCTGAGTATAGAATATACCGGACAAAAACAAAAAAAAGATTAATAATATCCTCTTCACTGCCAGGAATAATATACCCTTCTTATTTTCCTGAAAAGAAATACTTTTTGCCCCTACATCCATTGAAACATATAAATTATTATTAATTACACCTATCCCTTCCTGTGCGAAAATAATTTTGATAAGGGATAAAAAAAATAAAGTTATCTTTTGCATAGACATAATTATAATTTACTACAGTTGGTCAGCTTCTGATTTGTATAAAGTCCTTACTGCTATAGTTCCTTTTATAGTAGCTTAGGAAGTATCATTACATTTAACTGGGCAATTAGAAGAGTTTCAATCCAAATTCATTGAAGATAAAACACTTGTTTTCTAAAATAACCTTTACAAAACCACAAAAGGTTTCATTTTAAAACACTTGAGTTCACTTAAGTAAGCTTAAAATAAAAATGCATAAAAGTGCACATAAAATGAAAACCAAAGATTTTCACAAAATTTAAGTGTACTTATTATACATAAAATCTGACTCTTAAAACGTAAGTATTTAAAACCTTTGTGTCTTTTGTAATTAAAAATAATGAATATAAAACTTTAACCAACTTCATCATTAACAGAATCTAACAACCCTGCTACATATATTAGAAAATAATCAAAATTTTAAAAAAGTCAACAAAAAACTCACACATTCAAAAATAATAAAATAATCCAAAAATACAATTAAATAAATGTTAAATGATAAAAAAATAATAAATAATATTTAAAAAAAACAACAACATAATAGATAATTACACAAAACAAAGCAAGCGCAAAAATTAACACAATCATCAAATTATCAGCTCTTTATTATAAAAAAAACAACTAAATACATCTAAAATTGAGACAATTTATTTGAAATAACTAATGCAATTGTACTAAAGCAATGGACTGATAATTAAATAATCCGACTCTTATCTGTTCAATACATACCTTGAATTCGTTAAATAATACTCTTTGGATATTTATTCAAGTTCTATATAAGATTTACAAAAACCACCTGAAGACTAGCCGTACTTAGTTTGCCAGTTTTAGGTTCTTATAATTAAATTGCAGAAGTTTTATTTTAAGGAAAACGACGTTATAAAAATGAACTTTTCAGTTCTTACTTAATTTGGTTTAAACGAACTCAATCACCTTATAAGTGTTCAAAGATAATCCTGTTGGGGTCATAAAGATTAAAACAGCTTCAACTTAATCCAAATTGAGCCATTTTTATTTCAGACTATTCGTTTAAAATTTTTAGTATATTTAATCATGATTGTATAAATATTTTGAAGGGGCTAAATAATAATTGATGAAATTAATTCGTGTAATTAAAAGAACAATTAACCGCATTTTATTTATAAATTGATAGAAGTAGTAACAAAAATTTTTAAATCTTCATTTCAACCCTTCTCACCCATCCTGTTCAAAATCACTCTTCTCAGCCTCTCTTCATTTTCATCACCCCAATATCCCAGTGCAGAAATTATCGGAATCAATGTCTTTCCAAAATCTGTGAGAGAATATTCAACTTTTGGTGGAACCTGAGCATAAATTTTCTTTGTAACAAGTTCGTGCTCTTCAAGTTCTTTTAACTGGATATTTAAAACGCGTCTCGAAGCATCCGGAATTTTACGCTGTAATTCACTTGGGCGCAGATGACCCTCATTGATAAACCACAGCAGACGGATTTTCCATTTACCGTAAAGGACTTCACCGATAAGGTCAAGACCGCAGTTTAAATTCAAGGGTATTTTTCTTTCATGCATACACAAATTTAATCCAATGTGCCAAATTGCACAATAGGGGAAAAAATTATCCCTATGCAATTCAATTTTCCGTTATTGCCTGAAAAAGTGATACTTCTGAAATTTGTATCAAAGAATTTAACAATGGAAAATCTATTTAATTACAACAACGAACTTCAAGGTAAAATTGCCCTAGTAACAGGCGGAACAAAAGGAACCGGTAAAGCAATAGCAGAAAGACTGCTGCAAGCTGGTGCAATGGTTATAATAACTGCGAGAAACGCGCCTGAAAAAGAAAACAGCAACCTGCATTTCATTCCTGCCGATTTGAGTAAAGCAGAAGGAACACAAAAAGTCATCAGCGAAGTGCTGTCGGCTTATGGGAGACTGGACATTCTTGTGAACAACTTGGGTTCTTCATCAACACCCGCTGGTGGATTTGCAGCATTAACCGATGAAGATTGGGAATCAACCTTACAAGCTAATTTGCTTGCTCCGGTTCGACTGGACAGAGGGTTTTTACCACAAATGATAGAGCGAAAAAATGGTGTAATTATTCACATCGCTTCCATCCAGGGTAAATTACCCCTTTATGATTCAACCTTACCTTATGCAGCTTCAAAAGCAGGACTGAGAAACTATAGTAAAAGTTTATCGAACGAAGTTACCCCAAAAGGTGTTCGGGTACTGGCTGTTTCACCAGGGTGGATCAATACAACAGCTTCGGAAGCCTGGCTGGGTGAAATTGCGAGAAACGCAAACAGTACTATAGAAGAAGCGCAAAACAGCGTTATGGATGCATTGGGCGGAATACCTTTCGGAAGACCTGCCGAACCGAAAGAAGTAGCTGAATTAGTTGGTTTTCTTGTTTCACCAAGAGCCAGTTATTTAACCGGAACTGAATTTATAATCGATGGCGGTACAGTGCCAACCATTTAATCATCTTAAAATACCATACAATGAATTTACCAAACATTATTTCAGAATTGGTGAAAGCCCAAAACGAATTTAACAGTGCAGCCTATGCAAATTGTTTTGCTGAAAATGCGGAGGTATTTGATGAAGGCAAAACCCATAACGGAAAAGCAGAAATTGAAAGCTGGATTGACAAAGCCAACAAAGATTACAAAGCCAGTATGAAACCATTAGATTATAACGAAAGTGAAAACATCTTATCGGCGGAAGCTTCGGGAACATTTCCGGGCAGCCCAATTGTTTTAAAATATCATTTTCAATTGTCTCACGGACTCATTCAATCTCTGAAAATAACGGGTTAATATTTCAATAAGCCTAAATGTACTGGATTATGCTATAAAGTTCTATATTTCAATGATTTACAGATGATTACTAGAGTCCCTTTGAAACGTAAGCACAGCTTTCATTAAAATCTACTTT
The DNA here is from genome assembly GCF_046614675.1 of Chryseobacterium cupriresistens. Taxonomy (NCBI): domain Bacteria; kingdom Pseudomonadati; phylum Bacteroidota; class Flavobacteriia; order Flavobacteriales; family Weeksellaceae; genus Chryseobacterium; species Chryseobacterium cupriresistens. The sequence goes on along the minus strand of NZ_JBKKJT010000004.1, from coordinate 456,996 downwards.
TGACCGTTTCGTTTACAGTTGATATACTCTAATTTCGATGTAGGTAACTCAATTATTATTTTCTTCCCTATATTTATTGTTTATTCAATCAAAATCAAATGAATTTAGACTTTGAAACATTTAAAAAAGACATCAATTGGTTTATCAGGCCAAATGATCTTGTTACATTGTATGATACAGAATCAGTTCTGAATCTTTCCGATAATTTTACATCAACATTCCCTAAATTATCTCAACTTATTCAAAGGGCCAGAAAGCTGGAATTTAGTGTAAACAATAATCCCTACCGATTGTTCTCATGGACCAATAAGTACAATAAAAGCTGTGGCTGGTTAACCAAAATTGAGTTAGAAGATACGGATAACATTGTGTTAACAAAAGAACATGAATTATTACTTAAAGAGATAGGCGGGATTTCAGAATCTTATCATCAGCCCGAACCGGCCCTGACTAATAATCAGGACTATTTATTCTTAAAATCTGCCTGCATAACGGGAATCGGCGAATGGGAAGAATATTATGAAAATCTTTGTGAAGAAGAACACAAACAACCGATACAATATAATGACTTCATTTGCTTTGCCCTGGAAGCTAATGGCAATATGACAATGTATGAAAAGAATTCAGGGAAGGTACTTTTATTTGCACATGATCATTGGTTTGAGAATGTTGATCCTCTTGAAGATCAGCCTGAATACACTTTTTACACGATACAAGATGTTGACAACTTTGTAGATTATGTTGAAAAGATGGCTGAGGAATGGTCAGAGGCTGTATTATAATGTAATTGAGACTGTTCTGCATTTTAAAACTTAAACAGGAAATGATTAGAACTGCAACAGCAGCCTTATACAATATCAAAATTGTAAACAAAAAATCCCGGATAAACCGGGATTTTAATTTGTAATTCAAATTATTTTATCTCTACAGGAACTGAGATTTTGTCCCAATCCATTGTAAATCCATTACTGTTTATTTTATAAACTAAAGTTTCCTGTGTTGCTGGCAAAGCCTTTGTTTTTACATCAACACGTAAAGCATCTTTAGATTGTTCGTATTTATAAGCACCCCATTGTTTTGGCTCCTTGTTAAAAATCGCAGTCCAGGTTCCGCTTTGTTTAGGGATTAAGAAAAAGCTGTATTTACCTGCAGGCAGTTTTTTACCCTGAACGGTAATATCTTTATCCGTTTCAAAAGTAGTGGCTTCATTGGCTCCCGCCCGCCAAACTTTATCATAAGCTTCCAGACCGCCCCAAATTGTACGTCCTTTCACAGAAGGGCTGCTATAGTTTATTGTAATGTTGGCATCTTTAATTTTTCCTGTAGCCGTAGCAGGAGGGCTGGCAGGTTTTTTAGCCTCCTGTGCAAAGGCATTCATTGAGATCGTCATCGTAGCAACAAGTACAGTTGCAGATTTAAGAATCGTTTTCATAATATTTTTATTTGTTTGTTTTTAATATTGTTCGTTTACGAATTTACTGTTTTCTGCTTATAAAACAGCAAACCGATTGCAGAAAATATAATGACTGCTGCTGCCCCGATTACATTAAGCCAGAGGAAAGAAACGATATCGAACTGATACACGGCAATAACCGTAATTTCCGATAAAATGGCAGCAATAAATACATTCGGACCGTTGATCTTTTTATAGTAAAATGCAACAAGGAAAATCCCCAATATAGGTCCGTAGAAAAGAGAGCCTAATACGTTAACCGCTTCAATAAGTGAACCCATCTGAGTGGCAAACATAGCTACACCGATTGAAAAAATACCCCAGGCTAAAGTATGCAGGCGGCTGTATTTCAATTCGGTTTTATCATCAGGAATTTCTTTGCTGTATAGTAAATGAACATCTTTTAATGAGCAGGCGGCAAGGGAATTCAGTGCTGCCGAAATGGAACCCCAGCTGGCCAGAAAAATGACGGCAAAAAGCAGCCCGATCATTCCTGCAGGCAGTGTATTTTTCACGAAATACAGGAAAATATAATTCGTGTCCGTTTTCTCCGCATTATAATTTGAATTATTAATAGCTTCCTCTACCCTTCCATGCAATGCTTTTACTTGCGATTGCGTATCTTTAAAATCCTGAATCGTTTTGGCAAGCTGAGGAGAATTTTGTTCTTTAAGCTTTAAAATTTCTTTCGATTCTGCATTAAATTTTATTTGTAAATCCTGATGCTCTTTTTCAAAAACTGCAGCCTGCTCAGGTTGTTTTTCCTTTAAATACTCATAGGAGCGTTCGTTAAAATAAATCGGAGCCGGTTTCAGAGAAAAGAATGCGAAAAGCAAAGCACCAATCAGGAGAATAGCAAACTGCATCGGAATTTTAACCAACCCGTTCAACAGCAAACCCATTTTTGCATTGGTATTATCTTTCGCAGTGATATATCTACCGACCTGGCTCTGGTCCGTACCAAAGTAAGAAAGCGCCAGAAAAAAACCGCCAATCAAGCCGCTCCAGATATTGTATTTATCTTTCCAGTCGAATTCCGTGGTGATGACATTAAGCTTCCCGGATTTCCCCGCCAGATACAGCGCATCATTAAAACCGATTCCATCCGGCATATTCTGAATAAGGAGATACCCTGCAAAAGCCATAGTTCCGAGAATAATAAGAAACTGTAATTTCTGGGTGTGAGCGATCGCTTTTGCACCTCCAATATAAGTGTAGATCAACAGAATGCCACCTGTTAAAACATTGGTTACATAAATATTCCAGTTTAAAACGCTTGATAAGATAATACTCGGAGCGTAAATACTGATTCCGGTTGATAACCCTCTGGAAAAAAGAAAAAGCAGTGAAGTGAGCACCCTTGTTTTTTTATCAAAACGGTTTTCTAAATATTCATAGGCAGTATAAACATTTAAGCGTTGAAAAATCGGAATGAAAGTAATACAGATCACAATCATCGCCAAAGGCAAACCGAAATAATACTGCACAAAGCGCATTCCGTCTGTATAAGCCTGGCCCGGTGCTGAAAGAAATGTAATGGCACTTGCCTGGGTGGCCATAATACCGATGAGCACAATATACCAGGGCATTTTATTATCTGCTTTCAGGTAGGATTCGTTGCTTTTTTGGCCACGACCGATGAATACGCCGTAAACCACCACTGCAACAAGTGTAACAATAAGAACCGTCCAATCTATATTACTCATGCCCAGAATTTAGTAAACCCATAATAAAATACGATCTGTACTACTAATGCAACGGCTAATAGTATGTACCAGATATTCCAGTTTTTAAGTTGTTTGTTCATCAGTTTTTCTGTGCAGATAAAAAGTTTAAAAATAAACGTGCAGCTCCTACATTTCCCGCAGGCAACTGTCTGAAAAATGCTAACGGTGTATAAATAAAATTACCCTTTCCGTATCTGGCATATAAAGTTGATCCCTGAAGAGGCTCTTCATCCGTATCATGCATTTCAAAAAGCGGTTCATATGCGGCATCCCATTGAGCAGGGAAATAGGCACCACGTTCCTGTACCCAGCCTTTAAAATCATCCGCAGTTATTTTATTCGGAAAGTTCAGTAATTTATGATTGGGATTTAAAAACCTAACTGCAGCATTTTCTTCAGTAACACGCTTATTGGCAATAGTGAAATTGTACATTCCCAATTGATCAACGGTGGTATCCTGATTGGTATTATACTGCATCACCAGATTACCTCCGGCTTTGGCATAAGACCATAAAAAAGGCATCCAGCGACCCAGCTTTTTCTCCGTGTTGTTGGCACGAACACCAAGCACGATGGCATCATATTGTGATAGTTTGTTCGGACTGCCGTTTTCACCGGATTCATCTATGCTGCCATAAAAATCTCCGTCTTTCAGGATATCTACCTGAACACCTGCAATGCGCAGAAACTCGGGAATGAAATCACCCGCACCTTGTACATACCCTACTTTTTTAACTTTGGCCTGAATATCACCTTTCATCACCGTCACAGTGGCAGGCTCAAAATATTGTAAGGAAGGTAAATGCGGATACTGAATTAACACCTGTTTTTTATGATAAGTGACTCCATCTGCAACATAATTGGCTTCCAGCTGCAAACGGTTTGAGCTTATGGAAGCAAGCTTAGCTTTTGGAATAACATAATCGAAGGTAAAATCTTTCCCTTTTACAGAATTTACTTCAGCACTTCCTAATCTTTCTCCGTTATACATCAGATTCAGAATTCCTTTATTGAACGGTTTGTTGGAATTAACCTTAAAATTTATACTCAATCGTAGATCTTCATTTTCTTTGACCAGATAAAGGGGTTGGATAAATTTCAGCTCCACAGCAGGAACAATGCGCAAGGCTTCCACCACATCACCACGCACCGGATCCAATTTCTTGAAAGATAAAGGAAGTGTAACCTGAAACTTTTCCGAGCCGATTTTTAAACCAACCAAAACATTCAATGGTGATTCTGCCTCAGGCATACCGACTAAAGTTTCATCCGGAACAGCGAAAGTTGCTGCGTTCACAGGTGGTTTTGCCAACCAGTAAGGTTCTGTAACTGCTGCATCCGCAGGAATCTGAATATCATGCTGAATGGTAATTAAGGAATCTTTTGACAATTCCCTGTTGAAACTTTCTGATTGACTTAACCATTTAACATTTTCTAAAATGACAGGATTTACAGTTCTTGAAATCAGATTTAACCTGAAATTATAATGATCTCCGGCAACCGCTTCAGCCTGATTGGTAGCCACCTCGCCCATAAACCCGGCACAGCTTAAAATAATGTTGTCAAGAGATTTAATTTTATCCTTTTTCTGGTCCGAATCCCGCAGCGCCATGACCTTTTTTCTTAATGCAAGCAAAGCAGGCAGGCTCTGATCGGGGTTATTGAAATTGAAAGCGGAAATAATCTGATCTAATAACTGGTCAATATCAGCATTTCCCTGTGAAGTCCAGGTTTTAGTAACTCCGTCAAAAAGAGTTGCTTCTGCAGACTCACCGGCAACGTGGGCAAAATATTCTGTTCTGATCCCGGCTACAGACTGTGTTCCTGCCCCCTGGCTTTTATGCAAACTTCTGCTTAATCCGGCCAATTCTCCGTAACCCATTCCCAGTTGAGCGTCATATTGCCCAACGGTCACTTTCAGTTGGTTTTCAGCAGTGGTATTCACTCCACCAAAGCGGAAAGTATTCCACAATACGCGTTTTGGCTGCCACGCATTGACATATTTCAGTTGATCCGGGAAAGCCGTTTTATCACCTGCCAGCTTAAAGGCTTTTTCCGCTACCACAGCCGAAGCTGCATGTTGTCCGTGCCCTGCCGCAGCAGTAGGAGGAAAACGACAAATGATAATATCCGGACGGAATTTACGGATTACCCAGACTACATCTGCTGTAATACTGTCTGCATTCCATTGTTTAAAAGTGTCGGTCGTATTTTTAGAAAATCCGAAATCAATAGCACGGGTAAAAAACTGTTGGGCACCGTCTAACTTTCTTGCTTCCAAAAGCTCATGCGTTCTGATTAAACCCAATGCAGCACCCTGTTCCGTGCCTAATAAATTCTGACCGCCATCACCTCTGGTTAAAGATAAATACCCCGTTTCTACATTTTGACCATTGATTAACCAGGAAAGCAATCCTGTATTTTCATCATCGGGATGCGCCGCAAGATATAAAACTTTAGGCAGGTTTTTAAGGGTTTTGATTTCGCGGTAAATTTCAGATGATTTTGAAGGCCGGACCTGCTGGGCCGAACAAAAAACAGTATAAAATCCAAGGATAAATACAGTGCTTACTTTTTTGAACATTTGAATTTGCTTTGCAGGCAAATATAAGTAAATCATCCTTCTTTCAACATTAAAAGAATCAGACTGTGAATTTTACAGAAAGGTTTTTCAAAATTAACCACAAAGTCCCAAAAGTTTTTATTGCTTAAACACCTTTGGTATACTTCTATACACAAAGTAGATAGCTTAGCTTAAAAAGCTTTTGTGGCTTTTATTACTCGTAAAAAACAAAAATTAAACGGTTAAAAAAATGAAATTTTTATCTTAAAAAACATATCATAATGAAACTGAATATTACCAATTAGTTAATTTTTATCAATCACAAAGGTTTTTTTTTCATTTTTCACAAAAAAAAGAATTATATTTGGTACACACAAAATAACACCCTCATATGAAAACAAAATTTACACACCTCACTGCTATTCTTATTTCAGGAGTTTCCTTTTCCCAAGTAGGGATTAATACTGCATCACCTAAAACAACATTGGATGTATCTGCTACAAGAGATACTTCGGGGCTGATTACGAATAACTCACAAACATTCGGATTACAGGCCCCAAGACTCACCAGAGCTGAGCTTACAGCCAATACCGCTACCTATGGTATCAATCAGACCGGCGCATTAATTTATATTACGGACGTCACCGGCGGAGATGCCACAGGGCAACGTATCAATGTTACTGCTATGGGCTATTATTATTTTGACGGAACAGTATGGCAAAGACTGACACAGGCAACCAATGCCGTAGCTCCGGCGATTTCTGCATTACAGTGTACCACAGCTTACTTAAGTCCTTCTACTTATACTCCCGGTACTCCTTACACCGGAAACCTGAGAGTTACTTATAGCGGAGGAAACGGCGGAGCATATAATTCAGGAACTCCTTTTACCATCAACGGATTGACTTTCCAGTTAAGACCGGGAACTTTAGAGTTTGGTGATGGCGAGCTGGTATTCTCAGTAAGCGGAACTCCCACCACTGCTAATGACATGACTATTCCGATGACCAACAGTACGGTTTCTTTCCTAACAGCAGCGCAAAACTGTACCGCTACAGTGGGAAATAGCAGCCGTGCAGACATTACTCCTGTTGCTGTGATGGGATATCCCACCCTAACAACCGATTCCAACGGGAAACAAGCCTATACTTTTCCTCTTGCTACCCCGGATGGTAAGTATTCTATCAGAGTAATATTTGACACCACCAGTGGTACAACCGCTGCAGTTCCAAATGTACAGTTATTTAATAATACAGGGGCTACCGTGAATCTATATTGGAATTACAATACCGAATATGGCGGTTATATTGGAGCAGCTCAAACTACCAACAATATTACTTCAGGAGTATGGGGCGGTATGGGAGATGCAACAGCTACCTGGTTTCCTCAAGGCACCGGAGCAGTAGGAAGCGCTTACTGGGGGAACGTAGGGATTATAGATGGTTCCAGTGGCGGACCTGAGCATAGAAGATATACCTGGATAGACAGCAACGCTTCTTCAAAAACTGCTTATACCGCAACCATTATGGCAGGAGCCCCCACCTCAGGGAGTGCCCAACCCAACCTTTCTAAAATTTACATAAAGATAGAGCAAGTAAAAGCTCAATAATATAATGCCCCTGAAAAAGGGGCATTTTTTATTTTTAATGGGTTTCAGCTATCTTCTTTTCTCTTCTTCTCTGAAGAATAAGGTGTGCAGCATCCAGCATTTTCACCGTATGAATATAGGGCATAACGATATTCCTTTCCGGTAGATTTTCATAAACACCCATTGAAAAATAGACGATTCCGGACATAAAATAATCAAATTCTTTGAGGGTGTAGGCTCTGAATGCTTTTTTGAAAACCAGCAGAGGATTCCGGTATTCTTTCTCCGAAAGCAGACCAAGAACCCAAGGGGAAATTTTTTCCGATTGTGTATCGACCGTCCATTTTCTGTCCTTCAGCATCATGAGATAGCCCGCCCGGATCAATGACCGCATCGACTGATGAAACTGGAAGATCACCGCCGGATCTTCATGGATCCAGCTGTTTCTCTTTACTGCATAATTCATAATATTGCTGAGCCTTTCTTTGGAAACATCCAGCTCATTGAACTGAAAGAAAGTTTCTATCAGCTGCAAGCCGGAGTTCTTCTTTTCTGTCCGAAACCGGGAATCTAAGTTTGTTCTGCTTTTTTTCATTGTTTGTGTTTTTTAGTGTTGAAATTTTTCTTAACCATTAAGAGCTTTTAAGGGGTGAAGAATCGTTAAGCTATAGCTGAAGCTATTTTTTAAGCGAACCGTTTTATTCTTCTTCAATTTTCTTAATGGGTTATTTTTTTTATAAATGTAAGAAAAGAAATTCAATTACGGTCGATCGACCGTAATTTTTTATTATTTAATTATTTCATTTGTTCCATGACAGATATAAACGAAAAAATTTGTTTATACATTACAAAGAAATGGTTGATACCTTGGCTTCAGGAAGGCAAGTCACAAAATTCTTTTGCCAAAAATCATGGTGTAGAAGAAAGCACCATTAGAAAAATTAAAAGTGAAGAAACTTACAGAATACCCGTTGAAACACTTTTTAAAATATGTGAAGCAAGAAAAATTAGTTTATCTGATTTCTTTAAACTTATAAATGAATAATCCTGACGAAAGTTAGGATTTTTTTGGCGAAATTTTCAAAATCTTTAAGAAATTCCGTAAAAATACTGATTGAAAATTTTAAGATGGTTTTTATTTTTGGTGTTTACGGAAAGCCGTAAGATATTATAAATTATCATTGATAAATTTGACTTTGTTAATAACAAAACATTAATATTATGGCACTTAAACCAGGACCAAAAAGAAAAGCAAAATCAACTGGCAAACCAGATCAACGCCAACGCGATAATAAGGACACGCCAGGAAATACACCTTCTTTAAAACCACCTAAAAAACCGCAAGGTAAATAACTTTATTTGAATAATTGGTCCTGACGAGAGTCGGGATCTTTATGTCTAAGTAATAAGAAAATTCACAATAGATTATGAAAGTTTTAAAAAAAATAATAGATTATTTGGAAAATAATTATTTCAGAATGATTATTCTCCAAATATGTTTTATTGTTACTTGTTTAATTCTTTTTAGCTATTCTAAGGCTGAAAATTTTAATAAAAAGGAGATTCTTTCTTTATTAATATCTGCAGGTTGCATTATTATAGCAATTATGGTTACTTATCTATTTTCAAAATTGTTTGCCGAAAAAACAATTCGTGTCGAAAGAAAAAAAGAAATTGATGAATATGCTATAAAAATTACTCAGCTAAGGAATATTGCATTCCGTATTTTAGATATGCATGAATTTTGGAAGTTAAGAACTGTAAATATAAAATCTGCTGTTGACTATCACTATCCCAATTTAACTTATGAAGAATATCGTGGTTATGATATACCTGGTATTAGAAAATTCACTTATGATGAGCATACAGAAATGAATGATAAAATTCACGGAGTTAGTGGCCAATCATATTTAGCATTAAAGGGACTAACAAATGGAGAAAATGAATTTTTATTTTATGCAGAAGTAAATCCTCAAAATTACAGCTTGGAAGATATAGAGAGGTATACTGAATATTGTAATTCCTTTTGGTATTTCCTTGATAATTCGGATGACACTATTGTAAATTTTAATAAGGTGCACAAATATTGGTTGGAGCCCATTATTGAATCTGCTTCAAGAATTATGGGAAAAGAAAATTAAAATAGAAAATTTGAAAGAAGAAATAAAAAATCTGATGGTTTTATTTACAACATCAATTTTTGAAAAACATTATTATTTTACAAAACTAAACTCAGATTTCTTTCCAGCAATTTTTAAGCAAAGTCTATCAAATATTCTGATTTTTGTTATTATTGTAATCCTCTCTCTCTTTGTTTTTATAATAGAGTTCTCATCTCATTTTAATCATTTTTTAACCCTAATCATTGTTGCATTATTTGTTACAAACACAATAGACTTGATAGTACTTACTATAAAATCAATTCGACGAGAATTAGAAGTTACCGAAATCTTTAGAATCTAAAAAAAGTATAAAATTGAATGACAGAAAAAATATTCCTAGATCAAATACATAAAAGATTATCTATCATTTCCGTTGGTGCCTCTGCTTTAAGGAACCAAGGTTCTTCTGGAATAATCAAAATAGCAAGAGAATATTTTTATGAAATTAATATTAATGAATTTATAAACTCTCTTGATAATGAAGATGTCTATAATAATTTTTTGGACAAGCATACTACAAATCTGGTGTCAAAATTTCCAGAAAATGGAAAATCTTGGGGAGGAGCAAGAAAAGGAATAAATCTATTTCTAAGAGAAATTGTATACAATAAGTTTTTCTCGGATTATTATCAACTCCCAACTCAATTTAATGAGTTTAATCAAAAAATAAAGTTTTTAGAAGTCCCTTTAGATAAAGATGTTGCCACTGGAATTTATGAAGAAACTGAATTAGTTTTACCAAGATGGACTTCAATAAAAAATTTAACTCCAAATGTAAGCAAGCAATATCAAATTGCAGCACAGAAAATTGCAAAGAAAGAAAACTTTGCAAAAGTAAATTTAGATTTAAAATATTGGAGAAGAGAATAAAAACCCTAGCTCTTCGAAGTCTCCTGACTTTGGAGCTATTTTAGAAGAAATGATCTTATTTTATTAATTCAAAATCGGAAGGCTTTGTGCAACAGAAATATTCTTCCAAGCCAAATTATTTCCTGAATCATTTTATTTATAAATTTGTAATAGTAGCCAACTATCAAATGTTCAGTGTATGGAGCTTTTTAGTATTATAAATTCTCAACAAAATTACGGGAAAATTAAAATTCAAAAGGATATTTTAAAGACAAATCCAAATTGGAAAAAAAATTTCGAAGAAATTGAAACAATAGATTACCAAGATATTAAAGTCAATATTTACTTTCATACATATGTAGATTTTTTGAAAATTTTCAAAAATCTAGAGTTTAATTATTACCTATTAGAAAAAGAAAAAAATCAATTTTTAACAACACAGAAATATATTGAAAAACGTTTTTTCGCCGACATTAAAATTTTAGAGAACATTCTTTTTTCAAAGAATAGTCAAGAAGAGCACAAGAGGCAACCTAGCTCAGATGAAGATATATCTCATTTTCCAAAACATTTTGAAGCTATAACAGATGATTTAATCTATACTTATGATAAAGGGGAAGAAAGAACTATTGATTATGTTTTCATAATAGGTGAAATAGATTTCTATCAGTATGATAAAAAGAATTATTTTAATCGTTTGTATAAATTTTTAAAAGAAGAAATTTATCTATTATTTAATGAATTAGAGAAGAATCATAAGGTAATCGAAAAACAACTATTAACTGAAGACAATCTTTTACTTCATAATAAGTTTTCAGATTTTATAAATGAAGTAGAAGTTTTTAAAGCTAATTCATTGTCACATTTTGAAATTAATATCGCAAAAAATGGAAATCATGATTACAACTATTTTCTTGATTACATAAACTCTGCTGAAAATAAATTTGACAACGATAATTTAATCAAATATATAATAGTCTCTTATTTTACTGAAAAAGAAATCATTGAATATCTTCAATATAGTTTTAAAAACTTTAAAGAAAAATATATTTACGCAACAATACATGACTATTTTGAAAAAAATGATGATCACAAATCTTTAGCTCACCAAATAAAACAAATTGATTACTATATACTTGGAAACAACCCGTATCAAAGGTATTATAGACCTACAGATAATTTTGATGAGTATGGTACATATAAAAATCATTTAGTATACTATTATGGTAAAATTTTGTATTTTTTTGATTTAAAATATTTTGATTCAGATAATATTGATATGCACTTTAAACATATGAGTAAAATATTTGATAGAGACAGGGAAAAACTTTTACGACGCCAAACTACGGGTTACAAAGGAGATGGTTTAGAAAAGAAAATTACTTCAGAAATAGAGTCTCAATTATCAAATTCCTCTGATATTGAAAAAATTTCGGTTCCACAAAAAATAAAAATTAAAGGTAGTCTTCAATCTATTGGTTATCTATTTTCAGAATTAATCGAAAAAGGATTTATTGAAGCTCCAAAAAGAAACGGAAAAGATAACACCAGCGCTATTTCTCGGATGATTTTAGATCATTTTGAATTTATAGATAAGGAAGAGCAACCAAAGCCTGAAGATATACGCAAAACCCTTTTTACAGAAAATAAACTTTCAACAGAAAAACAAAATCAGTTTAAAATTCCTCAGAGTAAAATTATCAATACAGATTAAAACGTAACAATCTAGTTTGTAATCAATTATTATCGTTTCTGGATAAACTGGATAATAATTTGGATAACACTCGTATTCAACAATAATTAATCTTTGCAGTATCAATTAACAAATATTGCAAATGAGTACAATTAAAACTATTGAAAAAAGTCAAACAAAATTTAATGAAGAAGTCTTAACAAATTCTTATCAAGAATACCCAACCAATGGTATTTTCAAAAATACTTCTGAAATACAAATCATAGCAGCATTATACTTAGTTTTCAAAATGTTTCGAAAAATCAAAATGAATTTTGACATTAATTTGAGAATTTCTGGGAGAAACAGAAAGTAAAGTAGTAATAAAAGCTACTTATGTCTTTCTAATCACATTCCCTGTAAGACTAATATAATTAAACATACAAAACGTCGCCACCGCCCCGAAAGTATGCCACAAAAAGTGGGTCCCGAAACTGAACCATTCCCACTTATCAGCAATACGGAAGGTCAGTGCAAAAACAAATGACAATACAGCAAAGCCTACCCATTTGCCGGCTTTCCATTGGGTATACATCAGATACCTGAGTACCGAGAAAACTACCAATGAGGCCATGATGGCATAATTGACGTTGATAAAAAGGGAAGGATTATCGATTAGAATCCAGTTTCTTAAAGCAAACATCAGAGCGACATATCCCAGAACCATTACAGCAGCATAGTACCATCTGGTGCTCTGCGCTACAAAATAAAACCCTGCAGACAGGCATAATAGCATAATCGGAAGCCAGTCCATCATGATAAATACCGGCCATTGCCTGAATGAGTGGTACACCGTTCCCCCAATGGCACCGATATATAATAAAACCAGGCAGTAGGTTAAAAAAGGATATTCTTTGAAGCTACCTTTCAGCTTAATGGTCCAGAAAATGGCTATGGCTAAAAACAATAAGGCTGTTAATGCATTGAAAGGCTCAGGGAACAACTGAGTCATATCTGTTTCTTTATATAACAGGCCTCCATCCGGAGGTATCGGGTTTATCGGCATTCTCTTTTTTATATTATATGGATAGGCCTGTTTTGGAATGTAAAATACAAACACAAGCCATTTTTTTCTAAATATGAGTAAATCATACACTTACTTCTTCTAAATATAGAAAAAATTATGGCATCATCTATCTGTATGCCCGATTATATTTTATTGCAGCTGTCCTCCTACTCCATCAAAGAAGCCAAAGCTGAAACTGTTATCAATTCTTTTTGCTGATAAAATAGCTAGCGGTAAATGCTTTTTCAGGGAAGCATTTGTTCGCAGTACAAAAACGAATAAACCTCTGTGGTGCTTTTGATTATGGAGTTCTTTGCAGTTCTTCATATATTTTTAATTAAGATTTGTTTTCAAAATTTTAAGTTTTTTTTAAATACCACATCTTTGCAGATATCCCGTTTGAGGCACAGCACTTGCAAAGTTCATAGTACCAATTTAAAATATAAAAATATGAACAACGAGAAAACAGTTTCAGTATTGAATGATTTACTGAACATTACCAACGACAGAATTCAGGGATTTTCAAAAGTGGAAGACAAAGTATGGGATGATTATCCACAACTGAGAGCAGACTATGATACCATGGTAGCCCAGTCTCACAAAATGAAAAACGAATTGAGCAATCTGATTACAGAAAGAGGAGGCACACCGGATCAATCAGGATCTACTGCAGGCGCCATCCACAGAGCATGGATTGATGTTAAAAATTCTTTTGCTGCAGATACAGCCGGCTCTACGTTAGGAAATGTTGTATATGGTGAAAGTGCTGCTATAGACGCATATCAGGATGCATTAGACAGCGGTGATCTTTGCCCGGAAAGTTCCAGAGTGGTATTGGATCAGCTTCATCAGCTTAAGGCTTCTCATGATAAATTTGAAGTTCTTGAAGATCTAAAGAAGTAGATATCCTCTTTCTCATGAGGTAAGTTTTTATTTAATCATCACACAACAATCGGACGTTGTAATCGGAGGTCATAAATCTTCCGATACTTAACACAAAAAACAGTACTATGTCAAAGAAAATCGCAATACTGGCCACACATGGCTTTGAAGAGAGTGAATTAAGTTCACCTAAAGAATATCTGGAACAACAGGGATGGACCGCCCATATCGTAAGTCCTGAAGCGGGAAGTATTAAGGCATGGGCAGAAAAAGACTGGGGTAAGGAATATCCGGTAGATCAAACGCTGGACAATGCAGCGGCTTCAGATTATGATGCGCTGGTATTACCGGGAGGAGTTATTAATCCCGATCAGCTGAGAACCAATGAAAAAGCACTCACTTTTGTAAAGGATTTTTTTGCTCAGCATAAACCTGTAGCAGCCATTTGCCACGGACCGCAGGTACTGATCAACGCGGGTGTGGTAGAAGGAAGGAATCTGACTTCCGTCAACTCCATCAGCCAGGATTTAAAAAATGCAGGCGCACGCTGGGAAGACAGCGAGGTGGTAGTAGATGCCGGACTCGTGACGAGCAGAACACCAAAAGATCTTCCTGCCTTTAATGCCAAAATGGTAGAAGAGATCAGGGAAGGAAAACATACAGAACAAACGCTCTGAAACTAAAAAGTCTGGCTCTGCCAGGCTTTTTCTTTTCATCAAACATTTATATGCCTAAAAAGTACCACATTTCTATCTTATGGCAAAAAAATTGTAATTATTAAAATCAAATCACAATCGTATGAACAATATAGTAAAAATTACATTGGCTCTTGCAGCAGGAAGTTCTTTGCTTTATATGGGCCTGCGAAAGAAAGGCAAGAAAAGCAAAGTATATCTTGCACCTGACGGAAACACTTATAAAGAAAACCAGATTTACCGGACTTACGACAATAAACTTTATAAGAACGGCAAGGAGTTTCATTATCCCATGCCACAGTTAGAGGATGATCAGTCTTTCAATAAAAATTACAGTACGGTTACTGATACTGTTTATTCCCACTATAAAACCGATCATAAAAGCACCCAATATCACCATAAAGGTGTAAGGCATCAATAAAACGAGGCCGCTAACTATACACTACATCACAACACTAACCACAAAAAAATAATAGTATGAGAAATTTATTATGGCTTGTTGCAGTCATCTGCATCGCAGTCTGGCTACTCGGAATGCTTGGAATCATTCCCGGTATGGACACAGGAAGTTTAATCCACACCCTTCTGGTGGTTGCCATTATTGTCGTTCTGATCAATATTTTTACCGGCAGAAAGCCTCTTAATTAAAAACAAAAAAAATCAGAGTAGAAAAACCATCTACTCTGATTAATTTTAATAAGCTATATAAGATAAGGTTAGAATTCTTTTTGTTGAAAACTGTCTGTCATCATTGAGGATCCATATATTTTTTCAGGTCTGAAATAGTTTTGATTTTAAGTTCATCTGCCTGTTTCCTCCGCATCATCAAAGCATATGCATTATTAAAACCAAGTGGCTGCAGCCATTCAATTCCGTACTGTTTCCGGAATTCCCGGTTAACATACTCCAGCGTTTTTTCCGGGCTCTTAGACACTTCTTCTATCGTTTTTGCCGAAGGTTTCAGCAAAACCAGCAGTCCGGTTCCTGTGTATTCAGGATATACATCAATGGCATCATTCATCAGAGCATCAAAGCAGATTTTCGTTCCGCCGAGCCCTGTTTTTGTTTCTACTTTATAATCTGTGTAGCCTTCAATGAGCATTTTGTACATTTCGGCCAGAATATATTGCTCACCAAAAATTTTGGATCCGATTTTTATGGTTTGGGAATTTCCTTTGCGTGGATCTTTATATAAATTTGTTTTCATTAAAAAATCTTTAGCAATTTTTTCGGGAGTCTGTTTAAGATAATCAGCTTTGTAATTCAGTTCAGTCATGATAGAATCATTGAATTTACCTGCCAAAAGGTTCAGTGTTTTTTCCAGTCCGGGAAATTTTTCCAATGTTTTTGTTTTGATCACCGGAGCCGCAAAATAAGGAGGAAAAATCTTCCTGTCATCTTCCAGAACATACAAATCAAAAGCTTTGATCCTTCCGTCTGTTGAATATCCGCTGATGAGGTCCAGCTCTTTTTCGTAGGCTGCTTTGTACATAATGGCATCGCTTACAACCAGTGGATGTGCATCAAGCCCATATACCGAGCGAAGTCCCAGATTTCCGTCCTGCCGGCCCATAAACTCAGGGGTAAAACCTGCCTTAATCTTATGGTTTGAAACCGAAGTTAAAAGATAAATAATCCCGATAAATGCCAAAACAGCCGGAATTATATATTTTAATTTCTTTACAGACTGATAGCTTAATTTCTGTAAAACGGCAATGGTCTGATCTAAGAGAACAGCCAGCAAAGCGGCGGGAATTGCACCGGCCAGAATCATATGGGTGTTATTGAGGGAAATTCCGCCAAAAATAAATTCACCCAAACCGCCTGCCGCCACAAAAGAAGCTAAAGTTGCCACCCCCACATTGATCACCGCCGCCGTCCTGATTCCTGCAATAATAACAGGCATCGCCAAAGGAAGCTGAACTTTGAAAAGCAGCTGTTTTCCATTCATTCCCATTGCTTTTGCAGCTTCGGTTACCGCCGGATCTACTTCCGTTATTCCGGTGTATGTATTCCTGATGATCGGTAAAAGGGCATAGATCAGCAATGCAACAATGGCCGGAGCTGCTCCAATCCCGAAAACAGGAATCATAAAACCAAGCAGCGCAATACTGGGAATAGTCTGTAAAATCCCTGCCGTTCCTAAAACAGAACCTGATAATTTTCTTTTTCGGGCAATGAGAATTCCTAAAGGCACCCCGATCATGATGGCCAGAAACAGAGATAAAAAAGTGAGTCCCAGATGCTGTACAACCTGAGTAAGCAGTTTCTCATGCTGCTCCGTGATAAACTGCCAAAAACTTTGCTCGCTCATACAGTCTGGAATTTTCGGTATTCATTAAATGCTTTAACCAGATTTTCGTAATCTTCGGAAAGGAAAGTATCTGTACTCAGATGTTGCAAAGCGTCCCAAACATTGGTATTATCTGAAAACTGAAGTTCTTCATAGAAACGGCTGCCTTCAATCAGAGAGCTCAGATCTTTCAATCTGGCTACTTTGTATTCCAGTAAAAGCCGGTTTTTAGCAAAAAAATTCTTAACAAAATCATTTTTGGGCTGATACAACATTTCTCCCGGAGTTCCTGTCTGAATAATTTTTCCCTGGTCCATCAGGCAGATTTTATGACCTAAATCGAAGGCTTCCTGAACATCGTGAGTCACCAGAATAATGGTTTTACTTTTAAGTTCTTCCAGGGATTTGAATTCTGAATGAATATCACTTTTGGTGATATTGTCCAGCGCTCCGAACGGCTCGTCCATCAGCAAAACAGGGACATCGGCAATCAAAGCCCTCGCAATTCCCACTCTTTGCTGCTGTCCGCCGCTTAATTCATTGGGAAACCGTGTAAGCACGTCTTCAGAGAGATGGAGTTTGTGCAATAATTCAAGGATTTTTCCGGCTGTCTTTTTTTTATCCCATTTCAGCAAATCGGGAATAACTGCTATATTCTGTTGTATGGTGTAATGGGGGAACAACCCGGAATGCTGCATGACAAATCCAATTCCCATGCGCAGCTCTTCCGCTTTTTGTAACTGAATATTCTTGCCATCAATCAAAATAGTTCCGGAATCTACTTCGATGAGGCGGTTTATCATTTTCAGCATGGTAGTTTTCCCGCAGCCGCTTGTTCCCAGAAGCACCAGAATTTCCTTATCATTGGCCTGAAAGGAAATATCATCAACTGCTTTTTTTCCGTTAAAACTTTTTGAAACCGATTGAACTGTAATCATAGGCAAAATTATTGTGCAAGTCTGATTCCGGTGAACTGCCACTGTAAATGAGTCGGGAAAAAGTTCCGGTAGGTATTTCTGCTGTGTCCCGGCGGAGTGGCTACCGAAGCACCACGAAGCACCATCTGGTTCACCATGAATTTTCCATTATATTCTCCCACTGCTCCAGCTTCTTTTGTATATCCAGGATACGGAAGATAAGCGGAATTAGTCCACTCCCAGCGGTTTCCCCAGTTGAAACAGGCTGATGCAGCTTCCCATTCAGCTTCGGTTGGCAGGCGTTTTCCTTTCCATGAAGCAAAAGCAGAGGCTTCGAAAAAACTGATATGGCAGACCGCTTCCTCTAAGTCGATTTCCTGTAAGCCGTTTAAAGTATAGTTCATCCACTTCCCATCAATGAAATGCCAGTATAAAGGGGATTTTACATTATTTTGCTTTACCCAGTCCCAACCCTCGGCGTGCCAGTGTCTGAAATCTTCATAGCCTCCGGCTTCCATAAATTCTACATATTCTTTATTGGTCACCAATTGACTGCTAATTTTAAAATCATTCAGATATATCCTATGCCTTCCCAGCTCATTATCAAAACAGAACCCTTCACCTTTAAAACCGATTTCATAAATTCCTTCTGAAAAACTGATCATTTCTGAGTTTCCGGCAGATTCTTTTTTTGAAATATTTTCTTTTTTATAAGCAGGAAATAAAGGATTGTGCCCTAAAATGTATTTGATATCTGTAAGTAACAATTCCTGATGTTGCTGTTCGTGGTTTAACCCTAATTCCAGCAGAGATTCCAATGGTTGTGTAAGATATCCGCTTTGAAGAAATTCATCCATCTTTTGATCCACGTATTCCCGGTATTTAAAGACATCAGAAACAGATGGACGGCTCAGGTTTCCCCTGTCGGTGCGGATAACACGGGCACCGATGGTTTCGTAATAACTGTTGAACACAAAATTATACTGAGGATCAAAAACTTCATACCCTGGAAAATTGGACTGTAAAATAAAAGTTTCAAAAAACCAGGTGGTATGTCCCAAATGCCATTTCGGAGGACTCACATCTACTACGGGCTGAACTACATAGTCTTCAATTTCCAGAGGACTGCAAATTTCAACGGAACGATTTCTGACTTCAAAGTATTTCTTAACCCAGTCTTTATAAGGATTTGCCTTTACAGGTAATGCATCTTTTTTCATAAAAAATCATTTTAAATTATACCATCCAGATAGAATCTACAAACCAGTTTTTAGAATCTTTAATTTCAGCAAGAATATGAAAACCCGAGTCGCCAGCCAGTTTTCTGATATCCTGTTCAGAAAATTTCCGGGAGATCTCCATATCAATCAATTCATCTTTTTTGAAGGTAAATAAACAGTTTCCTATATGAACTTCCTGATCACAAAGACTTACCAGGAAACTTCTGCAATCTCCTGAAACCGGGTCATAATTTTGATAATGCTGGAAATTTTCCACCTTGAAATCTGCTTTCAATTCGCGGTTGATTCTTGTAAGAAGATTTAGGTTGAATGAAGCGGTAATTCCCGCAGGATCGTTGTAAGCAGCAAGAATGGTGTGTGGATTTTTCTTGAGGTCAAACCCTACAAGAAACAGATCCCCGGAATTCAGTTTTCTTTTCACTTCACTGCAGAAATGGGCGGCTTCCTCACTTTCCATATTCCCTATATTCCCGCCTAAGAAAAGAACTACCTTTTTCCTTTTTGAAATCCCGGTGGCTTTATCAAGCATATCAAAATACTCTCCTTCCAACGGTAAAACGTTCAGTTCAGGCAGGCTCTTTTTGAGGTTTTCCTGCAAAACAGAAAGAATATTTCCAGAAATATCAATAGGCATATAGGTGAAGTTTGTTCCTTTCTCTACTAAATTTCTGAGAAGGTAAGATGATTTCATCGCATCGCCAGCTCCCAGTTCTATAAGATCAAAAGATTCATTGATATTGGAAATTGCTTTTACAAGTTCCTCTGTTTTATTTTGAAATATATCCAGTTCACAATTGGTAAGATAATATTCCGGCATCGCCATAATCTGCTGGAAGAGATGATCGCCTGTTTTGTCGTAAAAATATTTTGAAGATAATTTTTTCGGATGAGCGGACAATCCTTTTAAAATGTCCGAACCGAAATTATCGGCACCGTCATTTTTAAAATGACAATTCTGTTTTAACTGTACATTCATAGTTTATATTCTGTTTGGTCGTTCATTGAGTACAACTATCTTGCCGACACCGGATCACTTTCCGCATATCTGTAAGTTTCTTCAATTCATATAATTAAAGATAGGTTATATTTGCGGTTTTAACGTACCACATCTCACCTTATTGAGAAAATTATCAATTTTGTCGGGTGATTTTATTAGACTGTATTGTTTTATAAAACATCATATTGTTAAAAAACACCGGTAGTTCTGCAAGTAAAAACTTTAGTAAAAAATAGCCTGTACATTGGATAATTATAAGTTTTTAACCTTTCCGGAAGTCTTTAAATGATTACATTAGCAAAGAATTAAAATGTGCTGAGATTTCTATGAAAAATATATTCTGTGTAATGCTTCTTTCAATGGTACAGCCTATACTGGCACAAACCAGACTGGAAAAAGCAATTACCAATCTTGAGGATCATTACGAGCAGGAGAAAGTATATATACTTACCGACAAATCACAATATGCAGCTGGTGATAAAATCTGGTTTAAAAGTTTTGTATTTAACGGTTACAACCGGTCGCCACTCTCTACTACCCTATTTGTAGAGCTTTACAATGTTGATAAAAAATTAATCGACTGGAAAACTGTACTTCTTACGAACGGGGAAGGCAGCGGGGATTTTCAACTGAAAGAAGATCTCCCGGAACAGGTTTATTTTATGAGAGCATACACTCCTTATATGACCAATTTCAATGAAGATTTTCAGATTGTCAAAACCATTCCGGTTTACAATCCGAACTCTGCAGAATCATTGGTTATTGCAAAAAATTCCGACTGGTCTGCCAAAGTATTTCCGGAAGGCGGAACTTTCATTAACGGCACCTCTACCAAATTTGCTGTAAGGTTATCGGGTAATTCTTCCCTCCCGGAGAGCTGGTCCGGAAAAATAATTGATATTCAAGCTCCCAACACTCCTGTTACTACATTCAAATCTTTTGATAAAAATGTGGCTTCCTTTACAATAACTCCGGCATCAGGAAAAAAATACCAGGCCATTATTCAGGATAATAAAGGAAAAAGCCAGACCATTGATCTGCCGCAAGCTGCAGACAGCGGTCTGAGTATAGAGGTTGTAAGTTCCAAAGAAGGGATAAAATACAACATAAAAGGTATTCATCTGAAACAACAGCTTCAGGGTTATAAAGTTGTAGGACTCATCAACAACCATCTTGCTTACAGAGCCAATATCAACCATCTGACGAGTGATGTATCAAGTCTCATTCCTACAAAAGTAAGTAATGGTGCGAATGGTATTTTACAGTTGGTTATTTTTGATGAACAGGACAATATCGTGGCAAAAAGGCTTTGCTTTATAAAACCTGCTGATCTAAAAATTGAGAAAGCAGAAATAATAGGCCAAAGCTTAAAACCAACGCCAAGAGCATTCAATAGTATTGATCTTTCCCCCGAGTCTTATTTTAAACATTACACGGTTTTGGTGAGTGAAGATGACGGTAGCCAGACTCCTGAAGAGGAAAATATTCTGAGCAGACTTTGGCTGACGGGAGATTTTACAACAAGAATAGACAGCCCGGCGCAATATTTTTCTAAAAATGCCAACACTGAAGCGCTGGACGCCCTGCTTATTTCAGAAAACTGGAAAAGATTCGACTGGAATTCTGTACTCAGCGGCGCGGCACCCACCATTAAAACACAGTCTCAGCAATATCTGTCTTACAGGGTGAAACCTATTAAAAACAATGCCCTGATGATCAATTCGGCGGTCAATTTATTATCAAAATCGGGTGAAAATCAGCCAGTATTCGGTCAGTTCAAAACAGATCAGAATGGGTATATCTATTTAAACAACCTCAATAATGATGAACCGCTGGAGATCTCGGCCTTTGTGAATTCAGAAAATAAAGAATCGGGAAATGATGATTTGTTTGTTACCATAGAACCGTTAGTGACTCCCTCCCCATTTACAGGCAATTTCCCGGCAACCCAATATACACTGGTAAAAACCGACAAAAATAAAAGCCTGCCTCCAACCATTTCCAGAGCGATCAATACTCAGAAAAATAATAAAAAGAAAGAGAGTAACGATATACAAATCCAGGCGGTAGCTTTAGTAGGAAAAAAGAAAGATCCGAAAGCGGAGCTTGATAAACAACTGTCTAGCGGCATGTTCAGCTCTGTCAATTCTACAGTATTTGATTTCGTTAATGAAGACCAGCATATTTCAGGATCAAGCAATATTTTAGACTGGCTGCAGGGAAGAGCTGCCGGCCTGACATTTCAGAAAAATAACTCAGGAGCAAGCGTTCCTTATATCCGCGGGCAGCAGGCTAAGCTCTATTTGGATGAAATACAGACCGATCCTACCATGATTACCAGTCTTCCGGTTAATAATATTGCGATGGTAAAGATCATTAAAGGATCCGGATTAATAGGCGATGCCGTAGCCATCTATACCATGAAGGGGAATATGAAATCTAAAAGTAATGAAAAAGAATTGAAGAAGAACAATGTATCAATCATCAAAGGATATGATAAACCTTCAGAGTTCCCTATTGAAATGATCGATGACGATGCTCCGGAAAAAATTGAAAATGATACCCGCGAAACCCTCTACTGGAACCCTGATTTGTTTGACAGCGACTACGTTCCTCCAAGAATTAAATTCTTTAATAACGACAGCGCCAAGCAATATAAAGTTCTGATCATAAGCTTTGATGAAGATGATAATATCCTGTATGATCAGCAGGTTTTAAAATGATAAAGTAGAGAGACTGAGATAGTCTCTCTATTTTATTTTGAAGAAGAAAGCCGCAAATCATAGTAGCCATAAAGATACCGCTACCTTTCTCATTTTTATACTAATCTACCACAGACTACCGTCTTGCAATAGTTCAACGAAAATTCTTTAAAGTATTTATTGGCAAGCTCAGAGTCAGGAGGCTTTGCCCAGATGGATAAGGAGAAACCTATTTGTGGCTAATCCCTTCAGCAAAGCCATTCGACATTATAGTTTAAATTAAGATTTTCGGTTTCTAATAATTAATTCCAGATTTCTAATCAGAAAATGAAGGAAAACGCCAATACCAATACAATAGATTATGATATAATGAATTGTATAAAATATATTGGCTATAGGTGTTAATGGAGACATATTTCCTGTGAATAAAGAAGATGCGCTATAGGGAAGTAATGTTGCATAAGTCCAAAAATTATTTTTGTCTAACTCAACTTTTTTAACTTTGTAGTAGTGGAGTTTATCTTTTAAATAACTAATATCATGAGTGATTACGCTACCAAATTTCATAGAATCCAATTCGTTTTGACCACCAGTCTTTGTAAATTTCCTTTTTAAAACCCCCTTTTTATCAAATATATAAATTGTTGCCATAAAATTCCTTCCAGGAATATTAAGATCAAAATCTGAATGTAATATATGATTCTCTGTAAAAGTTAATTGCTCTAATTCTTTTAACGATTTGTTTAAGATTGTATAATTTGCCAGTTTGATATTTTCAAGAGCTTTAATCTGAGAGGGAATATCTTTAGAATCATCAATCCACTCATTCAACACTATCTGTTTTCGATTATCATGAATCGCCGTTTTAAATTCAAAGCTATTTGGGTTACTTTTAAGCATTAAAGTATATAAGAAAGGAAAAGCGACTAAATGTAATATCAACATGACTGCAAGAGATGAAATTGCATATTTAGATTTCTGGTACTTTTTAGAAATCCTATAAAGATATGCACAGGATGACAAGATAATCAAGATTAAGAATGTTGTTGAAAAAAATTCACCAATACCAAATGATATATTAATTATGGTTAGTATCATATTAGCTTTTATTCGCAAAAATAAATGAGATTATAAAACCTCAATTACGGAAAACCGTATCCCTACTCTACAAGGCTTCTCCCCGCAGTCTCGCGAATACTTTCGTGTGGTTTCAGCATTATAAATCAAATATTCTAAAAACAACAAAACCCCTTTCTGTTTCTGAAAAGGGTTTTCTAGTTTTGCAGTTGAAAGGCAATTATAAAGTTGACCAGAACAGCTGCTTACCTTTATTAAAAGTAGTGTTTATATAACTGCAATATCTTTAAGATACTTATTATAAAGGTGTGTAAACAACAGACATCGTAGCTTCCATCTGTCTGTATGACCCACCTTTATCACATTGGCTGTATGCATGAAATTGTTCACCTGCATTTAATACAAAAACAGCAGTAATATTGGTGTATCCATTTCCCATATAATTGGATCCATAATGCTGGGTAAGTTTATTTGCTGTAGTTCTTACCCCAACCGTTACTCCTCTGTAGTGGTTTTGTGCTAACGTTCCGTCAGGAACCTGGTCAAAGTGGGCTGTGATACTTATTGTGTATAATCCTGTTTTGACTGCCTGAAAGGTACCGTTATCAACTCTTGTCAGATAGGTATTATCAGAAAGACGGGTATTTTCAAACCACATGATGGCGGAGGAGCCATCTCCCGATTTTACAGAAGGTCCGGTTCTTGTCGCAACCAAAACACTGGCCGGTGTTGTGATGTCTACTTTTTTAGCAACTCCATTAGCATCCAATGCCATCAACATGTCTGTGCTGTTCATTGTGGATGATGGAACACCTCTGAATCTTACATTTCCGTCTACATCCAGTTTTTGTGTAGGAGACATTGCATAATTGGCATCAATACGTCCTATTCCCATATTTCCGTTCTCATTAATTAAGACAGCTGGTCGGTCGCTGGTAGAAAATGTAAGAGATGAAGAATTGGTTGCCCCATTACCCCAGTAATTGGCTTTTATCCCTGCTAATGGGAAGTTAGCTCCTGAAATCTTTCCATTAAAGGATAATTTTCCAAGCTCTGCTCCGGCAGATAAGTTATTAGTTCCTGTTCTTTCCAGATTAATTAATGGAGAGCTATTCGTTGACTGAACTTTCAACTGGTTACTGTCAGTATTGCCGTTTTCTTTTATATGCAGGCCTGCCTCAGGTAATTGAGTCCCTATTCCCACTTTTCCGTTGTCTTTAATAACGAAATCGGTGTTTGAAGATCTGGCAGTTCCGGTAGA
This sequence comes from Chryseobacterium cupriresistens, assembly GCF_046614675.1. Lineage (NCBI taxonomy): Bacteria > Pseudomonadati > Bacteroidota > Flavobacteriia > Flavobacteriales > Weeksellaceae > Chryseobacterium > Chryseobacterium cupriresistens. The sequence continues at coordinate 431,851 of NZ_JBKKJT010000004.1, read as the reverse complement.
AGATGCTCCTAATTTCACCATTGTATTGGCGGGATCATCTATGAAAGCATCGGTTGTAGGATCCCCTGCGGCGATAGTTCCCGAGTTCAGTTTTTGCCAGCGGTTCAGTTTGCTGTCAAAATAAAAATACCCGGTGCTGGTTACTTCTGCTGTCTGCCCGCCGGGAGCTGTATCTGCAGCTGTTACATATACCAATGCTCCCTGTTGTTTTTGAGTATATGTCTTTGCTCTGAGTTGTGCTCCAGTAATTCTGGGCGCGATAATACCGTCGAATACATTTGTAGATGTGGGCTTACCTACTACATCCAGGCTGGCCTGAGGGTCTGGCGTGTTGATACCTACTTGAGAGAACACCTGAAGGCTAATTATTAAGCCTCCAAGTAATAGAAGTTTTTTTTTCATTATTTGATCATTTTGTTGGCGCAAAAGTAATGAGATAAGAGGGTACACCAACAATATCTATATACATCAATGATACACTTTCAACAAATTTTACATACATCAATTATGCATTTATCCAGTATATATGCGATATAAATGGGATATATTTTTCGTCCGTTTTAAAATTGTTCTAACTATTGATCTAAAAAGTGACAGATCTGTTTTTGTTTTCTTGTTGAGTTTTTTCTCACGACCTTGATCTGGTTTTTAGTAGTAAAAAGCCAACATTCTAAAAACAAAGCTGTTTACACTTTATAAAACCAAAAAAGTCATAAAAAGGTTTTATTTAAAACACTTACATTCACTTAGGTTAGTTTAAAATAATACCGCAGAAAAGCCTACATAAGATGAAAACCAAAGATTTTCACAAAACTCAGGTGTACTTATCACAAATAAGGTTGGTTTTGAAAAAGCTAAAGTGTTTAAACTTTTGTGCCTTTTGTGTCGGAATTATACTGCACAGGAAAAACTGTACTTTGTCTTTTTTACCTGAGCTTGCTACTATGAAGAAGCCTTTTGCATAGTAAACAATAGGAATCTTCAAAAAAAACATCATCTTTCAAAAGAAACTCCCAAATATTCCGTTTAATTCTTAAATTTGGCTTATGCGAAAGAATTTTTATTTCATCCTTATATTATGTACTCTTACCAGCTGCTATACCTATCAGGTAAAAAAACCAGCGGTTCCGGCTGCTGACAATAATCAGGCTCCTAAAAAAAATACCGCTGCAGCGAATAATACTTCTGCAGAAATGACAGGTTCAAACCCAGCACCACAAAGTCTGATTGCCCAACCTGCACCTGTGAATATTCAGGAGAAACTGGCCGCCGGTAAAAATGTTAAAATTGAAGTTGACAACAAAAGCTATAAGGTAATTGTTGACCGATGGGAAGGAGACAGTCTGGTAGTACATCCGGTTCGTAACGCTAAAAAAAGTCTGAAGTTCCATAAGAATCAGATCAACAGCGAAAGAATTGCAGAAAAACGCTTTTCACAGCCTATTGCTGATATTCTTACCGTTACGGCTTATGCCGCTATTGGTGTTGGAATCTATCTTCTGGTCAAATAGTTTTTAATTTCCCTATTCTTTAAATTCTCCCTGGCTCCGAACAGCAAAAATTTTGAAAATTGACAGAGTAAGAAGACCTTACTATAAAATCTAACAAAACAGACTGTCTTGTTGAGACAGTCTGTTTTTATTATTTATTTTTGGTTGATTATGGCCAGATCACCCCGGATTGTTTAGGGCTTGTCCATGGTTTTCCTGCAGGACTTGTACCCGGATGGGCGGCAAGACATTCACTTACCCATGTAGCACCTACCGCATGTGATTTTACTTTTTTCACAGAACAATAGGTCGTTCCGAAGTTATCTTTATACAGCTGGTAGTTAGGATACGCACCTTTAGCTACTAACTCTTCATTATTAAGAAGCTCAACATCATCACTCACTTCCGCAGGATAATCCACAATAGCACCAAGAACCCACGCTATGGAATCTCTATTATTACCGGCTACCAGACTTGGCGGAGGGCTGAGTGTGATCTTGATCGTAGATTTTGACTGATCCACAGAGAAGGAAGAAGAATAGGTAGATTCTTTAACACTTGCCAAAGGAATTCCCAAGAAAGAAAGCGTAGCAGAAGAAGACTGTTCAAAGGTTTTCTGAATACTTTTATAATCTTCACCTGTTACAGTGATTTCTACCGTAGGATAATTGGAAATGGCCACCCCGTTCAGTAAACCGAAAGGTCCTTCAGGTCCGAATTTCATTCCCGGATCCGGAGAAAATTTGTATCCCGAGATATGTTTTTCTTCCTCTTTGTCTCTGCTGTTGATCTGTGCTTTACGGATAGGGTCAAACCATGCCCAGTACATATTGCCGGCAATATTAAAATCTTTTGGTCCAAAGTTTACCAGGGTAACTCCTGTAAACATCATTGATATTTTGATGGAGTTTTTGCTTGTGGCAATATTTTCACTGAAATAGTTCGCATTGCCTCCAATTCCTAAAGTAAAGAAATCAAAGATAGGAATAGAAAAACCCGTTTTTCCCTCTACGGAAACACGGAAACGGCTATCAGATTCACGGCTTACTTCCATATCGATCTGAGCGGTCTGAGACGTATTTTTAAGACCATTTAAAATCTGGTCAAGCGGAGTGGTCACCTCAAAAGCCGGTAAGATACTGTCGTCATTCAGCAGCAGTCCGCCATTTTCCTTTTTAGGATTCTGTACATTCTTTAAGGCTTTGGATAAGTATCCATTATTCATTGTCACATTGTTCTGCAAGGATATGGTAGCCCCCAGCGCATCCAGATAACTGGCTAATACCGGGATAATAGGTTTTCCGCTCGCCGGTGTCTTATTCAGTAAAGCATCAAGGTTATCGCTTTTCTGAATCTGGTACAAAGTAGTAGCGGGATTCGCCCATTCTGTAGCGATTTTATCCATAATAATATCAATAGGCTGCATGGTGTCAGTAGCAGGAGGAAGCGTATTATAAGCGGCCACCCAGGCATTGAGCAAGGCCATTTGCTGATCTGTAGCTCTTGTATGGGCGTCATTCAGCACAGCTGTATCTTCTACAGATAGAGAATAGTTGACTTTTGAGAAAGCATCAATAAAGTAATTGGTAAATACCTGATCCAGCTGTACCGGCTCAGTATTGGCTCTGAGGTTGGAAGAGATCCAGTCGTAAGTTTTTTTATTAAACTTCAGGTTAGACGGATCCTGCCAGTAGTAAGGAAAATTTCCTTTACCGTTGATGGTGATCGCAGACAGGTCTGTACTTAAAACACTGGAAAGAATATCATTTGCTCTGTCTTTCAGTTCTGTGATAATTTGTGATGCTTCTACAAAGGGAGCAACATTTTCTGGATTTTTCATGATAATAACATTTGGTATGTTCCTACTCTTTTTGCTGGCTTTTCGGATGCTGCCGTTGTTCAGGGTTTCGAAGCTTCTTTTGAACATACCAAAGTAACGGTGAAAAAAGAACGGATTTTAGGGTATAAATTTCCGATTTTGAAGCCGGGTATTTTTACTGTAGCCTATAGGCATTTGTACGTACGACATAATACTGACCATCAAGCCACGGAAACCACAAGGCCTGTTTTGGCCGTGTTGCTTTTTGATAATCTGGGTTCACAAAAAATTCTGGAAAAATGTGGGTTTAAAAAAATCGGTACCGATAAAGGTTTTGCCAATGCCAGGCAAATGGAAATTGAAGAATTTATTTACAGACTCGACCAGATGGTAGCTCATTAACTAATAAAATATTAAATACCAACCTTTTACACACTCAAAAACAATCAATCCTTAAAGTGATAAAGAAAAATAACATCCCCTGTATAAGCAGGTTTTACGTGATTTTTAATTAGAAGTCTGGCCTCCACAATTGCTTTTACAGTTCCCCTGAGGTTAACCACAGATTTTACGGTTGCCTGCAGTTTTACTTCACTATTTACAGGGACAGCTTCTCCAAACTTAAGGTTTTCTATTCCGTAATTGATTTCCATTTTTACATTTCTCACATCTGCAATCTGTTTCCAGAGATAGGGAATCAGGGATAATGTTAAATACCCGTGAGCAATAGTTGATTGAAAAGGGCCTTCTTTTTCTGCCTTTTCCTGATCCGTATGAATCCACTGGTGATCCTGGGTTGCATCGGCAAATCTATTGATCTGATCCTGATTTATTGTATGCCAGTCAGAATCACCTAACGTCTGCCCTTCAAGGGACTTATACTCATTAAAATTATTAATAATAATCATATCTTTTCTGAACCTTTTGAGGGATTAAATATGTACAGCTCATCTATTATTACTGTGGTAAGTGTAAATCAAGTCTGCCTATTTATTTTCCGGGCATCCGGTTTTAATGTGTCAATATTCAGACCAATTGCGCCCTTATTTTCTTAAATCCCAGAAAAACCTCTCACATATAAGCAAGAGGCAAATGAACATAATGAAAATAAAAAATAAAAATAATCTACATTACATCAATGTTCTTTCAAACAATATCCAGATCCTGAAGTTTCATGAATTTTGAATGAGAAAAAATGTAAAATACGAACCTTGATATGGCAAAGAATGTTATTCTAACCTATCTGCAAGCAAGATTTTTATTATGCTAACTTTACATTAACAGCATTTAAACCTTTATCGCTTTTTTGTACTTCAAAAACTACTTTATCGTTTTCGCAAATCATTCTTGTGTTTAATCCTGAAGAATGTACAAATATATCTTTACTTCCGTCTGCCGGAGTAATAAAACCGAAGCCCTTTGCTTCATTGAAAAATTTTACGGTGCCTTCTTGCATTGTAATTGTTATTAAAAATTGTGTATTATGATCTGTAAACGCTACAGATTTTATTTATGATATTCTGACAGGTATTGTATTTCCCATCATTGGTTGAATATTTTTAAGGTCCGGGCGCTTCACCATCTGGGGTATTGAAGAAGCCGGATCTGCAATAATCTCTATGGGATTATTCAGAATTGTTTTGGCAAAATATTTTAAACTTCCCGGCATTGTTGCAGAAAAAAGCATGTTTTGTCTTTTATGGGAAACCAGATTCAATATTTTTTTTATATGATTAATGAATCCCATTTCAAGCATCCTATCTGCATCATCCAAAACAAATAACTCAATTTTAGAAAGATCGATATGTCTCTGATTTTCTACATCAAGCAGTCCTGCGGGTGTTGCTATAAGAATATCTACCCTTTTTCGGAGTGCTGCAAGCCGGCTGCCAATGGAAACGCCCTCATAAATGGAAAGCTGGGATAATGGCAGATACTTACTGTAAATTTTTAAATTTTCTTCTATCTGTATTGCCAATTCTCTTGTTGGAGTAAGGATTAAAGTCCGTATTTCTTTATGATCCGGAGTTTGTCTTTTCAGCAGCTGCAGAATAGGCATAGCAAAAGCACCTGTTTTCCCGGCACCTTTTTGTGCAGATCCTATAATGTCTCTTCCTGCTAAAATATGTGGAATCACAGTATACTGTATCTCAGTAGGCCTGGAATATCCTGCTTCTGTCACCGCACGGATAATAGGATTGATTAGATTTAAATTTTTAAAATTCATTATAATTCCGGATTCCGGTATTTTACAAACAAACCTGCTGGGCAGAATTTGAATTGGAGTATTATAATGATACACAAAAGAGAATTCTTTTCTGCTCATCTTTTTCTTGCTTCAGCTATCATAATATCCTTAAATATATTATGGTTAACCGGCAATAACGTGTCGCTCTTATCTACAATAGAACTTTATAATCTCTTATTCCCGTTATGAAAACAAACACTATAAATTGGTAGCTGAAAAAGCAAAACTGAAAGAAAAAAGTGATTTAAACTATGACAGAATAGCAAAGGCAGTGACCTGTTTTTTATAAATGTACTGCAAACCTACAATAAAAAAAACGAACATAACTTTATTTAATTAATTGATTATCAAAAATTTATTCGTACCTTCTGCCAATTAATCAAATTGTTTGCTGACGCGGATGATTTTAAACTCCGGAATATGCAAACTTCTTCCCCCATCCCCCAACCTTCTCCCAGAATATTAGAATCCCATTCTGGCCCACATGTAAGAATTGCTTATTTCATTATGATACATCATAAACCTGAAGTATTTAAAAACATGTTTGAGAAAATCTATACAAGGGATCAGTTTTATCTTATCCATATTGATAAAAAAGCGAAACAAGAGTTCATTGAAGAAATACAACTTTATATCGTTCATTTTCCCAATGTCTATATTCTGGACAGTATGAATATAGTTTCGGGAGGTTTCAACATCGTTCAGGCAGAATTGAACGCTATGGAATTTCTCCTGAATGCAAGTAAAGAATGGGATTATTTTATCAATCTGAGCGGTGAAGATTATCCACTGAAATCACAAAATATTATCCGTAAATTTCTTACCATCAATAAAGGCAGGAATTATCTTTTTTATTATGATCAGAAGTTTTACAGACCCGACACGCTGAAAAGAATACAAAATCACTTTACGGAATTGGCTTATATGATCTCGTCTTTCATCTACAAACGATCTTTTATGAAAGATGTGATTCCTTATATAGGTGGTAAATGGTTTATGTTTACAAGAGAAACCTGCTTATTTTTAACCAACAACAAAATGGTAATGGATTTTGAAGACTATTATCTTCATACTTTTTTACCTGCAGATTCATTTTTTCAGACTGTTCTTATGAACACATCATTCAATGATATTATCGTCAATGATGATAAAAGAGCAGTACTTGAGACCTCCTTTTTTCAAAATACACAGAATACATTCAATTATATTCAATCATTAAAATCCGGTAATCAGCTTTTCATCAGGAAGGTTAACAAAAAAACGGATGAAAGTATCAGACAATATATTGAAGAAAGTTACCTTACTCCCCTTCCCTATGTGAATGAAATTGAAAGGGAGCTGAAAAGAGATAATCGTCAAAACAACTGATTTTAACCAGCCGCCCCGAGTATTAACAGATCCTGTTCAGTGCTTTTCCCTTAAATCACTATATTTGATAGAAACATCTTAAAAGCTGTTTCTCCGAATTTCAAATATGGAAAAGAAGTTGGCATCAGGACAATTGAAACTTGCAACACTGGATAGCCAGGGATTAACGCAACACGCGCCTTTCGGAACCGGAAAAGATGCGGTTCTTAAGGCTTTGGAGCACCTTGGATATATACAGATCGATACTTTATCTATGGTGGAGCGTGCTCATCATCATACTCTCTGGACAAGAATCCCTGATTTTCATGCAGATTATCTGGAGGAACTGGTAGAAGAACGTAAGGTATTTGAGTACTGGTTTCATGCTGCGTCTTATCTTCCTATGCAGGATTTCCGGTATGTTTTGCCTCAGATGCTGATGATTAAAAGAGGAGAATCCCGTTACTACAATGCTGATCACAGGGTAATGGAATATGTGAGAGACACCATTCGTAACGAAGGCCCTAAAAGAGCGAGAGATTTTGAAAATGAAAGCCATAAGACAGGAAGCTGGTGGAACTGGAAACCTGCCAAGCTGGCTCTTGAAAGACTTTTCATGCAGGGAGACCTGATGATAAGCGGACGTGTGGGAATGCAGAAAACATATGATCTCACCGAGAGGGTTTTACCTTCTTCTATTGATACTACAGAACCTACTCCACTTGAGTTTGCAGAATATCTGGTAAAAACCAATCTGAGAGCTTATGGATTTACTACATTAAAGCAGATCACACACCTTCGGAAGGGAAATGATGTAAAGAAAGATGTCAATAAGGTCTTGCAGACAATGCTTGAAGAAGGATTGATATCTCAGGTGAAAACAGAAGGATTATCTTCTGTCTTTATGCTGAACCATGTTCTTGAAAAGACATTTGATCCCGGAAATTCCAATATCTGGCTTTTGTCTCCGTTTGATAACGCTATTATCCATCGGGACAGAATCAAACAGATCTTTGATTTTGATTTCCGCCTGGAATGCTATACTCCAAAAGAAAAAAGACAATACGGCTATTTCTGTTTACCCATACTGTTTGGGGATCAGTTTATCGGAAGGGTTGACTGTAAAGCGCATAGAAAGGAAAAAAAACTGGAGCTTATTCATCTGCATATTGAAAACAATACTGTAGACATAGGGTTATGGCTAAAACCTTTCGTAGAAACCGTAAAACGTTTTGCTGTTTTCAATGGCTGTGAGTCTTTGGCTCTGACTAAAGTAAGTCCGCCAAAGTTGAGTACATCTGTAAAAAAAGAATTATCCAAAGCAAAGTTTAAAAAGTAACAGATGTATCTGTTAAAAGGATAAATCGCATTATTGAGGTCAATAATGCGATTTTATTTTTACAGGAAGAATCCTATTAATTTAATTTCTGATTTGTTTTCTGAACAAAATCATTCCACTGCTGGTTCAGGTAAGCTGCAGCTTTCGTTTTCTCATTATCATTCATAGAAGAATAATTAATAGAATTGAAAACCAGTTTTTTCAGGGCTTTCACATCCAGCTCCCAATACACCTGTGTTACCCAGAAATCATAGCTGAGACCGGTATATCCATAGACAGAAGGGTCATCACTGCTGATGGAACACTGTACTCCGTTACTTAATAAAACTCTTGCCGGATGATTCCTCAGATCACTTACATATCCTAAGATCTGATTACTGATCGGGCTCACTTCCACCAATTTATCCTGTTTTCTGATCTGATCCATGGTTTTTGGAAAATAGATGAGATTCAGTCCATGACCGATTCTTTTATTATTGAGCGGTGCTACATCCAGAACATTTGTATTCAACATAGAATTGCTTTCTCCGGCATGAAGGAAAAGAGGCAGCTCTACCTTATACTTTGTACTAAGTTCATTCATTTTTGCCCAGCTTTTTTCAAAAAAACTGATATGATGACCTGCTGCTTCATCCGCTACAAGGTCAAAGCCTGAGATCATATCCGGAAATTCTTTCTTCATTTTAAATGCCGTTTCCAGCTGTTTCCCGATACTTTCATTATCGAGGAATTTAAAGCTTGAATAGATCAGTTTCAGGGTAAACTGCGGATCTGACTGGTGTACTTCTTTAAGAATGTCCTGCAGATCTGTGACAGAAGTTTTCAAAGGATATTTTCCATGCTGAAAATCATAAAGCTCATCAAAGATATATCTGATTTCTACGTGCTGTACGTTGTCTTTGATCAAATCCTGAAATCCTTTCAGATAATATGCTTTAAAGAAAGGACGGTATGGAAGCAGTAAACTGATACGTTTAAAACGTTTTTCAAATTCAATCCAATAATCTGTATAAGAGCAAAGGCTATCACGTTTCAGCGTAAGAAGATCCTGCAGTTCTTTTTCAAAACCAGGGTTCGAAGTAAGCTTTTTATCAAGGTTTACAAATCCGGCCGGGACTTTTCCTTTTTCAAAAAAGGCCAGCTGTCCGAAAATGAACTGATTGTTGTCTTTCTGATCGTAAACATAACATTCCTCATATTTCCTTGCAGCTGAAATGATCCATTTCACATCTGTTATTCCACCGCTGTGGGTATGCAGCAAACCTCCTTTCGGCATTGTCTGAAGAATTTCAAACAGCTTGCTGCTTTCTATTAATGGTTTTAATTCATTAAAAGAGCTGTTATATAAAGATATTTTCTTTGCTTCCGAATCACTGAGAAACTGTTTACGAATCTGGAATAGTTTTTTATCCAAAGCGATTTCTTCATCGGACAATTTTATATCAGCATCAAATGCCATTAATGCATTTTCTGTCTCTGATAATGCCAGTTTCTGTTGGTATGCAGATTTTTCGGTCACTTTACCTTGCCCCCAAAATAAGGGTGCTCCAAAAAGTGATATATATATAAGGTATTTTTTCATCATAATAAATATTGGAGGAATTTTTTGTACTATCGGCTATGCTTTAACCGTTAAAAGTAGCTTTTTACAGCAAAAATTGTGCAAAATAAAGCTAATTCAAAAATAATATTAAAATTTTTAAAATCTCCAGGTAATTATAATGAAATAAAAAGTATGCAACATCAATGCTGCAGACTAATATTGATCAAAGATTATTTATCCTTCTTTACGGGAAAGAGGTTCTGAAATGCAGAGGAGAAAGACTGGTATTATTTTTAAACAGTTTGGTGAAGGATTATGGATGCTCACAACCTAGTTCATCGCAATTTCATTTATTTTTTCAATGAAACAGCCTAATTTTTAACACTTTTTTAATCTTTAGCCGTTGCACCTATTTTTAAGTTTAATTACCTTTGTCTCTGGGATGCGGAAAAGATTTTATCAATATTTGTACAGCTTGTTATTTGCGATGCTTACCGTTTTAGGATGGTATTATGGGCAAATTCAGCAGTATATTTCAACGGATATTTCTTCCGATCTTCATTTTACCACCGATCTTCTTGTTCACGAAAAAAAGAGCTTCAAAGACTCTTTTGCCTTTCTTAAAAATAATGAAGCTCATGATACTTACAGTGTCAGCCATCCCCTGTACAACAAAATCAGAGCTAATCTTTCTGAAAACGACAATGAAAATGATGACAACGTAGAGACCTCCGGTTCTACCGAGCTTCTTGCCCTTTTCAAAGATGGTTTCTGGCATCTGATTTCAGGTTTCGTTACTACATTTCACAACAGACAAATCGCTGTTTCACTTGCCCAATCAGAACATTTAAAGACCTTACATGATGATCTGTACCTCCAGTACAGGGTCATCCGACTGTGATTTATACTAATTTTTTCGAAAACCTTATCCGCTTTCATACTCTGTTATGAGAGCCGATGACACTATTTTTTCAATTATAAATTATTATAAAACAATATATTATCATGGTCAAGAAAAGTCTCATGTATATCAACTTGTGCCTTATTCTCTTGTTTGTAAGCTGTCAATCTGAAAAAAAGGAAAAAACAGAAGCAGCGTCATTCAACGTAACAAGCCCGCTTATCAAAGATACTTTGGTGAACAAAGATTATGTTGCGCAAATCCGTTCTATTAATCATATTGAGCTTCGAGCTCAGGAAAAAGGATACATCCAGTCTATTTATGTAGATGAAGGGCAGTTTGTACAAAAAGGGCAGCTGCTGTTCAAAATCATGCCTAATCTTTATGAATCTGATGTAAACCGTGCCAAAGCGGAATCCAAATACGCGCAAATCGAATATCAGAATACCAAAAACCTTTCTGACAAAAACATTGTTGCCCCTCAGGAAATGGCTATGGCTAAAGCAAGGTATGAAAAAGCACTGGCCGAACTTGCTTCAATGAATACCCATTTAAAATTTACAGAAATCCGTGCTCCTTTCAATGGAATTGTAGGAAAGCTACACGTACGTAAAGGAAGCCTTGTAGATGAAGGCGAGCTTGTAACTGAACTTTCCGACAACAGCAAAATGTGGGTATATTTCAATGTACCGGAAGCTGAATATCTTAATCAGATGGATGCCAAAAAGGATAATAATCCAATGCATGTACGTTTAAGAATGGCCAATGGCAAAGAGTTTACACAAGACGGTATCGTACAAACCATAGAGTCTGATTTTGACAATGAAACCGGAAATATTGCTTACAGGGCTACTTTTCCGAACCCGAAGGGACTGTTGAGATATGGTGAAACCGGAAACATCGTTATCACCTCACCTTATGCCAATGCAATGATGATTCCACAGAAAGCGACTTTCGAGGAACTGGAAAAGAAATATGTTTATGTGATCGGTAAAGATGGTAAAGTACATGCAAGAGAAATAAAAGTGGCTGCCGAATTACCGCATATTTATGTAGTGGCGTCAGGACTTGGAAAGGATGACAGAATCCTTTTGGAAGGTCTTAGAATGGTACAGGAAAATCAAAAGATCAGTTCAAAATACCAAAAGCCTGAAAAAGTAATGTCGAACCTGGATCTGTACGCCGAGTAACCCAAAAGCAGCATTATGTTTAAAAAAGTAATACACCGACCGGTTTTCGCCATTGTGATATCGGTTGTGATCCTGTTTATGGGAGGTATCGCCATGAAGCAGCTTCCTACGGAACAGTTTCCAAAAATTGCCCCTACCACCGTAGCCGTTTCTATTGCCTATCCCGGCGCGAGTGCAGATGTATTGGTAAAATCATCTTTGATTACGATTGAAAATGCCATCAATGGAGTTCAGGGAATGCGTTACATCACCACCGATGCCACCAGTGCCGGGGAAGCTACCGTGAACGTTGTCTTTGATCCCGGAACCGATCCGAATGAGGCAGTCGTTCTGGTAAAAACCCGAGTGGACCAGGTAATGCCTTTATTACCGGAACTGGTACAGAAAGAAGGAGTTGTTGTCAACCCGATTCAGCCCAGTATGCTGATGTACGTGAACCTTTACAGCACGAATAAAAGTATGGATGAAAAATTCCTGTACAACTACTCTATGGTGAATATCATCCCGGAAATTAACCGTATCCACGGGATTGCAAAATCGCAGATCCTGGGTAGCCGAAGATATGCCATGCGTATCTGGCTGAACCCTGACCGTATGCGTGCTTATGACATCTCTGTAGATGAGGTGATGAAAGCTATCGGCGAACAAAGTATCATCGGACGCCCGGGGAGAATCGGACAAAGTTCCGGTATTGCAGCACAGTCACTGGAATATGTACTGACTTATAAAGGGCAATACAACAAACCGGAAGAATATGAAAATATTATCGTGCGTTCCAATGCCGAAGGTGAAAATGTGAAACTGAAAGATATTGCCAAGGTAGAGCTTGGAAGTGAATTCTTTGATATTTATTCCAACCTTGACGGGCATCCTTCTGCTTCCATTGTATTGAAACAAAACTACGGAAGTAATGCCAATGACGTGATCAGAGATGTGAAAGCGAAACTGGCAGAAATGAAAGGGAACTTTCCTCCGGGTGTTGATTATAAAATCAGTTATGACGTATCCCAGTTTCTTGATGCTTCTATTGAACAGGTGATACATACCTTAAGAGATGCATTTATTCTGGTGGCCATTGTAGTTTTCATTTTCCTTGGCGACTGGCGTTCTACGCTGATTCCTATTATTGCCGTGCCGGTTTCTTTGATCGGAACTTTCTTTGTGATCCAATTCTTTGGGTTAACCATCAACCTTGTTACCCTTTTTGCTTTGGTACTGGCGATCGGTATTGTGGTTGACAACGCGATTGTTGTCATTGAGGCTGTTCACGCCAAAATGGAAGACAGTAATATTTCGCCTTATAAAGCAGTAAAAGAAGTGATGGGTGAAATTGCGGGTGCTATTATTGCCATTACAGCCGTGATGGTAGCTGTATTCATTCCTATTTCATTTATGACGGGTCCGGTGGGAACTTTCTACCGTCAGTTTTCGATTACTATGGCGAGTTCTATTGTGATTTCAGCGGTAGTAGCCCTTACGCTGACTCCTGTTTTGGCCGCAATGTTATTGAAAAACCACCATGGAAAGCCTAAAAAAGCCAATATTTTCACCAAAGCTTTAGACTCATTCAATAGCGGTTTTGATAAAGTAACCGGAAAATATGCTTCATTCCTTAGAAAAATCGTAAGCCGAAAGGTGGTAACATGGGGAATTCTGATCGCATTCTGTGCCGGAATTGTGATGATCAATAAGGTTCTTCCGGGCGGGTTTATCCCGAATGAAGACCAGGGAACTATCTATGCCATCATCCAGACTCCTCCGGGTTCTACTCTTGAGCAGACGAATAAGGTTTCCAGAACATTACAGAAAATCTGTATGGGAGTAAACGGTGTGGAATCTGTATCATCCCTGGCAGGATATGAAATCATGACGGAAGGCCGTGGTTCGAATGCAGGAACCTGTCTGATCAACCTTAAAAGCTGGAACGACCGTGATCATTCTGTGAAGGAGATCATGGAAGAACTGGAAGAAAAATCAAAAGACCTTGGAGCTACCATTGAGTTCTTTGAACCGCCGGCTGTACCGGGATTCGGATCTTCGGGAGGTTTCTCCATGAGATTGCTTGATCTGAACAGAACTACCGATTATCAGGAATTTGATAAAGCCAATAAAGATTTCATCGCACAGCTTAAAAAACGTAAGGAGCTTTCAGGAGTCTTCACCTTTTTTGCGGCTAATTATCCTCAGTATGAGCTGGTATTTGATAATAATGCAGCGATGCAGAAAGGAGTTTCTATCGGAAAAGCGATGGACAACCTCAACATTCTGATCGGTAGTACCTATGAACAGGGCTTTATCCGTTTCGGACAGTTCTTCAAAGTATATGTACAGTCGTCCCCGGAATTCAGAAGACTTCCTACAGATATCATGAATCTGTATGTGAAAAATGACCGTGATGAAATGGTCCCTTATTCCGCATTCATGACAATGAAAAAGACACAGGGACCTAATGAAATCACCCGTTACAACATGTACAATTCTGCTGCAATCCGCGGACTTCCGGCTGCAGGGTATACAACGGCAGATGCTATTCAGGCTATCAACGAAACAGCGGCCAAAACACTTCCTCACGGATACAAAGTGGCATGGGAAGGATTGTCTTATGATGAGGCGCAACGTGGTAATGAAGCGATCTATGTATTCCTTGTTGTTTTGGTATTTGTGTATCTGGTTCTGGCGGCACAATATGAAAGTTTCCTTATTCCGTTTGCGGTACTTTGCTCTTTACCGGTGGGAGTTTTCGGGTCTTTCTTGTTATTAAAAGCGATGGGACTGGAAAATGACATCTACGCGCAGGTAGGATTGATCATGATTATCGGATTACTGGGTAAAAACGCAGTACTTATTGTAGAATTTGCCGTGAAAAGACGCCAAGCAGGAGATTCTATTCTTGAAGCTGCTGTAGAAGGTTCCAAAGCCCGTTTCAGACCGATCCTGATGACTTCTTTTGCCTTTATTGCAGGATTGGTTCCGCTTGTTTTTGCAAGGGGCGCCGGGGCCATCGGAAACCATACTATCGGTGCTTCCTCACTGGGCGGAATGCTGATCGGAACTTTATTCGGAGTGATAGTAATTCCCGGGCTCTATTACATATTTGCCAAGTGGTCTGATGGTAAAAAAATGATTAAAGACGAAGATGAATCTCCATTAAGCGAAGACATGATCCATTATGAATAAAAGAAAAATATATCAATATGCAGGTCTGGCAGTCTTCTTATTAAGTCTTACTGCCTGTAAACCTATAGAAATAGCACAACGTACTGAGAACAAAACTGTTCCTGAAAAATATGGTTCAGCAGAAAATGACACCATCAATACCGGAAAAATGAAATGGAATGAATATTTCAGTGATCCGCATCTTCAGGAACTGATTACCCAGGCTCTTCAGAATAATCAGGAACTGAATATTGTTCTTCAGGAAATTGAAATGTCTAAAAATGAAATCAAAGCCAGAAAAGGTGAATATCTTCCTTCTGTAGGTTTAAAAGCCGGAGCTGGTGTAGACAAAGTAAGCCGGTACACCAATATCGGAGCCATGGAAGCCAATACTGAAATAGAGCCCGGCAGAGAAATGCCGGAACCTTTATTTGATTTTGGGGTAGGAGCTCAGGCACAATGGGAAACGGATATCTGGGGAAAGCTGCATAATGCGACAAAAGCACAGGTACAGCGATATCTTGCCAGCATTGAAGGAAAGAATTTCATGACAACTCATCTTATTTCTGAGATTGCAGATTCTTATTATGAGCTGCTGGCACTGGATAATGAGCTGGTTATTTTGAATCAGAATATTAAAATTCAGAATGATGCGCTGGATATTATCAAAGAGTTAAAAAAGAATGCGCGATCCAATGAACTGGCAGTACAGAGATTTGAAGCCCAGGTTCTGAAAACTCAGGGCATGCAGTATGACATCCAGCAGAAGATAGTTGAAACGGAGAACAAGATCAATTATCTGGTGGGAAGATTTCCACAACCCGTGGAAAGAAGTCAGAATTCTTTTGATTCTATTGTTCCGCAAGCGGTGTATGGAGGAATTCCTTCTGAACTTTTGGAAAACCGTCCGGATATCAAGCAGGCTGAATATGAACTGGCCGCTGCCAGGCTTGACATTAAAGTGGCCAAAGCAAGGTTCTACCCTTCTCTTGATCTTTCTGCAGGAGTCGGGTTACAGGCTTTTAATCCACTGTATATCATCAAACCTCAGTCTTTCCTGTTTTCTCTTGCGGGAGAACTTACAGCACCTCTGATCAACAGAAGGGCGATTAAAGCGGCTTATAATAATGCCAATGCGAAACAGATTCAGGCAGTGTATCATTATGAGCAGACTGTTTTGGGAGCTTATATTGAGGTAGCAAACCAGTTATCTAAAATTCATAATCTGGAAAGCAGTGTGAATATCAAAACGAAGGAAGTGAATGCTTTAACAAAGTCTATAGATATTTCCAACGACCTCTTCAAATATGCCCGTGCTGATTACATGGAAGTTTTACTAACCCAAAGGGATGCCCTGGAATCCAAATTTGAGCTTGTAGAAAAGAAAGTGAACCAACTTAAAGCGAGTGTTGCTGTTTACAGAGCGCTTGGCGGTGGTTGGGATCAGGCTCCGTTGGCAGTTCCGGATATTAAGAAAGAATAAATCCATATTTTAATCTTGTTTTCATAAGAAGTCTATCGAAAGATGGACTTCTTTTTTTGTTATCACCGCAGATCTCACAGATTGACACAGAGGTTTGGGATAATTTTATATTATGATTGATCATTGATCATTGATCATTTATCACTTATAATTCAAATCATCCTTAGCCCTGATAGCAGCGGTTACCCCGCAGCAGAAAGTGGATTCAGCCAGGTGCGAGGAGTATGAGCGGATAGCAGGATGAAGCTCCTGATCCTTATTCTCATGAAAATACAGCTATAAAATAAATAAAAAGTCTACAAAATAAATAGACTTATAATTTTAAATTTAATTCACACTTGAAAAATTAACTTTTTTATCATTTTTTAACATTTTCAAACATGGAATTAATTAATTAAAAATCAAATATTTACGATTCATAAATTTAATTCAAATCAATTAACCTACTAATTTAGTAGACTAATATGATTTATCTCATGCTCTCGTTTTATCTGGGTTCGTCATTTATTAGATAATTTTGACCCAGTTAAAAAAATCATAAACTTTATTCTCATGAATAAGAATACCTTTAATTCTTACCTATGCACCATTACGACGGCAGCTTCTGCACAGCAAAATTGTTGTGGAATGTCTGCCCTTTCACAGCACAACTGCATTTCTCAAGACATGTGCTTTGATATGATGTGCATGATGATGATGTGCTAACTTTTTAAGAGATACATTCATTACTGTAGGAATTAAAGCCAAAGAGTTCAAGGCTTCTTTCATCCAGGTACCTCTCCTGTAATTTTACTATTCGTTTTATAACCTCCCTGAAAAAAGGAGGCGGAAAGTCACATTTTTTACCGGGAGATCAGCAGTAATACACAATTCAGTTTTAAACCTAGATTAATATAATGAAAAAGAAACAATGCAAGCTTGGTGTATTGGCCTTACTCCTGTTCGCGGAATATGGTTTTGCACAAAGCAAAGACAGTCTTTCCAAAGAAACTTCCATCAAAGAAGTGGTGGTGGTAGCTTTTGGGAAGCAGAAAAAAGAAGAAATTACGGGATCTGTACAGTCGCTGAAGGCTAAAGATCTTTCTAATCTTCAAAACGGAAATATTCTTCAGGGAATTGGAGGAAAAGTAGCGGGGGTACAGGTGATTTCCTCAGGACAGCCGGGCTCTCAGCCGACCATCAGAATGAGAGGAATAGGCTCTATCAACGCTTCCAGTGACCCCTTAATTGTACTGGATGGCATTCCGTACAGCGGAAACCTGAACAGTATTGCCGCATCGGATATTGAAAGCATCTCTTTTCTTGAAGATGCTTCTTCGAATGCTTTATACGGTTCCAGAGGGGCTAATGGTGTTATTATTGTGAACACCAAAAGAGGAAAAAGTAAAGGCGTAAGTATAGAGGCTGATGTAAAAACAGGGGTTAATTTCAGATCTATTGAAGATTATTCGGTTTATACTTCTCCTCAGGATTATTATACCGCTTATTATAACAGAGCAAGAATTGGTGAAATCGCAAGACTGAAACAGCCGGGAGCTGTTCCTTCAGGCCCTTCTCCTCATGATGTGGGACTTTCAGCATTGACAAAACTTGGATATAATGTGTATAATGTTCCTTTTAATCAGCTGATATCAAAGGATGGTTCTTTTAATTCTGATGCAAAATTATTGTATCAGGACGATTGGAAGAAACTGCTTTTCAGACCTGCTTTGCGAAGAGAAGCCACGGTAGGTATCAATGCTAATGGAGATCAGGTGAAAACTTATACTTCCCTTAACTATCTTGATGATAAAGGATATTTAATCTCGTCAGGTTTTGAAAGATTCGGGATCAGGTCTAATGTAGACTACGCTATCACTTCAAAGCTAAAATTAACAAGTGCTTTATCCTACACTTACAGCAAGCAGGATTTCGGGGAGACCGGAGGTTTTTCCAACCCTTTCCAGTTTGCCAGAAATATTGCTCCTTTCTATCCTGTTTTCCTGAGAGATAACAATTACCAGAGGCTTTATGATAGTTATGGAAATGCTCTATATGATTACGGAGACGGCCAAGGTCCCAACGGAGCCACAAGATCTTATGCGGTGTTTGAAAATCCTGTAGGAAACCTTCAGAAAGATAAGTCACAGACTGTCAGTAACATTACCAACCTGAACCTGGGTTTAAATTATGAAATCATCAAAGGACTTGATTTCACTTATAATTTCGGAGCTTATCTCGAAAATACCAGAAACCTGCAGTTCGGAAATACGGCAGGAGGAACTTCATCTTCTGTGGGAGGAACAATTTCTCAAGGTTCTAATTTTAAATATACCCTGAACCATCAGCAATTGCTTACTTACCAGAAAAAGCTGGGAAATCACAGCTTCAACCTCCTTGCAGGGCATGAACTGAATAAAATAAAAGATGATGGATTCTCAGGATCAAAACAGCAGCTTTTACTACCCGACTCTCAGTCATTTGACAATGCCGTAAAAATTACCGACTTATCCGGAAGCGGTTATGAATATGCCGTAGAAGGTTATTTCACGAGGTTATTGTATAATTATGACGGAAAATATTTCTTTAATGCCAATATCCGTAGAGACGGTTCTTCCGTATTTTCTCCGGAAAGCAGATGGGGAAATTTCTATGGATTAGGACTTGCATGGAATATCGCAAAGGAAGATTTTCTTAAAGACAATCGTATTATCAATGCTTTAAAATTAAAAGCTTCTTATGGGCAGCAGGGAAATGACAACATTCTTTTAAGTGGTTCCAGCAGAGATTATTATGCGTATCAGGATATCTACGGAATCAACAACTTCGGGGACGACAAACCTGTTCTGTCGCTTAAAAAACAAGGAAATAAGGATTTAAAATGGGAAACCTCCAAAAACCTGAATGCCGGTTTTGAAATTTCACTTTTAAAAAACAGAATCAGTCTGAATGCCGATTATTTTGAAAGAAAAGTTTCGGATATGATTTACGCTCTTCCTCTTCCTCCATCCAATGCGGGTTCATATGTGAAATACGGAAATATCGGAGATATGACCAACAGAGGTGTTCAGGCGAATGTCAATGTAGATATTCTTCGCGGTGATGAGTTCCAGTGGAGTTTTTATGCGAATGCCACTCACTATAAAAATAAGATTACCAGATTACCGGCTGAGCAGAGAAATACAGGACTTGTTTCAGGTTTATTTATCCTGACAGAAGGTGGAGACCGTTACACCTATTTCCTAAAAGAATTTGCCGGAGTAAATCCTGAGAACGGTGATGCTTTATGGTATCGCACAACGATCAACCCAACGACCCAAAAGGAAGAAAGAACAGTGACCAGTAATTATAAGGAAGCCACCGACTATAACACCGGAAAGTCTGCTATTCCAAAAGTATATGGAGGGTTCGGAACAGATTTCAGTTATAAAAGATTCAATCTGGCAGTGAATTTTGCTTACCAGTTCGGAGGCTATGGATATGATGATATTTACAGAAGCTTATTCCATTCTGACAGCTATGGTTCCAACTATTCAACAGATCTGGATAAAACCTGGACCCCTGAAAATCCAACGGCTGCATTGCCTAGAGTAGATCTTAGCGCTACAAACCAGAACGGAAATTCAACGCTGTATCTGATCAAGTCGGATTATATCAGTCTTCAGGATGTAACCCTTTCCTATCAGCTTCCTGACGGTTTCGCACAGCAGGCAGGCTTATCAGGCCTGAAAATTTATGTAACAGGAAACAATCTGTATCTATGGTCTAAGAGAAAAGGATATGATCCAAGAGCTTCACTGACAGGAGTTTCAGATGCTTACCGCTATTCTCTTTTATCCAGTGTCTCTTTAGGCTTTAAACTTAATTTTTAAAAGAACAGGAATGAACACAATACAATACTTTATAACAGCTGCAGCTATGAGTTTTTTGGCTACCAGCTGTGCTAATGACCTCAATACGCTACCGGAAGGAGATATTTCCGGGGAGCAGCTCAATAACGATGCAAACAGTCCGGAAAAAATCCTGGGTGGCATCTATCTTGATCTTCGAAGCAATGGTGCGGGCGGTACTACCGTTCACTCGGATTTCGGAATCATGGGAATCAAAGCGGGTTCCGATCTGATGTCCAATGATGTCATCCAGTCTACCAACCAGCATTTAGGAATGTTTTATAATTATGAAGCCACTAATGCCAGTAATATTGCTTCTGAGATTGTATGGACTACTTTTTATGCAAGAATATTCGTAATTAACAAACTGCTGGATGGACTGGATAAGAATGCCAATGCAAAAAACAGAGCGATTGCAGGACAGCTTCTTGCTTTGAGAGCTTATTCCTACTTTTATCTGGTTCGTTTTTATGCCCATGATTATAACGGACATCAGTCTGAACCGGGACTTCCCCTGGTGCTTACTGCAGCTAATCCAAGCCAGGGGCTTCCCAGATCAACGGTTGCTGAGGTCTATTCACAAATCAAAAAAGATATTGAAGAATCTATTACGCTTCTGGATACGTATGCCCGACCTTCCAGAGCCCAGATAGACCAAAGAACTGCTAAAGCTATTGCATCCGAAGTATTTCTTGAAACACGGGATTATATCAAGGCTGCACAATATGCTCAGGAAAGCAAACAGGGAATTGCCCTTATGACCGAAGAAGATTATACCAACACCGGTTTTTCCAACATCAATAATCCTGAGGTAATATGGGGTTTTCATAATACGATCTCCACAATGAGCATCGGAAATTATTATGCTTCTTTCTTCTCCATGTTTGATAATACGAATGAAGGGTATGCCGGAGCCGCACAGATCCGTAAGCTGATTGACAAGCGTCTTTATGATGCCATTCCGGCAACGGATTACCGTAAGAAAGTCTTCAATGGAAGCCAGAATGCAGCCTATACTTTTAATGGAAAAACGAAGAATTATCCGCCTTACGTAAGCTGGAAGTTTAAGGATCCTACGCTTTTTGAAGGAGATTATATTTACATCAGAGCTTCCTCACTGTATTATATCCAGGCAGAGGCTCTGGCCAGACAGGGAAGAGAAACAGAAGCCAGACAGGTATTATTTGACATTACCTCAAAAAGAGATCAGGCCTACACATTATCTACGAAATCAGGCAGCGAGCTGATTAATGAAATTGTCCTGCAAAAGAGAATAGAACTTTGGGGTGAAGGCTACGCCTGGTTTGATATGAAAAGATTAAACAACCCTTTAGAAAGGGTATACACAGGAACGAATCATACTTTTGGAAGATTCAACCTGACTCCTGATAAATTCAGATTCCAGATTCCTAATAAAGAGATTAATAATAACCCACAAATCAAGCAGAATGAGTAGATAAACCAAAAACAATTTTACATTCAAATATATTCAGTAACGAGGTGCCATTTACTTGTAAGTGGCGCCTTTTTTTATTGACTAAGGTAAGGTGCTGATATATTTTTGACTTTCATTTGCTAAAAACCTTTGATCTTCTTTCACCTTAAAATTATTTATGGAATTAAAAAAACTTTGCGTTTTTCGTTTTCAAAAACACACAAATAAGAAAGGTATAATTGGAAAACGCAAAGACGCAAAGTTCTATTAAGAAGACTGCTATAAGGCGCAAGGATTTTATCTGTGATAAAATTGCATACTGTTTATTTCCAGGTCTCTTGCTTATTCTTTATTTTATAACAATATCCGACTTGTAATGATCTTTTACCAGCTCTCCATTTTTATACAATCTCTGGTTAATCACCTTCCCTTTTTCATTAAAATAAAGCCACAACGCATTTTTTCTTCCTAAAGAATCCAGGCGTCCCATTTCTTTCGGCATTTTATTGTTATGAAGAATCTGAACAGGATACAATCCTTTCATATCTTTCAGGGAATCCATTTTTGCAGGAATCAGTTCTGAATCATTCCCTATTTTGAAAATATATTTTTTTCCTTTATCACTATTCAAAATCAGTTCATCACCTGATATCTTATATTTACCTTCTGAAAAAGGAGCTGTTACCATATGATCATAGCTTACAAATTCTGTTTTTAAAAATTCAAAATTTCCATCTTTTATAAAAAGTGAATAGCTTCCATTTCCCGATTCCAATTCAACATATTTAGGATATTCTTTATCCTTTTTACAGGAAATAATAGTGAAAAAAATGATAGAAAGGCTAATAGTTTTAATTTTCATGGAAACTAAATTATTAAAATATTCTGATTAAAATAACAGTATATCTATATTCGTGTTATTTCAGATTCCTGCCCTACCTTTTTTCAAATTCTCTGAGTTTGTGCTTCATCAGCTTGATTTCTTCGGATTGGGTTTTAAGAATATTTTTCTGCAGGGTAATCAGCTGCGGATCGGTAAGATGAGCCTTTTGTGACATTAAAATAGCTGCTGCATGATGAGGAATCATACTTTTGACAAACTGTCTGTCATCAACATTCATCTGTTCTCTGATTCCGAACCAGGAAAAAATACCTGATATTACGGCAATGATCACTATAGTCCAATTTATTGCTTTGTTGGTATACATCTTTCGCATCACCCACAATTCAATGAGAAGCATCGCTGAAGTCATCAACAAAGCCATATATAGATTATTAATGTTCGAAATAAGATTCTTCAGGCTGTCTATCATAGCATACATAATGATATACATCGCACAAAACATCACTACAGCCATCAATACAAATTGTCCGTACATTGTAGAGGAAGAACGTTTTGAATGCTTTTCAACTTCCATGGAAGAAGATGCTCCATGCTTATGCTCTGTATTTTCCATAAAAAAGAAATTTAGTTGATTATTGACATTTCCGGATAGAATATCATCAGCATTTTTGAGTATTATTACTCATATAAATTCAAACCAACTTTAAAAATACAAACTTTTATCTTACTGGTTTATGCTTTCACTCATATTAATTGACAAATATTTACTTGTAGAATCTAAGGAAAAAGATATATTTGGAAGCTCAAATCTTTAAAAACAACCATTTACAAAAGATTCAATAAGAATTTTCTTACATCTCAATTTTTAGCAAAAAAATAAGTAATGACCAAAACACAATTATTTTTCACCAGTGTATTTTCTACGTTGTTATCTGTTGCCGCAGCAGCTCAGAAACAAGACGCTTACACTCATAAAATCGACAGTATTATAACGTCTCCCAACCCGATAGCTTTCAATGGCGTCGTTTTGGTGGCTCAGAAAGGAAAAGTACACTATCTGAAATCCAATGGCTACAAAGATTTTGATAAAAAAATTCTTTTGAAAACAGGAGATCAGTTTGAAATCATGTCCAATTCTAAGCAGGTTACCGCAGTATTGGTTTTACAGGCCGCCGAACAGGGAAAGCTGAACCTTCGTACTCCTATCAGAAAATACCTTCCTTCTCTTACCCAAACCTGGGCCGACACAGTTACCGTACATCATCTTCTGAACCATACCCACGGGATTAGCAATCTTGAAAAACCTGCAGCTTTCAAAGCCGGTACTCAGTTTAAATATGGCAACCTTTCTTATATCATGCTGGGTGAAATCCTTAAAAATACAACAGGAAAAAGTTTTACTGAATTAGCCAATTCTCTTTTCAAAAAACTAAGAATGGATCAAACTTTTGCTTACAATACAAAGAATAATCAATCTCTGGTTGCAGGTTATATGAATGAAAATAATCAGTTTAAAAAAGTAAAAGAAACCTTCCTGAATGATAAGATAGCACCTGCTGCAGGCATTATTTCTACGGTGCAGGATCTTGCAAAATGGGATCAGGCTTTATTTAAAGGAAAACTTCTCTCTCCTGAATTTCAAAAGCTGATGCTGACACCTTCTACAACTTCCCAGCATAATGTGTTTGGAAAAGAAAGTATGGGATTCGGGTATAATATAAGATTTATCAAAGAGGCAGGACTGGATTATTTTGCAGTCACAGGTCTTGGTGATGGTTTCACTTGCCTTAACACTTATTTTCCTTCCACTGATACCACCCTGATTATTCTTGAGAATCAGATGCCCGAAAACAGCGAATACTGGAGTTTCAAAGAGGCTGCAATAAAGAATGTAATTCTTACAGCTATAGCTTCTCATTGATATTTTTTTATTGATTAATTCACAAAACCTCATTTTTAACATTTATTTTTAATAAATTTTTAATTTAATTTTACATAAGGATTTTCAATCTGTTTTTCAACACATTACATTATATTCAGAATTATATACCTGATGTAACAAAAATAACAGCACTTTCACAAAAGAGAATAAAACTTCATGATTTACAATCGTTTATATAAACAATGAAGCCCATAGCATCAGCAGATGATCTCTTATAAATATTAAAAAAAAATGTTACTTTTGCTTTAACGAATTAAAATTGCTTTTTAGCTTTTTTATGAGTAAATTTATGTGCACCAAGTTATAAAACATTAAAATTCATTCCATGAGAAAAATAATTCTACTTATTACATGTATGTTCGGTATTTCAGTTTTCTCACAGATCAAAGTGTTGAAAAATGAAAGTTTGGTGGAAATTGGTAAAGATAATTCCGTTGGTCTATATAAAAAGGAAGATAAATTTACAGTGAACTACCAGGATCTGAACACCAGCAACCTGAATACAATCCGGTCTTTTTCATTCCAGAACCTTAATGGAGATGTTGCCGGGCTCTATAAACTGATTATGGATGGTTTTATTTCCACTCCAGAAGAAAATATTATATTGGAACTGCCTAATGATATCATAGAGCTTCATTATGAAAAAAACTATGGGCAGCAGACCATGCAGTTTATTCAGGTGATCAACAAGAACCGGAAATACATTGGAAAATCACAGTTTTTAACCCAAAAACAGGTGGAGAAAATTTTTGGAAGAACGAATGGAAAGTATGCCATGTATGACAAACCTTCCGGTATAAACCCTTCAGCAGTAAAAGGAGCCACCAACACTGCTTCTACAGCAACTCCGGCATCTGGCGGAGCCAAGAAAAAATCAAGAAAATAATTATATTTTATAAATATTGCTAAACTCATTCTATCGGATGAGTTTTTTTATTTTATTTTTGCAGAAAGACATTACAATTTATGCCGCTTCAGATAATCAATTTAACCAAAAAATTTGGTGAACAGACTGCTCTTGACAACATCAACATTTCTATTGATAAAAATGAAATCATCGGTCTTCTTGGCCCAAACGGTGCCGGAAAATCTACGCTGATGAAGTCTATTGTCGGGGCTCTGAAAATTGATCAGGGAGAAATTATTTTTAATGGAATGAATATCTCAGATCATGAGATTGAAAGCAAAAAGAAAATAGGTTTTCTTCCGGAGAATAATCCGCTTTATCTGGAGATGTACGTGAAAGAATACCTTCAGTTTGTAGCCAATATCCACAAAATTTCAGAATCCAGAGTAGATGAAGTGATTGAACTCGTAGGAATTACTCCGGAAAAATCAAAAAAAATCGGACAGTTGTCTAAGGGATACAAGCAACGTGTAGGATTGGCACAAGCTATCATTCATCAGCCGGATCTGCTGATTCTGGATGAACCTACCAATGGTCTGGATCCCAATCAGATTATTGAAATCCGTAATGTGGTGAAACAGATCGGACAGCAAAAGACTGTTTTACTATCTACTCACATCATGCAGGAAGTGGAAGCTCTTTGTTCAAGAGTTATTCTTATCCATAAAGGAAATATTCTTCAGGACTGCCCTATTGATGAATTCAAAGGTAAATTTGAAAGCCTGGAAGATGCTTTTGCAAGTTATACACAGAATTTTGAGATTAAACCTGAACATTAAATTAGGAGGTCTATTTTGTAATTATGAATACAAAATTTACTTTTAAAGCTTTTTTACCAGCTTTATTGTTGATTGCCTGTTTATATATTATTATATCAATTATCCCCGGGATATTTATTACAAAAAATTATAATACTCCAGTATTTCCAAGAATATTTCTCCCAAGTATACTTATTTTTTCGTTTGTAATACTCTTTGGAGAAGTAAGAACAAAATGTATCAAGATAACAATCGATAAAGATACTATTGTTGTGAGAAGATTTTTTGGACTTCTAACTAAAACTTATAAACTCATGAAATTGAAGGTTGGAAGTTTAGCCATTTGACAGGTAAAGGAGGAACTTACGAATATCTTTACTTGTATAAAGAAGGAAATAAAGTTGTAAAAATATCACAATTCTATCATAAAAATTATTTTCAGATAAAAAATTACATTCAAGGAAATTTTAAGCACTTAGGTTATGAAAAGTTATCTTACACAGATGAGTTCAAAGAAATATTTAAATAATTATTTTTAATCTATTTTTAGCTCATACAAATTTATTATAATTAAAAAATCATTGTAATAAACTTTACGCACTTGTTCCTAAAAAGAACATTCAGCTGAAATATGGCTTTATATTTGATAGAATCTGAAATGTTAACCAATAACCACTTAATATGATAAAGCATATTTTATTAGGGACTTTCTGTTTAGCCCAGTTTTCTTTTGTTCAGGCTAAAGAAGTTCCCGCTCCGAAAACAGACGGTTTTATAACTTCTTCTGCCCTTCAGCAGGTACCAAAGACTGTTATTATTAAAACCAAAAAGTTCAAGATCAGAATCGACAAACAACCGAATGGCAAATACCTTTACCAGTCCTGGAATGCCAATGCAAAGATCACCGCTAAGCCAAGCATGATCATCAGCGATGGTGAACTGATTCCTGACGGTACAGGAGGAAATTATTATATCGAATTCAACAATGAAGGGCACAGCTATCAGATCTGGAGAAATTATCTTACAGATTCTCCGAAAAAAGCACCTTATACATTAGTTGTAAATGATGCGAATGACCGTGAAATTGTTCGCCAGGACGGATATGTCGTGAAAAATTAGAATTATAAAAGCGGGAAGCTGAAAGAATGAGGCTGAAAGTTATTATAGTCTGCCTATAACTTCTCTTTTAGAACCCAAGATTGTTTTCCTTTCTTATAAAATAAAAGTCCTGTATTGATTAATGCAGGATTTTTTTATGTTCCAGATTGTTTTAATTCTGTGAAAAAAGTACTTTCTTCATAGCTTTCTTTTGCTGCTTTGTAACCGATATTGAAAATCTCTTCCAGTCTGTCTTTTCTCCGTTCGAAAGTTCCGTAGGAAGATAATTTTTGGGAAGAAATGAACCAGTCACAGTAATCAAATTTTATTTTTTCGATTCTGTAGGACAGAAGGTCGTAAGAGCGGGAAACAATAGCTTTAATAGAGTTTAGATCCTTAATCTTTGCTTCATTGGGTGGAGATACAAATACACCGATCAGCTTATCACAGTCTTCTCTGATGATATCTGCCGGAAAGTTATTCAGTACTCCTCCATCACAATACATTTCATCACCGATGATATAAGGAGTTGTGATTCCCGGAATGGAGCAAGAGGCAATAATGGCATCAACAATTTCAAAATCTTTATCAAAAATTTTCTGGGTACCTGCAACCAACTCTGTAGCTACGATTTTCACTTCAATATCAAGATCACCTAATTTCATTTCGTGGAAAATAGGTTTCAGGTAGTTTCTGAAGATCACTGAAGAAACCAGTCCCGGCTGATTGAACGTAAAGTGTTTCCAATTGAAAAAATAGACAGAATTGAAGAATTCCAGGATTTCTTCCGGAGTTTTTCCGACAGCATGAAGACATCCTACAATAGATCCTGCGCTGCAGCAGGAAAGAATATCTATCTCAATACCTTTTTCCTGTAAGAATTTTAATACTCCTGCATGAGCGATTCCTTTGGTACCGCCTCCTGATAAAACAAGTCCTACTCTCTCAAAATTCATTGAATAAATGTAAGAAAACAGTCTGAAATAATTAAGTTAATTTTTATAAATATGCTAATTTTAAAATTATTTTAAGAAAAATCGCTGTAATCACATTAAAATTCAATCAAACAGCTTTAAATCCTTAACCAGCCTGACCTTTACAATCTGCTATTAAAGCCTATACTTTTCAAAATTAATGTAAAAAATGATCATGCAGACATTAAAATATATACTATAGTTTTTTACTTTTATCAAATCAATTTTTAATAAATGGTTCTTGTAAAACAAATCGTTTAAAGTGAACAATAATAATGACTTAAAAGACCTTGCCAAATTATTTCTGAAGCTCGGAATCATTGGATTTGGAGGCCCGGCAGCCCATATTGCAATGATGCAAAAAGAAGTGGTAGCTGAAAAAAAGTGGCTGACAGATCAGGAATTTCTGGATCTTATTGGAGCTACCAATCTCATTCCCGGTCCTAACAGTACTGAAATGGCAATCCATATAGGACGTGAAAGAGCAGGCTGGAAAGGACTTATAGTTGCCGGGCTTTGTTTTATATTTCCTGCGGTTATTATTACCGGTATTTTTGCATGGCTATACAAAGAATATGGCAGGCTTCCCGAAGTATCTCCTTTTATTTATGGAATAAAGCCTGCCATTATAGCGATTATAATAGGTGCCGTATTCCCACTGGCAAAAAAATCAGTAAAAACTTTCCCATTAGCGGCTGTTGGAGGAATTGTTCTCATATGTTCTTTGTTAAAAATCAGTGAAATAGTATTAATGTTCGGAGCCGGATTTTTAATATTGATGATAGAGTATCAGCAAAGAAATAAAAAGCTGAACAATTTTATTTTTATTAGTCCACTTCAGTTTTTACTGTCTAACACATCTTCTCTGCTCAATTTAAAATTATTCTGGATCTTTCTGAAAATCGGAGTTATATTATATGGCAGTGGATATGTTTTATTCGCTTTTCTGGATACAGAGCTTGTTTCCAGAGGGATTATTACCCGTCAGGAACTTATAGATGCTATCGCCGTAGGCCAGTTTACTCCGGGGCCTGTGTTTTCTTCAGTGACATTTATCGGATATCAGATCAATGGACTTTCGGGGGCTTTGGTATCTACTTTAGCCATATTCCTTCCTTCTTTTATATTTGTTGCGTTGTCTGGTCCTTTCATAAATAAAATGAGAAATTCTGCAACATTTTCATCTTTTCTTAACGGTGTAAATGTGGCTTCTGTAGCTCTCATTCTGTCTGTATGCATCACTATGGGAATTGACAGCATTACCGACTGGAAAACAACTCTTATCGCCTGTATAAGTATAGCTGTTGTATTCGGATTTAAAAAACTAAACAGTGCTTTTTTAGTTATCGGAGGAGCACTACTAGGTTTTTTACTAAGCTTTTTATCCTGAAAAACACTAATGAGTATACTTTCTATAAAAAACCACAGATAAAAATCTTTGGTTGTATGATTAATCCTGGAGCGAATTGATTTTCTTATCAATTAGATGGGCATTAAACCTAACAGGTTTTAAAAACCTGTTAGGTTATTTTTACATGTTTAAAGAATCAATTGCCAGCCTTACACGCTAATAAAGAATCTAAATAATAATAAATTCAATTTGGAACGATTGGTTTAAATTGTATATTTGCAGTATGCCAAGAAATAAAGAATTCGATTATACGGAAAAACTGGAATTAGCCCGTAATCTCTTTTGGGAAAAGGGATATCACGCTACCTCAATGCACGATATTGTAGATGCTATGAAGCTGAACAGAAGCAGTATTTATGATACCTATGGTAATAAACATGATTTGTTCTTAAAATGCTTATCCAATTATTCTGATTTCAAAGAAAATCAATATTACCAGGCGTTACAAGCAAAAAATGAAGGTATAACCGCGCTTGAAAACATTATCCGTGATGTTGTTGAACAAACTGTAACTGATAATAAAGCATGCCTTACGGTGAAAACCATTTTCGAAATTGTTCCGGAAGATCAGGAAGCCAGGCAGCTTATTTTAAAAAGTGGCAAATCTTTACTGGCTATTTTAGAAAAAGCAATATTACAGGCTCAGGAAGATGGAAATATCAAAAGTACAACTTCAGCTCAGATTATTGCCCGCTATATATTATCTTCTTTCAGCAGTTTCTGGAGCCATTATAACCTGACCCAAAATAAAAAGGAAGTAATGGAAATGGTTGATTTTTTAATAGATCAAATTAAGAAATAATTTTTTTTATCAAATTCTGGAACGATCGGTTTAAATAAAAATGAAGAACAATATCATAATAACAGCTACTCTTCTGATATTCATAAACATTACCAATATGAAAGCTCAGGACAGGTCAGCAATACAACAACAAAAAAATATGAACAATACAGATCTTGCGACACTTCGCAAAAACAAAGTGAAAACGTATTTCAAAAAAGTGGATGAAGGGCAATTTGACGAAGAATATTTTAATCTCTATACAGATGATGTAGAAATATATTATCCTAAATTCGGGTTTGAAAAGGGAAAAAATGGAATCACAAATTTTGGAAAAGTAATGGGTGCTCATCTTCAAAGCCTCAGCCATGATATTGATAATTTTAAATATGTAATTTCTGACCATAGTATTGTGGTAGAAGGGACAGAAAGGGGAATTACAAAATCCGGAAAGGAGTGGCCTGATAATAAGATTTCTTATGGTAAATTCTGCAATGTTTTTGAATTCGAAGATGAATTTATCAAACGTATACATGTGTATGTAGATCCTGATTTTACTTCAGAAGATGTAGATAGAATAAATATATTTAAAAATCCATCGTTACCTATCAACAAAGAATCTCTAAAAACAACAAAAGAGGTAATAGATGAATTTTTTGCTTTACAATCCGGAAAAAAGGAAGGAAATATTTTAGATTTATTTTCTGATCATGCAGACTGGGACTTGCCTGGAAATAAACAAAAATTTCCGTGGACAGGTAAAAGGCAAACTAAGAAGGAAATAGAAGAATTTTTTGAAGAATTATACTCAAATGTCAAACCTGAAAAATTTGAAATCGACTTTATAGCTGTTAATGGTGAAAATGCCACTGCTACTGGATATCTGTCTTCAAAAATTTTAAAATTCAATAAGATATTTACTACTGAATTTGTTGTGATTTTTAAAGTAGTGAATGGTAAAATTGTGAAATATCATTTTCTGGAGGATAGCTATAAACTTAATGAAGAAATGCAGTCCAAAGCTATTAATGTGCAATAGAGATTTACAAAGTTATTATTACTTTCACTAAAAAAACCCGGAAAATCCGGGTTTAAATTATATATAAGATTCTGTATTTCAGATTAAATATGAATCACCTCACCGTAAGCAGCAGCTGCAGCTTCCATAATCGCTTCAGAAACTGTTGGGTGCGGGTGGATAGATTTGATGATCTCGTGACCTGTGGTTTCTAATTTTCTCGCTACAACAGCTTCAGCAACCATATCTGTTACTCCATCACCGATCATATGGCATCCTAACCACTCTCCGTATTTAGCATCGAAAATCACTTTGATAAATCCGTCTGTGTTTCCGTTTGCAGTAGCTTTACCACTTGCAGAAAGAGGGAATTTACCAACTTTGATTTCGTATCCTTTTTCTTTAGCCTGCTTTTCAGTAAGACCTACAGACGCTACTTCAGGGTGGCAGTATGTACATCCTGGAATATTGCCGTAGTCGATTTTCTCAACATGCATTCCTTTGATTTTTTCCACACAAGTAATTCCTTCTGCAGATGCTACGTGAGCCAATGCCTGAGTTGGGATAATATCTCCGATCGCATAGTAACCAGGTACTGAAGTTTCATACCACTCGTTTACCAATACTCTTCCTTTATCTGTCTGGATTCCTACTTCTTCTAGCCCAATGTTCTCGATATTAGCAGCAATACCTACAGCAGATAATAAGATATCAGCTTCAAGAGTGATGTTTCCGTTAGCTGTTTTCACAGTAGCTTTTACTCCTTCACCAGATGTATCAACACTTTCCACTGAAGCGTTTGTCATGATTTCGATTCCTGTCTTCTTCAGAGATTTCTCCAAGTGTTTTGAGATTTCTTCATCTTCTACCGGTACGATGTTTGGCATGAATTCAACAATGGTTACTTTAGTTCCCATTGTGTTATAGAAATCAGCAAATTCTACCCCGATAGCTCCGGAACCTACAACGATCATAGATTTCGGCTGCTCAGGAAGAGATAATGCCTGTCTGTATCCGATTACTTTTTTACCATCCTGCGGTAAGTTTGGTAATTCTCTTGAACGAGCTCCTGTAGCGATAATAATGTGAGTACCTGTATATTCAGTTACTTTTCCTTCTTTATCTGTAACAGAAACTTTTTTACCTTTCTGTACTTTTGCAGTACCAAGAATTACGTCAATCTTATTCTTTTTCATCAAGAATTCGATTCCTTTGCTCATTTTGCTGGCAACACCACGGCTTCTCTGAATCACATTCGGGAATTCAAAGCTTGCCTCCACTTTATTCAAACCATAATCTTCAGCATGGTTGATATAATGAAAAACCTGAGCAGATTTCAATAAAGCTTTAGTTGGAATACATCCCCAGTTAAGGCAGATTCCTCCTAAATTTTCTTTCTCGATAATTGCGGTTTTGAAACCTAATTGCGCTGCTCTGATCGCAGTAACATATCCACCAGGACCACTTCCAATGACAATAATATCGTAATTCATTACTTTAAAAATTTTTATGCGAATTTAAGGAAAAATATTGGATGTTTTATGTTTCTTCAAACTGATCTTAAAATGCACCAATAAAGCTGTTTTCATTCAATTTTCAACAAAGAAAGAGAATACACAATGCATTCTCTTTCAATAAACTTTCCTTACGTTGAAAACTTTTCAAAACTTTACGGATAAAAAACTGGTTTTACCATTTTAAAAACTGCAAAAATACTGTATTATCTTGCCTGTCTAAGCAATCGTTTTTCAGCTGCATATCTTTCATTCAAAGCTTTCATCTGATCTCTCTTCATCTTTTTGGTCGCAAGCGGGTGATTAAGGATCAGTTTTTTTTCAGTATTGTATTTTTTGGTAAGTTCTTGCATTTTAATATTGACCAACTCACTTTTTGAAGGATGCGGAGGTACCGGCGGATGTTTCTGGGCAGCAACATTCATGGATAAACCTAATAACAATACTGTTGAAATTAATAACTTTTTCATAATGTTCATATTTTTGAATGTTTTCAATTAAACCAATATCATTTAATGAAATTCATTCCGGTTCATGATAAATCTTACATATATCATACCAAGATTTTTTAAAGAAAGCATAGTATGTATCTCAAGGAGATAATTCCGCT
Source organism: Chryseobacterium cupriresistens (assembly GCF_046614675.1). Lineage (NCBI taxonomy): Bacteria > Pseudomonadati > Bacteroidota > Flavobacteriia > Flavobacteriales > Weeksellaceae > Chryseobacterium > Chryseobacterium cupriresistens. The sequence continues at coordinate 398,174 of NZ_JBKKJT010000004.1, read as the reverse complement.
TAAAATAGTGTACATTGAGAAATGCCGAACATTTATTGATATTAAAATCTTAATGGTTTATTTAAAAAACATTTAAAATATTCATTATCAAATAATTTTCATATGTTTTTTTTATATTTTTGTGTTAATTAAATTATGCAATATGAGAAAATACATTTCGATCCTTTTATTGGCTGCTATTCCCTTAACTGCACAAGTAGGCATTAATACAACAACACCTAACAGTACGCTTGCTGTAAACGGTTCTTTAAGGGCTGGCTATACTCAGATTACTGCTACAACGTATAATATTCTGGCTACTGATCATTATATTACCTATAACGGAACTGCAGATGCCACCTTTACCCTTCCTGTGATCGGAACCGGGACAACCAGTTTTACAGGAAGAATTTATAAGATTAAGAACATTTCTCCCAATGCTATTACATTACAGGCTTCCAGTGGAAATACTTTAAGAATAGACAATACTCCTGTTGCTTCTTTTGTAATCCCTACTGGAGCATATGCCGAAGTAGTAAACAACAGTAATACTTCCGGAGGAACATGGGATTTATCTTTTACAGTTCTTCCAAAACCAAGCAATGTAGAAATTTATGGTACACAGCTTTTCATTCCTCCTCATGCCCTTGGAACAGCAGCCCTTGCTGACTGGACCAATCATGCTAATGCAGGCTATGATTCAGGTGCTGCAACAGACAGGTGGTGGATTGTGAGCAAAACATCTGTGGACAGAGCCCAGACTGCTTCCTACTCCAATGCCAGCAGAATGACCCTCGTGTATGAATATCAGGGTACTCCTTTCAATGTTACCAATATGTATCCTATTCTTACCGCAGGAAACAACTCAAGTTTCCCGGATGTGTTTACAGCATCTTTTGTAAGTCTGGCCAATAACGGTACTGGCGGTAAAACCAGGCTTACCGTATCTGTTGCCCGTGTAGACTTTATCGGTACGAATGGTGTAACAACCAATAACAGTAACTGGGCAGGAACATTCTTACTGAACGTTTTACTGGCCAGAAAATACTAGACAATCTCAATAATAGATACAAAAAAGAGCAGAAATTTCTGCTCTTTTTTATGGTCATAAAACTTCAATATTTTGTTTTAAAGGAAGGTTCTTCGATGAATTACCGATCATAACTCTGTACGTTCCTTTTTCTACCACCCATTCCATTTTTTCATTTAAAAACTGTAATTGTTTTACAGGAACTTCTATAGTGACTGATTTTGATTCTCCAGGTTTTAGTTCTACTTTCTGAAATCCTTTCAGTTCAATAACTGGTCTTGAAACGGAAGCCAGCAGGTCTTTCACATACAGCTGAACGACTTCACTTCCGGCTTTTGAACCTGTATTTTTCACCTTGACTTCAGCAACAATGGTTTCATTTTCAAAATACTGAGTCTTGCTCAACTGAAGGTCAGAAATTTCAAAAGAGGTATAACTGAGTCCGAAGCCAAACGGATATAGTGGTTCTCCACTCAGATCATAATAATCATTTCCTCTTCCTGTTGGATGGTGATTGTAAGTTAAAGGTAACTGCCCTTCATGAACCGGAAATGTGACCGGTAGTTTTCCGGATGGATTTTCAGCTCCGAAAAGCGTTTTTGCTACCGCATTTCCGCCTTCTTCTCCCGGATACCAAATGTCTAAGATGGCTCCTACTTTATCTTTCCACGCTGTTGTTTTTATGGCAGAGCCGCCTACCAGAAGAACTGTTACAGGTTTCTTCAGTTTTGAAACCTCATGAATAAACGCTTCCTGATTTCCAGGCAAACTTAATGATGATCGGTCCTGAAATTCACCTTCATGAATTCCGGCCGTAACAAGAATATAGTCTGCTTTTTGGGCAAGATCTAAAGCTTCCTTAAAATCTTTCTGATAATCATATAAACCATAGTTCCAGATCAATTCTAAATTGGCTTCGCCACGATTTTCATGAAATTCGATCTTTATATCATATTTTTTCCCCTTTACGAAGTCTACCTCCACAGTTTTTGTGGAATAGCTCAGCTTTTCCCATTGATCAATCACTAATTTTCCATCCAGGTATAATCTGAAACCATCATTTCCACGCAGGCCGATCTGGTATTTTCCGGAATTGGGAGCTTCCAGCTTTCCGGTCCACCGGATACTATAATTGTCAGGCTGCAGTTTTCCCGGATCAGGAGAATATAAAGTCCATTTGAAACTGAGGTTTTCATCCTGCCTTCCAAAAGCCGGATTACCTTTTAAATCAGTATTGGCAAAATAATATCCTGTTAATCCTTTTTTATTTTCAGAGGACAGATATTCGTTTGGAATTGTGGTAAAATCTTTTACATTCCAGTCAATTCCTTTTGAATACATAATTTCAGTCTCTGTATTGTTCACATAGTTTTTAAGGCCATCCAGTATATTTATTTTTTTGTTTCCGGGCCCTGAATAACCGCCTAATCTTGCATCCACAGCATCCGCTCCTACCACCAGAATCTTTTTAACATTCGCCGGAACAGGAAGCGTCCGGTTATTATTCTGAAGCAAAACAAAAGACTCTGCCGCTGCATTTTCTGCCAAAGGTTTGTGATTGAGTTTTTTTAATTCTTCAATTTCCTTAACAGAAACGTAGGGATTTTCGAATAATCCAAGTTCAAATTTCGCTCTTAATACTCGTGAAACAGCATCATCAATTCTTTCTTTTGAGATTCTTCCATCCAAAAAAGGAGGAATAAATAGTTGATAATGTTTATATTCCGTCTGAAAAATCACATCAAGCCCGGCATTGATAGCCTGTGCAGAAGCATCATCATAATCTTTTGCTGTAAAATGGAGAACATTGGCTCCTCCTACCGCACTTGCATCACTGATAACAAAGCCTTTGAAATTCCAGTCTTTTTTTAGTTTTTCAGTCAATAACCAATGATTGGCGGTTGAAGGTCTTCCATCAAGCAAATTATAAGAAGTCATCACAGAACGGCTTTTTCCTTTTGTAAAAGTATTGTGAAAAGGAATTAAATGGGTTTCTTCCAGATATCTTTTGCTCCAATGAATAGGGTAAGAATCTCTTCCTCCTTCTCCTACATTCGCTAAAAAGTGTTTAGGTGTGGTAATAATTCCCATATTTTCAAATGAATTGACAAAGCTGGCTCCCATTACGGAGGTCAAAAATGGATCTTCACCATAGGTCTCTTCTGTTCTTCCCCATCTCACATCGCTGGCAAGGTTTACTACAGGGGTCAGAATCTGGCGGATTCCTCTCAATTTTGATTCTCTTGCAATGGCTGTTGAAACATTGGTCATTAATTCCGGATTGAAAGTAGCAGCCAGGCCAATTGCCTGCGGAAAAGCAGTAGCGCCATCCCGAACCAATCCGTGTAAAGCTTCATCAAAAGGAATCATGGGAATTCCCAATCGTGATTCTTCCACAAAATATTTCTGAATGGCATTGATCTTTTTCACCAGTATTTCTGCATCTTCACTGGCATTGTATTTCAGCAGTTGTCCTGCTGCTCCGCCTCCCTGATTTCCTGCGCTCACCTGAAGTCCAAAAATTCCATGTGAATATTGTCCTTTCGGGACGTTATCCAAATCTCCGGGAATCATAAAACACTGCCAGAATTTTTCTTCTGGGGTCATTCTCTTCAACAGATCCTGAATTCTGGTTTCAATGGGCTGCTTGGGATCTTTATACAAAGGTTTTTGAGCAAAAGTAATCACAACATTCAACAATAATGCGGCTCCGGCAAGTTTAAAACAAATACATCTCATTATTGAACGATTTGAATTACAGTTGAATATTTTAATTGAGTTCTTTCTTTCGGCAAGTTAATTTCAATTGAATTCCCTGATTTTTTCCATTGAATTTTGTTTGATAAGCCTAAAACTTTCAAAGATTTCGGTTTAAAATGATCAGGAATGGTAAACCTTAATGTTGATGGAGACTCATAATTTGTCTTTTCATCCAAGTGAAAAATATTCAATGTCTTTCCATCTTTGCTTTGTGTATAATAAAAATTTCCGTCGTGATAAGGTGCAATACTTCTTGTTGCAAAAACCGCAGACTGATTTTTATCCATCCAGCCTGAAATTTGCTGTAACCTTTCATATACAATGGGATCGTAATCTCCGTTAGGTCCTGGTGCAATATTCATAAGGTAATTTCCTCCTCTTGAAATGATTTTAACCAATGTTTCAATGATCTTCTGGGAGGTCTTATAGTTGTCATTGGGAACATAAGAAAAGGAATCTCCCATGGTGATGCAGCTTTCCCACGGAATGGAAAGAGCATGTTCCGGAATTGCCTGCTCAGGAGTAACATAGTTTTCCCATTTTCCCGGAACGGTGCGGTCTACAATGATGATTCCCGGCTGATTTTTTCTAGCCATCGTGCCTATTTTGTCCATATCGATGTCCTGCTCTACTTTGATAGTGCGCTGCCATTCTACTTTTGGATCTATGGTGTGAAAAGGACGTACCCAGCCTCCATCCAGCCAGAGAATATCAACTTTCCCGTAATTGGAAGTAATTTCGTTCAGCTGATTAAAGGTCAACTTTTTAAAGTTCTCCCATCTTTCCGGATATTTCTTTGGGTCATAATTGACATTTCTGTCTTTGGGCGGAAAATAAGACCACCAATAATCATCGGAATGCCAATCAGGTTTTGAAAAATAAGCACCAATTTTAAATCCTGCTTTTCTGAACGTATTGAAAATTTCTTTCGTCACATCAGATTTTGGATTTTTTGAAAAAGGGGTTTGGGGAGAAGTAATTTTATAATCCGACTGCCGGGTATCAAACATGGCAAAACCATCGTGATGTTTGGTGGTGAAAACCACATATTTCATTCCTGCCTTCTTCGCCGCGTCTGACCATTTCTGAGGATTGAATCGGGTTGGATTGAAGGTAGTCTGAAGATTTTCATAATTTTTTACATATTCGTAATATGACTTCCCGTGTTCGGGTTTTCTCTGTGTCCATGATTCATCTTCCGGGCATATGCTCCAGCTTTCAACAATTCCCCACTGGCTGTAGGTTCCCCAGTGCATAAACAATCCGAATTTCATATCCTGCCACTGTTCCAGATTTTGTACCACCAAAGAATCTGTAGGCTTCTGATATCCGTCCGATACATTATGAGCCTGTGAAAATGCAATTGAACTTATAAAAAGGGATGAAAGGAAAAAGGGTTTTATTTTGGATATAACCAGCATAAGGAATAGTTTTCCGCTAATTTAATTATCCTTAGGGAAACCTGCAAACATTAGGATTCCAGGAGATTAAGAATCGCTTCATCAAATGTAGAATATGAAAACTTAAATCCGTTTTTTATAAGTTTTTCCGGATAGACGTTTCTGCTTTTTAATAATAATTCCGTTTCTGTATTCAGGAATATGGAGGCAATTTCCAGCTGCCAAACCGGGGCGTTAAGTCCGAAAGGTATTCTCATTTTATTTCTCAGTTTTTTCATCATACTTTGATTGGAAAGAGGATCCGGAGCGGTTATATTCACTGCGCCTGAGATAGTGTCATGCTGAATAATCCATTCCACTGCTTTACAGAAATCTTCAATATGAAGCCAGCTTACCATCTGGTTTCCTCTTCCCTGTTTTCCACCTAACCCCAGTTTTGTAATCATTTTCAGTTTTGGAAAAGCACCTCCATTATTTCCAAGGACAATAGAAGTACGAAGGGCAACTTTTCGTATTTCTTCATTTTTAACTGCAAAAAATTCTTTCTCCCAGCTTTTGCAGATATTCATAGAAAAATCGTCTCCAATAATTCCGTTTTCTTCTGTATTTAAGTTATTTTCAGAGTGAACATAAATGGTTGCAGAACTTGCATTCAGCCATATTTTTGGCTTTTCAGAACATTCACCTACTGCTTTCTGTAATATTTTTGTGCTGTTGATTCTTGAAGAATAGATCTCCTGTTTATTTTTTTCATGATACCGGCAATCCACAGATTTCCCCGTAAGATTGATCAGAACATCGGCATTTTCAAGGCTGTTTTTCCATTCTCCTATTGTTCGGGCATCCCAATAGATTTCGTTTTTACGATGAGGCTTCCTGGTCAAAATATAGACCTGATATCCTTTTTCTGAAAAGTATTTTTCTAAATTTTCGCCCAGGAATCCGGTTCCACCAGCTATGATTATTTTCATTGTTTGAGATTTAATGTTTTGGGTTCAAAGTTTAAAGTTTAAGGTTTATGGTTTGCCCACAGATTTCACTGATTGGCACAGATGATCCTGGATAGAGAAAGATGTTCTTTACTCTTGTACTTTTTAATGAATGTATTTTTTGGTTTTGACCTGAATTTCGGAGCCTTCGGCCAGCATTATGGAAAGAGGCAGCTGATGATTCAGGCATTCAAAATTATTTCCATAGATCTTTTGAAAATCTACTTCTAACTGATATTCTTTTACAGTATACCATTCCCATTTCGGATGACAGACTTCATATTCAGAAGTTGTGTTTTCTTTTTTGGTAAAGCCAAAATAATGTTCTGTGATGAATTCAAATTCTGAATTTTCTTCCATAGGTTTTGTTACATTTTCAGCCATAATCTGAATGGAATACCAGTTTTTATCCTTCCATGAATAGCGGATCAGCAGTTCTTCCTCTCCTTTTTCCATCTGATTTTTCATGGGCATGGTATGATAATTTTCTTTGTAAACAGCATTGGCGACCAGACTTAATGCAGGTTTGGGGACAATTTCTTTAATAAACACCACTCCTCTTTTCCAGATTCCGTTTTCTTTTTTCTTTACATAAAATCTTAGATTCACTTCTTCAAAATTCCGGTGAAAAGGGACCGGTATACCCAATAATTTGGTATTTAAAAACATGAATCCTACCAGACTTACATAGCATTTGCCTTTATAAAAATCGAGTTCTGTTCCTCCTGGAAGGTAGGGCAGCAAAACTTGAGGATTGATTTCGTAATTGATGATGGCCAGCTTTCGCCATTCTGCTTTTAAAAAGTTCATAACACTGTTTTTAAGGTTAAAAAATCGCAATTCCATCACGGACAGAAGATTCTGCAATAGTTTTGATCATTTCATTTCTTCTGAGTAAAAATTTCCTTAGATATCCTTTAAGAAAAATTGAGTTAAATAATTTCCCTAAAATACCCAGCGGAGATTCAAATTCGAAAATATCTGTCATCAGGGTATTTCCATTTACGGATTTAAAAATATGTCGGTGGCGCATGGATTTGAAGGCTCCTTTCTGCATGACATCAATAAACTGAAACGGTTTTTCCATGCTGATAATTTTCGTGGTGAGATTTTGATAAACTCCCAGATGTTTTGCCCGCCAGGTTACGGTTTCGTTTTCTTCAATTAATCCAGAAGTACGTCCTGCAATGGCTTTTTCATGAGACTTTGAGGTTGACTGTTGATGAAGATCAATATTTCTTGCCAGATCAAAAACATAGTGAATATCTGCTTTGATGATTGTATTTAAATAGATGGTTGACATTTTTAAAACATTTTAGCTTGTTATATTTTAATTCCAAAAGTGGTCAGAATAATGATTGTTAGCGCTATTAATCTAAATAATATCCAGGAAATGGTAGGAAGATAATTCAGCCTTAGTATTCTGCACCTTCTGATATGTTCCAGAAACATGATCACTACTACAATTCCAAAATATATCATATAAAAAACAGGAGTAAAACTGGTCATCAGCGCAGGAATTAACAGTAAAGTTCCGATTAAAGAAACAGTCATCATATTTCCGAGATAATCCCAAATTTTATCTTTGAGATAAGCTTTTAAAAAGATAGTCTGCCAAAGGATCTGGCCAAAGCAAACGGCAAATTCTCTCACGAAATTCCTCTCTAAATTCAAGTTCAGTTTACCGGAAAATATACTTAGGATATATGCTGAAAAAATAACAACAAAACCGATGTATGCAATTCTGTATTTCAGATTAAAATCCGGAACACAGGATTGTTCTGTATAGTCTTTTGAGGAAGGAATGATCTGTTTCCTGTTATAAGAAACGAAAGAATACAGTTTTTGAAAAAACCAATACAGAGGTTCTGTCCGTGCAATTTTTGCCAACAATGGAAAAGAGTTTCCAATGATGAGGAGCAGACTGTCTAATCCGTAAACGACTTCATTTTTGTTGTGATCTACCAGAGCAATTTCATTTTTGCACGGTTGAAATCTATCAGGATTTTATTTCTCAATGTGATTTCTGTAAAGGCTTCTCTTCCATCTTCATCCAGCATTCCGCATTTAGTAAAACCTTTGGAGTAGAGATTGCACATAGGACATTCATTGTCGTAGATTAATGTGTGGTTTTTGAGCGTTTTCATAATTGTGATTTATAAGATTCATAAGTAGTGTAACAGTCATAAACATACGCCGCTGCCATCACAGGGCTATATAAAAGAACAGCCATTAAAACATATCCAAAAAAATCATTGATGTGTTTCTCTGTAAACAAGATGGTTACAATAATCCAGACCGGTACTATTACAATTCCATACGCGATATACAATGCTGACTTTTTTGTTTTGAAAAACAGTTTGATCAGGAAACTTACCAATTGAGGAATTCCTACTATAAAATAAAACAGAACAAATCCAGACAAACCACCAAATATAAAAACCTGAGGCCCAATTATTATAAAGAATAACTGAATGTAATAATCATATTTTGCAAATGTTTTCATGGCAGCAATGGTTTTAAAGTGATCCTTTTCTTCTGAAATAAATAATCAGGAATAAATGAATGATTAAATTTCTCATAATTATTATTAATTTTATATTTTCAGTAATTTTTGAAAATTAAATTAAAATAAAAAAGGATTTTCATCCAGATTTATTTTATTGTATATTCTTTTTTAAATAGTCTTTCAGCGTATACCAAGTAGAAAATCTACATGTAGTGTCATTAATGGTATCCGATTTTCCTTTATGATAGAAAATATATTCATCTCTTGTGGTACACTCTCCATCTTTAGGAATTTCTCTTATTATATTTTCCGTTTTTACCAAATACGCCCATGCTTCTTTATCCAAAATCTTCAAACTACCATTTTTCAGTCGGAGAAAGTAATTCTTTCCCTTATTAATGATGATTATTGAATCTTTACCCTGATGAAAACATCCTCTTGATTGAAATACCAATTTTGCTTCCGAGTCTTTTAGATTTTCAAAAACAGTTTTATTATTTTTTTTTAATAAATAATCAGGATTAATACTAACTCTGTATGTTTTAGATTCATCAACTTTTATTTCTTTTTTTATGGTTTCTCCAAAAAGATTTTCATAAACAAATGAATACTTTCCTTCTTTTAAACTGTCAAATTTTATATTGGAATTTAAGAAAAGAGCAGACCCTTCAGGTTCTAGAATTTTGAAAATCTTCTCATCCTTATAGATTTCAATTTTGTACAAATCGTGACGCCCATTATCATATTTATCAGAGTTTTCTATATGAATATCGAAATTTGCCATTACATTTTTCTGACAGCTCATCATCAGAGTTAAAAGACATAGTAACAAAAGATTTCTCATTTTTTGAAAATTTATTTCAACAGATTGGTAATCTTCCCTACCAGCCAGTGGTCATCACTTTTTATCGCCAGATCCATGATGTTATTGATTTTTCCGGTGACAGAACTGAAATCATTCATCAGCTTGATAAATTCCTGTGCTTCTTCTGAATCTTTATCCTCAATATTTTTTAACTCTTCAAGAAAGGAAATGACAGGCTCTATTTCTCTTTTTCTTCTTTCTTTGGTAATTTGCTTGAACAAATACCATACATCTTTTTCTGCTACGAAATATTCTTTACGGTCGCCTTTTACAAATTCCTTTTTTACGATTCCCCAGTCTATCAGAGCACGTAGATTCATATTGGCATTTCCTCTTGAAATCTCCAGCTGTTCCATAACTTCATCTGTAGAAAGAGGTTTTCCGCTCGCCAGAAGCAATGCATGCACCTGTGCCATCGTACGGTTGATTCCCCAATTGGTAGCAAAGGTTCCCCAGGTCTGAATGTATTTTTCTTTTGCTTCTGAAAGTTGCATTTTGTTTCCTTTTTAATTTCTGTAACAAATGTAATTATATTTTTTGAATTTTCAATAATTATTGAAAATTAATTTTAGAAATATTTTCCATGATCCTTGTCAAGGTTCAAACTTATCACAAGGATCAATGGATGTCTGTTTCAGTTTATAAAAAATTAAGGTTCAATACTGGTTGTAATCCCTTGGTTCCAATATTTTGCTTCCGGCATATAATAGAGGTAAACATTACTTGATTTCCCTGTATACGTTCCGGCAAATTCCACTTTGAGATCAAGATTAATAGTTTTTGTTTCCTCAGCATTGAAATGTTCCCAGTATAAAACCAGATAGTTATCGAAAATCTCATAGTAAGAAACCTGTTTTCTATCAACCATATCTTTCAGTAAAGCATTTTGCAGCGTTAGTCCTGCCGGGATACCAATCTTTGCTATGGTCATCGGCAGCTCACCGTTTATTTTATTTTTTACAGTAATGGTCATTCTCCTGGTCTCCCCTGTTTTTGACATTCCGGATTTTAATTTGGTCTCCATGGTAAGTGGAATATCCTTGCTTTCCGGAGCTTGCAGCGTGTAATATTGATATTCCAGCTTATAAGGAAGTCCTTTTTGTGATGGATAATGAATAGTGATATCATTTTCCCCTGTTTTATATGCTGATGACAGACTTATATTAGGATAAGTATTCGCTTTGTTAATCTTAATAACCGGTTTTTCAGTTCCATACAATTTCTCATTTTTAGAGAAAAAATCAGATAATGCCTGGATTGCCAGTGTTGTGGCCTGTGTAGAGCCGAATCCGAAATAACCATTCAAACCAATAAGCTGATCAGCTGCTTCAGCAATTTTCAACTGGTTGAGTTTCTCATCTTTCTGAAGGGCCATAATATATAATGAAAGTGTCTCCGCATCCGCAGACATTCCCCATGAACCAGTAAAAGTAACTTCAGATTTTACCTTCTTTGTTTCATATTGTTTGTCCAGAATTTTTATCATATCATCATATTCTTTTTGTTTCCCAAGATATGCTGCTGCATTAGCAAGTAAAGCCAATTGATAAGAATCTTTTGTAGCCAAAGCTCTTTTCAGCATTACCTGAAAGGAATCTTCAATTTCATTTTTAAACCCAAGTTTGGACAGAGCATATACAACATACATATTTCTCGACCAGGAAAATTCAGAAAAGTCTTTTTTGGATTCATAGGGTTTTCTTACTTCGAATAATCCGTTTGCATTCTTTTTTGACAAAATAAATGAGGAAAGTTCCTGGATGAGCTTAGCATCCGGATTCACGTACTTCTTTAATTCCATAAATTCCAATAACGCAAATGCTGAAAGGGCGACATCTGATTCTGCGGAGCTGAAATATCCGAAACCTCCGTCCTTATTTTTATAACTCAGCAGCTTCTGGAAGCCTTTTTTCAGATTTTTTATCACCAGATTTTCAGTTGCGGTGTTTATTTTTTTACTTGATTTTAAATAGTCAAGAATAAAAATGTTAGGATATACTGTTGAGGAAAGCTGTTCAAAACATCCATGAGGTTCCTTTTTAAGTTGCTCTATGTCTCCAAACATCTTCAGAGCCGTACTTTCAAATACATAATAGGACGAATACAGACTTCCGTTGATATACTCCGGAATATTGATTTTGAGATCATCTGTTTTATTATTAATGATGGAAAACTGATGGAGAAATCCTTTTTCTTCTACTTTAAACGGAAGAATCATTGTCTCTCTGAAATCTCCTGATCTTACTGAAAACTGAATATCAGAATTCACAGTCTCATCAGCCTGTATTTTCACAAATAATCTTCCTGATTCTAATGATTTCAGAGTGATAAGACTATCAGAACTGATGAGTTTCACATGGTTCGGTACAATAACGTCCATGGTCATTTTACGCGTTTCAGGAGAATTATTTTTAATTACCACAGGAATTGTCATCTGGTCTGTTCTCGTCAGGTACTGAGGAATTTTAGTATCTATCGAAATCAGACTCTGGGCAGCATATGTTGTTTCATCTCTTCCCAAAAGTCCTGATGCGGCAATTCCTTCTGTCATAATTCTGAAAGTGGAATTCGCATCTGAATTATAAAACTCTACTTTTGCTTTTCCGCTTTTATCGGTTTCTACTACGGGATTCCAGTAAAGCGCTTCTCTGTAATCAAAACGGTAAGAGGTACTGGTGGATTTATACTCAGGATAAACGAATTCTCTTGCCCCCTCATATGCTATTAGTTTTCCATAAGGCACGGTTTCTATGGCAAGGTAAGATTTCGGTGTAATATCAAAACTTATTTCTGATTTTCTATTTTTGGATGAGTTGACGATCACCACTCCATTCACAGCTCTGCTTCCGTAAATAGCGGTAGCCGCAGCATCTTTCAAAACGGTAATACTGTTGATATCATTTGGATTGATCGTTGTATTAAAGTTTTCGACAGGAATACCATCCACAATGAATAGCGGGTTCTTATTGGTAATAGAGGCCGTTCCTCTGATATTGATCTGTTCACCTGTCCCCGACTGTCCGGTACCTGTTATAACTAATCCTGCTACTTTTCCACTCAACAGAGAAGTTACGCTGGCATTCTGCATTTCCATAGAAGAAGATACTGTGGTAGAAGCAACCGTTAATTGATCTTTCTTTACACCGTACCCCACAACAATTACTTCTTCAATACTCTTATTTCTACTGATGGTATCGGTTTTTGATCTGCCGGGATTATTCAGCTGACTGGTATTGTTTCTGTTTTCTTTTTTTACTTCTTCTTTTCTTTCAGCTTCCTTTACAATTTCTTCTACGTCTATATGGGTAAGCTTCTGTTTCGCTAAAGGATTAATATCCAGATTATAAGACAGAATTCTGATTTTCAGCTGATGTTTAGGCTGAAAAGACTTTGCAATAATTTTATAAAAATTATTTGCATTTAAATCCGAAAAATAAAACTTCCCGTTTTCAGCAACAGTCTGTTTGAGGATCTTTTTATTATAGGTGTCCAAAAGAAAAACATCTGCTTTCACCGGTTTTTTGTTTTCATCTTCTACCACGCCATAGATTGTGTTTTTCTTTTCAGGAAGGTATTTGTATTTATTGCTCTTCACAATTTCCGGAATAGGCTCAAAATATCGGTAACCGTTTGTCAGCATCACAAGATCTAAGCTTTTATCTGCTTTTTCTTCTTTTTTATCGAAATAAAACTGAGGTTTTTCAATTTTTCCTTTGAGCTCAGAGTCCATCAAAAGCCAGGAAATAATATGATTCTGTTTATCATCAGCATAAGTCCATAGCTTATCATCTACCACACTTATTCCAAGATTAGCGGGAACAGGTTTATTATTTTCATCGGTAGTTTCAATATTCAGCATCACTTTTTCCCTCGGCAGATAATGTTGCTTTACAGGGGTAACTTTTATATTCAGCTGGTTTACTTTATTAGCGAAAACAATCCTTTCTGCAATCGGCATACTGTTTTCCAGAACAGTGAACCTGCAGATTCCTGTAGGGAAATCCTTTTCTGCAATTTTTAAAGAATTCATTCCTTTTTTCAGCGAAATGATTTTGCTGTAAACGTCTTTTCCGCGGAAACTTCCCAACAGGGTAATTGTTTTTTCCCGGGTAGAAACGATGGTAACATTCAGGTTTTTATTTTCATTCCGAATATTCAAAACCAGTCCTTCATTTTTTGCTACCGGGAGATTAAAAGTCTGGGTAATATTTTCCGGTTTCAGCACTTTTGCATAATAAGTTTCTCTTATTTTAGGCGTAAACCGGAAGTTTCCCATTCCGAAATTATAGGCTGAAATTTCCTTTATTTTTTCGTGATTCTGATTGTAAACTGCCAAAACAGCATCTACAGGTTTTTCAAACTCATCCAGAATTTTAAAAGCGATATTCTGTTCTATTCCATTGACAAAAGTTCCGCCTTCAGGTAAGAATTTCACATCCAGATTATTCAGGACAACAGGAATATTTCTGGAGATGGATTCGGTAAATCCGTCAAAATTCACCTTGATATTCAAAAGAGCGTCAGAGGATTTCAAAACTTCAGGAAGCTTAAAGGTTAACAGTTTTCTACCTTCTTTATCGGTAATAAGTTTTCCTTCTGAAACCGTTTCTCCGTTGTGCATTACGGTGTAATCTGCTTCATAAAAAGGAATCGGAAGATTGCTAAGACTTCTCATTGAAAAATCAGCACTTACCTCATCTCCAGGGCCATATCCTTTTTTAGGAAAATCCAGTTTCATTAAAATTCTTGGAGATACAATTTTCTGGAGGGTAATTTCTTTTTCGAAGGTATTTTTCCCTTCTTCGTTCTGCATCCAGTTGGTAAAAGCTCTGATTTTATAGATGCCACCCTTCATGTCTTCAGCAAAATAGAAATCTCCCCGGGCGTATCCATTGGTAATTTCATATTTCAATTTTCTCACAACACTTCCTGCAGGGTCTGTTATTTCGAAATTTACTACTCTGCTTTCTTCGACAGGTAAATTATTATTCCCTTTTACAACATATATTTTAAAATACATTTGCTCCCCAGGTTTATAAAAAACATGATTGGTCTGGATGTAGGTCTTTTCTTTTTCAAAATCCTGAAATGGTTGCTGCCCTTTCACAGAAAAGGCTGAAAACAATAAGCACAGCAGGATGATATAGGTGGATATAAACTTGAGATTCATGAGTTAAAATTTAAGTGAAACAATACAGCCAAATGTTTTAAATGAAGGAAGATTAAAAAAATCCAATCCTCTTCCATTGCTCATATCGTAGAAATTCTGGTTGGGATCTACCCCATTATTAGCCTGCCAGAGCATGATATTGTTTACATAAAAAGTCAGTTTAAGATTCTGTTTCCTGTTGTTAATAGGGAAATCTGAGGAAAGTGAAAGGTTATTTATTCTTATATAATCTGCCTTTTGAACATAATTTTCAGCCACGCCTAAATAACCGTACCTCGACCATCTGTTTTCCATAACATTTTGGTTGGGATCATAGAAATCCACAGGAATCTGGTTGACAGTTCCATTGGCCTGTACACCTTCAAAAATATAATTTTTGATATTCCTTTCTTCTCCTGAGCCGTAAGAACGACCGTAGTAATCGAGAACCGCCTGTGTCCCGTTCCAAAGGTGGCCTCCTTTTTTCCATTCCCAATTGATATCTAAAGACCAGTTTTTATAGGCAAAACTGTGATTGAATTTCATCACAAAATCCGGTGTAGGATCTGCAATAATTTTCATTCCGTCTGCTTTTTTAGGAAAACCGAACTCATCAATGATCAGTTGTCCGGCTGCATTTCTTTCAAAGTAACTGCCCATCACAGCACCCAAAACCTGTCCTTCTGCCAATGTTTTGTAAATGTCTTTAAATCCCGAAACGGCAAGGTTCTGATATCCAGGAGCCATGCGGTCTACAATATCTTTATATTTGAAAAAGGAAACTTTATGGGTGGTATACATATCGTATCCCAGACGTAATCGTTCGTAAGCAAAATTGAATTCATATCCGCTGTAGGTATGATCTGCTACATTCTTTAACCTCAGCTGATTGTTTTCAAAGATAGGAAATATATCGTCAGTATTCTTTTTATTAAAATATTCTCCATCTACACTTATTTTATACCCAAGATTCAGCCTGGCTCCAATCTTCCATTCCCGAGTATCAATATTTGATAAACCCCGGAAACTTTCTACTTCCTGTACCGGAAAGTATTGATTATAATTTTCCGCCTTCAGCAAAGTACTAGAATACGAAGCATAGGATCTTGTAATTTCCGGTTCGGAACTTAATTGTGTGTAGCTTCCCAACAATTTAAAATTGTAATTATACCAATTGAAGATCTCATTGAACTTCAGATAAAAGTTAGCTTTTGGAAGCCAATAATTATTTTTAAGTGAAGTATTGGATATGTAAAATGAATTCCCGAGATTAAAACCTGCTTCGAAATCATAATCGCGGATATTCATATTATAATTAAAAATATGATCCTGTGAAGTTCTCTGATAAAGATATCTTTGATGGGTAAGGCTGTTATAAATGTCGGATTTTTTATCATTTAAAATAAAATTCAGGCTGAAAGTATTTCTAAAGTCATAGTTTCCCAATGAATAAGAGCCCTGTATATTGGAATGATAGGAGCTGTTGTTTTGAATCCTTTCATTCGATACACCGCTGAGGAAACCATAGGTAGAAGGTTTATATTGGTCCTGATTCCAGGTAGTAATACTTTCATAGGACTGAGTAATATTCAGTTTAAACTGATCCCAGTCTTTCGCTACGCTGAGACTCAACTGTCTGTCCCGATTCTTATAGCGGTATCGGCTATCCTGCTCCAAAAGGAAAGAAGGATTGTCTGCATATTGGCTGTAGCTTCTCTGCGAACCGTTATTCAGAAAAGTATTTTGTTCATTTGAAAAAGAAACCGGCGTTAACAATGAGTTTTGGTAAGCTCTGTTGAACAGCCCTATTCTATTGGTATTCGTAACTTTATCTTCTTCGTAGCTAAAAGCAAGATTAATGTAATATCCACCCAAATCTGCATTCAGTTTTGCTTTAAGGGTATTGGTAATATCAAACTGATCCATAAAATACATCTGGTTCTTTTGCTGCCCCAGATTCAGGGCAAGACGGAGTTTTTCATTGTTACCCTGTTGTATAAAAGCATTTAGATTCAACTGGTTATTATAACCTACTGTGGTTTTAAAAAGGTTATTATCATATCTTTTTGCACCCTGAAGTCCATCAACCCATGGAATCAGTTTTCCATTCTGATCATACTCATAAGGTAATCCGTTAAATCCAAGGGTAGATAGCTCTGGTCCAAAACTGAACATTTCATTCGTTTCAGGGCCTTTCCAAACAAGATTTCCATTTTCAGATCTTCCCTGGACATACTTATTTTGAGTCCCCGGAACAGCATTCCTGCTTTTAATATCAAAAGACGTGGTAAAGCTTCCGTTAAAAAGCAAAGTTGTCTTATTGATCCTTTTTAAAACATAAACACTATCATTCTTCTGCTTTAATTTTCTTATTTTATCAAAATAAGAATGTGATCTTTTACTGAGTTGAGTTTTAGTTTTTTCAATACTGAAATCGTCTTTAATCTCCTTTGAAACAAGACTGTCATAGGCTTTACTGTAAACATTTTCTACACTTTTACTTCCTGTCTGATTTTCCAGAATCGTTTTTAATTCCCTGAGTTCATAAGAAGAAATAACATGGGTATTTTTCCCCTGGTTCCACACTAGGGTATCATAAGGTTTAGCTGCAATAATGGCAAATCCTTTTTCATCAGTCAGCTCATAAATACCACTGTTTTTATTATAAACCTTTAAAAAGTTCTGTTCTTTATCCTTAGATGTTAAAAATTTTCCGGAATAGTACAATTGTGAATTTTGTGCCTGTAATAAGGTAATCGTAAATGGCAATAACAGCAAATAATTCTTTTTCATCAATTATTAGTATGCTTAAAAATATAAAAAAAGAAATTTCCGGGGAAATTTCTTTTTTTAAGATAATTAATTTTTAATGACCTTAAATGTTTCCCATTGATCATTAGTATGAATACGTACAAGATAAATCCCTTGAGGATAAGAAGTTAAATCAATTGTATTTTTACCTTCCGGCAGTTTTTCTTTTCTCATAATAATCTTTCCGGCAAGATCATACACAAACAGTTCTTCAATTGGTTTTCTTGTTTTTATCTGCAGCTGACCTTTTGTAGGATTTGGAAATAGCACAGTTTTAATATCAATCTGACTGTCAATTTCTTTTTCCATTTTTTTGTTGATGTTATCATTTGAAATTCCTGCGCTACATTCTGGCAAAACAGCTCTCTGAAGGATTAATCTTAATAATAAATCATTCAACTTTTCAACTTCATAAGAATCTATGGTAGGTTTAATATGGCTGTTTCCTATTCCACTGTCATCTGTAAGGAACGTATAGGTTCCATTGGTGAGTAAAGCAAATGTACGCATCAGATATTCTGTTTGTTTATCGGTATCACTGGCTGCCAATGGTATAATGGTAATCCCTTTCTTTGTCGCAGTCTTTATTGTTCTGTATAAATCCTTTATATTCTGCTCCGAATGGTGTGGAGGAGCATCCAGAATTAAAAACATAATTTTCGTTGAATTTTCATCACTCCACTTCAGCTCATCAACAGAAACTTCCAATGCTTCAACAACCGCTTCCGGTGTATCTCCGCCACCCCCAGCGTTCTGTTTTTTAATAAACCCAACAAGATCTTCTGCATTATCAGAAAAGTCAAATTTTCGGGTCACATATTCATCTCCCTGATCTCTGTAAAAAACTGATCCATATCTTACCGTTGTATTTTTAAGCTGTCCTTCAATCTTTTTCAATACATCCAAAAGTTCAGACTGGAGATAAGAAATTTCATCCCCCATAGAACCTGTAGCATCAACTACAAAAGCAAGATCCAATACACGCTTTTGCAGACAGTGTTTATCAAGAATAATCAGGTTTTGTCCATTTTTAAAGGTTCTGAGATTACTACTGATGATCTGCCCTGAACCATCAGATAAATAATATTTCTCTGAGTCAGGTTTCTCGTCAGTCATCGGTGATATCCATAATTCCACATTGCCCAGATTATCTGAAACGGCTTCCCAGATAATATTTTTCTTATCATCCAATAGTTTTATTTTCTCCCCTATTATCGGTTTTCTGTCTTTATTGACCAACTGAACTGAAACCCTTTTATCAGGAAAGAATTTCCATGTATTTTTATACTGATCCAGTGTAGGAACTGCAATATCTTTCCAATAATCCCACTTAGAAAAATCGTTAACTTCTCCCGCTGTGAGCTGGCCTGCTTTGGGAAGTTCTTTTTCAGGTTCTTCAGCTTCTTTTAGTATTTTCTCAGCATTGTCTGAAGATAACTTTTTGAGTTTTTCTATTTCATCGTTAGATAAACCTTTTGTGGTAATTATAACAACTCCGTTATTAGCTTTGCTTCCATACAGGGCAGTAGCTTCAAGCCCTTTCAGTACTTTTAATTCTTTTATTTTTTTTGGATCCAGAGTATTTAAAAATCCAGATTCTCCGCCTAAAACAACTCCATCAACAATATATAAAGGAGCCGTCGAGCGACCATCAATACTTCTTGAACCCCTTATTAATATTGCATCATGCTTTTTAATTCCGGTTGACACTTCTAACCCGGCAACTCTTCCAGCCAGTGAAGAAACGGCAGCCGGAGCATGCACAGGAATTTTATCTGTAGAAGCAATCATAACCGTTGAGGAAGCGGTAACAGATTTATAACTCTTTTTAATCCCATAAGCAGTGACAACAACTTCATCAATCTCTTTTGTCTTTAAAGTATCACTGTATATCTGAGGCAAAGATGCTGTTACTCTCTCAGAAACTTCCAATGGCGGAATATTGCAGATAGGATGAGATTGATACGGATCTATTCCTGCAACTGATGAAGATTTAAGTTCTGTGGGAAGAGGTACCGTTACAGGCAATTCTTCTTTTCTGATATTCTCCTTGATAGTCCTGTCTATCTTTGCAATATCCATTTTGTTAATCGGACTACTTGAACTTGTATTCTCTGCAATTACAGGTTGTAAAGGTTCTGCAGTCTCTTTTTTATTCATAAAGTAAAAAGCCCCAAGGCCAATCATCAAACTTGCAGCAATACCATACGGCAGCCAAAGAGGAATAATCTTCTTTTTATCTTCTTTTTTATCTAATTTCTTTTCAATTTTTCCCCATACTTTCTCAAAACCAGGAAAAACAGCTGGCTCTTTTGAAAGCCTGGAAGCTTCATTGAATTGTTGATCTATATGATTATTTTCCATTGTTGTAAAAGTTTAAATGTTTTGATTTACGAGAAGTTCCTGCAGCTTTTTCCTTGCAAAATTGAGCTGGGATTTTGATGTTCCCTCACTGATGGAAAGCATGGACGCTATTTCTTTATGAGGATATCCTTCAATAGCAAAAAGATTAAAGATGGCTCTGCAGCCTTCAGGAAGAAAATTCAGTAAGCTCAGAATATCTTTTTCCAGAGAAAGGTTTTCTGTAGTTCCTTCAGGATGATCAGGAAAATTTTCTTCCAGGGAAATAAACAGTCCTTTATCCGATCTCAACTTCTGTAGGCATTCGTTTACCGCTATTTTTCTTGCCCATGCTTCAAAAGTTTCGGGATTCTGAAGCTGAGTAATTTTCGTGAAGATTTTATAGAATGTATCAGCCAATACTTCTTCTATATCTTCGTCGTTTTTCAGATAGCGTCTGCAGACTGCGTAGAGTCTGCCCGCCATTTTCTCGTAAACCTTCCGCTGGGCATTGCGGTTGTTACGCTGGCATTCCAATAATAATTCTTGTTCCATAGTCAGGAGTTATACTATGATAGATGCGGAAACTTTTGAAAGGGTTGGAAACATGATCAACTTCTTTAAGAAAATAATTAAAAAATAAAATTATAAAGCAACTTCTTACTTCTTTTGAGTCTTTTTTTAATTTCAAATTTAACTTTTCCTTGTGTAACAAATCTCTATTATCAACGACTCTTAATATAAATAATCTTTTTATAGTAATGAAAAATGCCAAAATTGCATCATTACTTTTTGTTTTGTCTGCAGGAAGTATGATGTTTGCCCAAGATGACTTAATCAACAAGTTAAAAAACAACCAATCACAAAATGCTAATTTTCAGTTCACAACGTTAAAGGACGTAGGTGCGACTTCTGTAAAGAACCAGGGTTCATCAGGAACTTGCTGGAGCTACTCCGGAAACTCTTTCCTTGAATCTGAAATGCAGAGAATGGGCAAAAAACCTGTAGATCTTGCTGAAATCTTTACAGCAAGAAATTCCTACCACGATAAAGCAAAATTATATGTTTTGAATAATGGCGCTATCAGCTGGGGTGACGGAGGAGAACTTCACGACGTAATCAATATGTACAAAAAGTACGGAGCAGTTCCTCAGGATGTTTACACAGGATTAAAAGCAGGACAGACTACCAATAACTTCAAGGAAATGCAGGGAAAACTGAAGCCGGTTCTTGACAGCCTTGTTCAGGCTTCTTCAAAAGGAAAGCTTACAGACAACTGGATGGATTCTGTAGATGCTATTCTTGATGAATATTTAGGCAAAGTACCTGCTAACTTCACTTATGAAGGAAAAAACTATACTCCGAAAACATTTGCTAAAGAAGTAGTAGGAATCAACCCTGAAGATTATGTGGAATTATCTTCTTATAAAGATTATCCATATTTTCAGAAATTTGTAGTTCCGATTCCTGATAACTGGAGCCATGATTCTGACTGGAATGTTCCGATGAAAGATCTTACTGCAATTATTGATAACGCTGTAAATAAAGGATATTCTGTAGGTTGGGCAACTGACGTTTCTGAGCCTTATTTTTCTTATAAAAACGGTGTAGCTTACGTTCCGGATATGGATCTTGACCAAATTACTGCAGAGAACAAGCAGACTTTGTTTACAGAGCCTAAAAAAGATAAAACCATCACTGAAGACATGCGTCAGAAAGCACTTAACAATCTTTCTACAACGGATGACCATGGTATGCATATCGTAGGTCTGGCAAAAGATCAGACTGGTAAAGAATATTATATGGTAAAAAATTCATGGGGTGTAACCAATGATTTCGCCGGATATCTGTATGTAACAAGACCTTATGTTGAATACAAATCAACAGCAATTCTTGTTCACAAAAATGCCATCCCAAAAAGTATCTTAAAACAATTGAAACCGACCAAGAATATCGGTTTATAAGGAAATCATTTCTGCCAATTTACAGGCAGTTTTAGATATTTAAATCTGTTAAAACCCGCTCATGAAAATTCTGTGAGCGGGTTTATTTTATCTTGTCATATTTAAATAATGTATTTCACATTATTATCCGTAAAGTATTGTTGCATTTTCAAAAAATATTATATTTGTGTAAATCAACAAATTATTACCTATGAAAAATCTAAGAAAATTATTAAAATCAGATCTAAAAAAAATCAATGGTGGAAATGCTCCTGATTGTCCGGAAGGGACTACAGCCTGCTACATTCCTGGCAGCAATGGAATCCCTCCTCGATGGAAATGTGTCCTGGATTCAGTTGGATGTCCATAAATTTACAAAACCGGCTTTCAGGAAATCCTGAAAGCCGGTTCTTTAATAAATAGGTGAAAATTAAATATAAAATAAAGTGAATTATGCTGATCTAAACCTGTCAGGATAGTCAATTCTACTTCGCAAGCCCCAAAATTATGCTGTTAACCGACAGCAAAGCGAATTCACCATTCCTTGTTGATATTAAAATAAGACGCTCATACTTTCTGCTGAAAAATCCAGAAGAGCTTCTGTATTGCCGTCTTTGATCTTCTGTACCCACTGGTGATCCTGCAAAATAGCTCTTCCTACTGCAACAAGATCAAATTCCTCATTGTCAAGTCTTCTGATTAGTTCCGTAAGATCTCTTTTTTCTGTTCCCTGCCCTGCAAAAGCATTAAGGAAATCTCCGTTCAAGCCTACAGAACCTACGGTAATAGTTGGCTGCCCGGTAATTTTTTTTGCCCATCCTGCAAAGTTTAAGTCAGAACCTTCAAATTCCGGTTCCCAGAAACGACGCTGTGAACAATGGAAAATATCTACTCCAGCTTCTTTTAATGGTAATAACCACTCTTCCATTTCATTAGGAGTAAATGCCAGTCTGGTTTTATAATCTTGTTGTTTCCATTGTGAAAGGCGGATAATAATGGTAAAATCCTCTCCCACTGCTGCTCTGATCGCTTTTACTACTTCTACAGCAAATCTGCTTCTTTCTTTCAATGTTTTACCGCCATATTCATCGGTTCTGGTATTGGTTACTTCCCAGAAAAACTGGTCGATAAGGTATCCGTGTGCACCATGAATTTCAATACAGTCGAAACCAAGGTCTTTTGCTGATTTTGCAGATGCTGCAAACTGCGCAATGGTATCCTGAATATCTTCAATAGTCATTGTTGAAGCCTTTTCCATTGGAACCAACGGATAGTCTTCAGACATTCTCGTATCTCCTACGTGCCAGATCTGAGGTCCCATTTTACCTCCATTCTGATGTACAGTATCAATAACATTTTTCCAGCCGTTTAAAGCTTCTGTACCATAGAAATCAGGAATATTCTGCATATTTTTTGATCCCGGTCTGTTGATCACAGTTCCTTCAGAAAGAATCAATCCTACTTCTGAAGCGGCTCTTCTTCCATAATAATCTGCGATGTTCTGTGTAGGAACTCCATTGTCAGACTGTGCTCTGGTCATTGGAGCCATTACAATTCTATTTTTAAGCTGTAAATTCTTGTATTGAAACGGTTTAAATAATGATGATGTGCTCATATTTAAATTTATATTTTATAATTGTTACACAAAGTAACTAATAATAGTTCACTTTTGTATCTTTTATATAAAAAATAGTGGTAACTTCGCAGTAACTTACATTAGTAACATCAAAGTAACATATGAAACTGCAGTTTCATATGATATTAAAATAAAGATCTCTCTATGAAAAAGAATGAATTAATGCAATACAGCTGCCCTCTGGGTAAGGCAATGGCCGCTTTGGGAAGCAAATGGAAACCCATTATAGTTCTTGTTATCAAGGACAGGAAGTTACGTTTCGGGGAACTGGCAGTACGTATTAATGTTATTTCCAGAAAGGTCTTGACCGATCAGCTGAGGGAGATGGAAACTGATGGATTGGTAATCCGTGAAGAGTTTAAAGAACTTCCTCCAAGAGTGGAATATTCTCTTACAGAAAAGGGATTGGCTTTGCTCCCTATTTTATATTTACTTGAGGAGTGGGAAGCAAAATATCAGGTGAAAGGACAGCATGAAGATAAAGATTGTGCTTTTCTGAATGAAGATGTAAAAAATAAAAAGGCTGTCAATGTGTGATAGCCTTTTATCTTGGATAGCACTTTCAAAAAGGTAAGTATATCACCAAAATGTAAGTATATAGTTTCAAAACTATTTCTGATTCAAATTTGCAGAAAAAATTGCATTATGAATTACAAAGAAATTGCAAAAGAAACGATTGGAAATCTGTACAGAGCCCATAACAGCATTAGAAAATCCGGTATTGATGAAAAACTGATTGCATTGGTGGAGCTTCGGGTATCTCAGATCAATGGCTGTGCCTATTGCTGTAGTTATCATGCTAAAGAGCTCTCTGATTTTGGCTTTGAACAAGATGTCATCAACAGACTTTCGGGCTGGAAACACACCAATGTCTTTAATGACCAACAAAAGCTTGTTTTAGAATGGGCAGAAGCTGTCATTTACAGCAAAGATAATTTGGAAAGCACCAAAGCAAAGCTGATAGACCAATTTTCAGAACGAGAGATTGTAGAGCTTACCGCAAGTATTACCTTGATGAATACATTGAATAAATTGAGAATTGTTTTGGCGGAAGAAGATTAGCAAACAAAAACCGCTCCCAAAAAGGAAGCGGTTTTAAATTTATCTAAAATCCCGATTAGAATATCGCTGGATATTTCTGAGGATTTGTTTCATTAAACATTGCGTAGATTTTTTCTACCATATCGTCTGCAGACGGCTTACTGAAATAATCACCATCACTTGCATATGCTGGTCTGTGATCATTGGCGGAGATCGTCAACGGATCTGAATCCAGGTATCTGAAAGCTTTCTGCTTTTCAAGGATCTGCTGTAAGATGAATCCTGTAGTTCCCCCTTCCACATCTTCGTCAATCACTACTAATCTGTTGGTTTTCTTAACACTTTCAGCAATTTCGTGGGATAAATCGAAAGGAATCAATGACTGGATATCAATTACCTCTGCGGAAATTCCTAATTTTTCCAATTCGTTAGCTGCTTCCGTTACAATTCTCCAGGTAGATCCGTAAGTGACCAAAGTAACATCTTTTCCTTCTTTTGTCACTTCAATTTTCCCTACAGGAACAGTGAATTCGCCTAAGTTATCCGGTTGTTTTTCTTTTAATCTGTATCCGTTCAGACATTCTACGATGATCGCAGGTTCGTCAGCCTGAAGCATTGTGTTGTAGAATCCTGCTGCTTTCGTAAGGTTTCTAGGAACCAATACCAAAATACCTTTTGAAAGGTTCAGAATACCAGCCATTGGAGAACCTGAGTGCCAGATTCCTTCTAATCTGTGACCTCTTGTTCTGATAATCAACGGAGCTTTCTGGCCTCCTTTCGTTCTGTAATGTACCGTTGCCAGATCATCACTCATTCCCTGTAAACAGTAAAGAACGTAGTCTAAGTATTGGATTTCAGCAATTGGTCTTAAACCTCTCATCGCCATACCAATTCCCTGTCCAAGAATTGTTGCTTCACGGATTCCTGTATCAGCGATACGTAAAGCGCCATATTTCTCCTGCATTCCTTCCAATCCCTGGTTGACGTCACCAATGTTTCCGGTATCTTCTCCAAAGATTAAAGTTTCAGGATATTTTTCAAAAATTTTGTCAAAATTGTTTCTGATCACTACTCTTCCATCTACCTCTTCGGAACTGTCAGAATATACAGGTTTGATTTCCTGAACATTCTCAGCTTTCCATTGAGATTGAGAATATAAGTGAGAAGAATAGTTATCTTTTTCAACAGCAGATACTTCATTGTATTTCTGCATCAGCTGATTTCTTTCCGCAGAATTTGTTCCTCTTGTCGCCAGTAAAGTCTGTCTTACCAGATGGAAGATGTCTTTTTTAGCTTTTGAAATCAATTTGTTGAAATGAGCGATATAATTTTCAACTTCAGCATTCTGCCCTTTAAGGTTTTCTACTAAAGGTAAAACAGACTGAATAAGTTCTGAAATGGCTTTCTGATAATTTTCCCAGGCTGCTTTCTGTCCGGCTTTTGCTGCTTTTTTCGCTTCTTCATCAATAGCCTCCAGTTCTTCAGCTGTAGCAATCACTTCTTCTTTCCCATCAATTTCGATAGAATAGTTCAGGATCCATTCTTTGAATTTCGCCAGACCGTCATACTCAGCTTCCCATGCAAGACGCTCTTCGTTTTTATATCTTTCGTGAGATCCGGATGTAGAATGTCCCTGTGGCTGAGTAACATCAACCACGTGCACTACCACCGGTACACTTTCTGTTCTTGCAAAATGTTCTGCCTTAGCGTATGCATCTAATAATGCAGGATAATCCCAGGCTCTCACCTGGATAATTTCACACCCCTGGTTTTCTCCCTCTTTTCTCTGGAAACCACTTAGCATTTCACTGATATCCGCTTTTGCTCTCTGGTTTTTTGTAGGAACTGAAATACCATACCCATCATCCCAGATAGAAACAATCATTGGAACCTGAAGAGCACATGCAGCATTCAAGGTTTCCCAGAAGTGTCCTTCTGCTGTAGAAGCATCCCCAATGGTTCCGAAAGCAATTTCGTTCCCTTCTCTTGAGAATTTTTCTGAACCGTCAAATTTTACGCTTTTATAAATAGTTGAAGCCTGAGCTAATCCCAATAATCTTGGCATCTGCCCTGCTGTAGGAGAAATATCGGAAGAAATATTTTTCTGAGCTGTCAGATCTTTCCAGCTTCCGTCTTCATGTAAACTTCTTGTTGCGAAATGCCCGTTCATTTGTCTTCCGGCTGAAGCAGGTTCTCTTTCCACGCTGGTATCTGCATACATCTGCGCAAAGAAACTTTCTACCGTCAAGGCATCTATTGCCAATGCAAAAGTCTGATCCCTGTAATATCCTGAACGGAAGTCTCCATTTCTGAAAACTTTCGCCATTGCAAGCTGAGGAAGTTCTTTTCCATCCCCAAAAATTCCAAATTTAGCTTTTCCAGTGAGTACTTCTCTCCTTCCGAGATAAGACATTTCACGAGAGATCCTTCCTAACCTGTAGTCTTCAAGTATCTGATTTTTAAAATCTTGAAAGGATATTTGCTGTGTTTCAATATAGGTTGTTTGCATAGCTAAGTAAAAAAGTTTTTAATCTTCAAGTATTTTGCTAATATACACTTTTTAAATTAATTTTAATTTTTAATAATCTTTTTTAAAAATTTGATAATAAAAAAAATTGTGCTTTATTTTGAAAAAAAATGTAAAAGATGGAAAAAAAATCGCCACATATATTGAATGCTTCCAGCAATCTTTTAGGATTTTCCCTACTCATTATCACCTCATTGAAAATCTCTAAAATCAGTCAGCATACCTATTTGGACGAATTTGCAGGATTTGCCTGTATTCTTTTTGCCTGCAGCTGTTTCTTTTCCTTTCTGGCAATCAGAACAAAAAATAGTAAGCGGGAATACACGTTTGAGAACATTGCGGATTATTTATTTTTAATCGCTTTATTTTGTATAGTTCTAGCCGTTATCATTGTAACCCTGAAAATTATTTAATTTAAATTTTTCGCTTAATTAAGCAATCGAAGGTAATAAATAAGGATAATTATATGAAAATACAAGAATTCATTAAGCAGTTCTTTTCTTATTTTTTACACTGAATCACTATCAGATTCTGAATCTAATAAGAAAAGTGCTGTATATACATTTTCAGTTTCCCGAAAATCTATATACAGCACTTTAGTTTAATTAAAGTAAAAATAGAATCAGATCTTCTGAACAGTTACATTGGTAACATTTCCACTTCCTGTAGATCCGGTTTCTGTCGAAATAATCGTAGAATTTTGATTCGGCGCTGCCGTAAAACGGATCTGATACCCAGCTGTAGGCGCAACAACCACGGTTGTATAATTCATCAGTTCACCTACAGTTCCCGAAGCAGCAACTGCGTTATAATGGCTTCCTCTTCCCAGATAATTCGCATCCGGTACAGGTCTGATACCGATGAGCAGCTGTGTTCCTGCGGGCATATTGGTAAAACTTGCTTGCAGCGTTACCAGATAATTTCCAGGCTGGTTAAAAGTCATCACCCCAGTTCCGGTATTATAAGAATAGAAAGGGGAAGTCGCTATCGGTGCTGCGAATAATAAAGTCGTGATCGTAGAAGAACTGATGTTCTGATTCGCTGCTAAACGCGCATGAAACAGTGAATAAGCAGTAAAATCTATGGTCTTCAGAATTCCGGTAGCATCAGCTACAACTACCCTGTCGGTTCCTCCGATACCAATATTCGAATTAATATTACGGATACGGGCATTTCCAGACGCAACATCTAATTTTTCAGTGGGTGAAACCGTACCAATCCCTACTTTAGCACTTGAAGTTACACTGAAATCATTATCCTGTTGAGCCACAGAAGGAATTCCTGTTGCAGGATTGTCTTTAGAACCGTCAATATGAAAAGTTGTCTGGGGATTTTGAGTACCTATTCCCACTTGTGCGTACGCGATGAAGCTTGAACTGATAGCACACGCTATCATCATTGTTTGAATTTTTCTCATTATTTGTTGTTTTTTTCTAACCACAAATAAACAAAAATTATATTGAAAATCAATGAATTATTAGTAATTATTTTGCTTAAGTAATGCAAAATATTAATTTACAGTAATTTAATCTTATAAAAAAGCAAACTAATCACAACTCATTGAATTATTGGAAGATAAGATTATTTTTCTTTCAATAATGAGGATCCGTTACACCATGCGGGATTACAGGAAAAAGGAGAATAAAAAAATCAGAACTGACCAAAAAGTGTTACTATCAGAATTTTCTTTCAATGACATAATCCAGCATAATATGCAGCGATTTTCTTGCTTCAGAATCCGGAAACTCATTCAGAATATCTTTTGCTTTCTGCTGAAATTCTTTCATCACTGTAATGGCATAATCCAATCCACCTGAACTTTTAACAAATTCTATAAGCTCTTTTACACGCTTAGGATTGTTATTATATCGTTTTATGGTATCGAAATAGTACTTTCTGTCTTTTTCACTGGTGATCTTTAAGGTATGAATCAAAGGCAGTGTCATTTTCTGTTCTTTAATATCAATTCCTACAGGCTTTCCGATGACGTTTGAACTCAAATAGTCGAAAAGGTCATCTTTAATCTGAAATGCCATTCCGGTAAAGGTTCCGAAATCCATCATCTTCTTGGCAAGAGCTTCATCAGCATTGTTGGAAAGAACTCCTATTTCACAGCATGCAGCAATCAGAGTTGCTGTTTTCTGCCGGATAATTTCATAATAAACCTCTTCCGTAATATCCAGTTTTCTGGCCTTTTCCAGCTGAAGAAGTTCTCCTTCAGACATTTCGCGGATGGTTCTGGAAATAACTCCAAGAAGATCATAATCTTTGTGGTCTGTAGATAGTAAAACTGATTTTGATAAAAGGTAATCCCCAACCAAAACCGCAATCTTATTTTTCCACAGTGCATTGATTGAAAAGAAATTACGACGTTTAAAACTTTCATCCACCACATCATCATGTACCAGAGTAGCGGTGTGGATCAGCTCAATCATCGAAGCACCCCGGTATGTTTTTTCCGTCACCTCACCCACCAGTTTGGCACAAAGAAACACAAACATAGGACGCATCTGCTTTCCTTTGGTGGTAACAATAAAACGGGTTACTTTATCCAATAAAGCTACTTTACTCTGCATTGACTCATAAAACTTCTGTTCAAAAAGTTTCATTTCATCATTGATCGGTCGTTTAATCTCTTCTACAATGTTTGCCACAATCTGCGATGCTGGGTGAATAATTATTAATTCTCACAAAGATAATTTTTTTCGCTCAATTTTAAGGTAAAATTAATCTTTGAGTTGTTCTTTCGGGATAAAATAAAGTGAAGGTTTTGCAGTTCCCAACGGAGACCTGAATTTTTCTCCTGAAATATAAATTCCGTTTTCATCTGCGCTTATCCCTTCAATTTGTGATAATGAAAGCGCAGTTCCAAGGTAATAATGTCTGGGTTTTTCTTTAAAAAATATGCCGGGTTCCGTTTCTGCAAAAACATCTAAAAAGATCTCCGTTTTCCTGGTATATCCCACTAAATAAAGCTTTTTATCAAAATAAGAGGCATCTGTAACCACGAAACCTGTTTTATAGGTTTCTATCTTCTCTGCTTTCTGCAGTTCTGAAATTTCCGGATCTACGATATAATGTGAGGTTGCTTTTGAAGCCCACTCTTTGGTAAATATATGCAGCTTTCCATTCAGATAAATCATGGCTTCCGCATCGAAATCGTTTTTTGTGTTTTTAGAAATAAACTCAATCTGTTCGGGATAATAAAACAGAATTTTTGTTCCGTCAAAGGCTCTTTCCGAGCCGGGAATTTTAATATCATTAGACTCATTGAGACGTTGGTATGGGACTTTGTAAATCATCAGATCTTTTCTTGTTCCGGTATTGTTTCCGAAATCCCCGATATAAAAATTTTCTCCGTCATTAGCTAACGCTTCCCAATCTGTATTGATCAAATTGGTTTTCAGTGTCCTGATAATTTCTCCACTCTTTTTATCCAATTCAAAAAGTTCGGCAGGATTTCCACTGTCATTGAATGTATACAATCTTCCGTTTAAAATATTCAGTCCTGAAGTTTCCTGAATTTTATCATCTAGGTAATTAACTCTGTATTTTTTTATTTTCAGAAAATCAGTCCGCTGGGAAAATGCAGATTGGCCAACGAAAAGTGCAACAATCAGAAGGAGTTTTTTCATAAGACAAAAATAAGGTTTTATTGTGAGTTAGAGACTTGGAGACTTGGAGGGTTTGAGCTAAAAGCGTTTGCATGCGATGCGAGGTACGGGTTTCGGGATGCGGGTTTGAGATAAGAGTGGAGATTCCTACGGAATATAAATACTGTATAGCCTTTGAAAAATGCCCATTCTAAAAATAGAAAAACGGACTAAAATAGTCCGCTTTTCCCTTAGATTTCTATTGATTTAAATCAGAAGTTAAGCCGTTTTCTGCTCTTTCTGATTTTGCTGTTGTTCTTTCTTTTGTGCCTGTTTTGCAAAATACTCTTTCTGATATTGCCTTACCGTTTTTCCCGTTCCATCATGTCTCCATCCCGGTGAATTGAAAATATAATTGATTCTGTCTGTAAATTTTAATCCAGGCTGCTTCAGATCTTTCCAGATTTTTCTCCATTCATAAAATAATACCGTATCCGGTCTGTTATCCGGCATTTTTGGATAGATTCCATATTTCACGGGTACATTCGGATCTTCTTTTTGGAAGGTTCCAAATATTTTATCCCAGATAATGAGACACATTCCCATGTTTTTATCCAGGTATTTTACGTTACAAGCATGGTGTACACGGTGATGAGAAGGCGTTACCAGAATATATTCCAGAAATCCCATACTCTTCACAGTCTGCGTATGCACCCATGTTCCATACACTTGTCCTATAGCGTATGCCACCATAATATGCCAGGGATTGAATCCTAAAAATGCCAGCGGCGAAAAATATAGATATCTGTAAAGCGGCTGTAATACCGGGCTTCTGAATCCTGTTGTGAGGTTAAAATATTCTGAGCTGTGATGCGTAATATGAACTGCCCAGAATGCTCTGGAACGGTGGTCCACATAATGCAGCACATAATAGGCAAAGTCTGTGATGATAAAACATGCCAGCAAGTACCATACGCTAAGGTCCCAAGAGAAAAGCCTGTGATGGTAAAAGAAGAACATTACGCCCATAGCAAATGCCTTCATGATAAGGTCAAGGCCAAAGTTCATCAATGCAAGATAAACATTGGTGGCAAGATCTTTCCCGCTATATAACTTAGCTTCTGAAACGTGGCTGTAAATCATTTCCGCTAAAATAACAGTGGCATGCAATGGGATAGCCCATGCATACACATTTTCCAGCCCGTCCTCGCTCATAAGAAAATCCATCATCACAAAATAATTTGTGCAAAGGTAGGGTTTTAAGCTATTTTTTAAGAAAGTTTTAGGCTTTTTTTAAGGAAATTTTAATCTGTTGTTTTGTTGGCCAACTGTCCGCAGGCGGCATCAATATCACCTCCACGGCTTCTTCTGACCATTACAGTAATCCCTGCATTTTCAAGCTGACGGATGTAATTTTCTTCTGCCTGCTTGTTACACTGGTCATATTTTCCGTCCCCGATCGGATTGTATTGAATCAGGTTTACTTTTGAAGGAACCTGTTTGCAGTATTTGATTAAAGCTTTAATGTCTTCATCGCCGTCATTGATTCCTTTCCATACGCAGTATTCAAAAGTAATCACAGAACCTGTTTTTTGATACCAATACTGAAGAGCATCCATAATATCCGTCAATGGGAACTTATCAGAGAAAGGCATAATTTCATTGCGCTTGGATTCGATAGCAGAATGAAGGGATAAAGCCAGTTTCACGCGCAGTTCATCATCTGCAAGCATTTTGATCATCTTAGGGATACCGGATGTAGAAACGGTAATTCTTCTTGGAGACATTCCCAATCCTTCCGGCTGGGTAATTTTTTTGATGGCTTCCACTACGTTTTTGTAATTCATCATCGGCTCTCCCATTCCCATAAATACGATATTGGAAAGCGGTCTGTCGAAATACATTCTGCTCTGGCTGTCAATCAGGGCTACCTGATCCACAATTTCAGCAACTTCAAGGTTTCTCATCCTTTTCAGTCTTGCTGTAGCACAGAATTCGCAGTTTAATGAGCATCCTACCTGCGAAGATACACAGGCTGTTGTTCTTGTTTCTGTAGGAATAAGAACAGATTCCACCATCAGTCCGTCATGAAGTTTCACTCCGTTTTTGATGGTTCCGTCAGAGCTTTTTTGAAGAAGGTCTACGGAAACAGGATTAATGGTATATTCTTCCGAAATTCTCTCACGAAGTGATTTTGAAAGATTCGTCATTTCGTCAATCGAATGGAGGTTTTTACTCCATAGCCAGTCATAGACCTGTTTCGCACGAAACGGCTTTTCTCCTAAAGACACAAAGTATTCTTTAAGCTGGTCTAGTGATAATGTACGGATATCTTTCATTGTAAGGTTGTAGATTTTAGGTGGCAGGTTGCAGATACTATTACCTGCAACCTTTTACCTATTATCTTTTTTATAGAATTAACATTGCATCACCGTAAGAATAGAATTTATACTTTTCTTTTACGGCTTCTTCATAAGCATGCATTACAAAATCTCTTCCGGCAAATGCAGCAATCATCATGATTAAAGTAGACTTCGGTGTGTGGAAGTTCGTAATCATTGAGTTCGCTACTCCGAAATCGTGAGGAGGATAAATGAATTTGTTTGTCCATCCGTTGAAAGCAGAGATTTTTTTGTTTGAAGAAACAGAAGTTTCCAATGCTCTCATGGTAGTAGTACCTACTGCACATACTCTTCTGTGAGATTCTACCGCTTTGTTAATGATGGCAGCATTTTTCTCATCGATAATGATTTCTTCAGACTCCATTTTATGTTTGGAAAGATCTTCTACCTCAATCGGGTTGAATGTTCCCAATCCCACGTGAAGGGTAACTTCAGCAAAATTGATCCCTTTGATCTCCAATCTCTTCATCAAATGCTTAGAGAAGTGAAGACCTGCTGTAGGGGCAGCTACTGCTCCTTCTACTTTTGCATAGATTGTCTGATATCTTTCTGCATCTTCAGGTTCTACAGCTCTTTTGATATATTTTGGAAGTGGAGTTTCTCCCAATTCTTTTAGTTTTGTTCTGAATTCGTCGTAAGATCCGTCGAATAAGAATCTTAATGTTCTTCCTCTTGAAGTTGTGTTATCAATAACCTCAGCTACCAAAGACTCATCTTCAGTGAAGAATAATTTGTTACCAATTCTGATTTTTCTTGCAGGATCTACCAAAACATCCCAAACTCTGGTTTCTTTATCAAGCTCTCTTAATAAGAAAACTTCAATTTTAGCACCTGTTTTTTCTTTATTTCCGTAAAGACGTGCAGGGAAAACTTTTGTATTGTTGAAGATGAACAAATCTTCTTCATCAAAATAATCCACAACATCCTTGAATAATTTGTGCTCGATAGTCTGTGTTTTTCTATCAAGTACCATTAATCTCGCTTCGTCTCTGTGCTCTGATGGGTGTTCTGCTAATAATTCCGCAGGAAGATCAAAATTAAAATCTGATGTTTTCATTTTTTAAATTACGGTTTAAAAATTATTGAAATTACAAGGTGTAATTTTCGGAGTGCAAATATACGACATTGAACACCCCTTTGTCAAGTATTATTTACAATCAAATATAAAACCGTGATTTTACGGGGAGTTTCAAGACATAAAAGAGTATTTTTGGAAAAATTAAAATTCAATATGGAACCTGTAAGTAAAATATACTTCATTGATAATCCGTATCCTAATGGCCACAAAATTGAAACCTTTAGCTGGAGTGGAAGAATTGATGAATCTGGATTTATCTGGTTTGATTTTCATTTAAAAACTGAAAATTATTACGCCAATGACGATGAAAACGGGGAAGACGACGACGAAGATCTGTCCGACTGGGACTCCAAAATCGTATGGAGAAACTATCATGCCTGTACACTCTCGTCCAACTATTGGGGTGAACAGAGAGGAATCAGAATTAATAACCTTGATGAAAAATTAGATTTCGATGCTGTTGTTCAAAATGATCTTTTCAGTAATGATCTTCCGTCTGAACAACATTCTGATGATGATGATCTTGCTTTCAACATCTACCTGCTGGGGCATGACAGCTGTGCCGGACATCAGATCCGGTTTTCAAAAAAAGAGAATCACCGGTATGATATTATATGGACAGGCAAAATAGCATTGACCTACGCAGGCGATTATGAGTTTTCACATGATTTCAAAGCGGAAATTTTCAATACAGAATTTGAAGGTTTTCATTACCCTAAAACCTGGTCACTGGAAAAGGCAACTGAGATGTTCAAAACCAGACTTGCCCATTTTGAAGCGTATGAATTTGTAGATCTGAATCCTAAAAGTAACAAAAGGGAGTATAAACTCGACAAACTAAAGTAATAACACTCTAAAAACAGCCAATTAAAAAATATCATTATGAGTAAATATTCAATTGAAGCATTTATCAACGAAACCAAAGAAAATCCGCAGCAAAGAGATTATTTTGAACTGGAAACGAAACATCTTCTGGAAATCAACCTTAACAATCAGGCAGTATGGACGAAAAGAGGAAGCATGGTAAGCTATGTGGGAAATATCAATTTTGAAAGACAGGGAATGCTGTCCGGAGGAATTGGAAATCTTTTAAAGAAAGCTATCAGCGGTGAAGGAGCCAGGCTGATGAAAGCAGAAGGAACCGGAAAACTATATGTTGCAGATTCTGGGAAGAAAGTCCGTATTCTGTATCTGAACAATGAATCTGTTTGTGTAAACGGAAATGATATCCTTGCCCACGAACAAAGCGTAAAAAGTGATATTACTATGCTGAAAAGCATTGCTGGAATGATGTCCGGAGGTCTTTTCCAGGCAAAACTTTCAGGAACGGGCCATATTGCTATTACAACTCACGGAGATCCTTTAACTTTACTTGTAACTCCTGATACACCTGTATTTACAGATCCGAATGCTACTGTGGCATGGTCCGGAAACCTAAGCCCGGAACTGAAAACGAATGTTTCTTTCAAAAGTCTTATCGGCAGAGGAAGCGGCGAAGAGTTTCAGATGAAATTTTCAGGACATGGATGGGTACTGATTCAGCCTTATGAGGAGGTATATTATATGGAAAAATAAAAGAGACAAATTGTGAAGTGATTTAGTGTAAATACTTTAATGATAATGAACTTTTTGATGAGATTACAAAAATGACTTATTCTGAAATACGAACATTTTTCAGAGACTATATTGAAGGCAGCCATCCCATTCCTTTAAAAGAATATCTGGAAAAAGCAAGTTTTAGTTATGATGAAGCCACTGGAAAAGTAACTCATGACTCCAACCCTGATTCAAAACAAATTGCATTAAGAAAAGACTGGATCAATCAATAAATTTTCACGTATATAACAAATATTTTTAAAAAAAATATAAATGAGTAAAACTGCTAAAAAAGTGAAAATTAATAATCTATATTTTAATAACTACAAAACTGTTCAATTTTAAAATCCAATAAGCCTCAAATTCTTACAAACCACCTTCATCACTTCATTCTCTAATTATCTATCACCTTACCGGGATTTACAAAAGTTTTAATATATTTAAAAAAAATATATAGATGAACAATAGTAACTCCCGCAGAACCTTTCTTAAGACTGCAGCTTTGGCAAGCTTTGGGGCATTGGTTTTACCCAATTCTTTATTTGCTTATTCCAATGATTTTAAAACAGATAAAAAAGTCCGCGTCGGTTTTATCGGTGTAGGTCTTCGTGGCCAGGAGCATGTAAAATTACTAGCAAAACGTAATGATGTGGAAATTGTGGCGTTTGCAGATCCGGAAAAAAGGATGCTTGCCGCATCTCAAAAAATCTTAAAAGACAACAATAAACCGGCTGCCCAGGAGTTTTCCAACGGGGAATATGATTATAGGAATCTTTTAAAATTAAAAACGATAGATGCTGTTGTGATCGCTACTCCATGGGAATGGCATCTTACCCAGGGTGTGGAAGCCATGCGCGCTAAAAAGATTGTAGGCATGGAAGTTTCCGGAGCGATAAAGCTTCAGGACTGCTGGGAATTTGTAAAGGTATATGAGGAAACGAAAGTTCCTATCTTTATGATGGAAAATGTATGCTATCGAAGAGATATTATGGCCATCCTGAATATGGTCCGTAAAGGAATGTTCGGAGAACTGGTACATGGAAGAGGCGGTTATCAGCATGATCTGAGAGGTGTTCTTTTCAATGACGGGGTTAATCCATACAATTCCGGTGCTGAGTTTGGAGAAAAAGGCTTCAGTGAGGCAAAATGGAGAACCGAACATTATGTAAAGCGTAACGGCGAGCTTTATCCTACTCATGGATTAGGTCCGGTTGCAATGATGATGGATATCAACAGAGGGAACCGTTTAACAAGGCTTTCTTCATTCTCTTCAAAATCTGTAGGGCTTCATAAATATATTGTTGAGCATCCCAAAGGGGGACAAAACCATCCTAATGCCAAAGTAAAATTCAACCAGGGAGATATTGTAACCACTCAGATTGCCTGTGCCAATGGAGAAACCATTCTTCTTACTCATGATACAAGTTTACAAAGACCTTATGATCTTGGTTTCAGAGTTCAGGGAACTGAAGGATTGTGGCAGGATTTCGGATGGGGAGATTTCAACCAGGGACATATTTATTTTGAAAAAACCATGAACCATACCCACCGTTGGGACAATACTGAAAAATGGATGAAAGAACACGATCATCCGATGTGGAAAAAGTTTGAAGCTACTGCTGCAGGCGCAGGACATGGCGGAATGGATTTCTTTGTAATGAATACTTTTATTGAATGTATCAAACGGAATATAGAGTTCCCGATGGATGTGTATGATCTTGCATTGTGGTATTCAATTACACCATTAAGCGAAGAGTCTATTGCCAAAGGAGGTCAGGTAGTTGATATTCCTGATTTCACCAATGGAAAATGGAAAACCCGTAAACCTGTATTTGGAATGACCGATGAGTTCTAAGAAAACATTACTTATACTGGCAGGCGGATTAGGAAGCAGATACAAGGGGCTTAAACAGGTAGACGGAATACTCGATAACGGCTCGCCAATTCTTGAGTATTCCATCTTTGATGCACTGGAAGCCGGTTTCCAAAAAGTAGTTATTATTGTCAACAAACTGATTCCTGAAAGTTATATTGAAAGGCTCAACGGCATTTCAAAAGCTAAAAATTTTGAATTGCTTTGGGTATATCAGGAGATAGACAGCATTCCTATTTCACTGGAAGGTTTTGATTATCCCGATCGTAATAAGCCATGGGGAACCGCTCATGCCGTACTTTGCGCCAAATATTCAATACAGGAACCTTTTGTGATGATTAACGCGGATGATTTCTACGGAAAAGAAGTGTATCAGCTCGCTGCACATGAAATTAACCATCATCATATATCAGATACACAATTAGGGATGATTGCTTATCCTGTGGGTACAACATTGAGTGGAAATGGTACTGTAGCCAGAGGAATATGTACGCTGGATGCTGAAAACTACCTGATCAAAGTAGTGGAACAAACATCCATTCAAAGAATAAATAACTCAATTGTTTACATTGAAAACGGAGAAAGTATACAACTGGATCCTGACACCCTGGTATCCATGAATTTTTTTATTTTCCACCCTCACATTTTCTGTTATCTGGACACCTATTTTTATGATTTCATAGAATCTGATCCACTGCCTGATCAGGAATTTTATATTCCTTCTGCAGTACAAAGAATGATGGATGAAAACAGAGTAAAGGTAAAGGTGAAAGTATCTCCTTCCCCATGGATGGGAGTTACATATGCTGATGATAAAAAGGAAGTTAAAGATTTTCTGATTTCAGAGATTAAAAACAACAGATACCCGGAAAATCTATGGAGCTAAATGATATTGTTGCTGAATTTATCGGTACGGATAGTTATGACCTTACTCCTATTACTGACGGGTTGATCAATACCACCTATCTTCTGGAGGATAAAGGTCAGGGGAAAAAGTTTATTCTGCAGAAAATCAACAATCATGTTTTTAAACAGCCGGAAGTGGTCGTTAATAACCATTTAATGATCAATGAAGTGCTCAGGTCAAATCATTATCAATTTGAAATTATAGAACCTGTTCCTTCTCTTACCGGTAAAATTCTGGTAAAAGATAAAAATGGCCAGCCATGGCGTATGCTCAATTTTATAGAAAACAGTACAACATTCCTTACTGCTCCCTCTTTGCAGACGGCTTTTGATGCTGCTAAAACCTTCAGTTATTTTCTCAATACGGTAAATACTGAAAAACTGCCTGCCATTGAAGATTCTCTTCCCAATTTCCTCAATTTTGAGAAAAGGGTTACGGATTATAAAAATGCACTCAAAGATGCGGCTCCTCAGTTAAAAGAAAATGCTAAAGCTGAAATTGAAATCACTAACCAGCTTTTATCCTTGCCGGACCGATGGATTGAAATGGAGAAAAACAATCAGATCCCAAAAAGAATTATTCATGCAGATGTAAAGATCAGTAATATTCTCTTTGATCAGAATCATAAGCCGCTGGCTGTGATTGATCTGGATACCATAATGATTTCTACCATTTTATATGATTTTGGAACGATGATCCAGTCGTATACCAATACCACCCAGGAAGATGATGGAAGTGCCATAGATAATTTCAACCCTGAAATGTATAAAGTCGTAAAAGAAGGATTTTTATTTCATTTAAAAGAAAAACTGACACCGCTGGAAACTGAGAATCTCGATTATGCAGCACAGGTCGCCATTTATATTCAGGAACTTCGTTTCTTAACCGATTATCTGAATGGGAGTACCTATTATTCTATCGCGCATCCTGAACACAATCTGGACAGAACTAAAAATCAATTGGAACTGTTAAAAGGATTGAGAGAATATCTGGAGCTGGTGGAGAGTCGGAGAGTTTGAGGGTTTGAGGGCTGGGTTTATAAAGTATATAGATTCCTACTGAAAGACAAAGTGTACGGATAAATAAAGCGTCCCAGTTGTCCATTCCGTAAGAATCTAGCTTTATCTTCTCCCTCTCAAACCCTCTCATTCCCAAACTCTCAAACTCTCCCAGTCAATATCCCGAATCCCGCACCTCGAATTCCAGAACTCCTAATCACCCAAAAATTCCAAAATTCTTTTCCACTCTTCCAGCTTCTTTTCAAAAGAAACCGTATGAAGCGGGCTGGTAGAAGGCAATAAAAAAACGGGCAGCTTATAATCTTTCCCGAGCAGTTTCTGTAAGTTCTTGTATGACTTTCCGCCGTTGCAGAAAATAGCTTGGATGTTCGGATGTTCTTCTAACAGTTCTGCAATCTGATTGGCTTCTTCATTCCTGATTTCAGAATCCAGACTTCCTTTTCTCTCGCAGGAATCAATGACATCCCACAGGGCAATATGATGTTTCTTTATCGTTTCAATTCTTTGTGTGTAATCATCAGTAAATTGTTCGTTCAGCAATTCAAAAATGATTTTCCAGAATTTATTTTGCGGATGGGCATAATACTGCTGTTTTTCCAGTGATTTCACTCCGGGAATTGATCCTAAAATCAGAATTTCAGACTGAGCGTCAATAATGGGTGGAAATGAAGAAATACGCTTTTGCATATTCAAATATAAAGATTTAATTTATTTTAATTAGGCAGGAAACCGGGAGCCTGAAGAAGGAAGTTATTGAGGTTTTGGCTAAAGTCATTGTTTTTTTAATTAAAAAAAACGGGCTAAAGCCCGTTTCTATTGATATTTTATATTGTTTGTCTACAAAGTTTCCTTCAGCCAGTCAAAGAATTCTCTCTGCCATACCAATCCGTTTTGTGGATGAAGTACCCAGTGGTTTTCGTTCGGGAAGTACACCAGTTTAGATTTTAATCCTCTTAATTTTGCAGCCTGGAAAGCTTCCTGACCCTGCTCGTAGGGAACACGGAAATCGATTCCTCCCTGAACAATCATAATAGGTTTGTTCCATTTTTCTACAAAATTGCTTGGATTGAATTCTGTGTACGCTTTTGGAAGTGGTTTTTCCCATGGAGAACCAAGATCCCAGTTGGCAAACCATAGTTCTTCGGTAGTCAGATACCATGATTTCATATCAAATAAACCATCGTGAGCAATAAATGTCTTGAATCTGTTCTCATGGATTCCAGCTAACATAAATACGCTGTATCCTCCATAACTAGCTCCTACAGCTGCTACTCTGTCACCATCCACGTAAGGTAAAGTTTTCGCAAAGTCTGTTGCTGCCAGATAATCTCTCATTGGCTGCCCACCCCAGTCTTTTGAAATTTCTTCATTCCATTTTGTTCCCCAGCCTGGCATCCCTCTTCTGTTTGGAGCCACTACGATATAATCGTTGGCTGTCATAAGAGCAAAGTTCCATCTT
Organism: Chryseobacterium cupriresistens; assembly: GCF_046614675.1. Classification (NCBI taxonomy): domain Bacteria; kingdom Pseudomonadati; phylum Bacteroidota; class Flavobacteriia; order Flavobacteriales; family Weeksellaceae; genus Chryseobacterium; species Chryseobacterium cupriresistens. The sequence goes on along the minus strand of NZ_JBKKJT010000004.1, from coordinate 357,268 downwards.
ACACTGAAAAACTGAGTAAGCGCAGACTGTGGTCCACCCTGGCAATATACCAGAGTCGGATATTTTTTGTTCGGGTCAAAGTTCGGTGGATAGTGGAACCAAACTCCCATTTCTTTACCATCTGAAGTTTTCACCATTTTAAGTTCAGATTTCCCCTGAGCCAGCTTAGCATAAGTTTCCTTGTTCGCTTCAGTTACCTGCTTCATTTCTCCATTCTTAACGTTTACAGAGAATAATTCTGTAGCATGGTTTACGTCTGTTCTTCCTACTAAAAGTGAAGTTTTATTGTCTGTAAAGATTTCGTTTACGTCAAAATCTCCTTTAGTGATTTGCTGTACTTTTGCTGATTTTGAATCCAGCGAGAAAAGCTGTTTTGTACCTCTGAATGCCGCTGTGAAGTAGATCGTTTTTGAATCTGCTCCCCAAAGAACGTCTCCTGAAACACTTTCATCCCAGCCTGAGGTAAGGTTAGTGGTCTTCCCTGACTTCCAATCCAGGATTTTCACATCATTTTTATCTGCTTCATATCCATCTCTGGCCATACTCTGCCAGATCAGAGATTTTCCGTCCGGGCTGAATTTTGGGTTTACATCATATCCTTTGTTGGATTCTGTAAGGTTTTTGGTAGTACCTGATGCCAGATCATAAGCAAAGATATCGGTATTGGTACTTGTAGCATATTCTTTACCACTTTTAGGTTTGGTAACATATAAAAGCTGTGCAGAATCCGGGCTCCAGATAAAATCTTCAGCACCACCGAAAGGTCTTTGCGGAGAATCCCAGGTTTTTCCTTCCAGAAGATCTTTCGCTCCTTCTACTTTATCGGCTGTATTCACTACAAATACATGGTTATATTTTCCTTCATTGAAATAATCCCAGTGTCTGTGATTCAGGTCTGTGTATACCTGAGCCGTTGTTTTAGGAGTATCGCTGAATTTATCTTTCCCCATTACTTTTTCTACCAATACCTGCTTGCTGAAAGCAATTTTCTTTCCGTCAGGAGAAATTACGATATTATCTGCTTCACCAATGGTATAAAATTCTGTCCAGGTTTTTCCGGCATCTTTAGAAAGATAGATTTTATCTCCTTCCTGAGCATAGATTCCGTTTTTATCCCACTGAATAAGGGCTTTTTTCCCGAAATCGATTTTGGAAGACTGGTTATTAAGAACATTCAGAAAATAGTTTTCATTTTTCGTTTTCTCTGTTTTCAGGTCTACCTGCCCTACTTTATAGATAAGAGAACCCTGATCTGGTGAAACTGCCTGTACCCCAACTTTTTTCAAAGTCCAAAGAATTTCAGGCGTCATTACTTGTTGTGCATTCATTAAAAGCGGAGCTGCCAAAGCCAGCAGGCTGTACTTAAGTTTCATATGTTGATATTCATTTTTAACGGATGTACAAAATCAGTTGATTTCCTACATCCTTTTATTAAATTCAAAGATTGCCAAAGTTAATATTTAAAATAAAAACGGACGAAAGAATTAACATTAAGTTTTTAAAGTTGAAAAATAATTGATTTATGTATGGCAAAAATTTTATTAGTTTTACAAAAAACTAAACTAATACCCATTTAATATGAAAAAATTTATACTTTTTTCTTCACTTTGTGTGTCCTCATTTTTTTTTTCACAGCTTACGATGAGTCCTTTTCCCAATCATTATTATAATCCTTATCAGGTCACTATTAATGGAAACGGGACTATTTATTATACCACTGACGGAAGCACTCCGACGATTAGTTCTTCCTCTGCCGTAAATAATGTGCAGATTTCTATTGATCAGAATAAAGAGATCAAGGCATTTCTTGTTAACGGACAAGGAAGTTCGTCTCCTGTAATCAGTAAAAAGTATTACACAGGAAGTATTCCTACTGCTGCTATTTATTTTAAAGCACCTTCCACATGGGCATCAGGAAGCTGTGTAATGGTTGATATGGTCAGTCCCAATTCTATAGACGGATTTGCAATCGATACATTCTGGCCCGGAGTTGTAATGCAACCTGCCGGATGTGAATCATGGTATAAGACTACGAGAGATTTTGAAAGTGCCAATGTCCGTTTTAATAACTGTACTCTATTTGAGAATATTCCTGCTACCGTCAGTACCAATCTGATTCCGATGGGAAGTACTTTGTATTATGATTTTACAGATGGGGTAATAACCACTCCGCCTTCATGTTTATTTTTAGCATCTAATGAATCAGTCTCTAAAAATAAAAGCGTTTTAATCAAAGTTTATCCGAACCCTGTTTCAGATATTTTAAAAGTAAATACTGACCGGAACTTCAACGAATATGAGATTATAGATGTGAATGGAAGGGTGATTTTAAAAGATCAGTTTATGAAAGAAATTTTAATTAGTCAGCTTATTTCAGGAAATTACTTTTTAAAGCTTAAAGATTCGAAAGGAGACCTCGTGTTACTGAAGTTCATTAAAAAATAAAGAAATCCGCTCGTTGAGCGGATTTCTTTTTTGATCTTTATGATTTTAATTAATCTCCATCTGAGAACATTGAATTCGCCAGAGAAGTTACGATTGATAATAATATACTGAAGATAAATGCCCACCAGAACCCATCTACAACCATACTGTCTATGAAATAGTCTGCAATCAGGACTATTGCGGCATTAATTACCAGCGCAAAGAATCCTAAGGTAAGAATAGTCAGCGGAAGGCCAAACAGACTTAAAATTGGCTTTACAAATATGTTAAGAACCCCAAGTACAATCGCAAAGATGATGGCTGAAGAAAATCCTTCAAACTGCACTCCCGGTAAAATTTTAGTTAAAAGATAAGCAACAATTGCTGTAATAAAAAGTCGGATAATTAAGTTCATTGTGATATTTTTTAATGTTTATGGGATTTGTTGAGCAAAAGCCATTCCATTCCGGAAAAAAAATGCTTTGAAACCCTTTATTGAAGGAATATTCCAGCTTTTATTCCCTTTAAATTCTTATTTTATTTTCATCATGGTAACTAATGAGGTCGCCACATGACTTTCAGAAGCAGAACCTTCGGTCTGGACATAGATTTCCGTTCTCACCACAACAATTTTTCCACCCCCTTTAATGACATAGGATTTTGAAATCAAAGCATCACCCATTGCCGGACGAAGGTAGTTCACTTTCAATTCAACGGTCACTACATAACAATCTTCCGGATAGTGGCTCACAGCGGCATATCCTGAAGAAACATCCACCAGAGAGGCGATCATTGCGCCATTGAACATTCCTGCTTTTCGGGTCATCATTTCCATCTTAGGGATCTTCATCGATATAAAATCAGTTTCTACTACCAGCAGTTCTGCTTTATAGAATTTCAAGGTTTCCGAGCGGCTGAAGCTGTCTGTAATGAGTTTCTTTTTTTCTGGTGTCATGAATTTTATTTTAAACAAAGGTAAGCGCTATAAAGTTTTTGATCTCAATGATCTTTCAATTTTTCATTAAAAAGCCGCTCCATAAACATGAAACGGCTTCTTTTCAAGGTTTTATACCCTTCTTACACAACAAACGATAACTTTTCGGATGAACCTGACGCTTTCATATGATGATCTTCTCTGATCATATCGCCTGCTTTTTCACCAATCATAATGGTAGGTGCGTTGGTATTTCCGGAAACCACATCCGGCATGATGGATGCGTCAGCTACCCTTAATCCTTTTATTCCGTATACTTTCAGTCTCGGATCTACTACAGAAAGGCTGTCGACTCCCATTTTACAGGTTCCGGTCATATGATGATAAGGTGGAACATGATTTTTTGATATGATCTATCACTTCCTCTTTTGTTTTTCCCATTTCACGGCATATTTCAACGCATTGATAAAGGGCTTCCAGATCGGATTCTTCAGAAAGAATCCTTATCAATCTGAGAGATCTGAGCTGGAGCTGGCTATGATTTTATGTAAGCATCATGAGGAGATTAAAAGCGATGTGGATGGCTGGTATGAGAAGTTATTCCGGTAAAACCACCTGTCAAAAAAAGTGTAAGGCCGGATTTCTTCGGAATGAAATTTACGACGTTTAGTTTATTCGTACATAATGTCATTTCGTAAGAATCTCTGGATAGACGGGTTGGAAAACGCAAAGTCGCCAATTGTCGCCAAACTATCTGTTTTTGAGGCGTTAAGATTTTATCTCCGATAAAATATAGTATTGCTTTACATTTACAAAAAAATTTATTTAACTTTCCTATTATTGAATTCAAAAACTCACGTACTCCATTATGCTGAATGATTACAAAAAACACGAATTATTTGGGAAAACCCTGATACAGAAAATTGATATATCAGGGTCCTTCAGGTATGATTTTCCGGTTTCGGAGCAAGCTTGTTTTCTGTATGTGCTTAAAGGTGAGTTTCAGTACAAAACAGAGGAACAGGAGTTTGATGTTTCTGCAAATTATTCTCTTTTTCTGAACTGTATGAGCTCCGGAAAACATATTCATAACTCAGCGTCAGAAGATCATTGTGAGATTGTGATCGTTACGTTCTATCCTGACATCCTGAAAAAAATCTATGACAGAGAATTGCCTTTATTACTGCAAAAACCTTCCGATATCGTTTCGAATAAATCCAATGAGAAAATAAACAATGACTTTCTGATTCAGAAGTACGTAGAAGGGCTGCTTTTTTATTTTGAAAACCCTTCCCTCGTTAATGAAGATATATTGGTTCTAAAACTCAAGGAAATCATTTTGCTGTTGGCTCAGTCACAGAATGCTAAGGCCGTTCAGCTGATCCTGTCACAGCTTTTCTCTCCCACCACTTATTCTTTTAAGCAAATCATTGAAGCGAATTTATTTTCACAGCTAACAATCGAACAGCTTGCTGAGCAAAGCAATTTAAGTGTATCATCTTTCAAAAGAGAATTTGCAAAACTTTACAATGATACCCCCGCCAATTATATAAGAAACAAAAAACTGGAAAAAGCCGCCGAATTACTTTTAATATCCGATGAACGCATTACCGATATCGCGTTCGAATGCGGATTCAACGATCTGACCACTTTTACCAAAAACTTCAGCGATAAATTTCATATAACGCCCTCCAATTACCGCCAGGAACGGAAAGGATGATAATCGTACCTTTTTAAAGATTATAAATGTATTTCCTGTTTTGATAAGGAGTTCTTTTTTGAACCAAAATCCCAAATTCTTGAACTAAATCACAAAATCATTTCTGTATTTCTATCGCAAATTTGTACCGTCAGTTACAGGGAACAGTAATATACCTGCAGCTCATAAGTATCAATTTTAAAATACAATCAATATGAATCTATCAGGTTTAGGAATTTTTCACACTATTATTGGCGTAACAGCTCTTGTTGGCGCAGTGATAGGATTTATCAGATATGGTAAAATCAATCTGGCTAAGCCGTCAGGAAAAGTCTATTTTTATGCGACGGCCGTCACTTCACTTACAGCATTAGGTATCTCCAAAAACGGAGGTTTTAATGCAGGACATGTGTTCTCATTATTTATCCTTGTTTTGATCACTGTGGCCTATTTTCTTTTTTCCAATAAAAAAGAAAGTAAGAAAGCCCGGTATTTTGAGAATTTCCTGTTGTCATTCAGCTTTTTTCTTTCATTAGTTCCTACTATCAATGAGACTTTCACACGGGTTCCGATTGGACATCCTTTGGCTAAAGATATCAAAGATCCCATCATCGGGCAGACTCTTCTTGTTATTCTTCTGCTTTTTATTGTTGGATCTGTTTTTCAGTTTATCAAACAGAAAAGGGAGAATGTTGAAGTTTCATGATGACAGGTTATTCGAGAAACTGTAAAACCAGTCCGTCAAAAATTCTTTGAATTTTTGCCACCCTCGGGAAGATGGGAATTTTTACATATTCAGTTGGAGTATTGGTATCTAGGATAAGGCTTGTGATTGTGCAGAAAAGAATAAGATTGGATTCCTGTGGAATGACAAATACAACGCTTAGTTTATCCGTACACCTAGTCATTCCATAGGAATCTAGATGGGTTGGAAAACGCAAAGACACAAGTTCTTTCCATACTAAATATTTTTAAGGCGCTAAGATTTTATCTCCGATAAAATGGTTATTGCTGAATGATATCTAGAAAAGTGCAGGAATCCCGATATAAAATAACCGATACGCTTAATCAGGTATTGAAAAATCACGGGTTCGAATCCCGTATTCTCCACCTGATAATTCCAGTTAGTTTATTCTTTCCAAATGGTAGCTGATAATTTAGATTAAGTATACTATTGATTAGCTCAATTGCACCTGGAAATCATTACTTAAAGTCAAAACACCTTCTGTGATTGCTTCCGGGTGGGTAGAGAAGCCTTTTAATTTTGAAGTTTTTCCTTTTAATACCAAATCTAAAAGTTGTTTATCGGATAGTTTCTTGCCGAAGATTTCGAACGTAATTTTAAAACCGCAGTTTTTGAAATCGGAGCAGCCTACGGCGGTTTTTCCTTTGATCAGATTATGTTCTTTACATTTCGGGCATTTCGTTTCTTCCCAGGACTGAAGTTCTTTTTTCTGCGCAGGTTCTCTTTTTTTCTTCTCCTTGACTTCTTCTTTTTCTTCTTCCTGGAGTGTAATTACTTTTCCTTTTCCGTACACCACTTTTTCAGTGAGTTCTGTCACCATCTGAATCAGTTCTTCTTTGAAAAGATTGGCTTCATACTCTCCTTTTTCAATTTTACGAAGTTTGGATTCCCATTCTCCGGTCAGTTCCGGGCTTTTTAACAGTTCGTCTTCGATGGTATCGATCAGCTGGATTCCGGTTTGGGTAGCGATCAGATTTTTTCTTTTTTTCTCGATGTATTTTCTTTTGAAAAGGGTTTCGATGATGTTGGCACGGGTAGATGGTCTTCCGATCCCGTTGTTTTTCAGCATTTCACGCAATTCTTCATCTTCAACCTGTTTTCCGGCAGTTTCCATCGCTCTCAGCAGTGTTGCTTCGGTATAAGGTTTTGGAGGCGTTGTTTTTCCCTGGTGAATCATCGGATCGTGGGGCCCGGTTTCTCCTACAGTAAATTCAGGGATGGTTTGTTCTTCCTCTTTTTCTTTTTCCTTATCGGTGGTTTCTTCTTTAGGCTCTTTGGCGTAAACGGCTCTCCATCCTGCTTCAAGAACCTGTCTTCCACTGGTTTTGAAAGGAATGGTTCCTACTTTTCCTTCTACCAAAGTATTGGAAATTTTACATTCCGGATAGAATACGGCTATAAAACGTTTTGCAATCAGATCATAAATCAGTTTTTCTTCCCTGCTCAGATTCTGAGAAGGCGGAATTTCCGTAGGAATGATCGCATGGTGATCGGTTACTTTTGTATCGTCGAAAACCACCTTTGATTTTGGAATCGGAGCTTCCAGCAACGGAGCAATCAGATCCTGATAAGGATACATTTTCTGAAGAATTCCTGCAATTTTCGGATATAAACTGTCTGATAAGTAGGTGGTATCAACACGCGGATAGGTTACGTGCTTCTTTTCATAAAGACTTTGCACATAATTCAACGTATTTTCCGCCGAATAACCGTATTTTTTATTGGCTTCCACCTGAAGTCCGGTCAGGTCGAAAAGTCGTGGATTTTTTTCTTTTCCTTCTTTAATTTCGAAAGAAACGATCTCAAATGGATTGACTTTAAGGTATTCCAGTCCTTTCTCAGCACGTTCCAATGTTTTTAAACGGTCAATGGCCGCATTGAAAATCACGTCACGGTATTTGGTTTTCAGTTCCCAATATTCTTCCGTGGTAAAGGCATCGATTTCTTTCTGACGCTGCACAAGCATCGCCAATGTAGGAGTTTGTACTCTTCCAATGGAAAGAACTGCTTTATTTCCCCCAAATTTTTTCGTAAATAGTCTCGTAGCATTGATTCCCAATAACCAATCTCCTATGGCTCTGGCATTTCCGGCCAGATAAAGGTTTTTATAATCTTCTGCCGGTTTTAAACTGGCAAATCCTTCTTTAATAGCATCTTCCGTTAGTGAAGAAATCCATAAACGCTGAACCGGTTTGTTGCATTTTGCTTTCTGCAATACCCAACGCTGAATCAGTTCTCCTTCCTGCCCGGCATCCCCGCAGTTAATGACCTCATCACATTCTTCAACTAATTTTTCAATGACTTTAAACTGATTTTCAACACCTTTATTAGGGATCAGCTTGATTCCAAAACTGCTGGGAATAATCGGCAGTGAAAAAAGGTTCCAGGATTTGAACTGCGGACCGTAGTCGTGTGGTTCTTTCAGGGTACAAAGGTGTCCGAACGTCCATGTTACGCAATAGCCGTTTCCTTCCATATAGCCTTGTTTAGGCGTGGTAGCGCCCAATACTTTGGCGATATCTCTGGCAACACTGGGTTTCTCGGCAATACATAATTTCATGAACTCGGGTTTATTGAAGGAGTGCAAAAATCGGGATTTTTTTTGACATTGCAAATTGGGATAGTATCTCTCAAATTATATAAACCAATTTATCTTATTAAAATCTTTTAATAATTTTTCACTGTACTCTTTATCAATTGAATGTATAAAACAAATGTGTCCATATAACCAATCATGAAAATTTAATGTTGTATATCCTAAAAAATCTTTACGAATTTTATTTAAATGTGTATCAACACCAAATTTTCGGCAAAAATGGATATGTCTAGCTATTCTTTTTCTATATTTTTTTGAGGTATGAACTCCGTTAGTTACTGTCAAACCAGTGACATATTGTTTTTGTCCCTTTAACATATACTTCACTTTTTTATAGTTAATATAAAACCCTTCATCTATAATAATTTTAGTTATAAATGATACTGATGGTAAAGTTCCGTTATCTTTAATTGAAAAAGTCAGGTCGTCAGCATATCTAGAGTAAGAAAAATTCATTTTCTTTGCTAATTCTTCAAATCTAAAATCCATTTTAGAAGCAATAATATTTGCAAGCATGGGACTTGAAGGACAGCCTTGAGGTAAAATAGCCGGCATTTCTTTTATATAACGAGACAGAATTTCTTTTTCGGTGGGTTCAAAGCTATTCCAATATTCAGGACTATGTTTATAAGTACATAGTTTTGATAAACTTACTGCTAAATTACCTTGATACCCCATATTTTTAAATACACCATAAACCCTTTCTTCTGTAATGGTATCATAAAATTTTAAAAGATCTACTTTTAAAATTTTGCATGCACCTTCATGTACTAAAGCATTGTCTTTTATTGATATCTTCTGTCTAAAACCCTTGCAACTATCTTTTAATGGATATTTATCGAGAATATTAAACATAATCCATTTTTGAATATACTTAAGGTCTTTATCAGGAGCCATTATTTCTCTCTTACCACCTCTCCTCTTTTTAATTGAAAATAACTTATATCTTTTTTGCTTAAGTTCAAATACCGGTTTTGATATTATATCTTGGGTTTTTAGGTCTCCAATAAGCCATCTAAGAAAATCTGATTTAATCCCCATTGCAATAGCTAAATGCTCTAGAGTAAAAAGAACTGGATAATCTTTTTTTATTAGGTTTTGAGCATATTCCACACACGCTCTTATATATTCTTCTGAATGACCTTTTTCTTTTGCTACTATTTCAAAACGTTCAATTGGGAATGTATTCATTGTTACTACTTTACTTGAATGTTAAAATTATTTTAATATACATAAGGGAAATTAGATTCATTTAATCATCTTGTCTTCCCTTCCTTTATTCTACTCCTTAATAATTCAACCTCCAATTATATCAAACGTAAAACATATTTTGAAATATAATTGAAGTAAAACCAGTTTTAATGTAGTTTTCATATAAGAGTTTTTATAGATCTTTCTTTTTAGCTTTAAAGATATATTGCAACTGTAATATAAATGTATACAATCATATTATTTGTCATAAAGACTCTTTATTAATTCTCAATACAAGGCACTGAGAAATCTTTGCAGATAATTGCTAACAAATTATTTCATTCCCATGAACGTATAAGGTATATATATACTATTTTCTTCTTTTATTAAAAAATTTTTTTCAGTTTCTTCTCTTATACTAAACTTGCGAGATAAACTTTTTAATCCTTTTAGCAGATCCAACCCTTTCTTGGTAATCTTTTTATATCCAATTCCAATCAAACCTTTATTTTTTGCTTCAATATAGACATCGTGCAATTCATCAAGTGTCAATCCTAATAATTGACAAATAAAAATGTTTTCAAATCCTTTATCCTTTAAGTATAAGAGTGCTACGACTGCATGGTTTTGCTCTTTTTTTTTAACAGTTTCGTCTTTACGTTTATCTTCAAAACGGTCAATTGTCTTTTTCCCTTCGATGATATCAATCCCTAACTTTTCACACAATAAAAGATAATACTTTATTGTTCTTTTAAACTTTGAAGCTTCAGAAATTCTTCTTTCAGCATTTCGAGGAAAAAGTGGGTGCCATTTATTATCCCCCCAAATAATAGGAAATGTGTTATTAGGAGTTCCATGAAAGAAAGATATTAAAGATTCACTATCATCATAACCTAAAGGAGTTTTGGTAATAGGTCTATAATTTACAATAATTTTATCCCCATAATTCGTTACAATGTCTAAAATTTTTTGGTTATTTCTAAATAATTTGAAGATGGAATTTTCGGGATGGAAAGCTTTATATCTTTTTTCAGATTTAATAATTAAATTTAATTTAACATTTTCCAAAATATATTTTTCACCTTCCTCCATGATAATTGAACTTAACAAAAAATAATTTTTAAGTTTATAAGTGTTTAACCATTCGCGCGTTTCTTTTTCTTCAATGGCCTTAAAAAAAGTTTTGCCACTTCCAATAAAGTCATCCAAAAAAATAATATGCTGAAAGTCATTTGGGTTTGGAATATTTTTTAGATCATTAGTAATAATATTATGATCATATTTTTTATCTTTAGAAAGTTTAGCTTTAGCTTCTTTTTCTCTTTTTTTATAGGTATTTGTATGTGATAGTGGATAGGTAACTAAAGTTCCACTTTTACCTACTTTTCCATAAGGGAAAATAATAGCTCTTTCTTTAATTGGAATCACGCTATAAATCTTTCTTAATAAACTATTTATCCTATTCATAAATTCATTAAAAGGTATATATTCAAAAACCTTTAAAATATCTAGGGCATGAAAAATATCTTCATCTTCAAAGTTTTCTAGCCATTTTATGATATCTGTTGGTAAGACAGAATATTTAAGCTTAGGTAGAAGTAGCTCAACTTGTCTAATATTATCTCTATTAAATTCAAAATTCCCACCCATACTTAATTATATAAAAGAGGATTAGTTATAAGTTTTTATTTTTTAAATATAATAAAATCCAACCTATTATTAATACGGTTTCCCATAATACAAAAAGCCCTCTAAAAAAGAGGGCCGGATCAACAATGTAATGAAACTAGTTCATTATTTCTTTTTTACTTCTGAAATGGCATCGGAAATTCCTCCGCCTGCGGTTTCAAAGAAGGCAGGACCAGCCAGAAGGTATACTTTTTCTAATTTTTTTGTGGTGGATAATTTGTGTTCTTTAAGGTAATTTTCAGAACGGTTGGCATGTACAATTCCTCTTACTACATTTCCGGCTACCAAAGCGGTGGGTGAATCTATTCCGGCATCTTTCAGATCGCTGGCGAATGCAAAATTGGTAACGCCTAATCTCATGGCTTCACGGGCTGCCACTTCGCCTACGGAAGTCATTAAATCAGGAGTAAATTTATTACGGTCACCTAAACCGATCAATAATAATTTCTTTGCAGACATCGATCCTGCAGGTGGCGTAATTAAAATCGTTTCCAAAGAATGCCCCTGAAACTGTCCTGTTTTTCTAAGGTTGGTCAGTTCTCCTTTTAAAGCTTCATCAAGATGAACCAATCCGTTCAGTTTTGCCGGCAATGCCTGAGCACTGAAGATGTCACCTTCTGTATATTCGAAAACACAGGCTACCTGAAGCTGGGCGTCAGCAGACGATGGGCCCTGTACCAATCCTATCATGGAGATTCCGTCTACGGTTCCCCAGGTTTTGGAAGTTCCGATGGCTGTTGTTTTTGCAGGAGCTGTGGTTGTAGTTTGTGCAAAGTTTAAGGTAGATAATGCTAAAGCTGCAATTACCAGTGAGTGTTTTAGTGTATTTTTCATTTGATTTATTTTTTGTTGTTTGTTGAGGGGTTCGGGATGCGAGTTGCGGGTTATTTTTGTTGCGGGTTTTAATTTTTGTTTGTTGGAATAACGCAAGGACGCAAAGTTTTTTTAAGGTTTATGTTGTTAAGGCGCGAGTCGCTTCGCTCCGGCTATTTTTATTTGTTTTTCAAAGGTAGTTTCTGTGATGGAAAGGTGCATTGATGTGGGATAATTGTTTAATTTATTTTCAAATGATCTCATTTTCAAATTTTCAAATTCCCTGTGTTTTTTTAAAATTTAAATACAATTCTGGAATTGATGAAGAGTCCGTCTTTGTGGTTGTCGATTACATCGTTAATGAAAGCTCCGGTATTGAAATACTGTATTCCTGTATTAAAGGTTAAAAATGGATTGATCTTATAATTAAAGCTTCCTAAAAATGCGGTTCCGATGTATCTCTTTTTTGAGTTGGAAGACGCCAGGTTTAGTGTTCCGCTGGGTCTGTAAATTCCGTCTTGAGTAGAGTATCTCCAGTTGAAAACTACGTCTGCCTGTACGGTTATTTTTTTACCTAAATCAATAGTTGCATAGGGATGAATATCAATTAAATTCACCGGACCAATCTGAGGATTAAATCCAAAATAACCTCCTTTCGGATACAATGGATTGAATGTTCCCAATGTTCCGTCTCCTTTATTGCTGTCTCCTGAAATATAATCGTTTCTAAGGTTGATGGTCGGTTTTCCTTTTACATTTTCAAACATATATCCGATATCTGCAGAAGCCGTCCACGCGCTGATATTTCCTTTATTAAAGTTCCCGAACTGGTAGGCTGCTTCAAAATTGTAAATAAAACCTCCTCCATATTTCCAGAATCTTCCGCCAAAAGTATGTCTGTTTTCATCGGAAAGCCCGTCTTCAAAACGTACATCCTTTCTGTGAATCCCCAGATAATAGAGCTCCAGATTTCCGCTTCTGGGAATAATCCATGTGTTGTAACTTCCCCAAAGGTTGATTGATTTTGAAGATTTGTTATCAAATGCTCCCGGGCTTATTTCACTGGCGGCCATCATAAAGGCATCAGATCTGAAATTCCCTCTTTTGTACATCAATTTTAATCCATCAAAATAGAGTCTTAAATTCGGACCTTCTCTTACCGAGATCAGTCTTCCGCTTCCATAATCAAGCTCCTGCCTTCCGGCACGCACAGTCAACTTTTCTTTGTCATTTTTCAGAATATCAATATCAATGAAGAGATTCTGGATATTCAAATGGTCTTCATCAATAGGTCTCGGACCATTTTTCCTTCCGTTTTCCCAGGCACTTCTCACCTGCCCGAAAATTCTTACCCGTGAGCCCAGATGCAGATCTGCATGTACACTGTATCTTTGAATCAGAAAAGGATTGCTCCCGATATCCATTCTACCCCAATCTTCATTATTAAAATCTACAAATTCCAGTCTTGCTTCTCCCCCCAATGAAAGATAATGGTTGCTTTTTTCTGCAATAGGTATGTATTTGATGGAGTTGTAAAAAGTTTTTGCAGAGTCTTTATAGGAAGCATAATCTTCATCAAACCTCATCAGCTTGAACTGGGCAGAAATTTGAAGTGGAATAAAAATCTGCAGCAACAGTACAATGGCAATCAGTTTTTTCATGATGATTTCTTTGTTAAATAATGATCCACAGAATATCTTCCAGCTCCCATAAACAGTAAAAACAGATAACACAAGCTGTACATAAAAGGAGTGTCTTTTACCAGTAAAGCATCATTCCAATGGAGAATAAAGTATCCTGTAAGCGTCACCGCTAAAATTGGCAGCACTGCAATTCTTGTGAAAAAACCAAAGATCACAAATACCGGAAATACCAGATTGGCTGCATCAGCAAAAAGACTGTTGAATGCTTCCGGAAGGTGCAGCGGGTTCGGAACCTGCTCTGCTTCTGAAACACCTACTCCTATTTTTTTTAATCCGTGGGCTACGATTAATTCTACGGAAAGGAAAACTCTGAAGACTAAAAGTGCAGCATCGGTTAATTTTCTTCCCGGATTGGTATTGGTGATGATATGGATTAACTTTTTCATGATTGGAATAAATTTTAGCTATGAATTAAATTGATTGTCGTGATTGTATTAATGCTGGGTTGACCACCCCGTCAAAAATTCTTTGAATTTTTGACACCCCTCCAAAGGAGGGGAATTTTCACCCCTTCAGTTGGAACGTTGATTGATTTGAATAATTAAAAACTTTTGTGGCTAAAAAATTATTTTGTCTGATAGCCTCCGTAATATTTTACAGGTGACCAGTCGGGGATGACTGGAAGTGGTACCGGAGCTGCTGTTTTGTAGGTTTCATCTCCGTATACGACTTTTCCGTCTACGATCGTCAATTTTGAAGTGATGTTTTTGATGTCTTCATCATTGACTGTGAAATAATCTTTATCCAGAATGGTAAGATCTGCAAAGTATCCTTTCTGTATTTTTCCTTTCTGATAGTCTTTAATGAGTTCGTATCCTCCGTAAGTAGAAAGTGATAAAGCAGTTTTTCTGTCCAGCGTATTTTCTTTACCCATCACTTGAGTTCCTCCTATTGTTTTTCCTGTGGTGATCCAGTATAAAGCTACCCATGGGTTGTAACTTGCGACTCTTGTTCCGTCTGTTCCTAATCCAACCGGAATTCCCATTTCCAGCATTTTTTTCACCGGAGGAGATGCCAAAGCTGGTTTTTTACCATATCTGTGGATGAAGCTTTCTCCCTGATACGCCATTCTGTGCTGTACTGCAATTCCTCCGCCCAACGCTTTGATTCTTTTCATATTATCTTCGGTAACGGTTTCTGCGTGGTCGATAAACCATACTAATCCGTTCAAAGGAGTTTCTTTGTTTACTTCTTCAATGACATTTAAAAATCTGGTTATACTCTCATTATAGGTTGCATGAATTCTGAAAGGCCATTTGTTTTTTACCAGAAGACTTACTACGTCTTTCATATTTTTCTCCATGGTAGCCGGAAGTTCGGGTCTTGGGAAAAGAAAGTTTTCAAAGTCGGCTCCGTCTGATACCAGGTTTTCCCCTCCACCGTTGACATGATAATCGATTTCATTAAAATCATTATGACCATGGTCGTCAATTTCTACCATTCCAATCCATTTGGTGTAATCGGCAAGCTCAGATCCTTTTTTCTGGGCAAATAAATAGTAAGGAAGACGAACGGTAATTTTCCCTTGTTTGTTCAGCTGATCCGTTGTTCCGTAGTCATCCGGAAAATTCTGGAATCCTCCGCCTGCGTCCATTACTGCAGTTACACCTAATCTATTCAGTTCCGTCATGTATTGAAGGGTAGAATTTACTTTTTCTTCTTCTTTCAGTTCCGGCAGTTTCGCCAATGTTGAATAAAGAATAAATGCATTGGGTTCTGCCACCAATAATCCTGTAGGATCTCCGTTATTGTCTTTTTCAATTAAACCTTGAGCAGGGTTTGGGGTATCTCCATTGATATTCAGTTCTTTTAATCCGGCTTTGTTCAGCCAGGCTTTTCCATAGAGATACATGATGAAAGTAGGCACATTTCCCGTAGCTTCATTAATTTCAGCCAGTGTGGGAAGTCTTTTTTCTTCAAACTGATATTCATTCCAGCCTCCAATGACTCTTACCCATTGTCCCTTCGGTGTTCTCTGAGCCTGTTCTTTCAGCATTTCCAATGCTCTTTTTAATGATTTCACACCATCCCAACGAAGTTCGGTATTGTAAAATCGTCCTCCTCTGATTACATGCAAATGGCTGTCAAATAAGCCTGGAATCACTCTGTTTCCTTTAGCATCAATGACTTTTGTATTGCCGTTTTTTAATTTTAAAATCTGGGCATTGGTTCCTACCTGTAAGATTTTATGGTCTTTGATGGCCACAGCCTGTACTTCAGGATTCTTATCATCCATTGTGGTAATCTTTCCATTGGTAATGATCATGTCTGCTTTCTGAGCATTCAGAATTCCTGCTGCCAAAACTGTGGAAAGGGTAAGTATATTCAGTAGTTTCATAATTTCAATATTTAAGTTTGAAGGTTTCGGCAGGCTTAAAGCCTGCCGAAACAGTCCCATTAGTGTTTTAACATTTCCTGAGCATACTGAATTCCTATACCATAAGCTCCACCATGTTTTTTCATCAGATCATTAACCGGTTTGTATGTTTCTTTTCTAGCCCAGTCTCTCTGTAGTTCCAATACATACTGAACAGAAGTGATAGGATGTGCTCCTGCCTGAACCATACGGGTGATTGACTGATCGTGCGCTTCTTTAGAAATATCCCCAGAAGCATCGGTTACTACATATACATCGTAACCTTCGTCAATCGCTGATAATACAGGTCCTACGATACATACACTTGTCCATAATCCTGCGAAAACCAGTTTCTTTTTATTTTTTCCTGTAATGGCTTTATGGGCATTAACGTCTTCCCATGTATTCATGGTAGTTCTGTCTACATATCCACTGGTTGCTTGCGGATATACTTCTGAAATTTCCAGGAAAACAGGTCCGCTGAATGACTTTTCTGCCACCGTCGTTACTACTGTAGGAACATTGAATATTTTTGATCCACCTGCTACCAGTGCCACATTGTTTCTTAACTCTTCCATGCTGATGCTTTTGGTTGCAAAAGCCATTTGTCCTTCGTGGTCGATGAGTACTACGGCGTGATTGGTAGGATTTAATAATGATTTTCCAGGGTTTTGAGCTGATGCAGTTAATGATAATAAACCAGCTGCAAATGATAGGATTAATTTTTTCATAATAATTTAAAATTTAAGAGTTGTTATTTTTGTTTAATTTTTATAGTGTCATCGGTACGTCCATTAAAAGGATTTCTGTACCTTCCTGAAGGGTTTTGATCGTAATTTCCTGAATATCCCAGACTCCGAATCCATCTCGTTCTTCTATAATCTCACCGCCTATTTCTGCGCTTCCCTTCAAAATAAAAGCATAGACTCCGTTTCCTTTTTTTCTGATTTGATACTGTGTTTCTTTATTCTCCTCAAAAGTTCCCAGATGAAACCATGCGTTCTGATGGATCCATACACCTTCGTCATCTGCATTGGGGGAAAGAATCTGTTGAAATTGATTATGACCTTTGGTTTTATCTAATGTAATCTGATCATATCTCGGCGTCACATTTCTTTTTTTCGGATAAATCCAGATCTGAAGGAATTTTACAAGTTTATCACTGTTTTTGTTGAATTCGCTGTGCATAATTCCTGTTCCTGCACTCATGACCTGAATATCTCCGCTTCTGATCACCGCTGTATTTCCCATGCTGTCTTTGTGTTCAAGATCACCTTCCAAAGGAATACTGATGATTTCCATATTGTCGTGAGGGTGGGTTCCGAAACCTCTTCCTGCTTCCACTTTATCATCATTCAGGACTCTCAATACTCCAAAGTGCATTCTTTCAGGATTATAATAATTGGCAAAACTGAAAGTGTGCTGGCTCAACAGCCATCCGTGATCTGCCTTCCCTCTTGTATCAGCTCTGTGGATCACAGAGTTTTCTTTTATTTTTGATTCTGTATTGGGAAGATGATTGTATCCGATCGGTTCTAGTGGTTCGATCTCATCGATATCATTTTTCATAGCGCTTGCCAAAGAAGCTGATGCTACAAACATTCCTGTTCCCAATAATCCTTTCTTTAAAAAATCTTTTCTGTCCATATCAGATTGTTATTTGTTCCTGTTTGATAGGACAAATTTAGAGAGACCGGAAACCCTGCACATTTAACTAGTTTAATAAATGACTTTGAAGCAAAAAAAAATGCCGGATACTTTTGTATTCGGCAGTATAACTATAATGGATTGTTATTTTTTGGAAAGTGTAAAAGTCTTTTTACTCTTAGGAACTATTTAATTTGATATAATATTTTAAAGAATAACTCTATTTAGATTCTACGGAATGACAAACTGTGTGGGTAAGACCGTTATTTCAACTGTGTCATTCCTTAGGAACCTCTGTAGGAATGATAAGCAAAAAAATAATTGGAAAACGCAAAGACGCGAGTTGTTTTTTAAGCTAAATATTTTTAAGGCGCAAGGATTTTATCTCCGATAAAATGGGTGACTATAATTTCACAGAAATATTCACACCTATAAAACCCATGCAAATCTCTGCAATCTGCAAGTATAAAAAACTAAGATTTATTTCTCCTTTGAAGCAAGACGTTTCCTAATGGTGCTTACAAATTCTTTTGAAACCCCAAGGTAAGAAGCAATGTAGTATTGTGCTACTCTTTGCGGGATGGAAGGGTATACTTTGATGAATTCAAGGTATCTGTCGGATGCAGTCTTGGAAATGGTATTCACCAGTCGGCTTTGCAGGGTTGCCAGGTTCCTCTGAACCAGCATTCTGAAAACTCTTTCAAATTTGGGAACTTCCTGCAGCAGTTTTTCTTTTGTTGTAGTATTCAACATATAGATTTCCGAGTCTTCCAGTGTTTCGATAAAAACCTTAGAAGGCTTCTGTTCATGAAATGATGCAATATCACTGATCCACCAATCTTCGATGGCAAACAGTAACGTTACTTCGGAACCATTATCATCCAAACAATACATTCTCACACATCCTTTATGAATATACCCTTCAAACTGGCAAATCTCTCCTTCTCTCAGTAAAACTGTTTTTTTAGGAAACGACTGACAGACAAGCAGGTCTGTAAAAGTTTTTTCTTCTTCGGGAGTGATTGAAATAAATCGCGTAATATTTTTGATGATGTTTTCGAACATAATGCAGAGTTTACCCCTGCAAATTAGGAAAAAGACTGTAAACTTCGTTCTTTAAAAGTCCACTTCCTCCTCCATAATGATCGATTACTTTAACATCCTTATCCAAACCGGCACAAAATATTTTTATATCTTTCTCAAAATCATCTTCTAAGCCGGAGCTTAAAAGGACAATGTCCACCGTATTTTCCTTTATGTATTCATAGCAGAAATTTTCATCATTTTGTATCTCTGCTGTCCAGCCCTCATTATTTTCGATAATTCTTTTTAAAGTATCCAGAATTTCCTGGTTCTTTCCAATCACTAAAAAATGTAATGTTTTCATGTTGTTCAAGGTTTAAAGTTTAAAGTTCAAGGTTCAGAGTTTAATGTTTATATTGTTTACTTGAAGGGTAAAATGACGATTTGGATTCCTGCGGAATGATATAGTGTAAAATAGATAAAGGGTTTAGTTTGTTCATTCTGTCTGTAATAATTTACACTCTTATAATTTCAAACGCACCCATCCTCATACTCTCCCACTCGTATCCAAAACCTCGAAACCTCGCACCCACTCTCTTACCCTCAAACCCGAAACCCGCTACAAATGTTTATTTCCTGTAATTTTTAATTCATTCAGATCCAGTTGTGATTCTGCTTTTCGAATCTCGTCATCACTGAAAAGTTTTTCGCGTTTCATTTTAAACAGTTCTTTTCTCTGTAAGGCAAATATATCCATCATTACTTTATGATATTCGGCCATATCGTTTTGCCTGTTGGTACACATTTCAATAGAATTGAGATGATTCTGGTGAAGTTTGATATCACTTTCCAGCGTATTTTTAAGATTTTCAAGGAGACTATTGCTGTTCAACACCTCATTGTATTCGTTATCAAGCCTCTGAACGGCAAGTTTATCCAGTCTCATCTGAATCCCGGCCTGCTGTTCATGGGAAGGAAGGATATGATCGATCTCCCCTATTTTGGTTAATTTAATGATCAAGGGCAGGGTAAGTCCCTGAAACACTAATGTCACAAAAATGACGACAAATGTGATAAAAATGATCAGATTTCTCATAGGAAATTCAGCCTGCGAATTCATCATAACCGGAATGGACAGTGCTGTTGCCAGTGAGACCACTCCTCTCATTCCTGCCCATCCTATAATCAGGGGGTTTTTCCATCCCGGACTCGGATCACGACGGGCTTTTTCACTGAACCATCTTGGAAGATGAGCTACGGGATAGATCCATAAAAGACGTACCACAATGACGATCAAACTTATAATCAAACCATATTTGATGCCTTCCATTACTGAAATTTCACCCAATCCATTGATTATATCAGGAAGTTCAAGACCTATTAATACAAAAACCAAAGCATTCATCACAAAAATCAGGGTGTTCCAGACTCCTGTCATATTGATTCTCGTAGTTCCTGTTTTAAAAATCTCATGAACACGGAATGACATAAACAATCCTCCGCTCACTACCGCCATCACTCCCGAAAAATGAAAATGTTCTGCAGAAAGAAATAAAATATATGGCGTCATTACGGTAAGTGCCGCATCAATAGCAGGTGTTGTAGGTAAAAAACGGTGAATGGCATAAAAAATATGTGCTCCGGCAATTCCTACGACAATTCCCATTCCTGCTACCAGAAAAAACTGTCCTGTAGCTTCATGCATTGAGAAAGCACCCGTCATTACAGCGGCCAGAGCAAACCTGAAAACGATCAGTGAAGAGGCATCATTAATCAGACTTTCTCCTTCCAGTATAGCGAGGGTACGTTTCGGTACTTTTAATCCTTTTAAAACTGTTGTGGCTGCTACTGCATCCGGTGGCGAAACAATTCCTCCCAATAAAAAGCCTAAAGCCAGCGTAAATCCCGGAATCAGCATTTGTGAAGTGTAAGCAACAACCAAAGATGTAAGAAATACCAAACCAAATGCCAACAAGCTGATGGGACGTTTCCATTTCCAGAAATCATTCCATGAAGTGTACCAGGCTGCTTCGTATAAAAGAGGTGGTAAGAAAATCAGAAATATAATCTCCGGATCCAGCTTTAAAACAGGGACTCCGGGAATAAGGCTGATCCCCAATCCGGCAAGTACCAGAAAGATAGGATAGGCAATTTTGATCCGTTGTGCCAGCATGACCAGCAGCATAACAAGTAATAAAAGTCCTAATATTAAAAGTAATTGTTCGTGCATGTTTTTGAAGTTAGATTTCAGATTCTGATCATTTATGTTTGGGCTAAAGCCAGTGGTAAATTTATTTTTTTAAAGGCGGGCTAAAGCCCACCGCTATTGAATGTTAATTTATTTATTGAGACTCCTACGGAGTGACAATCTGTATGGATAGTTAATCCTCATACTTTGCCATTCCGTAGGAATCTCCACTTCACTAGGTTACTTAAAAATGTAATAACCACAAAAGTCACAAAGTTTTTGTTTTAAAATGTTTGTAAAGTTTAATAATATACAATATAAAGATCACATGAGAGAAAAATCAAAGATTTTTATAAAACTTAAGTGTTCTTTTTAAGCGCTCGATATTTACTTATCAAATCTTTTGTGACTTTTGTGGTTAAACTATTTAAATATAACTGAATTCGCTATTTCAATTTCTTCTTCGTTAATAGAATGTCCAAAATTGGCATATACTTTCTCTGTTACCTCCGCATTCATTTCTCTAAAAATATTGGCTGTAGCATATACTCTTTCTACCGGAACATGAAAATCAGGATTGCTGGTTCCCAGGAAAACCGGAGTCCCTGCAAAATCACCTTTATAATTTTCACAGTTGATTTTATCTCCAATCACGCCACCAATAATAGCTGCCGCTCCACCGAACTTCTGAGCATTGCGGGCTAAAAATTCAAGGGTAAGACAGGCTCCCTGGGAAAATCCGAAAAAGTATATATTTTCAGGTTTTATTCCTGCATTGACGGCTGCTTTTACAGTCTCTTCAACCATTTCAAGAGCTGATGATAACCACGGTTCGTTTTGTTCCACCGGAGCTATAAATGAAAAAGGATACCAGCTGTGATTCAAAGCCTGTGGGGCTAGAAGTGCATAGTCTTTTACATTCAAATGCCGGGATAAACTCAGAATATCCTGAGCACTTCCTCCGCGTCCGTGAATCATGATCAAAGCTTTTTCCGCCTGATTTAAGGGTATTCCTGCTGTTTTTATATTTAAAGTATGACTCATTATTTCTATCTGAATTTTTCTGTTGGATAATCGATTTTGGGAAGAACTTCTTTCAAACGTTCTCTTCTTTTTTCAAACTGTAGCGGCAATTGCAGATCTTCACCTAAAAATGCAGCTTCTTCATCCACGTCGAACCCTGGGCCTGAAGTTGCTATTTCAAACAAAACGCCTCCCGGTTCTTTAAAATATACGGAAGTAAAATATTTTCTGTCTTTCACTTCGGTATGCTCCAATCCGTATGCGTTGAGTCTCTTTACCATTTCAAGCTGGGATGCTGCATCGGGAGTAGCAAAAGCCACATGATGAACGGTACCTCTTCCTGCTAAACCTTTTAAGGCATTTGGGGTAGAAAGCAGATCTACATATTTTCCCGGCATGTTGTCGGTTCCCAATCTCAATCGGTCAGGGCTTTCTTTGATTACTTTATGATCCATCTGGGTCGTCAGAAGTGCTGCTGTTCTTTCATAGGCATCCTGCCAGATTTCCACATGATGAATTCCTTTGATGGCATAATCTTTTGGAATATAACCATTATAATAACCTTTTCTTTCGTCTTTATCATTAAAAACCAATTCCAACCCCAGTCCGTCAAAATCTTCCAGGTAAATAAAAACTTCATCAGAAAATCTTTGCTGCGGCTGTTTAAAGAGAATATTAAACTGTTCCAGACGGTTTATCCAATAATACAGGGCATCGATAGAAACTGAAAAAGCTGTTGTATTGAGCATTCCTTTGCCATGTCTGCCATTGATCAGATCTTTACCATAAGGAAAAGTAGTCATAATCGTTCCCGGTGTTCCGTATTCGTCACCGAAATAAAAATGATAAACATCTGAATAATCAAAATTGACTGTTTTTTTGACCAATCGAAGCCCCAAAACTCCGGTATAAAAATCTATATTTTCCTGTGCATTGCCGGTAATTGCCGTAACGTGATGCAATCCTGTGATAAGTTTCATTGTGATAAAATTGTTAATTGGTTATTATGATGGAGGCGAGATTTCGGGGTTCAGGATTCGAGTTGATAAGTTCGAGAATAACTTTATTCATCTTCTGTTTTTAGCTCAAGATTCTCAAACCCTCTTCCCCTCAGACTCTCAAACTCGAATCTCAAAAACCCGCATCCCGACTCTCAAACTCCCTACAGTTCTTCCTTCAACCATACATCATTATATTTTTCCGGATGACGTTTGAACTGAGCGTGAACATAAGGACATAGCGGTAGAATTTTCAAATCATTTTCTCTTGCGTAGGAAACCAGTCTTTCCAGTAAGATTTTGGCAAAGCCTTTTCCTTCGTATTCCGGATTTACTTCGGTATGGTAAACGGTCAGTTTTTTTCCTATAACTGATATGTCCATTTTACCTGCTTTATGATCGTCTGAGAAAAGCTGAATCTCTCCTTTTCTTCCTTCTAAAACTATTTCTGTTCTTTCCATTTTTCTTGTTTTTAATTGTTAATTCAAAATTAGCATCTTTATAAGTTCTGACCGATGACCTATGATAAGTTCGGCAATACTCCTTCTATTTTCTCACGCATTCCTTCGTATTGAACAGGAAGTTTAAGGTTGGTTCCCAACTCTTCCAAAGGCTCATCTACAGTGAATCCAGGATTATCGGTTGCAATTTCAAATAAAACTCCACCCGGCTCACGGAAGTACAGTGAGTAGAAATAATCTCTGTTGATTTTTGGTGTGATGCTTAGTCCTGCAGATAAGGCTTTCTCACGATATTCCATCAAAACATTATCATCTTTTACTCTGAATGCAATATGGTGATTGGTTCCAGCTGCATTTCTACCTGCCGGAATGGTGTCATTTTCAATAATATCAACAATATTAGCGGTATCAATAGCATCAGTTGCTAATCTGTATCTTTCTCCCTCCTGTTTCTGCAAATCATATCCTAAAATATCGGTCAGAACTTTAATGGTAGGATCTGCTTTTTTTAAGGTTAGAGTGACATTGTGAAAACCTTTTAATGCATTTTCATCTTTGATATCATCTGTTGTCCATACTTTTCTGTTGTCTTCAACTAATGGTTCTATTAACTGTAACTGAAGTCCGTCCGGATCTTTAAAAGAAATCATCTTTTCTCCGAATATTTCGCCTTCTTCCGTGGTTACATTAAGGTTTTGTAAATGGTTTTTCCAAAAGTCAAGACTTCCTTTCGGTACAGAATATCCGATATGAGTAGCCATTCCGCTTCCATTGGTTCCTTTTCCTATTCCTTCCCACGGAAAGAATGTAAGAATGGTTCCCGGAGTTCCGTTTTCATTTCCGAAATAAAAATGATACGTTCCCGGATCATCAAAATTTACAGTTTTCTTTACCAGTCTTACGCCTAAAACTTTGGTATAAAAATCTAAATTTCTTTTGGCGTTGTCTGCAATAGCAGTAATATGATGCAGACCTAAAATTCTATTGTCCATGTCTTTTAATTTTGATGCTAAATTACAGTGAACAGAAATCCTGTGCATTTAACTAGTTTAATAAATGCAAAACCCTCTTTTCGGAAACACATTTAAATCATTTTTTAAACATCCCACAACCAACCTTTACACAATTCTCAAAAAATTCAATTTATTTTATGTTTTCCACAACCCCAATTACCGGTCAATCTCTATAGTATTTGAATTAAAAAGCATAAAAAATCGATAAACACTTTAAAATAATCAAAAAAATAAAAACACATAAAACACTGAATTAAATACAGTTAATCCATTAACAATAATTTAATATTTAAAAAGCCTACTTTTTTAATGGACTAATAAAAATTATATTATATATTTGCAAACGTATTCAGGAAATAAGACAAAATGAAGGCAGAATTAAAATATAATTCAATTAAGAAACATAACATCAAAAATATGATGAAGGATATGTGTATGCCTATACATCAAGAATACTGTGGTTGACCTTACTTTTATTTAGATATATTTTCAAAGGCTTTACCACGTGGTAGAGCCTTTTTTCATTGAACACAACAACATTAAAAACATAAAAATGAGCAATTCTAAAAACAAATGGTTAATTCCATTGGCGTTTACAAACATCTATGTGATATGGGGAATTACGTTTTTAGCTATTTCATTTGGCTTAAAAGGATTTCCGCCATTCATTCTTTCGGGGTTAAGATTTCTGGTTGCCGGAATTCTGATGATAGGTTATCTTCTGTCTAAAGGGGAAAAAGCAAATTCTCTGATCAACTGGAAGAAAAATGCCATAACCGGTATTCTTATTCTTACCGGAGGAACCGGGCTTGTTGCCTGGGGAGAACAGTATGTAACGGCTTCTGAGGCGGCCATTTCTATTGCAACAGGACCATTTTGGTTCATTGCTATCGATAAGAAAAACTGGAAATATTATTTTTCGGATAAATTTATTCCGATAGGATTGATTATCGGTTTCGTAGGGCTGATTATGTTTTTAAAGGGCAGTGTAAATTCTAATGCCCATGCATTGGCAGATGGAAACCTGCGTATTACTGCGTTTGTGGTATTAGGACTAAG
This sequence comes from Chryseobacterium cupriresistens, assembly GCF_046614675.1. Taxonomy (NCBI): domain Bacteria; kingdom Pseudomonadati; phylum Bacteroidota; class Flavobacteriia; order Flavobacteriales; family Weeksellaceae; genus Chryseobacterium; species Chryseobacterium cupriresistens. The sequence goes on along the minus strand of NZ_JBKKJT010000004.1, from coordinate 331,706 downwards.
CTCCATTGCCTGGGTACTGGGTTCATTATATTCAAAGAAAAATCCGGCTTCCCAATCTACGTTTATGAATATTGCCCAACAGCTTATCGTAGCGGGATTAGCCTCTTTTATTATCGCCTTTTTCAGAAGAGAATGGACTGATTTTTCAGTTTCTGCGGTTCCATTATCGGCATGGTTTGGGGTTCTATTTTTGATCTTCTTTGGATCGATAGTCGCTTATTTGTCGTACATTTGGCTTCTGTCCGTAAAACCCGCTGCTTTGGTAAGCACCCATACCTACATCAATCCTATTGTAACCGTGATTGCAGGCTGGATTGTTGCCCACCAAAGCATCAATGGAGGTCAGCTGTATGGTTTATTCATCATATTGCTGGGAGTACTTCTAACCAATGTCACCAAGTATTTCAGACTTTCAAAACGGGCCAAGGTCAAAATCAGAAGAGTAAGGAGATTTTTAAACAGAACGGGCAGAAGATATCAGCCTATTTAAAAAGTATATAAAATCAGAATGATAGAAATCAGAAACATATCAAAAACATTTCATCAGAAAAAACAGTCTTTCAAAGCACTGGATAAGGTAAGTCTTACTATAGATAAAGGAGATATCGTAGGAATTATCGGTTTTTCAGGTGCAGGAAAAAGTACGCTGATCCGTACCGTAAATCTATTGGAAAGACCGGATGAAGGACAAATTATTATCAATGGAAAGGATTTTACAAAGCTCAGTTCCCAACAACTGGCTGAGGAGCGTAAAAAAATCGGAATGATCTTCCAGCATTTCAATCTTCTTTCTTCAAGAACTGTTTTTGATAATGTAGCGCTTCCTCTGGAACTGGATCATACCAGCAAGGACGAAATCAACAGAAAAGTAAACGAACTCCTGAAGATCGTAGGCCTTGAAGATAAAGCCAATGATTATCCAAAAAGCCTTTCCGGAGGACAGAAACAGAGAGTCGCGATAGCAAGGGCTCTGGCCAATGATCCTCACCTTCTGCTTTGTGATGAAGCAACCAGCGCACTGGATCCGGCAACAACACAGTCTATTCTGCAGCTTTTAAGAGATATCAATCAGAGACTGGGAATTACCATCCTTTTAATTACCCACGAAATGGAAGTCATCAAATCGGTCTGCAACCACGTTGCTGTGATCGACAAAGGAAAATTATTAACAAAAGGAACTTTAAGCGAGATTATTTCGGATAAAGAACACCCGATCATCCGCCAGTTCATCAATTCAGACATCATGACTCTGCCACAGGAACTCAGCAGCAGACTGCAGAAAGAACCAAAAGAAGGTTTATTTCCGCTGGTCGAAATAGAACTTAACGAAAACATCAGTGTTGAACAGATTCTTTCAACACTATACAGCCAATATAAAATCCCTTATAAATTGTTAAAGGCAGATGTAGAATATTTTGGAAATTCCAATTTCGGTAAACTACTTTTACAGCTTCAGGGTGAGACTGAAGAAAACCAGCAGGCGATCTATTATTTCAACCAAAATAAAATTCAAAATACAGTAAAAGGATATGCTTAGTGATACGGTAATTGCCCTTTTGGCAAAAGGAACCTGGGAAACGGTTTACATGACATTTTTATCCGGATTCTTTGGATTTGTACTTGGACTTCCGGTAGGAATCATGTTATTTTTAACCAGAAAAGGACAACTGCTGGAAAATACCGCCTACCATAGAGGATTATCTATTCTGGTTAATATTTTCCGTGCCATTCCCTTCATTATTCTGATTGTATGGATGATTCCTTTCACAAGAATTCTTGCAGGAACTTCTATTGGAGTAAATGCCGCTTTGGTTCCTCTAAGTGTGGGAGCTGCCCCTTTTATTGCAAGACTTGTAGAGAACAGCCTTATTGAGGTTCCACACGGCCTTATAGAGACGGCAAGAGCTTTGGGAGCTTCTCCATTACAGATTATCAGAAAAGTTTTGCTTCCTGAAGCACTTCCTTCATTAATCAATAATGCAACCATCACTTTGATCACCTTAGTAGGTTACTCTGCAATGGGTGGTGCTGTAGGAGCTGGCGGACTTGGACAGGTGGGTTACCAGTACGGATATATCGGATATGATATTGTAATTATGAATACCGTTTTGATTCTGCTTGTTCTTTTGGTTTTCATCATCCAGTTTATGGGCGACGGATTGTCAAAAAGATTTGATCACAGGTAGTTTTTGGGTGAGAGTGTTTGAGATTAGGAGTGTTTGAGATCCGGGGTGCAAGTTTCGGGATATGGGGATGAATGAGATCATTTTTTACTCTTTTGCTTCAATAGTATTTAAATAAAAAAATAGAATGAAAAAAATAAAGATTTTTGGTTTAGTGGCTGCCGGAATATTGCTGTTCAGTGCCTGTTCGGGGAGAAAGGATGATCCGAACTTTATCCGTGTCGGGATCACTTATGGCCCGGAGCAGGAAATTGCTGAAGTAGCTAAAAAAGTGGCTAAAGATAAGTACAATCTTGAAGTGGAACTGATCCCTTTCAACGATTATGTAGTTCCCAATGAAGCTTTGACTAACGGAGATATTGATGCCAATGCCTTTCAGCATATTCCTTATTTAACAGAACAGTCAAAGCAGAGAGGGTATAACCTTGTACCTGTAGGAAATACATTTGTGTATCCTATTGTTGCCTACTCCAAAAAAATTAAGAATATCAGTCAGTTACAGGAAGGCAACACGATTGTTATTCCCAATGATCCTACCAATGGAGGACGTTCTTTACTGCTTCTGCAAAAAAGCGGTTTGCTGAAATTGAAAGATGGTGTGGGACTTCTTCCCAAAGTAACAGATATTACGGAAAATCCGAAACAACTGAAGATCATGGAGATCGAAGGTGCTCAGATTCCAAGAGTTTTGGATGACAGAGATGTTGTTGTAGGGGTAATTAATAATAATTTCGCAGCTCAGGCAGGGTTGGATCAGGAAAAGCAAGGTATTCTTGTGGAAGATAAAGATTCTCCTTATGTGAATGTGGTAGTCGCCAGACAGGATAATAAAAACAGCCAGAAAGTAAAAAACTTTGTAAAAGCCTATCAGTCTCCGGAAGTGGAAAAGAAAGCTAAGGAAATCTTCAAAGGAGGTGCTGTGAAAGGATGGGATTGATGAGTTGGAGAGTTTGAGAGTATTAGAGTTGTGAGAGTGGATTCGGGATACGAGTTTTCGGGTTGGAGAGTAAGAGGGTTTGAGTGTAGATTCCTTCGGAATGAACAAACTACATGCTATACCTATACGTCCGCCTTATCATTCCATAGGAATCTAAACACTGTGCTAGGAGCGTTGTAAGATTCGAGGTGTTGAATGAAAGTATATGAGAGTAGCTTCATTCGTCTTTTACCATTTTGCAATTTTGCTTTCAGCCTTTTCACTTTGATGTCTCAACATCAACTTCTCTTCAGTTTTCCGCATTTACAAATACAATATTTAATAATAAGCTGTCTGCAAATAATCAGGCAGTTTTTTTATTTATCAATTTTTTATTTTCTCAATTTGAGATAATAAAAATTTTCTCTATTTTTGTTTTTAATCAAATAGTAAGGCATTATGTTAAAGAAAACCGTCATTATAAGTTTATTCACCTTTATTTCTGCTTCTTATATGGCTCAGACTAATACTACCATTCCTGTTTATCTGGATGAATCCAAACCTGTTGAACAGCGTATTCAGGATGCACTATCAAGAATGACCCTGGAAGAAAAAGTGGCTATGCTTCATGCACAGTCGAAATTCAGTTCACCGGGTGTTCCGAGATTGGGAATTCCTGAATTCTGGACTACAGATGGCCCGCACGGGGTTCGTCCTGAAGTAATGTGGGACGAATGGGATCAGGCCGGATGGACCAACGATTCTATTATCGCCTACCCTGCCCTGACTGCTTTATCCGCAACCTGGAACAAAAAAATGTCATGGAACTATGGGAAAGCATTGGGTGAAGAAGCCCGCTACAGAAAAAAAGATATTCTTCTGGGACCTGGAGTTAATATTTACAGAACTCCACTGAACGGCAGAAATTTTGAATACATGGGTGAAGATCCTTATCTGACATCCAAGATGGTGGTTCCTTATATTAAAGGTGTGCAATCTAACGGAGTGGCAACTTCTGTAAAACATTTTGCTCTGAACAATCAGGAAATGTTCCGTCATACAAGCAGTGTGAATGTGGATGACAGAGCATTGTATGAAATTTACCTTCCTGCCTTTAAAGCAGCGGTAACAGAAGGTGATTCGTGGACGATCATGGGAGCTTACGACATGTATAAAGGCCAGTATGCCAGCCAGAATCAATATCTTTTAAATGATATTTTAAAGAAAGAATGGAATTATAAAGGCGTAGTGGTATCCGACTGGGGTGCTGTAAACAATACAGAACAAGCTATCCACAATGGTCTTGATCTTGAATTCGGTTCATGGACCAACGGACTTTCTGCAGGAACTAAAAATGCCTATGACAATTATTATCTGGCAAAGCCTTACCTTGATTTGATTAAAGCAGGAAAAGTAGGTACTAAAGAATTGGATGACAAAGTAACCAGATTACTTCGTCTTGCTTATAAAACAACAATGAACCGTAACAAGCCTTTCGGAAATATTGCTTCTGAAGAACATAAAGCGGTTGCCAAAGAAATCGGAGAAGAAGGAATTGTTCTGTTAAAAAATCAGGGGAATATTCTTCCGATTGATCTTAACAAGGCCAAAAAAATAGCGGTTATCGGAGAGAATGCCATCAAAATAATGACTGTTGGCGGTGGTTCTTCATCTTTAAAAGTGAAATATGAAACGCTTCCTTTAGACGGAATCAAATCCAGATTCGGAAAACAGGCTGATGTACAGTACGCAAGAGGCTATGTAGGAGATATCGGAGGAGAATATAACGGAGTAAAATCCGGACAGGATTTAAAAGACACCCGATCTGAGGCTGAATTATTGAATGAAGCCATAGAATTGGCAAAAAAATCAGATTACGTCATTTTCGTAGGCGGACTGAACAAAGCGGACTTCCAGGACAGTGAAGGAAACGACAGAAAAAGCTATGGACTGCCTTACAATCAGGATCAAATCATCTCTGCTCTGGCCAAAGCGAACAAAAACCTTGCTGTGGTTTTAGTTTCCGGAAATGCAGTGGCCATGCCGTGGATCAAAGAAGTTCCAACGGTTGTACAAGCCTGGTATCTTGGATCCGAGGCCGGAAATTCTATTGCAGCCATTTTAGCAGGAGATGCCAACCCATCAGGAAAACTTCCGTTTACATTTCCGGTAAAACTTGAAGACAATGCAGCACACCAGCTTGGAGAATATCCGGGGCAGAAAGATGAGTTAGCTGCAGGAAAAGGAAAAGACCAGAAAAATCCTATCAATATTACGTACAACGAAAGCATTTTTGTAGGGTATCGCTGGCATGATACCAAAAATATAAAACCACTGTTCAGCTTCGGGCATGGTTTGAGCTACACTACTTTTGAATTCGGAAAAGCAAAAGCAGACCAGACTACTATTTCACAGGATGGTAAAATCACATTTACAGTAACCGTTAAAAATACAGGTAAAAAGGCAGGTGCTGAAGTGGTGCAGCTTTATATCAGTGATTTAAAATCTTCTGTTCCACGCCCTGCAAAAGAATTGAAAGGTTTTGAAAAAATATACCTGAATCCGGGAGAACAGAAAGAAGTGACTTTCACCATTGATAAAACGGCTTTAAGTTATTTTGATGCTCAAAAACACGATTGGGTAGCTGAGCCCGGAGACTTTGAAGCTCTTATTGGAAATTCTTCAGATGCCATTAAAACCAAAGTGAAATTTACTCTTAAATAGAAAAACTGAGTATAAACTCTATTTATAATTATTTGATAGAATGCAAACAGATTCCGGATTGGGATCTGTTTTTTTAATTTTTCTCCCAAAGATTACAGAGATTTCACAGATTTTTATAGACAATCAAGGACGTACCTCACTACTTCCAGCTTCCAGCTTCCAGCTTCCAGCCAAAAATAAAAAGCAGATTCCCAATTGAAAACCTGCTTTTAACGTATCTAACAAATCCTGAATTATTTTCCGCCGCCGCCGTTTTTCTCTACGTCGGTTTTTGTATTCTCCTTTACCTTCTGGTTTCCAAAACGCTTTACAAAAGTAAGAGAAACTCCATACCAGTCCCATTTTGAGTACTCTCTGAAAGTTCCGTCCGCGCTGTATGTTGTGTTATCGCCATAAGGCCTTTTAAAGATGTTCATCAGCTGCATGCTCAGCTCCATCTGGGTTTTCGGGAATATTTTAGTCACTGAAATATTATGGAAAACATTGGTATTGTTGGCATATGAGTTACCGTTATTCTGATTGGCAAGTTCCATCCATGCACTTACATTAATGTTTTTATTAAACAGATTAGTATAAGATATATTCGCTGAGGCTCCCCAATAGCTGATATAATCCTTAGCTCCCAATTTATTCTTCTCGTTAAAATCCTTATTATTAATGTAGTACCATCCAAATCCGGCATTCACATTCAGTTTATTTTTCAGGAAATTCTGATTGGTATTGGCAAATAGGTAGTATTTTTCAACCTTTCCATCAAAGTTCCCCGGCAATGAAACTGTTCTGCCATTTTCCGTTACGTAAGTCGTCCAGTAATCCTGATTCGTGTGCATATATCTTGCAGAGATAAAGTACTTTTTCAGAATTCCGAACTTCAGATAAAGCCTGTCATTCGGGTTAGGATTCAGATAAAGGTTTCCTCTGGAATACGTTCCGTTAATTTCAGGAACGAGGAAAGGATTAAATTCAGAATACCAGGGTCTCCATATGCTTCGGTTGTAGGTAAGACTCAGGTCAAATTTCTCTGAAAAACTATATTTCAGCAATAAGTTGGGAAGAAAAGAGCCGTAAGAATCCCTTCTTTCCGTACCTGCTACATCCTGTCTTACTTTATAATCAATATATTCGTAACGGATTCCGACTCTGGTTTCCAGTTTTTCAAAAAATGTCTTGCTGTAATTGGCATATAAGGAGCTCAGATGATCTTCATAATGGAATCTGTCATTGCGGGAAAGATTAGCGAATTCCGGGATGGCATTATCAATGCTGAATCCATACAGGCTGTTAGGAATAACATGGTTGTTTATTTCGGTCTTCCCTCCTACTTCCATGGTGCCACCCGATTTACCAAAAGGTTGTGTATAATCAACTTTCAGGTAATAATTACGCATCTGATTGCTACTGATAACGCCCAGCTGCTGATGGGTTATCACCCCTTGCTTAGTAATTTGCTTGTCGATCAGATTATCATTATTATCACTGGAATAATTGGTTCCTAAATTAATATCTAAAATCCTGTTTTTCTCTTTATCATAATATTTATAGAAAGCATTAGTCCCCAGATTACGGCTGAATCCCCCGTTGTTTTGAGTCTGGAGAAAAGACTCACCAGGATCTCCGTCTTTTGTAGTGGTCCCATCAGATTCTGCAGTATGAAAATTCCTGTTTTGTGAATATTCCAGTACAAGCCCGAAGTTATTTTTATCATTAATTTCAAACTCCGAAGTGGAAGAAACAGAAGGGCTTTCATTTCTCATTACATTTTTCAGATTAAACTGTGTAAGTTTATTTTCCGCATAGCGGTTATCCCATGTCTGATTCGTCTGTACATAAGTTCCGTTATTATAACCTCCTATAAGGGTTTGTGTAAACTTTTTCTTATGGTAGTTCAGGTTGAAATTCGTGTATTGTGAGTTTTTGGTACTCTGTCTGTTGTTGAGAGATATGCTTCCTTTCAGTCCTTCATCATCCCTTTTTTTAAGGACAATATTGATTACGGAACCGGAAGTTTCATAACGGGAAGACGGGCTGGTGATCACTTCAATTTTCATCAGGTTATCGGCAGGAATTGTTTTAAGATATTCCTTGAGCTCCTTACCTGTAAAAACAGATTTCCTGTCATTGATATATACGGTAACCAATTGTCCCTCAGCTTTTACCTCATCATTGTTATCAATACTTACCAGAGGAGTCATTCTCAGCACATCCCATGTTGTATTTCCCGCTAGAATTGCACTATTCGCTACATTAAATACAGTTCTGTCTACTTTAGATTCTACGGTTGGTTTTCTGGCAACCAGCGTAACCGCTTCTATTTCTTTTGCATTTCCTTTTACAGTATCGTTGGCAGCCGGAGCTGGAACCTGTTGGCCCATTGCTGATACGCCTGTTAATATTGCTATGGGAAATAATAGTATTTTCATGTGAAATTTAGTTTTTTCTATAAGACCACTATCTTCATTAATATGTTACATTAAAAAGTAAAAAAAGTAAAATAATTATTTAATTTTCAAGCATATAACAATTAAAACATAAACATAAATTTAAAAACGATGTAAATTTTTCAATAAATCAAACCAATAAAACTCACTTCCATTATAAATATTCTTAAAAAACAGTATTTATACGAAATTGAAAATTTATTTAAAATTCCAACAATTTGACAAGCAAAAAGCCCGGATCTCACCCGGGCCGTTAGCAATAGCAAATTGACAAGGATTACTATTAAAAATATATGCTAGTTTACACTTTCAAAGTAATGAATAACACCTACCTCAGGCAGACGAAGCGGATCTTTATTAAAACCGGATTCTTTATTCCTGCTGCTTTCCAGAAAAGAATTACTGAAAAGTGCATAAGAAGGCTGTTCTGCCACTCCGTTTTTTAAAAGCTGATGGGCTTCCACGATTGTTTTTCCATATAATTTTCTGAAGTTTCCGATATTATACTGTGAAAAAGATCCGTAATGAACAATAAACTTGAGAGCCAGATCAATTTTGGTACTTAAACTTTTACTTAACTCTTCTATTTTCCTGTTGAAAGCAGTCCGCATCTTCCACAGCATTGTTGAAATACTCTGGTAAGACGGATTTTCATCATAACGGTAAAATAAAATGGCATCTCCCTCAATCTCGGAAATTTCAAAATACTGATCGTTCACATCAATGAGTGTCGACAGTAATTGCCGTACAATATACTCGCCTGTATACAATTTTGTATTGAACACAAATTCGGTAAATCCGCTGAAATCCGGAATGAGAATAATCCCCTCCTGTATAGTTGTCTTCATAATGATAATGGATTAAAACCTGCTTCATCCTTACAGACGAAGCAGATTCAATTTTACTTTATCATTTTAAGACATTAAAAAGAATCCTGTGGAAATTTTACTTCTATTTTTAAACAACAATCATCAGCTCCTTATCATATCCATTATATTTTTCATCAATATAACCATGAGGATTACAGATAATTTCCGTTTCTCCGATCTTATATCTTACGGGAGTATGAATATGCCCGTGAATCCAGCACAGAGGCTGATATTCTCTGATGAAATCTTCCAGATCAGAAGCATAAGCCGCTGTTAAAGGATCATTTTTGTAATGTTCTGGTACAGATTGTATGCTGGGTGCATGATGGGTAACGACAATATTTTCAAGTCCTTTTGAGTCTTCAAGACTTTCTTTTAGCCATTGTTTTGAAAGCTGATGAATTTTAAAGGTATCCAATGTTCTCATTTTCGAATAGGAAGGATCTCTTCTGATCATTTTATAGTCATTCATTTTAGGCTGACAGAGCATTCCGTACTCAACAGGATTTCCAAAGATGGAAAAATCCGTCCATAAAGTGGTTCCATGAAAACGGATGCCGTCAATGTCTATAAATGAATTTTCCAGCACATAAACATTGGAACCCAGGGCTGCTTCTTTAATCTTGTGAAGTGTTTTCGGATATGAGCCTTTATAATATTCATGATTGCCCAAAACATAGATGACAGGTTTATCGGATATAGTTTCTTTTATCCATTCAATTCCTTTGGTTCCCAGATTGACATCTCCTGCCAGCACAATTATATCAGCATGATCAAAATATAATTCTGTACTCCCAAATTCCCGGTGAAGATCGCTGATAACCTGTATTTTCATGATATATAGTAAACAGCAAAGGTAATAAAGGAAAGCAGAATAGCAAAAATCAAAAAAAAGAACCGGCCTCTAAGCACCGATTCTTTCGTCATATAGTTTGTGTATTTTTAAGGCTGCTCGTTATGAAACGGCTACTTCTGCCTGCTTCACTTTTATGCTTTTCAATATAAAATAAAATAACATTCCTAGAGCCAGTAAAGCGTAACTGATCAAAATAATCAGATTCAGACTTCCCACAGAAAGTTCTGACGGAAAAATCTGGCTCATTAAGGTCATAAACGACAATCCGATTCCTGCTCCCAAAAAGTAACTTGTAGAGCTCAAACTTGATGCCAATCCATAATGTGCCGGCTCAACATCCTGAATTCCCATTACTGAAAGTGCGGTAAAACAGAACGTCATTCCTATTCCTGAAATACATGCCGCTCCAAGCAAAACCATAGTCAGAGGATGTCCTGCATATACAGAAATTAAGAGCAGCAAACCACCGGCCAGCATAAACATCCATCCCAAAACACCCATTTGAGAAGAACTCAGACGTTTTGATATGTGTGGAAGAATGAATTTAGCCGTTAAAGCTGACAGAATACTGAACGGAACAAGCATTAATCCTGCAGAAGCAGCACTGTAGCCCATATCTTTCTGAAGCATCAGTGAAATCAGGAATAAAAATCCGATAAAAAATGCTCCCAGGGTAAAAAATACCGCATTGGAAACTACTAAAGATCTGTGTTTAAACAGTTTTAAATCTACCAAAGGCTCTGCAACGGATTTTAAACGGTAGTACACCATAACAAGAAGTACTAAAGCGAGTATTAAAGAACCTGTTACCAGGAAAGGCTGTTCTTTGATGTGAACCAATTCGTGCGTTCCGTAAGTCAGGCTTAGCAATCCAAACACCATCAATATTCCTGAAACCATATCGGTTTTCTGAGCGGTTTCGCTTTTTTCATCGGTTGGCAGATAATAGTACGACAGCAACAATGTGATTAAAAGAATAGGAACATTGATCAGGAAAACCCAATGCCAGCTCAGGTAAGTACTGATGATTCCTCCTACTGAAAGTCCGCTCCCTGAACCAATGGCAGCAAATGAACTGAAAATTCCGATGGCGCGGTTTCTCTCCTGTTCTCCTCTGAAGGTATTGGTCACTATAGACAATGCAGAAGGCATTACCAATGCTGCTCCCAGTCCCTGCAAAGCACGGAATACGGCCAGCACTTCAAAGTTCTGAGATAGTCCGGCTCCTAAAGAAGTCAGCATAAAGATCAGGGCTCCCCATAAAAACATTTTCTTTCTTCCGATCTGATCTGAAAGCTTTCCTCCAATGATCAGAAATCCTCCAAAGAACAGTACATAAAGCGTCTGCAGCCACTGAACCGTCTCTGCTCCAATCTGAAACTGCTGCTGAATGGAAGGAATGGTCAAATTAATAATCGCAATATCCAATGCCTCTACAAATGTTCCTACCGATGCTAAAATTAATATTACATTCTTCCTTGTATCCATGTTTCAAATTTCCTGCAAAATTAAAATTAACAGAACGTATTTGAAAATTTAACCTTAAATTTGGAACAATATTGAATATTTAAAATATTTAAAAGAACAAAATACCTGATACACCATAAAAAACCTATAAAAACAGAACAAAATGGCAACTGAAAATTATATTCCTGATGACAAAGACTTATCCATCCTCCGTTTGCTTCAGAAAGACGCGAAGATGAGTGTCCGTGATATTTCGGCCAGGATCAACTTAAGTCCTACACCTACACATGAGCGTATCAAACGTATGGAAAAACAGGGAATCATTAAAGAGTATACTGCTGTGGTTGACCGTAAAAAGGTTAATAAAGGAATGATGGTGATCTGTATGATTGCTTTAAATGTTCACAACAAAAAAACTGCGGGAAAATTCATTGAGGAAGTGGGCAGATTGAAGGAAGTGGTAGAATTTTACAATATCAGCGGGGATTTTGATTTTATGCTGAAGATCCTTGCTCCCAATATGGATGAGTTTCACGAGTTTTTCGTAAACAAATTATCAGAAATTGAAGGAATCGGCCAGACGAAGAGCATTTTTGTCATGAACAGCATTAAGGAAAGTGCGCAGATTGTTTAAGACAAAATAAAAAGCAGCTGCGTGAAAACATGCAGCTGCTTTTTATAGTCAATCAATATTAGATTAATTTTTCATCATCTATTTCCAGTAATTCCAGACTGATCCGTCAAATACCGCCAGTGTTTTACTGACTGTATCATAGCACATCATACCCGGATAAGGATTTTTCACATTAAGATGCGGTGCTGCTATCTGAGGAAGAATCATCGCTTTATTCTGAGATTCCAGAACCAATACGCCATCGGCAGAACTTGCAGCCTCACCCATAATGACTCCTTTTCCCGTTTCTGCAGAATTATTATTGATAACCACACTTGAATTACCTGCATCTGACAGGGATTTCCAAACATCATTTTCATACATTTTTACTTTGTTATCCGTGACATCAAAGATGAATGTTCCGTTCTCCAAAGATCCTGCAGGAAAACCAGATGTTGCGGGAAGAATTATACCCTTTGTATTTCCTGCCACGTTATCAAAATCTAAGACCGTACTGTTTCCATCCACGGATTGTTTACCAATCGCAACCTGAGCAAAAAATGTATTGGAAATAACCAAAGCAGCTGCTATACTTATATTTTTTATATTTTTCATATTCTTTATCAGTTTAATCATTACAGCTTCTTTCTACACATTTCCATTCCGTACCGTTATAAAGCTTTACACATTTATCCTGAATATCATAGAGAAGCATTCCTTCTTTCGGTTCTGCGATGGCATCTCCGGGCTGTGGCGTCTGGCTTACATGCTGAACCCTGGTAATCACGAAACCTTTATTTTTTGATTCCATAGCCAGGAATCCGTTAGGTATATTTTCAGGCCATGAATCGCTTTTCTGCTGTATGGTAATTCCGAATTTTGTATATCCGTCCGGTGTCCCAGAAATTCCGGGCTTTGTACAAAATCCGTCGATCTCATCAATAATCACGGGAGCATTTCCACAGCTTGTTTTGTCTTCTGATAGTCCTTCGGGCCAGAGAGCAGGACACATGGCTTTGGTTGCATTGGGTCCGCAGAAGCTTGAATTCCCCATTCCCAATCCTATAACAGATCCCATGGCAATGGTTACGATCTGGCTGTCATCACTGATAATGGAAGCTCCACCACCACTTACGTCTGCTTTTGCAATACAGTACGCTCTTCCGGTAGGAACACCTACATATTCAACAGAAGGGTATGTCGTAGACTGCTGGGTAAATGTTCCGCAAATTTCTACCACACTGCTTGTTCCCATTTCAATAACGGAAGTTGTTCCGGGATAGAAACCGCCAAATGTCGGGTCTTCCTGAATCACTGATCCTACAAGAGATAAGAAAGATTTGGTTCCCAGTTTAATTTTTGAATTTTTCTGAGACCCGAAAGTTCCTACTTTCACAGTTCCTGTACATTTAACACTTGTTCCGTCAGTAATTTCCAGAATCCCATCAACCTGAATACTATTGGATTGCAGCTGTCCGGATTGTATAATAAGGGCAGTCCCGTTCGGAATGCTGATATTGGTACTTACACTTAGGTTTCCATTGAGGCAATACGTGTTTCCGCTTGTCATGGCCTGCCCTGTATAAGGAATACACTGAGCATAGGCTACAGCACTGAAAATGAGCATTAATAAAAAAATCAATTTTTTATTAAAATTTAAAAAAAATAGTTTATTCATATACATTTATAATACTTTAACAAATTATTACTGCTTTAATAATAAATTTTTAAACTTTCAACATCATCGACCCCACTAACAACAATTAACATACCAAACAATTGTTTAATTTTTTAATACTTACATGATATTTTACCACCCCACATTATTACCGGCGTTGTTAAAAAACTCTTATAAATGTTACACCACAACCAACTACACCTTCCAAATTATGTTTATATTCAGCAGAATTATTTTTTAAATTTTTACATTTCAAATCGTATTTTCACCCTGTGTTTAATAGAAATAATTCTGCACTTGTTGATATAACAGGTACTTCTTTATACAGCAAGCCTCTCAAAACATAGCTTGTTTTTAAAACCTACGCAGTTTTTAACTGAATACAGCAATAGATAATCTGAATAGCAGATCTGAATGAAAATTCACATTAAAAACCGTAAATTTGCAGCATGAATAACGATACGATATGCGCGCTGGCTACGGCCAATGGAATAGGTGCTTTAGGCATCATCCGTGTTTCAGGAAATGAAGCTTTATCTGTGGTTCAGAAAAGTTTTCCGGCCAAAAATCTGGAAAAACAGAAATCCCACACCATCCATTACGGTTATTTTATGGATGAAGAGGAAGCGATTGATGAAGTGATGCTTTCTATTTTCCTGGCTCCGAAAAGTTTCACCACTGAGAATTCTGTGGAGATTGCTTTTCACGGCTCTCCGCATATCGGAAAACGTATTCTGGAAACCCTGATCAAAAACGGAGCGAGAATGGCCAAAGCAGGAGAATTTACTCTTCGCGCTTTTATCAATGGTAGAATTGACCTTTCCCAGGCGGAAGCGATTGCTGATGTGATTGCTTCTGAAAATGAAGCTTCGAGAAAAGTTGCGATCAATCAATTGAAAGGAGGAATCACCAATGAAATATCTGTATTAAGAACGGATCTTTTAAATTTCGTTTCCTTAATTGAGCTGGAACTTGATTTTGCGGAAGAAGATGTGGAATTTGCTGACAGAAGTGCTTTAAGTGGATTATTGGATAAAATTGAAGTCAAACTAAATTCTTTGATTGAAAGTTTCCAATACGGAAATGCCATTAAAAACGGAACTGCTGTTGCCATCATCGGAAAACCGAATGCCGGAAAATCTACGCTGCTGAACTCTCTTTTGAAGGAAGAAAGGGCGATTGTGAGTAATATTGCCGGAACAACGAGAGATACCATTGAGGAAGTTCTTCATATTAAAGGTCATGCTTTCCGGTTAATTGACACTGCCGGACTTCGTGAAACGGTAGATGAAATTGAAGCAATCGGGGTAAAGAAAGCCAAAGAAAAAGTAGAAAACGCCAATATTCTGGTGTATCTGGCAGATGCTGCTACCGAGGATTTTTCTGAAGATATTGAAATGATTCAATCTTTGTTAAGAGAAGATCTGAAGCTGATTATCTGCGCAACAAAAATTGACGAAGTAATTCCCACAAAATACGAAACGGTAGAAGATATTTTCAGAAACGCCATTTCCCACGATTTTGATTTTATTAAAATCTCAGCAGTTGAAAATCAAAACATCCAGGACCTGAAAAATGAACTTTCTTCGTATGTAGAGCATTTAAAAACTGAAGAAAATAATGTTGTGATCACCAATCAACGACACTTTGAAGCCTTAAGAAAATCCATGGATGCGGTTCATAAAGTAAAAGAAGCGATCTCTTTCCAGATCTCTACAGAATTACTGGCGTACGAGCTTAGAAATGCACTGGAACATCTTGGAGAAATTTCCGGAGAGGTGACCAATGATGAGGTGCTGGGGAATATTTTTTCTAAGTTTTGTATTGGGAAATAGATACAACCTTCTTTACCATATTTTAAGAATTTTGAATTCGAAATATAAAACAGCCTTTTTTGAGGCTGTTTTTTTGTTTATTGAATTTCCTGTTCGTGGTTTCTGAACTTGGAGCTTTATTACTG
This sequence comes from Chryseobacterium cupriresistens, assembly GCF_046614675.1. NCBI lineage: Bacteria > Pseudomonadati > Bacteroidota > Flavobacteriia > Flavobacteriales > Weeksellaceae > Chryseobacterium > Chryseobacterium cupriresistens. The sequence continues at coordinate 316,002 of NZ_JBKKJT010000004.1, read as the reverse complement.
CCTCAAAGACTGGAGACTTTAGCTAGGTATAAATAAAAAAAAATTTATTTCAATAACCAACCGTCAATTCATTTAGATCATTACGGAAACCCGTAAAGTCAGATATTAAATTTGTGTTATTTTTATTGCATCATTAGAAAGTTATCCAAATATCTAATGGCTTATGACAAACAATATTATAAAAATATCCATTTTACAAAATTTTTACGGATATTGAACTGAACACCAATAGAGAACAGGATAAGATCGAGATATTCCTATAATTGAAAGAAAGTAATTTATTTATTATTCTCTGTATCTAAAATGGTTATAAAATTTATATTAATTTTAGTGAAAATAATACTTTTATGCAATAATTAAAAACTATGAAAACTTTAGCAATTGTTATTGGTAATAATAACTATCATGAGGGCGCTGTTTTAAATAATGCTGTAAATGATGCTACGGCTATTTCGGAAACATTTAAACGGTTAGGGTTTAATGTAAATTTTTTTACAGATATTACAGCTAGTAATATTCCAGACATACTACATTATCTTGAAACCAATATTAAAAACTATGATTCAACAATATTTTATTTTGCAGGGCATGGATTTGAACTAGATGGAGAGAATTATTTAACATCAATCACTTGTCAAATTCCTCCAGCTAATAAATTTTCTGCAGGAATGGATTCAATAAAGGTTTCAGAAATTTTGTCTATTTATTCAAATTACCCGAATAAGGTTAATTTAATGATTATTGATGCGTGCCGAAGAACCTTTCAAAGAGGAGGAGGCTTAGGGTCTTCATCGATTCAATCACCTCGTGGAACATTGATTGCATTTTCTACATCTCCTAATGACGGAGCTAGTGATGGTGGATATAAAGGACATAGTTATTATACTGGTGTTCTTTTAGATTATTTAGGTAGAGAAAGGCTATCAGTTGAAGAACTATTTAAAAAGGTAAGGAAATCTGTTTACTCATTAACTAATGGTAGCCAAACGACATGGGAACATACCTCTTTAATAAGTGATTATTATTTTAATACAGGACAGCTTGTGTTTTCATTAGAAATTCCATATAATGAATCTGTAGTAATGGATCAAAAATTTTCAGAAGATTCTGATTTTGGTAAAATTATAGATAAGTTTAAGAGTTATAATTTTACTACACAAAATAATGGATTAGAAGAAGTTTTAAAAATTTCACCTGAAACCCTTGATAAAAATCAAAAATTTGTACTAGGAAGAAATATTTTACAAGCAGCTAATGGTGGAGCGTGGGAATGTATAAATTTCATTAAAGATTTAAAAACCAATGTGGTAGCTTATCAAGAAAAAAATGGAGATAATCACCTTTTGAACGGTATTCTCTTTGAAGTTTATTTTGATTCTAATGGAAATTATAGAAAAGATAAAAAAAACAGATTGTTACAAGAAATTTTTAAAGTTAGAAAAAAAGAAGAACTAAAAAACTCCTTTGATTTCATTAAAAACCTTTTGATTGAACAACAAGATAATAAGATTTATTTACCAGACACTAAGGATGTAATTTATGATATTGATATTGTTGCATCAAATAAAATAACAAAAACAGAATGGAGTACAGAAACAAGACAAATGATTTCTAAAATTTCATTGAATAATATTGACATTACTGAAGCTATATCTCGTTATAATCTATATGGGGGAAATGAAGAAGCTCTAATAGAATACTTAAGTGATTATTTATGCATACCTAAGGAATTAATAAAAATCAATTGTCTGATAAAACTTGAGAAAATTTATTTTGATAGAAAGACTCAAGTCACTTGATAAACGATTGTGTTTAAAATTCTTAATATCAGCATTTTATTTTATTTACATTAAAGAAAATATTAAATTTGTACTTTTGTGTTTTTTTGTAGATAAAAGATATTATTACTAATGGCCAATAAAAAATACAATGGAATTGATATATTTAGTGGCGCAGGTGGAATGAGCTTAGGAGCACAAATGGCAGGTATTGAAATTTCTTTAGCAATTGATCACAATAAAGATGCTATTGAAACTTTTAAATTCAACCATCCTAAAGCTGAAGCACTATGTGGAGATATTAAAGATATTAGTTTTGAAAATTATAAAAATGATTATTTTATTTTGATGGGGGGACCTCCTTGTCAAGGTTTTTCAGTTTCCAATACTAAGACACGAAATGATCAAAATACTAATAATTCATTATTCCATCAATTTATTAGAGCTGTAAAAGAACTAAATCCAAAGTGGTTTGTATTTGAGAATGTTGAAGGGATTACTTTGTTCAAAAAAGGAGAGGTATTAAAGATTCTCCGTGATGCAATGTCAGAGTTGGGATATGTCACTAAAGAAAAAGTTTTAACTGCATCCGATTATGGAGTACCACAAAATAGAAATAGATTCTTCATGGTAGGTAATAGAATTGGGGTTGATTTTGATTTTCCAAAACCAAATAAGAATAAAATTTCTGTAGCTGAAGCAATTGCAGATTTACCAGAGCTAAAAAATGGGAGTAATTTTGAAGAGCTACCTTATAGGGATAAGCCAAGTAAATATGCTAAGCTTATGAGACAAAATTCTACAAAATCATTGCAGAATATTGTTTCGACTAATAAAGATTATGTCATTGAACGATACAAATATATAAAGCAGGGAGAAAATTGGCAAGCTATTCCTAAAAACTTAATGACTAACTATAAAGATTTAAATAATTGCCATAGTGGTATTTATAGAAGACTAAAAGCAGATAAGCCTTCCGTTGTAATAGCTAATTATAGAAAAAACATGCTTATTCATCCTTTTCAAGACAGAGGTCTTTCAGTAAGAGAAGCAGCTAGATTACAAAGTTTTCCTGACAATTTTATTTTTAAAGGAAGTCTAATGAATAAACAACAACAAATTGGAAATGCTGTTCCTCCATTGTTAGCAAAAGCAATTATAAATCAAATTATAAAAACAAATAACGACTATTAAAATAAAGTGGCAGGTAATATTAAAAATATAGAAAACGAATTCATTTCTTTAAAGGACAGGTTAGATGATTTTCCTTTGGGGAAAAATTATATTAATAAGTATGAAGAATTCAAAGATAAGTTTAAAGACGAGATACATCCTGAAATTAAAACAAGAATTTTAGAAATTGAAAAGGAAGGTTATTACAATGATCATGGTATAGACCATATAAATATGGTCATTGAAAGAGCTACAAGATTATTGAATAACCTTAATATTACATTTATAAGAGATGAGGAAGGTTTTTATTTATCGCCTTATGAGTTATTTATTTTACTGATGGCAATTCAGTTGCATGATGCGGGTCATCTAATTGCGACCAGATCTGAGCATGCAGAGAAAGGAAAAGAGCTATTGGCAAAGTTTGATTCAGGAAGATCTTTATCGACTGCCGAAAGGATGCATATAGGTAATATTGCAAAAGCACATGGGGGGAAAAAAGACCCTATAGGAGCATTACCTTTACAAGAAAATATTTCTCATCAGAAAATCAGGCCTCAGTTTTTAGCTGCAATTTTAAGGTTAGCTGACGAACTTGCAGAAGATAAAAGTAGAGCTTCTAACTTTTTATTAAATATTGGAGCAATTACACCAACAAGTGAAATTTTTCATAGATATTCCGCAGCTTTAGAAAGTATAACTATATCTGGAGGAGAGCTAAAATTAGATTTTTATATTCAAGATGAATTTTTGTTAAAGATGTTTCCCATAAAAACTAAAAGCGGTATTATTGATAAATACCTTCTTGATGAAATTTATGATAGAACATTTAAAACTTTTACTGAAGCTTTATATTGTAGTAGATTTTTACCCGAAAAAGCACGGATTACTATTGTAAAAGTAAATATTCATATCCTAAAAAGTAAAAATGATGATGTGATTAAAAATATTTATTATGAATTAAAAGAAACAGGTTATCCTTTTATTTCAGATCAAGATATTTACGATCTATGTGAGTCTCTTAAAGAAAATGAATTAAAAATTAATGGTGAGTTTATTAAAAATTTTATAGAACAACTATCTGACTATGAATCCATTCGAAGTTAAAACCCCTGAAGATGTAACCGCAAGTGAAGTTCACGAACTTTTTGTAGATGTTTTTACAGATTTTTATCAAGTAAGAGAAGTTGGGCATACATTTTTAAATGGACCGAGAGGATCAGGTAAAAGTATGATGTTTAGGTATATGATGCCTGATTGTCAAATGATAGATAAAAATTGTTCTATTAGTGGTTTAGATTACTTTAGCTTATATGTACCAATCAAATTGACAGATATTAATTATCCTGAACTTGAGAGATTAAAAAGTAACTCTAATACATTTTTTAATGAACATTTATTGACAACACATGTTGCAAGTAAATGTTTTAATTATTTATTGACTTTTAGAGACGAAATTAATGATCATAAAGACGAAATTGAAAAATTTTACAAAAGTGTATTCCTATGGTATGTTGATTTGTCTGGAGGAATAATTGATAATTTTGAAACAGAATTTACATCTTCAGTTGAATGTGTTGAAAGTATGGTGAAAATTATTGATAAAATGCAGTTAGAATGTAAAGGATATTGTAAAAGAATTGCAATGAACCCTAATTCTCTTGAAGAATATAAGGGGTCTTTATGTAATTACTTAGATTTTTTATATCCAATATTGTTAAAATTAAAAGAACTATCTTTTCTACCTAAAGATAAAGCTCTTTTTTTATTAATAGATGATGCGGGGTATCTAAATATAACCCAAACAAAAATTTTAAATACTTGGGTTTCATATAGAACTTCAAAATTTGTTAGTTTAAAAATTTCAACACAACTAGATTACAAAAGCTATAATACTGTAAACGATAAGACAATTGATTATCCTCATGATTATTCTCAGATAAATATTGCAACTATCTATACATCATCTGGAAAAAATTATTATCAAAGAATTGAAAGCATTGTAACGAAGAGGATTCAAAAATATTTAGGCAAAGAAATTGATCCGAAAGCTTTTTTTCCAAATGATACAAATCAAGAAAATGCAATAAATAAAAAATACGACGAAATAAAAGAGAAGTTTGAAAATGAAGACAAGAGTTATGCGGGTACAGATGCAGCTAGAAGATATGCAACATCCGAATATGTAAAAAGTTTAATTGCGGGAAGATCAGGAGGGACATTTAATTATGCTGGTTTTGATAATTTAGTAAATATTTCTTCAGGAATTATACGGTATTTTTTAGAACCTGCATCAACCATGTTTTCGGAGCATTTATCAAGAGATAATAAAAATATAAATGATGTTGACTTTATCCCAATCAGAATCCAAAATGAAGTCATTAATGATTTTTCTCAAAAATTTTTGGAAGATGAGTTTAAAAAGGTGATAGAACAGCATGGTGATGTATCAAGTACTGAAAGATTAAGCAAGGCAGATAAGTTGTATAATTTGATAACAGGCTTAGGAGGTATGTTTCGTAAAATATTTGTTAGTGAGAGAACTGAACGAGTTGTCTTTTCTGTCGGATTAAATGATTTACCAGATGATGAATTAAGAGAAATTTTAGATCTGGCTATTCATTATGGATATTTACATCAAAGTACAATTGGTAATAAAAAAGGTACAGGAAGAAGTAAATTATTCATTTTAAGTAGAACTTTAGCTCCTTTTTTTAAACTTGATCCAACTGGATTTAGAGGTTATAAATTTATGAACAGCAGTGTCCTAAAAACATGTTTGACAAATCCTCAATCATTTATAGAAACTACTACAAAGAGCTTCACTGCAGGTGATAATTTGCAACCGACTTTATTTGATAATTTAGATGATTAAAATATGAAAGTACAATTTTCTAATTTATATTCAGTAATAAATAATATTGATTTATTTATTTGTTCATCAGGGTTTGAAACTAGATCAAAATCCTTTCCTTTGGCACTAGATGTGGATCGTGTAAAAAATGGATTTATTTTTCATATTGATGAGAATTATACTGTATCTTATGAAAATCTTAAAGAGTTAGAAAATAGGATGCCATATTTAAAAACAATTCAGCATCCTAAAAATAATCCGCTTGAAACATATGATATTATATTAGAAAAACTGACTGGTTTTTATAAAGATCAGAACCCTCATGAAAAACTCAATATAATTATTGACATAACAACTTTCACAAGAGAAGTTTTACTAATACTATTAAAAGCCCTGAATAATGAGTGGTATTTAAACAGATCTAATATTCAGTTAGTATATACACCAGCAGAAAATTATCCATGTGAATGGTTAACAAGAGGTGTTCGTTATATACGATCTATTTTTGGCTATTCAGGTATGATATTACCAAGTAAAAAATTAATGTTGGTAATTTTGAATGGTTTTGAGAATGAAAGAACAGAAGAAATAATTAATTCTTTTGAACCAAATGCTATTCTTCTTGGTAGACCTTCATATGAAGAATCTATTAATGAACAATTAAGTAATAGAGGAAAAGCAAATTTTGATGAGATTAAACAAAAATATCAGTCTAATATAATTGGAGAATTTGAATTTTCTTGTGTGGAGATTGAAAAAACAATAAAAGTTGTTGAAAATCTTATTAATACACATGGTGAAGAATATAATATTATTTTATCTCCTCTGAATAATAAAATTTCAACAATAGCTGTGGCATTTGTTGCATTGAAAAATGAGAATATTCAGATTTGTTATGCTTCTGCAAATCAATACAACATTAATGAATATTCTACACCAAGTGATTATTTTTTATTTTTTGATATGAATAGTTTTTTAACATAATTACAAAAGTTGTTTCCACAGTGCTTCTATTATTTATAATTTATTGATAATCAAGATTCACTACTTTTGCATCGGGAAATAACTCCAACCTCCTTTATAACCTTTCAAAAATTTCAAATCCGCAAACATAAAACAGCCCTTTCCAAGGCTGTTTTTCATTTATAAAGCCTCTTCAACTTCAAAAATAGCGAAAAAGGGTAATTTCCCGATAATAGTCTACACGGTACCTTTATCAAAAATAAGTATCATGGACGCAATTATTAAAAAACTATCCATTTTAAGTGCGCTGGTTTCACTGATGAGTTTCTGTTCCTTCCTGTTTGCGCAGGTTTATCCAATCGGACAGATGTTTTTGACTACTTACGGTCAGTCTTTTACGATGTACAATACAGGGGTGATTGTTCAGGATGGCAATCCGGGAAATGCCGGCCAGGCCGTATATGATCAGACCGGAATTAATTATTTACTCTTGCCGTCTGCCATTCCTTATCAAAAGGCTTTTTTCCTGGATTTTAATAAAAATATTATAGAATTAGATTACAGATATGGATACCGCGTCGTGGGTTATTCCAATATTCCAGTTCCTCCACCGCCGCCTATGTATCTGCCAAAGCCTACGTACGATAATCAAATAGGAATTGAAACCGCTGACGGATTAAGACCTTTACCCACCCAGATTATTGACGAGCAAAAACCTTATGGGGATGTCATGATGACCAGTGAGCAGAATGCCGTGGATTGTTATAAAAATTCTTTGAATTTTGATGGCTCATTAAACCAGTTGAAATTCGGGGACTGTATGGTAACGAATATGGCAGGACAGAAAGAGCTTGAAATTTATAAATGTGCCAAAAATTCTGCTACCATGGAAGAACAAAGCCTTTGTATGCTCAGTATTTTAGGCGGTTCAAAAGAAAAACAAATTACTCAGGATATGCTGAAATGCTATAAAGAGTATGGCGGTAATTATGAAATGTATCCTCTTTGTTTCGCTGATAAAGTCAATGATCCTGAACTCAAGCAATTAGTTTCCTGCTTTAAAGATCAGGCCAACAGTGGAGAAATATCTTTTATGGGAACTGCGGTTTGTTATGGTGCAAGTAAGCTTAATCTGAATACAGAAGCTCAAATAGCCGTGGAATGTGCGGTAAGCACTGGAGGCCAGCCGTATGCATTTGCAGGATGTGCGGGCGGCCAGTTAACCTATCGTGAATTAAATAAATGTCTAACAAACGGAGTTGGTGGTGACAACGGCTGTTTTGGAAAAAATAATACGATTGTTAAAGGATTAAACCAGATTGGAGACGCTTTAAAAGGTCAGTTTGGTCCTAACAACGATATCGTCAAAACATGGAATACGACTGTTCATGATTTACAATACGGCCCCGGAAAAAATCATGAAGCGGTAAAGGTGGTCAGAAACATTAGTAACGAGCTTGGGAAAGCAGGAACTAATGTAGCCAAAGAAATAAAAAAGGTAGTGCCCAAAATAAAAATAAAATGGTGAAGCTGATCTTCTGAAAATAAATAACTGATATGTAACTCAGTCTATCAATTATGAAAATCCAATATCCTGATGATGTTGGATTTTTCATGACCTCATTGATTTCGATGCAAATTGAATTAACAAATCAGGAGAAGCCTGTATTCACCATCATTTTCCACAGGTGCCCTGTGAACACATGGCAAAGCGGATTGCTCAGGATGATCTACTGCAATACGCCAAAGATGGCCAATTCCTAAATTGACAGGCTCTGCATCGGGCTTAGGCTGATAATGAAGATCAAAGAAATACTCTTTCAGGAAGTCTTCAAATTCGTCTTCAGTGCCATCATATAATTTTTTGAGCTGTTCCCGGACTTCAGGAATTAAAATTTTCTGTTCCACCTGATCATTAGCGATGATATCACTCGCTGTTCCGTGATAAGTGCATAGAAAAGTATCTGTTGCAACAGGCGAACGGTCTACATGATACGAGTATACATCCGTTGAAATAAAACCAAGCTCTTCATCCCGTTCATAGTTTTTAAGCAAATTAAGAACCGGTGAAGCTCCGAAATCTGTCAACAATTTCAAATCATGTAAGATAATTCCTCTCGCCACATTCCCCTCTTCCGTCAGCTGCAGTGCTAAGAGATCGTCTGAAGAAACTACTGTGATATTCTCTTTCAAACGAAGCTTGGAAACAATTTCTGTAAAATCACCGGCCAGGTTTCTCTGCCAGCAAACCGCATTCCGGACTCCCTGAAAAGAGGTATTTACAAGTTCGGAAAAAGAAGAAACCACCTCTATTTGAGGATTGTCAGAAAATGTATCGCTCATATTTTTAAATAAACCCTTTTAGCGGGTTAATTCTCTGCAAAAATACGGAATAGGTTGTTTATAAACCTTCACTACAAAAATCCTGATATCTTTTTATAATGGAATTTTATTTTACCAATCTTCTCTTGAATTCATATCATATTTATTCCTAAATTCGAACAGACTATCCGTCAATGAATTAACCCCTACAACAGCTATGCAAATTTTACCATCCGCCAGCTTAGCACCTTATATAAAGAGTTATACTATTGTTACCATTGATAAGGATCTCCGGGATGAAGTATTTTACCCCAGCGGATATGTAGATCTGATTATCAATATCTCCGGTGGTTTTGCTGCTACCACAATCAACGGTAAACAAAAAGATACTCCGGATATAGAATTGCTGGGACATCTCACTGTTCCGACCCGTCTCAGCGCAGCAAAAGAAACTTCAGTCCTTATAGCAAGGATCTACCCACATGCCGGCAGCTTATTTTTTTCTGATCCTTTGTCAGAATTTACCAACTATGCCACCGATATGTATGATGTAACAAAGAATGAGAGCAGAGAAATATACGACCGTATCATGCAGGCTGGCGATCTTTATTCAAAAATCAGTGTTTTAGAAATGTATTTTCTTCAACAGCTGAAAAAAAATGAATCCCAGATAAAGAAAGCCGCAACAATCCAGGCACTCAGCCAACAGTTTTTTATGAATGAACACTCATTAGATTTACCTGCCATGGCGCAAATTTCAGGGCTGTCAGAAAGGTATATCCAAAAGCTTTTTCTTGCTCATATCGGGATACCCCCTTCATCTTTTGCTGCGGTTACCAGATTTAACAAAAGCCTGCCCATGATTCTCAACACCCGGAAACCCCTTACAGCGATAGCTTATGAATGCGGGTATTATGACCAGGCACATTTTATTAAAGAGTTTAAAAAATTTACAGGCATTACCCCTTCCGCATCCAGACATTCACTGATCAAAAATGATACGGATCTTCAGCAGGCTGTTAATATTGGTTTTTAGCTTTATTTTGCTGGATGATTACTGCTGAACATATCACGATGCATCTTCCATCCGTCTTTTGTATTTTTCCAGATGACGATCACTTTTCCGTCATCCAGTTTTTTACCTTCTAAATCTGTCATTTCATAATAACTTTCTTCGGTAACCGAGGTTCTGCCATCTCCGTACAGGTTTTGAATCATGAACTTAACATGTACTTTCGGGCCGTTTTTAAAGAAAGAAAGTATTTGTTCCTTTCCGCATAATGGCGCAGCATTGGGTGGAAAAAGACATGCATCATCAGTATATCGGGTCAGGATAGAACCGTCATTTTTATTAGCCAGATCAGCATAGATTCCGTTACTGGCTTCTATGGTTTTTCTTACTGTTTTCATAAGATCAGTGTTTTGAGCATTACACCAGAATGCAAATAGTAATAATCCGCTTAGAGTAAGTAATTTTTTCATTGTAAAAATTTTATACAAAACAATGCATTTCCGAAATCCCAAAATTGTAAAATTGCGAACAGACCGATCTTTTTCAACAAAAAACGGTGTTTTCCAATGGAAACACCGTTTATATATAAGGTTATTGATTTTCAGTTTTGTTTTTTTACTTCTTCAGTATCTTTTCTGTTACTGTTGAAGATTTTGTTTTAAGTTTAATATAATATACTCCTGTCTGAAGAGAAGATAATACGATCTGTTCCTGCATCATATTCAAAGTTCCCTGTTTTACCAGTTGTCCCGTAGTTCCAAAGATTTCATAGGAAACCAAAGGCTCTTTGCTCCTGATGGTAAGCACATCCTGAACCGGATTCGGGAATAATTGAATTCCTGCGTGTACGGCTGCTTCCTCTACCGACATCTGGCTGCATGCTGACTTAGAATATTTAGTAATGAAAGACTGGGATTTTCCTCCCGTCACATTTACTGTCATGGTATTGACATTATCATTGGAATCTGTAAAGAGCTGGTCATGAAAAAGACCGCCTAGTACATAATTTCCATCTTTATCTACAGCAATGGCTGTAAATTCATCCTGAACCTGAAAATTACTATGAATTTCTCCGGTTCCAATTACTGCACCCGTATCTTTATTGAAACGTACCAGCAAAGGATCTGATAAATCTGAATTAGGACGTGTCATTGAAAAGCTTCCCCAAATCTCATTCCAGCTTCCTTTGGCGAAGGCCAGTTCATTTCCGTTCAGTGCCAGTTTTCCTTTCATGAAACGGTACGCAGAAAAGCTTGTAAGCCCATCCGGAACTTTTGCCCATTGTACAGCTCCATCAGCATTCAGCTTCATCACAAAAGGAGTCTGTCCCTGATAATTTTGTACAGGAAAAGAATAGTTTCCGAAAGTGGTAGGAACTGTTCCTGAAAAATAACGTCCAGAAATATAAATATCTGAAGAACCTGAACCTTTGATTACGGAATGAATTTCATCATCCATAAATGCCGGTAAGCTATTGTCAAATTCTTTTCTCCATAATTCAGCTCCGGTACTTCCGTTAAAAGCAAGTATATAGGCATTTTTTGTAAAAGGAATATTATTGTACGAAAGACTTTCCATAGTACTGCTGTAGTTTCCTACCATTCTTTTTCCTGCCAGATAGTATCTGTTTAAGCTTTCATCGTACAGCAGATTTACTTTACCATCAGTTCCTCCTGCAGTTAATCCTCCGCTTATAGGAAGCAATAGTGGCGTTGCAGGTGTCATACTCCCGTTATCATAGTTGAATTTAACCAGATAGTACTGAAAGGAGGTAGTGAAGGTTGAAGGCACGGTAATTAAACCATTTAAATGATTTCCTGCTCTGAAACCCATAACAGCATGAATATTTTTGGATGAATCCATATACATCATCTGAACATCACAACGTCTGCTGAGATAACTGACATCTCCCTGCAAAGCTTTACTCCAATCCAATGTTCCGTCAGAAGTTTTATATTTAAGCAGATATGCCGCTTTATGCGCCGGTTCTACTGTCTGATCATAATAGGTATACAAAGGCATGGTGTGAGTAGCATCAAAATGCATAGGAAGAGCGGTAGGATCGCCGCTGTAAGAATTATTATAAAGAGTAGCCATTACATATAAACCACCATTATTATCCACTTCAATATGCCAGGCATTTTCACCATCTTCTGATCCGCCAATAACGGTAGACCACAGTGCATTCCCCTGACAATCCGTAGCAAACAAAATAAGATCACGTAGTCCATAATTAGGTACAGCCACCCCATTCAGATTCTGGCCTCCATTCCATACACTTGCGAGATAATAGGTGTTGTTATTGTTATCTACAACAATATCCCGTATAGATTCATCAAATTGGTAATTAAACCCCGGATCGGCAGAACCGGATTGGCCGCCGGCCTGTTTTGCCCATTGCCACTGGTAAGTCTGGCTGAAAGATAATACCGGCAACATCAATAGTAATCCCCAAAGCTTGTTTTTTAGTTGTATCATATAAATTCATTTAATTATCACATACTATAAAAAACAGTGCTCTCCGAAGAGAACACTGATTTATAAGTCACTAATTTTTAATTAGTTTCCCTTGTAATGATGTGTCTCCCGTTTGCACAATAACGATATAAACGCCTTGCAGCCAGCTGGAAACTTCCACGTCTACCTCTCCGGAAGCCGCTTTCACTTCTTTACGGAATTTGACATTGCCCATGGCATCAAAAACTGTAATCTGTTTTGCCAATAACTTTTCGTTACCTGTATTGTATGAGATTTTCACTTTTTCCTTCGCAGGATTTGGTATCATTTTCAGAGAAGAAACTGCAGCAGCGGTAACACTTCTTGATGCACTTCTCATGCCTATCCATTCCGGATCTACCGCTTTGGTACTAAACTTACATGTCTCATTATAGAATAAAACCTCGTCTGTACCCTGGAAGTTTGGATTTGGATAGAAAGCTAACGGATTAGCATTCAAATCATACACTCCTCCTGCAGGAATGGTAATAATAGACGGAATATAAGTTCCGTATCCGTTAACACTTGAAACATTAAGACTTATTGGCTGTCCTCCGGCATTGTGAATAATACCAGAAACAGAATAATGGTCTCCTACCCACTTCATTGGTTTAATATCTCCTTCAATCTTACAATCTGTTTCGTATCCACAATCTTTACCTGGATAGTAATTCATGGTTCCTGATGTATACTGGCATCCTAAGTGATTTACCTGTAATTGGTATGTACCAGGAGAGCCGATATATAACGGGAAGATAAAGTTATTGTTCCCGGTTTGAATACTGTTTCCGAACAACATCCAATCATGATGATCAAATACCCCTTTTGGTCCTATAATATAATTCTTCTCTCTAAGACATTCATCATAGCATCCTGTAGGGAATACCCACATCAGGCTTTCAAGGCTTAATGGTACTTCCACAGAGCTGGATACTTTACAACCGCTTGGCGCAGTATAAGTAACCTGGAATACACCACCTTCATTGACTGTAATTGTCTGACCAGACATTCCATTACTCCAGTTATAATTTCCTGTAGATGGTCCTGATGCAGTTAACTGGATTTTATAAGGCTGGCAGCTTACCAAACTATACGTTGCCGTAATAGATGATGGCGGATTACTTACCGTAAGGGTAAAGTTTTTAGAGCTTACACATCCTGATGTACCCGGAGTTCTTACCTCAAGAGTATAAACATAGGTACCTGCAGCTAATGATCCTGTATTAAGAGTGATCGGATAAGGAGCAGAAGTCCATGGTATAACTACTGAACCTGCTTTCTTCCATTGGTATTCTAATGTATTATCTGTTACAAGACCAGTCAGTATGGTAGAAGATCCTGCACAGATAGTAGCTTTACCAGAAATATTTACATATGGAGCATTTTTAACCGTTACTGTTGCAGGTTTAGTACTCATGATGCTTGTTTTACAACCATCAGGTGATACCAATACCGGCCAGTAAGTTCCCGACTGAGTAGGCGTGAATGTCATTGAATTTGGAGCTCCAGGCACCGGCTGTGAACCATTCATCCAGATATACTGGCTGGCAGTTCCTACCGAACCATTAAATACAAGTGTAGGAACAGATCCTGCACAGGCAACTACGTTAACAGGTGAAATATTACCATCAATGGAAGCTTCATTCACGCTAATGTTTGCAATTGGTGAAATATATACACATCCGTTAGGAGTAGTTACTTTTAGCTGTATTGTCTTGGCACCACTTGTATTATAGGTAACCGTAGCAGTTGCTCCCGAAGCTACATACGCTGTACCATCAAAAAGCCATGTGTAGGTATTAGCCGAGTTGTATCCCGGTGCAGTGAATGTAATAGGTTCACGTACACATAGCCATGCCGGAACCAGGAAGCTGGTACTAGGAACCGGAGCTAATGTAATCGTCTGTGTAGTGGTACACGCTGGTTTCCCTGGCGCAGACATTGTCATGGTGAAGGTATAAGTACCTGGCGCAAGGTTGTTATAAGTAGCCGTCTGTCCTGTTTGAGTTGGCTGACCCGGGCTGGTGAATGTATACGTAATAGATGACTGGTTAATCTCAAATATAGTAGAACTGTTAAACAGAGTCACATTATATCCGCCTCCGCTGCACACCGTGCTTACACTGAATTTAGGCTCGTAGTTCTTTCTTACTTCTACTGCTTTGCTGTACCAGCATGAACCATATCTTAAACGTACAAAAACAATATGTGCTCCTGCAAGTGTAGTCTGATACGTTGCTGTAGGCTGTCCCTGAGGAGAAGTTAAAGTAAGTACGTTGTCTGATGACCATTCTATCTGATCAGGAGTTCCGTTATACGTTAACCCTGATGTTGAAATTGTATTACAACCTGACCACGCAGCTGTAAAGTTGATCTGAGGATCTGTATTACAAGTTCCGCTGCTTGGGCAAAGCTGGCTCACATTAATATTCTGTGAAGAAACCACACAACCATTAATATCTACAGCCTGTACTCTATAAGTTCCAAAAGCACCTGCACCGCCTATGGTGTATGAGTTGGTTGTAGCACCTGATATAGGTGAATTGTTTTGGAACCACTGCCAGGAAGTAATATTGGTAAGTCCTGTAGAACTATTTGCCGTAAGCGTATACGGTGTCATTGTTGTAGGATCACATACCAGGATATTATATACCGGAGAAACTGTAATAATAGTTTCAGGATAGATTGTAAAGTTTGCGCTTGCAGTAGGCTTATAGTTACATCCGTTAGTTCCTGTATAAGTTACTGTAACCGTTTGAGAAACGTTACTTCCTGATCCGTTTTGAATATATCCGTTATTAGGGAAGCTGTAATTTCCTGATGGATTATAAGTGGTATTATAGGTATTTCCGTTTGCAAAAGTGAAAGTTACACCCGTTGCTGAAGTGATTGATCCCTGATTAACAGAGAATGTAAGGTTGGAACCTAAACAGATTCCTCCAACATTTGTGAAGCTTACCACAGGAAGCGGTAATAAAGATACCGGAACACTGATGATTTTTGTAACTCCACATTTTACAACTCTCAGGTTCAGCATAGTGCTGCTTGTTGTAGAGATTTCGTTGAAGTTGACAGTAATGTTACTGGTACCCTGTCCTCCTACAACACTTCCGAAGTTAGGACTTGCGAATGTCCATTCCATAAAATCAGGAACAATACCGTTCAGATTTGCAGTAAATGTCTGTGTGCTGCTCGGACAGAAAGGTCCGCCCGGATTAGGATTAACCGTAATGGTATTAAGGTCTAACGGCGCTACACTGAACGAAATCGGAGCAGAAAGACATCCTGCATTACTCATCGATTTATTCTGTGCAGATACTGAATAGGATGAAGCACCCGTATTAAAGATAACCGTTACAGAAGATCCTGCATTACTACCCTGGATTGTTCCGTTAGTAACACTCCAAACCGGAACCATTCCCGGATCCACTGAACTGATGGTATACACATAAGGTTTTCCAGGACATACTTTTGTCTCACCTGAAATAGTTCCTGTAGGGGGCTGCGGAATTGGTAATACCTTAATAATTCTTGGGTTACTTTCACAATCTCCTCCTTGCTTCACAGCAACGATAGTATAGGTTCCCGCGGTGTTAAAAGTATAGCTGAATGGCCCGGATACTACTCCCGAAGTCACAGTAGAGCCTCCGGTAGTTACTTTCCAGATAACAGGTACATTAGGGGTAGCTGTAAATGTCTGGCTTGTTCCCGCACAGATCTCATCCGTACCGCCGCTTATCGTTACAGGCTGTTCAACAGTGATATCAATTGAGGCATTTCCTTCACAAGCTAATAAAGTATTGTAGTAGGTGGCCTCAAGGTGATATGTTCCGGGCTGAGTAGCCGAGAAAACAATTTCATTTCTCTGCTGGGTATTAACCAGCAGCCCTGTTCCAGGCCCGGATACATTCCAGTTAACTTTTGTCGTAGGCCATTGAGGAATAGAATAGGTATATTGCTTTCCGGCGCATACTTTATCCTGTCCTTTAACTTTTGCATTCTTTAAAATCACTGGGATTTTAACTGTAGTCCATTCAGGGCAGGCACATTCAGACATATACATGACATACCCGAAACCGTCCAGAGGATCCACCTGATCCCAAACTACTTCAATTTCGTTACCGTTATTGTTTATAATGTTTCCACCAATAACTTTCCATTGTCCTTTGTTACACCCATCCTGAGCATTGTATTTCTCAGTACTTCCTTCACATACTACAGAAGCACAATTGATCTGTACAGGATAAGATTTTACTACCTTGATTTCCTTTCTGTACTTGCTCTGGCATCCGCACTTATTGGTTACGGTAAGCTGGATGGTGTAAATACCGGGATTAGTGTAGATATGAGACGGCTCAAAAGCTGTGGAAGTGGAAGTAGTTCCATCTCCGAACTGCCAGAAATAATTGACAATATCTGACCCTCCGTTTTGTTCGGAAAGGTTATCAAAATACACCGTTGTATTATTACATACCGTGTAATCCAGATTAAGCAATTCAAACTTAGCAATAGGTCTGTTGATTTTTTCAATACAGATGGTCTGTGTTTCCACAGTTCCGTCATTGTATGTGATAACAGCCTGTAAAGATCCATTACCGGCGGCACCCCACGTAACATACGCCAAGGTATTTCCGGTTCCGGAAATTGTGGCAGTTCCTCCTGAAACTGACCATTGTACATTAGAAACGTTGGATCCCTGAACAAGATATTTGACAGGGTCTATTGATTTCTCGCAGACGCGGAGGCACTGCGCAGAATTGATGTAGGAACTGGCGATACCGTTGTCAGGAACCTGACCTTCTTTTTCGCCGCGGAATTCCTGGCATCCGACCTCTTCGGTCCATGTAATTTGAGCTTGTGCTTGCAGTACCCAAGGTACCAGAAGCCAACATAGCAGGAGCCATCTGAAGACGTGCTGCCTGCCAAAGTAGGTGTTGTTTTTCATAGTTATTAAAAAAGTGTTATTAATTTTTTGTCAAATTAATAAAAATAATAATACAAAAATCATTTAATCGTGAAAAAATAACATTATTTCACAACTGAATTTCAACAATATAAACAAATTCGTGATTATATGCTATTTCACCAACATATTAGTTATGTAAAAAAATCCTTATGCTACGGTCAATGTAGGCGCTCCAACCTCATTTTAATAGAATAAAATCATTCATTTTAGCTTATTAAAAACTAAAACAAACAACAAAAAAGTAAATAAAATTAATTTTTTACTTTAAAACAATAATTCAAATTAAAATTAATCACATATAAAAACAGGTAAAACAACAAACTTTTATCCATTTCTTTTCTTAAAAATTTCTCATGTAATCCGGCAATTTAATCTTCTTCAATAAGCAACACCTATACAGACCTGCACCGATATTCATAACCACGATAAAGAGAATTGCTGACAAGATTAAAATACTTTATCTTTGTTTTTCAAGGCTTATCATCAACATTATATTTGAATATACCTTCCCTATGAAAAACAACAGCTTTTTATTCTCTGCTAAAGGAATCTGTACAGCAGCTTTTATTTCCTTAAACACAATTGTTTATGCTCAGAAAACCGCAGATATCTCAACCATTTCGGACAAAACACTAAACAGCATCCTGGAGAAGAACAGAGCTTATTACAGCCAGGGAAAAGTAGCTGATTATATTCCTGAACTGGGAAAAATGGACGCTAAAGCAATAGCCTTTTCAGTGGTAGACAAAAATGGGAAAGTATTCAATGCCGGAGATATCAATAAAAAATTCACCATGCAGAGCATTTCCAAAATCATATCGTTAATGGTGGCTGTCAATGAAAAAGGAGAAACCAATATCTTTGAAAAAATGGGATATTTCGGTTCCGATAAACCTTTCAACCATTTTTCCAACCTTGAAACTACAGGAAAGCCGCTTAATCCTATGATGAATGCAGGGGCAATTCTTACTACTTCATTAATTTCCGGTGACGGAGAAAAACCATTCCTGAAGATACTGGATATGGTAAGGTACATCACCAAAAACCCGTCCATAGATTACAACAAATCAGTTTACGAATCTGAAAAATCAACAGGACACCGCAACCGTGGAATGTTTTATATTATGAAAAACAGCGGACTGATTTCGGGAAATGAAGACCAGCTGGACAACTATTTCAAGCAGTGTTCCATTGAACTTACCGCTGAGGATCTTGCTAAAATAGGTTATTTCTTTGCCAACCAGTGCGTAAGATTCGACGGAGATACCACTTTTAAAAATGCCGATATGGCCAAACTGATAGAATCACAAATGCTGACTGCCGGAATGTATGAGTTCAGCGGTGAATATTCCAGAATGGTAGGACTGCCAAGCAAATCCGGTGTAGGAGGCGGAATTACCGTAAGTGTTCCGGGAAAAATAGGAATCGGAGTTTTCAGTCCTGCTTTAGACCAGCATGGAAATTCTCTGGCCGGCTATCATATGATTTTAGATCTGGCCAAACAGTATGGATTAAGTATCTTTTAGTTTTTTAAACCAACAACAACTCACCTGCAATCCTGCTCACTGAAAGGAATTTTACTTCAATGATCCCACAAAGCATGCCAATGGCTTATTAACAAAAACAACAACAATCGACACATAAGAAACAGTAAGCATATCAAACACTTACTGTTTTTTTTATGAATTTCGGAAACATATATTAATTATTCTTAAAATATCCTATCTATTTCTTTATCAAAAGGATAGGAAAAATTCATAAATAATTTAAATTAAATCACAATATATTGATTAATTTTATATAAATTTGCACTGTCCATTTATCAGATTGACAAAGGAGATTCTTACACTTTCGGACTCTTATCACTGTATATTATCTTTTTGTAATATTACTCAAAACAAATCTCTTGTTTTTGAAATATTTTATTTTTTATTCCTATATTTGCTTAACATTTTTTTAACTATAAATAGTTATAGTTAAAATTACTAAGATTGTATCGTCACGTTTCTAAGAATAATAAAACAATAAATATACTTTAATAGCATTTGAATAATTATACTTTTTATATTAAAAAATAGTTATCAAATTGCATTTATGATTAAATATATAATACAATTTTATTATTTTTATTTCATCGTAACAAAATATCATTGTATATCCCAGTGATATTGATGTTTTGTTATGAAACAACATTACCTATCCCAATACCGTAAATGCTATGAAAAACTTGACCACAATCAGGCTGATGCCCTTTGAACAACCGGACACTAACCTTATATTATGCAATCTATTCCAGACCAATAGATCATTGAATAATTGCCAAAAAAAGATTCAATTCGTTAACGATCTAACAAAAACCAATTTTATTATATCATAATGATAAGCAATTGCCTTATTACCGAAAGGCAAAGCATGTTGTTATGAATCTCTGCTATCATTCAATAATTATCACGCCATGAAAAACTTAACCATTATTGGACTGACGCCTTTTGAAAAGCCGGACGTTACTCTTATATCCAGATTACACCAGGCGGGTGCATTCCCCGTTTTAAGTTTAGGAAATGAGATAACGGCTGCACAGGAAGCGTTACATCAACTTGATCAGATAGACGTACCATCTTATGGTATTTATTTTTCTGCAGACAACTTCGTCTCTCTTCAAATTCCTGAAAAGGTAAGATTTGCGATCCTTCCATTCGGAATGTCTAAGCCCTCTGCGCTGCCTGCAGTTTATCAGGTAACGAGTCTGGAAGAAGCAAGACAGGCTGAACAGGCGGGAGCAGAAGGAATCATTATCAAAGGAAATGAAGCAGGCGGATGGGTAGGCTATGAATCCACGTTTGTATTATTCCAGCGTGTGATCAAAGAAATCCAGAGCATTCCGGTGTGGGTACAGGGAGGAATAGGTCTCCATACCGCAGCGGCAACAAAAGCTTTGGGAGCAACAGGAATTGTACTGGACAGCCAGCTAGCGTTGTTCCCCGAAAGTGCAGTTCCTCAGGATCTGAAAGAAATATGCTCAAAACTGAATGGTACAGAAACTAAGGTGATTGCCAACCATCGCGTATTGGTGAGACCCAACTCACCTTCCTTATCCGAGAATGCAACTGCCGGAGATCTGAAACAATATTTTACAGACCTGGATCTCAGCACTTGTTACATTCCAATGGGACAGGACATTTCGCTGGCCACAGATCTGTATGAAGATTTCAAAACACTGAAAAAACTTATTTTCGGTTTCAAAGAAGCCATGTATGGACATCTGAAGCAGGCAAAAGCACTCAAAGTAATTGATAAAGGAAACTCTTTAGCTCAGGAACTGGGACTGCAATACCCTATTGCTCAGGGTCCGATGACCCGTGTGAGTGACGTTCCTTCATTTGCCAACGCAGTAGCAGATGCCGGAGCTTTACCTTTTGTTGCTTTATCCTTATTAAAAGGAGAAGCTGCAAAGTCTCTGGTAATGGACACCAAAAAGCTGGCCGGAGAAAAAACATGGGGAGTAGGAATTTTAGGATTTGCCCCTCAGGAATTAAGAGATGAGCAAACCTCTTATATACTGGAAGCAAAACCTCCGGTAGTTTTAATTGCAGGGGGAAGACCCGCACAGGCCAAAGTATTTGAGAAAGCGGGAATAAAATCATTCTTACATGTTCCTTCCCCTGCTCTTCTGGATATTTTCCTTAAAGAAGGAGCTAAAAACTTTATTTTTGAAGGACGTGAATGCGGAGGCCACGTAGGTCCGCTGTCCAGTACGGTTCTTTGGGAAAAACAAATTGAACGTATTTTAAAAGAAGAGCATCCTGAAAACATCAGTGTATTTTTTGCAGGGGGAATTCATAACGCCTTTTCAACAGCATTTGTTTCCATCATGACAGCTCCATTGGCTGCAAGAGGAGTAAAAATCGGGGTATTGATGGGTACAGCCTATCTGTATACTCATGAAGCTGTACAGACAGGAGCCATTCAGGAAGAATTTCAGTCCCAGGCTATGCAGGCAAAAGATACGGTCTTGCTGGAAACAGCTCCAGGACACGAAACCCGTTGTTTAAATACAGCTTTTACCCACCATTTCAATACAGAAAAAGCAAAACTTCTTGCTGCCGGAATGGATAAAAAACAAGTCTGGGAACAGCTTGAAAAATTAAATGTAGGCCGTTTACGTATTGCTGCGAAAGGCATAGAACGACAGGGCGATAAGCTTGTCAATATTCCTAAAGAGGATCAGCTGGACTTAGGAATGTATATGATCGGACAGGTAGCCACCATGCAGAATCGTGTGATCTCACTGGCAGCACTTCATCAAAGTGTTGTAGACAATTACGAACATATTCAGGAGGCGGCATTACCGGAAGAACCCGTTTCTACGGAAAAACCGCTGGACATCGCCATCGTAGGAATGGAATGTATTTTCCCGGGAGCTAAAAACCTTGATGAATACTGGAGAAACATCATTTTAGGAAAAGACAGTGTCACTGAAGTACCCGACGAAAGATGGAATAAGGAATTATACTACCATCCGGATTCTGACGGACCGGATGTATCCCACTCCAAATGGGGAGGATTTATTCCTAAAATCGATTTCGATCCATTGGCATTCGGTATTCCACCACAATCTCTTGCCGCTATTGAACCTACTCAACTGTTAACTTTATTGGTTGCCAAGCGTGCCATGGAAGATGCAGGATATGGAGAAAAACACATCAACAGAGAAAACATTTCTGTCATCATAGGGGCTGAAGGAGGAAATGATCTTGCCAACAGCTATAGTTTCAGAGGATATTATAAGCAGGTTTTCGGAGAACTTCATGAAGAAGTAAAAGAAGCCTTCCCACATACGACTGAAGATTCTTTCCCGGGTATTCTGGCAAATGTAATCGCAGGTAGGATTACGAACAGATTAGACCTTGGCGGCAGAAACTTTACGGTAGATGCAGCATGTGCTTCTTCTTTGGCTGCCATTGATCTGGCATGTCAGGAACTTGTATTAGGAAAATCTGATATGGTTCTTGCCGGAGGTGCAGACTTACACAATGGAATTAACGATTATCTGATGTTCTCCAGCACGCATGCTCTATCCAGAAAAGGAAGATGTGCTACATTTGACAGCGATGCAGACGGTATTGCTCTTGGAGAAGGTATTGCCATCCTTGTTTTAAAAAGATATGAGGATGCCGTACGTGATGGAGACCGTATTTATTCAGTGATTAAGGGCGTTGGAGGATCCAGTGACGGAAAAGCATTGGGCTTGACTGCTCCAAGACAGATAGGTCAGGTAAGAGCATTAGAACGTGCTTACACCCAGGCAGGTATAAGCCCTGCATCTGTTGGATTAGTGGAAGCTCACGGTACAGGAACGGTGGTAGGTGATAAAACCGAATTAAGTGCACTGACTAATTTATTCAGCCGTTCAGGGGCATTACCCGGGCAGACTCATTTAGGATCTGTAAAAACACAGATTGGTCATACAAAATGTGCAGCAGGATTAGCAGGATTAATCAAAGCTTCTCTTGCAGTATATCACGGTGTAAAGCCACCTACCCTTCACCTTCAGCAGCCTAACGCGTATTACAATGCAGAAACCAGTCCGTTTGCATTCCATGCAGAAAGTGGATTATGGGCAGAGAAAAACCGTTATGCAGGGATCAGTGCTTTCGGATTTGGAGGAACAAACTTCCATACCGTTATTGCGAACCATCCTAAGCAGGATGATTCAATTGCCATGCAGTCATGGCCTTCAGAACTGTTTGTTTTCCGTGGAGATACATATGAAGAAGCGAAAGAACAGTCCGGTCAGATTAAAACTTTATTAGAAATTAATGATGGTATTCCGTTACAGGATATTGCATACAGCTTAAGCATCAGTTCAGAAAAGCCTATCCAGTTCAGCATTGTGGCTGATACGGTTGAAGATCTGATGATGAAGGTTGAGCTTGTATTGTTAGGAATTGAGACTAAAGATACATTTACCGTGAATAAAAAAGAAGGTAAAGTAGCGTTCACATTCCCCGGACAAGGCAGCCAGAGAATCAATATGGCCCGTGACTTATTTGTCGTTTTCCCGGCCATGCGTAAGATTATTGATAATTATCCTGAGCTTGAAAAAGTGGTTTTTCCATCTAAAACTTTTAATGAAACTGATTTAAAACAACAGAAAGAAACCATTAAAGATACCCGTTTGGCACAACCACTTTTAGGAATTGTAGACCTTGCATTGGCTCAATTCTTAGAATCATTGGGTATTGTTCCAGATATGCTGGCGGGTCATAGCTACGGTGAAATTCCGGCTTTATGCTTTGCAGGAGTATTTGATGAAAATAAACTGGTAGATTTAAGTGTTCAGAGAGCTCAGTCTATTTTAAATTCTGTGGAAGGAGGAGATCCGGGTTCAATGCTGGCAGCAAGCGCTACAGCGGAACGCTTGCAACCGATTATTGCGAAAATAGAAGGATGTTATCCTGTCAACTTCAATGCGCCAACACAATGTGTGATCGCCGGAAATACGGATGCGATCAATAAACTGCTTGAGACACTTAAACAGGAAGGGATTTCTGCTAAAAAACTGGAAGTCGCCTGTGCATTCCACAGTCCGTTGTTAGCAAAATCCAAGGAATTATATGCTGAGGTATTGAAAGATATTCCTTTTGGGGAAATGCAGATTCCAGTGTGGTCCAATACCACGGCAGAAGTATATCCCGCAGATCCGGCAGAAATAAAAGAAAGACTTACTGACCACCTGGTACAGCCTGTAAGATTTGTAGAACAGCTGCAGGCCATGTACAATGACGGAGCAAGAATCTTCATTGAAGTAGGACCGGGAAAAGTTCTTACCGGATTAACCAAGTCCTGTCTGGAAAAAGATCAGCTGACCTTATATGTTGAAGACAACAGCCACAATAAATTCAGTCACCTGCTTTGTATGCTGGCACAATATTTAGGAACCGGCCGAAGCTTTAATATTGAAAAACTTTTTGATGGCCGAAACGTGAAGGTTATTGATCTAAACCAACCTGAGCTTTATAAGAAAAGTCCAGCCATCTGGCGTGTTAACGGGCAGACTGCCCATCCAACTCATGGTAATCTGCCATCTAATGGTGCATTACCACTCATAAACCCTATTCCCATGAACAATTTTACTACGAATCATCAGGCACCGGCAGCTGAAGCGCAATCTACCGCTGAACGTATGCTGCAGGAATATTTAAACAGTATGAAATTAATGATACAAGCACAACGCGATGTGATGCTTTCCTTTATAGGACAGAACCCTCAGGCGTTTCCTGCTCCTGTATATCATTCACCGGTGCAGGCTCCGGCTCAACAGCCAGTTTCTGCTATTCCGGTTCAGCCTGTTCAGCAAGAAAGACCCGTAGCCGTTGCAGCCGTGAAACAGGCTCCTTCAAAAGATATCAAATCCTTATTACTGCAGGTGGTAAGTGACAAAACAGGATATCCTCAGGAAATGCTGGGTATGGAAATGGACCTGGAAGCGGATTTAAGTATCGACTCTATCAAAAGAGTTGAGATCATCGGAACACTTCGTAACGAATTGGGAACTCTGGGCAACGGAAACACCAGCGAAGACACCGTTATGGAACAGCTGGCAGGCATAAAAACATTAAGCGGATTAGTTTCATGGCTTACTGAATTCTCAGGTGCTGAAACAACTGCTGCACCTGAAAAAAACGGAATAGCAACTGAACCCACCGTTTCAAAATCACAAAATCAACCGGCATTTTCTCTTGAAGATCTTCAAAATGCGATTCTGAATATCGTAAGTGAGAAAACAGGATATCCGAAAGAAATGCTGGGTCTTGATCTGGATCTGGAAGCGGATTTAAGTATAGACTCCATCAAACGTATGGAAATCATAGGTGATCTTAAAATCAAGATCGGTTTTGGTCAAAACCTTGAGCAGGCGGATGATGTGATGGAAAAACTGGCGGCCATTAAAACCCTTCGCGGATTGGCCAACTGGATCAGTGAAATGAATGGTGAAAATAATGAAACTACTCACGAAGCTAAAGAAGAAAATACGGTAGAGCCAACTCAAAATGTACTTTCACGTCTTCGTTTTGACATCACGCCTACTGATCCTTCTTTAGTGCAAAACACAGAAGTATTGCAGGGAAAACGTTTTGCCATTACCCAGGATAACAGCACTCACACCTCCGCAATCAAAGAAGCTCTGGAAAAACACGGAGCTATCGTAGAAGTGGCAGATACAGAAAAAGATCTTTCCAACATTGACGGATTAATTATGCTGGACCTGTTCTCAGCAGCTGATAAACCAAGCATTATCGATCATGTGGATCTGATCAAAAAACTGGACTTTGATAAAGCAAAATGGGTATACCTGATCTCTGATATTCCTGCACATCTTCAGGAAATCACAGATGTAAGCGTATTGCGCCATCATCAGGGTTATCCGGGACTTTTCAAAAGTTTAGCCAGAGAATTTGACAATACCGCCTGCAGACTGATCAGCCTTAGCACGCCTCAGGAAGTGGATCAGATTGCTGAAATCACTTTAAAGGAAATCCTTACAAATGATAAACCCGCTGAAATCATTTACAAAAATGATCAGAGACATAAAATAGACATCATCCCTTCTCCATTATCCACAAGCTTGCATGAAGCGCATATCCAGTTGGACCAGAAATCTGTGGTATTGGTACTTGGAGGTGCACAGGGAATCACCGCCGAACTGGTAAAGCATATGTCTCAGGCTTATCCTTGTACCTATATTCTGGTAGGAAGATCCGCAGACCCAAGAAATGAACTTTCTGCGAAAGATTTTCAGGGAATGAAAACCAAAGAGGAAATCAGAGGATTCCTGATCAGATCCGGACAATTCACTTCTCCGGCAGAGATTGAAAAAGAAACAACGAAAATTTTCAAAAACAATCAGATTCTTCGCACTATCCGTGATATGGAAGAACTTGGAAATACGATCATTTACCAATCGCTGGATCTTTGTGACGAAGAAGGTTTGAGCAGATTAATCAGCAATATCTATGAAAAATACGACCGTCTGGATGGAGTCATCCACGGAGCAGGTCTTTTAGAAGATAAATTATTCAAACAAAAGACCACAAGCTCTTTCGGACGTGTATTTGATACCAAAGTAAAACCCCTGCGTGTATTGGCAGAACAGCTTCGTTCCGACTGTCAGTTTGTAGTATTATTCTCAAGTATCGCTTCAGTATACGGTAACAAAGGTCAGACAGATTATGCGGCAGCCAACAGTGTACTGGATGATTACGCGAATGCTTTAAACAAAAGATTAAAAGGAAAAGTAATCTCTATCAACTGGGGACCATGGAAAGGTGCCGGAATGGTTTCTTCCACCCTGGAATCTGAGTACGAACGCAGAGGAATTTCTATGATCCCATTGGATGAAGGAAAAGAAATCTTCCTTAATGAGATCAAATACGGAACGGAAAGCCAGGTGCTGATCATGTCAGGAAATAATTGGTAAAACTCTGCATAAACAAAGTATGAAAAAAACAGATGTTGCTGTAATTGGTTTATCCTGTGTCTTTCCCGGGGCACAGGATGCCAACACTTTCTGGCAGAATATTGTCAATAAAGTTGATTCTACCGAAGTCGCTCCGGCGGATCGGATAGATCCTGTTCATTTCAGTGATGCCACAAGTCCCGTTGACCGTTTTTACTGTCAGCGTGGAGGGTTTATCCCTGATTATACATTTGATCCTACCGCATTTGGTATTTTGCCACTGGCTGTTGAAGGAACGGAACCTGACCATTTGCTTACCCTTGATCTGGTACAGAAAGCGCTGGAAGATGCAGGTGTATTTCAAAAGAATATTTCCCTTGAAAAAACAGGGATCATTATCGGTAAAGGAAACTATACGGGTCCGGGTGCTACCCGAGCGATTGAAATTGTAAGAACCGGAGAACAGATTTCTTCATTGTTACAAGAGTTATTACCTCAGGTTTCTTCTGCTGACATTGAAAAAGTAAAACACGCTTTTCAACAGCGTAAAGGCCGTTTTGCAGCCGATACCGCCATGGGATTAATTCCCAATCTTGTTGCCTCTCTTGTTGCCAACCGCTTCAATTTAGGAGGCGCTGCGTTCACTGTAGATGCCGCTTGTGCCTCTGCATTGATTGCTGTAGACCATGCAGTACAGGAACTTCAGAGAGGCCGTTCCGATATCATGATCGCAGGAGGTGTACACACAGGACAGAACGCTGCCTTCTGGAGTATTTTTGCCCAGCTGGGAGCGATGTCACGCCAGCAGCAGATCAAACCTTTCAGTATGGATGCTGATGGTCTGTTAATCGGAGAAGGTTGTGGTTTCGTGGTATTAAAAAGAATGGAAGACGCCGTTCGCGATCAGGATAAGATCTATGCGGTTATTAAAGGCGTTGGCGTAAGCAGTGATGGTACCGGAACCAGCGTAATGAGCCCGTCCGTAAAAGGTCAGCTGAAAGCGTTGGAACAGGCATGGATCAATGCTGATTTAGATAAAAATAAAGTGGGATACCTTGAGGCTCACGGCACAGGAACACCGCTTGGAGATAAAACAGAACTTCAGACCTTAGCCCAATTCTTTGGAAAAGAAGAATCAGCTCAGGCAGCAGGTATCGGATCTGTGAAATCCAATATCGGACATGCTATGCCGGCTGCAGGCATTGCAGGACTGATTAAAACCTGTCTGGCATTGCATCACGATACTTTGCCGCCAACCTTGTATTGTGAGAATCCCACTGCAGAGATGCAGAACACAAGATTCGAACCGGTACAGGAAGCCAGAAACTGGTCAAAAACAGGACTACCAAAAGTAGCTGCGGTGAATGCTTTCGGATTCGGAGGAATCAATGCACACGTTGTTTTGGAAGGGTATGATATGCCTAAAAAAGATCAGGTATTGATCTTGGCCAGACCTACTCACGAAGAACTGCTATCTGCATTACAAAATAATGAAACAACTATCGGCGAAGGAGATTTCAGAGTTGCGATATTCGATCCAACTCCTGCCAGAATAGAAAAAGCCATAAAAATTGTTTCCAAAAATATCATCTGGAAAAACAAACAGGATATCTGGTACACTTCTACCCCATTATTAAAAGATGGCGGTAAAGTAGCCTTTGTATTCCCTGGATTAGATGGTCTGGCAAAAGGTGAGGTAGAAACGGTAAGCCGTTATTTCGGGTTATCAGCACCTATCGAAACAGAAGGTGAAGGGCTTCTAACCGATGCCTTAAACATTTTCAACAACTGCAGTATCCTTGATAATTCACTGAAAAAACTGGGAATTATTCCGGATATGAATGCAGGACACAGTTTAGGAGAATGGCTGGCCGGTTACTCTTCGGAATTAGCGGAAGCCAATTCTGTAAAAGCCTTAATTGATGTACTGAATCCTGAAACTTTTGAATTAAAAGATTCCAGATTCATCGCTATAGGTGCCGGAATTGAGGTAGTACAGCCTTTTATTTCAGAAATTTCAGACTTATATATTTCCAATGACAACTGCCCTAATCAGGTGATTCTTTGCGGAAGCAATACTGCTCTGGATGAGTTGGTTCCCTTGTTAAAAGCAAAACAGATCTTCCATCAGGTTCTGCCGTTCCAGTCTGGATTCCACTCTCCTTTTATTGCAGATAAGCTGGATGTGATCCTTGCGGGAATGGAAAAAGCACAGTTCCAGCAGACGAAAATCCCATTGTGGTCTGCCACCACTTTAGAACCTTATCCTGCAGATCAGGCAGCGATCAGAAAACTGAGTGCCGAACATTTGGTAGAACCTGTCCGTTTCCGTGAACTGACAGACAAATTATACGAAGAAGGCGCAAGAGTCTTCATTCAGGTCGGTACAGGAGGACTGATCGGGTTTATTGATGATACGTTAAAAGGAAAAGCATTCAGTACGATTGCTTCCAGCGTTCCTACCCGTTCTGCATTGGCTCAATTACAAAGAGTAGTTGCTTCATTATTTGTAGAAGGAAAAACAATTGCCCTTGACTTTTTAGAGATTCAAAATCATTCGAAAAGACCGTCAGGAAAAGGTATTAAACTGGAATTAGGTTCACCTATCATCCGTAATTTTAAAGAGGTGAAAGCGTTGGCTCAGTCTTTTGACACGCCAAAACAATATGCCGCAACAGCTTCAGCTATTGCCACAAAAAGCGGACATCCTCTGGTACAGGCATTCCAGGATAACGTTGCCGATATGATCCGTATGCAGGAAGAAGTATTGACTTTATTCCAGAACCGTCCGGAAATCACCATCCAAAGACCTGCACCTGTAGTTCAGGCTGCTCCACAACCCGTAAGAAGTACAAATTTTACAAAAGATTTATATGTAACGCTGGAAAGTCATCCTTACCTGATCGACCACAGCTTATTGAGACAGCCTAAAGGATGGGCTCATGTAGCAGATATGGAACCGGTAATCCCGATGACGATGATCTTTGAACAGCTTGCAGAAATTGCAGAAGCAGAAATTCCGGGAACATTGGTTCATAAAATCATGAATGTAAGTGTATTCCAATGGATGAATGTTGCCAAACCATTCGAAAAAACCGTAAAAGGAGAATGGCGTTCACCGAATCATGCCTATCTTGACATTGAAAACTTTGCCAACGCAGAAGTAGTCTTAAAATCTGCTCCTGTTCCAACACCTGACTTCAATCTTTCCATCGGTAATCTTTTACCTATCGAAAGAACCCCTGAAGAAATCTACGACATGCACATGTTCCATGGAGACCAATATCAGGGAATTACAGAAGTTTCTGCCGTAGGAGATAAAGGAATCATCGGGAAGATAAAAGGAAACGGAGGTAAAGGTTCTTTACTGGATAATGCAGGACAGCTTTTCGGGCTTTGGCTTCAGCTTACTTTGGTGAAAGACCGTATTGCATTCCCTGTCAAGATCAGAGATATTGAATTCTTCGGCGATATGCATGATCAGGAAGGTATTTTTGAATGTACCTGCATGCTGACTGAATTGAATGATGAATTCGCCATCGCCGATATCATCCTGAAAAGAGACGGCAAAGTATGGTGTGCGATTACCGGATGGCAAAACAGAAGACTGGAAATTGATGCCGCTTTATGGAATGTTTCCATGTCACCGCTGCACAACCGTCTTTCGGAAGAGATTGCTCCTGATGTATTCTTCTTCCACCAGGCCTATACAAGAGTCGCTTCATGGGATTTTATCCTGAAAAGATATTTCAACCAAACAGAAAAACAGCATCACCAGCAGCTATTACCTAACAAAAAGAAAAACTGGATGGTAAGCCGTGTAGCGGTGAAAGATGCCGTAAGAAATCTTCTTCGCAAAGAAAAAAATCATGCCTGCTTCCCGATCACGTTTGAAATCCGTTCCGATGAAGCAGGGAAACCTTACCTCATCAGTGATTTTACAGAAAATATTCATATTTCACTGGCTCATAAAGGAAAAGAAGCTGTGGGAATCGCGAGATATGGAAAATCTGTAGGAATCGATATGGAACTGATGGAAGAACGCAGTTCAGGATTCTACGACATGGTATTTACCGACAAAGAATTGACCTTATTAAGAGACAGAGACCAGGCGGAATGGACTACCCGTTTCTGGGTCGCCAAAGAAGCCTACGGAAAGTTTCTGGGAACAGGACTGAAAGGAAATCCTAAAGCCTTCGAAGTCGAATTGATAAAAGACGATCACCTGTGGATCAACAATATTGAAATCAAAACTATTAAACATAAAAATTATATTATCGGATGGACACTGTAAACGCAACATTAAAAATGAACCACGAAGAACTTTTTACTTTATTAAAAGGTTTTATTACTGAAGTGATAGGTGCTGAATTTGTAGAAGAGATGGACATTACTCCTGAAAGTTCATTCACCAGAGATCTTGAAATGGACAGCATCGAGATTGTCTCTTTCTCTGAAAAGATCAAGGCGCATTTTGGCGATCAGATCGACTTTACAGGTTGGTTATCTTCTATGGATCTTGACCAGCTTATTAATCTTGACCTTAGTATGATCATCAATTATATCTACGAATGCCAATAATCACTGTCAATAACAGACAAATCCATATACAGGAACTCAACAAAGGAGCCGGACAAACCGTGGTACTCATCCACGGTATGTTCAGCAACCTGTCCATTTATTATTTTAATATTGCCCCTGTGCTGGCAAAACATTTCCATGTGGTGATGTACGATCTGAAAAGCCACGGTATGAGTGAGCGTTTTCTTGATGGCTATGACCTTGATAACATGTCTTCCGATCTGATAGGTTTAATAGATCACCTTCAACTGGAAAAAGTACACCTTGTCGGCTATAGTTTCGGAGGTCTTATTGCTTTAAAAACAGCTTTAGAATACCCGGACCGCGTGAATCAGCTAGTGGTGATCGAAGCGCCGGATCCTCAGGATGAAAAAGCCCGTAACATCATTGATGAATACAGCAAAGAGTTTCTTGAGCATTACGTGGCCAACTTTACAGACACCACCAAAGTACAGATGGGCAAAAGACAAATGGAGAAGAACCACCGTATGTATGAATTTCTGTTTAACCAAACCAGCATTAAAGCAGATATGATTAAGGAAAAACATTTCCTTGGTGAAGCCCATTTTAATGAATTAACGGCTCCTGCGCTATTGCTTTATGGCGCTGATTCCAACTGCAGGCCTACCGGTGAGTGGCTTCAGTCTCAAATCAACCAGTCTGAACTTGAATTAATCCCGGGTGATCACAATATTCCTATCCAGGAACCTCAGCTTATCGCTGAAACGATTGCTCAATTTTTATCTAAAATCCTAACACAAAACCATGGCTAAATTTGCATTTATAGTTCCACCATTGACAGGACATGTCAACCCTACCTTAAGCATCGGTGCTACGCTGCTGGAAAGAGGACATGAAGTAGCCTGGATCAGCCTTGACCCGACTTTAGAGGCCAAACTTCCCGAAGGAGGAAAATTATTACTGATCCAGTACGATCAGACCGACGAAGAAAAAAAAGAAAGTGAACAATATCTCGATATTATCTCCCAAAAAGTAGTGTATGGTATAGACAGCGTTAAGTTCCTGTATGAAGAGGTTCTTATCCCGCTGAACAGACATTGCTATAATGGTATTGTTGCTTTATTAAAAACAGAGCAGCCCGATTTGATTATCGGGGATCATCAGTTATTTGCAGCTCCGGTTGCAGCCAAAACTCTTGGTATTCCTTATGCCACTTCTGTTACCGCTCCGGCAGCCATCAAAATTATGAATGAGCTTCCAAAAGTACACGAATGGGAAGTGAATCAAATCATTGATCTGCAGAAAGAACTCGGTTTCCGGGAAGAACGTTCTCTGGCGACGTCAGACCTTCTAACTCTGGTTTTGACTTCCGGTTATTTCTTTGGGGAAATGGAGGATCTGCCGTCTCAATACCAGTTCACAGGTCCGGTTCTTACGGAAAGACGTGTTTCATGTGAATTCGACTGGGAGAGATTAAAAAGCAAAGACAATAAAAAGATCTTGGTAAGTATCGGAACTACCTTCGATCACGATCATAAAAAGGCATTTTTCCAAAAGGTAATCGATGCTTTTAAAGATGAAGATTTAACCGTTGTAGTCGTTTCTGATCCACAGCTTTTTGAGCAGTGGCCGGACAATTTTATGGTGTATCAACAAGTTCCGCAACTGGATCTGCTGCCTCATCTTGACGGCGTAGTTTGCCATGGCGGTCATAATACCGTATCTGAAACATTATCCAATGGTATTCCTTTGGTCGTGATTCCTATTGCCTATGATCAGTCGCATGTTGCAGGGCGTGTGGTGCGTACAGAAGCGGGTGAGCGCCTTAATTTTAACCGATTTAAAGCCAATCACCTGAAAGAAGCCGTACACCAGATTTTAAACAATCCGAGCTACCGTGAAGCAGCTCAGAAAGTAGGTCAGTCTTTTGTGGAAGCAGGAGGCGCTGCTACAGCAGCCAACCTATTGGAACAAGCGATATCAAAGGCTTCAAAACCTGAAAAACCGTCTAAATTTTTATTCGTAGTTCCTCCGTTTTTCGGACATGTGAGCCCGACTCTGAGTGTGGGAGCAAGTCTGATTGCCCGCGGACATGAAGTAAAATGGTTCGGGATAACCCCTTTAGACAGTAAACATATTCCTGAAGGAGGTTCTTATTTCTACCCTGAAGAAGATCTTGTTCCGTATCAGGAGGAAATCGCCCGTATCTTGAAAAGGCAGGATGACGGACCTGCATGTTCCGGTCCTGAAGTAATGAAGCTGGCTCTGGAAGAAACCTATGTTCCTTTCGCTAAAATGATGATGCCAGGATTAACCAGACTCACTGAAAGCTGGATGCCGGATGTAATCGTGAACGACTGTATCACTTTCGGAGGGGCTCTTTTCGCCCATAAAAACAATATTCCTTGTGTAACGACAACTCCTGTACCACCGGATGTGATGGGAGACACAGAAAAAAATGCTCCCAAAATCTGGGAATGGCAGCAAAAACTGATCAAAGATCTGCAAAAAGAAGTGGGAATTCATGAGGAAGGTATTTATATTCATTCTCACAAACTGAATATGGTATTTACCTCCCAGGCTTTCGCTGGTTTTGAAACCGTTCCGCCTCATATGAAATTTGTAGGCCCGGTAAAAGGACGTCCGAACGATGCTCCATTTGACTGGGATAAACTGAATGCGTCTACCACTCCAAAGATCTTTGTATCATTGGGAACGCTGCTGGTAGACATCAGAAAAGCTTTCTTTGAAAAAATCATTGCTGCATTCAAAGACCAGCCGGTGACCGTGATTGCCGCTACTCCACCGGAAATTTTTGAAGAATGGCCGGACAACTTTATCGTGAACAGCTTTGTGCCACAATCGGCAGTGATGCAGCAAATGGATATGGTGATCTGCCACGGTGGTTTCAATACTGTAAATGATACTTTCCGTAATGGATTACCGATGTTGATCACTCCCATTGCGTATGACCACTTCCATATTTCCAAACTGATTGAGCAGGCAGGCTGCGGAATCAGCATACGGTACAAGAGACTCCGCGTAGATGCACTTCGTGAAACCGTTTTTGAACTGCTGGAAAATCCTAAATACAGAACTGCCGCTCAGGAAGTAAGAAATACATTCACCGTTGCCGGAGGAAATGACAAAGCAGTAGAGCTGTTAGAAAATTTTGTAAACGAACATTCAACATTAGCTTCTGTGTAGCCTATGAATCAACCTATGAAAAGAAGATTGTTATTTGGTGAACGCATGTTACTGGGAGATGGAACAGAACCTTTTAACGCGGTCATTCCGTTCAGACTGAGAGGAACTTTTACCTTAAAAGAGATCCAGCAGGCTTTGGCCCGGATTCAAAACAAACACCCTTGGCTGAGAGCATTAATCAGCCATGATGAAAAAAATATTCCATGGTTTAATGTTCCTGAAAAAACCGTTTCCATTCCTGTAAGAATCGTCACCAGACAAAGTGAAGATCAATGGCAGGAAGAATCCAGGAAAGAATGGAACACCATTTTTAATTACGAAAAATTACCCCTGATCCGGTTTGTCTGGATCAAAGGGGAAAACGTTTCTGACATGTTATTTGCGTTCCACCATTGTCTTTGCGATGGTGGTTCTGCAATGGCCTTCCTGAAAGAGTTTTTAATGGCTCTGGACAACCCGGCTGCCGATATCGGGATAGAAAACCCGATCTTGGGAATTGAAGATGTGGTTCCTGCCCATATCCTGAACAGCCGCAGACAAAAACTGAAAGCCAGATTTATAGGTAGGCTGGCTTCTACCGCGATTAAATGGATTCCTACAGGCAAAAAAGCTGTGGAAAGACAAAGTGATTACCTCATCCATTGGAAGCTGGATGAAGCGGTAAGCAAAGAATTAATCGCTTACTGCAAATCCCAGGGGGTAACGGTAAATACATTTTTAAGTGCGGCGGTATTGCAGGCATTTAAAAAAGTAAGAGCAGAAAAGTCCTTCAATAAAGTTTCCTGTCCGGTAGACATCAGACGTTTTGCAGGACAGATCAAAGAAGATCATATTTTCGCTTTCGGGCTGATGATCGTGGTTTCTTCTGATGAAAACCTAAGCTTTGAGGATAATCTCCGTGTGATGCAGAAAGCTGTGGAAAAAAAGACCTCAAAACTGAATCCTTATATCACCATGATGGTCATGGAATCCGGGCATGATGCCCTGAGTAATTTCACCAGGCTGTTGAAGAACGGAAAATCCTCCAACGATTGTATGTTTTCCAATCTGGGACGCATTCAGATTCCTCATGAGTACAAGGAGTTTACG
This sequence comes from Chryseobacterium cupriresistens, assembly GCF_046614675.1. NCBI lineage: Bacteria > Pseudomonadati > Bacteroidota > Flavobacteriia > Flavobacteriales > Weeksellaceae > Chryseobacterium > Chryseobacterium cupriresistens. Next base: position 280,140 of record NZ_JBKKJT010000004.1, on the reverse strand, counting down.
GTAGATACGATTTTCAGTCCATCAGTAATAGGACCGCTGGGAAATACAACTACAATGGTAACCTCAACGTACCGGGGTGAAATGGATTTTTCATTCATGGGAAGCGAAGGATATTTACCTTACACAGATGCACTGGCAGTTCGTGAAGAGGTAATGCGGATCATTCATTCTCAACTAAAACAAATGGCAGTATCATGATCAAAAGACCCTTAATGATGGTGGAAAGGATCATGTATGTAGATCCTGAAACTCCTTTAAACTGTATCTATACGGCAAGAATCAAAGGGGAGATTCCTGAAGAAAATTTTAAAGCGGCTTTAATAAGAATCCAGCAGAAGCATCCTATTCTAAGAACGAATATTGACCATAACATCGGAAACTACCCTTATTTTATGGGGCAGAAAGATATTGAACCTATTCCGCTTCGCATTGTAGAACGTACAACAGACGATGACTGGTTCAAAGAATCCGAAAAAGGATGGTTTAAACTTTTTGAAACACCCAAAAAGCCATTGGCTGAAGTAGTCTGGGTAAAAGGACAGGATACTTCCGAAATCCTTTGGATCATGCCTCACTGCATATCCGATGGAACCACCGGAGTAACCTTACTGCGTGAGCTTCTGAGTTTGCTGGACAATCCTTATGCTCCATTAATTCCTTATGTTGCTTTTGAATCTGTTGATGATTTCCTGCCTTCGGATTTTAATACAGCAATCAAAAAATATAAGGCCGGCCTTTACCTTCTGTTCGCCAGAATATTCTTTTCCATCCAGCGAAAAAGCAAAAAAAGAAACCAGGGAAAAAGCTATACCATTCACTGGAAAATGACTCAGGAAGAAACCCGGCTTATCACTGAAAAATGTAAAGCCAACCAGATTTCTGTGCATGCTTTGCTGTGTTCTTCCGTGATGCAGGCCTTCCGTGATGTTCAGGGAGACCGTGCCAAAGGTAAAGTGATCAGTCCGGTAGATGTGCGCCATTTTATTCCGGAAATTAAAGAAGATCATTTATTTGCTTTTGCCCCAACTGTGGAGCTTTCGATCAGGAAAAACAGCAATGATGTGATGGACAATGCCAGGCAGATCAAAAAAGATCTTACTGCAAAAATCAATAAGATGGAAGCCCGTGAGCTCCTGTGGATGGGAGAACATATGCACCCTGTTGTAGGGCGGATGATCAATATGCTGAAATCCAGCGAAGGCGGGCATGATATTACCTTATCCAATATGGGCAAGATCAATATCCCGAATGACTATAAAAACTTCAGTCTGGAAACTATTTTTAGTCCTACCGTGGCTTTCCCATGGCTGAACTCAAATACCTTAGTCACCAGCACGTACAACCAGCAGATGGACTTCACCTTCATGTCCAATGAAAATTTTCTTCCCAAAGAGGAAGCTCATCTGATAAAAGATAAAGCCATCGAGCTATTGACAACTTCTCTATGAAATTTAAAATAAAGCCTCCGAAGCCCAGACTGATAAAGAAAACCACCCTCAAACGCTTTCTCATAAAGCGTACGATTTATTATGTCCTTCCGAATGTGTTTTTTAATTTCATTATTGCTTACGCCAGTTTCAAGGAATTGGGCTACACCCATTTTTTTTCAGGAACTCAAAATCTTGCCCGTCTTACCCTGCCGATGGCCATCTTCCTTCCGGTGGTTCTTACCATAGACATCATCAAAAGAGTAACGGATGCTGCCAGCCAGGAAGCCATAGAGTTTACGGTAGACGAACAGCTTAATATCAAAAAGCTGATGACCAGACTGAGCATCTTACATGGATTGATTACAGGACTATTGGTATTGTCGCTGCTGTTTATAGGACAGTATAATTTTTCAAAAGATTACAAACTGGATGCAACAGCAATGGCTGTTGTGGTGGGAACGCTGGCCGGAATTCTGTCTGTGGTTTTTGTATACTTACCCATATGGAGGTTAAGGAAATGGATGTGCAAAGTAACATCAGTCCCTGCAGATTTAAACACATAATTTCCCAATAAAAACATACATCACTGTATATCATTGAATTAACAATAAAAAAAATATAACAACACCCGGTTGATCATGAGGTTACCGGGTATTTTTACGGGCATCTTGACTTAATTTTTTTCTTTAAAACTTACTATTTGGTAAATTTTTTATATTTATATAATAATTTACAAGAATTTTTCTTGAACAGAATGGTTAATAATGTATGTACAAAATCACGGATCAATTAAAAAATATAGGATTCAGTATCAATCGTTTAGATTATATTATCGCCCGAAATAACAACAAAAGAGAATTCAATACCCTGGAATATTTTTGTATTTATATTATTCTGGAAAACACCCAGCTAACGGTAGAGAATGTTCCATACCCTTTAAAAAGAGGAAGTATTGCCTTCGTAGGGCCGCAAAAGAAAATAGTTTTTGGTGAAACCAAAAGATCAGATGTGTATTCAATTGCTTTTTCATCCAGTTTTTATGAAAGATCAACCAAAGACAGTCTTTTTATCAATTCTCAGCTTTTTTATAATTATAATTCCGATATATTTATAGCACCTTTCCTCAATGTAGAACAGATGAGAGTGGTTTTTCTTGAGCAGATGGAAAGTTTCAGAAAAAAGGATGAAAGCTTATATATAGCGGCTGCCCATAATGCTATAGAACGACTGATGCTGGATGCCCTTCTGCATATTCCCACTGAAGAAATCAAAAAAGAAATCAAATTTGACTATATGTATTATGTCAACCGGTTCAAAGTTCTGTTGCAAAGAGACTATAAAAAGGCAAAAAAAGTGGCTTATTACGCCGAAGAACTTAATATCTCATCAAGGAAACTGACCGAGATGACAGAATATGTATTGGGAAAAACAGCCAAACATATCATCATTGAAAAACTCATTACCGAATGCAAAAAAGCCCTGAGCTTCTCCAACTCCACGATTTCTGAGATATCTTATGATCTGGGTTTCAGCAATGAAGGAAACTTTACTAATTTTATTAAAAAACATACGGGAAAAAATCCCTCCGAAATGAAATAATTTGTATATTTACATAAGTAACCTTTTGGGGAAAAATATAGGTTATATGCTTGCAAAGTATATTTTATTCATTTTGCTTTATTTTGCTTTTACGAAATCATTTGCACAGGCAGCAGACGGTTTGAGGCTTAACGTTAGGCTTTATCCTGTACAGATGCTTGCTGTAGGCACAGGATTTTCGGACGAAGGGAGCGAGTCTTCCTTCCGGGAAGTTCAGTCTGTAACCATCTCAAGTCCGTCCGGATTTCAGCTGAAAGCAGAATATGATGAAGATCGTGATACGTCCGGTACTTCCGAAAGCAACAGGGAAAGATCTGGTGATTACCCTCTTATCAGCCATCACAAAGGGGTGGTTCAAAAGAGATATATCATCGATCATGAGTTAGAAAATGCAATGGAAGATTTAAGCTCCAACAGCAGTGATGAGCAAAATTTTTTAATATTAACTCTAATTTCTCAGTAAAAATTAAGCAACGCTTAAAAAAAATACTATGCATTGAATAATAATTCTACAATTTATTCATTCCCTATATATTAAGTAAAATTAATGTTTAAGATTAATAAAGCATTTTTTTTACTTTATGGTGATTTTATCAGCATTTAAACTATACTTTTTGTGTAATTATTCACAAAAGGCATTTATTTCTGCGCGCTTATTTCTCCGTAAAAATTCACAAATAATAAGTATTTTTTCACAAAGATCCTGATGTTCTTTGTATTTACCTTTGCAACCGCAATTTTAAAAACAATTAATACAAAAAACATCCTTAACCTTATGAAAAATTTGATCTTAGCTTCTTTTGCTATCCTGGGATTCTCAACATTAAAAGCACAACAGAATGTAACCCTTAACGTGAGACTTAAACCTATTCAGACTCTTGTTGTTAACAACGCTCAAAAAATCGTTAACCTGGACTATGTAACCAAAGATGACTATGCCGACGGTGTATCTTCTGTAAACGCAGATCATTTAAGCATTTACAGCACAGGAGGATTCCAGGTAAAAGTAAAAGGTGGTAACGATGTATTAGAATATGGAGGTAAAAACATCCAGGCTAACACCATCCAGATTAAAGCAAGCGCAGGTTCTGACGCGGTAAACGGTGCTCAATATGCTCAGAATGTACAATTATCAACTAACGAAGCTACTTTGGTAACTTCTTCTACCGGAGGTGTAGACAAAAAAATTAACATTGAATACAAAGGCGCCGGAGATAATAAGTACCTGAACAATTATATTGCCGGACAAGATCCTACCGTATACACTACTGAACTTACGTATACCATTATTTCTCAATAATAGATATCATTCTGTAATGATAAAGTGTTGTACCTACCACAGCACTTTATCAACACTTAAAAACTAATCTCCGCCATGAGCAGACTTTCTCTTCTCCTTTTCAGTCTTCTTTTCCTATCATCTTTTCACGGATTTGCACAAACAGGAGTTTCGGTTTCACCACCAAGACTGTACTTTGAGTCGGGAAACGGAAACAGCAATACCCAGACAATAACGGTAACGAATGTAAGTGCCAAAAATTCTCTGGACCTGGCTGTAAGTTTAGGAGATTGGGAATATGACGGCAAAGGTGAGAATGTAACGTATCCTGCCAATACCCTTCCCGCTTCCTGCGCAAGTTGGGTTTCGGTCAAAAAAGAAGATAATTACTTTACGCTGGCTCCGGGAGAAAAAAAAGATATTGAGGTTACCATTACGGTTCCTAATGCACTTTCAGACCAACTGGCTGCCCATACGGCCGTTTTATATGTAAGCCAGATGAATCCGGTAGATGATGTGGATCATAAAGGCGCCAACATCAAGGTAAGCATCCGCTCAGGAATCAAATTATTCCACAAGCTGCCTGCCGCCAAAACGAAAAAACTTGAAATCCAGAATCTGGTATACGGAAAAACAACCAATACCATCAACCTCTTTTTTGAAAATCAGGGCGATGTATGGGGTGACGGAAAAATATACACTGACTTTGTGAATACCCAAACCGGAAAAAAAGTATCACTGGATCCCGTTATCTTTTACTCCATGCCCGGAAACAAAAGAGAAATGGATATCCCTCTTCCGGCAAGCCTTGAAAAAGGAAAGTATACCGCTTCGGTAATGATTGATTATGGAGACAACAACAATCTGGAATTAGGAGAATTAAGTTTCAGCTATGAATAGTAAAAAATTCTTCTGTTTCTTTCTGCTGATCTCTCTGAACGGCTTCTCACAGGTCAATTATAATTCCTGGATAAACAGCTACTTACAGATTAATTCCTACAGCGGAAATACCAATCCGGATGCATACACCTTTACCCTGGCCGGTAATGGAACATTTAATATTCCTTACTGGAAAATATCCATGAGGCTGAAGCAGCCTATCACTTCTACAGATGGAAATTATACGATGCCTGCCAACAAAATATCATTTCAGCCTGTTTCCACTTCAGGACAGGCTTATCCGGGACCCGTACCCACGATTCCGCAGATCGGAATGCCGCTGAATACTTTTCTTCAGGCCAACCAGGAAGTCTTTTTAATTCCACAGTCCAATGCAGCACTGTACAATCAGCCGCCACAGCCCAACGGCTATTATAACCTTCAGGTAAAATACAGCCTGACCGTTATGGGAGGGTCTTATCTGGGAAGCTATCCTTCCTGGACCCGATTTAATGTTCCGGTTCAGTTTACAGCGTATGACCAGTACAACAATATTATTGGCAGAGCTGATCATAATTTCCAGATTCACATCGGAACACTCAGCGGAACTCCGACCGATGTACCCGAAATGTCGCTTCAATTTTCCGCAAAAGCAGTCAACGGATCACTGGAATTCAAAAGTATGCCGGATTATGTCAACGGAGTAAGTGTCACTTATTCCAATGGACTGATTGTAAAAAGCAATACCAATTACCAGATCAAATTACGCTCTCTTCAGGCGCAGTTCAGCTCTCCAGCCGGAAACTACATTGCTTTAGGAACCGTAAAAATGAATCTCATCCCCGTTTCCGGAAACAATGGGAATGTATATCCTATCCTGCTGAGTGCTTCTCCGCAGCTTATTGCAACAGGAGGCTCCACGGGAAACTCCAGCCTGTATTACGATATCCGATATTCCACCAAAGCCAATGATGAAAGACTGATTAATGCCAAATCTGAAGAATATTCCACCACCCTTCAATACGAGATTATCCCCCAATAACCATGCTTCAAGACCTGTTCAAAAAAATCTTTTTCATTTTTTTGATTTCGTTTCAGATATGGATTCCGGCACAAAGCAGTTCCGGGATAAGTCTTGATATCCGCAATGAATCCAGAACAGATAAAACAGGGATACTGGATCTGATCCTCGTCCTTGACAATCAAAGCACAAATGATTTCAAAGGAAAAATAAATATTACGATTCCTCAAGGTTTCAGAAATATTTCGGGCAACAGTCTTCAGGTCGAAATGAAATCCGGTGAACATCTTTTCATTCCGGTAAAAATTGTAGTCAGTAATAATGCCGTTTCGGGTGAATCCCGTATGGCTTTCCGTCTTTCTGACCAGCAGAATAAAACAATGGCGGAAAAAGAAATACCTTACACCGTTACTGAAAACAATGCCATGCGCATCACGGCAGAAACTCCTCTGATTTATGTGAATAAAGCTACCGATTCGGTAGAAGTAAGGGCAAGGGTTTCCAATCTTGGGAACAGAAAACAGCATGTAACAGTTGTCTTTAAAATTCCTGAAGCTGAGCAGGGAAATGCTTTTATAGAGAAAACAGGAAGTATTGGCGTGCAGAAAGATTCAGTCTTTGTGTTCCGTTTTCTACCTTCCAGAATCAGATCCCGCAGCACTCAGATTTCCGTTAATATTGCAGGTTTCAGAGAGCCGGACAGAGAGATATTCGGCAACACTACGGTATCTGTGCAAAATGTTTCTTCGGTACAGCGTTACGAGGATATGGAATCCACTGCTTTTTCCAATTTTACGAGGAATACCATCACGGCAAGTTACAGGCATACCGGAGAAAACCTGGACATGTATCAATTGGTAGGTTCCGGAGGTTTCAACCTTCCGTCAGGATATATTTTCATCCGGGGAAATATCTATACCATGAAGAACCAGAGCGATCCTATTGTCAACAATACCTATCTGACCTATCACAGGGAAAATAGTGAATTCACGATCGGAAACATCAATAAATTACTGGAACTTTCTCTATTCGGAAGAGGGTTGGAATATACCTACACGTCTCCGGACAAAGACAAGAAAATTGAAGCAGGTTTCGTAGACCAGACCTACAGCCTGATCGAAAGAAATTCTTTTCTGAAATATGGTTATGGATTTTATACCCGGGGAACTCTTGGTGCTCAAAACGCTTCCCGTAATATCTCAGGAACCTATATTTTCAGGGATGATCCTTACGAAAAAGCCAGACATCATGTAGCCGGAACAGACCTTCAGTATGCTTTCGGTAAAGACTGGAGAACCAACACCAAGGTGTATGGCGGACTGAGTTTCTACGAAAATAACCAGCCCACCAAGCCTTCTTTAGCTTTGGAATCCCAATATTCCGGAATGATCAAAAAGATCAATCTGAACGGAAATTATTTCTACAGCACAGATTATTATCCCGGAAACCGAAGAGGAATTTTGCAGATCCAGCAGAATTTCTCTACCATGATTTTCAAAGATCATTATGTGTATGCCAACATTACAGCTTCCCATTTTTCACCTAAGTTCTACTATTACGACAACACCCTGAATTCGAGCAATCTAAGACTGGATACGGGAATCAACTTCCCTAAAAAAGGAAATTTCGGGATGGGACTTGGCTACCAGTATCAGGAAGAAAACTCCAATTCTTATAATACTTTCTTCAATGCCCAGCCTTATGAGAATACCAAACAGCTGAAAGCACAACGCTTTACGGAATACCTTACCTGGCTGAGCCCTGATAAGCAACACACCTCCATCTTAAGCATGGAAACAGGATTGGCACAATATCCGGACAACGACAAACAGCAGTTCCAGATGAAAGTAAGCGGAACTTACAGCTACAAATGGCTTACCGTGAACGGGATCTATCAGCACGGAAGTTATTTCCTTTCCGAATATGCTTTTTCAAAAATGATGAACCAGAGCACTCCCTACGAAAAGCTTTCCCTTTCTGCTTTTGTGAATAAAAATTTCTTCAACCGTCAGCTGAATGTTACCTCAGGGGTTTCTTATACGGATGATGTTCTGTATGGAAAATCGCCTTCGGGTTTTATGAACCTGAAGTATTCAAGGGAAAAGTACGCCCTGTACCTGAACTCTTCCTACTTCAGTTATACTGCAGGAAGCTTCACCAATAATCTATTGACCGTGGAAGCTGGCGTTACTGTCAACCTTAGAAACAGCACCCTTGATCCGGGTAAAAAAGGTGATATTAAAGCATTTGTCTATTATGACCTGAACGAAAACAATATCTATGATGAAGGCGACAAAGAAGCGGCAGGCTATCTCATTATGCTCAACAATATTTCATTTAAAACCGATCCGTCAGGTTCTATCAGCTACCGTTCTATCCCTTACGGAAAGTATACCCTGAAACAGGTGATCCAACAAGGCTGGTATTATGATGAAACCGAATTTACCGTAGACAAACATCACTACTCTTTTGAGATCCCTCTTCATCAAAACGGAACTACCCAGGGAAAAATAACCTACGATTTTGACACCAAAACAGCAGTAGATTTCACACCCAAAGTCGGAGGTATTCTTTTCAATATTTACCGAAACGAACAGTTAGTACATCATATCATCACCGATGACAACGGTGAATTTGCCTCCTTCCTACCCTCCGGAAATTACAGGATTGAGCTGAACAAAAACTCTCTGCCTTCCAATACCTATTGCGAACGCTCTACTGATACTTTTAAAGTGGAAGCCGGGAAAATAGTACAATTGGAGCCTTTTGTGATTAAGGTAAGGGAGAAGGTGATTAGGGTGAAGAAGTTTGGGAGTTAAAACTAATATATACAAAATCCCTTTTTACAGATTAATACCATTTTCAAAAAGGCTATAAACTTAACACTAAGGCGGCTACTGTGATTACAGAAACACTACCAAATAATTTGTTTAGAAACATTTCTAGAATAATTAACAAATCATTTTATTTTAAAATATAAATTGAAGCTCAAAAAGCTAATTCTTACTTATAAGATATTTTAAATTTATATAAGATAAAAGTAGATAGAAAAAACTACCTTTGTAGACTGATTTTTTTTAAATATAAATGGACATAATTAATATAAATCTTAAACTACAGTTTTCAGGACATGAATCATTTTCTTGTAAGCAATTCTGGCTGAAAAAGGGTTATGATTTTGTTAGCAATAATAAATCTTTTAATAATGAAGAAGCTGTAATAGATTTGGGAGTAGGAAAAAACATGGTTAATTCTATACGATACTGGTGCAAATCATTTAATATCATTAATGAAAAAGATGATACTCCTACAGAATTAGGCAATCATATCTTTTCTGATACTGGCTATGATCCGTATTTAGAAGACATTGGGACTCTTTGGCTATTACATTATAATCTTATAAAGAAAAATAAAGCCAGTTTATATTCATTATTATTTAATGAATTTCGCAAGGAAAGAATAGATTTTACAAAAGAGCATTTACATTCTTTTTTAAAGCGAAAATGCAATGAAGACTCTTCTATTAATTATGTTGAAAAAACAATCACTACAGATATAAATGTTTTTTTCAGAAATTATGCTTCTCCTGAAAGAAAAGCGAAAATAGATATTGAAGATGTATTTTCTAATATATTTTTGGATTTAGAATTAATTCATCAGTACAAAAAAATTGGAATTGATGATAAAACAGAAGACTGGTATAGAATAGGAAGTGAAAAACGAGATAATTTACCCTCCGAAATTGTTTTATATTCAATAATTGATAATTACAAAGACAAAACAATTAGTTTTCAACAATTATTAACAGGAATAAATTCTCCTGGAAATATTTTTGCACTTAATGCGGATGATTTATACAGGCACCTTATAAATATTAGTAACAGGTATACTAACATAATTTATAGTGAAACGGCGGGTAATAGAACCTTGCAATTCAAAGAACAAGTTAATAAATGGGAAATTCTTAATGAATACTATAGATAGAAATAATGATCATTTTTCTCCATCAGTGAACATAGTAAGAGATAATGGTACAAATATAGATTACATCCTGACTCCTAATGCGGAGTTGGTTCACTCTCAATTAGCAACTGGATTTCAAATTGGAATTAGAGCATATAATCTGATTGGGGCTTACGGAACAGGAAAATCAGCTTTTCTAAAAGCTCTTGAGAATGACTCTACACATCTTTCAGATAATTTTAAAAATAAAGCTTTTAGTGACTTCAAATTTATAAAACTTGTTGGGGAATATTCATCATTCCTAAAAGAATTTGCCGACTTTTTAAATGTAGAAGAAGCAAGTTCTAAGAATATTATAAAAGCTATAGATGACTACTATTCAAAATTAAATTCGGGATTAATAATTCTTGTTGACGAATTTGGTAAATTTTTAGAATATGCTGCTAAAAACGGTCCAGAAAAGGAATTATACTTTGTACAAGAGTTAGCAGAGTATGTTAATGATAAGGACAAAAATATTCTTTTTATTTCAACACTACATCAAGATTTTAATCAATATGCATTTGATTTATCTAAATCTCAAAAAAATGAATGGGATAAGGTAAAAGGAAGATTAAAAGAAATAACTTTCAATGAACCTGTAGAACAACTCTTATTTTTGGCGGCAAAAAGAGTTGATCAATTAGGGTTTAAAAATGATATGGACAATTTTGGAGATTTGTTTAAACTTATCCAAGATTCAAAATTATTTCCGTTAAGAGATTATTTCGATGAAGAGATAGGAAAAAAACTATTTCCTTTAGATGTTTTATCAGCGTCTGTTCTCACATTATCATTGCAAAAATATGGACAAAATGAAAGGTCTTTATTTTCTTTTTTAGATTCGAACGATCCCTATAATTTATTTGATTATAATAGTATTGGAAATCCTTATTTCAATATAGCTTGTGTTTATGATTATTTGATTCACAACTACCATTCATTTTTAACAACCAAATACAATCCACATTATTCACAATGGACTAATATTAGAGCAGCCATAGAAATGACTGAGGGCTGGTTTATAGGAAATCCCAATAATGCTATTAAGATTGTAAAGACGATAGGATTACTCAATATTTTTGGAAATTCGGCAGGAAATTTAGATGAGATTTTTATTGAGCAATATGCAAAATATTCCTTAGGCATTAATGATGTAAAAAATGTTATTGAGGAATTAGTAAGTTTACGAATTTTAAGATACGTTAGTTATTCTAATCGTTTTGTATTAGCCCAAGGAACTGATTTGGATATTGAAAAAGCTTTAGAGGAAGCTTCCTCATCAGTAGAAAAGCCTAATAATATTATAGATTACATTAGAGAATATTTTACTGGTAATTATATTACTGCAAAATCAGTCTACTACATCAAGGGAACACCTCGTTTTTTTGAATTTAAATTAGTTGATAAATTAATTAATGATGTTCCTCTTGGAGAAGTTGATGGCTTCATTAATTTAGTTTTTTCGAATAGTATCACAAGACAAGATGTTATTGAATTTTCCCAACAATGTGAAGAAGCCGTACTAATAGCATATTATAAAAACTATGAGCAAATACAAGAGATTATTTATGAAATCTTAAAAATTCAAAAAATAAAATCGGATTATCTAAATGATAAAATTGCTTTAAACGAACTCGGCGAGTTAGAGCAATTTTATAAAAAAGATTTAAATAATTTCATCAATGAAGATTTATATTCTGATAATCATAATATTGAATGGTTCTACAGAGGAGAATTATTAAATTTCTCTTCTGCTAAAGCTCTTAATCAAGAGCTTTCAAGAATTTGTAATGAAGATATCTATACAGGAACACCTATTTTCAGAAATGAAATGGTTAATAAAACCAAAATTTCATCTCCTATTTCTACAGCAAGGAAAGCTTTACTCAGAGCTTTGGTAAGCAATTGGCAGGTTGAAAACTTAGGATTTGATAACAACCATTTTCCTCCAGAAAAAACAATTTATTTAAGTTTATTAAAGGAAACGGGAATTCATAGAATGGAGAACGGGGCATTAATTGTTTCAAATCCGATGGACACTAGTTACGAGGCGCTTTGGATGGCAGGAGAAAGATTTCTTAATTCTTCTAAATATAGTAAAAGAAACTTACAAGATTTCGTAGATCAACTATCTGTGAAGCCATTCAAATTAAAACAAGGATTTATTGATTTTTGGTTATCCACATTTCTTTTTATTAAACGAAATGATTTTGCTCTTTTTTGTGAAGACGCCTATATTCCTGAGCTAACTTTTGAGAATTTAGAATTGGTTTCCAAAAAAGCTAGGGATTATGAAGTAAAAGCTTTTGATGTGGAAGGTGTTAAGCTGAAAATGTTTAACCAGTATAGACAATTGCTGGAACAAACGGAAAAGAATATTATTACCAATCAGAGTTTTATTGAAACAGTAAAACCTTTCTTAAAATTTTATAAAGATCTTCCTGATTATTCAAAGAAAACCTTGCGGCTAGGAAAAAGGGCATTAAAACTGAGAGATGCTATTGCCAATTCAAAAGATCCTGAAAAAACTTTTTTTGAAGACTTTCCTTCTGCAATGAATGTAAGCATTATAGAATTGCAAAATAACACGCAAAAACTAGAACATTATATTAATGATATACAATCATCAATAAGAGAAATAAGAACCTCTTATTCGGGGCTAATTGAAAGATTTGAAAATTATATTTTGAGTGAAATCATAGGTGAAAACTTAGATTTTGAAGAATATAAGTTAAAGATTCAGAGTCGATTTAAAAAAATAAAAAAACATTTATTAAAGTCCAACCATAAAGTATTTATTCAAAGATTGAATTCTCCACTGGACGATAAAAATGCTTGGTTAAACTCACTCGTACAAGTTTGTTTAGGAAAAACATTAGATAAGATTACTGATGAAGAAGAGGCAAAATTATATACTGTTTTTACAGATACTATTGCAGAATTGGATAATCTTAACGAAATTAGTCAAAAAGATTTTGATGAAACAACAGAAGAAATCTTTAAAATAGAAATTACTTCATTTGTAGATGGATTAAAGAAAAATTTAGTACGTTTACCTAAAGAAAAAACAAAAGAGATTTCTGAAAAAGAAATAGAATTAAAAAGACTATTAGTAGGAGATTCTCGAATTAATATAACCGTACTTGCAAACTTATTGCAAGAAGAACTAAAAAAATGAGAAAAGTAAGGCACGTAATGGGTATTTCAGGAGGCAAAGATAGTGGTGCCTTAGCTATCTATTTATTTGAAAAATACCCTCATTTAGATATTGAATATTACTTTACAGATACAGGAAAAGAGTTACAAGAGACATATGATCTTATCCGCAATATCGAAACACATACTGGTAAAAAAGTAATACGTATTGAAGCTGCAGAAAAAAGTCACGAAGACCCTTTTGACCATTTTTTAAAATTGTATGGAGGCTATTTACCATCTTCGAATGCTCGCTGGTGTACTAAAAAATTGAAATTAGAACCATTTGAAGATTGGGTAGGTGACGATTTGGTTGTTTCTTATGTTGGAATTAGAGGGGATGAAGACAGAGAAGGATATATATCAAGAAAAGGTAACATCCAGTCAATTTTTCCTTTTCGCAAAAATATATGGAGTGAAGATGTTATCAGTAAAGTTTTAAAAAATTCAAATATTGAAAACCTTATCACTTGGTATAATGATCATATATCAGTTCAAAAATTATCACGAACTCAAGAAGTTGTTAATGAGCTTATTTCTTCCAGATATACGATTAAAGATAAATTAAATGATTTATTAGATATAGATATCCAAGCATTTAATAAGGTTGTTTTTGAGTTTCTAAAAACGACAGAATATCCACTTGCCTATGAAGGTGATTTTGCCTTGTTAGATAATGAAGATAATCTAGTAAGGGAAGACATTTTCAACATCTTAAAAGATAGTGGTGTTGGAGTTCCGAAATATTATGAAAAAGTTGAATTTGAAGTAAATGGTCTAAAAGGAGAATATGCTCGGAGTCGCTCTGGCTGTTTCTTTTGTTTTTATCAACAAAAGATAGAATGGATATGGTTATATGAACAGCATCGTGAACTTTTTGATAAAGCACTAGAATACGAAAAGGATGGTTATACATGGATGCAGGACGAGAGTTTGGAAGATATCGTAAAGCCAGAACGTATGACTCAAATTAAAGAGCTACAAATAAAAAAACTACAAAAAAATAACCAAAATAAAAAATCAGCTTACCTCTTAGATCTTTTGGATGATTCTGAAGGAGAAGGTTGTGCAAGTTGTTTTATATAAATTCGACAAATTATGCATGATATTTCTTGGAAGGCAAAACGCAATAGAAGACAAGAAATAAAAGAACATATCCGAAAGTTTCTTTTATACCCTGAGTTTTGGAATGATCCTAGTAAGCAAATTGGAATTGAAATAAAATGGGAAAGGATTCTATTTGAAGATGGAAACTCATCATTAGTTCCAAATAAGAAGGGAGTATATTGTTTTGTTGTAGAACCTCCAATAGTAAATTTTTTGTTTGAGACAAGGTACCTTTTCTACATTGGTAAAGCTTCATCAGCAACATTAAGAGCAAGGTATAAGAATTATATAGATGAAAAGAACAATAAGGGAATTGGAGATCAAAAGCCAAGAATAAAGGTTCAAGAGATGTTAAATGATTATTATGGTCATATACATTTTTTTTATGCAGAGTTAAATGCAACCCATGTCAAAGATGTTGAGGAAAAACTTCTTAACATTTATATGCCATATGTTAACACATCTATTCCTGAACTTAAAATTTCCGAAGAATATAAACATATTTATTCATGAGTTTAAAAAAGAAAACTAATAAATCTATTTCTCTTCCTTGCTTAAAAGGTCAAATGGGAGATTGGTATTATTATGTAACTCTCTTAAAATTTAAAGAGATTGCTAATAGAGTTATGTTGCCTAAAGAAATTGATACTTATTATGCAAATAAAGAAGATCTAAAATTAGGTGATTGGATACAAAGAGATTTAGAAAAAAGTAGAACCCAGAAAATTGTTGATTACCTTAGAAAGCAACCACAACATTTTTTCAATAGTTTGATATTGGGAATATATGAAGGAAATCCTTCTTGGCAGGACATTAGTATAAAACCTAGTCAAGAATATGAAAACCTTAATGAAACTGATTTAGAATATTTATCTAGAACTTTCGGTATATTAAATTTAGAAGGTACCGAAGATATATTTGCTATTGATGGTCAGCACAGGGCAATATCAATTAGAGAAGCTGTAAAACAGGAGAAAAAATTAGGAGAAGAAGAAATAGCTGTTATTTTTGTTGCACATAAGACAACTAATGAAGGCAAAGTACGTACAAGAAGGTTATTTTCGACCCTAAATAAGTATGCAAAGCCAGTAAGTCAAAGTGAAATAATAGCATTAAGTGAAGATAACAATTGTGCTATCATTACTAGAGAGTTAGTTGATAATTTCCAGATATTAAAAGATAAAATATTAACCATTAAAAACCGTTCAATCAACCCTGATAATTCGACACATTTTACTAACATTTTGGTTCTTTATGATATTGTAGAATGTTTAACCACAGACAAAGCGATTGTCGGAATCAAAGGAAATGGACATAATAAAAATTTATTTACTACAAATAGATTTTCAGAAGAAGAAATCAAAAAAGATACTCTAAAAGTAAAGAAAATAATATCTGAAGTAATAGAAAATATAGCTGATTTAAAACATTTTTTTGACGGTAATCCAATCAATAGAAAATTAAAAAAGACTAGTTTGTTATTTAGACCTATTGGACAAAGTATCTTTTTTGATACTTTAAAAATCGCAATAGATAAATCAAAGAAGAAAGAATTTTTTGACTACTTTTCAAAAAATGATTTTAATTTGAATAATAAGATTTGGAAACAGATTTTTTGGGATGAAGAAACAGAAACAATTCTTACAGAAAAATCTCGGCAACGATTTGCTACCATATTACTTCTAGAATATTTAGGTATTGATGTTAAAAAAACAAAAAAAGATATAGAAATAGCAACTAATTTTAATATTAAGTTGTAATAGTCACAACCTGATTTGACAGTTTGTTTCGAAAAATAATTGTCAGTTATCCAATATTATCCTTACTTCTAAAAGTAAGGATTTTTTGTTTTTCTACAAGAATTTCCAATAGCTTCTCTTTCACTATTGTCACTGTACAAGAACGTTTGAATAGATGTTTTATCATAACAATACAAACCAGTTTTTGTCTTGAAAATATCAGGATACTGTTTAATTACATTTTCAACATCCCCCTCATTAGGACTAAAATATAAAAGTTTAAAAAGGTCTTCTGTAGAAATATCAGGCATAGTTTGAAGTTTTTAGTTGGTAGATAATTTCCTTAACTTTTTTAATAGTGTAAAGAATTTCATCTTCAGTATTATATTTACTTAGGCTGAATCTTATACTTGAAAAAGCGTCTTTATTACTTAATCCCATTGCTCTAAGGACGTGTGAAGGTTCTATTAACTCTGAATGGCAAGCTGAGCCGTTTGAAACACAAATATTGTTTAACATTTTGATGAGAATGTCAGCTTCAATATCCGGAAAGGAAATATTCAAAATATTATAGACTCTATTCTCTTTATCACCATTAATAAATGCCCCTTCAATAACCAATAATTCATTTTCTAATAAATCTCGTAACTTTTTTATTGAAGATTTATTCTTTTCTATTTCATTTAAACAGATCTCGCAGCTTTTACCCAACCCTATGATACCTGGGACATTTAATGTACCGCTTCTTCTTCCTTTTTCTTGTCCACCTCCATGGATTAGAGGTTGAAAGTTAAAAGCTTTAGAATTATGATAATATCCTCCAATCCCTTTTGGTCCATGAAACTTATGGCCTGAAAAAACAAGATAATCCACATCAATATCTTGTACATCAATTGAGATTTTCCCAACAGCTTGCGTAGCATCCGTCATCATTAAAGCTCCAAACTCACGAGCGATTTCTGTTACCTCTTTCACAGGTTGTATTACTCCTGTCTCATTATTAACTAGCATTACGGAAACCAAAAGTGTTTTCTCTGAAATTACTTTTCTTAATTCACATAAGTCTATTAATCCCGATTCCAAAACAGGCATATAAATTACATCAACACCTATTTCCTCCAAATATTTGCAAGTATCAAGTACTGCAGAATGTTCTGTTGTAACTGTGATTATTTGTGATCGTTTAGTTCTATTAGAAGCAACTAAGCCTTTAAAAATAGTATTAATTGCTTCTGTTGCTCCAGAAGTAAAAATAATTTCTTTTGGTTCAGCATTAAATAATTTAGCGACATTTTGCCTCGCAATTATAATATTTTTGTTAGTTTCAATTCCTAGCGCATGAGAACTTGAAGAATTACCATAAAATTCAGACATGAAAGGAATCATCTCCTTTATAACTTTATCATCAACTCTTGTGGTGGAAGCATTATCTAAGTATATGTATGATGTATTTATCAATTTTATTTTTTTAGTAAAGTATCAAATTTAATGAATTAACTTCGATCGTAAAACTATTTGTGCTAATTAAAGTTAGCATACAAAAATAACTGTATTTACAAGATATGTTTTACGCTTTCCCGTAACTGTAAATTAGAATTTTACTGTTTTATTTTTAAAGTTTAATATAATAATTCCATTAAATAGTAAAAAATCTGAGGTTTACTTAAACAAAGAAAAGGTTCAGCAGATTCTGAACCTTTTTTTATAATATTTAAACAAATCATCCCTTCTCAATCAGCCTCTCCAATCTCACCATCATCTCATCCTTCTCTTTCAGCATTCTTTCATAAAGTTCCATCTTTTCTGCATGTAATTTCTTTATCTCATCAATTGGACTAAAATTGAAGATTGAATTTGGGTTTCCAACACAAGCGTTATCCCCAAACGTATTAGAAATAATATTCACCGCCTGCTCCTCATCAAAATTCTGAAACGCTTCCACCGGAATTTTCAATACTTCAGAAATTCTTTTCAGTAAAGGGTCTTCAATAATTTCTTTCTGTTCCAGCAGAGAAACTTTCTTCTGGTTCCAGTCGTCTCCAAGGTCAAAAGCCAATGCTTCCTGCTTGATGCCCAGCATTTCTCTGAATCGTTTTACATTGCGTCCCTGATGTATTGTATGTTCCATGATAAATCAACATTTATGAGGTTTAAATATAGAAAAATATTTATAAAAACTCGCCTTAAAAAACAGCTTAATTACAATCTCTGTTCTTCATCCTGATACTGTGAAACGGTCTTTCTCTCCTATTTCGCTATTTCCGTTTTTATGCCCGCTTTTTTTCATCAAAAAGTTAGAAAAAACAAACGCTGTTATCTGGTTTTCACTTTCTGACGAACATGCGTTAAAAATCTTACAATCCCCTGTTTTTCTATGCCTGGCACTCGCTATATTTGATCCTACAAACCAAAAAACACAATATTATGGCACTAGACAATTTAATCAGTTTAAGTTTTACCACTGAAGAACTAACCAAACTTGATCAGGCATTGCAAACTATCGATACGGTCTTATCAGGAAAAACCATCAATCTTACTCCCGAGGAAAGACAACAATACGGAAGTATTGCGGAACAGAACAAACTCTTCGTCAATAAAGCCAAAATCTACATGGAGCAATATCCCCAATATGTTCCCAACTTTTTAGATAAAGTGGAATTCGATAAGGATTATCTGGGAAGAGAACAGGTAGAACAACGCCTGCAAATCATGAGCTCATTAACAGAACAGCTGTCTGATACTAAAGTTTTGCTGGATCACGATAATTACCACAATGCCATCACCTTCTATAGAAACATGAAATTCCTTTCAGGAGAAAATGTTCCGGGAACGAATACCATTTATGAAGATATGAAGCAGTTTTTCATAACCACAACCCCTTCTACCCCTCCGGTAACTCCCTCTGATGACGTAAAGAACTAACAGCAATTGGTTATACAAATATCAACAGGCGGTTCTAAAGTTCAAACGCCCATTTCTACAAGTGTATGTACCCCCTTACCCAAGGGGGTATTATCATTTAAAAACTGCCTGCAGGTTATTAATGAAGTGTCTTCAGCTTATTCTGAAATGCCTGGAGACACTTAACCAACTTGTTGCCGTTATTTCAGGACCGGCTGTTGATATATGGACAACCTGTTGCAAGGGCTTATCTATCCGGTGGTAGATATTTAAAAAGTAACTGTGGACACTTGTATAAGTGATTATTGTATACAATTACGTTTTCCCGTAAGTAGAAGTTGCAGATTTTCGTTATACTTGTAATGAAAATACAAACTAAAACCATTACAAAGATGGGCTATAACTAATCTTTGTGAATAAATGGAAAATAAACTATGAGTTATTGGCACATACAAATGAATCAACCTTGGGGAAGAGATGGAGGCAGCATTGATTCAAAATTACTTTTACAAGAAAAATACCCAGTAATTGGTACAGGAGATTGGAACCACATTCAATGCCGCTATTTCACTAATGAAAACAATGACGGAATACAAAAAAACGATATTATATTGGTGAGAGAGGGATCACTACCCATCGCATTATGCTTAATTGAGAGCAATTGTTTTACAGATCCGGAACTGGAGCAAAAGTACCATCACCACTATTTTAGGAAAGTTAAAATAATAGAATTCTTTTCGGAGAAAAGTAAGAAAATTTTAAATGACTGCTTGCAAAAATATGGAACAAAATATATTCAGGCATCTGGAACTTTAACCTATTGCCAGAATGAAAATGCTACAAATAGTTTTATCAAAGAATGGCATAGCTTAACAATAAAAGAAAAAAAAATGAACAATTACATAGATCTACTTACCTATAAAAAACAAATCATTCTACAAGGTCCTCCGGGAACCGGAAAAACCAGACAGGCAAAGGAACTAGCCATTCAACTACTGGGATTATCTTCAACAGAAGAATTAAAAGACAATCCACAATTTAAAATTATCCAGTTTCACCCAAGTTATACCTATGAAGATTTTGTAAGAGGTATTGTCGCCAAACCTAATCCAGCTGGTCAAGGAATTCTTTATATAGCCGAAAACAAAACACTAGGGGAATTTGCAAGAGAGGCAACGGAGAACTATAATGATTCTAAAAAAGCTCCAGAAGAAATTTCTAAAGAAAATTGGATACAAAAAAACTATGAAAATTTTAAAGAGACTCTGGAAAAGGAATTAGAAGAGAGGGGAGAAATAATTATAAAGGATGATACAAAACCAAAAATTATTTCCATAGAAGAAAATGCAATTAGAGTAAATCGTTATAGCAATGAAAATGATTCTATTTTAATTAAAGACAGCGACATTATAGAAGGCTATAAAGGGCTTTATTTATCTTCCCCTGTTATCAAAATTAGAGAAAACTCTATTTTATCGAAATCTGCAAGAAGTGGAATGTATTATTTATATCAAAATTTGATAGAAAATTTCAAAAATTATCTTAATGAGAACAATATCTCCTTCATAAAAAATACAAATGATCAAAAGCAAGAACTAAAACCATATGTTCTAGTAATTGACGAAATTAACCGAGCTAATCTTTCTTCAGTACTAGGAGAACTTATTTATGCCTTAGAATATCGAGGGAAAGCTGTAGAATCCATGTATGATGTAGATGGAAATGATTTGATACTGCCTTCTAATTTATATATCATCGGCACCATGAACACCGCAGATCGCAGTGTAGGACATATCGACTATGCAATCCGAAGACGTTTTGCTTTTATTGATGTGTTACCTGAACCTCTGGAGGATGACGAGCACATTCATTTTAATAATGAAGGGTTCAAAAAAGTTTCGGAGCTATTCAAAAATGGAAATGTAAGTGGTGAATTTGAGGCTAAGGATGTTCAGTTAGGACACAGTTATTTTATTGCCAAAAATGAAGATATACAGGATGGGCAGACAAAAGAGGAAATTTTCAGAATGAAAATGAATTATGAAGTGGTTCCTATTCTTCTGGAGTATGTGAAAGATGGTGTTCTTATCGGAACCTTCGAGGATAAGAATGACAACAATAAAGAATATAACATCAAAGACTATATCAATACCTTGAAAATAAATAATTAATGGGAATTTTACTTTCGGAACATAAAAGTTTTCTGATCAAACGGGTTACTGCTGAAGAGTCTTTTACCAATATAGCAGATGAACTGCTGCATCTTGATGACGACTCTTTTCAGCTGTTTGCGGCTTTGGAAAGTAAAAAGTTCAACCATCAGTCTTATTCTTTTTCGGTGGTAAAAAGAGAAAATCATTGTGAGATTAAGGCAGATTATTTTGTAGGTATTGACTGGCTGGGAAATACCGGCAGAACCATTTATGTAGAACCCAAGATTAATGTGGGGTTGTCGCAGTACTTCCGGAACTGCCTCAATGAAGAAGAAAATTCTCTTCCTCTCCCTGAAACATATGATAGCAAGGAAAAGATAGAGACTAAAGAAGTCAATTATCTTAAAATTCTTTTGGATATCATGGCTTTACCACAAACTGCACACTATTCAAAAGATGTTATCCAAATAGATTGGGATGCAAAATATATTGAAATAGATCAAAAAGATGATCGATTGACCCCTTTTCTTATTATACAGTTTTTGCAGCATTTGAAAATAATTGTAAGAAAAGGATTGAAAAAGGCATATTATAAAGTCCAGGAAAATCTTAATAGTAGAGTAAAGGGCAAAGTATTAATAGGTCCACATATAAAGAAGAATGTTTTTAAAAATAAACCCACGTCTGCTTTTTGTGAATTTCAGGTTTTTGGTGAAGATTATTTTGAAAACAGGTTTCTAAAAAAAGTATTGGTGTTTGCAACCAGCTATATCGAGAACAATCCTTCACTATTTTCTTCCAATATAGAATCTGTTCAACATATTTTAAATTATTGCAGGCCGGCATTTGAACATATCAGTACCGATGTTGATGAACATCAATTAAAACACGGCAAAAAAAATCCGTTCTTCAATGAATATGGAGAGGCTTTACGAATAGGGAAATTTATTCTGAAACGGTTCTCGTATACGATTACGAAAACGACGCAGAAAAAAATAAAGACACCTCCCTTCTGGATTGATATGCCCAGACTGTTTGAACTTTATTTTTATTATCAATTGATCAAAGCTAATCCTGAAGATGCTCATCATATTCATTATCAATTCAAAACCTACGGAAATCATCTGGATTTTCTGATCAGTAAACCGGGCTATGAAATGGTCATTGATACTAAGTATAAATTAAAATATACTAAAAGTCATATCCACAAAGACATCCGCCAGGTTTCAGGGTACTCCCGTTTAAAGAAGGTTATCAACGAAATGAAAAGTAAAAATAAGGATTGGAAAGAAGATCAGATATTGGATTGCCTGATTATTTACCCTCATCTTCAACAGCCTGATAGTGAGAATTCTAATAATCCTCCCTCATTACTGCATAATTTTTCAATTGAAAACATAAAAAGACAGTTTGATAATACTGATAATCAAATCACTGCTTATCATAAAATTTTTAAACTGGGAATAAATTTGCCTGTAAGCTAATAAGGATACTTAGTGGCAATGAAGGTTTAAAATAATGTGTCTATAATATTTAGATTCCTGGAATGACACGGTCGGTGCTTATTTGCGCGTGTATAGTCTCTGACAATAGGTGATGACAATATAAGGTCGAGATTCCTGCGGTATGACTAGCTGAGCGCTTATTGGTGTTTGTACGTATGCATAGTTATTTGCTTCAGACATACTACAACCTATTCGCTTAGCCTATTCACAGCGTTTGTCATTCCGGAGGAATCCAGGCACAAAAAGCTTGTGATAATGAAGAAGGATAAAATAAGAGTCGAGATTCCTACGGAATGACAAGGTGTGTGCTTCTGTGTGCGTGCATAGTCTCTTGTTTACTCTATACATATAAACCATTCACTTAGACTATCCACACCGTTGGGCATTCCGATTTCTATGACAAAAGGTGGAATAAAAACAATTAAATCCAATTGAAAAAACAGTGGTATTATATTTTTTGTAACTTTTGTAAAACAAATACACAAATGACTGCATTTTCAAAAGGAAGATATACCTACTATATCTATATTCTTACCAATAAAAACCGAAGAGTACTTTATACAGGCGTTACAGGCAACCTGCACAGGAGATTGTATCAACACAAAACGAAGCTCAATCCACGTAGTTTCACTGCAAGATATAATCTTGAATTTCTCATTTATTATGAAAAATATAATTGGATTCATCATGCCATTCAAAGAGAAAAGGAAATTAAAGACTGGTCAAGAATTAAGAAACTTGAATTGATAAGGAGCACAAATCCTAATTTAGAATTTTTGAATTATTTGTTTGAGAATTGGCTTTGATACGAACTGTTCATATGAATTACCAATTGGATATCGTCAGATTAATAAAGTAAACAGTTCGTAGAGAATATTTTAATTCGGAGGGTAAAATAAGAGCTTAGATTCCTACGGAATGACAAAGTGGGTACTTATTGGTGTGTGTACATGTGCATAGTTACTTGCTTCAGATATAATACAAACTGCTCGCTTAGCCTATCCACACCGTTGGTCATTCCGTAGGAATCCAGGCACAGAAAGCTTTCTGATGATAAATGAGGATAAGAAAAGAGCCGAGATTCCTACGGAATGACAAGGTCGGCGATTATGTATGGGTGCATAGCCACTTATTTCCTCCATACATAATACATAATACATAATACATAATACATAATACAAACTATTCGCTCAGACTATCCACAACATTTGTCATTCCGCAGGAATCTCAATATAACACCTCTAAGTTTAGGCGAAAGCCAAAGGGATGTTTTCTTATCAAAATGGGCTAAAGCCCATTTCTATTGAATTTCTGCTACAAACTAAGATAGAAGAGTGCTGCCGAGCCCAAACTCCTACGCCCTTCATAATACTTTAACACCCTTTATACCCTCTCCCCCGATAAATTTTCGTTCTTTTGCAAAAAGTTTTAATTTTTACCTAACCGCATGTCTAAGTTTGATGAAATCCGGTATTTCTATGATCAGGAAGTGAATGAGAGATTACAGAGCATCGCCCGTGATCCCATGATGAAAGCCTTTATGAATTTTACTTTTCCTGATACAGATGAGCAGGTTTGGCTGGAACAGTTTAAGAATGTTCATTCCATCAGTGATTTTCAGCATCAGTTTGTGGCCTTTGCCGTTCGCCAGATCCTTGCAAAAAGTTCTGACGGTTTAACGACTTCTGGATTTGATAAGCTGGATAAAAACACCTCTTACCTTTTCATCTCGAACCACAGGGATATCGTTCTGGATACTTCGCTGCTTAATCTGGTATTGCTGGAAGGGGGTTATGTAATGACAGCTTCTGCCATTGGTGATAATCTTGTACGTAAGAATTTCTTAAATGTACTGGCCAAGTTGAACCGTAACTTTCTGGTACAAAGAGGACTGCCGCTTCGTGAACAGTTGACAAGTTCACAGACGATGTCTGAGTATATTAAAGAGCTGCTCCTTCAGGAAAACCGCTCTGTATGGATTGCCCAGCGTGAAGGCCGTACCAAAAATGGTAACGATTCTACCCAGCAAGGGGTTTTGAAAATGCTTGCCATGGCAGCCGGAGATCAATGTATTACAGATTATTTTAAAACATTAAAGATTGTTCCTATCTCTATCTCCTATGAGTATGATCCTACAGATTCCTTAAAAATGCCTCAGCTGCTTGCACAGCACAGGGATGAGGAATACATTAAAGGGAAAAATGAAGATTTCACCAACATTATCAGCGGAATTCTGGGTCAAAAAAAACGTATTCACCTTCATGCCGGTGATGTTCTGAATAAAGAACTGGATGAAATTGCAGCGGCCATTGACAACAAAAATAAACAGCTGCAGGCCATTGCACAGGTAATTGACCGTTCTATCATCAGTAATTATAAGCTTTGGCCAACCAAGTACATCGCTTACGATCTGCTTCATAACACGAATACATATGCTTCCGAATATACGGAACAGGAAAAACAGTTGTTTGTCCGCAGACTTGAAATGCGCATAGATCCTTCAGATCCTGTTTCCAGAGAGTATTTCTTAGCAATGTATGCCAATCCTTTGGTGAATAAACTGAAGGTTGAAGAAGAATCTAAAAACTAGTTGAGGATAAAATAAATAAAAACCACTGTTATTGAGCAGTGGTTTTATTTTTAGTCTTTCAGATTTTTATTTGGATTTCGACATGTAATCTACTTCTATGATCGCATCTGCAAATGCTTTTGGAGCTTCCTGTGGCAAATTGTGACCAATTCCGCCCGTTAAAGTATGATGTGCATATTTACCTGTATATTTTGAAGCATAACTTTCCGGTGCGGGAAATGCTGCTCCGTTGGCATCACCTTCCATAGTAACCGTTGGAACCGAAATGGACGGAGATTTTGCCAGCCTGGCTTCAAGCGCATCGTATTGTTTTTCTCCTTTTGCTAATCCCAGACGCCAGCGGTAATTGTGGATCACGATATCTACATGATCAGGATTATCGAATGCTTTGGCAGAACGCTCGTAGGTCTGGTCATCAAAAGCCCATTTGGGTGAAGCCGTTTTCCAGATCAGTTTATTAAAGGCTAAAGTATTGGCTTTATACCCCTTATACCCTCTTTGCGTTGAAAAATAATACTGATACCACCATAACAGCTCAGCATTCGGAGGCAAAGGTTTTTCATTGGCCTTTGGACTTCCAATCAAATAGCCGCTTACCGCTACCAATCCGGTGCATCGTTCAGGCCACAGTGCAGCCATGATATCTGCGGTTCTTGCACCCCAGTCGAAACCGCCAATGATGGCCTTATCTATTTTCAGGGCATCCATAAAAGCAATGATATCCAATGCAACAGCACTCTGCTGACCGTTGCGTTTTGTATTGGGAGAAACAAAGGTCGTTGTACCGTAACCTCTTAAATAAGGGACCAGAACACGGTAGCCTTTTTCAGCAAGGATCGCGGAAGATTGTTCAAAACTATGGATATCATAAGGCCATCCATGAAGAAGGATAACCGGTTTTCCATTGGCCGGGCCCATTTCTGCATACCCAACGTTCAAAAGCCCGGCTCTTATTTGCTTTGTATTCTGAAAAGCGGATCTGATGCTTTCCGCATCCTTTTCACCCGTGGTATAAGTCTGTGCTTTCAGAGGCAATAATCCTATTCCCATAAAAATAATCAGGGACAAAACGGATTGTATTTTTTTACTGAAGTTTAATGTAGTATTCATAATCGTGATGTTTTGTAATGGTAAAATTATGGCAAAGCAATGCCGGAAGTAAGTGCAAATACGTTAAGCAGGCCATATTAAACGGTGAATCCTGAATTTCGGGCGGTAAACCGGACAGGAGAAAAAACAATAGCGCTATATATTATGATGTTAATAGACAAAAACATTATTCATCACTATAATTTTTTTCTAAAAGCACTATCTTCGTATCTGAAAAAATTGACAAAATGAAGAAATTCCTATTGCTGGCTTCGGCTGTATTCGTTCTCCATTCATGTGTGGTAAGAACAGCTACTAAAGTGGTTTCCGGAGCGGTAAATTTAAGTTACAAAGCGGTAAAGGGAACCGTTAACGGAATCAGCTGGGCAGTGAGCAAAGCAAAGGGAAAAATTGATGAAGACCGTCTGGATGGTACCTGGAAAGTAGTGGGCGTTTACCGTGGTTCTTTTGAAGATTTTTCAAAAGATCAGAATCCTGACGGATCATTTACTTCAGAATGTACGGAAGGTTTTGATCAGATTGTTTTCAAGGCTAAGAAATCTAAATTCAAGCCCGTACATTGCAGCACACAGGATGAAGATTGGGTAAAATATTCAATGGAATTCGGAAAAAATCCTTCAACGAAGGAAAAGGAGAATTATATCGAATACAATTCCAATAGCTATATTTCCGTTATCGATGTAACCAATAAAACAATGGTTCTGGAAGGCAATCTTATGCCTAAACAGGGATTTTCCGGTGGTAAGTTATATCTTCTTGAAAAAGTAAAATAGAACTAAGGGCTGCATTTTTGCAGCTGCAGTTTCTGTTCACTGTTTAAACCTTCAAAACGATGCATAATCTTACTCCTTTCTTCGAAACAGCACTATATCCTTTGTTTGATCTTACCGATGAGGAGAAAGAAATGATCCTTGCCGAAGCAAAAGTATGGCATCTGGAAAGCAACAGTTATGTCATACGGGAAAACTCAACGGCAGACAGCCTTTTTTTTCTTCAAAAAGGAGTTATCAGAAGTTTTTATATAAAAGACCATAGAGAGATCAACACTGAATTTTTCTTTGAACACGATTTTTTTACAGCACTGACAAGCTATCTGACCGGCGAAAAAACATCTCTTAATTTTCAATGTCTGGAAGCTTCAGAAATTATTATTCTTCCCAAAAAACTGACAGACAAGCTTTTAAAAGATCCGAAATGGCATCAGTTCATGAATCAAATCCTTACGAAAGAGTTTATTAAAAAATGCCGCCGTGAAAGCTCTTTCCTGCTTCAGGATTCTTATGAACGGTATCTTTATTTTCTTGAACAGTTTCCGCATTCTGAAACCAGAATTCCTCTTTTCCATATTGCTTCTTATCTGGGGATGAGTCCTGAAACCTTAAGCAGGATCCGAAGTAAAAAAATAAAGCAAATTGATTTAAGTCAAGTAAACAGAATCTGATTTTCTTCACTTTTGTCTAAATATTTTAATAATGGACAAAAGGGTACAATTTGATTTTGAAGTGTATTTTACCAATGGGGGAAGCCTTAAAGGGGAAGAATTCAGACTTGACATTGCAGGAGATCATATTACAGACCAGGAACTGATTGATTATATTATTGATGATCTCCGGCTTCTTATGGCTGGTAAAGTCAATATCCTGAATAAGCAGGTCATTAACGAACCCCATAAAAGAAAGACTGTACAACAAAAACCTCCTGTGGAACGGCTGATCGATCTGAGCCACACGATTGAAGAAGGACTTATTACTTATAAAGGGCTTCCCGCTCCTCACATCTGTGATTATCTCAGCAGAACGGAATCTCAGAAATTGTATGAGGAAGGAACTTCGTTTCAAATTGGTAAGATTGAAATGGTTACGAATACAGGAACTTATATCGACTGTCCTTTCCACAGGTTTGAAAACGGAAAAGACACCGCTGAAATGGAACTGGAAAAACTGGCTGAATTAGAGGCGGTAGTAATCCGGATTCCTTATACGGAAACATTGGAGATTACAGATCAATATCTCAGAAACCGGGAAATCAGAAATAAAGCGGTACTTATCCATACGGGATGGGATAGCCACTGGAATACGGAGACGTATTATGAAAATCATCCTTACCTTACGCAAAGCGCGGCAGAATATCTTAAAGACTGCCAGGTAAAACTTGTAGGGATTGACTCTCATAATATTGATAACACAAAAGGCAAAAACCGTCCCGTACACACCATTCTTCTGGGCGATGAAATAGTAATTGCGGAGCATCTTTGTCGTTTGGAACAGCTTCCTGATGAAGGTTTTACCTTTACGGCTGCCCCTCCAAAATTCAAAGGAGCCGGAACTTTTCCGGTAAGGGCCTTTGCTTCAGTACAACAAAACTTATAAAGAGTTTCCTTGAAAACAGCTCAAGAAATTGATAATGAAGATTATTTTAAAAACCGTTCTGCAATAAAATACCCGCTTCCCACCACCAGTAGTGGCAGTGCTATTGAAATCAGGATTAAAGGCCAGGCAAAAATTCTGAAATAGGTATATAAACTTACTGAGGAAGGATCCTCAGGATCGTAGATCACAGTCTCTGTTTCTCCAATGGCCCAGGCCGAGGGATTGGTTCCTTCCGCCAGTTCAAAAGTATGTTCCATATTATTTTGGGACCGGAAGGTAAAGACCGGACTGAATACGGTTCCCTCTGATTCATATTCCCTTAATGAGGTAACGGTTGCCGTTGCCTTTTCTGCTTTTTTTAAGAATGAAAGAGTATTTTTAAAGCTCATTAATGCTGCTGCAAACAGAATGATTCCTGCTGCAAGGATGATATAATATTGCCACATAGCTTTCGTTTTTTTTCTGTCCATACTATTTCATCCTGAAAACATATATTTTGATTATCTTTCTTGTTTTCAGATTGATACCCCGAAGATACAAAGATTTATCACATCATTATTTAACCCTTAAAAAACAATCTGTTATCTGGTTTCTATATCTACAATTTGCTTTCCTTCATTACCCAGATAATGAAGAACCAACTTCTCATATACTTTATAACCGTCATCAATATTGGTAAAAATTATAATTCCCTTCCCTGAGCCGGGTATGATGATGGCAATACATTGTGTTCCCTGATCAGCTCCGCCGTGGGATAAGGCATAATCACCGTTTCCAAGGTCGTATATCTCAAACCCCAGTCCAAAATATTTTTGATCTTTTACTTTGACCTGTTTTTTGATCATTTCCTGAAAAACATCCGGTTTCAGATTTTTCTTATTCATGACACTGACCATAAAGTTGCCGTAATCTTCAACCGTAGTATAAAGATCATCAGCCGCATTGGCCGTTTTGTTTTTTTCGGTTGGATAAGGTTTACCATCTTTATCATATCCTATAGCCAATCTTGATTCGTCGGTATTCTGATCCCAGATATAATGGGTATCATTCATCCCGAATGGCTGAAAAACAAGTTCTTTTGCCAGCTGATCCAGTGATTTTCCAAGCTTTTTTTCCAGTGCTTTCCGAAGGTATTCAAAACCTTCTCCTGAGTATTGGTATTTTGTACCGGGATCAAACTGAAAGTTCAGTTTCTTATCTGCATTCATCCATCTCCAGTTCGGAAAACCTGTCTGATGGCTCAGGATCATTCTTGTGGTTAATTTTTGATACCTTGAATCGTTGGCAATATCTGGATCTGTCCAATAGGCATCAAGAGGTTCATCAAGCTTCCATTTCCCAAGACTTACCAATCGTAATGCAACCATTGCCGTAACAGGTTTTGTAAGTGATGCGACATTAAACAAGGCATTATCAGGTGCTGCAATCCCTTTCCTGATCTCACCGAAAACTTTCACCTGCTGCAACTTTCCTCCTTCTATAATTCCTAATCCCAGGGCAGGAATATTATTTTCTTTCAGCCAGCTTTGCATGGAATGATCGTTATCAAACATCGTTTCACTATCGGTAGTCTGCTTCGGATGATGATTAAAACTCAATGAATTTTTAAGCTTCCACTCACCATTTTCCAGTATCCATAAATGGGTAAATTTTGCTTCCCCAACCAGTTTTTCAGCATGATTTACTATCTTCTCATAAAAAAGGTGGTCTCCATTCTGAATGGCAGCGTAGATCTTTCCGTCTTTATACATGGGATAAATTTCTGTGCTTTTATTAATAAGCACTCTTCTTATCTGGTAGGTCTCCGGGGATTTACATAATCCGTTTTTAAAATCAATGATAAATTTTTCCCTGTCCTCAAAACCTCCTTTGTCATGATAAAATTCAAACTTTTCGCTCAACAGATTTTCCATCTGCTTGATGTTGCAGGTATTGTAGCCTACAGAAAAAAACAGGCTGTCTTTCGACATAATGGTTTTATACAGAGAATCTGTTTTCTCTGTTTGTGCCTGCGTGACACTCATGAACAGCATAAAAAAAGGAAGGGTGAACCTTGAAGACTTTGTCATTGTTATTTTTTTGACAAAGATTCGATTTCCTTTTGTTTTTCTGCTAAAAATGAACCCGACAAAAACCCGACAAAGTCCTGACAGGTTTTATATCATACTGAATTTCAGTCTGAAATAGAGTTTTTTATTCTTATCTATCTCAGCTGCATTCCGAAGGATAATAAATACATTGGAGAGAACAATGAGGATCATCAGGATCAGGGTAAACTGCTTTCCGAACTTTAAAAAGATGCCGAGCATAAAGGTAATAGGTGCCATCACTGTCCAGATCATCTGAACGGAAATAATCTGTCTGGCCAGACTGTTTCTCTGCTTCATACTATGCATGAGAATAAGCGGTACAAAAATATTGAGTGGCGGTAAAAGAGTAAATATTAACGAGGAAAGATTAATGATTTTAATGTATGAATAATTGATTGGAGCTTCCCCTTCTTTTACTTCTATTTCAACCTTATCTGTTTCTGAAATTATTTGTGGTTGATCCTGTTGCAATTCAACCTCTTCTATTCCTAAAGCCTGAGCCAGTGATTTTAACGTATGTCCTTTAGGTTCTGTTCCCGATTCTATACGTTGAATGGTTCTTACAGAAATTTTTGATTGTTCTGACAGCTCTTCCTGGGTCAGGTTCTTTTGTTCTCTTATGGCTTTTAGCTTGGACATCGTTTAGGTATTCGGAAAATATTTTAGCTAATTTACTGTTTTCATTATTAAAATCTTTTCTTACATCCGCTGATGTTTAAATTATTATTAATATAAAAAATAAGTGTATTTTTATTTAAAAATAACTTTCTATTTTTCAGTCATTTATAAACTTTAGCACCAGATCAGTTTATGGAAAATACAATATCCAAATCCGAAGTCAGGAAGAATATTGCCACTTATCTCATTCTTACCCTGCTTTTCTGTCTTCCTGTTTATTATATGTGTATCAGCACCGGAAAACTTGGCGGCGGAATAATCTCTTATGCAACCATTGTCATGTGGTGTCCCGCTATTGCTGCATTTCTTACCTGCCGTATCCGAAATATCCCCATTTCTTCCCTGGGATGGAAGTGGGAACCAACAAAATACCAGATAATGGCCTATTGTATTCCCGTTCTTTATAGTTTGGTACCTTACCTCATCATCTGGATCAGTGGTGCCGGCGGCTTTTATAATCATGAATTTGTAGCGGAAATTGGCAAAGGAATGGGCTGGAACCTTCCAGATGGTCTCACGATCATTCTGTATGTTATTCTGATGAGCAGTTTTGGCATGGTACGTTCAGTAGGCTCTGCACTGGGAGAAGAGATAGGCTGGCGTGGTCTTCTGACGCCTCAATTGGCCAAGATCAATTCCTATACCGCTACTTCTCTTTGGATGGGTGTGATTTGGTCGATCTACCATTATCCTCTTCTGCTTTTCTCCAATTATAATACAGGCGGCCCCAAATGGCTGGCTCTTTCGTGTTTTACGGTGATGATACTTGCCGCTTGTTTCATCTCTACATGGTTAAGATTAAAATCCGGAAGTTTATGGACAGGGGTTATTTTGCATGCCAGTCATAACCTTTTTATACAGTCTATTTTTACTCCTCTAACTGTAGATACGGGAAACACCAACTATTATATTGATGAGTTTGGTATTGCGCTGCCCATTGCAACAGCTGTTGTGGCTTATTTCTTCTGGAGGAAGAGAAAAGAACTGGTGGATCGTCCACTTTCAGCATAATCTGTTTATTAAAAAGACAGCCTTTTATTGAAAGGGCTGTCTTTTAATATATTAATTCTGAAAAATCTATTCCGGATTAATTACTTCAATAAGGCGTATTCTGCTGAGCAAACTTTGAAATATTTCCTGAGTATCTCTGCTCTCACCTAACGAAATACTTAATCCTTCCCCTTCCTTATCTTCATTTTTAAGACCTATTCTGCCTGCTTTTTGTCCTTCACTATTACTTATTTCTTCAACCAATATTCCGTTGTCTTCAAACCATGATTTAATTTTTGCTACCGCTGAATTAGTATTCTTTGATGTTCTTTGTAAAACTAACTGCTCCGGATTTCCTAAGAATCCTTTAGCGTTCTTATTCAATACAAACTGTACGAGAAATTTAAACTGATGCCTGTCAGGTCTCGCATACCATCTGGCCTGGCTGTATCCGCCCAAATGATGACGAACGGGTATCTCATTCGGTATATTATCGTTGTCAAATACCTTTGTATTCATTATTTCATGATTGAAAGTAAGATCAGTTTTTATATTTCCGCCCTCTGCCCTATATTTTTCTGCCCATTCACTTATTCCTTTAAACTCTGTTTCTCCCATTGTTCTGTAGAATTTCATCGTCTGGAGATCAGGAGTGCCTTGTGTTTCATTTCTCAATAAATCAAGTCTTTGCCTCATAAATTCTTTACTTTTACTTCCCTTATCCCATCTCCTTTCATGAAATTTTTTGATAAAAAACAATTGCTGCAGATCCCGATATACGGAAGCTGTAACGACCTTGGCATTCATAATGATATTAACTTCATATCTCTCCTTTTCACTGACATCCCCGTACTTTTCCTTTCTTTCTTTTTCATATTTGTCACTTTCCCATTGATCATGGTTGAATTTATAGTCTCCTTCAGATAGATAATCTGCATTATAAATATCAAGTACCAGAATGATATCTTTTATATCTCCTCCCATCAGTTCCAGGGTTTCCAGCATCTTTCTTTCGCTTTCCCTGTTTCCGATGAAATAGGTATTGAAAACTTCTCTCACAGTCATTATTTTTATCTGTCCGTTTTTCAGCCTGACTCCTATCTTAGCTTTGTTATTTGTTCCTTTTGCACTGAAAAACAAATTGTTGTATTTTCCTATAATGCTCATAATAGTTTTTATTTAAGGTTATTTATTTGATTTCTGGAGTTTACACCAATATTAATAACACAAATTTCCGCGGAAACATTCTGACTCGTTAAAGGGGAAAAACCCATTTTCAGAAATTCAGGGTTTACCCGTATTCCCAGACGATGTATTTGTTTATTTAACTATGTAAACGCTTAACTATAATAAAGACTCTTGATTAAAAATTCACCCATAAGAGAATTCCCTTATTTTTTAAAATTCCGTTTTTTCCCTTAATGAAGATTTATTCTGATTGCTGAAATTTGTATCAGACAAAGAGATCAACAATCTCATAGTGAAGACTTAATCAAAAAAGAATATAAAGATTGAGTGAAATGAAAGTCTTTGAAAAAGATATTTGAAATTAAAAACAATAGTAACCCATTAAACCCAGAATATGGCAGAAACAGTAAACACCCAGACTACAGATGCAGTAACGCAGACTAACGTTACGGTACTTGGTGAGTCTCCCGCACAGGCTATGAGTATGCTTTACCAGATGGCCACCCATGCCAGTGGAATTTCCATTCAGAATTCTGTGACAAACCAGCAGAACTTGAACCAGCTCAACCCTGCGATTGTTGCAGATGCCATTAAAATTTTAAAAGGATAATTTAAAACCTTACCATCATGAGTGAAAACAACAGTGAAACCCAACAATCCCAGGCGGCCAATGCTACCACTCCGGCGGAGAAAGCTGTAGTATTTGTGAACAGTGAGGTACTGGCTCCGCCTAAAGCTTCTCCAATGACCGGAGTAACCAAAGTAATGATAGAACAGTCTACAGGAATGATGGTTCAGGATTTACAGTCTTTTTTAAAAGGATTTGAGCAGGTAGGTCTTATTGCATTGAGCAGACTGGCCAATAATCTACTGACCTATGGAACCACTTTCGGGCCGGCGCCGGGGAGTAAAGAAACCTCTGTTCAAATGGCTGAAAATATTCAGGGCCAGGATGCAGGAAAAGGAAATGAAATGATGAAAGACTTATTCAAAATGGTAAGTGATTATGCTGAAGTAAAGGCTAAAATTTCCAATACAATTTATAATGTCAACGCGCTTCCAGTCTCAGAAGCACTTCCTTCTCCCCCATCCTATACGGAAGTTTCCTCTGAAGATGAAGATCCCGAAAAAAAAAACGGGTAGATCCGGTTCCGGAAGAGACCTCTTCAGAAAAAGAAAGTATGAGAAGAAGCTTTATCACGGCTGATCATGGGGGAAAATTAGTATTAAAGTCGGTTAAACTGACACAGCCACTTGTAAAACCGGAGATCAAAGAAGCGGTAATTCCTTCGGTCGAAACTGAAGGTGATCCCAAGAAAAAAACAATAATAGCCCAGCTCATTGAAAAAATTAAAATAAATAAAAGATGAATTATTCCTCAGTAACCAAACCCGCCAAAATTTTAAATCTGGAAAGCTTAGATGATTTAAATGAAAGACTTTATCTGCTCAAAAGCAATGAAATCAGTTATCTGGACACCAAAAGTTCAGAACCTAAAAAGACGGAGCACAATTCGGAACGATTTGTATTTAATCTTCAGACATCAGACATTAATATTCAGCCGTCTTTACGACTGGTTAACTGCATCGGCAGAGGAGGCAAAAGGTACAACCATTTTCAGTCTTTTGTAGTGGAACCTAAAGATAAATCGACAGGAATTGCCGTGATCATGGTCAAGCTGGATGATCCAAAGGTATTTTACTGCAATATAAGAATCCTGCCTCTTACCACCCTGAACGAAATTGCAGTTCCTGATTATGATTCAAAACTTCTCACGATCAATCTTGAAAGATCAAAATGGATACTGAAATCAGATATTACGATTACTCCATCTAATACGGGTGAAGCTCAGTATTCCGTACATGACGTGGATGTAAGTGCCATTTCCGATCTGGTTACCCAGGATGAGATGGTTGCCTTAAAAAGAGAACTGGAATTTCAGGCCTCCAAGCTCATCGCCCATTATTTTCAGGAAATCCTGAGTATCATAGTAAATGAAGTTCCATCCGGTAGTAAATCTCTGATTATTCCGGATGATTATATCCTGACCCTTCCTCCGCATCAGTTAAAAGAAATGCTGACTGCCAGCGCTATCTCTGCATGTATTGCTTTAGAAATTACAGGTTACAACGTTGTAAAAGACCTCAACCGGGATTGGAAATCTGCGTCTGCATTTATTAACTATCTGCTGTAACAAGACATTTTCATTTTTACAATAGTATAAAACAATAAGTATGCGTAAAAGAATCCGCAAGAAAGCTCCTGCTCCCCAACCTCCGGTACCTGTAACGGAACCTGAAATGGTAGAAAAAGAAATCATGCCTTTTGTTTTAAGACATGAAGATGAAATTATCAGCTATATCAGGGACAAAGCTGTCAAAGAGACCATGAAGTCTCTTGCTCCTCTCCTGGAAAAACTGGAAGAAGCTGTAAAACAGCATGAAGCAGCTCCTGCTCCTGTTGCTGCTCCACCACCTGAAACCCCTGTCATGAATTATGAAGAACAGCTGAAAAAGCTGCAGGAAGCCTCTACAGCAAAGGTAAAAGAGAAAGAACTTAAAATAATGGAGCGGATGAATAAGCTGAATACAAGATTGGGTAATATCAAACCTTAGAACCACCAAAACGAATTAATATGAACGAAATTGATACAATCATTACCGGAATGTCTACCGCAGTACCTCAGGCTATTTCCGCACAGGTAAGCGCACATTCCACCGGACAGATGCAAATCAATTCTGCATTGAATCAGCAACGGAATGCTATGACCGGGATCAGCCATTATGTGATGGGATTAAAAAAAATGAGTTTCAAAAATATAAAAATAAAGGAATTGGAGTCATTTAGAAAACAGCGTTTCTAATTCCTATTCCACACAACTACGGATGCGGTTTATTTCTCTGCAAAGATGAAATCCGGTGCCCTCAGCATATATACAATCAGGTCAACATTTATTTTTGCACCGCCTTTCAGATGCTGTCAATGTACAAAAACAATCATTCAGAATCCATCGTTAGCCCAAAGGAATCCGACATTGACGGCATACCTGCAGCAGGAATTTATTTTTAAGACAGATATTAAAAATAAGACCGCATCCTTTTTAGAAAAAATATGCTTTAAACTCGCGCAGATTTTACAGACAGGGGTTTCAGCCATTGTATTCAGAGCCACCCTTCAGAGCCAATTTATTCATAACCTGTCTATACCAATGTTTTTGAAACGCATTGATCTGCAGGATCTGTGGTGAGTTTAAAACCCAGATATAAACTAGTTTACTTCAATAATTTATTAACCGAGATCCGATCTCAAAAAAACAATTACAATTATGCCAGTTAATGAACAAATCACAGACGCAGTAACACAATCGAACGTAAAAGTAGTAGGAGAATCTCCTGCAATGGCGCTAGCCAACGTGTATCAATCTGCAGCCCATTCTACAGGAATCATGTTTGAAAATGCGGTAAACACGCAAAATCAGCAGAATATTTTAGGCCAGGCGGCAACCACTCAGGGAATCCTGCAGATCTATAGCCTGGACACTGTAGCAGACGCAGTTTCTATGGCTAAGATTCTTAAGCCTTAATTTTTAAACTTTTTGATAAAAGTAATCACCTCAGCCGGAAAGCCCGGTTGTTTTTAACCCAATAAATCATCATCATTATGCCAGTTAATGAACAAATCACAGACGCGGTAACGCAATCCAACGTAAAAGTAGTGGCAGAGTCTCCTGCCATGGCGTTAAGTAATGTGTATCAATCTGCTGCACATTCTACAGGAATTATGTTTGAAAACGCAACGAACGCTCAAAATCAGCATAATATTGTTACCCAGGCAGCCACTACGCAGGGGGTAACTCAAATCTACAGTAAAGATACCATCGCTGATGCTCTTTCTATTGCTAAAATTCTTAAACCTTAATCAGATTTTGCCTACCGCAAAATAAATTAACCCGCCGGAAAACCCGGTAATTTTAACCCAAATAAACAATAATCATCATGCCAGTAAACGAAAAAATCACAGACGCAGTAACGCAATCCAACGTAAAAGTAGTAGCAGAATCTCCTGCAATGGCTCTAAGCAACGTGTATCAGTCAGCTGCACATTCTACAGGAATCATGTTTGAAAATGCAATCAACACTCAAAACCAGCAGAATATTGTTACCCAGGCAGCCACTACACAGGGAGTAACTCAAATTTACAGTCTGGATACGATAGCCGATGCGGTTTCTATTGCTAAAATCCTTACTCCGTAATCACTTTTTACGAAACTATTATAATCAATTATCCGAACAGCCGGAAACTCCGGTTATTTTTTAACCTCAATAAACAATAATCATTATGCCAGTAAACGAACAAATCACAGACGCGGTAACGCAATCCAACGTAAAAGTAGTAGCAGAATCTCCTGCAATGGCGATGGCCAACGTATATCAATCAGCAGCACATTCTACGGGAATTCTTTTTGAAAATGCAGTGAATACCCAGAACCAGCAAAACATTGTTACTCAGGCGGCGACTACACAGGGTATTGCACAGATCTACAGCCTGGATACTGTGGCAGATGCAGTTTCAATCGCTAAAATCCTTAATCCTTAATTTGTTTTTGCGAATAGCTTAAATACCATTATCCGAACAACCGGGAATTCCGGTTGTTTTTAACCCAAATAAACAATAATCATTATGCCAGTAAACGAACAAATCACAGACGCGGTAACGCAATCCAACGTAAAAGTAGTAGGAGAATCTCCTGCAATGGCACTAGCCAACGTGTATCAATCTGCAGCCCATTCTACAGGAATTATGTTTGAAAATGCAGTGAATGCACAAAACCAGCAGAACATCTTAGGTCAGGCAGCCACTACACAGGGTGTTATCCAGATCTACAGCCTGGATACAGTGGCAGATGCCGTTTCTATTGCTAAAATATTACATCCTAAATTATAGTGTTTTTTTAGATTTCTTGTGATCAGGGAGTACTTTGAAGTGCTCCCTGATTCTTTTTGTATAAGACTATTTATCGAACAATATAATTTCATCCGGATCTATTACCTTATTCTGTACGGCATAAATAACAAGTCCGGCCATATTTTTCACGCCTGTTTTGATCATGAGATTGGTCTTGTGGGTTTCTACTGTTTTGGGTGAAATAAACAGAGAATCTGCAATTTCTTTGGTGCTCAGCTGTTGGCAGACCAGTCTTAACACATCAACTTCCCTCTCTGTGAGTTCATTTCTGGAAAACGCGTGAAACTCCGGAAGTTTATTGGAAAGCTGGGTTCTCATCACATCGATCTGATCATTGGAAAAATAATGTCCTGTATGATAAACCGCCTTTATAACTGATAATAATTCCTCCAGTTCAATTTCTTTAGGCAAAAAAGCATGCGCGCCCAGCTTCAGCATCTGCCCCATGAATGAGCGGCGGTAGAAGCTGGTAAGAACAATGATTTTTGTTTCACTTTCTTTTTGAGCCAGTTCGGCCATTACTTCAAGACCGTCACCGTTGCTCATTCTCAGATCCAGAATCAGGATATCTAAAGAAACAGAATCCTTTTCTTGAAGAAACTGATATCCTCCTGTTGAGGTAAGTACGACCTGATAGTCACCATTGTTTTCAATATAATTTTTCAAAAGCTGTACAAACAGCAGATCATCATCTACAATTCCGAT
Source organism: Chryseobacterium cupriresistens (assembly GCF_046614675.1). Lineage (NCBI taxonomy): Bacteria > Pseudomonadati > Bacteroidota > Flavobacteriia > Flavobacteriales > Weeksellaceae > Chryseobacterium > Chryseobacterium cupriresistens. Next base: position 240,642 of record NZ_JBKKJT010000004.1, on the reverse strand, counting down.
TTTAATTTTTGAGTGTTCCATGTTTATTTTTTATTGTAATGCCATACAAGCAATGAATTTTGTTCCTTTTTCAGGCTGGGTTTTAAGTTTATAGATGGCTTTAATTTTTTGAGCTCTGGACTGAATATTCTTCAGCCCGATCCCTCCTGACTGGTTTTCAATAGCGAACCCACGGCCGTTATCCTCTATGGTTAATATTAAATAGTTCAGAGAGATTCTCAGTGAGACATCTACTCTGGTAGCTTCAGCATGTTTTAAAATATTGGTGATCAGTTCCTGAATAATTCTGAAAAGATTAAGTTTTACGGGATTACTGATCGGTGTCCTTATTGTCATATGACGGAAAATAACCTCTATATTTTTATTGATCTGATCAAGATAATCTGCAATTAAATCTTCCAGTTCTATCTCATCGAGATCAGGCGGCGTAAGATTATGAGATAACTCCCGTATCAGCTGCATTGATTTTTTTAAATCACGATTAAGATCTTCCGGTTTTTTATCATTGAGATTCAAACGGATAAGATTCAACTGTGAAATAATATTATCATGAAGTTCTTCCGCCAGCCTTTCTCTGTCCTGTTCCTGTAACAGCAGCATATTTTCCCGATATTCTTTTTGGGTGTTCCGGACCAGCTTTGAGACTTTCTGTTTATTTTTCTTTATACTTTTCAAGTAATTAATTACCAATAATGTAATGAATAATGTTGTTAAAAAAAACAGTCCAATACCAATCCAAATCCATAGAACTATCTGATCCTGATTTTCCCAACGCCCCATCCCAGATTAATAAAAGCAAGATAAAAAGACAATAGCAGAATGCCTCTAAAAAGCCAGACAGGAGCTACCCAGTTCAGATGATTGCTGATTAAGAAATTAAAGGTAGTGGAGATGATACATTCTATAGAGAAAAACAGAAAAACGATGATATTCACAATAAACAGATCTCTGTTTACCCTACCTTCCCTGATAATTTTCATAAAATAAGAGGCCGCATAACTGCAAATAATAATACTGGTGATAATGTTGAAATAAAAAGTAACCTTTGTATCATTCTGAACATACAGCACATTGGTAATCAGTACCAGTACAGCATAACAGTAAATCATCCACCTTAATTGACGGGAAAGCCGGATATAATAATTGCTGTAAATCACAGTAAGGATCATCAAACCAAAAAACTGGCTCAATATATAATTATAAGTATTGAGTGTATTTAATTTCATCAGCCGGTCTGTTAAATCCGTCAGCTCCAGCATCAATTCTCCTGAGAGCAATATAATCACAGGAAGTTTTGTTTTGATCCCTTCTCTTATCAATACAATCAATCCGGCACATAAGACGAGATTAATTATAATTTGTAAATAAAGAGATAAACTGTTATACGACAACACTGGTACTTTGCTTCAGAAGTTGATAATCATTAAGAGTATCAATAATCGTAAAGGGAGGTCTTGGGGTGGAATAATTTTCAGCAGTCTCGCTCATATGATTGATGGCAAGACTTTTCACGGTAATGATTTCAATATGATAAGGGAAGTCGGGATCTTTTCTTTCCAGATCATCTGTAAGTCCAAAGAAACTGGTACAGGTCTGTCCTGCGGTAATTTCAATATTCATATAATCTGAAAACGGAATGGAAATCAATTGAAAAATATCTTCTGTTTTCTGAGCCTGCAGCCAGGAAGTCCCGAACATATTCCATCTGAAGTTACGGTTAATGGCTGATTCAGCAGTAATGGGAGGAACATCTAGCACAATATCATTGTTGCTTTCTATTTTTGATTCACTGAATTCTACTAAGAAATCTTTAACGAGAATGGTATTGAAATGAGCATCTTTATCACTTTTAGAATCGATCAGGAAAAATTTCAGCTTACCTTCATGAATACCCACATAGGCATGAATCATTTGGGGTTCCGTGGTTCCCAGATTTTTTTTCCATAGTTCAATGTCTTCGCCTGAAACGCTGAAGTGGGTTCCCTGATTCAAATAATTCAAAATTTCTGCTCCATTGGTATCAATTCCATTTTTGTAAGAATCAATAAGATTTTTCCATTTTCTGATAGCTTCAAAGATGTTTTCAGTAGTCATGATAATATTTATTTGTGAATGATAATTATTTTATGCGTTGAAATTTACAAAAAAAAGAGACTGGTATTTCTTTTTAAATCACATTCAGGTGGAAAATAAAATTTAATTGAATAAAAATGAATTTTTCTTCTGTCTCTGATAAAATTAAACAGGAAACACCTCTTATCTTTGCACCGGAAACCTTCTCATTTAAATAAGAACTGTCATGATTCCATTCCACGAGCTCCTATTTTTCATACTGGCTGCACTCATTTTAGTCATCAGCCCCGGTCCTAATATGATTTATCTGATTTCAAAGTCGATAACACAGGGGAAAAAGTCCGGATTTATCTCATTAGCCGGAGTAGTATGTGGATTTTTATTCCATATCATCATGGTTTCATTTGGTCTTACCGCTGTTTTACTGGCTGTTCCACTTGCTTATACCGTTCTTAAAACCCTGGGAACGGTCTATCTTTTACATCTTGCTTATCAGGCTATCAAACCCAAAAGCAGAAATATTTTTGATGTTGATAAAAATGGTGCTCATGATAGTCCTAAGAAGCTTTTCACTATTGGTTTTTTAACGAATGTACTGAATCCGAAAGTGGCTGTTTTTTACCTGTCTTTCTTTCCTCAGTTCATCAAACCAGAGTATGGCTCAATATTGACCCAAAGTCTGGAACTAGGGATCATCCAGGTTCTGATCAGCTTCAGCATCAACTTTATCATTGTATTAACAGCTGCAAGAGTTGCTGTATTCTTTTCCAATAATCCGGTCTGGATAAAGGTCCAGGAATGGTTTATGGCCAGTGTATTAACTTACTTAGCCATAAAAATGGCATTTTCAAAAGCAAAATAAAATCCGGAACAGGTTTCTTTCTGTTCCGAATTCCGGTGTATATTCATATAAAATCTGACTTAAAGAAAGCATCATGATTATGCATCGCGAATTTGAGATTAAAATCCGGGATGTAAAACCGTGAAAATACGTAATTTTGCTGTTCCGTATTATCCTCATCACAACAGATTTAAAGATGAAACAGACCATTCCCACCTATGATTTAAATGGTATCACCCACCATCAGTTCCATATCAAAAGGATGGATAAACAGCCTTATGATTCTGGGGATATTCTTCTGGGCAAAGGTATACACCGGGACAGTCATTATATTTTCACCTGTATGGAGAGCGGTCATGTGAGAATGATGGTTGACTTTAAAACTATTGAAGCCAAAGAATCCACTATTTTCTGTGTATTACCGGGACAGGTACATCAGGGACTTCTTATGAAAGAGGTCTGCGGATGGTTTGTAGCGGTAAAAGCAGAACTTGTTCCGGATTCTGTACGTTCTTTTTTTGATGAATCTCTGGGTGAAATACTGCCGCTGTCTGTGGATAAGAACCTTGTCAAAAACCTCAATACGACAGCCGGCCTACTTCATGCCTCCTATACGAACGAAATGCTTTCCACTAAAGAAGGATTTCTCATTGTTCAATCACTGCTTAATGCCTTTCTTGGAATGTTTGCCCTGTTGTATTCTCAGAAAAATACTTCTCCGGCTTCAGAGGAAAACCGTGCTTTACAATTAACCCGTGCATTCAGGATTCTGGTCCGGAAAAATTTCAAAACCATGAAAAGTCCATCTGAATATGCAGAAATTTTGAACATTACAAGAGGATATTTAACGGAAACAGTTCGTGAGGTCACGGGAAAGCCTGCACAATACTGGATTCATCAGGAAATTTTAATCGAAGCCAAAAGATTGCTGGTCTTTACCAATCTGAGTGTAAAAGAAGTAGCTTATGAACTGGGATACAGTGATCATACCTATTTCAGCCGTTTATTTTCCAAACTGGAAGATCAATCTCCATCAGAATTCAGAGGACGGCATCAATAAGATCATCAACCACGAATAATCCAATTAATTCCCCGAAACCGCTATCGGTATTTTCTGATTTTGCAACGTCCTTTGCAATAAAAATGATTTATGCCGAGCCTACCAAAATGGATCAATGACACCGTAGAAAATGTCTGGTCCTCAAAATTCAAAGAATGCACCGTTAACCATATAGAACAGATCACCAATGATCTTCGACTGATACGCTTTGAAACAGAATTAGAGAATGTTCCTTATGAACCTGCCTATGCCATTGGAATAAGAATCAACGACAGGGATTTCAGGAATTATTCTCCTTTTAATTTTAACAAAGAAGCAGGAACTTTCGATGTTTTGTTTCATTTGCATGACATGTCTGCTGCAGGAAGTCATTTTGTAACCCAACTGAGAGAAGGAGATTCCATAAAACTTTTAATGCCCAGAGGAAAACAATTCTTTACTCCCGGTGCCCGGATTCATTTTTCTCTGGGAGATGAAACATCATTGGGAAGTTCTCTTTCGATCAAGGAAGCGGTGGAGGAATCGGGTTCTTTGTTCATTTGTCTTCATGAGCTTGATGATTGTTCTGCTCTTGAAAAGCTTAATTTATATGGCTATCACTGTCCTAAAAACAATACCATGAGAATGATTGAAGCTTTGAATGATTTTCTGCAAGAAGAAAAAGAATCCATCTCTGATGATGAGGTTATTTTTTATATCACAGGAAACGGAGGACGAATGTCTCTGATCAGGAAATTCCTTAAAGCCAGAGGTGTTTCCCCGAAGTGCATCAAATCACAAGCCTACTGGATTGAAGGGAAAAAAGGACTGTAAAAATGGATCAACAAAAGTGTTTCTACTTTAATAATGAAACTTTATCTGCTAATAAAACACCATTATTACCAGATAAAGTTATCATTTTCCGTTACCAAAAAAATAAGGTGCAAATTATTTATACTTCTTTCCTAATTCCCTCACCTTACTAAGCCATTGAGACCGCTGCTCCTCTTTAGAATTCCTGATAATACCTACATAAGTCACTTTCACCGGTTTTACCCCACAGTATTCAAGTATGGATTTTTTAAGCTGATTGACACTGGGTCTGCCAAAAAACAGACGGTAATACCATCCAGGTTGGTCTAATGTGGTAATAATGTGGGCTGTTTTACCTTTTAAAAGCTTGTCCCACCACACAGAATTTTCACGATATTTATAGGCCATTCCCGGTAAAAAAAGACGGTCTATAAATCCTTTCATCAAGGCAGGAAATCCTCCCCACCAAACCGGATGTACCCAAACGAGATGATCTGCCCACTGAATAATTTCCCAGGCTTTGATCAGATCCGGCTCAAGCTCCATTCTTTTCTGATATCCAAACTGTAAATTGAGATTAAAGTTGAGATCCCGTATTACAATTTCCCGCACTTCTGCTCCTGCTTCTGAGGCTCCCAACCTGTAAGCTTCTGTTACCCCAAAATTGAAAGAATCTTTATTGGGATGCCCGTTGATAATGGCTATTTTTTTCATGATTTCACATTAATATTGATAGAATCGTAGGCATTAAGCTGTGCCATTAATGATAAAGGCTCATGCAGCTGATGGCTGAAATACACCTTGTTTTCATGAGGATTTCTCAACAGTTCTTCGGTGTGCAGAACAGCAGATAAAGCGGTTAATTCTGCCTGTCCTTTTTCACTCTGCAAACTCAGTCTCTTTTGTCCTGACGGATCATCGACTACAATTTCAAAGACCGCCTGATCTCCGTTACCGCTGGATCCAAAAATCATTTTTCTTTCTTTTAAAGACAGAATATTGTAGATTCTTAGATATTGAAATGCTCCCAGCAGCCAGGTTATGAATTTTGAGTTGTAGGTCATTTTCACACTCACATCGGAAATTCTTTCCACTTTGTTGAGAATATACAAGTCGGGCACATCAAAATTATAGGCGCTTCTCTTCCCTATTCCAAAGGAAAAATTAAAAACTTCTGTATCTAAAAAATGTCTGATAGAAACCGGTTTGTCATTCTTATAATGTACAAAAGGAACGGCTACATTTTCTGCCATAAAGTGAGCAGAACTCTCTCCTGCCAGATCTTTTACAGAATAGTAGACAAACAGTTTCACCTCATTAATATCACCGGAATCTGACAAGGTATTGACTAATCCAGGGACAATACCACCCATCCAGCCTGAGCTGAAGACAATTCTGCTGTTGATGTCTGATTTACCGGCAATGTCATAAGCCTTCACCAAAGCCGGAGTAGGTTTTGTAATATCCAGATAGTCTATGTGGTGATCAATCGCAAAACGAAGTACATGATCTTCTTTATCATTCACGGAAAGGATAATGAGATGTATTTTTTTCTCAATGATCACTTTAAAAGAGGAAGGATCTGTGACATCGATTTTCAGGTCTTTGTCTGTTTTCCCCCCTTTTCTTCCTCCGATGAAAACAGTAAGATGAGGATTTCTTGATTTCAGAATACGGGAAATTGTTTTACCTACCAATCCATTTCCTCCAATTATAAGAATATTTTGCTCCATAACTTTTTTTGACAAAAGTAGAGCGCTGCTGTTTCAATAAGCAGGACAAATGTCTAAAAAGAAATTTCCTTTCTGATACGGCTCAGGTGACGTTGGGTAATGCCAAGGTAGGAAGCCAGATACTGCAATGGAATGTTTTGAATATAATCAGGATGATTCTTTAGTAATGTTTCATACCGCTGGCCGGCACTGTCTCTCTGGAGCTGGAAAAACCGTGATTCCAGTTCAAGATATTCCTGTTCTGCAATAATCTGTAAAAATTTCGTCCAGTTTATGCTATTTTCCACCAGTTCATCTACCGCTTCTTTTTTAAAGATAATCACCTCAGCATTGGTAATAGCCTGCATACTTTCTTTGCTTGGGCATCCGGAAACAAATGACGAATAGGCAGCGATCATATGATTGGGAAACCGGAAACAATACGTCATATCTTTTCCTTCATCAGAGGTGTAAAAGGAACGGAAGATACCGGACTTCACCAATCCTACTTCCCTGCAAAGCTCTCCTTCCTGTATGAAATAATCATTTTTATTGATAAGTCTGAACTCAGAAAACTTCAGAAATTCTTCAATTTCATCTTCTGAAAACAGATTAAAGCTTCGAAAATAGTCACGTTCCATGATATCAAATAAGTTTCAGCGAAAATAAATAAAATACTTCTTTGTAAACGCAGCATTTTCATTTTTATAAAATTCTATTTTAAGAAAGCAAAGACGGAGACTATCTCAAAAGTGAAATAATTTGGCTTTTGTCATTGACTATGTCGAATCTTCGATTTCTGACGAAGGAAAAATCTCATTAATAATCAGAATCGTGAGATTCTTCACTACATTCCTGAACTGCGTTCGCAGACTTTCAGTCTGTGTTCAGAATGACACTTTTAGACTTGGGATAGCCTCTTTTTAAGCGAATATATAGTCATACAAATTTCAATTGAAAACAAAAAAAATCATCTCAGGACGAGATGATCTACCGTTTTGAATTTACTTGAGTTATTTATGAAGATATGAATGATGTTTTGTTGATACAAATATAGGGCAGGCCTTGTTTTTATCCGTCAGTAGAATCCCTGTAATTATATCCGTAAAAATACGGTTGTATAAAAAGAAAAGCCCTGAAGGAAATACCTTACAGGACTTTTGGTTTATCTAACAATATTCAGTTTAAAGTTCAGGGGTTAAGGTTTAAAGTGATGATTGACATCTGCTTTCACCTTTGAATCTTTATTAAAGAGGGCTTACCAGTTGAAGGAACCATTCTTTTACTTCTCCATCCAGGTGTGGAGCAAGCTTTTCTTCACAAGTTTTATGGTAACCATTCAGCCATGCGATTTCGCTTTCTGAAAGCATCTCTTTCACTACTGTATCTTTGAAGAACGGACAGAATGTTAATGTTTCAAATTCATAGAATGTTCCGTGAATTGTTTTCTCTGCTTCTTTTACTGCAATCAGGTTTTCATGACGAATTCCATAGTGTCCTTCAAGATAGTAACCAGGTTCATTTGAACATACCATTCCCGGAAGAAGCTCCTGAGGGTTCAGATCTTTTCTGATATTCTGCGGTCCTTCGTGAACGTTCATGAAACTTCCTACCCCATGTCCTGTACCGTGGTTGAAGTCTTTTCCTTCCATCCATAGCGGTAGTCTGGCAATAGCATCCAGGTGTACTCCTTTTGTTCCTTTCGGGAATTTCACCATTGATAAACGGATCAGTCCCTGTAACACCAATGTTGAATTTCTTTTAAACTCTTCCGAAGGGGTTCCTAAGGCAAAAGTTCTCGTAATATCTGTAGTTCCTTCAAGGTACTGGCCTCCTGAATCTACCAGAATTGTTTCCTCATTGGTCACTTCTTTACTACCTTCTTTTTTAGCAGAATAGTGCATGATAGCACCGTTATCTTTATATCCAACGATAGAACCAAAGCTTTCTCCGACAAAGTTTTCACCTTCTGCACGGAATCCTTTCAGTTTCTGCCCGATAGAATATTCATTCATGGCTTCTTTTCCTGCATTGTGCGTTAGCCAGTAAAGGAATTTCACCATTGCTACTCCGTCTCTTACCATTACTGTTCTGAAACCATTCAGCTCAGCTTCGTTTTTCTGAGCTTTCATCAGGTTGCCGGGAACCGGAGCTTTGATAAACTGATTGTCTGATTTTAATGTTTCAAAAATCTGTTGGTTGCTGTTCGGAGAAACCAAAACTTTTTCGTTTTTGAAAGTTTTCAGATAATTGTAGAATTCTTCGTAAGGCATCATTTTTACAAAGGAATCATCCATTTGTTTTCTTGCAGCCACTTCCATTTTCTCTAATCCTGTGAACAGAACAGCATCATTTTTAGTAATCACAATGTATCCTAAGAATACAGGATTGCTTTCTACATCACTTCCTCTCAGGTTCAGTGTCCATGCCACATCATCAAGACTTGAGATAATGTGTACGGTAGCTTCCTGCTCTTCCATTTTCTGACGGATCGCAGCAATTTTATCGGATACTGATTTACCGGCTCTTTCAACCGGATGAACAAAGATAGGATTAGCAGATGGAGTTCCTCTGTCTTTCCATACTTCTTTTAAAAGCGGAATATCTGACAGCGTAATATTTTTGGAGTTGAGTTTTTGAGAAAGCAGTTCCCAGTTGGCATGAGAGGCTGCAACAGCATTTACCGCCACTTTACCGCCTGCAGGAATTTCTGAAATAATCCAGTCGATATAATTGGGAGTTCCTTCCATTCCATCTTTGAAAAGATCAATTCCGGAACCTTCCAGCTCTAAAGCAGCTTGTGTAAAGTATCTTCCGTCTGTCCAAAGTCCGCCTTTATCTTTGGTAATTACCACAAAACCAGCAGAACCTAAGAAGCCGGAAAGCCATGCTCTCTCCTGCCATTCTTCGGGAAGGTACTCGCTCATATGCGGGTCTGCAGAATATACTATAAATGCATCAACATTATTTTTCTGCATTTCTTCACGAAGCGCAGCAACTTTTTCCTTTGAAGTCATTCTTTTTATTTTTAACCACCGAAAGTTACAAAAAATTTGATGTCTGAAGGTAAATCTACCGGCTATTTTGCTTAATAATTCTTTATTCTTAAAGTGTTCTGAAAAAAATCGAACAACTGAACACATTTAACAAAATAAACCATTTTCAAGTAAAAAAAACTACCATATTATCAAAATAATAAATTTTTGGAAAGATTATTGCTACATTTTATTGCATGAAACAGCAAAACTACAATAACCACAGGAAATTTTATCCGCCACATCATTTCATTTATCTTCCATTGCTTATGATATTGGAGATTTTAGGAATTTACAAAATCTGGGATGACCCCGGAAATCAGCTGATCTGGATACTGTTTTCTGTCGTGATTTTTTTGCTTTTTTATCTGGCATTTATGACAAGGCAGCATTATGCGCTGGGACTTCAAAACCGGTTGGTTATACTGGAATTTAAACAGCGTTATTTTGAGATCTTCAATAAAAGGTCTGATGAAACTGCTGAAAAACTGAAATTCGATCAGATTGCTGCATTGAGATTTACGTATGATGATGAATTCAAAGAGCTTTTATACAGAGCACTTCATGAAAACATCTCAGGAGACGAAATTAAAAGGTCTATCAAAAAATGGAGAGCTGACCGACTCAGAATTTAACACACCAACAAAATATATACCTATGAAAAAATGGAGCTTTTACAGTATTATACTGTTAAGTATACTGACATTAACAAGTTGTGAAGCCGTAGAAACGATTTTTAAGGCAGGAATGTGGTGGGGAATAATCTTAGTCTGTGTGATAGTAGGGATTATTTTACTGATTTTTTCGAGGGGTAAAAACTCTTAACCATGTTTTATGGAGAAGAATACAGATTTGGAGATCATTTCTCACCTTAAGCCTTCAAAAATTGTTAAAATAATGAAGGATCCGGAAGCTTCTGCAAAGGCGGTACATCTCGTATATACCACCGATGCGGAAACCGCCGGAATTACCCGTAAGAAAACCGGGAAGAAATACTCCTATTATAAAGACGGAGAAAAAATAAAGGATAAAGACGAAATTACCCGGATCAATAAACTGGTGATTCCGCCTGCGTGGGAAAATGTATGGATCTGTGCTCTTGACAATGGCCATCTTCAGGCCACGGGTTTCGATGTAAAAAAAAGAAAACAGTACCGCTACCACCCTCTGTGGAGTGCTTTAAGAAATCATACAAAATTTTACAGAATGCTTCAGTTCGGATATGCATTACCGGACATCCGTCTGCATATAGAACAGGATCTTGCCCTGAGAAATTTTGAGAAACGAAAAATCCTTGCCTTAATTGTAAGCCTTATGCAAAGAACCAATATCCGTATCGGGAATAACGTATATGAAAAATTATACGGTTCTTTTGGTCTGACCACATTAAAGGATAAACATGTAAAGGTAAAAGGACAAAAAATTTCTTTTTCTTTTAAAGGGAAGAAAGGTGTCATGCATCAAATCGACCTCAGGAGTCCAAGGCTGGCAAGGCTTATTCAGAAATGCAAGGATATTCCCGGGAAAGAGCTTTTTCAGTATTTTGATGATGAAGGAAACCGCCATTCCGTCGATTCCGGGATGGTGAACGACTATATTAAAGAGATCAGTGGTGAAGATTTTACCGCTAAGGATTTCAGAACATGGTCCGGAACCGTAAGTGCTCTGATCGCTTTTAAAGAAATCGGGTATGCGGAAAATGACACTGAATATAAAAAGAAGGTAAAAGAAGCCCTGGATATCGTGGCAGAAAACCTGGGAAATACATCGGCTGTCTGCAAAAAGTATTATGTTCATCCTTTAGTCATTAACCTTTATGAGAATAATAGTATCAAAAAATATCTTGATGAACTGGAAGTGATAGAAGAAAATGACGGAAAAGCCGATCTTACAAAAGAAGAAAGACTGGTGCTGAAGATTCTGGAAAATGAAAAGATGTAAGGGAGACCAATCAATAGTGAATGGTGAATTTGCTTCGCAGTGAATTTTTTATTCTGTACTTCAGCATCATTGACTATTCCCTTACGCAGCAAAAATTGACCATTGACATTACACAAATTCGATTCTTTATATCAGACTGAAATCCTGCTGTTATTCAAAAACTGAATCCTGTATTCCTTCGGGGTGATTCCTGCAATTTTTTTGAAAAGCTGGGTAAAATGGGATGCGGTATGGAAATTCAGTTCATAGGCAATTTCTGCAATATCTTTACTGGAGTGAAGCAATGCTTTGCTGTAATTGATATCAATCTCATTGATCCATTGTTTTGGGGATTTCTGAGTAACTCCTTTGACACATTTATTCAGATAACTTTCTGTAACAGACAATTTATCAGCATAAAAAGCCACTCTCTTTTCTCCGACATGGTATTTGAACAAAAGATCACGGAACTGCAGGGACAGCTCCATGGGCCGTGTTGCAGATTTGTGATGGGTATCAGAATCTGTACTCAGCATTTTGATCAGAATCAAATGAAGCATTGTCACAACGACATCATTCACATTGAGATTATTCAACCATAATTCCTGTTCCATTATCGGAAGAAGCTGTGTGATGGTTCCGTAGGTTAAGCTGTCCAGATTCAGGAAAGGTGTCATGAAAAAGATACTGCTTTTATGTTTTGGCAGTTCCTGTTCAGATAGAATATTATTTTCATAAGCAAGGAAGAAACCTTCAATATCGTCTGACAGCTCTACGGTTGCGGTAATTGTCCCTTGCTTAATAAAGATCACACCTCCTTTTTCAGCATGATATTCTTTATTTTCAAGATATTGTCTGATATGGCCATTGGTAACGAAAATAATAAAATTGAATGTGGTACGATACGGAATCACCGGCATCAGAATACCTTTAAGATAATTTTCTATCCGATACAGCTGTATATCAGCATTATTAGCCAATATCTTATCCGTAATATTCGGCAGAAAAAGCTTTTTATATTGAAAATTGGATAGTACTTCCATATCCTTGTTATGATTATTTAAAGTTATACAAAATATTTTAAAGCAAAGGAGGTAAGTAAAAGAGTGAAAAAGCTAAAGTCTAAATAGTAAAGACCCCGAAACACGTATCCCGAAACCCATAATTTACTCTCTTCAACCCTTCTACTCTCAAACTCTCTCACCCTCTCACTCTACTACTCTCCCACTCTCCCACTCTCCCACTCTCATGTTTAGAACTTATAATACACTCCTACTCTCACTCCAAAAGGACTTCCTGGTGTATACGTAAGATCTGTAATGGGTTCTGCTTCTCCTTTTAACTGCGTTTCTGTGGCAAACTGAGCTTCATTCCATTTTACATTGAAAAGGTTGTTCATCTGAATATTCGCTCCCCATTTCTGACGGTTATAAGAAAGCATCAAATCATTCACAAAATAGGCTTTCGTTCTGATGCTGTTATCCTCAACAGCGGGTCTTGCTCCCAGATATCTGTACTGAAGTCCCAGAGAAAAACCATTCAGGAAATCCCAGTTGACAGATCCGGTACTGGTAACTACCGGAGCCAGCGGAACGTAGTCCTGGCCTTTTTCTTCTTCGGTAAATCTGGCGTGGGAATAATTGATATCTGCATTCAGGTAAAAATTTTCCAATGGCTGGAAACGAACACCAAGATCAGCCCCGAAACGTCTTGATTTTCCGGAAGGTTCTACTACTGCATCATCTCCTACATACACAAATTCCTGCTGAAGATCCATATACCATAATGCCGGAGTAATAATCAAAGATTTGAACGGGTGCAATCTTACCCCGAAATCTGCCCCTATAGAATATGGAAGCGTATTTTCGTTCTTATTGGGAACAACCACTCTCAGGTCATTGGAGTGAAAGCCCATCCCTGTTTTCAGGAACCACATCACATTGTCATTCTGAGCATAGGAAAAATTCAGTTTAGGACTCAGCCTTGTTGCTTCTTTTGACTGTCCGGAAGGTAATTGCTCCACATCCAGCAGATTGTGCATGTTGAAAATAAAATGATCCACTCTCAAAGCCGGATTGATGGTCCATTTTCCTGTTTTCCATATCAATCCTGAATAGGCATGAAGATTGGTTTCCGTTCCTGTCACATCGGATAGTCTGTCCAGCAGAAGGTCTCTGTGATAAACATGATTAAGCTGCAAAGTATTAATATCATCATTTCTTAATCCGATTCCTGAAGTCCAGTTTAAAGAGCTGTTGGCAAAAGAAAAAGTCTTTGTATACTTTACTTCAGCACCGTAAATATTTCTTCCATCCGTCTGCTGAATTTCGTCTCCATGCTCTTTATCCTTTAAATTAAAGGTAAAATCGGAATACAGGTTGAAATTGTATTTTGAATAAAAAGCCATCGCATCAATCTGCTCGGAAGGAGAAATAATGTGCTTAAAGTTCATCTGGAGGTTTGTTCTGGAAGTTTTCCCACCTTCAGTAGGATCTATACTTCCCCATCTGCCGATGATTCCTTCGTCTACAGCACGTTCCGGAATCTGTCCGGAAGCATTCCAGGAAGAATTAAATGTTGAAAACTGGATATTGAAGTAATCTTTGTCAGTCAGCCATTGATTGTATTTACCGAAGATATTAACCCTGTTAAAATTCTGTTTTACATCAAAAGGTCCGTCGGTATAGTTGTATTCCGCTGCCACATACGCATTCTTTCTACCAAGATCATCATGCAGAATATTGAACATTCCCAATACTCTTTTGGAGTTGAAAGAACCTCCTTCCAGTTTAATCATACTGTTTTTCAAGCCATTGTAGGTCTGAAAATCAACATAACCAGCGGTATTAAAGTCCCCACGGTCCATGTAATAGGCTCCTTTTCCAAAATCGATATTGTTTACTGTTTCAGGAATCACAAAATGTAAATCAGAATATCCTTGACCGTGGGCGTGAGAAACAATGTTCACAGGCATTCCGTCTACATTGACGCTTACATCGGTACCATGATCCGCATCAAATCCTCTTAAAAAAAGCTGTTCTGCTTTTCCTCCTCCGGCATGCTGTGCAATAAATAATCCTGGAACTTTCCTCAACAGATCCTGCGCTGAATTTACCGGAAATTTATTCAGATCAACCTTGGTAATAGCAGACAGAAATGAACTGTGATTGATGGCTACTTCAGAAATCTGAAAGGGCTTATGCTGTAAAAAAATAACTTTATTTTTATCATCATCATTGGTCACGACCCATTTTACCTCATCATATCCCTGACGGCTGACCACAAGGGTATCGGGAAGAGATTTTACAGGAATGGAAAATGTTCCGTCTGTTCCTGTGTGGGTATGGCTGTTTCCGTGGTCATATTTTACCAAAGCATCGGCAATGGGAAATTTGTCATCTGCATCTTTTATCAGCAACTGTTTTTCTGCTTCCTGCGCCATCATTTTTCCACTGAATGCCATAGCCAGAAATACGGCTGCTATTTTTGTTACTTTCATTTTTTAGTTTAATTATATTTTGATTTTAGAAACCAGAGGTTAGAAGTTAGAGGAATATCAATGGTGAATTTTGCTTCGCAAGTGAATTGTCAATCATTATGAAAAAACCTTAAACATTGAACTTTCTCACTCTTAAACTCTAAGACTCTCCAACTTTTTATTTTTTTGTTTTAAGAAATATTTTTTGAATCAAAAGTGTAATCCATGTTCCGGCTACAAATGGGAAAGTAAATACTCCACCCACCATATCCAGACAGTGATTGTCTATTAAAAGATCATCAATGGCAATGGTAATGAGAACGGCGATCAATACCCATAAACCATCCGTTTTTTTGACTCCGGAAAAAACAATTGCGGAAAGCACAGCATTAAATCCAAATAATCCCATGTGGATTTCTTTGATGGGTTCGCCATTCAACTGTGATAATCCTGCACCCAAAATAGACGCTGCCAATCCATATAAAGCAGCTATCGGAGAGCTAATAAAAACCGCCAGAAAGAAAATAATCCCGGAAAGCACTCCTCCCTGAAATATCACTTCCCCAAAGCCATTGGTACAGGTAAGAAAGTCATCATATTCTGAAGGAACCACTTCACTGCTTAGCATTTCAGAAGGCGGAATATTGGTAAAATGATGGAGTACAAATACCAATATCCATGTAATAATGATAAAAGGAAAAGTAAACACCGGTATTTTCTTTTGGATAAAGAAATGCTGAATAACAGCCGCCAATGCACCGCCCAAAACTATTAAAATCCAGATCAGCAAGGTTGTCTCAAATAGAAATGCCAATGCTACCCCTACAAGAGCTGCACTGAAACCATAAAGTCCCGCATTGATTTCAGATTTGTCATAATTAAGCTTCATTGCGATAAAAGTTCCGGCTGCTGTTGAAAGCAATACCGCCACTCCGCACTGCCAGCTTCCCATAAAAATCCCTATCAGAAACAGGAGTCCTGTCCATCTGTTTTCCTGGAGCATAATCTGCCCGATTCCTTTTAAAATATTGTCTGTAAAGGGTAGTTTTTTGAAAAATTCGTCCATAGTTTTTTTAATTTATTAATAATGGGGTTGTTGTTTGTTTTTCGTTGCGGGTTGTTTTTTGTTACGGGTTGCGAGGTGCGGGTTTCGGAATCCACATCAAAACTCTCAAACACTCTTACCCTCAAACTCTCCCACTCGAATCCCGAAACTCAAAACACCGAAACCCGTTTACCATCCAAGAAAGACCATTCCAACTCCGCACACAGTTACTACTGCTCCACTTACTACTCCCATATATCTTTCAAGTTTTTCGGTATTGAATAATGTTGAGTAACCATAACGCCCCAAAAGAACCATCCCAAGCATGGTTAATACTGTAGTTGCTGTGAAAGAAGTTACCAGTACGGCAATTTCAGACATGGAATGTTTTACTCCTGAATAAAATAATAGGGGGATCAAAGGTTCACTTGGTCCCATCACGAAAATCATGAACAGGACAAGCGGTGTTACCTTTATTCTTTTTTGAGGCATTACGATTTCGCTGTGGTTATGTTCGTATACGTACACATCATCACCCATTACATCAAAATGCTTATGCGGTTTGTTTCTGATCGCCTGGATGAGGCCGTACACAAGGTAAACACCGCCAAAGATCAGCAGTGCCCATCCTGAGAAATTCCCTCTCATATCCTGAAACCAGGAGATTTTATTCAGCTGCCATCCGAGGAAAACTCCGATAAAACCTAAAATCAGAGAACTGAATACGTGTCCGAAACCGCAGACAACCGTTAATATGGCTGTTTTCATGCCGCTCCACTTCTTAGATTTTGAGATCACTATGAAAGGCAGGTAATGATCCGGTCCTGAAGCGGTGTGTATAAAACTTATTGAAACGGCGCTTACAAGAAGTGCCCAAACTGTACTATCCATTTTTTATTAATTCTGTTATTTCAGATTCTTTATTAAGTTTTGACTGAAGCCAATGGAAGATTTCTTTTTGTTAAGCGGTCTAAAGCCCGCTTCTATTGAATATGCTTCTTTCAAATTTTGTAGACGAATCATCATGAGGTTGAACCTTGACAAGGACCTCTTTTTACTCCAACGACCAGAGAATCTCCTGAATATGCAGGAAAAAGTTGTACATCAACTCTCCTCCATGTCCCAAAGCTCTTACTACAAAACCATTTTCATCCATTGCAGAAACCCCTACTTCCATTTGCTTATGGTGCTGTGCGGCGGCTTCAACAATCTCTTCAATCAATCCATTTTTGTCTACATTTTCCTTTGTACTATAGAAGATCAGAGTTCCCTGGTGCGTATACTGTTCCAGATTTCCGATGCTGCTGATCGGGATCATGTCAGGTTGAATCAGAACGTTATCTTTCACCACAAGCTTGTTGTTATGATAGATTTCCATGATATTCTGAAAACGTTTCAGTTTAAAAACTTCTCCATAATGTTTTCTCCCACAGGTAATAATCTCGCTGATGATGATCTGACTGTTTTTACCAACATGAATATTGGCTTTACTTTTAAAGTTGGAATCCTCGTGAGGAACAATCGGATGAGGAACATAAGCGAAAGAAGTTTCATCCTCCATAGAAACATTGAGTTCCTGAAGCGCTTTGTTCTGCATGTTGAAAAGCCTTTGGTAGGATTGTGACTGCAACTGAAGCGCAGCTCCTTTTTCAAGCGCAACATCCAAATGATAGTGATCTCCATCCAGAATTCCCGGAGAGGAGCTCATCACCATCTGATAGAGCTTTTTGTCACTTTTTCGTTGCCCAACAGAAACTACTCTGAAAGGAAGCGAGACATAAAGGTCTTTCACATAGGATTCTCCTCCCTTAAATCCTGCAATAATTTTTAAATGACTATCCATTTATCTTACCAAATTCGGTTCTTCAATTTCTTCTAAAAGGGCATATTTTTTAATCCAACCTATTACTTTATCCAGTCCTTCATCTGTTTTGAGGTTGGTGAACACGAAAGGATTTCCTTTTCTCATTCTTCGGGCATCATTTTCCATCACTTCAAGGCTGGCACCTACGTAAGGGGCAAGATCAATTTTATTGATGATCAGTAAATCTGATCTTGTAATACCAGGACCTCCTTTTCTAGGGATTTTTTCTCCTTCTGCGACGTCGATGATAAAGATGGTAACATCTGCAAGGTCCGGGCTGAATGTCGCTGAAAGGTTATCACCTCCACTTTCAATCAAAACCAGTTCGATTTCCGGAAAACGTGCTGCCAGTTCGTCTACCGCTTCAAGGTTCATACTTGCATCTTCACGGATGGCGGTATGAGGACAGCCTCCTGTTTCTACTCCGATAATTCTGTCATGAGGAAGAAGACTATTTTTCGCCATAAATTCAGCATCTTCTTTGGTATAAATATCATTCGTGATGACTCCAAGATCATAAGTCCCGAATAATTTTCTGCTTAAACGTTCCAATAATGCAGTTTTTCCTGAACCTACAGGTCCTGCTACTCCTACTTTTATATATTTTCTGTTTTCCATTTTATTTAAATTTTATTTTTTAACGCTATATGCGCTAAGTTTTTTTGATTGTGAATATTTTTCGATCGCAAGGACGTTTCACTCAATGGGCAATTCGTCAATTTGCTCTTTTACCTTTTACCTTTTACCTTTTACCTTCTACGACATATAAAGTCTTGAATAAAGCCTCTCATGCTGCATACATCTGATATCAAAGGCCGTATTACAAAGTCCCACCATGTCTCTGTCCAGATCTATAGTTTCTAAAACTGTTTTTTCCATGACGGGATAGAGTGAAAATAGAATATCCTGTCCATCCAGCTGTCCAAGAGGAACAAGCTTTACAGCGTTGGTAATCATCCCGGCAACCGAAGTGTAATAAAATCCTAAAAGGGCTTCGAACAAAGGAATTTTCATTAAATAAGCATACACTCCGAACACAATACAGTAATGAGAATTGGCTTCTTTATGCTGAATGGCTTTCTCAAAAGCTTCCATTAAAGAAGAATTTTCTCTTCTTTTGAAGATTTTAATCAGTCTGAGACCCAGTTTCTGGCTCGCCTGGCGGATTTCCTTTGGACATTTTATCGCATTACATTCATTATCCAGTTCTAAAAGCTGCTGCAAATCTCCCTTTTCCGCTGCTTCATAAGCAAGTTTTACAAAAGTGCCGTCATTGAATTTAAGGCTGTACTGAAGCATGTTCTGTACAAATTCTTTCGCGGTTGCCAGATCATGTACAATTCTTTCCTGCACATACGTTTCAAGTCCGTTGGAATGGGTATATCCTCCGATGGGAAGTGTAGGATCTGCAAGGTGAAGCAATCCTGACAGGAAATTTATATTATTCATCTTTCGGAGCCGCCATTTTTAAGATTTTTGTAAAGATTGTGGAGCCGAGACTTCCATGTCCATGAGGCTCTACATTAGATTTAAGAAGATTAAGCAGTTTCACAGATTGTTTCTCCGGTTTGAAACCACTTGCTTCCAGCCATCTGAACATCGGCATTTCAAAAGGGAGCAAAACTTTGTCATTCTGAATAAAAAGCGGAATATGTTTATTTCCGATCTCATAACATACAGTTCCCATTTCCAGCAGTGAAACTGGTGACATCACAATAGCTTCCGTTTCCAGAACGTTGATTGCAATTATTTTTTCGGCATCCTCAAAAAGAATATCTCCTTCACGTAATCGTTGTCCTTCTCTGAGAAACTTGATGGCAACATCAGTTCCCTGTCTGGTTTTTTTACGCTGGATTCTTTTGGTGGTTTCAAACCATTCCAGATCAAGATAGTCTATGGCTTTCTCCGTAGGATTTTCAGCAAGATTGCCTATGATTTGATTAATGATCATTTTTGTTTTTTTTTCTGAAGTCTAAGTTTTTGGAGATTCCCACCCCGAATGTTGAACCGCTGATTCCGGCTACATAGCTTTTCGTCCAGCCCTCTTCTTTTGTTTTAGTCTGAAGCATTGAAAGTTCTGCGAATTTGAATTTCAGTGCCCAGCCTCCTCCTAATACGATTCCGATCAAAGGATAGGCACGAAGACGGAATCCGTTAAAATTCTGCATGGCATCCGCTGCTGTTGACAGCTGCTGTCCCCAAACATAGTGGGCATCCACTTGACCAATCAACATAAAATATTTTCCAAGCATTACTGAAGGACTATACCAGATTCCTGCTTCATTTTGCTTGTAAACTACATTGTGATCCACTGTATTCTGCGAGTAAGCATAATTAACTCCGATAAGGTCATTATTATTGACGAAGTACCCTACTCCAAGCGGTGCACTGGAAACGGTACTGCTGCTGCTTGATGGTGTTGTAAGTTTTGAATAGTCTAATGAACCGTACACCATAAACTGCCCTTTGGGTCCGTCTTCATCACTTTTAAGCCTGTGTCCGCCCAAAAACTGGGCATTCAGATTTCCTGAAAGTATACATACACCAGCTATCGCAAGAGAAACAACTGTTTTATTTAAATATTTCATTCTAAACTTAGTTCTATAATTGTTTTACAATAGAGTCTGATAAATCTTTTTTTGTTGTTAAATAAACCTAACAGGTTTTTGAAACCTGTTAGGTTTATTTGTAAAATTTATCTTAGAACAAGTAATACAACTGTGTTAAAGGAAGTGTTTCTGCCGGTTCACAAGTGATGTATTCTCCGTCTACCGTTACTTTATAGTTTTCAGGATTCACTTCAATTAAAGGTGTCTTATCATTATGGATAAGGTCTTTTTTACCAATATTTCTACAGTTTTTCACCGGAAGAATCATTTTTTCCAGTTTGTAAGAAGCAATGGTTCCGTTGTCAATTGAGATCTGAGAAACAAAGTTCGCGCAAGTACCAAACTTAGCTTTTCCATGGGCTCCAAACATATTTCTGTAAATAATAGGCTGAGGTGTTGGAATAGAAGCATTAGGATCTCCCATTTTAGCAGCAATAACAAATCCTCCTTTTACAATCATTTCGGGTTTTACTCCAAATAAGGCTGGTTTCCAGATCACCAAATCCGCTAATTTCCCTTCCTCAATGGATCCTACATATTCTGAAATCCCGTGTGCAATAGCTGGGTTAATGGTATATTTTGCCACATATCTTTTTGCACGGTAATTGTCATTTCCGCTATCTTTATCTTCAGCCAGATCACCTCTCTGCTCTTTCATTTTACTTGCCGTCTGCCATGTTCTGGTGATCACTTCCCCCGGTCTTCCCATCGCCTGAGAATCTGAGCTCATGATACTGAAAACACCCATATCGTGAAGGATATCTTCTGCTGCAATGGTTTCAGGACGAATACGTGAATCTGCAAACGCTACATCCTCAGGAATGTTTTTACTCAAATGATGGCAAACCATCAGCATATCCAGGTGCTCATCAATTGTATTTACGGTGTAAGGGCGCGTAGGATTTGTTGAGGCCGGCAATACATTCGGATACATGGCTGCTTTAATGATATCCGGCGCGTGGCCTCCACCTGCTCCTTCTGTGTGGAAAGTGTGGATTACTCTTCCGTTGATGGCTCTCATGGTGTCTTCCAGAAACCCTCCTTCATTCAATGTATCCGTATGGATAGCCACCTGAACGTCATATTTATCGGCTACTTTCAATGCAGCATCAATGGTTGCAGGAGTTGCTCCCCAATCTTCATGGATTTTCACTCCCAAAGCACCTGCTTCCACCTGCTCTTCAATGGGTTCTTCAGCGGAACAGTTTCCTTTTCCGAAGAAACCAAGATTCATAGGATATTCTTCTGCTGCTTCCAGCATTTTCTGCATATTGAATCTTCCGGGAGTAACTGTTGTAGCATTGGTTCCGTCATTGGGGCCTGTACCACCACCAATCATTGTGGTGATTCCGCTGTAAAGAGATGTTTCAATCTGTTGAGGGCAGATGTAGTGAATGTGAGTGTCAATTCCTCCGGCAGTTACAATATATCCTTTCCCTCCGTGAACTTCCGTTGAGGCGCCGATGATCATATTAGGTGTTACACCGTCCATCGTATCAGGATTTCCGGCTTTTCCGATTCCTACAATCTTTCCGTCTTTGATTCCGATATCTCCTTTTACAATTCCCCAATGGTCAATAATTACCGCTCCTGTGATGCAAAGATCCAGAACGCCTTCGTCTCTTTTGGCCTTGACATTCTGTCCCATCCCGTCACGAACGGTTTTTCCTCCGCCGAAAACGGCTTCGTCACCAAAATGAGTGAAATCTTTTTCGATTTCAATAATAATTTCAGTGTCTCCCAGCCTGATTTTATCTCCCGCTGTAGGACCTAATATATTGGCGTATTGTTTTCTGTCTACGTGTAAGCTCATCTTAATGATTTTTAAAGTTTAACTCTTCAACTTTTGCAAGGCTCACTTTTTTCTGTTCTTCAGAATCTACCTGCCCATCGACAAGATTATTGAAGCCCATTGCTTTTTTGGTTCCTCCTATTTCTACCAATTCCACTTCTTTTACTTCTCCCGGTTCGAAACGTACTGCAGTACTTGCTACAATATTCAGTCTCTTTCCGAAAGCTTTTTCCCGGTCAAAGCTCATCGCTTTATTAACTTCAAAAAAATGGAAGTGTGAACCTACCTGAATAGGCCTGTCTCCGGTATTGGTTACTTTTATTTTTACAGTTTCTCTGCCTTCATTGCAGATAATTGTTCCTTCTTTTACAAAAATTTCTCCTGGTATCATAATCAGTAGTATTAGCGGATTGGATTGTGTACGGTTACCAGTTTTGTCCCATCTGGGAAGGTTGCTTCAATCTGAACATCGTGGATCATTTCCGCAACGCCCGGCATTACATCCTCTTTAGTTAAGAGATTAGCGCCTTCCTGCATCAGTTCGGCTACTTTTTTCCCGTCTCTTGCGCCTTCAAGCAGAAAGTGGCTGATCAGAGCGATGGATTCCGGGTAGTTTAATTTAAGGCCTCTTGCTTTTCTTTTCAGAGCGAGTTCGCCTGCCAGAAACAGCATAAGCTTCTCCGTTTCTCTCGGTGTTAAGTGCATAATATTTTTTATTTAAAATTGGACAAACAATATCGTATTCACCTCTCCGTAAAGGCAAACAGACATGTTCAAAAATGTAAATCGGGAATGATTTTTACTAGTCTGTACTCATGGGAATACAAACCATAGCGGATCATTAAAAATTAAAAAGAATTAGCAGCCCGCTATCTGCAGGGAATGATACAGAATGTACCTTGGCGCTGTAATGTAAATACGGTTTTGAACGGCCGCAACCCGTGTGTTGTAAGTATAATCTGCAAAGAAATAGTGTAACCATTGCTGTGCAAGTATTGAATAATCAAATTTTACTTTCTCCCAGTCGTTGGAATCCTGCACATCCTGCACATCTGAAAAACTATAGAGTTCAGGCTGGGTCTGCTGATCAGATTTCTGCTGTAAAAGATGAATTTTTGAAAGGATATCAGAATATGCCTGAGTTTTTCCTTTATGTGCAAAAAGACCTGCACACAACGCTGAGAAAAATATCACAAAAGAGAAAAATAAGACTCTTTTTTTCATACCTGATAATAATGATGTAAAATTAGAACAATCTGATCCCTCCGGCTATCAAAAAAATTATTTAAAATGTTCAAAATCGCAACAAAAGTGAATTTATATAATTTTAACATTGTAACATAAACCCTTTATTTACAGCCATTAACAGCAATTCTTAAACTATGACAAATGTTTTATTGTCTTAATTCCTATAATTCTAATAAAATGATGTGTTTTTTTCTAAAACCTAAAGAATCCTCATAATAGACCATAATTTAATAAAAATTAATCTCAAAAAAAACGTATATGACATTACCGGATCTTTTTTCTGGTTTATCTGACAAAAAAAGGCTGCATTTTTTCTTTCCTTATAATTATTGTAAATTTGTATACACATCTTATTAATTTAATAAAATAATAAAACGTAATATGTCAAAAGCAATTTCGCAAGTACCATTAGCGGTAAACGAGCCTGTAAACTCATACGAACCGGGATCTCCGGAAGTTAAAAGCCTTATCGACACTTATAAAAAAATGTGGGCTGAAAAGGTAGAAATCCCAATGATTATCAATGGAAAAGAAGTAAAAACTGAAACAAAAGTACAGCTTCAGTCTCCACAGGATCATGCTCATGATTTCGGATTCTACTATCAGGGTGGTATGCAGCATGTGGATGACGCTATCAACGCGGCATTGGCAGCTAAAAAAGAATGGAATGAACTAGGCTGGGAACAGCGTGCAGCAATTTTCTTAAAGGCAGCCGATCTTTTGGCAGGACCTTACAGAGATGTGATTAATGCAGCAACAATGATCGGGCAGTCTAAAAACGTACACCAGGCTGAAATTGATTCTGCTTGTGAGTTCATCGACTTCTTAAGATTCAATGTAGAGTTCATGACAGAAATGTATGCTGAGCAGCCGGTTTCTGATAACGGAATCTGGAACCGCGTTGAATACAGACCATTAGAAGGGTTCTGTTTTGCAGTAACTCCATTCAACTTTACAGCGATTTCCGGAAACCTTCCTACTTGTATGGCCATGTTAGGAAACGTAGTGGTTTGGAAACCTTCTGACAAGCAGGTATATTCTGCAAAAGTAATCATGGATGTATTAACAGAAGCGGGTCTTCCTGCAGGGGTTATCAACATGATCTTTACAGACGGAAAAGAAACTGCTGAGAAAATATTGGCTCACCCGGATTTTGCAGGTCTTCACTTCACTGGTTCTACAAAAGTATTCCAGGGAATGTGGAAAATGATCGGTGATAATATCCACAACTACAGAACATATCCAAGAATTGTTGGAGAAACTGGTGGTAAAGACTTCGTTATTGCTCACCCGTCTGCTAACGTGGAAGCTGTAGCTACTGCATTGGTAAGAGGTGCTTTCGAATACCAGGGACAAAAATGTTCTGCTGCTTCAAGAGCTTATATTCCTAAGTCTCTTTGGGCTGATGTGAAAAAAGTAATGGAAGCTCAGATGAGCACTATCAAAATCGGTTCGCCGGAAGATACTTCTAACTTCGTCAACGCTGTAATCGACAAGAATTCTTTCGAAAAATGTAAAGGATATATCGACAGAGCAAACGCTTCAGGTGAAGCTACTGTTGCAATCGGTGGGAAATATGATGATTCTAAAGGATGGTTCGTACACCCAACAGTAATTGAAACTACAAATCCTCACTATGAAAGTATGGTAGAAGAGATCTTCGGCCCAATCTTATCGATCTACGTATATGAAGATCAGGACTGGAAAGAAACGTTGAAGCTTGTAGATTCAACATCTCCTTATTCATTGACTGGTTCTGTGTTCTCACAAGACCGTTACGCAATTGCTGAAGCTTACAAAGCTTTAGAAAATGCATCAGGTAACTTCTACATCAATGATAAACCAACGGGAGCTGTAGTAGGACAGCAGCCTTTCGGTGGTGGTAGAGCTTCAGGAACAAATGATAAAGCAGGTTCTAAAATGAATCTTCTAAGATGGGTTTCTGTAAGAAGCGTAAAAGAAACTTTTGTTTCTCCTAAAAACTACAAATATCCATACCTGGGATAATTAATAAATAATGAGTAATAGGCAATGAGTAATTGTTGTCTGTTCTTTGAATACAGCCTCGGAATTTCGGTTTCGGGGCTTTTTTGTGGTGATAGGCGGATGCGAGGTTCGGGATGCGAGTTGCGGGGATTAGAGTTCAAGGTTTAAAGTTATGGGGATCCAGAAATACACTTTTACTCCTCCGATACTCAATACTCGATATTCAATACTCAATTCCCCACAACTCTCCAACACTCTAACTCCTAATACCTAACTCCTCATCCCTACAATCCGCTACCTGCTACCTAACATCTTTTAACAAACTTTACCGATATTTTACGATTTTAAATGTCCTGTTAGGAATAATTATTGATTTTCTGTTATTATACACCCCAAAATAAAATAATATGAAAAAGTTATTGCTAACAGCCGTCGGAATAGGAATATTTGCAGTGAGCTGTGGAACCAAAGAATCGACAATGTCAACAAGTAGCAGAGATTCAGCAACAGTAGACAGTACCCAAAAAAGTATACCGCCTACAACTACTGATACGATGACTAAAAAAATGACGAATCCTGATACAATCAAGATCAAAAGGGATTCTATGGCAACGTCTCCTGTCAAATAACATGTATATACGTTTAATTTAAAATGGAAAATCTGCAGATGAAAGCGCTGCAGATTTTTTTATTGGATAACCATATAAATATAGGATATTGAAATTGTGGCTTGAAAAGGCGCTTATTCCATGTTTTTGACTACAGTTTGTGATTATATATTATTTCTAACGGCGGGCTAAAACCCACCCCTATTGAATCCAAAATTTAAAGGAACATCTTTTATCTTTTATCTTTTATCTTTTATCTTTTATCTTTTATCTTTTATCTTTTAATCCTTATATTTGATTAACATCAACAATCAAAATTAACTATTATGAGAAAATTATGGATAGGAGCAGTTCTTGGACTTCTTTTCCTTGGAAGCTGTGCTCAAAACAAAGAAAAAAGAGAAGAATATAAAGATGCTCACAATAAAGATTCCTTAAGAAACAGAATGGGAGATTCTGCTGTAGCGAATTCAATCCCTTCCCCGGATTCTTCAAAAGTAAAAACCGACAGTACAAAAGTTAAATAAAATCACAAATCCACAGACGTCTGTGGATTTGCACTTAAAAAAACTTGACTGAAAAAAAACCGGGCAATCAACCCCGATTATAGGATATGGCAGATATTCTGGTCAGAATATTTCCTTAAAAAATTTAAAAAATGGGAATGGCAGTTTCTCTTATAATGATCTTAGTTCAAAAATGAAATAAAAGTGATAAGCTGTAACAGAATTGTTGTGTACTTTGAAACTGCCACAAAGATATAATAGCAAAGGGTTCCTTTAAAATAATAGGTTGTTCATTTTCGTGAAAATAGCAATATAGAATTGAATAAAATGTCCTTTTTTAATCATTTTCGGGAAAATGACTATTTTTTATCTGACCGCGTTTCACCATCCAGATATTTGATGTAAGCTGATGGAGAATAGTCTGTGACCGCCTTGAATACCGCAGCAAATTTGCTGTGGGAAGAGAATCCGCATTCATCAGCAAGGATACTTATTTTATACTGTCTGTACTTCTCATCATTGATTAGTTTGTCTACAATATAGTTGATTCTTAAACGATTGATATACGTTTTAAAATCTGCATTTTTATGCTGATTGATAACATAAGAAAGATATTTTGTATTGGTGTTCAATTCTCCGGCGAGAAAAGATAGGGACATGCCTTTATTGTTATAAAGATTACCTTTTTCAAAATCCTCAAGCAGTTCCAGCAGTTTTGATTCTGTTTCCGGGGTCATCAGAGAGTCATTCCTTCTTCGGTCTGTCTCGGAGTCTTTTTCATCAATTTCTTCCACAAAAATATTGGAAAACTCAGAATCACCAGATTTTTTTAAAGGATAGTGTGTCCTCTTACCGATCATGTTCAACTGAGTTCTGATGATATTTCTAAGCTTTGACCGCTGTTTTTTCTGTTTCCTTCTGATAAAAAGAAACAGACCAACCAATGAAATGGACAGAATGACAATAGCTGCATTCTTCACTCCATTCATCTGCGCATTTTTTTTGTTATCTTTTCCTTTGGGGTTTTCAGAATCTTTTATGGCAAAACTCTGATTGCGGGCTGCAATACTGTCATAGGCACGCACATATTTTACTGCATATAAAGAAGCCTTGAAATTGTCTCCTATTCCTTCATAATAATCATTAATATTGGAATAAACTGCTTTTTTAAGTTTAAGACTTCGGGAAGTATCGGCAATTTTTTCTGCTTTTTTAAGATACAGTTCAGCATCTTTCCAGTTTTTCTGCTTCAAACGGATTCCTCCCAGGCCATTATAAACCAATCCCAGCGTACAATTTCCATTTTTCAGCAAACGTTCTGCTTTTCGATAATAATCTTCAGAATCAGAATAATTACTAAGTTTGAAATAGACATCTCCCAATAGTTGATAAGATGCCGCTGCCGTTCTGTTTTCATTATAACTGCTGATCTTTTCAAAATATTTCAGTGAGGATTCGATGTGTTGTATGGCATTAGGATAATCCCCTATCTCCATTTCATAAAAAGCCATTTCCTGATTCAGCAGTCCTGCGGCTTCATTACTTTTCTGAAAATCGGTGATCCGGGCTGAAGCCTGCAGCCCTTTTATAATATATTTTTTGGATCTTTCGTATAACCCTACCTGTCTATATTGTCTCGCAAGTAGTCGGGTCACCACAGCCATCCATTCAGGATCATTAATCTTATTGATTACCGAATGGGCATTTTCACTGTAACAGATTGCTTTTTTAAGCTCACCTGCATGATGGTACAGCTCTGAAGAAAGGACAAGACATTTTATTTTCTCTGATGGCTTTTGTGCCTTCATATAGAGAGAATCTGCAGTTTTGATCGCTTTCGGTAAATCTTTATAGGCTGTAACAGAAGAAGTCCTTTCACAGATAAGATCAAAGTTATTTTTTTTCTGGGCGAATATGGGAATTGCTGTTGCCAGCAAAAACAAAAATTTCAAAAGACTTTTAGGCATAGAAAAACAAATTATTATTTTCATTTTATAATAATTCATCATTGATTTCACGGAGTGTCTTTTTGTTTTTTACAAAACTAGTGATATTTTATTTTTTATTAAAATATTATATTGAAATTTAATCATTTAACCAAAAACATCAATTTGTATTAATTTTAATAATAAGACAGAAATAATACATGGTTTTCTTTAATATAAACTGATTTCTGTTTTAAAACCAAAATTCCTGTATAATTATTTTTAATATGGACGGCTCAGGTGTCGTCATATTTATTACATTTGCATGGAATAAAAAGTTTTTATGAAAAAAATAGCCATACTTTCCTCAATCTTTATAGGGGTCCTAGCCTGGGCACAGGGAATTAAATTTGAAGAAGGCAATTTTGCCTCCATTCTTGCCAAAGCAAAAAAAGAAAAAAAACTGGTCTTCATTGATGCATATGCTTCATGGTGCGGACCTTGTAAACTGATGGTTAAAAATATTTTCCCACTTCAGTCTGTAGGTGATTACTATAATTCCCACTTTATCAATGCTAAAATTGATATGGAAAAAGGAGAAGGAATTGAGCTGGCCAAAAAATATAATGTAAAAGCATTTCCTACTTACCTGTTTATTGACGGAAATGGTGAAGCTGTACACAGAACTTTAGGATATGTGGAAGAAAAAGACTTTATCCAGTTTGCAAAAGACGCGGAAGATCCAAACAAAAGACTGACTTCTCTGAAACAGCAGTTTGAAAAAGGGGAAAAAGATCCTGAGTTTTTAAAGAATCTTGCAGGCCTTACTATGTATAACGATGCTGAGTTTGCCGGGAAAGTTCTTAACCGTTACTTTCAGCAGAAAACAATTTTAGATCAGGAAGATATCCAAATGCTTCTTTCAGGTGTTCAGACTACAGACAGTCCTTTATATAAAATTTTCCAGGATAAAAAAGCTGATATCGTTAAATTCTTCCCGGAAGATAAATATGAAAAGTTTGAGAAAAATATCAAGCTGAATACCATTTCTAAAAAAGCTTATAATGCAGAGACTAAAAAATGGGATGACAGCTATTTTATGGCTGAAGCTCAGAAATTTCTAAGCAAAGAAGAGGCCGACAAGATCTTAAAAAGAATGAAAGCTAACAGGGCTTTAAAGAATAAAGATATTCCTGAGTATGAAAAGCTGATCCTTGATATCTACAAAGATTATTCTGCAGCAGGTTCTGAAGAACTGAACTCTCTTGCATGGAACTTCTTTGAAAATGTGAGCAATAAAGCTTCTCTGGAAAAAGCCATTGCATGGGCGCAGGAATCTGTAAAGAAAAACCAGAACTTTGCCAATACAGATACTTTAGCCAATCTTTACAATAAGGTAGGTGACAAGAAAAATGCAAAAATATGGGCTGAAAAGTCTATTGAACTGGCAAAAAGCACAGGACAGGATTCTACAGACACAGAAAAATTATTGAAGAGTCTTTAAGAGTTATTCTAATCATAAAACAAAACCCCGCAGCACTCGCATTCTGCGGGTTTTGTTTTTTTAAGAAAGTGCTTATTTCTAATTATTATATACCAGAATCTGCATCTTGGTAAGCATTGCTTCGGTATCACCATTATATCCGGCAAAAGTGGAAGGAACTACATTTACACTTGCTGTACCAACCCAAGAAACATACTGAACCTTGAACGTATATGTTCCTGAAGACAGGCTGACAGATTTTAAAAAAGTAACAGGAACAGGCATATTTACTAATCCTCCCGACAAACCACTATTAGAGAAAATACCTGCTTTAGAGACATAAGCAGACGAAATTTTAGTTCCATTCTGCAAAAGCGTGAAAACCCCCTGAGAAGTTGTTCCTGAGGATATATCAAGGGCATAACCTATAATCGTAAACAAAAAGGTTTGCGTTTTTCCTGCCGGAACAGTTACTGTATAGGTAACTCCCGGTACATCTATTGTTTGTCCTGCATTAGCACTGGCAGTAGTAGTTCCCTGTACATAATAAGCGCCGTTAATAGTTCCGCTTATTGTATTTAGGGTTTGCCATGAAGGAGCGGCTGCTGGTCCATTAGAAGTTAAAATCTGACCGGTGGTTCCTGCAGAACCTGCTGTTGTGGCATTTCCTCCTACATTGATTTCATTGACCACTTGTAATGATCCGTTAACGTGCAAAGTTTTCTGAGGAGTCGAAGTTTCTATCCCAATTTGGGCAAACGAAAATAAAGGAACTAAAAAAGCCCCAGATAATAAATAGTTTTTCATGTTTTGTTTTTAGAATTTTTAATAAAAGTAAAATTACAAGAAAAAACAATCAAATCATCCTAATAATAATGAATATTCTCAATTAAAAATGATAAAATATCTTATAAGTTCTATACTCTTCGCAAGTTTAAAAATCAACAAAAAAAAAATACAACATATTGACAAGCAAAGAATAAAATCAACTACTATGATCACAATAAAAAATATATAATCTTTTACAAAAGAAAAACCATAAACTAAAGTTTATGGTTTTTGATTTATTTTGTCTTGTTATGCATTACCTAAATCAATTAATTAAAAATCAACCAATTAGATAAAATCAATTAAAAAAACTGCCTAATTTATTAAATGATGAAAAATTAAAAATTAAACAAAACACTCCCCCAGGTGAATCCACTTCCAAATGCTGAAAGAAGTACAAGGTCACCTCTTTTTATTTTTCCCTGTTCTATCGCTTCACTCAAAGCAATAGGAATAGAAGCAGCGGTTGTATTTCCGTATTTCTGAATGTTGTTGAAGACTTTCTCATCCGGTAATCCGAATTTTTCCTGTACAAACTGGGCAATTCTCAAGTTCGCCTGGTGCGGAATAAACATATCAAGATCTTCAACCGTCTTTCCGGCTTTGTTCAAAGCTTCCATCATGGTTTCGGGGAATCTTGTTACCGCATGCTTGAATACGAAGTTTCCGTTCATGATCGGATATACTTCTTTGTTCGTTACATTTTCAGGATCTTTTCTCATTCTGTCGCTCCATCCGAATTTTGAACCCGGGAACTGGGTACAAAGATCGTCAGCATATTTTCCTTCAGAATGCATATTCATTGCTAAAATATCTCCTGCATTCTCATCTTCTGATGCAGAAAGAACAATTGCTCCTGCCCCATCACCAAAAATAACAGAAACTCCTCTACCTTCGTCTGAAAAGTCCAATCCGAAAGAATGAACTTCTGCTCCTACCACAAGAATATTTTTATAAGTACCGGATTTGATGAATGCATTGGCCACACTCATAGAATATACAAATCCTGAACATTGATTTCTTACATCCAGTGCTCCGATCGTATCACATCCCAGCATGTCCTGAAGCAGGACACCACATCCCGGAAAGTAATAATCCGGTGAAAGCGTTGCAAAAACAATATAATCAATATCTTTTGAGGTAAGACCAGCATTGCGGATGGCTTTTTCTGCAGCTTTAAAACCTAGATAAGCGCTGGTTTCCTGAGAGTCATATCTGTTTTTTCTGTGTCTTCTTTCCTTGATACCTGTTCTTTCCGTAATCCATTCGTCATTGGTAGTCATTAGTTTTGCTAAATCATCATTTGTAACAACGTTATCTGGAACATAAAATCCCACACCTTTTATTGTACTTTTAATCATATAGTTTTTTAATTTTGGCAAAGATAAAACTTATTTAACACATAGTTTTTCAAAATATTAGTATTTTTACTTTATGCCAATTGATACGATATACAGAACCTCCCAGTGCGAATGGGTAGATGTAGAGGCTCCTACTTTAGAAGACCTGAAATTTCTTCATGAAAGATATGAAATCAACAACCTTCTTCTGGAAGATACGATGGATCCTAATCACCTTCCGAAATATGAAGAAGACGGGAATGTAAAATTCTTTTTACTCCGTGAAAGTACCGAACTGGAAAGAAAGAATTTGAATACCATCAGTGATATCAGTACCAAGATTGGGATTTTTCTGGTTGAAAATACCATTATTACCATCCACAGGATGAAAACCAGAAGTATCACAGAGACCAAGAAAAAAGTCTCCCTGATTCAGGAAGATGTTACTCCTCAGCAAATCACCCTGATGATTGCTATCTTAATTATGAAAAGTTTTGACGATGAATCTTTAAGTCTGTTCGAAACGATGGACAATATAGAAAATGAAATTTTTCTTAAAAACACGAATCATACCAGCCAGATCCGCCGTCTTTACAAACTGAAACGAAAATCGGGCTTGAATTCCCGCGTACTGGTAATCTCTACGGATGCTATTGATAAATTTAAACTGCTGAATTTACAGGACTCAGAAATTGTCGATTTGAAAGATAAACATAAGGATGTAGTTGCCGATTTTGATCATTTAAACATTCAGATTACCAACCTTATTTCCATGTTCCTGGCACTTTCGGACCAAAAAGCCAACCAGGTGATGAAGGTGTTGGCCATTTATTCTGTTTACTTTTTACCAATCACTTTCATTGCCGGAGTTTACGGGATGAATTTCGATAATATGCCTGAGCTTCATCATAAGTATGGATATTTTATAACATTGGGAGCGATGGCTACTGTAGTAATCAGTACATTTATTTATGTAAGGCGAAAACAGTGGTGATTCATTTTTATATCAATACAAAGGCACAAAGATTTTAATAATCCAATTGATGATCTTTGTCTTTTACCGGCACATCCTCAAAACAAAATACCATGACTACCGAAAACCTCAACAAAATTCTGGAAGATCCTTCTCTTTCACAGGCATCAAAAGATAAATTGCTTGCCTTACACGGGAATATAACTGCCAAAGAATTCTCTGATATTCTGGATCAGTCCGGTAATCAGTATATAGAGTTTGTACAGGAAGGTGGCGGTGTCTGGGGAAGTGCACTGGTAGGCTATCTTTATGGTCTGGAAATATTCGGAATCCGTTTTCTGAAAGTAGCAGGAACGAGTGCCGGAGCTATTAATACCATGCTTATTGCAGCCTGCAAAACCAAAGAAGAACCTAAAAGTGAGCTGATCAAGGATATACTTTTCAGCTGGAATTTTGCGGATTTTATGGATGGGAAAACCTATGTAAAAACGACTCTTCATGCGATGCTGAACAACAAAGATTTTTTTAAAATCAATGCCATCATTGCAGTCATTCTTTTCATTATTCTGCTCAGCATTCCTTTTCTGGCTCCTCCCACAACAATCCTGAATGCCAAGCTGATGTTCCTGATTCCATTGATTCCGGCTGTCATTCTCTTTTTCTGTATTAAAAAGCTTTATAATAATTTCAGAAAAGAAAACAGCGGACTGAATCCCGGAAATGTTTTTCAGAATACCATGCAAAATGCGCTGGATCAATTTGGAATACAAACAGTTGCCGATCTCAATAAAAAATTCATTCAGAAAGAAAAAGACCTTAATCTCAGCTACCGCTATGGGAACGGGCAGGAATATTATCAGATGGCTTTGCAAAGCATTGAAAAGATTAAAATCAAAAATCAGGAACACATTGACCAGACCCGGTACAGAATTTTCTATGAAAGTGCCGTCAATAATGATTATTATAAAAACAATCCGTTTTACCTTCTTTCCTCAGAATATGTGGTTATTACCACTGATATCAATGCTAAAATTAAGGTAGAACTTCCTACGATGGCCAATCTCTACTGGTCCGAAGAGGAACTGAAACACATCAGCCCGGCTGAATTTGTAAGAGCCTCTATGGCGGTACCTTTTTTCTTTGAACCTTTCCAGAAACAAATTAACAGAAACGATGATTCTGTAAAATATGCCTGGAGGTATTGGATGAATACCCAACCGGAAAATATAAATCCGGCAGGAGTTTTCATTGATGGCGGCAGTATCTCCAACTTCCCTATTGACCTTTTTCACGCGGATGAAGTTTTTTATCCGAGAATGCCTCTTTTTGGGGTACAGCTAACCAGTGATTCTGCCATTCATTCTGAAAAAGGAAAAACCAGTGAAGAAATCCTTACAACACCGTTCAGCTACGCAGGGAATATCATCAGTACCCTGAAAGGGTTTAATGATAAAACATTCCTTACCAAACATACTTTTTATAAGCTATACAGTATACAGACCGTTAACTGTGGGACCAGCAGCTGGCTGAATTTCTTTATGAAAAGAGAAGAAAAGGAAGAACTCTTCAACAGAGGTTTTCAGGCTGCCCTTGATTTTCTCCACACATTTGATTGGGAAAAGTACAAATATGAAAGAATGATGCTTACGATGAAGGAGAAAAAAATACTCAAAGAAGAGGATACGCCTACGGTGGGATAAAGATTTCAAGTATTTTTCTTTGTATTAAAAAAAATACATACAAAAGTAAGTTGAACCCGTTTTAATTCAAGTTCAACTTTACTTTTATTCAGTTATAAATTATCCAGAAAATCCAGATACATCGGAACACTTCTGTTGATCCATTCATCGGAAGAATCTCTTTCAATTCCATAATACACAAAAGGTTCTTTATAATTGGCTTTTATATAATCGAAAGTCAGTTCATAAGGTCGGAAAAGTTCATTCATCGTGTATTTATATTCCCCTGTTTCAGAATATCCATCTTCATCTATTCCTGCGGTAACAGCCAGTGTCATTTTCTTTCCGGCCAGTTTGAAACCGCTGTTGCTTCCATACGCCCAGCCATACAAAACCACTTCATCCAGCCATTGTTTTAAAAGCGGCGGACTGCTGAACCAGTAAAAAGGAAACTGAAATACAATCTTGTTATACGATTCCATCAGCTTCTGCTCTTCTGCCACATTGATTTTTCCATCAGGATAAGCTTCGTACAGTTGATGAACCGTGTATTTCTCAGGATATTTTTTTAACTCGTCGATCCATTTTTTATTGATCACTGATTTTTCAATATCAGGATGCGTCACAATCACTAATGTTTTCATTATGTTTAAATTTCGATCACAAAATTACAACACGTTACTTACATTTCGTACATTAGCAACCTATTGTATGGTACTATAAAAAATGTAAGTAATGACTAAAATAAAGGAAACCTCAACCAATTTTGCCAATAAAAAAGCACTTGCTGATGAATGTCCGGAAATCTATGCTTCCAATATTATCGGAGGACAGTGGGCATTGGCAATATGCTGTTATCTGATCAATGGAAAAATGAGATTTGGAGAACTTAGGAAAAAGCTTCAGAACATTACCGAACGTATGCTTACCCTTCAGCTTCGAAGGCTGGAAGAGGACAAAATCATCACCAGAACCGTGTATGCCGAAGTTCCTCCACGGGTAGAATATGAGCTAACAGAAATAGGCTATAAACTGAACACCATTATCCTTGAGTTTGAAAAATGGGGCAAAGAACATAAAGATTTGATGAAGGAGACATCAAAGAATGATTAAAATAATGAGACTCTTACGGAATACACAATGTATGCATAATGTCAAACAGTTCTATATGTAATTCCGTAGAATCCAGGCTTATTAATTGAAAGAATAGTTGTATTCTACTTCCCCTCAACCTCTTTCCACAAAGGCTTTTGAGCCAATACTTTCGAGTGTACAGGACAGGTTTCATGATGGGCTCCTTTCAGATATCCGGTGCTCATAAGAAATTCGTTTACAATTTCTCCACCTGTAAATTTGAATGTTTTTTTGAAAAGCTTCATCCATTCCTGCAAAGTCAGTGGATGATGATGCTCCAGCCATTTTTCAAAGGATCCAAATTCCTTTTGTAATTCAATGATTGTTTTAGCATTTTCAATGGCAGCATTTACCTTTAATTTATTTCTGATAATTCCAGGGTCACTCAACAGCCTTTCACGGTCTTCTTCTGTATAAACCGCTATTTTCTGAATATCAAATTGGTCATAAGCTTTTCTGAAACTGTCTTCTTTTTTCAGAACCGTTTCCCAGCTTAATCCTGCCTGATTAATTTCCAGAATCAGTCTTCCAAACAATTCATTATCATCATGGATAGGAAATCCGTAGTGGTTATCATGGTAATTTTTGTGCAGTTCTTTTCTGCTCTCAGGCTGCATTCCTTCTATTGCTAAACAGTAACTCATTTCTGTATATTTTCTATTTT
Source organism: Chryseobacterium cupriresistens (assembly GCF_046614675.1). Lineage (NCBI taxonomy): Bacteria > Pseudomonadati > Bacteroidota > Flavobacteriia > Flavobacteriales > Weeksellaceae > Chryseobacterium > Chryseobacterium cupriresistens. The sequence continues at coordinate 204,047 of NZ_JBKKJT010000004.1, read as the reverse complement.
GTAAACTTTCTGACTGTAAAGATAAAGCAGGATTGTGACAACTGTTCGTCAGTAGTGTTTTAATTTTTAGATTTAACAGCCGTAAAAAAAGTTTTATAACTTTCTGTCCAGAGAAATTTAGTAGTTTAGAAGACTCAAAACAATTACCATGAAATTACTGTTTTCCCTTCTTTTGATGATAGGTTCAATGTTCTGTAAAGCACAGAATTTGTATTCTAAAGCTTATGGAGAACCTACAAACCCTTCTGTCATTTTTATCCATGGCGGGCCGGGAGGAAATGCAACTTTATTTGAGGGGACTACCGCGCAAAAACTTGCCGACAAAGGATTTTATGTCATTGTTTATGACAGACGTGGTGAAGGACGTTCAAAAGATGCAAGTGCAACCATGACATTTAAAGAAAGTTTTGAGGATTTAAAAGGTATTTATTCCGCTTATAACATCAAAAAAGCCAATATTATTGCTCACAGTTTCGGCGGAATTATCGGAACTCTGTTTACGGAACAATTTCCTGACAAGGTAAAGTCACTCACCCTTGCAGGCGCTTTATTTACCCAGCAGGAGACCTATAACCATATTCTTAAAAAGGCAAAAGAGCATTTCCAAAATGATTCTGTGCAGCTAAAAGAGATTTCAGCAATAGAAAATCTGGATAAAAATTCCGCAGCCTACAGAAAAAGATGCTATGAAATGGCAGGAAAACTTGGCTTTTTTGACATGCCCAACCCTACTCCAGAAAGTGAAAATCTGAGAAAGAAATACCTTACAGGAGAATTTTATAAAAGCAATATAAGAAACCCCAACTCTCCTCTTACATTTTATCAGAATGAACCTTTAAATAACCTTGACAATACTACAGTTCTAAAAGATATCCGAAAGAAAGGAATTCCTGTTTTTGCCATATATGGTAAGAATGACAGTATATTTTCAGAAAAACAACTTAATGATCTTAAAAATATTGCCGGAAAAAGAAACTTTAAACTGATTGATAACTGCTCTCATTACTTATTTGTAGATCAGCAGGATCATTTTTTGGAATTTATTAAGCTTACATTGAAATAAAGCGTAGTTTTGTAATTATGCCCAGTTCAGGACTTCATATGAAAACTTATAAAGGTGTCATTACGATGCTTATATTGGTGTTTTCGCTGTCTCCGTGCTCAGTCAAAAGAAATGTCCTTGATATTTTTGACATTCAGTACATCAGCGGGCTTAATAAGGTAAAAACAACCTCATCGCTCTCTTTCAGCTGTGATACCGCTTTTGCTTCTTCAGAAACTGCAGTTTCAAAAACCAAAATTCAAAACCAGTACCATAAGTTTTTATCTGGTTTTAATTCAGCTACGGCCAATCTTTTTGAAGAAAAAGCTTTTCTCAATAACTATTCCGGGCATTTTACCGGGAACAGACCTCCGAAATATATTCTGTTTAAAAGACTGAGACTTCATCTGGTTTAAACTTTTTTAAGTCAGATTATAAAAAACAGTTTTTTACAACACAATATTAATTTCAATGAAACATACCTTAAACAGCCAGTCTTCAGACATGGCCGGATTATATACTTTATCCCTCCGTATGGTTATCGGATGGACCTACTTTTCAGCGTTCTGGCGCCGTCTCATCCTTGAAAACAAACTTATTCCCGACGAAAAAGGATATATCGGGGAAAAATTCAACCATTTTTTACCCAATGCACTTGGAATAAAACCTGTTATTGAATATCTGGTGACTCATCCCGATGCTTTACAACGCTCCATGATGATTTTTACGATTATTGAGGCAATTGTCGGATTATTCATCATCCTCGGTTTATTTACCAGGCTGATGAGTATTGCCATTTTCAGCCTTGCTCTCGGGATTTTATTAGGTTCCGGCTGGCTGGGAACAACCTGCCTTGACGAGTGGCAGATTGGTGTATTGGGTGTAGCCGGTGGATTTGTCATGTTTCTCACAGGAAGTGGTCCTTATTCTCTGGATCATTATTTCATGAAAAACAACAAAAAATTCACTCAAAAAAGATGGTTTCAATGGCTTGGCTCAGGAAATTTTCCTGTGTCAGATCCAAAGGGTTTTGTACTGGCAGGCTCACTCATCATATTGGGGTTAACTCTTTTTACCAATCAGTATTTTCATGGAGGTGTGTGGGGAACACTTCACAATAAATCGGTAAAACCCAAGCTTGAAATTTCAAAAATCTCTCATCAGCACTCAAAGTTAACATTTGAAGTTTACAGGACGGAAGGTGCTGATGTGTATGGCTCTTTTCTGATGGGGATTCATATCCTCGACAAAAACGGAAAGATTTTAAAGGAACTGGATCATAAAGAACTTGCCGGAATTCCTAAAGAGGATATTCAGAATCATTATGTTGCCAAAGTGAAACCGGGAAAACACAGTCTGATAATTCCCTTAGGAGCAAAAGCTGATGTGACACTGAATATTGATGATATTTTCCAAAAAAATGATATCCACAGTCTGAAACTGATTGATGTGAGTGGTATTGAATGGATAGAAAGGATTGATTAGCGATGCGGGGTGCGAGACGCGGGTTCATGTTTAGACTAAAACTTATCCTTGATTTATTATAGAGAAAGCGGACTAAAGTCCGCTCCTATTGAATGCTGCCTGTACAATTTTCAGGTACTATTTATGTTGAAGGCTATTTTTCTGTAACCATGACATGATAGCTGCACTTGCTGTCCGGATCAAGTCTGAGTACTTTTATCTCAAGTAAAACATCCAGTCCCATAGTGTCGCAAATGCCCTGTATAAAAGGTTTGATGACTGGCCATTTCAACAGACCTGCAATTTGCAGGCTATGGGTGATTTTGTGGTAACGGTCTACTCCTTTAATGAGCAATTCGCATTTGTAGTCATTTAATTCTTTAAATTCAAAATTATATTCAGGACTGGATGTAAAAACTGCTCCCATCAATATTTTTGCAACAGCCGGAATTCCAGGCTGCAAATTGGGTTTTACTTCAAGATTCCTCAGTGTCATTCTTGATCCCAGATCGTACATAAAAGTACTGGAAATCTGTTCAATAGCTTCAGCTCCGTAAAGTTTTCCAATCTGTTTGAGCATGCCTCCATAAAAAGCCCCTGTAATATCAGAGAGGCGCTGGGTAAGCTCTGTAAAAGTTCCGGGAAAGAAATCTGCAATAAGCTGAGCCTGATTCATTTCAGGAAGATAGACATCATTTTTTCTGAAATCTGATAATGCCGCGTAAGTTTCCGGCAGTTGAATTTGATTCATATATAATAAGTTATTAGTGGCTTGAAATCATGATTTAGCTAAATAATAAAACGGAATACAATACTTCATACCGTTTTCGGATATTGGGAAATTGTCTTTATGAACTATAAAAAGCAAGTGAAGAACAGCCAGGTCTTTCAGTTCAATAACCGGAAATCAGATAAAGTATGAGGCAGCATTCCGGCAAATCCTTTTTGAATGGATTATTACAAGGTGAGGGAATTTATTCATATTTTTTTCATTTGGTGATGTAAAGCTAGAAAAAATAAATAAACTCTCCAATAAGTGATATTATTTTTTATTTAACAAAATGAAAACAGAAAGTATTGTTTATTATCATGTTAAGGCAGATACAACAAAAAAAGACCTTCGAAATTCCGAAGGTCTTTTTAAATCTAGTGCATGGCTTCACTCAAATCTATTTTTTCTTTGCTTTTTCTTTCTTTTACGAGTAAGATAAACGGAATACATATCAGGAATACGATTCCGAGGTAAAGAAATACATCCATATAAGATAAAACAGTGGCCTGTTTTGTTACGGATAAGTCGAGCATTTTATAGGCGGCATTCATTGCTGCATCAGGAGTCATCCCTTTCGCTATGAAATTGGCCTTCAATGCTGCCAGTCTTTGCTGAACATCAAAACTGTTTTCGTCCAGGTGGGAAATTAAGTTATTTCTGTACTTCTGTCCCGCATTGGCAATAAAGGTGGTGATCGCTGCAATCCCGAAAGATCCTCCCAGCTGTCTCATCATCCCTGTAAAGGCTGCTCCCTGACCAATCTCCTGCCCTTTCAGGGTACTTAATGACAAAGAGGTAATCGGAATAAATAATAATCCCAGACCTGCTCCTCTTACAATCAGCATCCAGAAGAAGGCATCTTTACTGGTATCCGGGGTCAGAATTTTGTATCCCCAGAAACTGTAAACAAAGAAGATAAATAGTCCTAATGAAACCAGGATCTGCTGTTTTGCTCCTTTTGCCAGTAGTCTCCCAATGATGGGCATCATGAAGGCTGTCGTTAATGCAGCCGGAATCATCAAAGCTCCTGACTGAAGTGCTGTCCATCCCAAAATACTCTGGGTGTACAAAGGAACGATGAATGTAGAACCATACAATCCGAATCCAAGAACGAATGACATCATAGTCCCGATTCTCAGGTTACTGTTTTTAAGTACTCTGAGCTCAACAATCGGGTACTTGAAGGTAAGTTCCCGCCAAAGGAAGAGTATAAATCCTAAAATTGCTGCTACAGTAAAGGCCACGATCATTCCACTTTCAAACCAGTCTTCTTCATGTCCTCTTTCCAGAATAAACTGTAATGAGCCTACTGTAACTGCCAGCAGAGCAATTCCAAGCCAGTCAACATCTGAAGCTTTACGTTTTTCTGCATATTTCGGGCTTCTTACAAACTGAAGCGTCATCAGCGTTGCAGCAATCCCAATCGGAATATTAATATAGAAAATATAGGGCCAGCTGAAGTTATCAACGATGTATCCTCCAAGAGGCGGACCTAGTGTAGGACCGATAATTACCCCAAGTCCGTAAATAGCCTGAGCCATACTTCTTTTTTCAATCGGATAAGATTCCGTAATAATCGTTTGTGAGGTTACCAATAAGGCTCCACCCCCAATTCCCTGCATCAATCTGAAAAACACGAGTTCCCAGATATTGGTCGCATTTCCACATAAGAATGAAAATACGGTGAATATAATGATGGATGCCGCAAAGTAATTTCTACGCCCAAACTGCTGTGAAAGCCAGCTCGTCATCGGAACAATGATAACATTCCCGATGGCATACGCTGTAATCACCCACCCTACTTCTGAAAGCGTAGCTCCAAGATTCCCCTTCATTTCATTCAAGGCAACATTGACAATCGTGGAGTCTACAATTTCAAGAAGGGCACAAAGGATAGCCGTAATCGTAATAATTACTCTCCGCGCTCCATATTCTACTAATGAATCTTGCATAAGTTTTTTTCGATGTGAAAAATCAATGGCAAATTTTGCTTCGCAGGTGAATGGTGAATTGTAAAGCCTGCCGTTTAATTGACAGCAAAGCTGATTCGCTATTGACAACGAAGTTCATTGACTTTTAACAATTTTAAATGTTATTTCAAAGCAACTTCTGCCTTCACGTTCATTCCTGTTCTTAATCTTTTGGCAATATTCTTGTCAAGATTTACAAAATCAATTTTTACAGGAAGTCTCTGAACTACTTTTACGAAGTTACCACTTGCATTATCCGGAGGAAGAATAGAGAAAGTAGCTCCAGTAGCAGGAGAGAATGAGCTTACCACTCCTTCAAATTCTTTATCAGGGAAGGCATCAATCTCAATTTTCACTTTCTGCCCTTCTACCATTTTATCTACCTGCGTTTCCTTAAAGTTGGCCACCACCCATTTCTGGTCGTTTTTAACCAAAGCAAACAACTGAGCTCCCGCCTGCAGATACTGACCTGCCTGCGTAGGTACTTTTCCTACGTATCCATCTTCAGGAGCAAGGATTACAGTATAGGATAAATTCAATTTTGCATTTTCTACATCTACTTCTCTTTGTTTAGCAACAGATCCTGCCACACTGATTTGTTGTGAGCTTGCAGCCGTCTGAGAAGAAGCGATGTGAGTTTGCTGAGCAATTTGGTTTCTCTGATCCACTAAAACCTGCAACTGTCTGTCTGCAGATTGTTTTGCTGCCAAAGCCTGCTCATACTGCTGTTCCGTGATAGAATGGTCTTTTACAAGATTAGCATATCTTTTCAAATCCTGAGAAGTTTTCCAGACATTTACTTTTGCTGCTTCTATCTGAGCATTAGCAGTAACTACCGCTGCTTCAGAAGAACCTATATTTTTTGAAGTAGCTGTGGTAGTAGCTTCTGCATTTGAAATATTGCTTCTGGCTGTAGATAAAGCTGCCTGAGCCTGTTCCAGAGCCATTTTCTGATCCCTGTTATCCAAAATCACCAAGGTATCTCCTTTCTTCACAAACTGGTTGTCTTTTACTTTTACCTGAGCTACATAGCCGGAGATTTTAGAAATTACCGGTGCCATATTGGAAGCAATCTGAGCATCATCAGTCTCTTCGTGATACTGTCCGTAAGTAAAGGCTCTGTAACCGTAGATTCCTCCTCCGATTACTACTGCCGCTAAAATGATAGGAAAAACTAAACTTTTTTTCTTTTTAGGTTCAGCTGCCTGTGTATTATTATTTTCCATTTTGGTTTCGATCTGATTATTTAATTGTTAAAGTTCCTGTTGTCTGTAATAGTTTTCTGTATGCCAGTGCAGCATCTGCCTTAGCATTGATCACGCCAACATTGGCAGCAATCTGAGCTGCGTCTGCATCCAGCAATTCAGTCATGGTTGCCAAACCGTTGTCGTATTTATTTTTGGTAATTCTGTAATTTTCATTAGCCTGTTCCGCCGATTTTTCAAAAACAGCAATTCTCTTTTTCGAATAGTCTGTGTTCTGATATTCTCTGTTGACATCAAGCTTAATGTTATCATTCAGTAATTCATCAGTAGCGGCAAGCTGTTTTTCTCTCGCCTGCGATTGTCTCAATGAAGAATTTTCTTTCCAAAGATTGGACAGGTTATAAGAAACCCCGATTCCTACATTGATGGCATTGTATACGGTAAGAAACTTAGGGATATCAGCTGCTACATAACCTCCTGTAAATGCGATGGAAGGAAGATTTTCTGCTTTTGCTGCTTTCGAACCTAATTCTGCCGCTTTTCTCTGTTGTGCCAGAGCCTGTAAATCTTTACGGTTTTCTCTGGCTTCATTAACATAATAATCAACAGGTTTTACATCTGTTCCTTCTTCAATATAATTTTCATCTACTGCCAGTTCCGTTGTTTCGGGAAGACCAAGCAATAAATCCATATTGATGTTGGCAATATTGTAGTTATTCTTGGCTTCCAATAGCTGAAGTTCAATATTTGAGGTCTGAAGATTTGCCTTTAATCTGTCGTTTCTTGCAATCAAACCATTGTTTTCCATTTTAAGGAAGGTTTCATCTCTTTTTTGAGAAGCGGCAAGATTTTCTTCAAAAACCTTGATGGACTGGTTGGCTTTAAACAGGTTATTATAAGCCTGGGCAACGTTATAAGCAATGGCAATTTTATCATTCTCCGTGCTTAATTTAGAAGCTTCTACCAGATATTTTGCTGACTGAATTCCGTATTTGATTCTTCCACCGCTGTAAATGGGAACGCTAAGATTAGCAGAACCGTAAACTACCTGATGTATTTCAGGTCCGCCAGCTCCTCCTGCAAGACCAGAAAGTTTGATATCAACATTCGGTTTTATCGGAAGGTACATATAGCTACCAGACACCTTTAATTCCGGCAGTTGTCTGTTTTTAGCCTCCAAAAGATCAGCTGTAGCCTCTTCGATCTTGGCTGCATCGATCTTGAGATTCTTGCTGTTCTGGATTCCCAGCTGCACGGCCTCGTCAAGAGTAAGTGTTCTTTTCTCCTGAGCATTCGCATTTGCTATTCCTACGAATAGTGATAATGCAATCACTGAGTTATTTATTCTCTTCATAACCTAAAAGGTCTTTTAGTAAATATTTAATATGTTTATTAAGTTCTGTGTAGTATTTTTCATCAAAAGCTTCTTCATCTTCTGTTTCATTCAGGAACTCTTTATACATTTCTTTTGCATTGAATGCATAAAACAAGGTTCCGCTTACGGTAGAATGAAGGAGATAAATAGGTGGATTTTTTGTGAAAATTCCATTTTTAAGACCACTTTCCAATATTTGCGAATACATAGAAAGGAATCCCATTTTGGTTTGCTTCAAAAATTCTATAATCTGAGGATTCTTGGTATGCAGCTGCTCTCTCTGCATAATCCTGTAGAAACATTTTTGAGTCCGGATCTTGTGAGAAAACTGATCGATTACTCTTTCAATCTTCTGCCATTCGTTGATGTCTGTTCTTCCCAAAAGGTCTTTTGAGAAAAACTGACCTTCATTCATTCTGTATTCCACTAATTTCTCATAAAGTTTTTCCTTAGAGCCAAAATAATATGAGATCATAGAGATGTTTACATTCGCCGCCTTTGCAATTTCCCGGGTGGAAGTTCCTTCGAATCCCTGTTCTGCAAAGAGCTTCTCGGCAGCGAATAATATATTTTCTTCTTTTGAAATCATGTTAGTGTTCATTTTTCAGGGCGCAAATGTACACAAGTTTTTATTCAAATCAAACGATTGATTGATTTTTTAATATAGATTTAATTTATTGCAAAGAAAAGACGGTTTCTATAATATATGCTGAAAGCGCAGGAAAGGCACTTTTTGATTAAAAGAGTTTTATTTTGAATTAATATTCGGGAAAACCTGAACAATAATTTTAATATTTTCAGAATGCATTCAATTGAAGTAAACGTAAAAATATAAGGAAAATAGAGCTGAAATAATAATCTGTTCAGGACAAAAACAAAAACTCCGGGATTTACCGGAGTTTATTTATGTGCTTTTATGAATATATCTTGATAATTTTATTCCCAGGTCGGTCCAGACGATTTTGGGGTTTCCGTTTCTGGTCAGGTGGAGATCAGCAGTATTAATTTCTTCTAAAATACTCTCAATATTGGCTCCGCTGATAAATTTTGAAAAACCGGCCCAATTGAAACCGTTCGCATTGATTTTTTTATAAACCAGATTTTCAGATTGATAGTTCTGAAGCAATGCCAGTCTGAAAATCTCAGAACAGTAATTAAGAAAGTTTTTTTGCTTTTCTCTGTTCCACCCTGCAATTTCCCTTGCCCATAAAATAATACTTCTGAGATATTCCGGTTTCTTTTTTACCATAAATGCATCTCTTACCCATTGTACAAAAAGCTTTTCAAACTCATTGCTTTTGTCTCCTGAGTTCAGAAGCTTAATGGCGTCATTGAGGTCTCCCTGTGCCTCATGAACAATTTCTCTTACCTTATCTTCGGAAACAGAAAAGTTCTTTTTAAGGTAGTTTTCAATATCCTCATCATTAATTCTCGGGATCTCTACAATCTGTGTCCTGGAAAGAATGGTAGGAAGAATATCATTGGTACTTTCGGCAGTAAGCAGAATGACTGTTTTTGCGGGTGGTTCCTCTAAAAATTTTAAAAATTTATTGGAAGCTGCGATATTCATTTTATCTGCTCTCCAGACAATAAGAATTTTGGTTCCGCCTTCAAAACTTTTTAAAGAAAATTTCTGGTTCTGATCATCCACTTCATCCGCAGAAATAAATAACTGTTTATTTTCTGATTCTAAAAAAGCGGTCCAGTCGTCGTAGCTTGCATAAGGAGAAGCCAGGATCATTTCTCTGAATTCATCAAATTTATTTTTGCTTAATGAGTTTTTATTATCCGTAAAAACCGGAAAACTGAAATGCAGATCCAGGTGATTGAGGTGCTCAACCTTCGCAGCAGCATGTTCATTTTCCTGGCTGAAAATTTCCCGTGCATAGGCCAATACCATTGGCAGTGTTCCGTATCCCTCCTTTCCTACAAAAAGTTGGGCATGGCTCACTCTGTTTTCAGCAATGCTTTCTCTAAGAAGTTTTTTCAGATTCGTCTGTCCGGCGATGTTCTCCCAATTCATGTTTCAAAGATAAAAAATCTTATTTCATTTTATAAAATTAAGTCTGCTTAAAATAGATAAAAATATAGATCAGCCATTTTGAGTTTCTTTACATCTTTAAAAATGCAGGATGTAATAAAACCATTAAGAAGGATGGAAAAAATAAAGTATAGTTAAGATGAATCATTCTGATCTAAAGATTGAAGAGAAGGTTATCTTAATATTCGTAGGACCTTCATATAATCTTAATGGTTCAAAAGAAATATGTCATATTATAGGTAACATCAATAATAGGATTAGAATAAAATATAAAATTAAATTTTACACAATTTAATTTTAAGCAATACATTTGTAGAGTGAAATTATTTGTAAATTTATTACCATTTCACACCAATTCAAATATTAAATTATATACCAATGGATATTAACCTGGAACAAAAAATCAAAGGGATATTTCAACAGCAGAAATCCTTTTTCAAAACCAATCAGACAAAAGATATTGAATTCAGAAAAGCACAATTAAGAAAATTCCGGGATGTTTTTCTTCAGCATACCGATGCACTTTGTGAGGCTTTGGATACAGATTTGGGAAAAAGCAGAAAAGAAGCGGAATATGTGGAGATTCAAATAGTGATCAGCGAACTTGATTATTTGCTGGAAAATATTGACGAATGGGCAAAACCGACTTCTGTACCTTCCAAACCACATCCTTCAGGTGCGGAAGTGGAAAGTAAAGTAACGTATCAGCCTTATGGGGTTACCTATATTATTGGTCCTTTCAACTATCCTGTTCAGTTAACATTCAGTCCGTTAATCGGAGCTTTGATCTCCGGAAATACAGCCATTATAAAACCTTCTGAAAATACACCACATGTCGCGCAGGTGCTTGAAGATATTGTGAAAGCATCTTTTGATGAATCTTATGTAGCCGTTATTCAGGGGGCTATTGAGGAAAATACTCTTTTACTCAGCTTACCTTTCGATTATATTTTCTTTACCGGAAGCCCGAATGTCGGGAAAATTGTGATGAAAGCCGCTGCCGAACAATTAATTCCGGTTACGCTGGAACTTGGAGGAAAATCTCCCACCATTGTTCATAAAGATGCCGATCTGGATAAAGCTGTGGCAAGAATATCCTACGGAAAATGGATAAATTGCGGACAAACCTGTGTCGCTCCCGACTATATTTATATCCATGAGTCTGTAAAAGATGTTTTTATAGAAAAATTTAAAGCTCATTTAAATACAAGTTATGAAGGGAATTCTTTGGGGAAAATCGGGAAAATTGTAAGCCAGAACCAAATTAAACATCTGGCAGGTTACCTGGAAGCTGCTCCGGAAAAAGTAATCTACGGAGGACATTATGATCTTGAAACCCGTCATTTTGAAGCTACTTTAATGGATAATGTGAACTGGGATGATCAGGTGATGCAGCAGGAGATCTTCGGCCCTATCCTTCCTGTTATGACCTATAATAATATTGAAGAAGCTCTGGAGGAAATCAACAGCCGTCCAAAACCTCTCGCATTATATGTTTTCACGGAAGATCAGAAATTTGCAGATTATGTTTTAAACCATACCACAAGCGGTGATGCTGAAATCAATAGCTCCATTATCCATGTAGGTTCTCATTATTTACCTTTTGGAGGCGTAGGAACTTCGGGAATGGGAAAATACCATGGAAAATTTAGTTTTGAGTGTTTCAGCCACAGCCGTTCCGTACTTCAGGTAAAATAATAGTATAAAAGCTTACTCATATAAACCGGGACTGTTCATCATAGGACAGTCTTTTTTTGTAAAACAGAATTGCTATTTTTATGGCTGAAAATTTGCATTTTTCTTTTAAAGGAAAGCCCTTAACAAACTTTAACCACATATAATTTTTACAATTCATTAATATTTAAGATATTTGCGCATTGTTTTAAAAATCAAGAATGAAAAAAATCTTTGTAGTATCATTCATATCAGTTGGATATTTTCTGAATGCACAGAGTCTAAGCAACTCCCCTTATGCAACTTATGGAATTGGAGATGTGAAATATGATAATACGATCGAAACTGCTTCTATGGGAGGTATATCTACTGCTTTTATAAGTGATTTTACCAGTAGTTTCAATTTTGCCAACCCGGCAAACAACGCCAATTTTGAACTTACGAGTATCAGACTGGAAGCTACCAACGAAAACAATTATTTCAAATCGAACTATAACGATATGAAATCTACAAAGCATTCTACGTATCTTTCCAATATTTCGATTGCATTTCCATTATCTTCAAAAGTGAAAATGGGGATCTCTTATCAGCCTTACAGTTCTAAAAGCTACGACATCGTAACGGAACAGTTTACAGAAGATAAAACTCCTCTTTACAAAAACAGCTTTAAAGGAAGCGGAACTTTAAATACGGCTCAGCTTGCTGTTTCTTATAAAATCAATCAGGAATTATCCGTAGGAGCAAAAGCCAATCTTTATTTCGGAGACCTTAACGACCTTAATGAATTCCGTGCTTACAACAGTAACCTTGGGACTTATGTAGGTGAATATGTTAATGGTTATGAGACTAAAAACAGAGTCAGAAACTTTAATTTTACACTGGGGACAAGCTACCAGACTTTAAATACACGTACTGATAAGAAGTTCACATTGGGAGCTACTGCTACTTTTGGGAATACCAGTAATATGACGACACAGTACGTCAACAGTACCTACAGATATTCTGATGCTCAGGAAACCACCAAGCTTAGCGGATCGGAAACCATTATCGAGCAAAAAGAAACAAAATCCAAAAACCTTCTTCCGTTACAGGCTTCATTAGGGGTTGGATATGGTAGTGAAAACCATTGGTTTGTATCGGGTCAGCTGGACTATAAAAAAGGAGAAGACATCTCTTATTTCGGTAAAACTTTTGATTTCCAGGACACTTACAGAATTTCTGCAGGTGGATGGTACCTTCCTAACTATAATAACTTCAGAAACTACTTCTCAAGGGTGATCTACCGATATGGAGCGTTCTATGAGAGAGGAAACCTTAAGCTGGAAGGAAACAGCATTAATAAGTTCGGTATTTCAGCCGGGGTAATGTTACCATTCAAGAACAGCAGTATCACAAGAATGAGTGGTCTTGAAATCGGATTGGAAGTGGGTAAGAGAGGAACTCTTAAAAACAACCTGATCAACCAGAACTTCGTCAACCTGAGAATCGGCTTTAACTTCGCTGATAAATGGTTCAGAAAGACTCTTTATAACTAAGATGAATTTTTCAGAAAAAATATCATATAAAAATATAGCATGCCTTTTTAGTTGTGCTATATTTTTTATATTGACATCCTGTGAGGAGGATCTTACCAAAAGAAATGGCAACCAAAGCAAAAATTTCCCTTCACAGATCATCAACAACGCCAATATTATACAGCGAGACTCCGGCTTTGTGACTTTAAAAGCCAAAGCACCCATCATTGAAAAATACGAACTGATCGACAGCCCCTATGTGGTAGCCAGAAAAGGAATTGACATTGAGTTTTTTGATAAAAAGAAACCTAAGGTTCCGGGAAGAATTACCGCTAAATATGCCCGTATTTTCGAATATAAAAAGTTCTATGAAGCCAAAGGTGATGTAAGGATAAAAACCAATGAAGGACAGAGATTTGCCATGCAGAGTATTTATTGGGATCAGAAAAGAAACAGAATCTACACCAAAGATACAGTTTATGTTACCATGGAAGATGGCTCTACCTTGGTAGGTGCCAATGGAATGACAGCCAAAGATGACTTTTCCGAATATACATTCTATAACAATTCCGGAGATTTCAGTTCAAAAAGAATTTCTGAAAATAAAAAATAAATCCAAAAAGAATGAAAGCTGTGGCTATTGGACTGATGTCCGGGACAAGTCTGGATGGTCTGGATATCTGTCTTGCTGAATTTGAAAAGCAGGACACATGGACTTTTAAAATCCTGAAAGCCGAAACACTCTCCTATTCTGAGGATTGGGAAACCCAACTTAGAAACTCCATTCATCTTTCGTCCGAAGATTTGCTGGAACTGCATTCAGCGTATGGTTTTTATCTCGGGCAGCAGGTTAAAGCATTTATTCATCAGCATCAGCTTGAAAATATCGACTTGATTGCCTCTCATGGGCATACCGTTTTTCATCAGCCTAAAAGAAAATTCACCCTGCAGATCGGTGACGGCAGAGCCATAAAGCTGGAAACCGGATTACCTGTTATCTATGATTTCCGAAGCCAGGATGTGTTGATGGAAGGAAACGGAGCTCCTCTGGTTCCTATAGGTGATGCATTACTTTTCTCCGGATACAGCGCCTGTCTGAATTTAGGTGGATTTTCCAATATTTCTTTACAATGGGATGGGAAAAGGATCGCTTTTGATATTGCTCCCGTGAATATTGTTTTGAACCATCTGGCCCAGCAGCTGCATAAAAATTTTGATGAAAACGGAGCGCTAGCCGCACAAGGAGAGGTAGATGAGACTTTACTGAACCAGCTTAACAGCCTGGATTTCTACCAGATTTCGCATCCAAAATCTTTGGGAATAGAATGGTGCCATCAACATATATTTCCCCTTCTTGAAAATACTGAAGCCTTAGATGCTCTGGCCACTTTTACAGAACATGCTGCCCAGCAGATTGCCAACGTCATCAATGAATATAGTATAAAAGACATCCTTATCACCGGAGGAGGCGCTTACAACACTTTTTTAATCGAAAAAATAAGAGCAAAAACAAAGGCCGAAGTGATCATCCCTGAAAAAGAGATCATCGATTATAAAGAAGCCCTGATTTTTGCCTTTATGGGCGTTTTAAAGATGAATAACGAGATCAATGTATTGTCTTCTGCCACGGGAAGTACAGCGGATCATTGTTCGGGAGTTATTGCTTAGATATTTTCATACTTTTATTTCACCGATCAGCTCAGCCAGAGAAATGTCAAGTGCACAGGCTATAACTGAAATAGTGAAAATACTGGAAGTAACCTTTCCTTTTTCTATTTTATAGAGATACTGTCTATCCTTCCCTATCATCATAGCAAGTTCCGTTTGTGAAAGTTTTTTCTTTTCACGAAATATTCTTATACGATTACCTATTTCGACAGGTATTCTTTGCTTTAGTTCTAAGATTTTATGTTCTTCAATATATTTCACTTATACAAAGTGAAATATAAAATACTACATTTTTGTAATCTTATATTACTACATTTTTTATATTTGTAAAGCTTATCAATAAATGTTTGAAAAGATAAAAACACGACATCTTTTGTCGCTATGCATATATAGCTTTGTCTGTATAGATAAATTGAAAACAATATATTAAGAAAAATTAATGAAAATATGGGGTTTTTACGGAGTATATATTCCCCTATTAATAATAATTTTAACAAGTTAATAACACAAGCCTATGAAAAAAAATTACTTAAGTGCATTCACTTTATGCACATTCCTGAGCCTATCTGCCCAGGAAACTCTCTGGCAAAAGGATTTCAGGTCCGGTACGCAGGATTTTTTAAGCCAGATTACAACAACTATTGATCAACAATATCTGATTACAGGAAGTTCTATACAGTCAGGAAGCGGGAAGCTGGAGGCTGGAAGTAAGCAGAACAGCGGCTACGACTTCAGATTAGTAAAACTCAATCAGCAGGGAGAGCTGGTCTTTGAAAAATATTTTTCAGGACAAAACCATGATTACCTGTCTGCTACTGTTACCACACAGGATGGAGGATTTCTTCTGGCCGGAACATCTTATTCAGGAAAAGGATTGGATAAAAAAGAAGAATCAAAAGGAGGTTCGGATATCTGGCTGATCAGAATCAATGAATTTGGAGATGAACTATGGCAGAAAACGTTAGGAAGTTTTTCTGATGAAGAAGCAAGAGCTGTCATTCAAACTACAGATTTAGGATTCTTTGTTGCCGGTAATGTTCAAAACTCATCCAAAGGCTATGGTTCTAAAGATGTTTTGATCATAAAACTGGATAAAGACGGAAAAGAACTTTCACAATTGATCTTAGGTGGAAAAGGTTTAGACGAAGTAGAAAAGATGATTCCAACTAGAGATGGAGGAGCATTACTGGGAATGTATTCAAGGAGTTCTGAAGTAAAGGCGGGAAGCGGGAAGCTGGAGGCTGGAAGTGGTGTGAAGATCGACGCTTATTCCAAAGCCAGCGGCAATTATGGTGAAGGCGACTACTGGATTGTCAAGTTGGACAAAAATGGAAAAATTGAATGGGAAAAGAACTTTGGAGGTAAAGGTGATGATCATATCAGAACATTAGCTTTAACCTCTGATGGATATGTCATTGGTGGCGAATCCAGATCCGAGCGTTCGGGAAACAAGAATGTCGGAATAAAAGAAGGTACAGACATTTGGCTTGTCTTTTTAAAGGAAAATGGCGATGAGCAATTCCAAAAGTCTTACAATTTTGGAAACCGTGATGTCCTGATGGGAATGAGTGTTCTTCATTCGGCGGATGATAAAGGAACTAAAGGGATGCTTTTAGGTGGGTACACCCAAGCTGAGGGAAGAATTGAGAAGGATGATGAGTCGTTTTGGCTATTATATCTTGACCAATTAGGGACTGAGCAGTGGAGAAAATATGTACCGGGAGAGTCGAGAAAAAAAGAAGAGAGGCTTGCCGATTTAAAGCTGAATAAAGATGGATCGATTATAGTTGCCGGAACCAGTGCTGAAGAACTCGGCAAAGAAAACTGGAAAATTGTAAAGCTGGGAGATAAGCAGGTTGATCAGTTAATTGAAAAATATGATATCAAGATCTATCCGAACCCAGTTTCAGACTATGCTTATGTGGAAATTGGTTTTGATTTCAAGGATGCTGATATTCTATTATATGATATGAGCGGAAGACAGCTTCAAAGTTTAAAAACTAAGAACAAAGTAACTAAGATCAATACCCAGGCTTTGGTTCAGGGAGCTTATCTGATCACTATAAAAACTCATACCAATAAAACGGCGAATGCCAAATTAATCAAGAAATAACACAAATTATGAGAAAAATAATCATTTGTGCTGGATTATTATTAGCTAATACTACTTTTGCACAAGGAACTACACCACCTAATGAAGTAGGTAAAAACGTACCAGCCATTTTCCCACCGACACCGGAATCCTTTAAATTTGGAACCTTTGGGAATATCCCGACAGGATTATTTACCGGGAGTACCAATATTGACGTTCCTCTTACTTCACTTTCATCAGGAAGTAATACGCTGCCTGTTTCGTTAAATTATTCATCCAACGGAATTAAAGTTGATGATACCAATGGCTCTGTAGGGCTGGGCTGGAGATTCATAAGCGCTGGAGTCATTACGAGAGTCATAAGAGACCTGCCAGATGAGCTAAACACACAGGGAAATGTTGAAACACCCAATATTGATGTATTAGGTCTGAATGATCCTGTTGTAGTAAATTATCTGACTTTATGTAAAAATGATGATTTTGATTCAGAACCTGATTTATATATGGCAAATTTTTCAGGAAAGAATTTAAAATTCATCATTAAAAAGAATGGTGAAATCGTACAGCTAGAAAAGTCAGGATGTAAAATAGACAGGGCCAATGGTGGATTTGTAATAAAAACCGAGGAGGGAACAGAGTACACTTTTAATAGTATTGAAAAGGTCCGGAACTTTATGACCGATACAGGAGAACATCCTGGTGGTGCATTAACAAATGTAAGTTCATGGTACTTGTCTAAAGTAAAAAGTATTGAGAATAAAGAAATCAATATTGATTATTACGATGTCAATTTTACTACTGTAACCGGAAAATCACAGTCGATGATTTTCACCAAAGGAAATGGTTCTCCAAAATATGGCTCTCCAACAACAAATCCAAACCAGGTATCATGTCCCGTATTTTGTAATGAAGTTCTATATTCCCTTCCTCCAAGCATGGGGCTGGTTTCGGAATCTAACCAGTCTGTTTGGGGAAAACAAATCAAAAAAATATACGATCAGGACGGTAATTATATTTTTTTTGAATATCAACAGCGAAACGAGGATTATTATTTATTGAAGACCATTAAAAAATATGCCTCATTACAGCTGATAGAAAGTTTTGATTTAAATTATGATATTACAGCAAATGACCGGGTATTTTTAAAAAGCGTCAATGAAATCAAATCTGGCAGGAAATATTTTTTCGAGTATAATAATAGTAATAGTTTTCCTGACAAACACAATTTTGGAAGGGATATGTGGGGATATTATAACGGGACTATGAACACCAGTCTGATTCCTCAGATTTATAAAGATAATGATCCGTTTAAGGTTAATTATAGCGGAGCAGACCAGCGTGTAAATGCATCACTCGGACAGGTAGGACTATTAAAAAAAATAATATATCCTACAGGAGGATCCACAAGTATCACCTATGAGAACCATAAAATGAGAGAACTTGTCACTATTCCTGCCCAACAGGGATCAACAGGAACAGAAACCTTTAATGACAGAAATACTTATTCAAGTTCGGCCCAAATTACAATAACCCCTGCAGTAGACGGAGTGATTCAAATAAGTGGCGGTAATGCTCTCTATGGTGAAGGTAATTGCTTTAATTCTCCTATATTAAGCAGCCAAAAACAGGCGGCTGACATCACAGTGTATGATTCGAACGGGATTGTGCTTAGAAGTGAGAGTTATTCTACGGACTCCGGAGGTGTATTTACAATAGACGGACAAAAGAATAAACCTATAACCCTCAAAGCAACAGCAAGATTTGCATGTTCTTTCGCATCTGTACATGCTACTTATTATATTTCAGAGCCTACACAAGGCTATCAGGATCAGTTATTGGGAGGCTATCGTATTGCATCAACGACAGATGAGTCTGAGGGAAGTACTCCGGTAACTAAAACCTATGATTATGTAAATGCTGATGGATCATACTCAACTATTCAGGCTTATCAGCCGTATTTTCTGGAAGACAGAAGCAGTATTTCAGTTTGTACGGGGAGTAACTGCTTACCTCCGTTATCCTATAGCTACAGTATTTTAACTTCTACAAATGTGAACCAGTATAATTCGTTTAATCCTAATATCTTTTATAGCAGAGTGGTTGAAAACTTAGGAGCAAGGGGAAAAATTGTTCATGAATTCGATACAGGTATAGACGTGTATGGGAGTATCAGCGGTGATGTGATTTCTGGAACAGCCCATTCAAACACTGCATGGAAAAGCGGAAAAGAACTTTCTCTTACTTATTTGGACGGAAATGGAAATCTGATTAAAAAGGTCGAAAATAAATATGCAGAAGATAATATAGGGATAAATACAACATTTTCATTAGCTACCAGAAAGAGATTTGAGCTTATAGGAGGCGGTTCAGGCGGTATAGGGCAGTTTGATAATCTGGATTTTGTATTGTATAAAAATATATCCCGTTTTTCATATTTGCAAAACCAGAAAACAATCGACTACCTGAATGGAAATGCAGTGAAAACTGAAGTAAACTATTTCTATTCCAATCCAAACCATTACCAGTTAACATCGTCTAAAACCGAGCATCCTGATCATTCTATTTCTGAAACCATCTACAGCTATGCCCATGAGAAAAACAACCAGCTGATGATTGATAAAAACATGATTGGAATTCCACTGGAAACCAAAACACAGCAAACAGCGGATAATATCACCAAAGTAACTTCCCGTGAGGAAACGGTCTACCCCACTGCCCTGCCTCATGCGGTTACCGGAAACTTAGTGCTTCCCTTATCTGTAAACTCTTATGATAATTTGAGCCCTGCTGTTTCCTCAAAAGAAGTTACCTATGAAAAATATGATGACAAGGGAAATATTCTTCAATACAGGGAGAAAGACGGTACACCTGTAAGTATTGTGTGGGGATATAACAAGACCAAGCCGATTGCCAAGGTTGTGGGAGCATTATACAGCCAGATCGAAGGCCAGATCGGTACTATCGTAGCGAAATCCAATGAAGATGCCGCTGATCCCACCAAAGAAGCTGAACTCTTGCTGGCCCTTGATGCCTTTCAGCCAGCAGGAATGGTAACCAAATATACCTATGATCCTCTGGTGGGAGTCACTACCATTACTCCACCTTCTGGAGTCAGGGAACTTTATGTCTATGATACTGCCAACCGTCTGAAACAGGTTCAGGTAAGGGAAAGAGACAACACAGGAACCTACAGTTATAAAGTAGTAAAAGAATTCAAGTATAACTATAAGCCGTAAACACCAATGAAAAAAATACAACTCTTAGGTCTGCTGTTTACAGCGATGCTGACCTATGCACAAAGCACAACCGAAAACTATATACAGTCCAAAACCTGTCTGAGCGGGGATTGTAGCAAGAAGGCAGAAACAATAACCTATTTTGATGGGTTAGGAAGACCCAAACAGATCATTAGCGTAAAAGCAACTACTACAGGAAAGGATCTGGTGACGCCCATTACCTATGATGGATTTGGAAGACAGGCTAAAGATATTCTTCCCGTTCCGGCCAGTTCGCTCAATTCGGCGATTCATAGCGGGATTGTGAATGAGAGTACGGCTAATTCCTATTACAACACAGCCAATGCCTACACGGAAAAGCAGATAGAAAATTCTCCATTGGACAGGGTGCTGCAAGTGGCCCAGCCGGGTGATCCCTGGAAGATGAGCAGCGGACACACCCAGAAATTTAAATATGAAACAAACCTGGGGAGTGAGGTAAAGAAATTTGTCACCAATACAGTAACTACAACGGTTGGAACAGACAAAAAAACAACTTCTTCTGTATCTGTAGTACCAGGCAGTGAGTTTTATACCGCAGGAACCTTATACAAAAATACCGTTACTGATGAAGATGGAACTCCTGTTATCCAGTTCCAGAACGGACGTGGTGAAACGGTGCTGGTACGCCGGACAGATGGAACACAAAATATTGATACCTATTATGTGTACAATGAATACGGGCAAAAGGCATTTGTAATTCCCCCTCTGGCGGTAAAGAAAATTGAACAAAACAGCAATGTGGTTACCACGGATATTGTAAACAGTCTTTGTTATCAGTACCGATATGATGGATTGGACAGACAGGTGGAAAAAAGACTGCCCGGAAGAGACGATTGGGAATCGGTAGTGTATGATGCTGCCGACCGCCCGGTCCTTACCCAGGATGTGAACCTGAAAAATAAAGGACAGTGGCTGCTGACCAAATATGATGCTTTAGGCCGTATTGCTTATACGGGACTTGTTTCGGGTGGGGACAGAGCTTCAATGCAATCCCAGCTTGCCACACAGGTGGTAAGTGAAACTCCTTCTGATACAGGATTCAGTAAAAATGGCATTATGGTATATTATACCAACAATTTCCTGTCAGCTTTTACTACGGTGCTTACAGTTAATTACTACGACTCTTACCCAAGAGATACCAAAGAGTTTCCCCCTGCAAAAATCCTTGAACAGTATGTTGTAAATGAAGATAAGACACTCAACGGAGGCGTTTCTACAAAAGGTCTGCCCACAGCATCCTATGTAAAAAACATTGAGGACGATAACTGGACGAAAACCTATTTCTATTACAACACCAAAGGGGAAAAAGTAAGTGAAAAAAGCTGGAATCATTTAGGGGGTTATACTAAAAAGGAATTCAAGCTTGATTTTTCTGGCGCGGTAGATGAAAGCTATACCTACCACAAAAAAGGAAGTGCAGATGCAGAAGTGGTGATCAAAGAAAGGTTTGTATATGATGACCAGAAAAGACTGCTGAAGCATTATCACAAGGTGAACAGCCAGACAGAAGAACTGCTGGCAGAAAATACCTACAATGATCTGGGACAACTTACCAATAAAAAGACAGGCAATACCACGGGTACACCGTTACAATCTATAGACCAGACCTACAATATCCGTGGATGGCTTACCAAAGTGAATGACCCTGCCAACCTTAACGGGAAGCTTTTTGCCTATGAGATGAAATACCATAATCCTGTGTATTCCACTGTTTCTATAGGGAAATATAATGGGAATATTGCGGAGATAGACTGGTCAAGTGCGGATAATGGTACCTTCAGAAGGTATAATTACCAGTACGATGGATTAGACAGATTAAAAAATGGCATTTATTCTGAGCCTAATGCCGCGGTTCCGATGAATAATTATTATAATGAAGCCCTTACCTATGATGTCAACGGGAATATCCAAAGTCTGAAAAGAAACAGATTATTGCAAAATTTTGGAGCAGAGCAGATTGATGACCTCACTTATACCTACGATGGAAATAAGGTTAATACGGTAAGCGATGCTACAAGTAACTATGCCGGCTATCCGGCTTCTGAATCAATTGCTATTCCCTATGATGCTAATGGTAATATGATTAGCCATGAAGATAGAGGGATATTACAGATTGACTATAATTATCTCAACCTTCCCAACTACATAAAATTTAGCAGATTATATAATACTCATGACTTTTCGAGCATTTTTAATGTCAATACAAAGTATCTGTATAATGCTGCCGGAGCCAAACTGAGAAAAGTCTACACGTATGGAACAGGTAGATCACAGCTGGAAACCACCAGCAAAACAGATTATCTGGATGGTTTTCAGTATACCAATGATGTATTAAGTTTCGTTCCTACCTCAGAAGGATATTATGATTTCGTCCAAAATAAGTATATTTACAATTATACCGATCAGGTCGGAAACATCAGACTGGCGTATTACAAAGATGCTACCGGAAGCCTGAAAATAGATAGAACCAACCATTACTATCCCTTTGGATTGGAGTTTGGCGGAGATCTAAATATTAATGGTACAGTATCTCCAGCCTATAGATACTCTTCTCAGGGACAGGAAAACCAGATTGATACCAAATGGAGTTCTTACCGATGGAGGAACTATGATGCCGGGATGGCGAGGTTCTTTAATGTTGACCCCTTAAGTGAAAAATATGCTTATCAGTCGCATTATAATTTCTCTGAAAACAGGGTTGTTGATAATGTTGAGCTTGAGGGTTTAGAAGGTGAAGATTTCCGTTTCAGGATGGCAATGAAGCAAAAAGGTGGTATCCAGTCGAGAGCAGAGAGGGAAGATCAGGAAGCCAATAGTGCAGCCTTTATGGTCGTTATTAAAACAGTGACACCTGTTGAGGAACTTTACACAATTGCTACTGGTCGTGATCTTGATGGTTACCCTGCTAATAGAACAGATGCTGCAAAATTATTAGCTTTAAATCTAGTTCCGCAAGCAAAAGTAGAGGTAAAGGCAGCCTCAATGGTATTAAAGGCGGAAGCGAAGGCAGAAGCGAAAGCAGCAGCAAAGGCAGAAGCAAAAGTAGCAAAAAAGCCATATAGTAAGAGTCGTCCAGGTTATGGAAAAGATCAAGTGGAGCAAGTTTGGGAAAGTGGCAAACAAAAAGATAACAAAGTTTATGATCCGAATACTGGTGAAGAGTTAACATGGGATAAATCAATAAAACCCAGATCATGGGATATGGGACATAAGCCTGGACATGAATATAGAAAATTACATAAAGATTATATGGATGGTAAAATTTCAAAAGAAAAGTTCTTAGAGGAATATAGGAATCCGAAAAATTATCAACCCGAATCAAAATCAGCAAATAGAAGTCATAAGTATGAAAAAAAATAAAATAGATACCGTTTTTCAATTTGTAAGACTTAACGAATTGGATAGTGTTAAAAGTGAAGTTAACTCTTTTAATGTTAATGATTTTATTAATGATTTTGACGAAAATCTTCTACATGAAGCAATTGCATCTGAAGCAATTGATATTGTAAAATTTTTATTAAGCTGTCAAATAGATATTAATCACTGTGATAAAGAAGGAAAAACTCCATTACATTTCAGTACTGCTCATAATGATTTTGAATCAACTGAATTACTATTAGGCAATGAGCTTATCGAAATCAATAAGAATGATAAATATGGTAATAATCCTCTTTGGGTTGCAGTATTTAATGCAAGAGGTTATTATGATATTGTGAAGTTATTAAAAGATTTTGGTGCAGATCCAAATTCAAAAAATAACAATAATAAATCTCCTTTAGACTTTGCAAAGCAAATTGGAGATGATGAAATGATTGAAATTCTTACTTCTTAACGACAGTTTTAAAAATAATATGAAGTTTTTAATATTATTCCACATTGTTCTGTCATTACAAGGCAGTTCTGAAGAATTTGTTTCCGGAGCACTATCTTGCAGGGATTTTAAAAATGGAAAATTTGTGCTAATAAATAAGAAGACTAATAAAAGGTATCTTATAGAAAAATCCAAAGATCTTCAAAAAGAAGAGGTTTTTGATCTATCTACAAATAAAAAGATGCAGAAGGATAGATACTACAAAATATTATGGAAGAGCGACTGTCAATATATATTATTATTAGATCTTGCCAAAAGTCAACATGACGAAACTGATAAGTATATTAACTCTCATGGTGGGTATCTTTGCACAATCAAAAAGATCGAAGGAAAATGCGCTATTATTGAAACCCAATTTGAGGGGGAGGTTTTTGCTTCTGAAGTTTGTAAAACTCAATAAGAGATAAATTTATAAATATGTTGATTATTTAGGGTATTATTTTTTAATACCCTAAATTTTAAAACGAAATTTCTTTATCAGGTAGGGAACATCAGACTGGCGTATTATAAAGATGCTTCCGGAAATCTGAAAATAGACAGAACAACGAACTATTATCCTTTCGGGTTAGAGTTTGGCGGAGATCTGAGCACTGCAAATTCTATTACTCCCAATTACAAGTATTCTTCCCAAGGACAGGAAAAACAACAGGAAACAGGATGGAGCTCTTACAGATGGAGGAACTATGACGCTGCGATGGGAAGGTTCTTCAATGTTGACCCATTAAGTGAAAAATATGCTTATCAGTCGCATTATAATTTCTCTGAAAACAGGGTTGTTGATGGTAAGGAATTAGAAGGGCTCGAATGGGCTGGAGTACACTATAAAAATTTAGACGGAAGTCAGCAAATACAATATAATATAGACTTTAAAGTTCTTAATAGCAGTAAAATTATGACTGCAGAAGATGTGAAAATAAGAACAGCAGAAATCGTTAGAACAGTTGAAAAAGTATATTCAGGGACAGATAATGAAGGTATTTATACAAATACAAAAGTAAATAATATTAGTTTTGTTGACAAAGTTGAAAAAGGCGATTATTATATAGATTTTGTTGACAAAATAGAAGGTGGAAGTAGTCCTTTTGTTGTAAGAAAAGTGAATATTATGGGTAATTCTCAATCAAACAGGATTCAAATTAAATCTATCTTAGGAAGTAGCTCAGGAGAAGTTACTAGTCATGAGTTAGGTCATACCGTTGGGTTAAAACATGAGACAGATCCATCAAATCCTTCAACAGTAAAGCAAAGTGTGAAATTTGATAATCTGATGAATTCTGAAACAAGTGGTGAAACTATAACAAAGGAACAACTAAGCGAAATTAAAAAGTATGTTCCTGTAACGACTAAAGTGGAAGTAGAAAATAATCAATTTGTATCACCTTTTAATCCATAATACCTATGAAAAAAATTATTTTATTTTTAATTATATCCTTTTTTTGCCAATGTCAACAAAGATATAATTACACAGTAAATCAGGAAAATATAAATCCCAACTTGACAGAATTGCAAAAAAAACTGGACATAAAGGGAAATTTTCTTAATATTTTTTTTGAAGATTATTTTGATAACGAAAAGGTTTCTATGAAATGTGATTCTAAAGAGATCTTTAGTAAAAATATAACAACTGATAATACTATAAATTTAGCAGATTACTATTCGCAGAAATCAACTTGTGAAAAATTACAAATTAACATAGGACCTCAAAAAATTATTTTGGAAAAAAAAGATATGGAGAATCATAAGTATCTTTATATTAAAAAAAAGAGTGATAGCCTCAATTTAACTTTGTCTAATACACCAAGAACATATTATTAATAATTGGCTAAGTTATATTTCATGAAGTTTATCCCTTTATCATTAGATGAAAAGTGACTATGTTTCACATTGTTTTCTTATAAGTAAAAATAGCAATACTATTTAAAAATAGTGATTAGAACAGACAGTCTCATTGGCTGTCTGCTTTATTCTTTTTTGAAAAACCGACATTTACAACTACACAGATCAGGTAGGAAACATCAGACTGGCGTATTACAAAGATGCTTCCGGAAGCCTGAAAATTGACAGGACCAACCATTACTATCCTTTCGGGCTTGAATTTGGAGGGGATTTAAATATTAATGGTACAGTATCTCCAGCCTATAGATACTCTTCTCAGGGGCAGGAAAACCAGATTGATACTAAGTGGAGCTTTTACCGATGGAGAAACTATGATGCTGCAATGGGAAGGTTCTTCAATGTTGACCCATTAAGTGAAAAATATGCTTATCAGTCGCATTATAATTTCTCGGAAAACAGAGTTGTTGATGGTAGAGAATTGGAAGGTCTTGAGTTTGTACCATTACCAATTTATGCACCTGGTGCAGTAGCCCCTCCTCCTCCATATGCTGCAAAAGCGGGAGCTGGATCAGCAGTGTATGAGCAGATGAAGAGCAATGCCATTAATAATTACAATGGTTTAATGCGGGGATTAGGTACCCAAATTAATGTTCTTGTAGCAGTAGGTAGTACCGGCTTAGTAATCGCTAACCGTGTACTTAATAACGATTCTAATCAAAAAGGAGATAGCAAAGCCGAAAATAAAGGAAGTGATACAAATTCAGGAGAAGAAGGTATTATCTATAAAAGAAAAGATAAAAATGGAGAGGAAAAAGATTACGTGGGACAGGCAAAAAATGAGGGTAGATATGAAAAAAGAAAAAAAGAGCATCAAAGAAAAAACCCCGATGCAGATTATGATTTCAATATTATAGATTGAGGAAAACCGGGTAAGGATCTTGATAAGAAAGAACAAAAACATATAGACGAAGGAGGAGGACCAACTAATAAATCTAATCCTAACGGAGGATTAGAAAATAAAAGAAATCAAATTAAACAACCAAAAGTACCAAAACATTCATAGGATGGCTAAAAGATTTAAATTAAACGTGGGTGATGTTTTTACAATTCCCATTGAGAATGATGAATTTGGAATAGGACAAATTGTTTATATGCCAAACCACAAGCATAATTTTATAATGATCGTTTTCGACAAAAAGTATAATATAAAAGAAGAAGTTGACTTAAATGGGTTACAAGATTTAAAAATACTTTTCTTAGGATATACTGTTGATGCAAAGCTGTATCATAAGCATTGGGAGATAATAGGAAATACGTTGTCTAATTTATCATCAGTCAAGTTTCCATGTTATAAATTAGGATTGCCAAATGATGAATATCCTGACGGAGCAAGGCTGGTTGACCACAAGGGAAATTTTCTGGCAAATATTGATAAAGATACATTTGATAGTCTTTCATATCAAAATGAAGTCGGCCCAATTCGATTTCAAAATGCATTAAAAGCTCATTTTGGTTTGCAAGAGTGGATTCCAGAGGATTATGATAAAATTTTGTATGATAAAACCTTGGAGTCTGTAAAAATTGCTGAAGAGATATTAAATAATTAGTATTTTTTTGAAATTACTAATTTTACATTAGGGTGTTGGAAACAATACCCTAAATTTTATTAACCCAATCAATAAAATATATAAATGAATAATAAAGAGGAATTTTTCCAAAGAATTAAAAATAACATTGAAAAAGATAACTTTCATATTACTGTAGTGCAAACCAGCGAAAATCCTAGATTTGCTTATACAATCGGGAATTTAGAAAAACTACAATTTGAATTAATATTAGCAGGAAATGAAAACTATCTGTATAAAGATCTTTTAAAGATTTTTAATTCAATTGTTCCTAAACTCACCAAAAATATAAATCCTGAGGAAATTTCTGTAGAAATAGAGGGGTTTGGAACATTTAGATTCAGGGAAGTCCACAAATCATGGAATGAGTTTATGATGCTTGGAGTTTATGACTATTATAAAATTGAAAGTTTTAAGGCATATCAAATTTTACCTGATAATAAGCATTATACATTGGATATTCCAGACATGTCAATTGAGTGGAATGCAGATAATATTATCTGGAAGTGGCTTGATGATAGAATTGAATGGAAATTTGAAGTACCTCGAGATTCACAAGTTGTAACTGAAGTACAAGTTTTGTTTGGTGAAAAAATAACAGAGGTAACAAGATGGGAAGAAAATGAGTGGGAAGGGTTTACTCAAAATGGAGAAGATGTTGATAAAAATAATTTAAGAGTAGTTCCCATTGCAACTTTACTTGGAATTGATAATTCTTTAGAGCCTATTCTAAAGCTAGGTATTGAGAAAGGAATATGGAGAGAGGATGAGAATTCAGAATGGAATAGTTGGGACTAGGCACTTTAACGTTTAAATATTTTGAGACACTATCCCACAAAGTGTGTAAGTTAAAAAGTAAGGTCTTGGATTTTATAATCTGAGCCTCGCTCCCGCACGAATCCCTTCGTGTGGAACTTATCCTACTAATTCAGTATTTATTATTTGTGATGTTGATATATGAATTTAGAATAATAAAGAGCTTCTTTTTAAAATATAAGATCATTAAAAACAAAAGTTTTTAGGAATTCAATCTGGTGCTCTGATCTATAGTTTTAAATTAAATTACAAAGGATTTTTGCGGTAGCAAGGGATTTGACAAGCTTATATTATCAAATATTCTGTCTCCCAATTTTAGAGGTATTTGGTATCCCTTGGGCTATACTTAATTTGTCAAAAGAACTTATTACATAAACCATTGTTCAACTACAGTGGTTTTTTCCTATCTTTTGTTAAATAAATTATTCAATGAAATATTGTATTCTTATAGTATTAATTTCAGTAACAAGTTGTAAAAAGAGTAATACATATAAAGGAGAAAAGACTCTAACAGATAAAGAAATTGCCATTTCCATAGCTGAAAGGAAATGGAAGCAAATTTATGGTAACTCAGCAATAAATAAACAAAAACCATTTGTTGCAGAAAAAAATGACAGTATTTGGAGTGTTCAAGGAACTCTACCTAAAAACAAACTGGGAGGCGTAGCTTATGCGGAAGTAAATGTAAAAACCAAAAAGGTAATCAGTTTTACACATGGAAAATAAGAAGTAATTAAATAAAAGAATTAAAATGAATCAAAAAGAGATTGAAAGTGTTATCGCTTTAGAGCCGACAGAAAGATATAAATACTTTATAAAGCAAGTAGCTGATTCTGAGATTTTTTACACTCTCATTGATACTAATGGAGATTACGTAGTGTCAAAAATTGACGACGAAGAACTATTCCCATTATGGAGCGCGCAGGAATATGCAGAACTTTGTAAGGTTAATGGGTGGGAAAATTGTGAAGTCAAAAAGCTAGACTTGGATGATCTGGAGGATGAAATTATTGATTTTATTGCTGATCATGGTTGTTTAATTAATGTCTTTCCAATTTTTGATAAAACGGGATTTGTTGTTGATTTGACAGAATTTTCTAAAGATTTAAGCGATGAGCTGAAAAACTATGGATAATCATAAACTTAAATAATACGGTTCAATAGGATTTTAAGGTCGAGCAATGCCATAAGGCACC
Organism: Chryseobacterium cupriresistens; assembly: GCF_046614675.1. Classification (NCBI taxonomy): domain Bacteria; kingdom Pseudomonadati; phylum Bacteroidota; class Flavobacteriia; order Flavobacteriales; family Weeksellaceae; genus Chryseobacterium; species Chryseobacterium cupriresistens. Next base: position 174,608 of record NZ_JBKKJT010000004.1, on the reverse strand, counting down.
TAATTAAATATTCTAAAGTTTAAAAGATAAGCCACAAATTATGTGGCTTATCTTAAAAAAGAAATTGAAATATGGGAAATAGAGAATAGATGATAAAATACAAAGGAATTCAAATAAATGTGCTAGATAATCTTTATGTGGAAACAAAAGAATTAGATTCTTATATATCTAAAGAAATTAGATTTGCCATTGGTACTAATCAACCTGAAAACTATATAGAGGTTATTAAGTATATTATAGATTATATTGTCGATAGTAAGCCAATTATTTCTGAAAACCAAAATATTGGCTATTATTCATGGCTTTTACAATTCAGGCTGGATGAAGATAACTGCTATGATCTATATGAAGCAAACGCTGATGGTAGCGGTTTTAATAAAGGTTGTGACACGGCAATTTCAGTTGTTAGACAGCAAAGTGAAATGTGTTTACAATATGATCTTATTCCTCTATTTCCAAACTTCAATCAGTCAGTGGTTATATCAGATGGTGTTTATGAAGGAAAAGATATTGAAGGAATCAGATATGATTCGCCTCAAGGCGAAAGTGGCTGGTATCTTATTACAGACGACTATAATGATGATATTAAATCATTGAAGATGGTTCACTTTTATCATGTTGCTTTTGCCCGACCTGATATTTTACAATATCTGGCAATACCTTTCGGATACAGATTTATTATGAAAAACGGAAATGTTGAAATATGTAGGGATGAGGAAGAGTAATGCTCAAGCATGTTTCAAAAGGTTATTTTCCATTATTAAAGGACATTGACAAAGAAAATTATAATAAAATAATTGACTAATCCTTTTAATTAATACTCAAGATTAGTGATTAATAACGGCATTCTTATTGGGAACTCTTCGACAGGCTCATGGTGACAGGTCGCAAACCATCCGTAATTTTTAAGCGTTGTCTGGCTGAGCCTGTCGAAGCCGTTATTATTGACAGAGATAGGTTAATAATTTAAAAAACAGGTAATTTATTGGTTATCTGTTTTATTTTCGCCAACTTTCCTGTAAAATAAAAAAACCTTCAAAAATGAAGGTTTTTATTATTTATAAGCTTCGATTTTATCCGTAAGTGTATTGATAAAGTTCTGTAGAGGCTTTTCTACCATCATTTTGATGAATGGATTGAATTTCCCTTCAAATAACATCTGAACTTCAGTCTGGTTTTCACTGATTGGGTTCAATGTCGCTGTTAATGAGAAGTCCAGACTTGAACTTGCAGATCTTAAAACAGCTTTCTGATCATCCACTTCATCTATTTTTAAAGCGATTTCAGGCATTCCCTGTAATCCAAATTTAAATCCGTTATCTCTTGTTTCAAATTTCTGAAGACCGTCCGGCATAAAATCTTTATAATTTTCAGGTGATTTCAGCAACTCTGTAAGTTCTTTAGATGATTTATTGACAATAATCTTTCGTCCTTCTAAATTCATTTTTTATTTTTGTATTTAAATTCTTAACTATTACAAATGTATAAAGTTTTTGTCAACGAAAAAAAATTATTACTATCTAAGCATCCTGAAGAACTTGAAAAAAAGCTTGGGTACGAAAATTATACCACTTTAGAGATCGCCCTGGATCTTCTGGAGAATACTTCTGTGCAGGAACTTAATGTGTATGGAGAGAATTTGGATGAAATCTGGCAGGAGTTTCAAAAGCTTTTCAGAATTATAGAGGCTGCAGGAGGTCTTGTTAATAATCCTGAAGGTAAGATTCTTTTCATCAGAAGATTAGGCAAATGGGATCTTCCAAAGGGTAAAATGGAAAAAGGAGAATCCAGAGAAGAGTCTGCCGTACGGGAAATAGAGGAAGAAACAGGGTTGAGTGATGTTGAGCTTGTACAATTCATCAACACGACTTATCATATCTATGTAGAAAGAAACGGGGAGAAAATCTTAAAATGCACCCATTGGTTTGAAATGAACTTTGACGGCGAAGATACTTCCAAACCGCAGATAGAAGAAGGTATTACCGAAGTAGCCTGGAAAACGACCTCAGAAATTGAAAATGAAGTGTTCCCGAGTACTTTTAAAAATATCAAACTAATCGTAAAAGAATTCTGGGATTCGAAGAAATAAGTAAGAAGGCTGGAAGCTGGAAGAATGAAGCCGGAAGTTACGATCCGGCCAATTACTTCTTTAAGTGTTTATTGATCAATGAAATTTTATAAAGCTGAAGAAATAAGAGAACGGTCTTCAATTTCCTTCATGAACACTCCTCCCCCAGCGCCCAGCTTCCTTACTTTAAATAAAGTCGATCACTTTCTCCAGAGCAATTCCTCTGGAACCTTTCAACAATATATTGTCAGACTGAATGCTATTCTGTTTCAGGTATTCTGTTAATTCGGCCGTATTTTCAAAAGCAAACTCTGAATCATTAACCGCTTTAAAATGTTTTCCGACAGTAATGATCTCATCGAAATGAAGATCCTGAGCCAGTTTTAAGATGTTCTGATGCTCTTTCTCACTTTCATCACCCAATTCCAGCATATCTCCGATGATAATGGTTTTGCTGCCTTCAAAACTGATAAAGTTATTTAAAGAAGCGGTCATAGAGCTTGGATTGGCATTGTAAGTATCAAGCACCAAAGTCCTGCCCTCTTTTTTCACCACCTGAGATCTCATATTGGTGGGGGTATACAGCTCCAGAGCATGCTTAATTTTTTCAAAGCTGATTCCGAAATGAAGGCCAAGACTGGCAGCAGCACAGAGATTGGTAAAGTTATACTCTCCTGTCAGTTTTGAAACGGCTTTTACGCCCTGATAGGTCAATCCTACAAAATGTTCAGCGGAAAAAGATTCAAAATTGTAATCCGATGTTTCTTTTCCAAAAGTAATTTTAGGTGAATAGTTTTCAGTCTTTTCAGCCTGGATCGGATCGTTTTCATTCACAACAATTGTTCTGTTGTTATTTTTAAGATAATCATACAGCTCAGACTTTCCTTTGATTACTCCCTCAAAACCTCCGAAGCCTTCCAGATGAGCTTTCCCAAAGTTGGTAATATACCCCAAATCAGGTTGTGAAATGGTACACAGGAATTCAATTTCCTTTTGATGATTCGCTCCCATTTCAATCACAGCCATTTCATGTTCCGGCTTAATGGAAAGGATTGTCAACGGAACTCCGATATGGTTGTTCAGATTTCCCGATGTATACTGAACGTTAAATTTTTCCGAAAGAACAGCATGGATAAGCTCTTTTGTAGTCGTCTTTCCATTACTTCCCGTAAGCCCGATAAAAGGAATATGAAGCAGGCTTCTGTGATAGATTGCCAATTGCTGTAAAAATTCCAGCGTAGACGGAACATAGAAAATGTTTTTATCTCTGTTTTCAAATTCCGGAAGTTCAACAATCACTGCCAGAGCTCCGTCATCAATGGCTTTTTCTGCCAGCGTAGCTGCATTGAAATTCTCACCGGAAAAGGCAAAGAAAATATCATTCTCTGCTATTTTTCTGCTGTCAATGGTTACTTTTGCCGCCTGCAGAAATAAAGGATAAAACTGTTCTATATTCATGTGGAAATATATATTTTTTTTAAGAATTGACATGCAACCGCCAAATCTACACGAGTATTTCAGGCTTTTCAGCCCAAGCGGTTTCATGGTTCAAAAATAAAAAAACCTTCCGAAAGTCCGGAAGGTTTTTTGTAAGTATTTTTTGATAAATATTATCTTCTAGTTCTACTCTTATCGCTGGCTTTAGCATCCTGTGCAACACGGAAACCTACCCAACCATAAGCTCTGTTTTGATTTTTATATCTTCTTTGTCCCGGATCCAGCCAGTATGCTGTATCCTGCCATGAACCTCCTTTTACTACTCTAACCTCGTTAGAGATTGCAGAAGTTCTGTCTTTGGTATCTTTTTGTAGTTTCACTCTACCGCTTCCATCTACAACGAAGCTTGTTTTAGGAGCGTTGTACATATCGAATCCGGCAGCAGAATCAGAAGCTCTGTAATATTCTAAAGAAGACTGTCTGTCACCATCTCTGTAGTTTCTGTAGTCAGCAATAGTTTGTCTTTCGAATTGTCCAGGAAGTCCTCTGTAAACTAATCTTCCATCCGCTAACGTATCATACTTGATGGTACCTTCGTCGATCATTTTATAAGTTCCGTCACCGTTTCTTACGATCGCCTGAGGCATGTTTCCTCTGTAGTAGTTGAAATCGTTGTAATCTTCATCGATGATAGGTCTGTAAACGTCAGCCGTCCATTCAGAAACGTTTCCGTACATACCGTAGATTCCTAAATCGTTAGATGGATATTGTCTTACGTCAGAAGTCTGAGCTGATCCGTCGTTTTTCCAACCTGCGATACCAGAATAATCACCTCTACCCATTTTGAAGTTTTCAAGGAACATTCCTCTGTCTCTTCCTTTGGAACCTCTTAATCTTTCAATTTGAGGTTTTTTACCCAGATATTGGTTATATTCTCTGTTTTTAGCCATACCCAGAGCTGCATATTCCCATTCTACTTCAGTAGGAAGTCTAAACTTCTGTACCATTGCAGAATTCGGAGCTCTGTTAGCTGCAAGCAATCTCTGGTTTGTCGTTTTCATACCAGTTTTCTGCTGCATTCTTTTCTCATTGATATATCCCTGCATTTCAGGATCATTCGATTTGAATTTATCCATATTGAAAGCAGTTCCTCCCTGGTTGTTGGATTCGTTGATATACAAATCTTTGGCAATAATACCAGCCTGCATCAAAGCTTTTTCATTGGCTCTGTCAGACAGCCATTCACAGTATCTGTTTGCCTGAGTCCAGGAAACTCCTACTACCGGATAGTAATCAAATTCCGGAGAACGCAGATACGTTTCGTTATAATCGTTTCTTGCTAATTTGTTGTCCCATAATAAGGTATCCGGCAAAGCACCGTTATAGATCTCCTTAAAACTCGGGTCACTTGGTGGGAATACATACTTCAACCATGTAAGGTATTCGCGGTATTCGTAGTTAGTAATTTCAGTTTCTCCGATAAAGAATGAACTTACCTGCATTCTGCGAGGTGTGTTATTCCAATCGTGCATAACATCATCTTTCACTAATCCCATTGTAAAAGTTCCACCTTCTACATATACCATCCCAGGCCAACCCTTCTGCTTCTGTTGCTTTCCTGCAAAAAACCAACCCTGTTTTTCGTTTGGTTTCCAACCTGTTTTGCTGACAAATTTTTTGGTACCGCCACCTTTGCTGGTTCCTGATCCGCCACAGCTGGTTAATGCAAGTGTAGAACTTAATGCTATTAATGAAAACAACTTTAGTTTTTTCATAGTCGATATAAATATTTTCAAAGTACAAAGAAAAAATAAATTATTCAATAAATCAAGTAAACATTTGATTTTTTTGAAAAACGTTAACAAATTAATTTTATTGTATCACAATTTAATTCTAAAATTTTCATTTATTTTGTAATTTAGCAATTTCAATAGTAAACATGAAACGAAAAATTACGATTTTATCTTTAATCGCTTTTGCATCAACACTTTACGCTCAAAGAAACACCATAGAATGGAATGGTTCTAAAATCCAGGATTTTGGTGACACAAAATTAAATCTTCCTAATTTTAAAAATGAAGGTTTTTCTTACAGCCAAAATAATGTTTTTATCGTAAGCAAGCAAAAAATCGGAGAAAAGCAATTAAAAATCTCAGACCTTGTCTGGGAAAGCGTTTCAAATCAGGATTTGTTTGAGCTGGATAAGGGCAGACTTCCTGATTATGATGTAGCAGATGTTTCCTATTATACTTTAGATGGTGAAAGCTATGCCAGCATTAGTATTGCTTTATTTAAAAATGTAAAAGGCCGTGTTCAGAGATTATCTTCGTTTAATGTTTCGGAAGCTTCTTCTTTTATCAATACAACAGGAACTGTTAATAAAATAGGAACCACCGGCAATCCTTTATCAAGTGGAAATTTTTATAAAATAAAGGTAGACAAGTCCGGAGTATTCAAAATCACTTCGCAGTTTTTAAAAGACAACGGAATCAATCCGGGTTCTGTAAATCCTAAAAATTTCAGAATTTATGGAAACGGGGGAATCATGCTTCCCGAATACAACCAGGATCCAAGATACGGTGCTTTACAGGAAAATGCCATTCAGGTGGTAGGTGAAGATGACGGGGTATGGAATGACAATGACTACGCTCTTTTCTATGCACAGGGTCCCGACGGATACAACCTTTATGATACTTCCAACGGGAACGGCTTTAAAAGACACGATACCCGGTTCAGTGAAAGAAGCAATAATGTCAAAAACATCTATGAGGATTTCTCCTATTATTATATCAACTTTGATAAAGGTGCGGGAAAAAGGGTTGCGACTGTAGACGGAAACCTTCCAGCCCAGCTGATTACAAGGTATGACAGTTACCAGGTGATCAACAAAGATCAGAAAAACCTGTTAAAAGTAGGAAGAACATGGGTAGAAGATATTCCTTTCACCAATGAAAAAACAGTAACATTTACTACCAATTCCCCGATACAGGCGAATGATGTAATACGATACAGAACCCAGGTGGTAGCGTACAATTCCCAGCAGAATACGATAGATTTTAAAATCAACAATTTAAATCCGCACCCGCTGCAGGTAATTCCTACAGACACCTCTTCGTATCAGTATACTTTCTATCCGGTAACTTATACTGGAACATTAACCAATCTTACCGGAAATCAGTTTACACTGGTTTATAATCCTGATATCTCCAAGAATCCGAATGGAACTTTCTATTTTGATTATGTAGAGGTTCAGTATAAGGAAAACCTTGCATTCAATGGTTCACAAATGAACTTCAGGGATTACTCAATTGTAAGTGGAAGCAATACAGACTATGGTTTCAGTATCAGTAATGCTGCTGCTATAGAACAGGTATGGGATGTAACGGATATTACAAACGCCAATAGAAGAGTGAATAAGGCAGGAGCCGGTTCTTTCAGCTTTGCGTACACAGCTGCTGATCAGAATTTCAACAATGAGTTTGTAGCTTTCCGTGCTGATGCGGCTTTCAGTCCGCAGTTTGTGGGAAGAATCTCGAATCAGAATCTTTCCGCAATACAAAACGTAGATTATCTGATCCTTACCGTTCCTGAAATGATGGGCCAGGCTCAGAGAATTGCCAACTACCATCAAACCAAGAATAACTATAAGGTAGAAATTGTTGACATCAATAAAATCTACGAGGAATATGGCAGCGGAAGTAAAGATCTTACCGCGATAAGAGATTTCGTAAGTAAACTCAATACTCCACTGGGAAGACTTCAATATGTATTTATCCTTGGGGATGCTTCATACGATTATAAAAACAGGGTTCCGAATAATTCAAACGTTGTTGCCAGCTATCAGAGTGAGCAGTCTTCCGATTATGTATCCTCTTTTGTGACGGATGACTATATCGTAATGACCAAGCCGCAGAATACATTATTAATTGAAAACAACCTTCCGGATCTTCCGGTTGGCAGAATTCCGGCAGCCAATGCCAGTGAAGCCGGAGATATGATCAATAAAACACTGGCTTACTATAATTCCCTTCAGGGACAGTCGAGCCCGTTTGGAGACTGGCGTATGCGACTTGACTTTGTAGTGGATGATAACAACGAAGGGGGAAGCCCTTTCCACAATGTCATGAACAACTCCCTTGCCGGCATATTTGAACAGCCTGGCCAGCAGGAACTTAAAGAGTATAATGTTAAAAAATTATACATGGATGCCTTTACCGCCCAGAGTACTTCCGGGGGACGAAGATATCCGCAGGTAAACCAGGCCATTTCCAATGCTATCGGAAACAGCTTATATCTGTTTTATTTCGGACACGGAGGAATCAATGGCTGGGCACAGGAAAGAGTACTTACCAGCACAGAAGTTCAGAATGCCAACAATTTCTCTAATGTATACAGCAGATTCCCGTTTGTATCTACCATTACCTGTGAGTTTACATTATGGGACGAACCTTCAACCAACTCTGTAGGAGAACAGTTTATTAAGATGAAACAGGGAGGTGTTTCTACCATGATTACTTCCAGCCGTGCTATCGGGGTTGATTATGGACGTGATTTTACCAATACCTTTACTCAGAATATTTTTAAGTTAACCAATGACGACTTTAATACGCTGGGGAATGCCCACTTAATTGCCAAAAAACAAAAAGGACCAAACAGTAACCACTTAAAAGTAAACTTACTGGGTGATCCTGCCATGAAATTAAGCAGACCACAAAGACTCCTGGTTATTGATAATATTGAAACACCTGTTCCGGGACTGATCAGAGGGCTGGATTTTGTAAAAATCAAAGGACACATCAATAATCCAAACGGAACACTGAACAATACCTTCAACGGAAAGGTCAGCATCAATATTTTTGATAAGAGATTAAATAAAAAAACATTAAATAACAGTGGCGTTTTATCTCCGGTTTTAGAGTATACTGAGGAAGGAAGTGCTATTGTAAAATCTGCAGGAACTGCTGTAAATGGGGTTTTCACTGCTGAATTCTATGTACCTAAAGACATTAACTATGCTGTAGGCCAGGGAAGAATACTAGCCTATGCAGATAATAAGTCAACGGATGTTTTCAACAATCAGGCAGTACAGGTAGGCGATATTAATCCAAACGGAATCAATGATAATCAGCCTCCAAAAGTAAAACTGTATATGAACAACACCAACTTTGCAGATGGTGGAATTACCAATCAGAATCCAATGCTTCTTGCCTGTCTTACCGATGATACAGGAATCAATTCAACAGGATCCGGTGTAGGGCATGATATTACAGTATATCTTGACGGGCAGATTATCAATACTGTTGTTTTAAATGATTTTTATGCTCCGGGAGAAGGAAACGGATGTTTAAATCCTAGTCTTGCTGAATACCAGAAAGGAAATGTAACCTACCCTTTCAGAAATCTTGCAATAGGACAGCATCAATTAACATTTAAAGTTTGGGATATAAACAATAATTCTACAACTGCTACGTTAAATTTTGAAGTTAAAGATGAGTCTGACCAGCATCTGACAATAAACCGTCCGCTGAACTGGCCAAATCCATTTACCAACAAAACCTATATTCAGTTTGAACACAATTGTGATGATATTCTGGATGTGAACGTACAAATTTATACAATAACAGGAAGATTGGTAAGAACTTTGTCGCAGCCGGTGGTTGCAGAACCGTTCCTACAGGGCTTCAGAACCCCTCGTCAGGCCATAGAATGGGACGGAAGAGATGATTTTGGAGCTACTGTAGCAAAAGGTACGTATATTTTTAAGATATTTGCAAAAAGTCAAAATCAAGAAAAATGCAAAGGAAGTGCTACAGCTGTAGAAAAAATGGTACTTTTGAAATAATAAAACAGAACAATAGACAATAATATTAATAAAAAACTGATAATATATAAAAGACAACATATGAATTTAACTACTAAACTGCTATTAGGATTTGGTTTGAGTGCTGGTTTTTTAGGCTATTCGCAAGATTTAGGTAAAGTAAACCCAGTTCTTACCGGAGCTCCTTTCTTAAGAATTGCACCTGATGCAAGATCGGGAGGTATGGGAGATCAGGGGGTGGTAACCTCTCCGGATGCATTTTCACAATTCTGGAATGCGGCTAAATACCCTTTCAGCAGGACAAGTTCTTCCGTAGGTCTTAACTATACGCCTTACATGGGAAAACTTACCAATGATGTATTCTTATTATATGCTTCGTTCCATAAGTTTTTAGGACAGGAAGAAAGATCTACAATCTCCGCGAGTATCTATTATTTCAATATGGGACAGGTAGACCTGACTCAATTGGTGGGTACAGAAATTGCTTCAATGGGTACATCAAAACCAAACGAATTCTCCATTGACGTTGCCTACGCTTTGAAACTTTCTGATTCATTCTCCGGAGCTGTTACCGGTAGATTTATCCGTTCAGACTTAGCCGGAGGATTCAACACAGATACAACACTTAAGGCTGCGAACAGTTTTGCAGTAGACGTTTCAGGATACTATACCTCTCCAAGATTCTCCAGTATTGGCGGATATGATGGTAAAATCAATGCAGGTTTAGCTATTCAGAACTTAGGTCCAAAACTGGATTATACAGGGAATGAAGAATCAAGATCTTATCTTCCTACTATGGCAAGATTAGGGGTTGGATACGATATGTACCTGGATGATATGAACAGAGTTGGAATTTCTGTGGAAGGTTCAAAACTATTAGTTCCTGGATCTGAGTATGCAGGAATAGACCCGAATACAAGACAGCCTATCTACCAGATCCCGAATGTAGGACCAATGGCTGGTATCGGAAAATCTTTCAAAAATAAAAACAGTATCATGTACAGTGGTGCTCTGGAATATTCTTATGACAATGCATTTTCTGTAAGAGGAGGTTACTTCCATGAAAGTGAAGAGCAGGGAGCAAGACAGTTTGCAACAGCAGGGGTTGGGCTAAGATACCGTTCTTTCGGACTTGATCTTTCTTACCTGATCAATATGTCTAAGATCAACAGTGCTTTGGATAACACGCTTCGTTTCGGTCTAACCTGGAACATTGGAGAAGAAACATCCAACAACGATCGTTAATAAAAGAAAAAGCGATATAAAAAGCCTCATACATTTTTGTATGGAGGCTTTTTTTATGTCAATTGTCAATGGTGAATTCGCTTCGCTTGTCAATTTTTTTATGCTGCAATCATTCACCATTCACTTTGCAAAGTAAAAATTCACTTTTGATTCGTGAATAGTCAATCGTCAATCCGTTTCGCTTGTCAATTTTTTTATGCTGCAAGCATTCACCATTCACTTTGCGAAGCAAAAATTCACTTTTGATTCGTGAATAGTCAATCGTCAATCCGTTTCGCTTGTCAATTTTTTTATGCTGCAATCATTCACCATTCACTTTTGATTCGTGAATAGTCAATCGTCAATCCGCTTCGCTTGTCAATTTTTTTATGCTGCAAACATTCACTATTCACTTTGCGAAGCAAAAATTCACTATTGACCTTTAAATAATGTAATCGTATAGTCAAGAAGTTTTCCATCACCGTAGTCGCCATGTCCGGGAACAACAATTTTCACATCCGGATATTCTTTTTTTACTTTTTCAACGGTATTGGACCAGGCAGAAAGATTGGCATCTCCCAGATACCCTTTCCCCGCCTCCAGCTCTTTTAATAAACAGCCTCCAAATAAAATATTCTCGCCTGGAAAATATCCCACAGCATTGTCTTTTGTATGCCCTTCACCGAAAAATTTTGCAATGACATCTTTATCCCCGACTTTTAAAATAACAGAATCATTAAAACTGTTTTCAGGAATAACAAAATTATTTTCTTTTGCTAATTCGATGGTTTTAGCATATGCATAAGAGGGAATATTCTTTTTATGGAAAGCCATTAATCCTCCTAAGCTATCATCATGAAAATGGGTTGGAATAATGGCCTTAATTTTCGAATCAAGCTTTTCATTAATCCATTGTATCAGCTCTTCTGAACTTTTATCATTGGTAGGTGTATCAAAAACAACGGTTTCGTGATGATCTTTTACAATCAATCCATTACAGGGTACATTCCCGAAATCATTGGTCTGTTTAAAGGAGGTATGAATAAAAGAATTCTCTGAAATCTGAGTAATGATCAGGGTTTTTGATTCATATATTTTCTTTGCTTTAAAACTGTTTTTGCTCTGTGAGCTACAGCTTAACATGATCAAAGGAAACAAAATGGCCACTATATTTTTACTGATGAAATTCATAAAATGATAATTTACGCTTGAGATAAGCTAAGATAGGAATTCGTGGAACAGGATTTGTTAGCTGTTGTGTTAAAAAATGACGAATTGTAAGTGGCGACTCATTCATATGTTTCATCTGTCAATTTATTTTAAATAATACTACATCTTAATTAAAAAAAATATAATATTTAAGTTAATAAAAGTCTCTTATTTATGGCGATTTTCTTAAATTCAATAGCTATTTTTGTAATATGAACTATTCGGCGGAACTAAAAAAATTTGTAACCAGTCAGTATGTATATTCTGCGATCAGAATTACATTAGCTACTGTTCTGCCTTGTTTAGTCCTCGCCCACTTCGGGATTTTGAAAGAATACTTCCTTTTCCCACTAGGAACCAGCTTTGTAGCCCTTACCGACCAGCCAGGTCCATTTATCCGAAGAAGAAATGCCCTTACTTTTGCGATCTGCTGTTTTGTCTTTGTAGCACTTATTGCCAGTCTTGTGATGAATATTAAAGTGCTGGTCATTCTGGAAGTCATTGTCTTCGGGATGTTTTTCTCCCTGATCGGCGTTTATGGCCAGAGATTGGCTGCTGTAGGCTCATTATCCCTTGTGGTACTCGCTATCTTTATTGACGGGCATCTTACAGGAAGCAATATCTTTAAAAGTCTGCTGATATTTGCTTCCGGCTGTATATGGTTTCTGTTGATATTCCTTATTGTAACTACCATCCGTCCTTATAAACTGGCAAGTCAGATGATTGGCGAAAACTATCTTCAGCTGGCTGAGTTTTTAAAGATCAAAGCCAATTATTATCAGAAAAATCCGGATTTTAATAAGCTGACCACTCAGGTTATTGCCAAGCAGATTGAAATAAAAAACCTTCAGGAAGATACCAGAGAAACCGTTTTCAAAACCAGAACTATTGTCAATGAATCTACGACCACCAGCCGCTTATTAATGCTGATGTTTCTTAATTCGATGGACCTTCATGAAAAACTGATGACCTCGGAAAGTGACTATCAAAAGTTACAGCAGAGCTTTGAAGACAGTATGATCCTGGTGAATATCCATGATTATCTTAACCTTCTGGCGGAAGAGATCACCAATATCGGAATCGCCCTGCAAAGTGGTACCAGAGCCAAGCCGATGTTTAATCTGGAAGAGGAATTAAAAAACTTAAATTATAATTATTTCGAACTCAGAAATAAACAGCTTTCTCCCGACAATCTGGAAAATTTCATGATCCTGCGCCAGATCCTGATGCGTATCTATGAAATCACGAAAGAAATCAACGAAATATATAAAGTATTTTCACAGGATATCAAGCTGGCGAAAAGTTTATCTACAGGGTTGGATCTTAAGAAATTTATGCCCAATGAACCTAAACTGAATGCTAAGGTTCTGAGAAATAATATTTCCTTATCATCTTCCCATTTTCGCCATGCTATAAGAATTACAACAGCTCTGCTATTGGGATACGTTTTTTCTATGTTCGATTTTCTGGGACTTGGACACACGTATTGGATATTAATTACCATTACAGCGATCTTAAAACCCGCATATTCCATCACTAAACAGAGAAACCTTCTCCGTCTCTATGGAACCATTGCCGGAGCAAGTATAGCTTATGCCATTCTCCATTTTGTCCATATTAATGGCGTTTTATTTGCGATCCTTCTGATCAGCATGATCATGTGTTTCAGCTTTCTGAAAGGAAGATATTTCTGGGCGGTATTATTTATGACAATCTATGTATTCCTCAGCTTTAATTTCTTAAACCCAGGGAAAGTCAATGTTATTTTTAAAGACAGAATCCTGGATACTGCTATTGCCGGGATCATTGCCTTTGCCGTGTCATATATTGTACTGCCGGTTTGGGAACATACGCAAAACCTGGATCTAATGAAGAAGTCTGCCGCGGACAACCTTATCTACTTCCAGAGCGTGATTTCCAAATTCCTACAGGGAAATTTCGATCTCGAAGATTATAAGGTAAAGCGAAAAAATGCCATTATTTCTTTGGCTAACCTTTCCGATAATTTCCAGAGAATGATTTCTGATCCTAAAAATCAGCAGAAAAAACTGGAAGTGGTTCACCAGTTTGTGGCAACATCTCACCTGATTACTGCCTATACGGCTTCCCTATCCCAATATGCAAAAAGTAATGAGCAGTATCCTGAAATAGATGCTGAAAGCTGGAGCAGAAAGATTGAGGCCGAAATGCAGCAAACCTCTACCCTTCTCAACGGAAATGATATTAACGAAACACTGAAAATGGAAAGCCGCCTTGAGCCGGAAGATTCCTCCATTGAATATATGCTCCTGAAAAGAAAAACAGAGATTGAAGAAAATGAAATTGTTGACCGAAGAGATCCTGATAAAATTTCACATTTAACCGAGCTTAAAAATATCCACGATATTCTTGAGCTGATCTATGATGTCGCAAAAGAGCAGAGAAAAGTGATCGAAAAATATAAAAACGAAACTGAGCCTACTCCTCCACAATCGTAAAGCAGTAATCGTCAAAGAATTCCACCCTGGCTTTGAATTCATCTGAAAACTGATCATCGTAAACACGGCAACTGATTTTATGAAGGTGCTTCAGCTCAAAAGGCTTTACTTCATAATTCTTTTTTAAAGACCAATATTTTGAGTGATGAATTTTGTACATACTTTCTTTTACACTCCATATAATGGTATAGAAAGTATCCGCTTTGTCTTCCGGAATAAATCCACGCTCATTCTCATAGGTAAATTTATCAATCACTCTTAAAATCTTAGGATTGAATTTCTCAATATCAATTCCTATTTTATTTTTAGAAACAGCAATCGCTGCAAAAGGAAAAGAATGCGTAATAGATATTTCCGCATCGTAGGGAGAAAGAAAAGGCTCTCTTTCTTTATATAAAATTTTAGAATTAGGCTTTAATCCTTTCAGAAGCTTGCGCACCATCAGAACTTCCAGCAATTTTTTAGGATGATAATCTTTTACCTTTTCCGCATTTTCCGGTTCAAGAAGTTCATTGATATCAAGTTCTTCACTTTCATCATACTTCCAAACCAGAATCGTGGCATTGTCATCTGAAAAATCTCTGTAGAGGGGCATTATTTTTTTATTAGGCAAAAATAGTGAAAAGATGCGGAAGTTGAAAGGAATAGAAGATGGATGCCGGAAGATGGAAGTTACTATTCATCGTAAAAATAATTTTCCGTTGAGGAAAAAACAAACTCTTTGTTTCCTTAATCTTTATAACTTCCAGCATCATTCTTCCATCTTCCAGCTAATTATTTAGACTGATGATTCACATCATTTCTGTGCTCTATAATTTCAAGTTTTGAATTTACAAAATAAGCACTTCCGAAACCATTTACATAAGAGCCTTTTACAGGCTGCAATGCAATTAAAATAAAATCTCCCATTTCGGAAATTACCTCTACTACTTTGCCATGAGTTTCTCTAAGTTTCCCAACAACAGCATTCCATACTTCAGAATCTCTTTCAATCTGAGAAGTGGCTGCTTCAATGGTCAGACGTTCGCGGGCATAGATCTGTTTGGTGGCAGATTCATCTTCAATAAACATAATGGATGTTTTTCTTCCGTCTGCAAGGTTTTTAGTATGTTTTGCCATGAAAGATACCAGAATATAGAATGTCTGATCAACCTGTACAAAAGGTGCATAGCTTGAATTAGGATTTCCTTCAGCATCAACAGTAGCAAGAATTACACTTTTTGAAGCATTGATCAGTTCCTGTACTTTGGGAGCAACAGGTTTTATTTTCTTTTCTGTATGGGTTTGGTTCATAATATATTTGTTTATCAGCTAAATTAATTATTTATATTAAGACTAAATAATATTAAGCTATGTTTAATCTCATAAAACTGAACTTGGTTTGCCGTTTTTATATCTTAATTATAAATCGTAATTTTGCCTTTCGTTATCAATTGAATTTTAAAAACTATTCATTACATATGAGTACTACAACACAATACGTTCCTTATAAAGTTAAGGATATCTCCCTTGCAGAATGGGGTAGAAAAGAAATTACCCTTGCAGAAGCAGAAATGCCAGGTCTGATGGCTATCCGTGAAGAATACGGACCATCTCAGCCGCTGAAAGGAGCAAGAATCGCAGGATGTCTTCACATGACCATCCAAACGGCTGTGCTTATCGAGACTCTTGTAGCTTTAGGAGCTGAAGTTACATGGTCATCTTGTAATATTTTCTCTACACAGGATCACGCTGCTGCTGCTATTGCTGCTGCTGGAATTCCGGTGTATGCGTGGAAAGGATTAAATGAAGAGGAATTTGACTGGTGTATTGAGCAGACTTTATTCTTCGGTGAAGACAGAAAGCCATTAAACATGATTCTGGATGATGGTGGAGATTTAACAAACATGGTTTTTGATAAATACCCTGAGTTCACAAAGGATATCAAAGGTCTTTCTGAAGAAACCACTACAGGTGTTCACAGACTTTACGAAAGAATGAAGAACGGAACTTTAGTAATGCCTGCCATCAACGTAAATGATTCGGTTACTAAATCTAAATTCGACAACAAATACGGATGTAAAGAATCTGCTGTAGATGCAGTAAGAAGAGCTACAGACGTAATGCTTGCTGGAAAAAGAGTGGTAGTTTGCGGATACGGGGACGTAGGTAAAGGTACTGCTGCTTCATTCAGAGGTGCTGGTTCTATCGTTACTGTTACGGAAATCGACCCGATCTGTGCACTTCAGGCTGCTATGGACGGTTACGAAGTAAAAAGATTAGATACTGTGGTAGACAATGCTGATATCATCATCACTACAACAGGTAACTTCAATATCGTAAGAGGAGAGCACTTCCTTAAAATGAAAGATAAAGCGATCGTTTGTAATATCGGTCACTTCGATAATGAAATCGATATGGCATGGTTGAACAAAAACTATGGTCATACTAAATCTGAAGTGAAGCCTCAGGTGGATATCTATACAATCGAAGGAAAAGAAGTAATCATCCTTGCAGAAGGTAGATTGGTTAACTTAGGATGTGCTACAGGCCACCCAAGCTTCGTTATGTCTAACTCTTTCTCCAACCAGACGTTAGCTCAGATCGAACTATGGAATAACTCTGCAGCTTACAAAAACGAAGTATACATGCTTCCTAAGCACCTGGATGAAAAAGTTGCTGCTTTACACCTTAAGAAATTAAGCGTGGAGCTTGAAACTCTTTCTCCTGAGCAGGCTGAGTATATCGGTGTAGACGTAAAAGGGCCATTCAAGCCTGAATACTACAGATACTAAGATCTTAATAAAACATGATATGATCCCGCTATTGGTAAGATAGTGGGATTTTTTTATGCGGAGAAATAAAGCATTCGTTATTTTTGTCCCCTAAAAAAATAACATGAAAAAATTCTTATTTCTGGGGCTCGCGGGCTCTGTAATCTTCTTTAACAGCTGCAGCAGTAATGATGATAATGAGGGAAACAATACCTCTTCTAAAGTATTATTAAGCAAAGTCACAATAGTTTATTATGACAATCCATTGCAGCCGCAGACAAGCATACAAACTCTGGAATACAATAATCAGGGTGAACTTATCAAAACATCGTCAGCTTTAGGAACTTCCAAGTTTGAATACAGTAACGGAAAACCAACTAAAACCACATATTATAAACCAGATGGTACGGTAGACTATTACTCAGCATATAGTTACAATGGAGATCTGCTTACGACGGTTAAAGCCATTTATACTACTAATCCGGATTATAACAGAACCATTACTTATAATTATAATACCAACGGACAGGTAATTTCTTCATCTCTTTGCCAGTCACCAGCCTGTTCCAACCCCATCGTGGATACTTATACTTATGATGGAAACAATATTTCAACAGAAATTTCAGAAGGTGGAGGATCCAGCTACAGCACAAAAATTGTTTACTCATATGATGATAAACAGAACCCATACATCAATATCAACAAATATTTAAAAATTATGATGGGAAGAGCCTACGCTGTAAGTCAAAACAATTATCTGTCGGAAAAAATCAGCTATAAAAGTAATGGAGTCTGGACACAAAATCAAACCCGAACTTCCACCATTCAATACAACAGCGCTGGTTATCCTACTGAGGTGATTTCAAAAGAAGCCAACGGAAATCTTTCAGCGAAGTATACTTACGAATATATCACTCAATAATAAGGCTTTAACTCTTCAAAATTTGGAGAGTTTTTTTATCTGATATATTCGTCATCAATTAAGCCTGTTTTTATAAATAATGAATATATTTAATCCTTATTTAATAAAACTTTTAAATACATGAAAAACCAATTATTTATCGGGTTGATGAGCTCATTTTTATTCCTCAACTGCAGTAGCAATAATGACGAAAATAATGAACCCAATCCTTCTGATTCTCAAATATTATTAAGTAAAGTCACTACAGTTTATTATACAAGTCCCTCCGGGCCGCACACCAGTATTACAAAATTAGATTATAACAGTCAGAAACAATTACTTAAAATTACATCAGAAACTACAACCTCCGTTCTGGAATATGATGGTGCCGGAAAACCTTCAAAAATCACTTACCAGAAAGCAGATGGTACCGTAGCTTATTATAAAACCTTTACTTATAATGGTGATCAGCTTACGATGATCAAGAAAATAGATCCAGATACTCACTATAATACAACAATGACTTATACTTATGGTAAAGTTACTGCTACTTCTACTTGTGAGTCTTCCAGTTGTCCCATTCCGTCTACCATGTCATATACTTATAGTGGTGATAATGTTTCGGAAGAAATTTCGGTTAGTGATGGTATCGGCGGTCCACATACTAATAAAAAAGAATTTTCATATGATAATAAGGTAAATCCCTATTCTTTGATGGGCAAATATTTTAGAATGATTATGGGAGGAGCAGAGTTTTTAAGTCAAAATAATTATACCACAGTAAAAATAAGTGGCAAAGATGGCACTGGAAACTGGAGTCAAATTATGAATTTTACCTATCAGATAGAATATAATAGTAATCAACTGCCAACTCAGGTCATGGTAAAACTGGATAATAATGATTATGCAAAATATACTTACGAATATATCACTCTGTAAAACAAGGCTCTCCATTTTGGAGAGTTTTTTTATGAGCTGATTCCCGCTATCCGCTCATACTCCTCGCTCCAACCTGCCCCAGCCTCTTACCCACCAACTCTCCCACTCATGCTTCGGGGTAAACGCTGCTATCGGGGCTAGGAGAAGATGATGAATTATAATTGATAAATGATGAGTGATGAGTGATGAATGATGAATAGATTTATATTATTCAATAGTAACGGGTGATATCCTGAGTTTAGACGAAGGGAGCCTGAAACATACACCTACTTCATCCTTCTATCCAGTATTTTTCCCATATTTTTCCTTTGTCACAGCTCTATTTATAAAAAATGAATATCTTAGCCCTCTTAAATAAAACATTAAACTATGAAAAAACAAAGAGTATCGAATGCATTTGTGGCTGCGTCGTGGGTAGCATTGGGAGCAGGAATGATAGGCTTTATTGTCGGTCTTGCAAGAGCAGAAATGCTGCTGAATGAGAAAGGATATTATTTCACCATCCTTCTTTATGGCTTATTTGCTGTGGTTTCGTTACAGAAAGCAGTACGTGACAGATTAGAAAACATTCAGGTAACCGATATTTATTATGGAATCTGCTGGTTTGCAACATTATCATCGATTGTACTACTGGCCATCGGACTTTGGAATGCCACCATCCTTCCAAGTGAAAAAGGTTTTTATGCCTTTGCCTTTTTACTGGCTCTCTTCGGAGCCATCGCAGTGCAGAAAAACACCCGTGATAATATGATTCAGGAATAAAGCAAACTCTCCAAAACGGAGAGTTTTTTTATTTACACAAATTCATTAAAATTTATAAAATACTATAAATTTTACATTTAAGTTGAAAATATATTAAGTTTTTATTATTTTAGCATTGCTTATTTCACAAACTAATGACATGCACGAAAACTTTCACTTTTTTCCCATATATTATCATTTCATTTCACAAAAAACACATCCGGTAAAGTCATATAGGAACATGATCATAATTCCATATCGTTCAGCAACAAGTTAAGACGGATAAGAGAATCTCTCCTCCCCATTATTAAACAATAGCCAAAGACAACAACTAATACCCATAAAATGATAAACATGACTTTAAAAAAAATTCCAACATTATTTTTTTTTATGCTGGTCTTCTTTGTGAAGGCTCAGGATGAATTTATTACTATCTGGAAGCCGGCCTCTACTGTATTACCGGCGGTAAATGTAGATGCTCCCTATCAGGCAACTACACAGCAAATATGGTTTCCCGGAATTGGTGATAATTATGATATTTACTGGGAGGAAGTAGGCTATCCGCAACACAACGGCTCACTCATCGACGTAACATCCACAAAACAGGTTCTTATCGACTTCGGTACGTCGATCGCAGAAAAAAATGATGCCAAATACAGGGTAAAAGTTACGAATGGTAACGGAATGTTCAGGCAGATAAAATTCGGAACTGCTCAATTGTTTCCTGGTCCTGAGCAAATCATTCCTATCTGGCAGATCAACGGAAGTTCAGATAAAATACTGGAAATAGAACAATGGGGTAATATTTCATGGACTACTATGAACGGAGCCTTCAGTCTGTGCAGGCTTATGGAGCTTACAGCAACCGATACCCCCAATCTTAATAATGTGGAAGATGCTTCTTTCATGTTTTATGGCACAACCAGCTTTAAGGGTGCCAGTTCTATGCAAAACTGGGATACATCGAAAATTAAGAATTTCAGCTTTATGTTTTCACTTTTATTTGATACGCCCCCAGCAGCCGGGCTGACTGAGCAATTCAACCCGCCTTATCTTGACAGCTGGAATATGTCTTCTGCTACCAACCTCAGCTATATGTTTGGAAACAGAACTGTCTTCAACCAGTCTCTTAATAGCTGGGATGTTTCCAAGGTGACCGATATGAGCTGGATGTTTGGCCAGTGTTTAAGTTTCAATCAACGTCTGGATAACTGGGATACCTCAAATCTTGAAGATATGCACTTTATGCTTCACATGATTCCTGTTTTCAATCAGCCATTAAACTGGAATACTTCCAAAGTGACCAATATGGCGCATATATTTCATGGCTGTACATCCTTTAATCAGTCTTTAGAAAATTGGGACATGACTAAAGTAAAGAGAATCGATGATATACTGAATGGTGCAACGAATTACAATCAGCCATTAGGAAACTGGAATTTGGTTTCACTTATTAATGGTGCAGGCTCTTTAACACTGTCAGGACTTAATTGTGAAAATTACAGCAAAACACTCATCGGATGGGCAGACAATCCGAATACAGCGAACAATATCTCATTAGGTTCCTTAACAGTACTAAAATATGCTCCCAATGTATCAGACAAAAGAGATATTCTGATCAATAAAGGGTGGTCATTTGTAGGTGATACTCCAGGAAGCTGCTTATTATCTTTATCGGATATAAAGCTGAACAAAAAGCCTCTGCTTTATCCTAACCCTGCAGTGGATGATATTCACATTGATGGAATAGCTGATATTAAGGCATATAAAATTTATGATGCCAGCGGAAGACTTGTAAAAGAAGGAAATCCTAATAATGATATCATCAATGTAAGCACTCTGCCAAAAGGAAATTATATGATACAACTTGTCATGAAAGAAAAAACGGTTTCTTCAAAATTCATTAAAAAATAACCATAATTTTCCCTATATGCTATCAAAAAAAATCTCAACACTCTTTTTTCTGATACTGATTTTCATAGCAAAAGCCCAGAATGAATTTATCACGATCTGGAAACCCGCTTCCACGATAACACAGCCAATTACTGTAAGTGCTCCCTATCAGGCAAGTTCCCAACAAATATGGTTTCCAGGAATTGGTGAAAACTATGATATCTATTGGGAAGAAGTAGGATATCCACAACACAACGGTTCCCTCCTCGGCGTAACCTCCACAAAACAGGTTCTTATCGACTTCGGTACGTCGATCGCAGAAAAAAATGATGCCAAGTACAGAGTAAAAGTAAGTAACGGAAATGGCGTTTTTCAACAAATAAAATTCGGAGATGTACAGGAAACTCAGCTTCCAGATCAGATTTTCCCGATCTGGCAGGTCAACGGAAGCGCTGATAAGATACTGGAAATAGAACAATGGGGAAACATTGTGTGGACATCGATGAACAATGCCTTCAGCCAATGTAAACTTGTTCAGATCACTGCTACAGACATTCCCGATCTAAGTAATGTTGAAGATGCTTCTTATATGTTTTATGGTACAAAAAGCTTTACAGGCGCAAGCTCCATGCAAAACTGGGATACTTCTAAGGTTAAGCATTTCAGATTTATGTTTGCTTTGATCTTTGACACCGTTATCAGCTCAGTTTCTGATCAGTTCAATCCTCCTTATTTTAATACTTGGGACATGTCCTCTGCAACTGATCTCAGTTTTATGTTTGCGGGAAGAGCACATTTTAACCAGACCTTAAACAACTGGAACGTTTCGAGCGTAACGGATATGAAATGGATGTTTGCTCTTTGTCCAAACTATAATCAGCCTATGGATAACTGGGATACCTCAAGCCTTGAAGACATCCGTTTTATGTTCCATTTTGATTCCAGTTTCAATCAATCCTTAAATAATTGGAATACGTCTAAAATTACCAATATGGCCCATGCTATTCATGGCTGCACGGCCTATAGTCATTCCCTGGAAAACTGGGATATGACCAAGGTTACCAGAATAGACCAGATTCTTAAGGAAACGCCCAATTTTAATCATTCCCTTGCAAGCTGGAATCTTGCCAGCGTTAATAACGGAGCCCAGGCTTTGATGCAGACAGGAATAGATTGTGAAAATTTCAGTAAAACACTTGCAGCATGGGCAGATAATCCTGATACTGCCAATAATGTTGATTTAGATATTGTAACCCCTTTGACTTATGCTTCCAATGCCGCAGATAAAAGAAATATTCTCATCAGCAAAGGATGGACGATGTCGGGTGATACGGTAGGAAACTGTTTACTGTCCTCATCAGAAGTCAGGCTGAATAAAAAACTTTCACTATATCCCAATCCCGCTGTGGATGATATTCATATTGAAGGACTAAGTGACATTAAAAAGTACAGAATTTTTGATGCAAGTGGAAGGCTTGTACTGGAAGGAAATCCTAATAAAGAAATGATCAATGTAGGATCATTACCGAAAGGAAATTATATTTTACAGCTCATTTTGAAAAATCAGACCATCTCTTCAAAATTCATTAAAAAATAAAGTAAAAAGCCTCGCTGAAAAGTGAGGCTTTTATTTTGAGTTGAAAAATAATCTATTGGTCAAAATAATTAGGATGCTGGGCTTTGATATCATCTACCGTTCCCAGTACTTTATCTTTTAAAGAATCCTGATATTTCTGAAGTTTTGCAGCGACTTCTTCATTACCGCTTCCTAAAATTTTTGCAGCTAAAATCCCGGCATTCAAAGCTCCGTTCAAAGCTACGGTAGCTACCGGAATCCCACCGGGCATCTGAAGGATAGATAAAACAGAGTCCCATCCGTCTATAGAATTACTGGACAAAATAGGAACCCCGATTACCGGAAGTGTAGTACAACTCGCCACCATCCCCGGAAGATGTGCTGCTCCACCTGCTCCGGCTACAATGACCTTCAGCCCTCTTTCCTTAGCAGTTTTTGCATAATCGAACATTCTTTCCGGAGTTCTGTGCGCTGAAACTACTGTCAATTCATAAGGGATATCAAGGCTTTTAAGAAAATTTGCAGCCTGTTCCATAATCGGCAGATCACTCTGACTGCCCATAATAATTCCTACCATCTTCAATTTTATTAGATGTTCAAAGATAAAAAATAAAAATGTAAAGAGGAATAATTACAAAAAATCCGGGAAACGATTTATGATTATAATTCCTAAAAATAATTTAATCTTTCAATAGATCTTCCATTTAAAATGTAAAGAATAAATAAAGATCTTGTTGGCTCAGATTTTTCATCTGTACTCCTATAAATTACAGCATCTGTATCCATAACAATTCCTGGGAAAATAGATATATTTGTTGTTACACCACATTAAATTGAAAGATTATAAACTTACACTGGCTGTATGTACCGTTGCTATTGTCTGGGGTACTACGTTTTTATCGATAAGGGTTGCGGTAGAAACAATACCCGCCTGGTTTGTCGCAGGAATACGTCAATTTCTTGCAGCGATTATCATGTTCCTTATTCTTACCTATAGAAAAGAATTCAAATGGATAGGCTGGACAAGTCTGAAGTATCAGTTGATCTTCTCTTTATTAATGCTTGTGATTGCAAACGGAATGACTACAGTGGCGGAAGAGGAAGTCACCAGCAGCCTTACTTCACTGATAAGTGCCTGCTCTCCTATCCTGGTATTTTTCGGAAGTATGGCTTTAGGTCTGCAGAAATTCAGCTGGCGGGCTTTTACAGGAGTTATTCTGTGCTTCAGCGGCATTCTTTTTATTTTCTGGGACGGTATCAATGATTTAAAGAACCCGGATTATGCGCTGGGTATATTATTTTTATTCATTGCCATTGCAGGATGGGCTTCAGGAACTATTTTCACCAAAAAACTGAACATTCAAAGCGGAAATATCTCACTGAACCTCTTTTACCAGTTTGCCTTTGCGGGAATTATCCAGATTATTTTTGCCTTCCTTTTTTCAGAAACCTACAACTTCGGAAACTGGAGCCTGAAAAGTATTTCTGCGATGCTTTATTTATCGTGCTTCGGCTCTGTAGCTGCATTTTTTGCTTTTCATTATGCATTGACCAAGGTTTCTCCGGTTCAGGTATCCATATTGGCTTACATCAATACGGTAATTTCCATTTTTTTAAGCTGGTTGATTCTTGACGAAAAAATTTCTGCCAAATTCATCATTGCTGCCATACTTATTATTGTTGGGGTTTTTGTGATCAATTATAATCCGGCCATGTTTAAAAAACAAAGAATCGAGTCGTAATCAGAAAATAATATTCATTATTTCAACCCATCTATTCCGCTGCTTTTTAATGTATTAAATAGAATTAAAAGCAGATCCGTTATATGGGGATTTTCTATTTCCTTCATTTTTTCTTATATTGTATACTCCAACCGATACAATATGCTGAAAAACACATTTTTTTTATTGCTGGCTGCCACTTTTCTATTGGTAAGCTGTGATTACAAAGAGAAGGAAAAGAACCTGACAGACAGGGAAAAACAATTATTAGAGAAAGAAAAAGTATTCGCAAAAAAAGAATCCGAATATCAGTCTCTGCTGAAAATGAGAGACAGTATTTTTGCGAAAAAAGATTCTGTAGTGATCACCGCTGCATGGCCTGCAGAAATTTCCGGACCATGGAACGGTAAAGTAATCTGTACAGAATCCAACTGCAGCGAATATGCTGTAGGCGACCAGCGTACCGATATCTGGGAATTTGATAATGATTCTACCCAGCCTATTACCAAAATCATCAACAATAATAATCTGGTAAGGCTTTATACAGGCAAGTTTGAAAACAATGAGATCAGACTGTCCTTCAAAACCGATTCTACGGCCAAAAAGAATGTAGAAATGAGCGTTCTTCTTAATGATATTTCGGACAACAAGATCAAAGGAACCAGAACCATTACCTCTGATGGCTGTACCGCCAAGTTCTCTGTTGAATTAGTACGTTCCACAAAATAAACACATATGATTTTACTGAGTATACACAACCTGAGTCTTCCCATAGAAGATCCGGTACTGAAATTCCTGTTAGTACTGGTCATCATCCTTGCAGCACCATTGCTGCTTAATAAAATTAAAGTTCCCCACCTTTTGGGACTTATTATTGCCGGGGCCATCATTGGTCCGAACGGATTCAATGTATTGTCCAGAGACAGCAGTATTGTAGTAACCGGAACCACCGGACTTCTTTACATTATGTTTCTGGCCGGGCTTGAGATCGATATGGGCGACTTTAAAAAGAACAAATGGAAAAGTCTCACCTTTGGTATCTATACCTTTACAGTTCCTTTTGTATTAGGATATCTGGGTGGATATTACCTTCTTCACTTTTCAATGCTGACTTCCATTCTGTTTGCCAGTCTTTTTTCATCTCACACGCTTATCGCTTATCCATTGGTGAGTAAGTTGGGAATTGCGAAAAATAAAGCAGTTAACATCACCGTTGGCGGTACGATGATCACAGATATTCTTGCTTTATTGGTACTTGCTGTGATTGTGGGAATGTCTCAAGGCGATGTGGGAACAGAATTCTGGGTTAAATTATCGGTCTCTTTTGTCGTTTTTGCCCTTATTGTACTTATTGTATTCCCTATTATAGGACGATGGTTTTTCAAAAGAGTGGATGATAAAATTTCGCAGTATATTTTTGTACTGGTTATGATTTATCTGGCTGCTATGCTTGCTGAACTGGCTGGTGTAGAAGCTATCATCGGAGCATTCTTTGCCGGACTGGCGTTAAACAGACTTATCCCTCACACTTCTTCTTTGATGAACAGGGTTGAGTTTGTAGGAAATGCCATATTTATCCCGTTCTTTTTGATCAGTGTAGGAATGCTGATTGATTTTAAAGTTTTCTTTAAAAGCTGGGAAACACTTGAAGTTGCCGGAATTATGCTGGTTGCCTCTATCGGAGGAAAATATCTTTCTGCGGTTGCCACTCAGAAAACATTCAGGCTGACCAAAGAGGAAGGAAAACTGATCTTCGGATTAAGCTCTGCTTCGGCAGCAGCAACACTGGCTTCCGTAATGGTTGGATATAACATCATCCTTTCTGAAACCGAAACCGGAGAACCTGTAAGATTATTAAACGAACATGTACTGAACGGAAGTATTCTCCTGATCCTGATTTCATGTACCATCTCTTCATTTATTTCCATGGCGAGCGCTCAGAAAATTGCTGAGAGTGATAACGAAGATACTGTTTCCGGAAATACCCACGAAGAAGAAAATATTCTCTTAGCCATCAACCATGAAGCCACTGTTGAGAGAATGGTGAATCTGGGAATTCTGATCAAAGCACATTCCAATACAGAAGATCTTTTTGCTTTGAATGTCATCAACGAAGACAAAAATGAATCTTCGGTAAAGAATGCGGAGAAACTTCTACACCAGGCAGCAGATGCAGCCGCTGCGGCAGATGTGAAATTACAGGCTTTAAAAAGGTATGACAATGATGTCATCAACGGGGTCAATAATGTGATTAAAGAACAGAAAATTACAGATCTTATCATCGGATTGGAAGACGAAAAAGGATTCTCCCCTTCTTTTGTATATAATCTTTATAACGGTTATCTTCAGAATGATGATGTGAATGTACTGGTTTACCATGCTGCACAACCGCTTTCCACCATTAAGAAATATGCGGTGATGATTCCCGAGAATGCTCATCAGGAAGCGGGATTCTTCCATGCATTGCTGAGGGTATGGAACATTGCCAGAAATTCCGGAGCTACAGTTGTTTTTTATGCTCCTGAAAACATTATTGATATTCTTCAGAAAATCATAAAGAAAGCCAATATAGAAGCTGAATTCATTATCATGAGCACATGGCAGGATGGTGAAAGAACCGCTGCACAGCTGAAAGATGATGAAGCCTTGATTATTCTGATGGCCAAGCGCGGTATGAAGTCATATATTCCAAGAATGAGACTGATCCCTGAACTGCTGAACAGGAATCTGAAAGACAATAATTACCTTCTGATTTTCCCTTTCTCGGAGTATGACAAAAACAGCCCGGAAATACGTTCTGTAGGAAATCACGGGGATTTTGTGGAGATTGGAAATGTGATTCAGAAGATTTTTAAATAAAAAGGCTGGAAGAAGGAAGAAGGGTGCCGGAAGTTTCTTCTCTGCGAATAATTAATTCTTCGTTATGATTAAACAATTAAATCATCAATAGCGTCGGGCTCCATAGGAATAAAATTGGCTTTAACCGAACTTAATTTTAAGTTTTCGGCTAAAGCCAATTGAGTTGACAATTATTTTTAAACGGGCTAAAGCCCGTTCCTATTGAATTTTGTATTTTGGCAAAAAAATAACCTATGAAACAAATTATCGGATTTCTCTTCTTTTTTGTGTCCATCATTCTTTCTGCACAAAACCTTACCCTTTCGGATAAAGAACTGAAACAAAAACTGGATTCTATCAAAACTGAAGGAAACCTACTCTATTCTTACGAAAATGCATCATGGCATGCGGGAGATCTTGTAGGCAGCAATAAAAGACTTGCTGAAAATACAGGAAGCTATGTCACGTACCAGAAAAACGATACCATCAAAACTTCCTTTCTTAATAAAGCAGGTAATATGATTATTGCAGAACTGTCTTTCAAAAATAACCAGACAAAACCTGTCAAAGAAAATTTTAAAGAAAGGGGACTTAATGAAACTGAAAGTATTTTAAAAAATATCCGTTCTGCCATTATTCCACAGTTATCCGACCCAAAGTATTCGGTAACGGTACCACAGGGATATAGTCTTAATATGATTATTATTCCGTTTAATGAAAACTATAAGGTGTATTTGATACCTGGTACTGTCCAGTCTGGTATAATTCCTTTCGGAAATGATTATCTTTTTGTTTCGGATAAAAAAGGGAATATTATTTCCCATAAAAAATTTCACTCAAGACTTATTCCAACCTCTACAGCCTTAGAAAATGGAGGAACGGTAACTATGTCTACCCACAGCCATTTAGTAACCAATCCTTTTATTTCTGCAACGGACATTTGTACGTTTAAACTCTATGCACCGCTTACAACGCTGGAAGAATTTTCTGTTTTATCAACCGCTTTAGGAAGTTATATTAAATACAATTATAAAAAGGATAATATTGAGGTGGTTAAAAATCCTTAATCATGAAAGCATTACATTATCAATAGGATCGGGCTTTAGCCCGATGTGAACAATCAAAATAAAATTGGCTTTAGCCGAAAACCTAAAATTAAGCTTCGGCTAAAGCCAATTGAGTTGACAATTATTTTTAAACGGGCTAAAGCCCGTTCCTATTGAATGAGTTCAAAAATAAAAGGGAGCTGTTTTTAAAGTTAAAACAGCTCCCTTTTATCTATCTTAAATCGATATTACTCAGCAATTACTCTTACCATTCCTTTTACCTGTACAAGCTTTTCCATAAGCTCTTCTCTGGAATCTGCAAGAACGTTGATATGTCCCATTTTTCTTCCCGGCTTGGTTTCAGTTTTTCCGTATAAGTGGATGTATGTTTCGGGAAGCTTAAGAACATCTTCCATTCCTTCATAGACTACTTTTCCGGAATATCCTTCTGCTCCTACAAGATTCAGCATTCCGCTGTAAGTGATGGCGTCAGTATCCGCTAATGGTAAATTTTTAACCACGCGGTACATTTGCTCAAATTGGGAATTAGTATTTCCTTCCTGACTCTGATGTCCTGAATTGTGAAGCCTTGGAGCAGTTTCATTTACCCATACTTTTCCTTCTTTATCAAGGAATAATTCGATGGCAAACAACCCCGGAGAGTTCACTGCAGCCAGAAATTTTTCAGTAATGGAATCAATCTGGTTCTGAACATCTTCCGTCAGCAGAACCGGACATACATTGAAATCCAATAGATTCAGTTTTGGATCGGCAACCATTTCCGTTACCGGGAAAATATTGGTTTCTCCTTTTTCGTTTCTTGCTACAATGACAGAAAGTTCTTTTTCAATATCAACAAGACTTTCAATGACAGAAGGTTCAGTCCATAGTTGCTGATAGTCTTCTTCCGTTTTGATCACCTGTACTCCTTTTCCATCATAGCCTCCGGTATTCATCTTCTGAACAAACGGCAATGGCATGATGATTTTCTCATCACTGTTCCATACTACCTGAAATTCCGGGCTTGGAATATCATGAGCTTTATAAAATTCTTTCTGAAGGATTTTTTGCTGAATTGTTTTGATGATATTGGCATTAGGAACCACTTTTATTCCCTGCTTTTCAAGTTCTGCCAGTGCATCAGCATTTACGTGTTCTATTTCAATGGTTACAACATCTTTATCTTTTCCGAAATTCAAAACTGTTTCATAGTCATTGAAATTTCCCTGTGTAAAATACGAGATATTATGACATGGTGCATCAGAGGCCGGATCCAGAGTATAAAACTCATCATCATACTTCAGTGCACTTTGTATCAACATTCTTCCCAGCTGTCCGCCTCCCAGAATTCCTATTTTCATTTTTTTATTTTATTAGATTTACTCTTATTGAATTTTATCGATTTTTAAATAGCCAAGCCCCATTGGGTTCTCCTGATTTTCTTCATCAGACTTATGAAGAACGATAGCATATTTTTCTTTCATAGAGGCAGGAAGGATATCACTTACATTGAAAATATCATCAATATCCACTCCATGCTTATCATCAATATGGCTTACAGCGCCTTCAAACCCCATGGTCTGATAGAATTCGGTAGCTTTTGCTCTCTTCACAATTTCACCCATAGACTGCCCTACCATCAGGTGCTGCTCATGAAATTCTTCAAAGAAACCAGGTTTGTAGCCGCCTAAATTCAGAAAAAATAACTGATCTTCTGAAGATTTCTCTCCCTTTTCTACAATCTCCACCTTATACCCGTCCGCAAATCTCACTTCCTGGTAACAGTCCAGGTGAATTTTTCCTTCTGCTTCCTTCCAGAAGTCTTTCATATCGGGAACCAGATCCTTAAGACTTTCCGCGATACCGAAGAAAACATCGTGCTGTTCAATATTTCTTCCTTTGGGCGTTGCCCCGAGAATGACATAAAATAATTTCATTACATTTTTCATGCATACAAAAATACGTTAAATTTATCTTTTTCAAATGTTTGGCAGACTATCACAATAATTTTATATTTGTAGTATTATTTGTAGTATGTCAGAAATCATCATACTCTTCCTTGGCGCAATTTCAGCGGGTCTTTTAGGTTCACTTACGGGTTTAGGAGGAGGAGTTATCATCATTCCTTTATTAACGCTGGGATTCGGCGTTCCAATGCATTACGCTATCGGTGCTTCACTTATTTCTGTGATCGGGACCTCTTCCGGTGCGGCTGTAGCTTTCGTAAAAGAAGGCTTTACCAATATGAGAATCGGAATGTTTCTCGAAATAGCCACCACAGCAGGCGCTATTATTGGGGCCCTTGTTTCAGGAATGCTTAACCCAAATACAATCGGAATTATTTTCGCAAGTATCCTTCTTTTAACCGTTATTTTAAATC
Source organism: Chryseobacterium cupriresistens (assembly GCF_046614675.1). Lineage (NCBI taxonomy): Bacteria > Pseudomonadati > Bacteroidota > Flavobacteriia > Flavobacteriales > Weeksellaceae > Chryseobacterium > Chryseobacterium cupriresistens. The sequence continues at coordinate 143,584 of NZ_JBKKJT010000004.1, read as the reverse complement.
TTAAAGGGAAACCTGATCACCAGGAACCTTTGGTAAAGGGAAGTCTGGAGGAAAAGCTGAAACTGTACGGAACATTTCCCGATAAAGGAGTATTGAAAAGCTATTCTGCAAGAAATACAGTTCCCGGATTTTTGATGATGATGTTTGCAGGAGCCATGTCCGGACTTCTGGGAATAGGTTCCGGTGCATTGAAAGTATTGGCAATGGACAATATGATGAAGCTTCCTTTCAAAGTATCTACAACCACCAGTAATTTCATGATCGGAGTAACGGCAGTGGCCAGTGCCCTGATCTATTTCCAGAGAGGAGAAATCATTCCGGTAATTGTAGCTCCCGTACTGATCGGAGTTGTGATCGGAAGTTTTATCGGTTCAAAAACGCTGATGGTATCGAAGACCAAAAAATTAAAAGTATTTTTTGCCATTGTGATTACCATTCTTTCCATTTATATGATGTATAACGGTATCAACAAAAGTTTCAGATAATGAAAAAGAATTTTACAGATGTAGATCTGAACCGTTCGGTAGGAAATCTTCTGAGACTGGGTGTTATTCTGTCTGTGGCTACATCATTGATTGGTTTTATCAAGTTATTTTTTGAAGGCTTTAAAATGCCCGAAAAATATACCAGCCTTGTCGTAGGTACTTCTTCTGAAAAGGTCTGGGGACATTTCTGGGACTCTCTATGTAAAGGAGAAGGTACAGCTATTATTCAGCTGGGTATTCTTTTGCTGATCTTCACTCCTCTGATGAGAATCGTTTTCGCTTTAATAGGTTATTTAAAAGAAAAAGACTATGTATATGTAGTGATTTCTTCTATTGTTTTAGCCATTATGGCGGTGAGTTTCTTTGCAGGTTACGCGCACTAATTTTTACATTTCATAAAACTCTAACGGCAGCTGGTCGGGATCCTGGGTAAAGAAAAATTCTTTTCCTGTGAATTCGTCTATGCGAATTTCTTCACAGTTTAATCCTTTTCTGATCAGTTCATTCCTCTTTTCCATAACATTTTCTACCGAGAAAGCGAGATGCCTTAAACCACATGCTTCGGGACGTGACGGACGTTGGGGAGGATCGGGAAAGGAAAACAGTTCGATCACATAATGATCTCCTATGGCAAGATCAAGTTTATAAGACTGTCTTTCTTCGCGGTATACTTCACGGATGATATTCAGATCTAAAATTTCCGTATAAAACTTTTTTGAAACCGCATAATCTGAACAGATGATGGCAATATGGTGAATCTTCATTTTTATTTTAACCTGATTTTCAATTGAACTTTATTATTGTATTTCTTTACAGTTATCCTTTCTTCTCGTATCAATAATATACTGGATCTTCCATTCATTATTCTGTTTTACCAGCTGAAAACTATTTGCCCCGCAGTGTGATAATTTTCCTTTTAAATAAAAAGAATAAGGGGTAAACACAGTTGCAAGATTTCCATCCGTATGAATGGCTTCCACTATAATTCTTTCATCCAGATCTCCTTTTGTAAATTTTGAAACCGAAGTGATGAAATCCGAAATACTATCACTTTTTACAGTACCGTCCTTGGTGATGGTTTGAAGTACTGCATTCTCTGCAAAAGCGGATTTTACCAACTCAGGATCTGCATTTTTCATACCAAGGAAAAGGTTTCGGATAGGTTTTTCAATATCTGTATTCTGCTGGCCGAAGCATGAAATACTAATCAGAACAAGAAATGCCATTAATTTATTCATAGTATAGATTTAGATAATTAAAAATAGATAAAATAAAATTTAAATTGATTAACAAATTTTAAAATTCATTTTCCTTAAATTGTAATCCAATTATTTCAGAGCTATTATATGTGGATTATTTATCTGATTCTGGCCATACTTCTTATGGTCATGACAATACTACCGAAAATTCAGCATTCCCACTGGATATTCAGAGTTCCTGAATTTGCCAAAATACAGGTTACCTACCTTATATTCTTTACTTTTTTATTAGGCTTTTTCACAGATTCTACAGAATATTTCTGGTATTATCAGGGCCTTCTGCTGGTCATGTTTATTCATCATGGTCAAACACTCATCAAATACACCCACTTTTATCCTGTAAAAAAACACAGACAGCTTCACAGATCTTCTGATAAACTGCATTTTATTTCGGCCAATGTCTATCAGTTCAATAAAGAGCATGAGAAATTCATCGGACTCGTTAAAAAGCACAATCCTGATTTTTTCATGACGATGGAAAGCAACAGTGACTGGGAAAAAGCAATGAGACCCCTGGAAAAAGAATATTCCTACCAGCACAAAGTGACTCTTGAAAATACCTATGGGATGCATTTTTATTCAAGAGTGGAGATTAAGGAAGCAAAAACCCATTATTTCGTTGCTGATGACATCCCGAGCATTGAGATCCATATGAAAACCGCTGATGGTTTTTCTTTTGTTTTCTTTGGAGTTCATCCGCCGCCACCAAGTCCTACGGAAGAAGAAACATCAAAGGAAAGAGACGGCGATCTTCTAAGTACAGCCAAGCGTGTAAAAGATATTAAAAAGCCTGTTATTGTCGTAGGAGACTTCAATAATGTTGCCTGGTCGAGATCATCTGTCTTGTTCAGAAAAACAAGCCACCTGATAGATCCCAGAATCGGGCATTCTTTCGTTTCTACCTTCCATGCCAAATACCGTCTTTTAAGATTCCCTATTGATCTGATGTTTCACAGTGAAGATATTTTTATCCAACAGCTGAAGACATTGGAGAATTTTGGATCAGACCACCTTCCGGTATACTGCGAGTTTTTCATAGATCATCACAACGATGAACAGGAAGAACTGATAGAAACAGCAACTGCTGAAGAGAAAGCTGAGGCTGAAATCATGATCGAGGAAGGAAAGAAAGAAGATGGCGAACGGGAAACTGTGGTCACTGAGGATTAAAAAAAGTGGGCTAAAGCCCACTCCTATTGTTTTTTTTTAATTTAAAATTTCATCACATCCTTCACTACTCCATTCTTCTGGGTGTGCTGTAATAATTCAGCCTCAATGAAGGTTTTAATCTGTTCTTCAGATCCGTTACTCGGGAACAGAAGATGAACATTCGCTCCGGCATCCAGGGTAAAGAATAATGGAAGTCCTGTTTCTCTTCTGAAGTCCCAGATTTTGTTGATGACTTCCAGTGTTCCTGTTTTCATCAGGATAAAGGCAGGATCGCTCATCATCATCATGGCATGCAGGGTAAGTGCTTCATGTTCTACCAATTTGATAAAGCTTTCCATATCTCCTTTTTTCAGGATTTCTTTCATGGGAACAAAATTTTCCCTTGCTTCCTGAAATCTTCTCTCTGCATAAGGATTCGTCTTCATCAGACCGTGACCTACTGTTGAAGAAACACTTTTCTGCCCTTCATGAATTAACAGAACCCAATCATTAAAATTCTTGAATACTTCATGAATTTCAGCATTGGGATACTGTACTCCGAACAAATCTGAACTTCCTTCTACCTCATCGGTTTCACCCCACACCACAAGTCCGTTATACAAGCTCCGGCATGCGCTTCCACTTCCTAATCTTGCTAAGAATGAAGCTTTTCTCAAAGATTCTTCCTCAGAAGTTTTTCCTGTAAATGAAGCATCCAACGCCATCAGACATTTTGCAATGGCCCCAAACCCTGAAGCTGAACTTGCAATCCCGGAACTATGCGGGAATGTATTCTCTGTTCTGATGATATATTTTCCTTTCAGAATCCATGGAAGATACTGTTCTATATTTCTGAAATATTTTTCAATTTTTTCGGCAAACTTCACTTCTTCATTTCCCGCCAGAAAAGTCTGTACTGAAAAAGTCTCATTCGCAGTAAATTCCATTGAAGTATTGGTCTTACAATGGTTTAACGTGTAGCTGATGCTTGGGTTAGCAGGAATCTGATCAGCATATTTTCCCCAGTATTTGATCAGGGCAATATTAGACGGACAGCTTTCCGAAACCGTTTGGGTATGAATGGTGAAATTTTCTTTTCCTATAAAATCCTGTGTTGTCATAGTTTACTTTAAGTCATTATTTTGAACCACCCGTCAAAAATTCTTTGAATTTCCCCCACCCTGCAAGAGAGGGGAATTTTCAAGTCTTCAATTGTAATTGACATGAAAAGGGAGGTTAAAATTTTTAATACATCTTCTCTATAATATCCGCATATTTTTTGATCACCACATTTCTTTTGACCTTCAGGGTAGGAGTAATTTCTCCTGTATTGATGTCAAATTCTGCCGGCATTAACGTGAATTTCTTCACTTTTTCATAATCTGCCAGATGGCTCTGTAGTTCTTTGATTTTTTCTTTGTAAAGATCGATTACTTTCTCATTTTTTACAGCATCTTCCCAATTGGTAAAAGGAATATTATTTTTCTTAATATAGTCCTGTAAAAATTCGAAATTAGGAACGATCAGTGCTGAAACAAACTGTCTTCCTTCCGCAATCAGCATAATCTGCTGGATAAAATTATTATTGGTCAGTAGGTTTTCGATCTGTTGCGGAGCAATATATTTTCCGTTGGAAGTTTTCATCAGGTCTTTAATTCTGTCTGTGATGATCAGGTTTCCTTTCTCATCAAACTTTCCGGCATCACCGGTTTTGAACCATCCGTCTTCTGTGAATACTTTCTGGGTTTCTTCAGGTTTATTGTAGTATCCTTTCATGATTCCGTTCCCTTTGGCCTGAATCTCATCATTTTCTCCGATACGCATTTCTACTCCCGGAAGAGGCTTTCCACTGGTTCCATGCTCAAAGTGAGTTAAAGGGAAAAGGGTCAATGTTGCGGTGGTTTCCGTTAATCCGTATCCAACAGTTACGTGAATGCCCACTGACTCAAAGAAACGGGTAACTTCGGGTGATAATGAAGCTCCACCGCAAGGTAAAAACCATAATCTCCCTCCCATTTTATTTTTAATTTTACTGAAAACCAGCATATCAGCTACAGATTCTTTGAATTTTAATCCAAAAGGAACCGGCCTTTCATTTCTTCTTAATTCTGCGGTTTCCCATCCGGTTTTAAGGGCCCAGTCAAAGATTTTCTTTTTCAGAACTGAACCTTCTTCCGCTTTTTCAAGAACTCCGGCATATACTTTCTGGAAAAATCTTGGTACGGCACACATGGCAGTAGGTTTTACTTCTTCCAATGCTTTGGCAACATTTTTCGGATCTTCAAGGAAATACACACGGGCACCACCGTACAAACAAAGTAAACTCCAGCTTCTTTCAAATACATGGCTTAAAGGTAAGAATGCCAGTGAAAGTTCTTCTTCAAAGTTTTTAAACTTAAAAAATTCAAAGTGTGAGTCGAATGCTTTGATGAAATTTCCATGGGTAAGCATTACTCCTTTTGGAATTCCGGTAGTTCCGGAAGTATAGATTAATGTAGCGGTATCATCATTTTCTTTCTTACAGATCTCCAGCTCCGGCGAGGCTTTTGCGATAAAATCTTCAAGATAAAAACTATTGAACTCTTTCTTGATCCACACTGCTTTTTTAGAAACAATAATGGTTTCAAGATTGTTTTCTTCTTTATGTAAAAACTCAAGACAGGCATCGTACTGCATCTGGTTTCCTACCAAAACGGCTTTAGCACCGGAATCGTTGATGATATGTTCTGCCTGCTCAGCATTATTCGTGGAATAAATGGGTACTGTAACTGCCCCGATAGCCAGAGAAGCCAGATCCATGATCATCCATTCTGATGAGTTGTCTGAATAAATCGCGACTCTGTCATTCTCCTGAACACCGGATTCTTTTAAAGCATTGGCTGTTTTAAAAATAATTTCACTGAATTTTTTCCAGCTCAGCTCTTTCCAGGCATCTTTCTTTTTAAATCCGATGGCCGCTTTTATAGGATATTTTTCTACATTTTTAAGGATAATTGCCTCTGCAAGATTCATTTCTTCAGCTTTTTGTCGTTAATATAATTGTTCAGGTGAAAGTCTATGCTTTCTTTTACGGGAATAAACTGATAGTTCAGTTTTTCTTTGACTTTGTGATTGGAAATGGTGTTGAATGAAGAGATGGCCTCAATATTTGATTTGGTCACCATCCTTAGTTTTGGAATCAGCCATCCGAAAAGGGTGTTGGCTATTCTTCCGATATTGAGTACAGATTGTGAAAGAATTCTCGCATCTTTAAGTCCCAGGCGGGTTCTTACCTGTTTGGCAAGGTCTGCATATCTGTTATTTTCAGCAACAATAATAAAACGTTCTCCGAAAAGGTTATTTTCCATTAATCCTATAGCCGTATTGGCTACATCCCTTACATCAACATACGCAGAACCTCCTGAAAAGGTAAAGCTATTGTCTTCAAAGGTTGAGAAAAGCTCACCGCTGCTTTGGTTCCAGTTTCCGCTTCCTACGATCATGCCGGGATTAATGATCACCACGTTCAGTCCTTCTGCGGACGCTCTCCATACTTCCATTTCGGATAAATGCTTAGAGATGGCGTAGGCAGAATGTTCCAGTTTTGGATTAAAGTCAGAATCTTCATCCAGTTCTCCTTTTTCATTAAAATTATCAAGAACGGCGACAGAACTTACATGGAGAAATTTTTTAACGTCGGATCCTTCACAGGCAAACAAAAGATTTTCTGTACCTTTAATATTGGTATGATACATTTCTTTTTCATCTTTCGGATGAAAACTTACTTTGGCAGCACAGTGATACACCTCATCTACGCCTTGCAGTGCAGTTTTTAAAGAATCGAGATCATCAAAATCTACGTTTACCCATTCAATTTTATTGAAAAAATCGTCAGGATTCTCCGTATAAAAGCTGTATGAATGCTTTACTTCGTTTAAATTGCTGCCCGGCCGTTTGGAAGCACGTACATTTTTCCCTCTTTTAAGAAGTTCCAGTACAATTATTCTTCCCAGAATTCCGGTAGCCCCCGTTACAAAAATCATTAATTATTTTACTTGATTGCTGACTAAAATATAACAATATTTTCTATCCGGCAATGCTTCCGGATCGGTAAAAATTATTTGGAAAAACCGTTTTTGCAAATTTGCGATTTTTAAAGCATAATTCAACTTAATTTAACCAATATTATCATTCCGAATACCACAAACCTGAAAATTTAAATCACAAAAGGGTATCCAACTGAAAAGTCCTGAAAGAATTGACAACTTTCAGGACTTTTTATATTTAAAATTCTTTATTGCTTACGCCATTACCTCATTATTTCTTCTTGGCGCTTTATCGCAGAGAACATCTGCAATGCTTTTGGAAATAAGGTTTCCTTCTGTAAGATTATCCAGCCAGAAGAACTCTCCTGCCGCATTGATCTCAATAAAATAATATTCGTCTTCAGGGGAAACAATCATATCTATGGCTCCATAATCTACATTATAAGTATCAAGCAGTTCAAGCAGTTTTGCTTCTACATCTGCCGGAAGTTCTGTTCTGCTCCATTTATCAATCAAATTAACCCCGTCTTTTCTCCAGTCTATTTTGGCATCTTCAGACTGCTGGGAATCTATTTCGAATGCGTAAACGTCTCTTCCCACAATGGTAATACGAAGTTCTTTTTTCTTCTGAATCATCTGCTGAAACTGCATCGGACAATACAGCAATGAATCCAGTTCTTCCAGTTTATCTTCGCCAACAACGTTCGTAAACACTACATTTTCTATTCCATCTTCATAAATGGCAAAACCGGTCTGCATTTTAGCCACTACATTCTGATGTTTTACAATAAATTTCCTTGCTTCATCAGGATTATTGGTAAGACAGGTTGCCGGAATGGTGAGACCTAATTTATCTGCAATTTTCAATTGTTCTTCCTTGCTGTCGAGTCTTCTGTAAACACTTGGTTTTCCCAGAGAATAAGCATCCACAGATTCGAAGAAACCAAAAAGGGTATTTCTGATTTCCCCCATAGCCGCACCGTAAAATTTAGAGTCCATTTCTTCCTTTAATCCTTTTCCGATATTGTAAGCTCTTCTGTACCATATGGCAGAAATATCATCCAAACGATGTTTTGTTTCAGGCGTTTCAAGGTAACTTACCCATTCTCCATCCTGGAAAATAGTGGACAGTTTGTTTTGTAATGGATAAACGTCTACATCAAAGCGAATGACTTCACAATTATTTTTTTCAATGTATTCTGTTACTTTCTCAATGGAAAAATTATCTGCGGTATGGGTAATTATTAAAATTTTATTCATGGAAATTAATTCTTTTGATAAGGTTATCGGCAATTTTTTCTGCAATGGGAAATCCCAGTTCTTTCTGAAGCATTCCCCATTCTCCCTGAGGATTGACTTCAAGGAAATAATACGCCCCGTCTCTTCCTTTGATCATATCGATCGCTCCTATATAAAGTCCCATTTCTTTCATCATGTAAGTGAGATTGGCTTTAATAGCATCAGGTAATTCGTAGGCTTCCCAGAAATATCCTTCGCGGGCAACTCTCCAGTCTGCATTTTCACTGTTATTGATTTTTCCTGTGAAAAACTCACCATCTACATACACGATTCGTAATTCATATTGTTTTTCAATATAGGGTTGAAAAATCATCGGACAGTATGCAATATCTGAAAGGTGTTCCAGGGATTCTTCCTCAATAACTGTAGTGGAAATCATATTTTCCCCTGACATTGTTTTTGCGGTAACTCCGTGAAGCTTCGCAATGGCTTTTCCCTGGCAGTACTGATGGAAAAATGTGGTTATTTTTTCTTCATCATTAGAAAAAATGGTTTTGGGAATGGTTAAATTATTTCTTTGTGCAATTTTCAGCTGAAAGATCTTATTACCGTCGATTTTTTTTTCGTTTTCATAAGGGTTGATCCAGGGAATATGTTCTAAAGCCGTTATCAGGTTATACCTCAGGCTGCCATATTCGTTGAGAAAGATTTTTTCGTAATCCTGATCCAGCTCTTCGGGTGCACTGATCCTCCAGGCTTTTCTGTGCCATACGCCTTTGATATCATCAGAATGAATGGTATTTCCTGATTCGTCAGTCAATTCAAATGAATCTTCATGAATACTGATTTTCTGAAGATGGTTCAGGCGGTCAGAATTCAGTCTGAAAAAGGGAATATTTTTAGAGGTAAGATATTCGAAAAAGAGATCAATATTATAAAAATCCTGTGAGTGGGTGATGCAGAGAATCATTTGCCGGTTTTTTATTAAAAAGGGAAACTTACTATTTAAGTTTCCCTATTATTCTATTGAATATTCTACTTATTATAGTGGAATAGTGATTGTATCATCATCACCGTCTGATGGATATTTCAGCGTGTGCATCATATCATCTTTTGGAGAGGTTACCGTATCTATTGTCGGCTTTGTAATCAAATCTGTTTCAGCAAGTGTGATGTCACTTCCTCCTTTTACAGTTTCGGGATCCTTCACCTGTTTTTCCAGGAATGATGCGAAAAACGGCTTCTTCTTTGAGTTGTTGCTTTTCATAATGTTTTAGTTTTGGTTGGATTATAATTTAGCTTATGCTTGTACATTATCATACTTCTAAAACATCCTCATCACCGTCAGAAGGATATTTCATGGTTACATTATCATTATCAGGCTTGGTAACATTATCCTTAAGAGGAGTCGTGATCTGATCCTGCAGGGCTGTAGTGATCTGATCTGCCAATACGGAAGTAATACCTCCACCTTTTACTGTTTCAGGATCTTTAACCTGTTTTTCTAAGAATGATGCAAAAAACGGCTTCTTTTTTGAATTTTTGTTTTCCATAAGTTAATATTTTTATTGTTTTTTGAAAATCCAAAGTACAAAAATTTCAACTCATGGAGAAATAATATATGTTTTTAATAAAATTTTAACATAATATTAAAAATCAAAGTATAAAATTAATTTAAACCAAGAAATTCCTTAACAACATTTGCAAAATCAACCGGATTTTCTGCCTGCACCCAGTGTCCTGCATTTTTCACCGTCACTATTTTAGCTTTAGGAAACTGCTGCCTGATACCGAATTCATCCTGTGGAAGGATGTAATTGGATTTTGCCCCTGCTATAAACAAGGTTTCACCTTCAAAAACTCCGAATTTGATGGCATTGGAAACAAACTCAGTATATTTTTCAGATAATGTTTTAAGGTTGAACCTCCAGCCCAGTTTTTTATTGTCATCCCAATACAGATTTTTCGTCAGAAACTGCACGGTAGATCTTTCGGGAATATATTGGTTCAGGACAGCTTCCACCTCGTTTCTTGAAGTAACCGTATTGAAATCAACGGTTTCCAGTGCTTTGATAATTCCCTGATGATGCGGCGGATATGCCTTAGGTGAAATATCTACAACAATCAGTTTTTCAACACGTTCAGGATATTTTATGGCAAACTGCATCACTGCTTTTCCGCCTAAAGAATGCCCTAAAACATGCGCTTTTTGAATTCCGTAATGATCCATATAACGGGCAATATCATCGGCCAGGTCATCATGCGACATGCTGTCTGAGTGAAAACTTCTTCCGTGGTTTCGAAGATCGATCAGGTGTACCGGAAGATATTCTCCCAGATCCTTTCCGAAACTTCCCCAATTGTCGAGCATTCCGAATAGTCCGTGAAATACAAGAAGCGGCGTATTCGTTACATTTTCGCCGAATATTTTTGAGTTTAAAATTTCCATATTTTTAGAAGTTAGATGTGAGAAACTAGAAGTTAGATAAATTATGCATCATCTGTTTATGCTATTTTTAATATAATTGAAGTTGTACTAACTTCTCATCTCTAACTTCTGATTTCTTATTAATTACCATTTTGCCAGTCTCTTCAGATAAGCCTGAACTGTATTTTCCAATCCCATATAAAGTGCTTCAGAAATCAAAGCATGTCCGATAGATACTTCCAGAAGGTTCGGAATGGTATCTGAGAAATACTTCAGGTTTTCTAAGCTCAGATCATGTCCTGCATTAATTCCCAACCCGAACTTTGTCGCTTCAACAGCAGTGTCGTAATAAGGTTTTATAGCCTGTTCTTTATTGGTAAGATAGTTTTTTGCATAAGCTTCAGTGTACAGCTCTATTCTGTCTGCTCCTGTTTTGGCCGCATATTCTACAAGCTCCGGTAAAGGATCAAGGAAAACAGAAGTACGGATTCCCACTTTTTTAAATTCTGCAATGATCTCTGTAAGGTAATCGAGATGTTTTTTGGTATCCCAGCCGGCATTGGATGTAATGGCATCATCAGCATCCGGTACAAGAGTCACCTGTTCAGGTTTCACTTCCAATACCATATCAATAAAATCCTGATGAGGATTTCCTTCAATATTAAACTCAGTCGTAACCAACGGCTTCAGATCATAGACATCTTTTCTTGTGATATGCCTTTCATCAGGTCTTGGATGGATGGTAATCCCCTGTCCTCCGAATTCCTGAATTTTTACAGCAGCTTCTGTAACACTTGGAGTTTCACCTCCTCTTGCATTTCTTAACGTCGCAATTTTATTAATGTTTACGCTTAGTTTTGTCATTGTTATTTTAGATGTTAGATATAAGATGTTGGAAGCTGGAAGCATGGAGTTGGAAGTAAATCCAGACTTCGTACTTTTATTGGTCTTCCACATTTATGATCATTTAAAAATTTAATTTAAAATTTGGGTTAAAAGAGACTGGAAATATCCACTTCCCTTTTCAATCTTCCTGCTTCTACACTTTCACGCTTACCTGCATCACCTGAAGTTCAAATTCTTTTGAAGCCACCAGTAAATGGTCAAAAATATCGGCCTGTATCTGCTCAAAACGTTCCCATTTGGAATCATTGGCAAAACAGTATACTTCAAGCGGAAGCCCTTGTGGGGTGATCTCCAGCTGGCGGACCATCCGGGTTCCGTTTTTATCAATATCAGGATCATTTTCAATATATTTCTGTGCATAATAGCGGAATACACCGATATTGGTAAGCTGTCTTCCATTCACAATTTTATCTTTATGCTCAAGACTTTCCTTTTCTTTTTTAATTTCTGAAGTTCTTTCTTCAAGATAATCTGAGATCAGATTAATCTCCTTTAACCGCTCAACATCTTCATCCGTCAGAAACTTAAAAGAATTGATATTAAAGTAGATTGATTTTTTTATTCTTCTTGTATTGGATTCAGACATCACCTGCATATTCTTGATCTCAGTGGTCATCAGATCATAGGTTGGAATTGTGGAAACCGTTTTATCAAAATTGGTGATTTTAGTCGTCAAAAGGTTGATCTCCGTGATATTCCCTTCAATACTATATTTGGGAATACTTACCCAATCCCCTACTTTTAAGTTTTTAGAAGTAGCCACGTGAAGACCTGTAACAAATCCTAAAATAGTATCTCTGAAAACCAATACCAGAACAGCTGTAATAGCCCCCAGACTTCCTACGATAGTGGTTCCTTTGATCCCGAAAATCACACAAAGTCCTACTACTGTAAATATGAAGAGTCCTAAAATCTTTACAGTTTCTGAAATGGCATTAAGTGCCATTATTTTGTAGAAATCCTGTTTAATACTGAAATAATTTCTGAAAGCGGTCAGTGATCTGTAGAGCATTCCCGCTACTATCAATACCAATCCAAGATTGATACATCTTATGATAAAAATGGTGGTTTTGGGCAGTGCATTTTCAGGAAATATAGATCCCTGGATCCCGGCAACCGCAATCAAAGCAGCAAAATGGGCTACAGAATTGGTGATTTTCGACTGATAAATAGATTTTACGATCGGGAACTTCTGTTCATTATGAAATAACCTGAATACTGAATTGATAATGAATTTAAAAATAAAATCAGTGATTAAAAACAGGACAAGAAGTAAGCTCAGTTTTACAATGATATGAAAAACCCAGTCGAGCCCGGCTGGTGAAATCCGGGTGATATAGATGTAAAGCTGCTCGCTCAGCTCCTGTATAAAGTTTTTGGTTTCTTGTAACTGGTCATTCATTACAGCAAATTTATGAAATTAAGAATCATCATTTTATTATTTGCAATCAATTTTCATCCCAAAAGGTATTCATCAGAAAATATTTAATAAAAATTATAAATCTTCTACAGTCCACCATTACAATTGAAAAATAAACCACAAACAATACATTTAAATAAAAAAAATTAAAACAAATTTCAATTTTAATGTATTAATATTAAAATTTTATTAAATTTGATTAAAACTAAACCCATCAAAATCAATTAAATATGAAACAAAACTACCTGTTGATCACGCTATGCAGCCTTCTGCTCTTAGCTAATTGTAAAGGAGACGACTCTGTTACTCCCGAAGAAAACCCCACTAAAGTAATATCCACAGGAACAGTGGAAGGCAGAGTATTGGCAAAAAACGGGACCAAACCGATTGGAGGGGCTCTTGTATTTACTACTGACGACCAGAGCAATGTTTACCATACCTATTCCAATGCTGACGGAAGTTTCAGCTTAACAGCTCCTGAAGGCAAGACAACCCTTCACATTCAGACAGGTGATGGTAAAAACTTCAGAACAGAACTTCCTCTTACCATTAAGAAGAATGAAACAGTTACTGTAGCTGCCACAGATTCAAAATTGGATCAGATAGCAAAAATGGCTTATATAAAAGGAAGCTATGATGAAATTGAAGCCATTATAACCTCTCTCGGATATACTGCCACTGAAATTACGTATCAGGATTTAAAAAATATCAACACCATTTCCCAGTATGACATTATCTTTCTGAACTGCGGATCCCGTACCTACGCCCAAACAGGAACTTCAATGCCGAGCAATGACGTTAATGTTTATACCAATCTTTCCACTTTTGTAACCAATGGCGGAAGTCTTTACAGCTCAGACTGGGCTTCGGCTTATCTGGTAGGAGGAAATACTAATACCGAAAACTGTAATGCACCGGGAGGTTTTATCAATGATAACCTTCTTTGTCTGCAGGATACAGGCACTGCCACTACTTATATGGGCTGTAACGTTTCAAACACGGCTTTGGCAACTGCATTAGGATTTAATACCCTGGACATTCAATATGATATGGGCGCATGGGAAAAAATTCAAAACTATGATCCTTCATTCTGGGATGTTCTCGTAAAGAAAGGCAATGAACCGTTGATGATAAGAACAGCACATTATACCAATCCCTCAGCCCCACAAACTCCTGTAGGAACTTCTTTAAACAACAACCACATCACCATCTGTCATCACACAGCCAGTGGAAATAACATCACCATTACCATCAACCAGAATGCCTGGAACGCCCATCAGGCACATGGAGATACCATGGGATCCTGCACAGGAAACTCTACCAGCGGAAATATCTATTATACCACTTTCCATAACCACGCAAGCGGAAATATCGGTAAAGCAGGACCGATTCTGGAATACGTAATCTTAAATTTGTAATAAAATTTTATAACTCAGTTCTCAAAGTGGCTTTTTATAAGGCCACTTTTTTTATATTGCATGTATATTTTTTTAAAGAATGGATACAACGATTATTAATATTTTCTGCCTTATTTTATTATTTATAGGAATATTGGGAACTTTTCTTCCTGTATTACCTGGTCTTTTACTGAGTATCTGCGGACTGTTGATCTATAAATTCGGGACAGATGCGGATCTTCCGATGATTTATATATGGGCCTTCGGAATTCTTACGGCAGCTTCTGTAGTGTTAAGCTATGTGATTCCGGCAAAGACCAACAGAAAATACGGGGGCACTCGTTGGGGAAGTATTGGTTCTGTTATCGGAACCATTGTGGGAATATTTATTCCGATTCCATTAGGTTTTCTGATAGGAATGTTTGCAGGGGTATTTATTGGTGAATTACTTCACGACAGTAAGGATATGAATAAGGCTTTACAATCTACCAAAGGAGCACTGATTGGATTCATTTACGGAACAGGATTCAGCTTTGTGGTAGGAGTGGCAATGTTTTTGGTAGTATTACTTGATATGTTCAACGTCATTTAATTAAATATAAGAAACTATGTTCCATAAAATTATCATACTCAGTCTGGGAATATTTGCATTAACAGGATGCGATGCCCAAAAGAAATCCAGAATTAATACAAAATCCCCTGAAATGTCTGCAGGCACAAAATCAACAAGCCCTGATAATCAGAAAGATGGTATTATCTACCTGAGTGAAGGAGAGAATAAGTTTTTAAGAGAATACCAGATGAATGTGACATTCAAAGGGGTTTCTGAAGACAGCCGTTGTCCTGAAGGAGTCAATTGTATCTGGGCGGGCGTTGCTCTTGCTCAGGTGGAGGTCATGGGAACTTCTACCCGGCCGATGATTCTGAACCTTGCCAGCGGAGATTTTCCGGCAAGAAATTACCACCAGTCGACAGAATTTAATGGTTACACTATTACATTACAGGATATTGCTCCGTATCCGAAATCACAGGACGGAACAAAAGCACTAGCCGGAAAATATAAAATCGGAATTACAATAAAAAAAGCTGAACCATCAGCTGATTCTACCACGAAATAGGCTTCTTCCCTTTGGAAACAAGATATTCATTAATTTTTGAGAAAGGCTTGCTTCCAAAAAAACCTCTGTGCACAGAAAAGGGTGAAGGGTGTGCCGATTTCAGAATAAAATGTTTAGCCGGATCTATGAGTTCGGCTTTTTTTTGTGCAAAAGCGCCCCACAATACAAACACTACATTCTCTTTTTTATCTGAAATCTCCTTAATAATAAAGTTGGTGAATTTTTCCCAGCCAAGGTCTTTATGGGAATTGGGTGAATGAGCACGAACCGTTAAGGTAGCATTCAACAGTAAAACGCCCTGTCTTCCCCAATCATCAAGTTCTTTGGAAGTTCTTACTACGCCCAGATCATCTTTTAACTCAATAAAAATATTTTTAAGGGATGGCGGTGCGGCAACCTGTTCGGAAACAGAAAAGCATAAACCATTCGCCTGATAATCATTATGGTAAGGATCCTGCCCAATAATCACAACTTCAACATCATCAAAAGCAGTAAGTTCCAATGCTCTGAAGATCTGATTTTTTGGTGGAAAAACTTTGGTTGTTGCATATTCATTCTTCACTTTCTCCCAAAGGGTTGTAAAGTATTCCGTACTTTTTATCGGGGCTAAAATTTCTGTCCAGGTCATAGTGCAAAAATAATAATATTAAAATAAGGGCTTACATTATACCTTAAATATCTTTACTTTTCTTTCAATCAGCATATAGGAAAAGTAAGACAGCAATAATGAAAAAGAGATTAACAACAAATTATTAAGATGATAATTATTCACAATAACAAAATCCTGTTTCTTCACCATATAATGGATAATATATAATGAGTAAGAGATATTTCCCAATAAATAGATGACTTTGGTTTCTAAAAATGCTTTTAGGTGATTTGACTTTCCTTCATAAAGGTATTTGATCATCAATGCTGATAGTAAAGGAATAAACAATAATCCTTTTTCCACAAACAACATGGATGCAAATAATATGAGAATGATATACATGATCAGATTTTCTCTTTTCATTTTAAATTGTGGTAAAAGGGCAGCTCCAATACCAAGAAAATAAGAAGAAATTGTCCTCAGAAGAGAAACAAGGCCGTATGGAAGATCAAGGTATCTTGGTGATTCCCCTACTTCCATGGGATGCTCAGAACCTATATATAAATGGCCGGGTAAGTACGGAAGCACAAACCTCAAAACCAAACTGGTAATAATTAAAATCTCGCTGCGTATTTTATACTGCAGGACAAACCATAACATAAAGGGGAATATCAGATAGCAAATCCATTCTGTACTCAGCGACCAGTAGACAACATTCAACAGATAATCCGGATTAAAAAAGCATTGTAATAAGGCAGCATTAATGAGAAATCCTGCTACAGAAGTCTTCACTAAAAACAATGCAATAAAAATAACTGATACAATATACACAGGATAAATCCTGTTGATTCTTTTTTTATAAAAAACCTCAAGTCCTTTATAATTCAGATCTTTCAACTTTCCGGAATAGGAAACCGTCAGTAAAAAAGCGCTTAATACAAAAAAGATATCAACCGCTACATACCCCTTTCCTACTATATCCTGAATAAATTCGTTCCTGAAAAAACTAAAATGAAAAAAAGCTACCCATAATGCAACAACTCCTCTAAGCCCCGTTAAAGATTTTACTTCATTTTTCATATATACTTTCAATCGGCAATAAAGATAGAGAAAAACCTGCTAGATCTCATAAGGGCTGCGAGAGGCTTTTTGCAGTCTGAAAATAATATTATCCGGAAAACCTTCATCCTGCTTTCCTTCCTGCAAAATGAAATGATGTTTTAAAAGAAGTCCTTTTGAGCTTTCATTGAATTTGTTGGTAACAGCCACAATTTCCTGTAAATGCAATTCGTTAAATCCAAAATCCAGAACGGACTTCAAAGCTTCAGACATGATTCCCTGCCTGTGGTATTCGGGCAGTAATTCATAACCGACTTCCGCTGTTTTACGGTCTTCAGAAAAATTCCAGAGACAGATGGTTCCGATAAGGTTCGGCTGATCTTTTAAAGAAATTCCCAGATAGATGGTTTGGTTATTTTTAGTTTTTTCTTTAATCGTCAGAATAAACTGGAGCGCATCGTAGTTATTTTCAGGAGATTTCCTTATAACGAACCGATTGATCACCTCATTGCTTCGGATTCGCAAAATATCATCAACATGACTTTCGTTGATATCTCTCAGTAATAATCTTTGGGTTTCCAGTTTCATATTTCAAATTTAATAAAAGAATATCATTGGTTTATTTTTTAGTGTTAAAACTTTAAATCCCGGTTAATTTATTCTGTAAATCTCTCAGATATACGTAATAATCAAAATTCTCACTAAATTTGCACTGTGTATATAGATAAAGAAGATTTAGACGAATTAGAGTTTCCGCAATTGCTCGCGGAAATCTCCCCATTTGCGTATTCTCCGAAAACAAGAGAAAAAATTCTTCAACTTCGTCCGATGGAAATTGACGAGGCGGAACTTTCATTAAAAAAAACCTCAGAATATCTGTCGAGTTTTGAAAGTTCAAATGCGATTCCGTTTGATGAGTATGAAGATATTGAAAGTGAGCTGAAATTGATGCTGATCGAGAACTACCGTCTGGAAAATGCTGCTTTCATCAAAATAAAAACCATCACGGAACAGATCGGAAGACTTCAGAAATTCTTCCCAACCATGCCGGAAACGTTTCCTACTTTATTGGAAGAAGTTTCTGTACTGGAATTCAGAAAAGAGATCATTGAGAAGGTGGATAAGGTTTTTAACCGTTTTGGTGAAGTAAAAAACGAAGCTTCCCCAGCTCTGAAAGGGATAAGAACCGAAATTCAGCTTGCTAAAAAAGCAATCCAGGAAAATTTCAACCGCGCTCTTACCA
The DNA here is from genome assembly GCF_046614675.1 of Chryseobacterium cupriresistens. NCBI lineage: Bacteria > Pseudomonadati > Bacteroidota > Flavobacteriia > Flavobacteriales > Weeksellaceae > Chryseobacterium > Chryseobacterium cupriresistens. The sequence goes on along the minus strand of NZ_JBKKJT010000004.1, from coordinate 125,267 downwards.
CGTACGGACAGAGTGACTTTCTGGATGATATCCGGGAAACGATTATTGACGACCAGAGGGTTCTGGCAGTAAAGTCAGGATTCAAAAAAAGGGTTGCCGGAAGAACATTAGGAATTTCCAAAACAGGTTCCATCACATATATTCAGCCGGACAGTGTTGTAAAGCACTATTTCAAACTCCGTGAGAATGAAGAGGAAGAGAAAAAAGAAATTGATAAAGTTCTCCGTAAGCTTACAGCAGAACTGGCAGAATTTCAGCCTCAGCTGTGGAGATATCAGGTGTATATTTTTGACCTTGATCTTACGAGAGCTAAAGCGAAATTTGGTGAACTGATTAACGGAGTTCTTCCAAAAATCAATCATCATAAAACGTTGAGATTAAAAGATGCTTATCATCCTCTTTTATGGTTAAGAAACAAAGTCGAGAACAAAACCATTCACCCTCAGACACTTACCTTAACAGAACATAACAGGATCATCTGTATTTCCGGTCCGAATGCCGGTGGAAAGTCAATTACCCTGAAAACGGTAGGATTATTACAGCTGATGATTCAGAGTGGTATTCTGGTTCCGGTTCATCCAAAATCTGAAATGTTTTTCTTTGAGAAAATTATGACGGATATTGGTGATAACCAATCTATTGAAAACCACTTATCAACCTATTCATCGAGGTTGAAGAAAATGTCAGGAATCATCCGTGAAGCAGACGCCAATACGCTATTGCTTATTGATGAGTTCGGTACAGGTTCTGATCCGGAGCTTGGAGGTGCGCTGGCAGAAAGTTTCATGGAGTTTTTCTATGATAAAAAGAGTTTTGCCATTATCACAACGCACTATACCAATATTAAACTGGTGATAGAACAGCTTCCCAACGCCCAGAATGCAGCCATGCTTTTCAATGAAGAAACACTGGAGCCGATGTATAAGCTTGAAGTGGGGCAGGCAGGAAGTTCATTTACTTTTGAAGTTGCAGAAAAGAATAAAATTCCAAGATTTATCATCCATTCGGCCAAGAAAAAGGTAGAGCATGATATTGTGAATCTTGATAAGACGATTGTAAAACTGCAGCAGGAAAAATTTGAGGTTGAGAAACTGAAATCCGATCTTGCCGAAAGAAAAGAATCCGTAGAAGATAAACGTGATAACCTTCAGAAACTGAATGACCAGCTTCAGCAGAAACTTTTCAATTTCCAGAAACTGTATGAAGAGGAACACCGCAAACTTCAGTTCGGAAATAAGATTGAAGCATTCATCGACAGCTATACCAAAGGAAAATCCAGAAAGGATGTGGTAAAAGATTTTGTAAAGCTTCTTGAACAGGAAAAATTCCGAAAACTGGGGACAGACAAGGATGAATCCAAGCGCCTTCAGGTTGTTAAGAGAAAAATCACTCAACAGCTGAAAAAAGAAGAAGTGATTGAAAAAATTGCTGAAACCAATGAAAAACTTGAGGAAAAGCGTAAAACCGATCGTGCCGTATGGATGAAAATCGGACAACGTGTCCGTATTACAGGAAGTACCAGTGTAGGAACCATTGAGAAAATTTCCAGAAACAAAGTGATTGTCAATTACGGAACTTTCAAGACAACCATTGATGCAGATGAACTTGAAAGAATTTAATAAATAAGAAATTAAATTAGCGCAAATACAAAGAGAGAGCACCCAAAGGTACTCTCTCTTTTTTATTTTTACTTCTTAATGAATTTTAATCGGGTTACCTTTTCTTTATCTTTCAGCTGGATAAAATAAACTCCTTTTGATAAATGGTTAAGGTTTACATGGTGATTTGAAACTTTTCCTTCGTCAATTTTCTGTCCTGCTATATTATAAATTTCATAATCGGCAGCTTCTGAAATTCCGGAGATATTTAAAATATCAGATGTGGGATTAGGATAAATTTCAGTTTTTACAGACCTTCCTGATTCTTCCAATCCAAGGGTGAGATTGATTAAATCTACTCCATAATCTTCAACTTCCCCATAGGTAAATGTACTGCAGGCATCTAAAGGTATTGTTTGACTGGAAATAACCCTCATGGTAACGCCACATAGTGTCACTGCTGCCAGACTTGGAATCGTAAACACAGATACAGCCGGAGCAGCCTGAGTAACATTATTGGCCACCATCACTCTTTCGTTGGATTCAAAAATTCCGTTGGCATTAAGATCAATCCACGCCGTTACTGTTGTTGTCCCGGGTGTCCCCATCCACGTATTGGTTACTGAAAGCTTATTTCCTGTAGTTCCTATAAAAAACTTAACTCTACGACTCAGATCACTTCTGTAATCTATATAATTAGAAGGTCCGGAGTCACTTACCATTGGTGTGTTAACTCCTGTAGAATTTACGGTCACATTGGAAATATGCATCATCGTGGTATCTGTAGAAGCACTTGCACAATAATTAATGGTAGTGGTAAAAAATATAGGATTAGACCATAATCCCTGTGTTGTACAGACTTTCACTACCTGTACTTCATACGTTGTACAAGGTTGCAAACCTGTAATTGTGAAAGAGTTTTGACCCGATACGGGTGTACCCGTCATCCAGAAAGTTGTTCCTGGTATTCTATATCTTATCATATTATCCGGACTATTAGGATCTGCAGTCCAGGTAACTGTTCCAGAAGTAAGTGTTATATTCGACATCTGAACTCCTGTTGGAGCATTGGTATCACAGTACAATAAAGATTGAGGTTCTTCTTCTATTTTGTGGGTTGCCTGAAGGCTTGAAATTCCCAACATAAAAGAGAATACAAAAAGTAGTTTTTTGGTCATGTTTATCAGTTTTAAAATTTCCTTGAAAAATAGGGTATTTTTTCAAATATAGCTTATACTTTCTCCATATAGCATTGTATTTTTTAATATTTTTGACAATAAAGTGTAAAACACACAGAAACTCTATGCTTTAATATATGTTCAAAAGTATTTCTACTCTCTGGATTTTTTATAAAAAAATAATAATTCCCACCTTGATATTTTCTTTATTAGCTTCTTGTTTATCCTCTTTCAATATTGAGAACTTTGGATTGAGTTTTCTTTTAATATCTCCTGTCCTTCATTATTTTATATATGAACTCAGGTTTAAAAACGAATATTACTTTTATGCCAATTTAGGGTTTTCCAGAAGTTTCCTTTGGGGATTCACAGTATCTGTCTGTGTGATTGTCAAAATAATAACAGGAATTTTATGAGTAAGCTTCATATTGACAGCATAACCAAGTCTTTTAAAGATAATAATATCCTGCGGGATATTTATTTAGGATGTGAAACCGGAAAGATTATTGGAATTCTGGGCAGAAATGGTGCCGGAAAATCAACATTATTAAAAATTATTTTTGGAACTGTCAGCAGTGATACCCAGTTTATAAGATACAATGACAAAGTTCTGAAAAGCATTTCCGATAGAAAAAACAGAATTGCTTACCTGCCACAGGATATTTTCTTACCGAAGTACAATACCATTAAAACCTTCATTCCTCTTTTTTGCAATAAGAAAAGTACAGATCTATTATTGACTTCAGATCTGATCCGTCCTTTTTTGTCAGAAAAACCTAAAAATCTTTCCAGAGGTGAGCAGAGAATCATTGAAGCTTTAATGATAATTTATTCTGAAGCTGATTTTGTTTTACTGGACGAACCTTTCCATAGTCTTTCTCCGAAAATTTCTGCAGCATTGAAAGCTGCAATCATTGAACAGTCTGCGTATAAGGGATTCATTATTTCTGATCATAATTATCAGGAAGTTCTTGATATTTCACACCAAATATTTCTTCTGCGTGAAGGCTACCTGAAACAAATACAAGATTTAAAAGAACTGCAGCGGTATAATTATCTTCCGAAAAGCATTTAATTTATATATTTGAGGGATTAAAAAATTTTCATGATGACTTTCATAAATAAAGCATTCTATTTATCCGCTTTCAGTATTTTATCTATTGCTTTTGTAAAAGGACAGACTAAAGTTCCTTTTGGAGTGGTAAAAGCTGAGGAAGGATATGCCAACGTACGCGTACATAAAGACGACTACCGAAAAATTGTAGATAAGATCCGTATGCGCAAAGGTGATGTATTTGTTTATGTAAAGCCGGCTCCGGGAGAAACGGAATGGATCTGGATCAAATATCCCGAAAAACAGGATGACGACAAACCTTTTGTGCGTTATGAAACTCTGGATAAAGAAGGAATGGTGAATAAAGGACGTATTGCCTATGTAGACCAGCTTCCCGCCTATACTCCATCCAAATCTAAAAACGGAAGATCTTTGATTTTTACCGACAATTCCGATCCTAAAATCCCTACTGCCCAAAGAAGCAAAGTAGTGATTGATATTTACCCTTCCAATGCAGGTTACCGTAAAAAGGAAAAAGATGCAGATGGAAAAATTCTTACGATTGATAAAGTAAAACCATGGGGAATTGGTAATGACCTTCCGGAAGGAATGACCGAAATCAAATCCATCAGAGTGCAGCAGCCCGGAAGAGGCTCTGTTTTTGTAAGGGAAGCCATCAAAAACATGTTCCAGCCTACCATGGATTTTGAGAACATTGGAGTAACTTCTCTCGACAATGATAATATTTTCCTTTATATGATCAATGGTTCAGGGGAAAACAGATATACAACACTCTGGACAATTAAGAAGGGAAGAGTAATCAGCCAGATTATTTATCATAATCCGGAATAAATTCATTATTTTTGCATTCGAAAAGTTTTTACGCTTATTCATCACAGAAATTGGTTCTGCATCACTGCAGATTAAAAGGGAACCGTGTGAAAATCACGGACTGTCGCGCAACTGTAAAGTAACTGAAGTCTTTATCAAAGATCCACTGTGCGAGGCATGGGAAGGAGATAAATGATGTTACAAGTCAGGAGACCTGCCTTTTTCTTAAACATGTAACTTTCGCGATTTGAAGTTGTATTGATCTGATGGATTGTTTCAGGAATTCTATAAGTTCCTGTCATTATTCTGTTGTTTTAGTATCCTTTCATTTCGCTTTAATTAATAATGATATATGACTACAGAAGAAAGAATTGAAGCATCCGAAACCAGAATCTTTAAAGCGGTTTTCCCAAACACAACCAATCATTACGATACCCTTTTTGGAGGTACTGCCATGCAGCTGATGGACGAAGTAGCTTTTATCACCGCAACCCGTTTTGCCAGAAAAAGAGTGGTAACCGTGAGCAGTGATAAAATCGATTTCAAAAAACCTATTCCTGCCGGAACTATTGTGGAACTGATCGGCAAAGTTTCCTACGTGGGAAAAACCAGTATGAAGGTGAATGTTGAAATTTACACTGAACAGATGTACTCCTATGAAAGAGAAAAAGCTATTGTAGGTGATTTTACTTTTGTAGCCATCGACGAATTCAAGAAACCAATCCAGATACTATAAATTATAAAGCTTCGGGCGGCCTTTGGCCGCCCGAAGCTTTAAATATTTTCATTGACATTATTTCAATACCTTTTCTGTTTCCAGACTTCTGTTCAATAAAAGTTCAAAAGCCTCTCCCATTTCGTCTGATGCTCTGCTGATTGCATTTTCAAGCATATTCCGGATCTGTCTTTCCGTCACTCCGGCTTCTGTCCAGCTCTTTCCTGTAGTATGGGAATTTAAAATAAACGGCATAATTCTATCGATTCCACAGGCAAAAATAGCATCCGGTGTTTTCTCTTCCTCAAACTCCAGCCACAGGTTAAAAAATTCTGTACGTAAAGGCTCATCCAGAATTCCAAAGATCTTTTGGGCTGAAGCTTTCTCTCTTTCAAACTTTCCGACCATAGCTTTTTCATCAAAAATAAAAGTGTCTCCGGCTTCTATTTCCACAAGATCATGAATGGAAAGCATTCTTATCACTCTTAGCAAATCAATATCAGCTCGGTTTTTAGCATATGGATAAAGGATCTGGGCAAGAATAATGATCTGCCAGGAATGTTCAGCCGTATTCTCTCTTCGGGAATCGTCTGCATTATAATTTCTTCGTTGTACATTTTTAAGCGCATCTACTGCCAGAATAAAATCTATCTCTTTCTGAATTTTCATCTTACTTTTTATTTCTGTTATATTGATCTGACGGATATACCTTTGTTCTGGTAATCCATTTATTATTGATCTTTTCTTTCGTTATGACCTTTACCTGATCCTCATTGGTCATATCCTCCTCTTTTTCCAGCACTCTCTCCAGCCCTTTGTTCGGAATAACGGCATATTCTGTTGTAAAAATCCTGCAACAACCGGACTTACCGTAGGAAATAAGACGCTTTCGTTTAGCATCTGTTTCAAAAAAATCAAAACCGTTTGAGCCCAGGTCTGTAAGTTCTTCACTTTTTACAAATGCCATTCTTGTAGTATTGAATACATAAACATCATAAGAAGCCGAACTGTAATTTCCCATATTTCCGTTTCTTATCGCTACATCTTCGGTGCCGTCAAAATTAAAATCATCTACAATTACACTACGCTGATCCTTTGAAAGCGGAATCAATTTCCCGCGAACCAGTTTTTGGCCTTGTTCCGCATATACAACAAGATCATCAGAAACAAAAGTCTGTACTTTGCTGTTTTTATGGTCAAACAGTTCCACCGTTCCTTTTCCTCCACATCGGTCATCGTAACAGTTTTCTGTCTGAATGACTGCATCATAGTTCTTTGATACATTTTTAATTTCAAACTGATATTGCCCGAAACAGAGCGGTCCCAAAAGAAATACTGATAAGTGCCTGTACTTATTTAAAATATTCATGGTAATAGTAATGATTTGGGTGTTTTTTATTTCTAACAAAAATACGAATCATAATACCGATCTCAAAATCCATGTCTCATTATCTGTCAGAATTTCCCTTTCCATAAAACAGTATTTACAGATAAGAAGCTTTCTCCCGCTATCCGCTCATACTCCTCGCGCCTGCCTAAAGCCGTGGCTGCTGTGGGGTAACCGCTGCTATCGGGGCTATGATATGAGTAATCAGTAATGGGTAATGAGTAATAATAATTAATAAAAGTTCATTTTTTTCTCTTGATTTCTCTCAATCTCATTAAAAAAAATTAATTTTTTCAGGCATTTTCAACCAAAATTCATTTTACTTAAAAATCATGATAAAAATTATTTACCTGATTATCAATGTTTTAAATTATTTATTTTAAAAATTTCACTACTTTGTATTGCATAATACCATTTTATTTACATATCTTTGTAATGTAAAATTAGAATAGGCTCAGCTAGCTAGGGGCATTTTTCTAAAAATATAACTAATTAACAAAACTTATCAAAGATGAATACCGAAAATACCAAAGCGCAAATGCGAAAAGGAATTCTGGAATTCTGTATTCTAAGTCTCATCAATAACCGAGAAATGTATGTTTCTGATCTTATTGATGAACTGAAAAAAGGAAAACTGGATGTAGTGGAAGGGACCCTCTACCCTCTTCTTACAAGACTTAAAAATGGAGAATTTCTCTCTTACAGATGGGAAGAATCTACCGGAGGACCACCCAGAAAATATTATCAGATCACAGAAAAAGGAAAACTTTTCCTGGATGAACTTCTCAATACATGGAATGAACTGACAGCCTCAGTAAACCAAATCACCCAACAAAATTAAAAAACAAAGCTATGAACAAGACACTCTCAATAGGACTCGCAGGTTTTTCTTTTACCATAGAAGAACACGCATATATAAAGCTCAGCGATTACCTGAACGCACTGAGAAGCTCTCTGGATGCTTCTGAGGCTGATGAAGTAATGCATGACATAGAAATAAGAATGGTGGAAATTTTCAAAGATTCTTTAGGAAAACGTGAAGTGATCAACGATACCGATGTAGAAAGGGTAATCGCACAGATCGGAAGCCCTGAAAAAATCGAAGAGCAGGAAGAAGCTTATTATTCTGAAAAAACATCTGCCAGAAACTATAATTCAGGAACTCATTATACCGATAAAAAGCAGCTTTTCCGTGATCCGGAAAAACAAAAAGTTGCCGGAGTCTGCGCAGGCTTAGCTCAGTACGTAGGAATGGATATTACTACCATGAGAGCAATCTGGCTGGGAATCTTCGTATTAGGAATTTTTACAGCAGCCATTTCTTCTTCATTAATAGGTCTTCTATATGTAATCCTTTGGATCGTACTTCCAAAAGCTGAAACAGCAGCAGATTTCCTGAAAATGCAGGGAAAGCCTATGAACTTCGACAATCTTAAGAATGAGTCTAATAAATTGGTACAGTTTGCCAATGAATCTACTCAGAGGGTCGGAGAAATCTATAACGAAAACAAGCCATACATCAACAATGCAGGAAGCGGAATCTGGAATGTATTTAAGTATATTGTAGGAGGATTCTTCGTATTGATGGCTGTAAGCAGCATTATCGGAGTGTTTGTATTATTTGCCCTTTTCGCAATGGACACAGACTTCCCGGGAGCTAATGAGATCAGATTCTATATGGATGATCAGGGATTGGATAAAGTACTGGCTGCGATGATGGTGATCGGAAGTTTAATTCCGGCAATCCTTTTCAGCTTGTTAAGCATCAAAATATTCTCTCCGAAAACAAAACTGAGAAATATCGGATGGGTTGTAGGAGGTTTATTCCTTCTTCTGATCGGACTTGGAACTTACTTCGGTATCAGCATGGCTAAGAAAGATATGATCTACAGAGGAAGTAAGGAAGATGTAGAAAATGTTGCCATCAATACTACTTCAGATACTGTTTATGTGGATGTAAAACAGATCAACATTCCTCAGAGCTTCAAAGCGTATGACAATGATATTTATTCTGATAAAAAATCAGTGTATGAAGAAGATTATATTTCTGTAGATGTAACCAGAAAACCGGACATCAAAACACCGTATCTGATCATCAAAAAAGAAGGAAAAGGATATAACTTCCCTATCCAGCTTACAGTTCCTGTAGAAGTGGTCAACAATAAAGTATTACTTCCAAACTACATCAAGTATCCATATGAGCACAGATTCAGAGATTACAGACTTGATTATGAACTTGTAGTTCCTCAGAAAATGGTGATTATATCGATGAAAAAAGACCGTATCAACATGGATGGAGATTTAGACGGAGACGGAATCAATGATAATGATCAGGACAGTGATGAAGACAACAACGGTGTCAGAATCGAAAAAAATAAAATCACAGTAAACGGCTCCAGCATTGAGTACAACTCTGATAACAAAGACAGCATCATTGTAAACGGTAAAAAAGTTCCGAACAACCAGGCAAAGAAAGTAATTGATTCTGCAGTGTCCAATATTAAAAAATCAAATAAAGATATGGACATCAAAATCAAAGACGGGAAAAATGAAATTTCCATACAAACTAAATAATTAACTTCAGAGAGTGGTAGAAGGTGTGGGTGGATGGCAACCGTTTGAAATTCACACCCTTCTTCTCTCAGAAAAGTGAAAATAAAGCTCCATTTAGTTTCTTATGTGAAAAAAAAGTTTTAATTTCGTAAAGCTAAAATTTAATAACCAACCAATCAAAAACGCAGCCTTATCATGATACAATTTGCAATGGAATTCGTAATGAAAATCGTAGATTTAATTAGCGGTTTGTTTTAAGAGCGATAATATTTCAATATATTTGTAAAGTATAACCAAAGTTTGGTTATACTTTTTTGTTTTTAATCCGGGAAATCTATGAAAAAGCTATTAGGCAAAGCAATGTTAAAATTATTAGGTTGGAAGGTCGTCCTGCAGGGCGATGTCAACAACCTGAACAGGTGTATCCTTGTGGTTGCACCACATACTCATAATATGGAGTACATTTTAGGAAATTTCGCCTACTGGTCCTTGGAAAAACCTTTAAAAATTATCATCAAAGATGCACACACCAAAGCCTGGTATGGAAGTATCGTAAAAGGACTTGGAGGTATAGGAATCGACAGAAGCCAGAAAAATGACCTTGTGAATTTCGTGGCCAACCAGTTTTCAAAGGAAGATTTCAGTCTTGTTATTACTCCGGAAGGAACCAGAAGCTGGGTACCAAAATGGAGAAAAGGATTCTATCACATGGCTTTGGCAGCAAAAGTTCCTATCGTTCTGGCAGCAGGGGATTTTAAAAGAAAAATTGTGTACCTTGGTTACACCATTCCTTATGAAAGAATAGCCTCAGTACCTTTTTCAGAAATCATGCAGGAAATCCAGGACTATTATGTAAAAAATGACATTGTTCCAAAAGTTCCGGCCAACTGGAATCCCAATATTATGGGAACCGAGCTAGAAGCTAGAAGCTAGAAGCTAGAAGCTAGAAGCTAGAAGCTAGAAGCTAGAAGCTAGAAGCTAGAAGCTAGAAGCTAGAAGCTAGAAGCTAGAAGCTAGAAGCAAAATTAATCATCATTTATCAACTATTAAAAAATGAAAGGTCAGACAAAAGAAGAAATATTAGCATTTATCAATAACTGGGGAGATGTAACTCTTGCCAAAACGCTTGAAATCAAATTCATCGATATTGATCTGGAAAATGAAACCCTTACAGCCACAATGCCCGTTCTCCCAAGAACCCACCAGCCGTTTGGAATCATGCATGGAGGAGCCAGCTGCGTTTTAGCGGAAACATTAGGGTCAAGCCTGTCTAATATTTTTATCGATGGTGAAAAATATTATGGAGTAGGAACCAATATCAACTCCAATCACTTAAGAAGTAAAAAAGATGGTATTGTAACCGCTACGGCACGTTTTATCAGAAAAGGCAAAACCATGCATGTCTCTGAAATTGAAATCCGTGATGAAAAAGGCGTTTTGATCAATCATACTACAATGACGAATAATATTATTCACAGATAAGTTGCAGCAACATAAAAAAATAAAGAGCTTAAATTAAATTTAAGCTCTTTTTATTTTGACATCTTTAAGACTAGTAATACCTTTGTAAAAAGGAAAATCACAACGGGAATTTCTATGTTATTTCCATGATGATTTTTCAAAATCTTTCATAACTCATGATTTATTTCAAACTTCCTTTTGACGAGAGACTCCTGTCTGCTGATGAAAATAATACAAAAAATGCTGTCAACTTTGTTTCTTATAACGGCCTGGATCAAATCAGCTTCAACGGAGAAATTTGTGAAATTGATGCTGTTGAATTTGCTCATACTTCTATTACCAATGAAAATCTGATCAGTGATTCTACAAATTCTTCTGCCGAAACAAAAGATGAATACTGCGAAACATTACAGAAAGTGATCGAAGTGATTAAAGAAAATCACCTGCCAAAGCTGGTTTATTCCAGAAGAAAGATTTTCAAAGACTTTAGTTCCATCGATTATAAAGAGAGCTTCAATAATGTATGTAAAAATTACCCCAATGCTTTCAGATATCTGTTTAATGATGGGAAAAATGCATGGATGGGAGCTTTCTCAGAAGTATTAGGGAAGTTTAATAAAACGACTCACGAATTTGAAACCATGGCTCTTGCCGGAACTCTTCCTGTGTCTGAGGAATGGTCTGAGAAAGAAATTGAAGAACAAAAGCCGGTTACTGCCTACATTCAGGATATTCTTAAAAACTATTCTGACCATGTAGAACAATCGGAAACCTATGACCATATTTCCGGTAATATCAAACATTTACGAACAGATTTTAAAACCAGTATACAACCTGAAGATCTTGATAAAATTATCCAGGATCTGCACCCTACTCCTGCAGTCTGCGGTATTCCAAAAGATTTTTGTAACGAAAATATCCGCAAATATGAAAAATTTCCACGTGAATTTTATGCAGGTTATATCAAGGTTGAAACGGATGAGAGTATTCTGTACTTTGTCAATCTGCGTTGTGCAAGACTTTATAAAGACTCGGTACATGTTTTTGTAGGAGGCGGAATAACAGCTCAAAGTGATCCGGAAAAGGAATGGAGAGAAACAGAACTGAAGTCTGAAGCGATATTGAAAAACCTGGTTATTTCCTGATATTTTTAGATTCTCCCACAGATCGCACAGATTTGCACAGATATTTGCGCGCATTTTTTTACTGAGTAAAACGAGTTTATGACCATTCATAAAAACCTAAGTGAGAATATTGCGATAATTATAAGTTTTGGCTAAAGCCAATGGAATATATTTCCTTCTTTTGAACGGGCTAAAGCCCGTTCCTATTGATACAAAAAAACAGTATTGCATTTAAGACACCTAATTTCTAATCCCTTATTCCTAATCGCTGCTACCTAATTCCTTTTATCTACCACCTAAAAAACAAAAACCTCCTTCAAAAGAAAGAGGTCTATATCTATATTGAAATAATCAATTTATTTCTTTACACCGATTCTGCTCCAGGTATCCATTACAAAAAGCAGGATAAGGCCTATGGCAGCAGCGCCAGCAGAGAATACAAACTTAATGTTATCTTCATCTCCAAGGATATCTGTCGCTTGCCAGTTGATAGCATAAAGATTGATGGCGATGAATACGATAAACAGTACTAAAAATACTTTATAAAACTTCTTCATGACTCTTAAAAATTAATATAATTCTGCACGAGTTGAGCAAAATTTGCGGTGAATAATTTAATTGAAATTGCCAAAAGGATAATTCCGAAAACTTTCTGAAGGATCATCAAAGTAGCATCCCCAATTTTCTTCTCCAGCCATTTCGCTGATTTCAGCACCAAATATACGAAAATTGTATTAAGAATGATTCCGCAGATAATATTAATATCATGAAATTCAGCTCGCAGAGACAGTGCGGTTGTTAGGGTTCCGGCTCCTGCAACCAGCGGAAATGCGATGGGTACAATGGATGCAGCCTTTGCTTCAGTGGTTTTATTGATTTCAATTCCTAAAATCATTTCCAGGGCTATGACAAAAATCACAAAAGCTCCGGCAATGGCAAAGGAATTTACATCCACTCCGATAAGCTTCAGAATCTTATTTCCTACGAACAGGAAAACGATCATAATTGCTCCCGCAGTAATGGCAGCCTTTCCGGCTTCAATCTGTCCAAACTTCTGCTGAAGACTTACGATAATAGGAACTGAGCCGATGATATCGATAACGGCAAAAAGAACCATAAAGCTGGTAACAATCTCTTTAAAAGAAAAACCCTCAAAAATTTCCATCTCTTTGTAATTAAAAATTTCGCAAAAATATGAAAATAAACTGATTATTTGCTAATTTGTGAATATAAATTAACAATAGTTTTCAAAAGTTCTTCCAAAGCTTCAGCAGATTTCACAGGATTGTATTTTTCCATCTGAACTTTCTGCTGCAGTCTGCTGTATTCATCTGCAACTGAAGAACCCTTGTGTTTTTCAAGAAAAGTTTTAAACTCGGGAGTAGAGCCTTTGAAATACTGGCTTCTTACTTCCTCGTCCAATTCTTCCAGCGTTACAAAGAACTTTTCATACTCTCCGTTATCTTTAAGATTTTCCAGATATCCAAAATAATCATTAATATCTGTTTTCATCAATTCTCTGATCTCTTTTTCTGTTTCAGCCACTGAACCTAAAGGTTTTGAAGGTACAGTTTCCCTAACTAATGTACGTTTTTTTTGCCAATTTTTAAATAGCAGATATGCAACAAATAAACTGATCAGAATAGCAATATTGGTCAGAAGAATATTCCAGTGGAATTTGCTTTTTTCTTTTACTTTAAAAGAAGTGGTTTTTAATACCGGAGTATTTACCGTCTCTAAAAGGTTATTGGTATATTCATTTACTTTCTCCACTGTAGAACGTGCCTCCAAAATCTGATCGTGGGAAAATGCGTTCAGATCCAGTGTTTTCTGTCCAAGATCTACATATTCTTTGCTTGCTGGATCAAAGAAAGCAAATTGTTCCGTTTTAATTGAAATTACTCCTGATTTTTTAGGAATAATCACATAATTAGCCAGGATTTCACCTTTCATTCCGGTAGTTCCCGGAGTAACTTTTGAGGTAATTTTGGGGGCAAAAACTTCATAATCCGGAGAAGCAGCAATCTTAGGAAGTTCCATATCAGGTAAATTACCTTCTCCTGAAACTTTCACCACTATATTCAGAGGCTTTTTGGCTTCCGGTTTTTCTTTGGAAGCATTGTATACGTTTACATTAAAGTTTCCAACAGCATTTTTAAAGCATTCGGGAGCTCCTTCAGGAAGCTTTCTTACGTTGATTCTGACTTTATTGGAAACAATTTTTGTTTTATTGGAATAGGTACTTACTGAAGCAGATACTCCGGGAACCTCCACATATCCAGCTTCATTAGGAAATACCATAAACATGGCCAGAACCTGCGAAGGCATATTTCCATATCCGGACGGATCTATCTCAGACTTATTAAAATTAATAGGATGCACGTTGATATTGTCCTGCTGCGGAAGGTGGATATTTTTCACCTTTCTCAGGTTATCCATATTTCTGGAATACACTCTCAGAACAGCTACAGTAGGCTGATCCTGATAGACATCCCGATCATCAATTTCCATGTTCAGATACACATCATTGGAAGTATTTGCTGCCAGAGATCTTCTGTCGACAATATCACGGATATTGACATCAAAAGGTTCGGTTTTATAGATTCTGTTGTTGACGGTAACAAGAACGGAACCGATTTTTATTTTCCCTTTTTTCTTAGGTTCCAGAGCAATTCTGGAGACTTTTTGGGTAATTAAAGTATTGGTAGCAGGATCAATCACGGTATTCGTAACAGACCCGCTTCCTATAATATTAAATTTTGAAAGATCCGGAAGCTGGAAACCTGTCTGCTGTACAAGATCGCTACCGTTAAGTTCAAGAACGATGGTCAGGTTGATGATATCTTTACCTGCATATTCGGTTTTATCTGCATCCATAGATAGATTTACCTGTCCGTAAGTAATTACGGATGCCAGCGTTAGCAATATGTAAATCAATTTATGCTGCATCACCAATCTTTCTCGTTGCTTTCAGGCATCGAATAAGAATTTTTGTTTAAAATTCTTCTGGCGGTTTCTTTTTCTTTTTCGTTTATTTTATCTAAGATCGCATTTTCAAGATTCTTTGGCATTCTGCCTTCATTATTTTGATTCTGCTTAGGATTGTCACCCTGGTCACTTTTACCTTCGTTTTGCGGGCCGTTACCCTGATCCTGTTTTTTGTCTTTGTCGCCTTTCTGATCATCTCCTTTGTTCTGATCATTTCCGCCGCCACCTTTTCCTGAGTTATTCTGTTCGTTTTTTTGCTGTTGTTTTTCTTTCTCTTTCAGTTTGGCAATCTCATAGTTTTTTCTGGTTACCTCACTGTGGGGATCCTGCTTCAAAGCTTTTTTATAATAGTCGGCCGCTTTTTCCGGCTGATTCATCTGCATATAAGCATTCCCCAAATTATGAAGAGCAGCTGCTTTATCAGGCAGTGTCTGTGAAAGTTTTTCTGCTTTTTCAAACTCAGCCTTTGCTTCTTCGTATTTTTTACTTTTATACAATGCATTCCCCATATTATAGTGAGCGGTAAAATCTTTATCATTAGATTTTATCGCTTCCATATATTTCGAAGAGGCACCTTCATAATCTTTACCGTCAAATTTCTGATTGCCTTCATACACTAAATTCCTATAGCTTTCCTGCCCAAACATCAGGCCTGAGAACGAAATGGCAACAATAAACGATAAAAATATGATTTTAGTATTCATCACTTGCAAAATTATTCCTTTATATGTTAAGAAACAGAGTTTTATTTGTTAAAGTTCGGTTAAAGTACTTGTAGAATTTCTTCTATAAATAAAGGAATTCTACACATTAAAATCTTTTTTAGGATTAAAAATATAAATTAAAAAGAAAAACAGAAGAGATACTGCAAGAAAATACTGATAATAATGATTGGCATTCTGTGATTTTACCATAGTTTCCGCACCGGCAGATTTTTTATTCACCGCATCTACAATTCTGTCCGGAGCTTCATTGATATTATTTCCGTCAATATAAGTTCCGTCTGTAGATTCCGCCATTTTCTTTAATGCTTCCGTCTGCCTTTTTGAAATCACGGTACCACCGTTGGCATCGGTTTTATATCCCATCAGCTGTCCGAACACATATTCAGGAACCGGCGCACCTTCATCTGTGCCCACACCTACAGAAGTAATGCTTATTCCTTCTTTATTAGCTAATCTGATGGCAGCATTATCATTTCCTTCATTATCTTCACCATCACTCAGCAGAATCACTTTTCTGGATCCTTTGCTTACATTTTTAAATTTTTCAGCAGCAGCCTGCATTCCTTTCAGAAAATCTGTTCCCTGAATCTGCATAGAGCTGGTTTCAATACCGCTGATATAAGTTTCCGCAGAATTATAATCCGTTGTAAGAGGCATAATAGACATGGCATTCCCTGCAAAAATCACTATACCTACTTTGTCATTATTCATTTTCTTCATGGTAGCCAGCATCAGGTTTTTAGCCTCTGTCAGACGGCTTGGATCTATATCTTCAGCATTCATAGAATTGGATACATCCAGCATAAAAATGACATTGTTCAGTTTCTGGGTACTTTTCACTTCTTCAGAACCGTTCAGAAGATCAATGATAGAAAATATCAGAAATAATGTTCCCAATAAATGTAATGCAGGAAAAAACTTTGTAAATCCTGATCTTTTTTCAAATAAATTCTCGTGAAACTGGCTTGCAGCAAAAATTTCTCTTTTTTTATTTCTCCATTGTAAAAAACGGATCAAAAAAGAAGCTAACAGCGGCAGAAGCAACAGTAAAAATAAATACCAATAATTTCCTAAAGACCAACTCATCAACTTAAAATTTTATAAAACACCCATCTCAACAATGCATCCAGCACCAGCATGGCCAGTGCAACCCAAAGGAATATTTTGAAATACTCTTCATAATTGTACAACTTGGAAACCTTTACATCAGATTTTTCCAATTGGTTGATCTCATTATATACTTCTTCCAGACTACTGTTTGAGGTAGCTCTGAAATATCTGCCTCCCGTTGTCTGAGCTATTTCTCTCAAGGTATTTTCATCGATGGTAACCTCTGTTTCAGTAAAGATGAGATCACCAAAAATATCCTGCGATGTCGGCATCAGCGCATAACCATTGGTTCCAATTCCGATTGAATATACCTTTATATTATTATTTTTTGCCAGTTCGGCAGCAACCTGTGGTGGAATCGCATTCTGAATATTGCTTACCCCATCCGTCATCAGGATCACCACTTTACTTTTGGCTTTACTTTTAATCAAATGATTCACTGCTACAGAGAGTCCTTCACCGATAGCTGTTCCAGGTTCAAGACCTGCAGAATTCAGATTTTTAATTTCATCAATAACCACCTGGTGATCTGAGGTAACCGGAACTTTGGTAAAAGCTTCTGCAGCGTAAGCTACCACGCCTATTCTATCATTAGGACGTTTCTGAACAAATTTTACGGCAATATCCTTCAGGGCGGTAATTCTGTCCGGGCTCAGATCCTTCGCCAGCATACTAAGAGAAACATCAATGGATAACATAATATCGACTCCCTTTGTATCATCTCTATCCTGAGAAATGGTAAACGTTCTCGGCCTTGCCATGGCAATAATCAATGCTGAAAGAATGATATATTTTGATATTTTCAGCAAAAAAAGCACACCCTGGATACTCCCGCTGTGATCCATATTTTTTATGGTAGGAACTTTTATACCTTTTCTTTTATTTTTTCCAATATCTTTAATTAAAAGTGGAATAAACAGCAGAAAAAGCAGCAAAAACCATGGGCTGTAAAACTCAAAATTAAACATCCTTCCTTAAGTTTTCGAATTCTAAATCTTTGGATGATCTTTTCACAAAATCTCTGATATTGGCAAAATCTCTTTCCATGGTTTCCTGATCAGGAAATGTTTTGGCAAATTTCACCAGGTCTCCCCTAAGGAAAACATCTTCTATTATTTTTTCGTTGTCCTGCGAGATGGTATTATTTTTTTTCATGACCTCAATAAGATCATCGGTAAGAAGTACATCTGCAGGAAGGCGGTATTGTTTTGTAATGAAGGTTCTGGAAATATCGATCAGTTCCACATAAAACGAACGGAAGTTTCCTCCTTCAATATATTTTTTCTTTTTAAGAGAGTCGAGCTCTTTTAAGGTCTGGTTGGTTGCCACTACAGGAGAACTCTTTGATTTTCTTCCCCATTTTACAAACATAATAATAGCAATAACCAGTGCAATACCAGCCAATGCAGCAAGGATATAAAACTTATAAAGCTCCCAATAATCTTTGGGTTCAAGTTTCACCTGCTTATTATTCATGATATCATTGATCTGATCTGCTTTTTGAGCCGTATTAATAACATCTATTTCGTAAGGAATTGTTTTAAGTATTCTGTCACCCACTTTGAATTCCAGTTCCGGAATGGTAAATTTTCCTTCTTCAAAAACAGCAAATTCGATTTTTCTTTCATAGGTGTTAGCCGTTTGTCCGATACTGTCTTTGGTTTCTTCAAAATGAAAAGGAAGCAGCTCATTTTTGGCTGCTGAAGTTACCTGCTGCTCATTAAGGTTATCAATCTTTATGGTAAGATGATTGATTTCTCCGAGAGCAAGAGTTTTCTTTTCTACGTTAGAGGATAATATCTGTGAAAAAGCATTTGCACAGATCAGAAAAGATAATATTAAAAGTATTTTTCTCAATGTTAAATAATAAGGCAAAACGCCTGATGTTTTTAAGTTACGGGCTCAGCCCGATGTTATTTTTTCTGAAAGTAATTATACAATAATTTTGAATAATCCGAACCGGTATTGATATTCATAAAACTGGCAGAGCTGTTGGCAAAGTCTTCTTCCAGCGCTCTGAGTTTTTGTTTTTGAGCTTCTGCGAAGGTATACCGCCATCTTGCACTGGAAGTATTGGCCCAGATCTCTTTTCCGGTTTCTACATCAAGTAATCGGGCATATCCGACGTCAGGGATTTCATTATCTTTTTCATCATAAATCCTCATTCCCAGCAACTGATGTTTCTTTGAAGCTACTCTCAGCATTTTGGAGTCATAGGCATCCTCAAAATCTGAAAACAGAAATACCAGAGATTTTCTTTTAAAAATTCCCATCATATATTCCATTGCCTTGTCTATTTTAGATTCTGCCGGAACATAATCTGCAGTGAGAATATTGCTGATAATAGAAAGGATATGTTTTCTTCCTTTTTGAGGAGGAATGACTTTATATACTTTATCAGCAAACAGGATCAATCCTACTTTATCATTATTACCAGCTGCTGAAAATCCTAAACTGGCGGCAATTTCAGCTACATATTCCCTTTTCAGCTGGACTTTTGTTCCATAATCCATGGAAGCGGAAATATCCACAAGAATCATCATTGTCAGTTCCCTTTCTTCTTCCATTACTTTTACGAATGGTTCACGGAAACGTGCGGTTTTATTCCAGTCGATTCTTCTGATCTCATCTCCAAACTGATAAGGACGTACCTCAGAAAAAGTCATCCCCTGCCCTTTAAAAGCGCTGTGATATTGCCCCATCAAAGCAGCCTCCGTCTTTTTTCTGGTACGGATTTCAATTTGCTTTACTTTTTTTACAATATCTTTTATCTGCATAGACGAGTTCAAAATTCAAGGTTTAACATTCAAAGTTTAATGTTGGGTGAGGTATCCGGGTTTTGGGCTAGTCATTAAACTCAATGGATACGTTCGACCACTCATTATCAAACTTTGTGTTGTATTTTTTATAAAAATTGATGGCTGGCTCATTCCAGTTCAATACCTGAAACACCATTCCACTGTAATTATTGGTTTGACCATATTCCAGTGTTGCATCAAATAATTTTTTTCCAATCTGCTTTCCTCTTAGCTTTTCAGTTACTACAAGATCTTCAAGATACAGCCTTCTTCCTTTCCAGGTTGAATATCTGTCATAATACAGGGATATTCCAACTATTTCTCCTTCATATTCCGCTACAAAAGCTCCCCACACGGGAGAAGTTCCAAAACCATCCTGAGTAAAATCATCCAAAGTCACCGCTACTTCATGCAGTGCTTTTTCATATTCTGCCAATTCTTTTATCAAATCCAGCATGGAAGCACAGTCCTGCTGAACTGCTTTTCTTATGATCACATCACTCATTATGGTGCCTGTATTTTTGCTAAAATCCTGTTAATAATTTCTTCCGTTGAAATTTCTTCTGCTTCAGCTTCAAAAGTTAAGCCTATTCTGTGCCTCAATACGTCTTTTGCCAATGCTTTTACATCTTCCGGAATAACAAATGCTCTTCCTTTTAAGAAGGCGTAGGCTCTTGAAGCAATAGCAAGGTTAATGGATGCTCTTGGAGAAGCTCCGAAGCTGATATAATTCTTAAGTTCAGAAAGACCGTAATTTTCCGGATAACGTGTTGCGAACACCATATCCAGGATATATTTTTCAATTTTCTCGTCGAGATAAATCTGATTGATCAGCTCTTTTGCATCTACAATATCCTGAAGAGATATTACAGGTTTTACTGTTGGCTGGTGTGAGGTTGAAACCATTCTCATCACCTGTCTTTCATCTTCAAAAGCGGGATAATCGATGGTACACTTCAGCATAAAACGGTCACTTTGTGCCTCAGGCAGCAAGTAAGTTCCCTCCTGATCAATCGGGTTTTGTGTTGCCAGTACCAGGAACGGCTTTGGAAGCTTCATGGTTTCATCACCAATCGTGACCTGCTTTTCCTGCATAACTTCCAGAAGCGCTGACTGTACTTTTGCCGGCGCACGGTTGATCTCATCTGCCAAAACAAAATTCGCAAATACCGGTCCTTTTTTTATAGAGAAATCATTGTCTTTGATATTGAAGATCATGGTTCCCACAACGTCTGCAGGAAGTAAATCCGGCGTAAACTGAATCCTTGAAAAATCTCCATGAACAGCATCTGCCAATGTTTTTATCGCTAAGGTTTTAGCCAGTCCCGGTACTCCTTCAAGAAGAACGTGTCCATTTCCCAAAAGCCCTACCAAAAGACGGTCTACCATGTATTCCTGTCCAATAATAACTTTGTTGATTTCCTGTCTCAGAAGAGTAAATAAGTAGTTTTTTTCTTTTACTTTTTCCGTCAATTGGCGGATATCTTCAGCTTGATATATCTCTGACATAGCTTGATTTAAAATAAGTGGTAAATTTCTGATAAATACTTGCATTAATCAACATAATAAATGCCATTTTTGAGTTAAAGTTTGTTAAAAAATCCCGTATTGATACAACTTGCAGAACTGCTGAAGTCTTAAAACTCAATAGTATGATCTGATTTTTTCATAAAAATATATAAAATTTGCTTTAATCTCCTGCTCAAAAATTGTCATTTCCAGTTTATTAAACTATTTTTGGTGATTAAAAATTTTGCAAAATGAATTATCATTTTCAAGCACACAGACAGGTTAGAAAGAACCTTTTAGATATCCTTCAGAATACCTCTCATGAAGATCTGATCCTGATTCCGGATGGTTTCAACAACAATATTTACTGGAATATTGCCCATACTGTTGCCACACAGCAGCTATTGCACTATTACCTGAGCGGAAATCCTTTCCGTATAGACAAGTATTGGATTGAAACCTATAAGAAAGGGACTTTACCCAACTTAAATGTTCAGAAATCAGAAGTGGAAGATTTAGAATTTTTACTTACCGAAACTTCAAAGATTTTAATGAAGGATTATGACAGTGATTTCTTCTCAGACTATACTCCTTATACCACAAGTTTCGGAATGGATCTGAAAAGCATCCAGGATGCCATCATCTTCAACAATATGCACGAAACCCTTCACTATGGATATGTGATGGCACAAAAAAGAGCAATTTTAGGAGAGAAGTATTAGTTCAAAGTTTAAGATTTAAAGTTTAAGGTTATGGGGACTATTAATAGATTTGAGGATTTAGAGATCTGGAAATTATCCCGACAACTATGTAACGAGATTTATAATATTATTGAATCTACAAACCTTAAGAATAATTTTAAACTTAGCAATCAAATTGATGGATCTTCGGGGTCTGTAATGGATAATATTGCCGAAGGATTTGAAAGAAACGGGAATAAAGAATTTATACAATTTCTTTCTATCGCGAAAGCTTCCTGTGGAGAAACCAGATCACAATTGTATAGAGTTTTTGACAGGAGCTTTATTTCGCAGGAAAAATTTGAAACATTAATTGAGCAGACAGAAACATTAAGTAAAAAGATCAGCTCTTTTATAAAATATTTAAATACAACAGATTTAAAAGGAACAAAGTACAAACCTTAAATTCAAAACTTTAAACTTTGAACTTTAGACTTTGAACCTTAAACATAAAATTTTAACAACTCAATGAAAGACGATTTTATTTTCGGGCTGCGTCCCGTGATTGAAGCAATTGAAGCGGGAAAAACGATTGACAAGATCTTTGTGCAGAATGCACTTCAGGGTCCTATTTATGCTGAATTAAAAGCCATTTTAGCGAAAAATAAAATCCGTCCCAATTATGTTCCGGTTGAAAAACTGAACCGTTTTACAAGAAAAAACCACCAGGGTGTGGTAGCTTTTATTTCGGATGTACCGTTTCATAAAGTGGAGGATATTGTTCCACAGTTATTCGAACAGGGAAAAACACCTTTCCTTTTAATTCTGGACAGACTTACCGATGTAAGAAACTTTGGAGCCATCTGCAGAACAGCGGAATGCGTAGGAATAGATGCAGTTATTATTCCTGAAAAAGGAGCTGCTCCTATCAATTCCGATGCGATAAAAACTTCTGCCGGAGCAATCTATAATATCAAAATATGTAAGGAAAACAATCTTGCCCACACGGTAGACTTCCTTCAGCAAAGCGGAATTTCCGTATATGCAGCCAGCGAAAAAGCGCAGAAGTTAATCTATGATGTTAATATGACTGAGCCATGTGCTATCGTTATGGGAAATGAGGAAACCGGAATTTCTAAAGAAGTATTGCATCATGCTGATGAAAAAATAAAACTTCCTATTGAAGGAAAAACACAATCCCTGAATGTTTCTGTAGCATGTGGAGCGATTTTGTATGAAGCGGTAAGACAGAAAATGTCCGTGATACCCAATCCGTAAACCATGAAAATACAATCACTTTTACCCTTATTTTTTGTCCCGTTGGCTATTAACGCCCAGACAAAAAAAATAGCAACAGACAACCGTCTTACTATTGATCTTGATAAGATGGTTCAGAAAGAGGCTGTTGCTTACATGCAGGATCCTGCACGCGTGGGACTTTCAATAGGCATTTTTAAAGATGGTAAAAGTTATTTTTATAATTATGGGACAACAGAAATAGGGAAATCAGAACTTCCGACCTCTAAAAGTCTGTACGAGATTGCATCTATCACCAAAACTTTTACCGGAACACTTCTGGCTCATGCTTTAGTAGATGGAAAAATCAAAATGGATGATGATATCCGAAAATATCTGGATGGCAATTATCCTAATCTTGAATTTGAAAAGCATCCGATAACGATTGGCACTCTTACCAATCACTCATCGGGGTTGCCACAGTTTTTGCCGGATCAGTCTGAAACATTCAAAAAACCGATGGACTCTGTTGCTATGGCACTGTCTGATTTTTATAAAAACTATTCAAAAAAAAAGTTTTATGAAGATCTTCATCAGGCAAAAGTGGATTTTGTTCCGGGTACAGAATATAAATATTCCAATGTCGGAACACAGATTGCCGGGGATATCCTGGAAAAAGTATACCATAAAACTTATGCAGATCTCCTTTCAGAGTATAT
The DNA here is from genome assembly GCF_046614675.1 of Chryseobacterium cupriresistens. Taxonomy (NCBI): domain Bacteria; kingdom Pseudomonadati; phylum Bacteroidota; class Flavobacteriia; order Flavobacteriales; family Weeksellaceae; genus Chryseobacterium; species Chryseobacterium cupriresistens. The sequence continues at coordinate 101,601 of NZ_JBKKJT010000004.1, read as the reverse complement.
TACAAAGCCTTTGAAAATGAATCAGACCATTGTTGGTACGAATTCTGCACAGCTATTGACTTGTTATAACGAAAAAGGAAAGATAATGCCCAGAAATTTCACAACAATCTTTGCTCCTGCCGGTGGAATTATGTCCACCACGGAGGATCTCGTGAAATATATGCAGTATCATCTGGATGAGGGTAATAGGTATGTAAAAGCATCCCATACTCCTCTTGTAAATAGTAAAGGAGATGCCATTGGATTGTATTGGAGGCTGCACACTTATGAAGACGGAACGCAAACTGTTTATCATACAGGAGGTACATTTGGTTTTTCAAGTGTTCTTCAGATGTATCCATCAAAAAATATGGGAGTCGTAGTACTTTCCAATGAATCGGATGGAGAATCCCAGGGGAAACTGCATGATATTGCAGATAATATATTAAGAAACAGTAGTAAAAAATAAAGTTAAAAAAATCGAATGAAGAATATTGCAGCGCTTGCGCTTATATCATCAATAGCTCTTGTATCTTGTAAAAAAGAAACAGCAAAAATAACGAAAGTAGATCCTAAAACCGGAAAAACAGTAACTGTAGAAGTTCCCGCTGATTCTGTAGCGAAAGTTTCAGAAAACCCGGCTATCAAAGATTCTGCAGGAGTTATTACACAGACTTTTAAGCTGGAAAAAGGTAAAACATACCCTCTTACCACTTATCAGAGAGATGTGAAGACTATGACAGACCCTCAGGGGAAATCCATCACCGCTACCAGCGAATCTACAGATGAGATGAATTTTGTTGTGGATGACATCAAAGGAAACGTATATGAAATGACGCTTAACCTTGTAGCAAAGAGAAGTTCTCAGTCGGCACAGGGAAAAACGGTAGTAGTAGACACCAAACTTCCTCTTCCTAAAGAAGATGATCTTAAAATGATCTGGAACGTCAACAAAGCGCTTACCGGAAACAAACTTCAGATGAAGATGGATACAAAAGGGAATGTGATTTCTATTACAGGATTTGATGCTGTTTACACAAAAGTAGGTAACGCAGTTGGTACACTTATCAAAGATGCCAATGAAAAAGCAAGCGTAGTAGCAAGCCTTAAGCAGTCTTTCAACGAAAAAGTACTGAAAGACCAGTTCCATAAAAACCTGATGATTATTCCTAAAAAAGGAGTTAAAATCGGAGAAAAATGGTCAACTTCTGAAAATGCTGACGCCAGCGGTGCTGTTAAAGTAACCTCCAATTATGTAATGAAAAGCTTAGGAAACGGAGCTGCAGAAATTGCAGTAACCGGAGGTATTCCCAAGAAAACAGAGAAGAAAACTCAGGGGCCTATCACACACAGCCTGAGTAGTGAACTGGTTCAAAACGGAACCATTAAGTTTGACGAAAGCACAGGCTGGATAACCAACCAGAATATCAACGTAAAAACAACTCAGATAGAAACCATTTCGGATGGAAAACAGTCTCAGTCTATGAAGAGCGTTTCCAATTCTTCGGTAATGGTAAACCCATCTGCTAAATAACTTGAATAAACATTCAGGGTTTAAAGTTTACATCTTAAACCCTGAACTTTAAACAAAAAAATTATGAAGTACATTCTTGAGTTAGTACTCTCTGCCATTATTATTTTCTTTGTCTGGAATATTCTGAAAAGAATTTTCTTTAAGACATTCTATAGTTACCGTTTTAATAACAATAATCAAAACAACGGGCAGCAGGACATCAACAACTCGAATAAGAATAACAAAAAGAACCTTAAGTGGGATGCAGAAACGGTAGACTACGAAGAGGTGAAAGAGAGTAATGACAAAAGGTAAAAATTCCAAGAAATAAAAGATAATAACCAGCATGGCAAAAAATAAAAACTTAATTTATATTGCAATTTCATTAGTAGTATTTATAGTTTTAGCATTTTTATATTCCACTCCTGTATTTTCAGGGAAACAGCTTTTCCAGCATGATATCGTACAGTACAGAGGAGGAGCAAAAGAACTGCTTGACTATAGAGCCAATACCGGAAATGAAACCTATTGGAGTGACTCCATGTTTGGGGGAATGCCGACTTATCAGATGGGAAGCCAGTTCAAAGGTGATATCATCAAAAAAATCGACAGCAATCTGAATTTCCTGCCAAGGCCGGTTAATTATCTCTTCCTGCTGTTTGCAGGTTTTTTCCTTTTGGGAATGGTGGTGGTCAGAAACTGGAAATATGCTCTTTTGGGAGCTACTTTCTTCGGACTTTCGACTTATTTTTATATCATTATTGCAGCCGGACATAACGGTAAAGTAAATACCATTGAATATTTCGCACCGCTGTTAGCCGGAATTTTACTGGTGTATATCAGGAAACAATACATCTGGGGATTCATCGTCACGACCCTTTTTATGGGGCTTCAGATCGCTGCCAATCACCCGCAGATGACCTATTATCTGTTTCTTGCTTTAGGATTCTTATTCCTTTCTGAACTGATCAGAGCCATCCAGAAAAAAACACCGATGAAGCACTTCCTTATTTCATCAGGAATTATCGCAGCGTCATGTGTTATCGGGGTTGGAATGAATTCACAAAGAATCATGGCCAATTCAGAATATGTAAAAGAAACGGTTCGTGGAAAGCAGATTTTAAATAACGACAGCCATACTTCAGGAAAATCCGGAATGGACAAAGAAAGTATGCTGATGTGGAGCTACGGGCAACTGGAAACGTTAAACCTTTTCATTCCAAGATTAATGGGAGGCGGAAGCCAGGAACCTGAAGGAAAAGAAATCATGAACAGAGTTCAGGAGCTGGTTCAGGAAAATGTGGGTTCACAGGCTGAAATGGACAGAATTTCCAAAGGTTTCAGCGGGGTTACTTACTGGGGAGACCAACCGGGAACTTCAGGACCTGCCTATCAGGGAGCAATTGTTTGTTTTCTTGCTTTATTGGGATTCTTTTTTGCCTCGAAAAAATACCGTTACTGGATTTTAGGAGCTTCCATTCTGACTATTTTACTGGCCTGGGGAAGTAACTTTATGCCATTGTCTGATTTCTTTATCGATTACGTACCGTTTTACAATAAATTCAGGGCTCCTTCTTCAATCCTGGTTGTGGTAGAACTATTATTCCCGCTAATTGCCATTCTGGGATTGTACAGATTCTTTACAGATGAAAAACTGACTGAAGAACATAAACAGAAAATCCTTCTTTATGTGGGAGGTGGTACATTAGGGTTTTTATTGATTCTTTTGATCTTTGGAAAGTCTTTACTAGGCTTTGCGACAGAAAATGAAAAGACTTATTTTCCTCCTTTCCTACTCGATTATCTTGTCGATGAGAGATATAAATTATTCAGAATAGATGCGATAAAAGCATTCATTTATGTAGCAATTGCTGCAGCTGCCTTATTCTTAACTTTAAAGAAAAAGCTTAATCAGAATATTGCTTTGGTTATCATCGGAGTGGTAAGTTTATTTGATCTTTGGTCCGTAAACAAGCGTTACTTAAATGATGAAAACTACGTAGATAAAATCTTTGCTGAAAATCCTTTCCAGACAGAAAGTTCAGATCTGCTGGCTGAAAAAGTACAGGGAAATCCAAATCTGGAATCTATTTTATCCAATGTCAACATCAACAAAACATTGGAAACGATTGCAGAAAAAGACAAAACACACTACAGAATCTATAATCAAACACTGGGTGTAACCAGCGAAACCAACACATCTTATTTTAAGGCTTCCATTGGTGGTTACCATGCTGTAAAATTAAGAAGATACGATGATGTATTAAATGAATATATCAACAGCATCGACAGTGTAAAAACACCTAATGTATTAAACCTGTTGAATGCCAAATACATGATTTTCGGAGGTCCTGAGCAGCCACAGGTTGTTCCTAATCCAAAAGCCAATGGTAATGCATGGTTTGTAAGCGATTTAAAATTTGCAGATACTCCTAATCAGGAAATTAAAGCTATCGGGACTATTGACAATAAGAAAACAGCTGTCATTGCTTCATCTGACAAATCCTATTTTGATAACAAACCTGTTCAGGCAGATTCTACCGCATTCATCAATCTTACGAAATACCAGCCTAACGAACTTGAATTTAAATCTCAGTCGAAGACACCTCAATTGGCTGTATTCTCTGAAGTGTATTATCCTCACGGATGGAAAGTACTTGTAGACGAAAAAGAAGTTCCTTACATCAAAGCAGATTATTTGCTTCGCGCCGTACATGTTCCGGCAGGAAACCACCATATCAGAATGGTTTTTGAACCTGAAGTGATTGAAAAAGGGAAATGGCTTTCTCTTCTTTCATTCGGATTATTTATCCTGTTGGCTGCATTTGGAATTTTCTGGATTAACAAAAACAGGAAAAAAGAAATTGCTGTTGAACAAAAGGTTTAATGAGGAGATAGCGTGAGATTCTTCACTGCGCTACGCTTGGTTCAGAATGACAAAGACCATTAAGTAAAAAATGGAACAAAAGAAAATACTGATTATCACCTATTACTGGCCTCCTGCGGGAGGTCCTGGTGTTCAAAGATGGCTGAAGTTTGCAAAATATCTACCTGATTTTGGTTGGAAACCTATCATCTATACCCCGGAAAATCCAAGTTATCCATTGCTGGACGAAACATTGATGAAAGATGTTCCGGAAAACATTGAGATGGTAAGAACTAAAATATGGGAGCCTTATCAGCTGGCTGAAAAGCTGAATAAGAGCAATAAAAAATTTAAGGCAGGACAGTTTGATGTTGGAAAAAACCAAAGCTGGAAATCCAGGCTTTCAATTTGGGTACGAGGCAATTTTTTCATTCCTGATGCCAGAGTTTTTTGGGTAAAACCATCCATTACATTTTTAGAAAAATACCTGAAAGAAAATAAAATAGACACCATCGTTACTTCCGGTCCGCCCCACTCACTGCATCTGATTGGTTTAGGGCTTAAAAATAAAATGCCGGATCTGAAATGGGTTGCCGATTTCCGTGATCCATGGACAGAGATTTCCTACTACAAACATCTGAAATTAACTAAAAGTTCAGATAAAAAACACCGGCAGCTGGAAAGTGCTGTATTTAAGAATGCAGATATCACTTTGGCAACAAGTTATACTGATGCCGAAAACTTCAGGAAAGCAGGAGCCAATGCCATTTGTATTACGAATGGATATGATGAAAGTGATTCTGGTCAAAAAGCGGAAGGGCAAAATTTGCAAAATGGACAAGCATTTACTCTAAGTTATATTGGGGTTCTTGAACAGCTCAGAAATCCTGAAAATCTTTGGAAAGCTCTTGATGAGCTTATCAAAGAAAACGCTGAATTTGCGGCTGATTTTAAATTAAAATTTGTAGGGAGAATAGATGATAAAATCCTACAATCCATCGAAAATTCAAGTCTGAAAAATCATATTCTGAATCTTGGATATCTTGCTCATGGAAAAGCCGTAGAAGAGATGCAGAATTCCAATCTGCTTCTGATCACCAATTTTCCAAATGAATCTTCAAAAGGAATTATCCCCGGAAAAATATTTGAATACCTGGCTTCAGGAAAACTTATCCTGTCATTCGGTCCTGACAAAGCTGATGTATCAAAAATTCTGGAAGAAACCCAGGCTGGAAAACATTTCAGCTATCAGGATACAGAAGCAGTCAAGAGCTTTATTCTTGAAAAATTCAATCTTTGGAAAAACGGAAGTCTTCTTGAAAACACCCAGCATATTGAGCAGTTCTCAAGAAAAAATCTTACTCAACAGCTGACTGAAGTTTTGAAATAAAAAAAGAAAGGAAGTTAGAGGCTGAAAGCTGGAAGTTTATTCCAGTCGGCAACTTCTAACTTCTAACTTCTAACTTCTAACTTCTAACTTCTAACTTCTAACTTCTACTCTATATCGTCCATTGGTCATTCACAACGGCAATGAGATAGTATTTACCCTCAAATTCTTCGAATACGAAACGAACCGTTTTCCAGTCCATATTACCGGATTTTTCGGTTCCTTTGATATAATTTTCCGTGAAATCAGCTTTAGGATAAATCTCTTTTAAATTATTCAGGGAGTTTCCTCCGCCGATAAATTTATTCACTGAATATTGTGAAGCTGTAAAGTCTTTAGAAAAAACCCATTTGCCAAGATAATCATTGATGGTTGCTTTATAAGGATCTCCTGAACCATCCTGTGTACCCCATGTAAACAAGGTTTTAGTAGGCTGGTATTTTTCAAAATCTGCTTTAGAAAAATGTTTATCTTCTTTCAGATTAACAAAAGCATACATTGAAAAACGGATCCCTTTTTGCGGGTGAATGAAGGAGGCAAAAGTTGCATAATCTTTAGCTTTCAGTGCTTTCAAAACCTCATCATTAACCAGCTTTAAAGCGGCTTCTTTATCCGCATGGGTCTGAACCGTACCTGCAGTGTCTGTTTTATTTTGTGCAATAGAATCTATTTCGTTCGGAACAGGTTTCCCGGCCTCTTTCTTACAGGCTGTAACAAGACTCAAAACGAATACCGCGATCAATAATTTTTTCATATTTTATATTTTGCAATGGGTAAAAAACACCAAAACTGATGCCAAGCGGTACATGATCTAAAGAGATAAAGACTATGAGGATTGGAAGGTTTCGGCTTCTCATTTTAAAAATTACATCGTACATTTGTTAGATGGAAATGTTGGACATTCTGATTATCGGGGCCGGACCTATTGGTCTGAACTGCGCCCTTGAAGCTAAAAAAAACAATCTTAGTTATGTAATCATAGAAAAAGGAACTATTGTCAATTCACTGTACAATTATCCTTTGTACATGCGTTTTTTCTCCACTGCTGAAAAGCTGGAAATTGATGAGATTCCCTTTATTTCTACTGCTCCAAAACCTGGAAGACAGGAAGCTCTGGAATATTACCAGGGAATTGCCAGACAAAAAAACCTGAATATTAACCTGTATGAAAAAGTTCTGAGCGTTTCAAAGAATGATGAAATATTTGATATCAAAACCACCAAAGCAAATTATCAGGCTAAAAATGTAGTCATCGCTACGGGGTTTTATGATATTCCTAACCTGATGAATATTCCCGGTGAAGACCTTCCGAAGGTTAAACATTATTATACGGAACCTTACCCCTATGCAAGGCAGAAAATTGTGGTGGTAGGCTCCAGTAATTCTGCTGTAGATGCAGCCCTGGAAACGTACAGAAAAGGAGCTGATGTAACGATGATTGTCCGTCATGCTGAGATTTCCAAAAGTGTAAAATATTGGGTAAAACCAGACATTGAAAACAGAATTGCAGAGGGCAGCATTAAAGCTCATTTTAATGCAGAAATGATCGAAATTAAAGAAAACTCTGTTGTTTTTAAAGATGAGAACGGAGCTATTCATGAAATTGACAATGATTTTGTTCTGGCCATGACAGGCTACCTTCCTGATTTTGATTTTCTGAAAAATTCAGGAATAGAACTCAACGGAGACTGCCTGAATCCTTTTTACCATCCTGAAACCATGGAAACCAATATTTCTAATCTCTATCTTGCAGGAGTAGTTTGTGGAGGAAAAGATACTCATCTATGGTTTATTGAAAATTCAAGGATTCATGCGAATATGATCATCAATTCGATTCTTTCCAGATTTTCATCGTAAATGATTACAGATATTAAAAAAGCGTTATATCATCTCTTTTTCTACCTTATTTTTATCCTTAAGCATCCATGGAACGATAAAATAAAAACCAATAGCGATAACTGCCGCCAGTACTCCTGTTCCGATCCATAATGCATTGAAACCTAATTTTTCTGCTATCAGTGTTCCTATATAAGGTGTTACAATAAACGCGATGGAGAATGACATTCCGTTCAGTCCCATGTAAGCGCCTTTATTGTTCTCTCCTGAACGCAATGCCGTAATCGTTGACATAAAAGGAAGTGTCCATATTTCTCCCACGCAAAGCAATGTCATAGACAGCACAAGGGTAATCAGTCTGTAATCGAAAGCGAGCATGGCATAGGAAATACCACACAGAAAAGTCCCGATCAGCATAGTAAAAGCTAAAGTAAAATATTTCTCAGCAATCTGTACCAGTCCCATTTCGAGCAGTACAATCAGAAAACCGCTGTATCCCAGAATATATCCGATATTCTGCTGGCTCAGATGAGCTGTATCCTTATAAAATATCGTCAGGGTACTGAACAGCTGGAAGAAACATATGGAAAACAGCATACAGAATACACAATAAATAAGGAATTTACTGTCTCGGTAGGGTGAACTTTCTTTTTTAATAATAATAGCTTTTTTTACTTTTTTTGCTTTCAGTTTAGCTAATCGCGCCCGGTTTTTAAAGAACCAGATATACATCAATCCTGCCAGCAAAGCAGCCAATGCATTGCTGAAAAACAGAAATTCATAAGAAATAGCCGACAAAATACCACCCAGTGCAGGACCAATAGAAAACCCAAGGTTAACGGCCATACGATTGAGCGAGAAAGCACGGGTAATATTTTCAGGTTTTGCATATTTGGTAATCGCCACCGAGTTTGCGGGACGGAACGTTTCACTTACAATACTTTGGGCTAAAATAATTCCTGCCAATCCGGCTTCTGTTGTAAAAAGCGGAATCAAGCAGAATAAAGGAACGCTGAGCAGCAAACTCAGACTCTGCACCCTGTACTCTCCTATTTTATCCGTAATCATACCTCCAAGCCATGATCCGATAACCGAACCTATTCCAAAAAAACTCAGTACAATTCCGGAATTTTCAATACTGAAATGCAAATGATTCGTCATATAAACTCCCAGAAACGGAAGTACCATAGAGCCGGCCCTGTTGATGAGCATTACCAACGCCAGCATCCAACTCTCCTGCGAGAGTCCTTTGAAAGAACTCGTATATACGTTAATTAATCTCACAATAATATTTTGGGGAAATTTGACAGTGCAAAATTAGATAAAAATAACCCAAAAGTCTTTGTTTAAACCCTATTTTTATCAATAACCTTCAACAGACAATCAACTTTATCTTAAAAAACAGTTTTATCTGCTATATAAAAACAATAAACTTTTATAAAAATCGTAAATTGCAGTAACAACAGATGCTTTTATACTAAATTCACTTAGAAACATAATAAAATTTTAACCAATACTGAAGAATGATAACCTACGAAAATTTACATGATACGCTATCTTTTTACAGTATTGACTGCTGCCAATCCTATTACATTTCTTCCGGAAAACCCATTTTTGAATTTCCAAAAGCTCCTTTCAGAATGGATTATTATGCACTATGTATATGTACTGCCGGAGAAATCAATATTGAAATAGACCGTCAGAAATACAAAGTAGATGCTGACAGCTTTCTTATTGCAGCACCTTCTACCATTGTGAAATTTGGAAAAACCAGTGATGATTTTACGATGAAACTGCTGTTCTTCGACAAGAACTTTCTGATTAAAAATATTTCCAATCCTTTTATCATTGAGAAAATGAATCTTTTCTCCAAAGGCTCATACAGCATCGTAAAAACTACGGCAACCAATTCTTCACTTCTGCAAAATCTTCTGGATTACCTCGATAAAAAATCGAAAAAGCAGGGAAAATTTACAGAGGAGATTATCCGTACCATTATTTTCAATCTTCTGCTGGAGACTGCTGAGATTATGGAACAGGAAAATGCTGCAAATCCGGAAAAGGAAGAAGGAAAAAAAGACCTTTATCTCAAATTCAGTAAACTGATCCGTGAAAATATCACCAGGGAAAGAACGGTTCAGTTTTATGCGGATCAACTTCATATTTCCAATAAATACCTCATCGAAATCATTAAGAAATCAAGCGGAAAAACACCTCATGAAGTGATTGATGAAGCATTACTGAAGGAAGCGTATGTCATGCTTGGAAACCCTGAAATCACCATATCGGAGATCGCCTTTGAGCTTCAGTTTAACTCAGCATCAGCTTTCGGCCGTTTCTTTAAAAAACATACGGCACTTTCCCCTTCGGAGTACAGAACTAAAGAAAATATTCAGTCATGAGAATTTGGGGATAATAATTCTGAACTTGGGGATATATATCGCTTTCTGAATAGAGGTACCTTTATACTGTTAATTAAAAACAATAAAAGATGAGTACGATCAATTCAAAATTCGATAAAGTTTTAAATGCCTCTGAGCAGTTTGGAAATGTAAACCACGAACCGGATTCAAGCAAAGAAGTTCAGATTAACACTCCTGAAAAGACGATGCCTTTTTCCGACCAGATCGGAAACTACCAGCGTAATAAAGGCATCCCTTTACAATCTTACGAAAACAGTAAAATCTATATTGTTGGAAGCGGAATTGCCGGCATGTCGGCAGCGTATTATTTTATCCGTGATGGCCGTGTACCCGGCAAAAATATTATTTTCCTCGACCAGCTGAATGTGGAAGGCGGATCTTTGGATGGAGCTGGTAACGCAAAAGACGGTTACATCATCCGTGGAGGAAGAGAAATGGATATGACTTATGAAAATCTATGGGATATGTTCCAGGATATTCCTGCTTTGGAACTGCCTGCTCCTTATAGTGTATTGGATGAATACCGTCTTGTTAATGACAACGACCCGAATTACTCTAAAGCAAGATTGATCCACAATCAAGGACAGATCAAGGATTTTAGCAAATTCGGACTTGAGAAAAAAGATCAGCTGGCGATTGTAAAACTATTGCTTAAGAAAAAAGAAGAACTGGATGATCTTACAATTGAAGATTATTTTTCTCAATCTTTCCTCAACAGTAATTTCTGGTTCTTCTGGCGTTCTATGTTTGCCTTCGAAAACTGGCACAGCTTACTGGAACTGAAACTGTATATGCACAGATTCCTTCATGCCATTGACGGAATGAAAGACTTCTCATGTCTGGTATTCCCCAAATATAACCAGTATGATACGTATGTAACTCCATTAAAAAACTTCCTGGTGGAAAAAGGAGTGCAGATCCAGTTCAATACTTTGGTAAAAGATCTTGATATTCATATTAATACGGAAGGAAAAACTGTAGAAGGAATTATCACTGAACAAAATGGGGAAGAAGTAAGAATACCGGTTGGTAAAGACGACTACGTTATTGTAACTACCGGTTCTATGACTGAAAGCACATTCTACGGAGACAATAATACCGTTCCTGAGGTTACCATTGACAACAGCAGTGCCGGGCAAAGTGCAGGATGGAAGCTTTGGAAAAATCTTGCCGCAAAATCTGAAGTATTCGGGAAACCTGAAAAATTCTGTAGCCACATTGAAAAATCTTCATGGGAGTCTGCTACCTTAACCTGCCGTCCTTCTGCTTTCACAGATAAACTGAAAGAACTGTGTGTAAATGATCCTTATTCAGGAAGAACAGCCACAGGAGGTATTATCACCATTACAGATTCTAATTGGGTAATGAGTTTTACCTGCAACAGGCAACCGCACTTCCCTACTCAGCCGGATGACATCCTTGTAGTTTGGGTTTATGCTTTACTGATGGATAAAGAAGGTAATTATATCAAAAAAACAATGCCTCAGTGTACCGGGAACGAGATTCTGTCCGAGCTTTGCTACCACCTTGGAATAGCAGATCAGCTGGATAATGTCACTGAAAATACCATTGTACGTACTGCATTCATGCCATATATCACGTCTATGTTTATGCCGAGAGCGATGGGAGACCGTCCGAGAGTGGTTCCTGCAGGATGTACCAACTTAGGTCTTGTAGGACAGTTTGTAGAAACCAATAATGATGTTGTCTTCACCATGGAAAGCTCTGTAAGAACTGCGAGAATAGCTGTTTACAATCTTCTTAACCTTAATAAACAGGTTCCGGACATCAATCCGTTACAGTATGACATCCGACATTTATTAAAAGCGACTCAGGCTCTGAATGATTATAAACCTTTCTTAGGAGAAGGAATTTTAAGAAAAATATTAAAAGGAACTTATTTTGAACATATTCTGGTAAACCGTCCTGATGAAAAAGAAGAACATGAATCTTTCTTAACCAGATTTCAGGAATGGGTAAAAGGAGTAAAAGACTAAAAATAAATCTCATGGATTTTAAAAATATAACGATAGCGGGAAGCGGCGTATTAGGATATCAGATCGCTTTCCAGACGGCCTATCACGGTTTTAACGTTACCGTATATGATATCAATGATGAAGTATTGGAAAAAGCCAAAGGTAAATTCACCGCTTTAAGTGAAGCTTACAAAAAAGATCTGGGCGCAACGAAGGAACAACTTGATGCCACATTTAAAAATATCAATTATTCATCAGACCTTGCTGAAGCAGTAAAAGATGCCGATCTTCTGATAGAAGCAGTTCCAGAAGATCCAGCAATTAAAACAGAATTCTACCATAAGCTGGCTAAGATTGCCCCGGAAAAAACAGTATTTGCAACGAATTCTTCTACTCTTCTTCCAAGTCAGTTTGCTGAGGATACAGGAAGACCGGAGAAATTTGTAGCCCTCCATTTTGCCAATGAAATCTGGAAGCACAATACCGGAGAGGTAATGCGGCATCCGGGAACTTCTCAGGAGGTATTTGATTCTGTAATCAGATTTGCGAAAGCAATTGGAATGGTAGCACTGCCTATCCAGAAGGAACAACCCGGGTATATTGTCAATTCATTATTGGTTCCGCTGCTTGGCGCTGCAGTCAATCTATGGGTTGATGAAGTATCAGATATAGAAACAATTGACAAGACATGGATGGTAGCTACAGGAGCACCTGCAGGGCCATTTGGTATTCTGGATATTGTAGGAATTACGACGGCTTATAATATCAATAAGATGGAAGCTGAAGAAACTCAGGATCCACTAAAGATAAAAGCTGTAGAAAAATTAAAAAAAGAATATATTGATAAAGGAAAACTGGGAGTATTGACCGGGGAAGGATTTTATAAATATCCAAATCCCGCCTATCAGGACAAGGATTTCCTGAAGTAGAATCTTAAATTTCAGATTTTTAGCTATTAAAATAAATCAGGACTTCAATGCAAGTCCTGATTTTTTCTTATCAATTATTCTTAAGATTAATTCTGATTTAATTTTGTCTGTTGGAATTCGCAGGCGCAAGTTTATTTTTTAACCCGTTTTTAAGACGCAAAGATTTTATCTACGATAAAATTGATATTTGTTGATCCCTGGAGCTTAGAACATTTATCAATTAATTAGTATAACACATGCCGGAAATCTTCGATTTCCTCGCGTCTTAAAAATATTCAGAATGAATGAATTTCTTTGCGCCGTTGCGTATTCCAACAAAAACAACAAAAAGCAGGACTTCATTTGAAGTCCTGCTTTTTGTTTTATGATCTATTCCTGAAAGTTATTCAGGTTTATAAGAATCTTTCAATGTTACTGTTCTGTTGAATACCAAGGTATCTTCAGTAGAATCCTGATCTTTTGTAAAATATCCGATTCTCTGGAACTGTAATGGTTCTCCTACAGCAACTTCTTTCAGGCTCGGTTCAGCAAATCCTTTCACTGTAGTTACAGACTCAGGATTGATGAAGTTCAAGAAGTCTACATCTTTTTCCGCATCAGGCTGTTCCACTGTAAACAGTTGGTTGTAGATTCTTACTTCTACAGGAATAGCATGTTTTGCAGATACCCAATGTAAAGTTCCTTTTACTTTTCTTAAACTTTCCTCCGTTCCGCTTCCTGACTTACTCTTCTCATCATACGTAGCGTAGATCGTTGTAATCTCACCATTTTCATCCTTCTCCACTCTTTCAGCTTTGATGATGTAAGCAGACTTCAAACGAACTTCTCCTCCTAATTTAAGTCTGAAGAATTTATTGTTAGCTTCTTCCTTGAAGTCTTCACGTTCAATATAGATTTCTCTTGAGAATGGTACTTCTCTTGTCCCTGCATCTTCCTGTTCAGGATTATTCTCAGTTTCTAACCATTCTTCCTTATCTTCCGGATAGTTTTCGATCACTAATTTCACTGGATCTACTACTGCCATCACACGCTTGGCAACCTTATTCAGGTCTTCACGCACGCAGAAATCAAGCAGCTGAATTTCAATAAGGTTTTCTCTTTTCGCAACCCCTACTTTTTCAATAAAGTTTCTGATAGAAGCCGGAGTAAATCCTTTTCTTCTCATCCCAGAGATAGTAGGCATTCTAGGATCATCCCATCCGGTTACGACCCCTTCAGCAACCAGTCTCTGCAGCTTTCTTTTGGAAGTAATCATATAGGAAACATTCATCCTTGCAAATTCTCTCTGCTTGTTTTTAACCTTTCCTTCTTCATACACCTGGTCAAGATACCAGTTGTACAACGGTCTGTGATTTTCAAACTCCAGAGAACAAAGGGAATGTGAAACCTGTTCGATATAATCGGATTCACCATGAGCCCAGTCGTACATAGGATAAATTTTCCAGGCTGTACCTGTTCTGTGGTGAGGTTTATTCAAAATTCTGTACATCACCGGGTCACGCATATTCATATTAGGCGAAACCATGTCGATTTTTGCACGAAGAGACATCGAACCGCTTTCAAACTCTCCGTTTTTCATCCTTTCGAATAAATCTAACGATTCTTCAACAGGACGGTTTCTGTATGGAGATTCAATTCCCGGCTCTGCAGGATTTTTTCTTTGCTCGGTAATCACTTCAGAAGGCTGCTCATCTACATAAGCTTTTCCTTCTTTAATTAACTGAACTGCCCAATCGTAAAGCTGCTGGAAGTAATCGGATGCATACAAAACTTTATCCCATTTGAAACCCAGCCATTCAACGTCTTTCATAATAGAGTCTACGAATTCCTGTTCTTCTTTTTCAGGGTTCGTATCGTCGAAACGAAGGTTTACGGGAGCATTGTATTTTTCGCCCAGCCCAAAATTGATGCAGATGGCTTTTGTATGCCCTACATGCAGATAACCATTAGGTTCAGGCGGAAAACGGAAACGAATCTGCTCTCTTTTCAGACCGTTTGCCAGATCATCTTCTATAATTTGCTCAATAAAATTGAGTGATTTTTTTTCTTCTTCCATTAAAGTAGCTTTTATTTTTTAGCAAAAAAAGTTTTACAAAGTTACGGAAAAATAAGCTTTTGTAAAAGTGGTAATTTAAATGCCTTACCTGTTGTATTTCGATATTTTTTCACTAATTTCGGAAAGCTAATACCATTGTAACCATTAACCGTTATGGCTGTTTATATCCTAAGCAACCGGAAAATTATCCGGCATAAAGGTGAAAGAGTAGACTCTTTTTCCAATGAAGAATACTCGATTCCTAATTTCAGAATCGCCAAGTGCGATTTTGAGAACTACAAGGAGCCTTCAGAACAAGTCAAAAAGAAAAAGGATTATATCAACAGAAATATTTTAAATTACAAGCTTTTTTCTGAACCCGAAAAACAGGGTTATGAAGAAGTTCTGGAGGTACTGCTGAGCGAAAAAGGAATTAAAAAATCCTCTCTTACAGCCAATAATCTTGGCGGAACCCAAAGAATGTTTTATGAACTGTACAAAAATATGTCTTCTACCAAAGACAGAAGTGATGTCATGATATTCATCCATGGTTATTTATATGATTTTGATGATGAATTAAAAGCTATACTTGATCTGAAAAAAATATTTATTGATAATCCAGCCTCTCCTGTAGAGCATATTTTATTTGTGAGCTGGCCCGCCTCCGGCAGTATAATTCCGTTGAGTTATTTTGATGATAAAGCTTCCAGCATCAATTCGGGAACATCTTTGATGAGATTGTTCTATTTCTACACTCAATTTTTAAAAGATATTTTTTCCAACCGGGATCTTGCTCCCTGCAACCAAAGAATACATCTTGTGGCCCACTCTATGGGAAACAGGGTACTTCAAAGTATGTTATACAGCCTTAAAAGGGAAAATATCCTCCGTGTTATCGACCAGGTCCTTCTGTTAAATGCTGACGTGAGCTATAAAGTATTTGAAGATGCTGAGGATTCATTTAATAAGCTTCCCTTACTGGCTAACAGGATTTCTATTTACTTAAACAGACAGGATATTATTCTGGCGGCTTCTCAGTTTACGAAAAATATTCTTACCCCAAGGCTGGGTAAAAATGGTCCGAGCGGTATTGATCAATATAAAGATATTGTGTCTGTTATCGACTGTACCTTTGTAAAAGATGATCTGCTTAACAATTTTAAATATGAAGCAGGAAACCATTGGGGATATCTTTCCAGTTCGCAGGTACAGCATGATATTTTCCAAAATTTATATGGAATTGACAGAAATCTTATTTCCAACAGGTCTAAAGATAATGAAAACATTTTCACAATTTTTTCTTAACAAATAATTAAAATAATCTCCAAAAAATGAATTATACGTTAAAAATAAGCTAAAAAATATCAGTATGGCACAATGATTGCTAATTCATTTGTTAGGGAATTACAATTTTTAATTATGGGACAGATTAAAAAAAGGTTTTCTAATATATTAAACTATATAAAGAAAGCCATTTTCGTAAAAGATGTGATTTAATTGAGTAACAACCTCTAAATCAACAAAATATTCGATCTATAACTGCCAGGTCCTCCTACAGACCGGATTAAAAAAAATTCAAATATTCTGAACAGGAAGGGATTGCAGGTGAAAAACTGAAACCATCCAAATCCATATTCAATACTATCTAAATATTTAAGGGGAATTGTTAAATAATATTAAATAATTCCCCACATGTTGTATAATTCAAAAAAGTTATCGACATTTACTTACCAATCAAATAAAATCAATAACATGAAAAATCTAAAGAAAATCAAAAGAGGAGAATTGAAAAAAGTCAAAGGGGGAAGACCACCGCTTGGGTGCAACAACTGGGATCCGGCAGCGATGTGCTGCAGAGCATGGGCACCTGACTACTGTGGGCAAACTACATGTCCGGATTCACCTCCACCATTATGCTAATTAACTTTTTCAGTTATATTTTGAACCAAAGCAGCTCATTTCTGAGTTCTAAAACGGATTCAAAATTATTGACAAATAAAGCTCCAGTGCCTAAACCTTGAGGCATTGGATTTTTTTTGGTAAAAGTATACTGAGCAATGGCATTCAATCCAATATTACTTTCTAATGCTGAAGTAATCCACCAGCTTATATTCTGATTTTCTGCAAGGGAAATCCATTCATCAGAACCTGAAAAACCTCCTACTAATGCAGGTTTCAAGATAATATATTGCGGCTTGATTGTTTCCAAAAGCTGTTTCTTCTTTTCAGGATCTATCATTCCAATCAGTTCTTCATCCAATGCAATCGGAGTAGGTGTTTTTTCACATAACTCAGCCATTTCATCCCAATTTCCGGCCTTGATAGGCTGCTCAATGGAATGGATATGAAGATCAGCAAGCTGCTGTAAAACCATCACCGCCTCGTTTTTACTGAAACCTCCATTGGCATCCACACGCAGTTCCAACTGATCTTTGGAAAACTTTTCTCTTAATTTCTGAAGAATAATATGCTCAGATTTCCAATCCACACCTATTTTTAATTTGATACAGTGAAAGCCTTTTTCCAGTTTTTCCTGAATCTGTTCTTCCATATACGTTGCGTCGCCCATCCATATCAGACCGTTGATGGTAATGGCAGACTTTCCTTCAGTAAATTCACTTGGAAAATATAGGCTGCCTCCATATTTTAGATTCTGAATGGCCTGTTCATATCCAAACCAGATTGAAGGAAACTCTTTCAGTTCCTGCTTCAAAAAAACGCTGTCCTGATTAATATTTTCACAAAGCCACTTCAGTTTTTCTTCATAATCAGGTCTGTCATCAAAACTCAGCCCTCTGAAAACAGCACATTCCCCTACTCCTTTTCTTCCCTCTTTGGAAATTGTCAGAATGAAGGTCTCTTTATCAAGCAAAACGCCGCGAGATGTTCCACTCGGGCGCTTAAATTGTAATAAATATTGTACGTAAGTTGCTTCCATTATTTTACGCTGTCGATACGCATAAACTCTTCTGCTTTTTCCACCATGTCGATACTTCCACAGAAGAAAGGAATTCTCTGGTGAAGTTCTGTAGGTTCTATCTCCAAAATTCTTCTGAATCCGTCAGTTGCTTTTCCTCCGGCCTGCTCTGCAAGGAATGCCATTGGGTTACATTCGTATAACAACCTTAGTTTACCATTCGGAGCCTGTGAATAAGAAGGATAAATATAAATTCCCCCTTTCAGCATATTCCTGTGGAAATCCGCTACTAAAGAACCGATATATCTTGAAGTATATGGGCGGTCACCTTCTTCCATCTGGCAGTATTTAAGGTAGTTTTTTACACCCTGAGGAAATTTGATATAGTTACCTTCGTTAATAGAATAGATTTTACCCGTTTTTGGGAAAGTCATGTTAGGATGAGAAAGATAATATGTTCCTAAAGAAGGATCTAATGTAAATCCGTTTACTCCGTTACCTGTTGTATAAACAATCATGGTAGATGAACCGTAAATAACATATCCCGCAGCAATCTGGTTGATACCTTTCTGTAAAAAGTCTTCCAGCTGTACCGGAGTTCCCGGTTCTGTAACTCTTCTGTAGATGGAGAAAATAGTTCCTACAGAAACATTTACGTCAATATTGGAAGATCCGTCCAAAGGATCAATCAGTACAACATATTTACTTAAATGTCCGTTTTCACCGCATTTGATATCAATAAAATCATCATTTTCTTCAGAAGCAATACCACAAACAACCTCTCTCTGAGACAAAGCCGTAATAAAAATTTCGTTAGCAATTACATCAAGTTTCTGCTGTTCTTCCCCCTGGATGTTCTGGTTTCCTGCAGCTCCTGTTATATCTACAATTCCGGCCTTATTTACTTCTCTGTTTACCACTTTCGAAGCCAATCTTATTGCACTTAGAAGACGAGAAAATTCACCTGTAGAATACTGAAAATCGTCCTGTTTATCTATAAGAAATTCTCCTAAAGTCTGTAATGGTTGATTTGACATATTTTTCTTTTTACGTTTTGCCCAAATTTCGGAAAATTTATCGCATTGAGAAAATTAAATTAAAAAAGAGATTAGTTACTGTATTTCAGAAAGATACAAACAAAACATAACATTACCCAACCCATTTATTGAAAATTATGCCTCCGAATTTGCTGTTTCATGCTTATAAAAATTTGAGATTATTTCATGAATTGTTGATTTTAAGGAAATCTTAATTCTATCTCCGCATAAGGCTATTTCATATCTCGTTGTAAATTTATAATTTTGACGTCCGTAAAAAACTCATGTAATTTTTTATCTAACAATTTTATTTTTAACAATTTAATGAAAATTTTCAAGTTTGGTGGAGCATCGGTAAAAGATGCTGACAGTGTAAAAAACGTGTCCATGGTTCTAAAAAGCCAGGGATTTGCCAAATGCTTGCTGGTGATTTCAGCAATGGGTAAAACGACAAATGAGTTGGAAAAAGTTGTAGAACTTTATTTCAAAAAAGATAATTATCAAACTGAGATTGAAAAGATAAAACGAAAGCACATTGAGATTGCGGAAGGACTTTTCCCTGAAAATCATGCGGTTTTTGCGGAAATCAATCTTTTCTTTGATGATATTGATTCTTTTTTACGAAGAAATAAATCTCCCAACTACAACTTCGTATACGATCAGGTGGTAAGCTGTGGAGAAATGATCTCTACTAAAATCGTGAGTGAATACCTGAATGAGATCCAATTTACAAATCAGTGGCTGGATGCCAGGGATTATATAAAAACGGATAATTCATACCGGGAAGGTACGGTAGACTGGACAAGAACGGAAGAATTTATTTCCCATCTTAATCCTGAAATCTGCTATGTAACTCAGGGATTCATCGGTTCTGACGACAACAATTTTACGGTAACATTAGGAAGAGAGGGCTCCGACTACTCCGCCGCCATTTTTGCTTACTGCTTAAATGCTGAAGCAATGACGATATGGAAAGATGTTCCGGGAGTAATGACCGGAGATCCGAGAAAGTTCAGTGATGTAACCCTTCTTTCCAATATTTCTTATGAGGAAGCTATAGAAATGGCTTATTATGGTGCCAGTGTAATTCACCCTAAAACATTACAGCCGTTACAGCAAAAAAACATTCCTTTTTATGTAAAATCTTTTGTAGAGCCTACCAAAGAAGGAACAAAAGTGGGTGCTTCTGATAAAAATCAACAGGAAGAATCTTATATTCTGAAAGAAAATCAGGATCTTTTGAAAATCTCTACAAGAGATTTCTCTTTCATTGCAGAAGATCACATGAGCCTTATTTTTGGATATTTATCCAAATACAAAATTAAAGTTTCCCTTATGCAGAATTCTGCTATCTCTCTGGCACTGTGCCTTGAGGATAAATTTAATCATATTGATGAGCTCAATGAAGAGCTTCAAAAAATTTTTAAAACCGAAGCAATTAAAAATGTATCTTTATTCACAGTAAGAAATGCGAAGAAGGATCACATTGATAAATTTTACCATGAAAAAAATGTATTATTGGAACAAATCTCCAAGAATACTCTTCAAATGGTAACACAATAATATTAATTGCGACTAAACACACATGAGTTTAATTTCGAAAAACGATCTGATCAAAGCTTCCGGCTTAAATAAAATTGGGTTTCTCAAGAACCCGGTAGCATCTGCTGTGATGAGCATTGCTAAAATAAACGAAGTAAATAAATTATACGATAAATTAAAAGACAAGGAAGGCAAAGACTTTTTCGACTCATTTGTGAGAGAAAGAAACCTAAGCTATGTAGCTTTTGAAGAGGATCTGGCAAAGATTCCGAAAACGGGACCGTTTATTCTCGTTTCCAATCACCCGCTGGGTGCTATTGACGGTATTCTGATGTGCAAGATCCTGACAGAGGTTCGTCCGGATTTCAAGGTAATGGGGAATTTCCTTTTGGAAAAGATCAAACCTATGGAGCCGTATGTAATCGCTGTAAATCCTTTTGAAAACAGAAAAGAAGCTTACAGCAGCTCTTCGGGAATGCGTGAAACCCTCAAGCATTTACAAAACGGAGGCTGTGTAGGTATTTTTCCGGCAGGAGAAGTTTCCAACAAAAACAATCCTTACGGAGAGATTTTAGATAAAGATTGGGAAAAGACGGCACTTAAGCTTATCAGAATGGCTAAAGTGCCGGTAGTTCCTATGTATTTCCATGCCAAGAACAGCAGACTTTTTTATCAGGTAGCCAAGCTTCACCCGAATTTACAAACTCTTATGCTTCCTGCAGAAATGATGAATGACAGGGAAAAACCTATCAGAATCAGAATCGGACGTCCTATTACCGTAAAGGCAATGGACGACATGGAAACGATTGAGGAATTGGGAGAGTTTCTGAAACGTAAGGTGTATATGATGAAATCTTACTATGAAAAAAGAAAATCCCTTGCTCAAAGCATTAACCTTCAGAATTTATCTGTCAAATTTCCTTTACTCAAGGAGGAAAATATTGTTCAGAATATCATTGATGAAACACCTCTGGAAGACATTATCAAAGATGTTGATAAACTGAGAGGAACTGAAAAAATGCTTTTCAGTAACGGAAATTATGAGATTTACTTTACGACTTACGAGGAAATCCCATCTATTATGAGGGAAATCGGACGTCAGAGAGAGCTCACCTTCCGTGCGGTAGGTGAAGGAAGTAATCTTCCATTTGACCTTGATGAGTATGACAAACATTACCACCATCTTTTTCTATGGGATAACGGTGAGAAAAAACTGGCCGGAGCTTACAGAATGGCATTGGGTAGAGAGGTAATGAAGAAATACGGCATCAAAGGGTTCTATACAAGCTCTTTATTTGAGTTTGAGCAGGACATCCATCCTTTTTTCAAAAAGGTGATTGAAATGGGCCGCGCCTATATCTGCCAGGAATATCAGCAGAAGCCACTTCCTCTTTTCCTTTTATGGAGAGGAATAGTGCATGTATGTCTGAGAAATCCGGATCATAAATTCCTTATGGGTGGTGTGAGTATCTCGAACAAGTTCTCTGAGTTCTCAAAATCGCTGATGATTGAGTTTATGCGTTCCAATTATTTTGATTCTGCAGTAGCTCAGTATATCACTCCAAGGAATGAATATAAAGTAAAGCTTCGTGACAGAGATAAAAACATTTTCTTTGAGGAAATGGAGTCTGATTTGAATAAGCTGGACAAGATTATTGATGATCTTGAACCTGAATTGAGACTTCCTGTTCTGATCAAAAAATACATTAAACAAAATGCTAAAGTAATTGCTTTCAACGTAGATCCAAACTTCAACGATGCGATCGATGGATTGATGTATATCCGAATCAGTGATCTTCCGGAAAACACGATTAAACCGGTATTGGAAGAGATGAGTGAACAGATCAGAAAAGAGCAGGAAAATAATCCGGCTGATAATCAGTAAGTTTTTAACTTTATTTAAAAAAAGTACGATGAATACTTGCTTTGTATACTAAAACTTACTACTTTTGCATCACTTTAAAACAACAAAGTAAGTCAAACAAAAATATAATGGTTTCTTAGCTCAGTTGGTAGAGCAATGGATTGAAAATCCATGTGTCCCTGGTTCGATTCCTGGAGAAACCACTTTAAAACCTCTGATTAGTCAGAGGTTTTTTTGTTTTTATGGAGTAATGATCAAGCACAATTATTAGGGCTATACAAAAAGTTTAGTTAATCTGTCCGATATATTCTGCCAACAGCTGTAGGTAGACAAATTCCCACACAAAATATGGGAATTTCCATCTGTACCTTCCAAAGTATTTATCAAAATTCGATTTCAATACCTGCATTTTTGTGATAAAATTCTTTCTTTTAAAGGACATGAACTGTTTTTAGAACTTCCATCTTACAAAAGCTTCCATGGCAGCATAGGTAGCAAGTCCCATTTTATGGTAGGTCTCTGCCGTTTCTCTGTTTCTTTCTTCTGCTCTCTGCCAGAATTCTCTCGTATCTGTCCCTTGAAATACTACTCCATCTTTTTGAGATTGATGTTTGAAAATCCCATAGCGTTTTTCCAAAATTTGATCCGGACTTAATGGTACTGCCATTTCTATTTCTTCTATAGACCATTCTTTCCATGCTCCTCTGTATAGCCATAACCAACAATCTTTCATGTATTCCTTGGATTTTAAATTTTTAACAGATTCAAAAACAGCATCCAGACACACTTTATGTGTTCCATGAGGATCTGCTAAATCACCTGCCGCATATATCTGATGTGGTTTTACGCTATCTATAATATCTGTTACAATTTCTATATCCTCTGTACTCAATGGTTTTTTTTCTATTCTGCCTGTTTCATAGAATGGCATTTCCAAAAAATGAATCTGGGTGTCTGGTATTCCCACGTAATAACAAGTAGATCTTGCTTCCCCTTTTCTTATTAAGCCTTTTATATGTCTTACTTCAGGAATATCTATATCACTGTTTCTCTTATTTTGCAAAAATTTGATGGCTTTGTCAAAAATCTTTTGCGCTGCATTATTTTCGATGCCAAACATTTCATTGTAATCACACACAAAATTGGCAAACCGCAATGCTTCAGAATCTGCTACGGCTATGTTACCGGAAGTTTGATAAGCTACATGAACTTCATGCCCCTGTTGGTGCAGCCGTATGAAAGTTCCGCCCATACTGATAATATCGTCATCCGGATGCGGACTGAATATCAGGATTCTTTTCTTGGCGGGGGCTTTCCTTTCTGGCCTGTTACTGTCATCTGCTCCCGGCTTACCTCCCGGCCAACCCGTTATGGTGTGTTGTAATTTATTGAAAATCTCGATATTGATATTATAAGCAGGACCTTTGTCTGCTAACAAATCGCTCATTCCGTTTTCTATATAGTCAGAATCGGTAAGCTTTAATATAGGTTTCTCTATTTTTTGGGCTAATCCCAAAACTGCTTTTCGGGTTAATGCATCAGTCCATTCTATTTTTTCTACCAGCCATGGCGTATTAATTCGGGTAAGTTTATGAGCTGCTGCCTGATCCAATACAAAAGTTGCGTTTTTATGTTCCTGCAAATAAGAAGCCGGCACCAGGTTGGTAACAGGACCTTCTACAGACTCTTTGATGATATTTGATTTAGATTCACCCCACGCTAATAGTATTACTCTTTTCGCCTCCATTATTTTCTTCACTCCCAATGTAATAGCTGTTCTGGGGGTATTTGACAGCCCCAAAAACTCATTGCTTGCTGCTACTCTTGTGATATGATCTAAAGCTACAAGACGGGTTTTGGAATTTTGTAGGGAGCCCGATTCATTAAACCCGATATGACCATTACCGCCAATACCTAGAATCTGCAAATCTATCCCACCTAAGGCTTCTATTTTAAGTTCGTACTCTGTACAGTAATCTGCTATTTCCTCTTTAGATAATGTTCCGTCAGGAATGTGATAGTTTTCAGGAAGAATATCTACTTTATCAAACAACAGTTCTTTCATAAAACGAACATAACTATGTACGGAATCCGGTTCCATAGGATAATATTCGTCAAGGTTGAAAGCAATTACGTTTTTGAAACTCAATGCTTCTTCTCTGTGCATGCGTACCAATTCAGCGTATAAGCTCTTGGGTGAGGAGCCGGTAGCCAAACCTAAAATGCAGGGTTGTTTTTGAGACTGCTTTACACGGATAAGGTCTGAAACCTCTTTTGCTACGGATTTTGAAGCTGAAAGTGAATCCGTGAAAATAACCGTTTCTATCTTTTCAAATCTTTTTTCAAATCCTGTAGAAGAATCTATTGTGCTTTTTAACATAGTAATTTGGTTTTGGAAAGTGATAAAATTAAATTATATATAGAACTTGTATTTCTAATTTCAATAAAAAAACAAATAAAAGAGATACTTCATATATACATCATATCATTATATAATTAATTATCAATACTTTAAAGTTAAAAAGATAAAGTCTATTTGTGGCGTTCGGAAGATTGGCAATATCTATTTATATGGAGTTCAACTGTATTCTCAAACTGTTTCCGGTAGAAATCATAGGTACATTCAAAGCAAAAATGTTCGGGAAGTTCACAAAATGATTAAAATTTCAGTTTAGTAATCAACTCCATTATTACGATACATAACAAACTCTTTATCACATTTATCCAAAAAGCTAACGTATAAAAAATGTGATTGAGAATCTGAGTCAATGATTCTTCCAAAAATATTTTTGATTTTTTTATTAAAATCTTCAGTACCAAGAGTATTATACCCATTTGAATTTAATAGTTCATGAGCTACTATTGCTGTTGCTTCCAATTCTTTAGTCTCAAATTGAATTTTTGGTAGTCCTGCACCAATAGTGTAGGTTGATCCCTGTTTAAGTTTTTTTTAAGACATTTTCGACGATACTATCACTCTTATATTTTGTACCAATAATAGAATGGATATCTTTTTTTTCTTGCCCGTTATTATTACCACTAACGAATAGTAGAGATACCATCAAAACATTTAGTATTTTCATCGTATAAATTTGTGTTTCACAATTAAAAAGAAGCACACCCATTTCTGACTGTGCTTGATATATTATTTTTTAGGATGTTGTTTTCGCCATTCTGTAATATTCATAGGTCGGTTATCCGGGCCGCAAGTACTATTGTACTCACATTCTTCGACAAAATATTCATCATAGTCTGCATTATCCCACCATTCTTTAAATTTTGGAAGGTTGAAATAATTATTTTTCTGTAGAATATCTACTTCTTCCTGATCTAAAAAGAATCTTAACCTTCCCATCATCTTAGAGTTATCTCCATATCCAGAAACAAATCTTTTGTCATACTTATATTGTTCAGCAAAATAAACAATATTCGCTAGTATTTTAACTTTATCTTCCTTTGAAACACCCGTTTCTTTGTTATTAAAATCAGCAAAATATTCAATATATCCTTTGATATAATCAAGTAAAAATCTATTTTCATTTGACATATCGTTTGTTATATCCGGAGTATAAATCTCTTGTAAAATTTTAAAAGTATTAGCATGTATTTTTACTGTTTCATCACATTGCTTTACCCAAAACAAATTCCCATAATCAGACGGATCTTTTTTATCAAACTTTGTTCTTTCAATAACCCACTTCAATAAATCCATATCCTGAGTGTAGCCAAAAGTTTTTACTAAAGCCTCCATAAAATATGAATCATTAAGAGTAAGCCATTTATAACAAGCTTTATTATCATTGAACAGATAGAGGTTGCGGGCAAGAATTGTTTTAATATTTCTTTCACGAATCTCTTTTAAATCTGTAAAATCTTTCCAGTAATATATTTTCACCTCTACTGCATGATTATTATTCTCAGCATCTTTTTCAAACTGAAATAATTCAGGATTTTTAGTATAATCCATTATTTCAGGAATACTGTATAAATCTGAAATGAAAGATCCATTCTTAAAAATATAAGTACTATATGGATTTACATCGATACTGTTTGAATTTTTATACAATTTCAGGTCCTTCGAACATTTATCTTCAAAATTGATATGTAAATACTTTGACTCTGATTTAGGATCAATTACTCTTTTGAAGATCATATTAATTTTAGTAATGAATTCTTCTGCACTTGGTTTTTTATATCCATTATCATCTAATTCTTTTGCTATAACAGATTCTGTAGCTTGTAAATCTTTCAATGCAAAGTTATAGGTTGGATAATCCGTCTCACTTTTCTCTCCACTTACACCAGCTGCCAATTGTGATTTCAGAACGGATAAAAATGAGATATCGGGATTTACAGCTGTATTTTGGGAGTGAAAATTATTTAACAACAATACCGCCAGGAAAAATAAAATTCTTTTTATCATCGTTGTGTTTTTAATAAAAGCACAGCTTTTAAACTGTGCTCTCAATATTTATTTCTTAGGATGTTGTTTTCTCCATTCTGCATAATCCATAGGTTGGTATCCCGAACCGCAACTTCCTTCATATTCGCACTCACCTACATAATAAGCATCATAATCCGCACTATCCCACAATTCTTTAAATTTTGGAAGACTGAAAAAATTATTTTCTTTTATAACCTTAAAATCATCATCATTCAAAAAATAACGAAGTCTAGCCATCATCTTATTATCATCATTAAATTTTTTATCATAATTATATTGTTCAGCAAAATATGCCAAGTTTGCCATTAGTTTTAATTTTTCGTTTCTTGTAAGGTCAGTGGATTTATCACGTCCTAAAAATTCTAAATAGCTTTTGATATTATCAATAATAAATCTATTTTCAGATGGGTCATTTGGTATATGGAGTTTTTGAAGAAGCTTGAATGTATCTGCATGCAGTTTGAATTTTCCATTACACACTTTAACCCAAAAGAGCTTACCAAAATTCCGGGGATCCTTTTCATCAAATTTCGTTCTTTCAATAACCCATTTTAATAAATCAGGATCTTTTGTGTATCCGAAAGTTTTAACTAAACTTTCCATGAAACTTTGATCATTTAAAATAAGCCATTTGAATTGTGGCTTACTATCATTAAAAAGGTACATATTACGTGCAATAATATATCGTGGAACTTTAATTTTAAAAGAATTATCACCATTAATATTTATTAATTCCTTTAATAAAAGTATTGGAAAAATAAACTGATTATTAGTATTGATAAAAGTATTCTGAGTAGTTGAATAAAGTTCATACTTACTTTGTTCAAGTGTCCCAGGATTACCATCAAGGTGATTACCAAATACTGTTATGTACCCATTCGTTTGATCAATACTCACGCATTTATTAGAACTATGACTGATTGAAAAAATAGTTTCAATCTTATTGTTGAAGGATTCAGCTTTTGGTTCAATATAACCATTACTGATCAGATCATCATAGATAATAGAAGAAGCTAATTTTAGATCTTCTACATTCAAATTATAAGAATCATCATATTCCACTTCATCAGACTCAATTTTCTCTTGTAGTTTAATATGTTTTTTAATGTTTTCAACTAAATTTTGTGAGTTTGTATATTGCTTATTTATAGTATTCATGCTGTTATCTTGTCCCATACTATTACAAGCAATGAGTAGTAGAATAATTGTGAAAATATTTGAAGTTTGCATCACTAATTGTGTCTAAAAATTAAAAGAAGCATATTTAATTATGAATTTAATCCGGAGCGCCTACACTATCAAATCCTTCTGCATAACTAATTACTTCTTTTAAATTTGGAAGATTATAATAATTATTTTTCTGCATTTCTCCTTTCAACTTAGGCCATTTAATCTCACTTCTTGAATCATCTTCAAAATATGCTCCTAAAATATTCCATCTAAGATCCCAACCATCCTGATTCCTATGATTTTTTTTGAACAGGAAATCATAAGTATTTGCAAGATAAGCTACCATTTTAATTTTTTCATTCTCTGAATAATTATTGTATTCATCTGTTTGTAATAATTTGGAAACAAACTCCATTAATCCATATAAATCTTTAGGATTAGAGCTCTTTTGATAAGTATCAGTCAAACTCTGCAATATCCCATCCCGTATTTCTAATTCTTTATTACAATTTTTGGCAAATATAAGTTCACCTATTTTATATTGATCTTTAGATTGAATATATTCATTAATAAGCATTTCATTAAATTTAGGTTCTTTATCATAACCGAAATTTTTAACCAATAATTTTATAAAGTTTTTATCATGAGTTACTAACCAAATGATATATGTTTTGTTATCATTGAACAAGTACATATTTCTGGCAATAATTCTTTGATTATTTACTTTTCTTTGCTCTTTTAGATTTACCACATCTTTCCAGTGTGGAATTTCAACGTCGACTTGTGAGCTTGATTTTCTAATAATTTTACTAGATTCGATATCACTTAATGTGGGATATTCTTTTTGATAATCAATAATTTCAGGTAAATAGTAAAAGTCGGTGAAAAGTTTTCTTTTTTTGTCAATATATCCTCCTTCATAATCAACACTATTATTACTATAAGTTACAAAACTTCTGTCACATTTATCAAAATAGTTTACGTATAAGAATGGATTACTTGAATTAATACCTATTATTCTTCCAAAAACAGTTTTAATCTTATCAATAAATTCGTTATTAGATATTTCCTTAAATCCATTTGAAAATAATATTTTTTGTACAGTTTCAGCTGATGCATCTAGTTCTTCAATATCAAATGGTATTTTAACTAGTTCAGCTCCTGCTTCATCAATTGATTGACTTGCCCCCTCCTGCAACTGCTTCTTGAGAACTTTTGGTATTATAGTATCATCATTCATACTTATTATTGCTTTTTGATTATTTTCTGAACTGGACTTTTTTTCCTGGCAGCTTAAACTGCTCATTATTAATAAGGAATATATTGTTAGTCTAATTTTACTTTTTATATTCATAGAAATTATATTTTATTATCTGGAACTTTCTTTAGAGTTTTCAGCATTTACATCATACTTTGGAAGTTGTTTGTCTTTGTCAGATATTGTATATTTTTTAGGCTTAGTAATCGCAATAATTGATTTACTCTTTTTATCAACAGAGCCCAAAATTATTTTTTGATGCCCTGCCGTTTTTTCGCCATTCCCCTGATTTCCTCCCAAATATACATATCTTGTACCATCTAAATTTTCACCGGCTATCAATGCCACGTGTGAGAAATCAAAAACTATTAAAGCTCCTACAAAAGCTTCACAATCTTCTCCATTTTCCCATGTACTTCCTTTCCACCCAAAAGCTGCTGCACTTTTGGCAGTATTAATCCTTTTATAATCCTGAGTTTGATCGAAACACCATGCTAGAAATGCTCCACACCAAGGATTTGTATAATCATAACCTAGCCCCGCAGCAGAAGACACATCAAAGTATTCTGTAATCTTTTCCTTTAAAGGACTATCAATTTCTCTTAGTCCTTTATATTTTTCATACTCTTTCCATGCAACTTGAAACCATGGAGCATCTCCTACCAAGTTCAATCCTGCCCCTTTTCCACACTCTTCCACTCTAAATACTGCTTTCATAGAATCACTAGCTTTAACTTCCCAATTATCTAGCTTACCTCCACGATACCAAATTTTTCTGTGTAATCTTGATGGTGTAAGTTTATTCAATATGTCAACTACAGAATCAACTACCACATCATCCGGTGATTTGCCTGTATCATCCGCTTTAAAATACATAGCGTCCTTATACCAATCTGCCATCCCAGTTATTGCAGCTTCCTTAGGGCTATAATCTCTATCTACCCCGTCAGCAATCATAACCCCAGAATCGCTAGCTTTTTCATCTATTTTTTTCTGAATTTCTTTGTAATTACCTTTTCCTGTTATTTGTAGCAATCCCCTGCCTCTAAAATTCCAGGTATCATCAACAGATTCATTTCCAAGCCTGCCTCCATATGCTATTTCTGCAATTTTCTTTTCATTAGATTTATATCCATTTTTTGAGCTTCTACCATATTCATATGCTAGATCATTAGGTGGACTTTGTTTACCTAGTTCAGGATTTGCTCTAAAATTTTTAAAATGTTTTGGTAGATCTTCCGCTGCATAATCCAAACTCTCACCATGGAGACCTCCTTTCAAACTGGTTCCTGCTTCTTGTAATGATTGTGCAAAAAAATGAGCTTTTCTTGCACAAGTGTTTAATTCGAAAATATTTCTGTATTTGTTTAAAGTTAATGCTAATTCTTGCAAATCTTCATTCTTAGCATTTTTATACACTCTTTTGAGGATATCAACTGTAATTTCAGCTTTACATCTTGGGCAACCATTTTCACCCTCTTTTTGTACCTCCGCCATTTCCACCACCACAGGCATCACATCATTATCAATAGCTTCGGGGGTCTCTTTCTGAGATACTTTAAGACAGCCACTTTCGTAGAAGATAAACTGCTTTCTTAGTTCCAGCATTTCTTCTTTTGTAAAGGGGGTTCCGTCTTTTTTATACGCTTTAATCCCCAGTTTTTCCATATCCTCTGTTCTAACCAGATCGGCCGGAAGTGTACTGTTGATCGTAAACTGGCTTTTTTCTATTTTCCAGACTTTCTTTTTGGGATCTGCGGGATCCTGTACCTGGCGGGAAACCTGCGCGATGTAATAGTCAAAGTTTTTCGGTGGATTTTTCCATTCTTCTTTTGCGGTGAAGGCCACTTCCAGCAGGCCGTCTTTTCCTGTTTTTTCCTCGTTATAACTTTGTTTGCTTTCGTGGGTATAGGTGATATGATCTTTTTCGTTTAATCCTTCTTTGGGAATCTCCTTCAGCACATCAATCTTCAGAGTTTCTTCCGTCATATTAACGGTATGAACCCAAAGCTTATGGGTTTTGCCATAGAAAGTCTGCATCCGCTGAATATCTTTACCATCTTCGGTAGAGAACATAATCGATACAATTTTCTGTTCGGAAGTGATGGTCAGTTCTTCATTGGAATCCAAAACTTCAAGATAAGTTGTGGTGCTGTCTACCACCACAGGTTTCGTTCCCTGAATGGTAATATTTCCCGGAAGTACAATATCCGCAGATGAAGCTGCCTGAAGCTCTACCGTGAATACCAGACGGTAAGACGGGTTCGGATTTTCTGTCGTTTTAGGGATAGCAGCCAGCAATTTTTTCTTGTAATCATCATTCGTGATGATAAGGAATGAAGCTTTGCCTTCGTTATTAAGAGTAACTGTTTTCTCTTCCAGCATGTATTTATCTTTCTCTTTATAGAAATCATCACCTTCGCCTTTTACCCAGATTTTTACTTTTAACGTCTGATTCTGCAGTCCGTCAATTTCAATAAATCCATAGGTTTCCTCTCCGAATCCTGTTTCGGTACGTTTCACACCGGTTCCATAAGCCCACAGCGCCCTTTTTACAGCAGGTTCAGAAACTTTTACTTTCGCTTCTATTTTCTTTCCATCGGTATAATCTCCTGTTAAATAGGCAGAAATAGTGTATTCGCCGAGATCATTGAATGTAATGGTCCCGTCTCCGTTATTGGTCACTGTATCAGGAACTTCTATTTTTATGGCTTCATTGCCAGCCAGCGCAGCAATTCTTGCCGTTGCCGTATATTTTATTTTTGTTCCTTTCGGAATATTAGCTGCCGGAAGGGTAAATTTATCTATGACATTTTGAATCACCTCAAAATTAAAACAGTCTGATCCGGAAAAACCAGGCTGCTTTCCCGCTCCCAAAGGATTAGCATAAGCTTCGAGTATATATTTCCCGAAATATTGATTGCTGCCCAGTTTTGCATCATTATACAGAAGTTCAGCTACCTTTTTATTGATTGTACCTGTTCTGAAGGAAGGAGAGTTTTCAAATAAAGCTACTCTTCCTATACCTTCCTTTTTAAGATACCAATATACGGAAGTGCCCGAAGGCATATAATTGACATTAAACTTCGAAGCCTGCACTTTAATGGTATCACTGAATCTCACCAGACCCGGTTCTCCTTTTACTCCCATGACACCCAGACTGTTTTCAATCTTAATCTCCACAGATTGCGGTTTGGGATCTGTGGGATCTGTAAATGCTTCTACCGTATATTTACCGGCATTTTTAAAGGTAAGAATGACACGATCGCCAGCACCCGTTACAGAAACAAGGTGTGATGAAGAAGCTCCGGAAGAACTGTTATACAGAACAGCTGTTCCCTGCTTTACAGTCCAGTGAACGGTATTTACAGGCATAAAGAATCCTCTGTTCAGTATTTTTGCCTGATCTGTTGTACTGTTGAGTTTACGTTCAATGGATAGAGGTAAAGGAATATTAATCAACGTTGAAGAACCTGGACTAACAATTTTCTTAACAAAATCCTGTATAACTTCCACATTGAGAGAGCATTTGGCATCGCCTGCTTTTTTACCATAAGCTTCCAGCCGGTACTTTCCTTCTGTAAGTCCATCGAATATTTTACTCATGGATTGGCTGAAACTGCTTCCCAATCCAATAAATGTTTTTATTTTATCTTTTGTTCCTTCCCCTTTGAACAACGCCCAGATGATTTTTTTCTCATCACCTTTGAACTGGGCTTTTAAGTCCAGGTTATCACCACCAAAAGGGTTCATAATAGGAAGAAGCGGGCCATTCATTCCTTTGATATAGTAATAAGTACCACTTAATTTATCACTCGGTATCGGTCTTACCATTGAAATGGATGACACTGCTATGCTTGCCTGAGAAGCAGAGGATGACGGCCATTGTGGCGAAGTATTGGCTACTGAAAACTCATCAGCTTCTTTGACATCTATCTGTGAAACATTATTGGCCTGCCCGGTGGTTGCAAAAGCAATTGTTCCGGGAACACCATATCCCGGACAGTTCCCTGTAGAAGCATCCAACAGGATTTTCATACTCTTATTGAATTCTACGTTTTCGTAGTAGTCTTTATATTTGATATTGCATTTGCCTTTACAAGGATAGGTTTTCCCGTCTGAACCTTTGCAGTTCCCGAATCCGTTTCCGCCTCCGAAACTATCTGCTTTATCATCAAGATAAGTCGCTACAGGTTTATTTTGTGCAAAATATTTGTTTTTGCCCAGTTTTTTTTTCTGGCTTTTCACTTCCATCGGAACGGCCGTACCATTGGAGTTGTTGGTTACAGAGCTGCTGCAGTACGCAGTGGCTCCTTCTATAATGATGTATCCTTTATCCGCCATGTCATTTGTTCATAAAGATTAAGTCATTGTGATCGTTTCCCGGTATACTGTTTTTTCTCCATCTGACAATATAAAGTCAGCGCTCTTTTTGGAATACTGTTTTTTTCGGGAATTATATTCCATTTGTATATTTAATTTTACCTGATACGATCCCGTCTGATACAGGTATTTTTTGTCCAATTCTTCTTTTATATGAACCGGAACTTTGATTTCAGAGGTAAAAAAGGCTTCAAATCCATATTCTCTCTGTTTGGCAATGATAATTCCAGTACATTCTACATCCCCGATTCCTTTGATATTCCAAACAATGGATTCATCATTTCTTTCTCCATTATCAACATAATAAGGAGCGAACAGCAACAGGTTCCAAAAGGGCTCTTTCAGTTTATTTTTATAAAAGACCGCTTCATCTTCAAATGTGGTCAGATATTGGTTTCTGAAAACATCTGCATTCTGGTATTTTTCCTGAAGTCCGGCTGTTTTGAATTTCCAGTCTTCAATATTTTTCTGATGATCTGCAGCGCCAAGAAAACTACCCTTTTCATCCACTTTTATTTCCACAGGATAGGAACTCTGCTCCAGCACATGTAGGATTTCCATAAATTTATTTTCTGATGGGAAAGGAGAATCTTCCATTTTCTCTATCTCCCAGTTTTTTGTATGATGCTCATTTACCTTTTCCTGAAGGGTAATTTTAAAAGATGAATAGAATCCTTTTGCTTCTCCAAACTGTATCTCAAGAGCATTTTCCACCTGATATTGGTGGGTTTCTGAAGTATATTTCTGAAAAGGTTTTACTCTTGTTTCTACCATACTGTTTTGTTATTACCGGCTGTTTAAAAGTCATTCCATTCACGATACAGCTCATTTATTTTATGAATCATTAAACTTATTATCCATCCTGAGATCCCACCAATCAACAGATATCTCAATGTTTTCATACTAAAAACCGAATGGAAAATAAATCCAGTTAAATGATCCTTTGATAAAGCAGAATCCACTCTATCACTTACTGAATCCCATATTGAGAATAATATTCCTATAAATCCTCCTGCAGTTATTATTCTTTTCTTCATATTTCCGGAATAAAAATTTTATTAATTGTATTACTTATGATTCAGTGCTTTATTTCTTCTCAGCTATTTCATCCGGGATATTAGTAATTTCATATGATGTTTGTAAATCAGTGTATATCCTTTTTGAGTCAGACAAAAGCTTAACATCTGCTTCATTATATTGTTTTTTAAAAATCGGATAGTGAAGATCTGAAGTAAACTTGTTAATAGTTTTATTTTTATCATTTATGATATAAAACCTTAAACTTGCATAATAAGGCTGATCATAGCCAACATTGACCGCTATATCCTGATGATACTCTCCAAAATAAATATTTTCATTTTCCAGAGTAATTAATATCCTGTTTCCTTTCAGATCAATACCGTCTGAATGGTTTATTTTAAAGGTTATTTTTTTGCTAAGCTGATGTACATTTTTATTAAATGATTGGGGAATCTCTCCTACAAAATTTTTAAATGCGGTTGTATCAATAATGACAGAGCCGCTTTCTAAACTATAATTTTCCCTATATCCGCCCAAATCTTTATTTTTATTACAGCTTATTAAGATTAGGGCTGTAAAAATTAATGTGAGAAGAGTTTTTATTTTCATAATTATTTTGGTAAAAATTTTTCATAAGTTGCTGGTACACCAACGGGCCAGGTACCTGCTTTTACATCCAAATATGCCCCATCCGGATTCCAGATTGCTTTATCTAATTTTATTTCTTTTTTTCTGTATTTATTATAAGTATCCATATCTTTTGGATCCGACTGATACGTATCTTTTAAATCTGTTTTAAAGTTTTCCCAAGTTGAACCACCCTCATCATGATCAGAAGCATAAGTATCCCTATGATTCTGTGTTCCCCATGCATCTTCATACAGTGATCTCCTCATATAGCCATAGACTGTTATTTTCCCATGGTTAGCCATTTTTTGTGCCAAGCTTTTATCTTTAAAAGCATTTGTAGTTGTCTCCGAACTTGTTCCGATACCGGTTCTGCATGCATAAGAATAAAATACAGATGTATTTCCATCTAAAAACACAGCCGGATTAACTTTTGAAAAGCTTTTGGCATCAAGTTCTTGTTTATCCGCATTTTTACCCTCATACCCAAATGCTATTACTCCCTCATTGGTTGCGTTTCTTACATAACCATGAGAGTATGCAAAAATTTCCTTTACTCTTCTTTTATTATCAAAAGCTGCACTATCCCTGTTCCCAGAATTAATAATATTAATAACATCATCTATCGTAGTAACTCTTATTACTGTTAAGCCATTATTATGCTTAATTAAATCATTGGTTATTGTTGATAACTGATTTTCAGAATATCCATCGGTAAACAGGGCTACTTTTACAAAGGGGTAATTAGGATATTTGGTACGGACTTTTCTGACTGCCTCTCCTGGAAACATCAGTTTATTTGCAATATTTGTTGAGTGCTGCTCAGTACCTATAATTATTACTATCTCTTCTTTTATTAAATATACTTCTGCTTTTACATTCGGGCTATATTCTTTAAAAAAGGCATATACTCTCAGCTTAGCGATATTCCTATCCTTCGGTACTACATAAGAAATCTTTTCTTCGCCTGTTACCTGTGGGGCATTGGCTATATTTGTATCATCATACTGTATCGCCCACTTAAGAGCTTTTAATTCTGATTTCGAAGGAGTTCTGCTATACTGTGTTGCTTTAAAATAATACTTAACTCCCTTTTTTATAATCTTAACTTCTTTTGTACATTCTATATCTTCATAACATTTCACTGCCTTCACAAGTAATGACTGAATTTCGCCTTTCCCCTGGTATTCATCAAATTTTTTCCCACCTTTTTTCCCATAAAAGGTGTTCTCCTGAGGAGATTTAAAATCCAGAGTTCCCTTGGAAGCATCTTTCATGATATGTTCTGCTTCCTTATAGGATTTCCCAAAGACATTTCTTATAATATTTCCGCCTTCGCCTGCCATATTACTGCATTTTTACCTGTTTACCGCTATTGATAAGCACTTCCCTGGCACTTTCAACATTAATGGCATCTTTTGTACTGATGTAAGAGCCGGATTCCATATTTTCTGTAATATTTTTGGCTGTAGATTTTCTGCCAGCTTCTGCGGTTTCAATAATATTGCTTGCTGTCAGATTATAATCATCATTAGCCGTTTCCGTGATATCTTCCCCAGCCATAATATTGACATTCCTCTGAGCAGAAGCAATGATATTTTTACCTGCATTGATCTGCACATTTTCCCCGGCTGTGAAGGTGATATTTTTTGGAGCATTCACCACAATATTTCCTTTTCCATCCATGAGATAAGTATTACCACTTGGATCTTCAATAAAGATGCTTCCTTCCTGATCGTTAAAGATCACTTTATTACCACTTCTGGTCTGAATCGATTTAAGATGATTATTGATGCTTCCTCCCAATGCAACCTGTCCGTGGAACATTCCTCCCATCGCAAACGGAAAATCGGGATGATGGTATTCAAAACCTACCATTACCTGATCTCCTACTTCCGGCACAGCAACAAAACCTCTGTTTTGAGTGACCATATCTGTTCCTCCTGCATCGGGGCTCATCATTCTGATAAAATGAGTGGTATCAGGATGTTGCTGCCAGTCGAATCTCACCTGTATTCTTCCCTGATTAAGCGGATCTGTATTGGAAATAACGGTAGCCACCTGCGGCTCGGCTTTAGGCTGTTTAAAATCCGGTTTTGGCATAAAGCCAGTGCCTTCAGCAATAGCTTCAAAACTTCCTGTATAATATCCTCTGGCATTGACTTCGTGTGAGACTTCGGTAATTGTAAGTTTTGTAAAATAGGAAGTCTGGCTGGTATCCGGTTTCCGCATTTCCATATCTGCAAGGCATCCCGGATATAAAAACGGAACAGTTGTATTTCCTGAAACCGTAAATACTTCTACAGCAGCACTGCCTGCAGCACTTTTCTGAGAATCGCTTACATCCACAAACATATTGGCATTAATGGGAGCCGGAGAAAGTGAACGGGTTTTAAAGATATTATTGTTCAGTTCATATGCTTTGGAGGGTATTTCGCCCAAATGTCTGATATTATTTTCAGAGCCTTCCATTTTGGTATGGCTGCTGCTGTTATAACCGAAAAATTCAGGATTGGTATGAACTGCATTGAGTTCTACCTGCACATCTGTTGCGTTGCTTCCGTATACAAGCCGGATCGGTTTTTCTGAAGGGGGAAGTTTGCCGAAATGAAGCACCTCGCCATCGTAGTAGAACTGCTCTCCGTAGGCTTCGGCTGTTCTTGCAAGATAGTTATAATGGGTTTCATTATATTGTGAGCTATAATTGATATAGCTTTTATTCTGTGTATCTACTCTGAAATCAAATTTCTCTGATCCCAGGGCTTCTTTAAGTATTTTGTTGGCAATAATTCCTGTATTCACAGCCTGATCACCTCCAAAACTTTGAGTATGGGGAGCTGCATCCATCAATATGGTAGGACTCTGGCCTCTCAGCACAATATTTCCAAGGCTCATTTTTTCCTGGCTGAATGCAGCTTTGGTGATAACTCCTACAAAAGTTCTTTCCGGGCTTTCACTTTCGTAATCTTTGTATTTGAAAACAATGGTGATTCGTTTTCCCAAAAACTGGCGTGCCTGTTCCAGGGTATGGTTTTGAGCTTCCCCGAGAGAATCATGAGCTAAGATCAGCTCAAAATTGTGGTGTCTTCTGGCACTTTGCTGCAGATGGAAATGTTTGAAGTGTTTGATAATTTTGCCTTCAATCACAATATCCAGTTTCACCACACGGTTGATTCCGGGAATATGATTCTCAGAAATCTTATCTGAATTCGAGATATTTTTATTCATAGTGATTAGGTTTTTTCAGAACTTTATTTGAAATAAACAGTCGTTCTATAAGGTTAAAAAAGGCAGAACAGCATCCCTTGAAACGGGTGTACTATTCTGCCTGATATTTAAATTCTGAATGTGCTTAAGAAGGCCATGCTCCGAAGTATGATGAATTCCCCAGATCGATCTGTTCTGCACTTACCACAAAACTGATATACATACTGTTGTCATCCACAGCATCGAAATCTACTTCATGCTGGATTACATAACCGTTGTTCCACTTCAATGTTGTTAATGTTCCTTCTTCGTGAGATTTGTTGAAAGTAATCTCTCCTACTGTAGGCTTATATTTTCCGTTCAGTAAACTTTCCAGGATGTCTGATTTTTCAGTAGCTTCTACTGTGATTTTGATAAGAGCATTGGAAGGATCTGATGCCACACGCCCTGAAACGTCCGTAGATCTTGATACACTGTAGTTAAGCTTTAACAGTTTTTGCCCTTCACCGTTGTTGAATTTTAAAATTCCTCTTGAATTTCTTTCTGCCATGATTGTAAATTTTAATGGTTAATATATTGTGATTGTTTGCTTTCTATATCACCAAATATAGATGTATTTACAAAAAGCAAATTGCATTTATTATTAAATTTCGAAAAGTGTAGTAATAATACGACTAACACCCGTTAGGTAAATTAACTCTTATAAATCAGGTGTTTGCTGCTTTTTATCACTGAAAATCGGATGATTGTATTGACTGTTTAAAGAAACAAAACTATATTCCAAAAGCAACTGTAAGAAAAATCTTAAATACCAGGGCA
Source organism: Chryseobacterium cupriresistens (assembly GCF_046614675.1). Taxonomy (NCBI): domain Bacteria; kingdom Pseudomonadati; phylum Bacteroidota; class Flavobacteriia; order Flavobacteriales; family Weeksellaceae; genus Chryseobacterium; species Chryseobacterium cupriresistens. The sequence goes on along the minus strand of NZ_JBKKJT010000004.1, from coordinate 62,369 downwards.
AAAAATCTTTTAATAAAACGCTGTGAAAATAACTTAAAAAAAAACAGAAAAAAATTAAAGTACCAAAATACTGATGAACAATACATTGAATACTGAAACCAGCTTTAGCAGGATATTTATTTGAAAAAATAAAACAAAATACTTGCGCGGTATTATAAAATGTTATACTTTTGCAACACTTTAAAACAATGAAGTAATAAACAAAAACATAATGGTTTCTTAGCTCAGTTGGTAGAGCAATGGATTGAAAATCCATGTGTCCCTGGTTCGATTCCTGGAGAAACCACTTTAAAACCTCTGATTAGTCAGAGGTTTTTTTGTTTTTATGGATTAATGATCAAGCACAATATTTGGGATCAAGCGCAAAAGTTGGGGACTAAGCAAAAAGTTTAGTCAACCTGAATAGAAAGAAAGTTCTGTCTTTTACTCCGCGGAGCTGCATTCTAAAGTTTTTGATTTTGGCATTGAAGGATTCAGCTGCTGCATTGGAGCTTCTTTGATGAAAATAGTTTAAAATATCTCTGTAATGAACCATTATTGTTTTTCTTAAGGTAGAAAAAGATTTAAAATCTGCTTCTTCCACCTTTTTGAACCAATGCGCAAGTTTAGTCATAGCCAAAGATTTAGGAATATTCTGATTATAAATCTTTCGCAGTTCATCGGTCAATTGATACGCTTTCTCCAGGTCGGGATACTGAGCAAAAAGAATGATGGCTCTTTGCCTTTGGGAGAGTGTCCATTTTTCGCGGCTCTTATAAAGCAAATACCGGCTTCTTGCCAAAAGCTGTTTGCGGGAATCACCGTTTTCAAATATTTCTGTGCTTAGAACTAGTTCTTCCCCCAATCCTTCCCTTACCTTATTTTCCATTTCAATAGCATCCCAGCGATGCCGGATCCTGATTTCCTGAAGAGCTTCTATAGCCAGCTTCTGAACATGAAATCGGTCAATCACCTGCATTGCATTAGGGAAGCAGCGTTGGGCAATACGCTTCATGGAACCCGCCATATCCAAAGTGATTTCATTTACCTTTATCCGAAGTTTTCTGCTGATTTTTAAAAGATGCTCTATGACAAAATCACTCTGGGTACCTTTTATGATAGCAACAATACTTCCTTTTCTTCCTTTTGCTTTTTTGGAGGTAAGAACAGTATAAAGTTCTCCGTCAGATAAGGCCACTTCGTCTAAGGATAAAGAGGATGAGAGATTTTCAGGATAAATGATCCAGTCCTCTGCGTGCCGTTTTTGTTCCCAGCTATAATATTCGCTGAGAGTATTCTTGTATTGTCTTTGAAAAGTCTTGCCTTTGATCCCGAAAAATTCTGCTATAACTTTTAGGGGAAGAGCTTTAGTGTCGGCTAATTTTTTTTAAGAAGCCTGCCAGGTCCTTTGTCATGCGTGTTCCTTTCGCTACCAGCTGCCAGTCTCTTTGAAGAATTTCACCAGAGGATTTATCAGTCCATCTTCTTCTTTTCACATGAAGTTTTACGATTTTACCCCGTAATGGATAATCATCTACAATAATTTCAGGTAAAAAGCCCTTCGATTCAAGTAGTCTTTCTTTGAATTCATCTGGGATCATGCTTTTTTCTTCAAAATAGATATGAAGTTCTGCATCATGAGTTTCTGCTTTGAGGATATCAAAGTGTTCAACCAAAAATTCCGGAAGTAATAATTTAAGAAGTTCGTGATCGCTTAACATTAGGCAAAGATAAACCTACTTAACATTCCCCAAAAATTTTGAGACTGATCCTAAATAAATAGCTTCCTGAAATATGGGATTAGTGCAGATTTCTTTCTGTTCTGCATCTGTAGTTTCACCTTTACTACTTATTGCTTGTTGAAAGTTTCTGCGTGAAAATGAATGAGTACACACTACATACTCATCAAAAAATTGATACGGAAAACGTGACATTATTTTTTTGTGCTTTCTTTGGGCTGGTAATCAGGATGTCCCAACTGCCAGAATGCAAAGGCAAACATATCTCCTAAATTAGCGTATCGTTGTGCAGGAGGAATATTACCTCCATGACCTCCTTCAAAATCTATTTTCAATAAAGTAGGATTATTAGAAGCGTTATTAGCCATTAACTTTGCTGCAAATTTTACAGGTTCCCAAACGGTAACTCTCTGATCATTTATTCCTCCAGATATAAAAGTTGCAGGATATTTTACTCCTTTTTTAATATGGTGATAAGAATCCATTTCTAGCAGAGCTTTAAATTCTTTTGGATCCTTTATTGTACCAAATTCTTTTGGCTGCCCATTCGGTGTTGTCTCATCTCTAAGAGGATTCATTACGCCAACCTCTGCAATAACCGCCTTAAATAAATCTGGTCTTTCCGTCATTGCTCTTCCTACTGTAATTCCTCCGGCGCTGGCTCCCCAAATAGCAACTTTATCTTTTGAGGTATATTTTTCCTTTATCAAATATTTTGTACAGTCTATTAAATCCCTCCAAGTATTAGGTTTTGTTTCTTTGTATCCTCCTAAACGCCATTTTTCTCCTTTTTCTCCTCCACCTCTCACATGAGCTACTGCAACCATTCCTCCCTGATTAATCCATAATAAATACATTTTTGCGAAAAAAGGAGCATAGGATATTCCATATGAACCATAGCTATCAATAAGCACCATATTTTTACCATCTTTTCTGAGATTCTTACTATATATTAATGATACCGGAAGTTCTTCTCCATCTCTAGCTTTTATGGAAATTTCATTGACTGTTATATTTTTGAATTCAGGATATTCTGTAATAGGTGTAAGATTCTCAGGCTTCAAAGCATTAATCTTTACATCATATTTAAAACGTTGTCCCTCATTTGCCCAGCCTGAGCATGTTATCCAAAAATCAGAGTAATTTACTCCTTTATTTTCTAAATTAATATTTCCAGATGGATAAGGAAGCTGAATAGGACTATCTTTTCCATCTTTGTATACATATAATTTTGCTTCTACTCCGTTTTTGGTGGTGGTATAATAAATACCATCTTTGGTGATTCTATAACTTTTAATGATTTCACCTTTTTTTTCAGGAACTAAAACTTCTGGGTTTTTAAAGTTGAAATTATTAATACTCGTTTTACATAGTTTATTAAAAGATGAATTATAGCCTGAAACAAAAACAATGTCATTATTCCATATCTCTAAATTTTTTGCTTTATCATTTGGATCAGATAAAGGCTTCCAATTTTTTTTACCCTCTAATAAATCTTTTTTGCTAATGATAAAGGTTTTTCTGTAATAACTATAGTCAACAACCATACCTATATAATACTGATCTTCTTGATCAAAATCTAAAAGCATTGGGAACTGATCTTCAGTTATTTTTAATTCAGGATTATTTTTAGCAGAAAAAATTTCTATTAATTTCTTTGGATCTGTCCCAATTTTGTATAAAACAGTTCGTGTATTTTTATAAAAATCTTTAGATTTAGAATCAATTGTAGAAAAAGCTACGCAAAAAAAGCCAGTGTTATCATTTAGCCATTTAATTCCATCAAAAGAAGCAGGTGCTGTATTAGTAAGAATTTCTGGCTGAATATATTTTGTTTTAACATCCATAATAATTACATCTGCTAACTCATTCCCTTTTTCAGACATAGAAATAGCAATTTTACTACCATCCCAACTAGGACTTATGTAATTAATAACGAAATCATGATTGCGTTCGTTATTTTTATAATTAACAGGATCATAGAGCAATTCTTCTTTTCCTGAAAGTCCATCCTTATAATAAAGCTTAGCGACTTTTTCATTTTCGTTTTTCTTTAAATAAAAGTATTTATCATTACCTGTTATTTTCAAATCAGATACAGAATATCCTTGCCTTTTATCAAGTTCTAATCTTTTCTCTACATAATAATTCCTTTTGGGAATTTGATCAAGAATTGTGTTGGTATAAGCTGTTTGAGATTTTATCCAATTAATAGTATTAGGATCTTCTAAACTTTCCAAATTTCGGTATTCATCAATGACCTTAGTTCCAAAATAACTTTCTGTGACTGGTTTAGAAGGTGATAAGTTAGTTTTCTGGGAATAAGAAAAGATCGAAAAAAAACAAATAATGATAAATATTTTTATTTTCATTAGAAACTTAAATTATTGTTGACCCATAGTATTACGAATGGTAGGATGTTGGTCATCATTTCCATCAAGATTAAAACCTGCTTGGGCTCCACTACCTCCATTAATTGTTTTCATGTCAGTAATCTTCATCAAACGTACTTTGTTTAAAGATAATTTTTTTTCTTTTTTGACTTGTTTTTTCATTTGTAATTTATTTTAAATTTAAATGCAAATAAAAGGATATTTTTCAAATTATCAATAAAACTGCACTATAGATTTATAAATCCCCCCTATTAAAACAAATCATAACAAATTAATTTCCAAATATTTACATACACTTACAAGAGGATTTATATTAATAACTTTATTGATTAAGAAAAGTGTAAATTTGTAGCATTTTACAAAAATGATGAAAGTAATATTTTCTATTTTACTATTTTTGAGTGGCTTTATTTATGCTCAAAAAAGTATAGTTGATACTTTAAGTGAATTCAATTATTCTCAATTGAAAGGTAAGTTTGATGATTACTATGATAATGATAAAGTTTCCGAATCTAAAATAATTGCACAATACTATTTACAAAAAGCAAACAAAGAGAAAAACAACCTCCAAATTGCGGAAGGCTATATCCTAATACATTTTAATGAAGACTTTCCTACAGCCTTAAAATATATTGATAGTCTTGAGATTATTACAAAAAACATAAAAGGAAGTTTATACCCTACCAGAACATACTTGATGAAGGGAAATCTATATTTCAAGAATGATTATTTAAAGAAAGCATTAGACAATTATATTATAGCTTTACAATATGCAAAAGATCAAAAAGATCAAAAGCAAATTGCTTATGCTAATATAAATATTGCTTATTTAAATAATTATTTGGGTAAGTATGCAGAAGCAGCCAAAATATTCAGGTATTACCTATATAATCCTAATAATATAACCAATGAATCCCAGCATAATCAAATAAGGGTAAGTCTTATCAATTGCTATATTGAGCTTAATAAATTAGATTCTGCCAATATTTTAATCAAAGAAGGCCAAACCTCTGCGTTTACAGGTAAAAGCAAATATAGTGTTAATCAATATTTATACTTTTCTGGATATTCTAATCTTAAACAAAAAAAATATACAATTGCCATAAACGAATTAGCCAAGACTTATAATTTTTTTTCCAGTATCAATGATAATAATGCCAATTATGCATTATATAGTTTGGGCAAATGTTATAATGGATTAAATAATAAAGAAAAGGCTGTTGAATATTTTATTAGATTAGACTCTAATATACAAAAAACTAATATCACTTTCCCAGAGCTTCGAGAAGTATATACTTATCTTATAGATTATTACAAAGAAAAGAATGATAAAGAAAAACAATTGTATTATATAGATCGATTTTTAAAAGTAGACAAAAAACTTGATGAGCAGTTTCAATATTTGTCCACAGAAATGCCCAAGAAATATGATACCCCTAATCTTTTACAAGAAAAAGAAGAGATTATCAACGATCTAAAAAACAGGAAAATAATTTTATATGCTTCTATTGGTTTTTTATTATTAATTCTTTTATTGGTTCTTTATCTTTATTATAAAGCAAAGAAAACAGCAAAAGAACACCGGAAAATTGCCCAGGAACTGATTCATAGTATTGAAAAAAGAAATTTTGAATCTACTACAGATATTAAAAAAGAAATTCCTGAACTGTCTCAAATTTCTGAACATGCTGAAACAGAAAATATAATAACAAAGACTGCTCCTGAAGAGGTGACCCAATTTATTCTAAAGGAATTGGAAATCTTTGAAAATAAGCAGCTTTTTCTAAAAAGTGGCATTACATTAGCCAGTCTTGCAAAAAATATAAAAACTAACACATCTTATTTGTCTGAAACGATCAATAATCATAAAGGGAAGAATTTCACTTCTTATCTTAATGATCTGCGTATTGATTATGTTTTGGAGCGACTTGTAAAAGATAAAAAGTTCCGTTCTTATAAATTACCGGCTATTGCGGAAGAAATTGGTTATAATAATGTGCAGGCATTTGCAACTGCATTCAAGAAGAAAACCGGAACTACCCCATCAATTTATATTAAAGAAATCGAGACTCAACAATAGTTTAATAAACTGATTTCCAACTGTTTTCAATTTCAACAATTTATAAATTCATAATATGGATTTATAAATCCTGATACCTATTGCTTTTTTTACATTCAACTCTTGTCTAAGTTTGTCTCAGATAAAAACACAAATATTTTATTTTGTATGTGTACAGTACAGAAATATAATATAAGGTTGATATTGAAGCCCATGTCAGGGTTATATGACAAAGAAATATTAATTAATCATCTAAAAAAATTAAAAGATGGAAAAACAAAACAAAAAATTAAGTTTAGATGCCTTTAAGGAAATGGCAGAAAAAGTACAAACAGAGGAAGTAATGCAAAAAGTTGAAGGAGGAGATTCTTCAGATTGTCACGGATTTTGGGGACAGGCTCACAAAGCAGCTGTTGAGATCGGAAAGGCTATCCTTAGCTCTCAAGGTATTAATGTGTAAAAAAATAAGAAAGGGCATTTGCCCTTTCTTTATTTGAATCAAAATTGAATATATATGTTACATTTTCCACACAATTTGTCCTAATGATCACTAATATTAAAAATTTATTTTATTTTTATTTTGCTCCCTCTAAAGAAATTACATCTACTTTATCACTTCGTTCCAAAGTTATTAGTATTTTTGTTTTTCTGCTATTACAATACTTGCTCTTACTTTTAATTACAAGTATTAGATATATTTTAGTTCTTAAAAATGTTTTACCTCCTCTAAATCATGATGATGAGACTTCGGCAATAGTAAATTCTTTGTTTTTTTCTGTATTTTTAGGACCTTTATTAGAAGAGGTTATTTTTAGGTTATGGATAGTTTATAATAAAATAAATATTTCTTTTTCAGCAACTTATTTATTACTTTGGTTATTTGGAACACTATTTCATGTATATTGGTTCAAAACACTCACTTCTATTTTGTTGTTTGCTTTGATATTTAGTTTAACTTTTACAGTTTTATTTTTTCTTTTGAAAAAGTATGAAAATCAAAAATTAATTAATTTTTGGCAAAAAAATCAAAAAGCACTTATTATAATTTCATGTATATTATTTACTGTTATTCACATAGGAAATTATATAGATAATAATAATTCTATAGCATATTACTTTATAACTTTTGCTCCTCAAATTTCTTTTGGATTCATTCTATGCTATATAAGAATAAGGATGGGATTTGGAGCTAGTGTTGCCACACATTCTATAAACAATTTTATACCATTGATTCTTTCTAAAATAATATGAACAACCCGTTACAACCAATATTGTTACCTTTCCTAGAACAGGGATTGGAAACACAAAATCAAAATATTAAGCTTTTACTTTACAAAAAAGATGTGAACATTTTTAATTCTTTAGATTTTGAAAGTGAAACAATTTATCAAGAACCTTTATTTTTCTCTTATTTTAATAATAGTGACAATAGTATTGCGCAATTAGAACAAATACTGGCTGGATTTTCTAATCGGAATAAATTTCGAGTGCAAACTGACGGCTTTGGAAAATTCTATATACCGAAAATAGGCTGGTTTATTACAGATAAAAAAAATGACAGTTTGATATTTTTTAAGAATGAAATGCTTTTAAAAAAAGAAGATGTAAAAGTAGATTTTACTTTAGAATCCCCTTCTTTAATTGAAAATACGTCTATAGAAATATTAAAATATCCTATTCCACTTTTGGAACAATGTTTTTTCAATGTTGATAAAAAATTAATAGAAGTAGAAATAGAAAAAATAACGAGAGAGCATTTAGAGCACCTTACTACAGCTTATCAACTCATTAAGAAGAATATACCGACTCAATTTCAGTTAATTGAAAAATATGCTAATAAATGTATGGTTTTCAATGTAAACACTTATGAAAGGAATTCCTTTGCTACTCTGAAAGCAGTCGGCATAGGTTTTTATAATGCCTACCAAGAAAATTATGATGAAGTGTTTTTTGTAGATGACATTGCACATCAGACAGGTCATGTCATCTTTTACACCTTACTTTCCAACGTTGATGATTTTTTCAAAGTTCCTAAAGAAACAGTTTTAGAAACTATTGAATTGCCAGATGGAACTTTTATAGAAAATAGAGATTTGTATGTCTTATTCCATGCTTTTTATACTTATTATACGAGCTTTATATGTCTAGATGCCTGTTTAGATGCAGGAGACTTTGACAAAAGACAAGTTCATGAAGCCAAGGGAAGAATTGCTTTTTATATCAATAAATGTTACAATGATTTTGTTCTAATAGATAAACAACCATTTGAAACAGAAGAAAATGCATTAAAATATTTTACTGAAAATGGTTTAAGTATATACAAAGAAATTAAAAATACATGGTTAGAAATGTCAAAAAAATGGTTTGATGAAGTTAAAGTCTATGATTTAAGTAATCAACCTTATAATTTTACCTATTCTAAGTTTATAGAGCTTAATCCATTAACATAATAAAAAAGCTCAATGAAGGTAGCAATTTTTTTTAGTCTTTTTGTCTTTTCTTTTTTTTCCCAAGAAAAAGATGCAAGAAAAATTTTACAACAGGAAATTATAAAAGAACATTTGGAAAATGGTGCATGGAAGCATATGCTTTTTTCTAAAGAATGGCAAGATAATATTGATACTGGTCTGAAAAAAGACAGTACTATTGCTTATCTCTGGCAGCAAAAAGCAATGCCTCTGTTTAAGCAAAGAAAATATGAATTGGGAATGCCTCTTATTGATAAAGCAGTATATTACGATGAGGAAGCCTATCTGCCATATCGAGCTTTTATCTTGTGTATTTTTGTCAAAAATTATTCTAAGGCTATAGATGATTTTAAGGAGTGTGTTAGGAAGTATGGAAATCAATATGAAATGGATCACACTTATAACTTTTACATTGCCTTGTGTTATCTTCAGTTGAATCTATTTGATAAAGCAGAAAAATTACTATCGGATGACATTAAGACTACGGTTAATAAAAACGGTGAAGATTGGGTGAATCCTGTTACTTTATTTTACTATGGCATTGCAAAATATGAACAACAAAAATGGAAAGAAGCAATTGTAGAATTTGATAAAGCTCTAAATCTTTATCCTAAATTTTCAGATGCTAAATTCTATAAAGCTATATGTCTAAAACATTTAAATGAAAATTTTAAAGCCAATATTCTTTTAGCTGAAGGTAAAAAAGATGCAGAAGAAGGTAATACAATTAGTGAAAGTAATGCTATTTATGAAAAATATCCTTATCAGGTCATATGGCGATAAAAAATAAGTTCCCATTTTATAAACAACTAGACAGTAGGGATTGTGGACCTACTTGTTTACGAATGATTGCTAAATTTTATGGCAAAACATTTTCTAGAGAGTTTTTAAGAGATAAAGCCAGTATTACAACTACAGGTGTGACAATGGCAGGTATAGCAGAAGCTGCGGAGGCTATTGAATTGAGAGCTTTAGGTGTACGAGTTTCAATTGAAAGCTTAGTTAATGAAGCACCGACTCCTTTTATTGTGCCATGGAGACAAAAGCACTTTGTAGTAGTATACAAAACTGATGAAAATAAAATTTATGTAGCAGACCCAGCTCAGGGTTTGCTAAGTTATTCTCATGAAGATTTTAGATTAGCCTGGACTAATGCAGTAGATGAAACTGGATTTTGCCTTTTATTAGAACCTAATACAAAATTCGATAGTCAAGAAGGAGAGAAAGTTCAAGCTAAAGGTTTCTCATTTTTATATCCTTATTTTAAACCTTATAGAAAACTGATTAATCAGCTATTTATAGGTTTGCTTGTAGCTACTGTTATTCAATTTATTTTACCTTTTCTAATGCAGACGGTTGTTGATGTTGGTGTAAATAACAAGGATATTCCATTTATATATTTGATTTTAGCATCACAATTCATTCTTATATCAACTCAAACGTTGGTCAGTATTTTTCGAGAATGGGTACTTATACATATTACGAGTAGATTTAATATTAAAATGATATCTGATTTTTTGTATAAAATGCTTAAACTTCCAGTTAATTATTTTGACACCAGAAATGCAGGAGAACATTTACAAAGAATCAGTGATCATACTCGTATTCAAAACTTTGTTTCTTCTTCAACGCTTAATATGTTGTTTTCGATAGTGACTTTTATTGTTTTCAATGGTATCTTAGCATATTATAGTCTTAAAATATTTTTAGTTTTTCTAGTTTCTGCTATTTTATATACAGGTTGGACTTTCTTTTTCTTAAAGAAAAGGGCGGAATTAGATTTTAAGCGTTTTGACCAAACTTCACAAAGTCAAAACAATTTATTGCAAATAATTAGTGGGATAAAGGAAATTAAGCTAAATAATTCACAACGTAAAAATCGATGGAAATGGGAATTTACACAAATTACATTATTTAAAACTTCCTTAAGTTCTTTAAAGTTAGCACAATATCAAAGTGTTGGAGCTAGTACGATTAATGAATTTAAAAATATTTTCATCACTTTTCTTTCTGCAAAGGCAGTAATAGATGGAGATCTTACATTAGGGATGATGACTTCGATACAATATATAGTAGGACAACTGAATGTTCCACTTACTAACTCTATAACTTTCATCCAGAATTGGCAAGATGCTAAAATTAGTTTAGAAAGACTTTCTCAAGTACATACAAAGGAAGATGAAGATGTAGTATCTGAAAATAAGCTAAAGGAATTACCTAAAGATAAAAGTATTATTCTTCGAGATGTATCATATAGATATGGTGGTAAATCTACACCATTTGTGTTAAAAAATATTAATTGTGTAATTCCTGAAGGAAAAACTACAGCAATCGTAGGTGCTAGTGGAAGTGGAAAGACAACTTTAATGAAGCTTTTGTTAAAGTTTTATGATATTACACAAGGGAGTATCGATATAGGAAGTGTTGATTTAAAGGGGATAAATAATGATTTTTGGAGAATGAATTGTGGCGCAGTAATGCAAGACACTTTTATGTTTAATGATACTATTGCGGGTAATATATCTGAATCCGAACAAAATGAAATTATTGATAGAGAAAAACTATATCATTCTGCTTTTGTTGCAAATATTGATGAGTTTATACAAAATTTACCAAATAAGTATAATACTGAATTAGGAACATCGGGTATTCGGTTGAGTGGAGGACAGGAACAAAGAATGATGATTGCAAGAGCTGTATATAAAAACCCATCTTATGTCTTTTTTGATGAGGCAACATCTGCTTTAGATGCCAATAATGAAAAAGTAATAATGGAAAATCTCAATCAATTCATTAAGGGAAGAACATCAATTATAGTCGCTCATAGACTGAGTACAGTAAAAAATGCCGATCAGATTATTGTTCTTGAAAAAGGAGAAATTGTAGAACAGGGAAATCATGAAGATTTAGTTTCGATGCGTGGTAAATATTATGAGTTAGTAAAAAACCAATTAGAATTAGGCAATTAATATGGACGAAATAAATGATGGTCTAAAAATTTATAGTGAGGAAGTCAGAGATATTTTGACAGACCCTCCAAAAACTATTTTGAAGTGGGGGAATACAATATTATTAAGTTTTATAAGTATTTTACTTCTTATCTCTTGGTTTGTTAAATATCCAGATATTATAACTTCCCAAATTATAATAACAACAGAGACTCCGCCTCAAAAATTAGTTGCTAAAAACTCAGGGAAAATAGATGCTATACTTGTAAGGGATAAAGAAACTATTTCAAAAAATACTCCTTTGGCTGTCCTTGAAAATTCTGCTAATTATAAAGATGTTTTTTTATTAAAAAGTATTGTAGATACAATTAATTTAGATAAATCAAATTTTCCTTTTGAAAAGTTAAAATCTTCACAGCTTGGAGATGTTGAAAGTACATTTTCATCATTTCAAAAAGAGTATATTGCTAATCAGCTCAATATTAATTTTAAACCTTATAAGGTAGAAAATAATGCACAAAGCTATGAAGCTATTCAACTCAAAGAAAGGTTAAGTTTATTGGAATCTCAGAAAAGTATTAACGAGTCTGAGTTAAAATTAAAGCATAGTGATCTTACCAGAAGTGAATTATTATATAAAGAAGGAGTGATTTCAACACAAGAAATTGAAAAGCAAAGAGTTTTATTTCTTCAAGATCAAAAAAACTATAAAAATGTATTAAGTAATATCTCACAATTACGATCATCCATAAACGAGCTTAATAAAAATAATAAAGTCACAATTATAAATGAAAGTAAGGAAAATATAAACTTAGAAAGAAATGTGCTTCAATCTTTTTATCAATTAAAAAAATCTATAAAAGATTGGGAATTAAGTTATGTTCTTCGCTCATCAATAAATGGCAGAGTTAACTTTTTACAATTATGGTCAGTTAATCAAAGCATTAATACTGGTGATAATGTATTTTCAATCATTCCTATGGGAGGGAATCAGTATATAGGAAAAGTAAAAGCTTCTGCACAAAATTTTGGAAAGGTTAAAGTAGGTCAAACTGTTAATATTAAATTAGCCAATTATCCCGATCAAGAGTTTGGAATCTTAGAGGGTGTTATCAATAATATTTCTCTGACTCCTGACAAAGATGGCAATTTGCTACTTGATGTCTCTTTACCAAAAGGACTACAAACATCTTATAAAAAAAGAATTGCTTTCCAACAAGAAATGAATGGCAGAGCTGATATAGTTACAGATGATTTACGCTTAATAGAAAGATTACTTTATCAATTTAGGAGTATATTCAAAAGATAATAATATAAGGTTATACCACTTCAATAAATGTACTACTTTTGTACACTTTGAAATACAAAACTACATAATAATTGATTTTATACTAGTAATGTTTTTACCAGAATGAGGTGGTTAATTTTTCAAAATTCTCCACAATAGTCAAGGTAATTTGTAAAATAATATAGTCTCTCAATAAAAAATCAGGAGACTAAAAAAACACAAATGATGAAAAAAATTATTAGTACGGGTAAATATATCACATAGTTTCAGATTTCCAAAACCTCATCGTCCTAACTTCCGTTTCCTTGTCTGTTCCCAAATTTTTCCAGGTTGTTGGTTGTTTTCGGTGAAAACTGGAAGCCTGTCCCTGATTTTGAAAAGACTTATCTTGTTTCGAATAAAGGGAGAATTAAGCGATTGAGTGGATGGGTTAATGAGAAAAGTAAAACATACTTTGGCGAACAGATTATGAGGCTTAATTGCGAGGTTAAACCCAACAATAAAAATATAGTTCATTTCTCCTTCTCTCTAAGGAAAAAAGAAAAGAGGTTTCAGGTAGCCCTCAACCGACTGCTTCATTATTGTTTTGTAAAGCCTTTTGATTGAATGATAAAACAATTGTAATTAACAACCAAATCCAACCTATGTAGCTAGTAAGATTTAGTTTAACACAAAGATTTAATATCTACGGTAAAGTTTTAAGGAAGCTAAGGTGGAATCATTTTTTAAGAGTGAACATAATCTTAGACCTTCTTAGCACGATTAGAAGTACGATGATGTAGTAAATAAATAAATCAACTATTCAGCCAGTTCAGGCATTCAGTAATCTGTAATTTACTGATAAAAACTTCAGCATTCACTTCCGGTTCCGGTGAAAGTCTAAGTTCTACTTTCTGGCTGGAATGCTTGATAATTTCGGAAACCGCGTCTTTATTAATGATAAATTTCCTGTTGATCTTAAAGAAAATTTCAGGGTTCAGCTTCTGAATAATATCTTTAATGGTATCATCATAAATATAGGTCTGATGATCTTTTGTGGTCAGGAAAAGGTATTTCCCGGAGGCAAAAAAGTAGGCAGTGTTACGCTCGTCTATTGATTTTAGTTTATTTCCTTCTCTTACCATGAAACGTTTCATCACCTCATCTTCTGCCTGTCGTAATGAGGACATAGATTTAAGAACCGGTTCAGGATCAAAATTGTTTCTTATGGAAATAAATTTTTGTAAAGCTTTATGGAGATCCTCTTCTTCAAAGGGCTTCAGAAGATAATCAATGGTAAAATGTCTGAAAACCCTCATGGCATATTCATCAAATGCAGTAATGAAAATAATCGGGGTAAAAAGTTCTACCTGTTCAAAAATTTCCAGGCTCATTCCATCTCCGAGATGAATATCCATAAAGATAAGGTCTGCGGATTCTTTTTCAAAGAAATCAACTGCCTGTTTTTTAGAACGAAGAATAACAGTCTCTGTAACAGGGACTATGCTCTGTGTATCCAAAAGATTTTTCAGATAATTAACAGCCAGCAGCTCATCTTCTATAATGGCAATTTTCATAACGATGCAAAAGTACAAAAAAACCGCTGAAACAATTAAGTTCAAGCGGTTTCCTCTGTATTGAATTTGATATGAAGTTCTATAAATTAGGGTTATTCTTCTTCGCACTCATTGGATATTCAATGGTATATCGCGGATCATTCTGCTGAAGAATATACTCATTACCACTAATGGTGTGGCTTATTTTTTTCTGATTTGCTCTTCTTAAGTCGAACCATCTTTGTCCTTCCAGAGCAAATTCTCTGAATCTCTCATCCAGGATAAAGTTCATCAATGCTGTTGAATCCATTGAGTTCACCGCATTTTGTACTGAAGTATATCCATCCGGAGTATATCTGTTTTTCATTACTTTGAGAAGTGCTTCTTTAGCTTCTGCGAGTTTATTCAACTTTAATAATGCTTCAGACTTGATAAAGTACTGCTCCGCTGTTCTGAAAGACACTTTGAATTCTAAACTTCCTCCTTTGGTGACTTTATACTTACTACCATTTTTTTCAAAATACATGCCAAACCTTTTATCTGCCGTGGAATTGTATGAAGAAATCAGTTCCGGAGATGCAAAAGATAAATTTTTGATTGAATTATCCCATGTATTATCCAAAGCCATGATCGACTCCGGGGAAGCATAATGGTTAGGTGGTGTGTTTACCGTATTTAAATTGCTCAGATCTCCTTTTACTGCCAATACCTGACCTGCATAGTTTAAAGCCTTGTTCCAGTCTCCTTCATATAGCGCTGCTCTTGCTTCAAAAGCCAGCAATGCTGTTTTTGAGAACCTGTAATTAACTCCCAGCGGCTGCTTCTGCTCAATCATCAAATCCTCAGCTTTTTTAAGATCTGCATGAACCTGATTGTACACCTCCTGTACTGATGATGGCTTCAATACCTGCTCAAGATCGATTTCAAGACTGATCGGAACTCCTCTGTCGGTAGAAGCTGTAGCACTATTATACGGTTTACCATATAAATTCACCATATCAAAATACAGGTAAGCACGAAGAGCATACGCCTCTGCTAAAATCTGATTCTTTTCAGGAGAATCCTGCATGGTTTTGCTTCCTTCATTGATAATCTGATTCAGATAAAAGTTCACGGAATAAAAGCTTACCCATGGAAATTCCGTAGATGCCTGATCATTATTAGCGTCTTTCCACATCGCAATTTCACGATAGGAAATAAAATCTGTTGAATTATCATCGATATTCACCTCATCGGTACGAAGTGCCACCAGTGATTTGTGAACAGGATATTTTGAATACGCAGATGTAAGGACTTTTCTATAGTCTTCAGTAGTCGTAGGAATCACTTTTCCTTCCGGCTGAATATCTAAAAACCTGTCGCATCCGATATTGATAAAGCTGATTGCTGCAAGAGCTATGATTGCTGTAATTTTTCTCATTTTTCTCAAGTTTTAAAAAGAAACATTAAATCCTACGGTCACCGACTTGGTGATAGGCTGTGCATAAATATTACCATACGTTTCCGGATCGAAATATCCTTTGTATCCGTTGCTGAATACAAACAGGTTACGTCCTTCAACGCTCAGTCTCAGGCTCGAAATCCCCATAGGATTTGTAAATTCTTTAGGAAGTGTGTACCCTAAACGGATGCTACTGATTCTGATATAGCTGATTTCTTTTGCCCATACATCCAGTAAGCTGTAGGCATTGGAACGGTTTCCTGTAAACCATTTATTGGCCATCCATCCGTCCGGGTTAGCTTCCATATCAGGACTTGTAATTCCCGGAAGCGAACCTCCAGCTTCATAAATATCTCTTGTGTAGTTTCTTCCTCTGTCTAACTCCATACCTCGGTAAGAAGGAGTTCTCATTACTGTCTGCTTCAGGTTGAATGTTGCAGAGATGGTAAGGTCAAAATTACTTACTTTAAAGGTGTTGATAATCCCTCCGGTAAATTTCGGATCTCTGTCTCCTACATAAGTAAACAGGCTTCTCAGCTCAGCATTTGAAAGTTTGGTATCAACAAGCTGCCCTGGCAGGAAATCTGCATACACATCATATAACTTAAAGAATTCTGCTGCTGAAACCTTCTGATCTCCTTTCCAGAATAATGGGTTTCCCTGTTCATCCATTCCTGCTGTTTTCAAAGCAAAAACAGCATTTACCGGAAGTCCTTCTCTTGATGGAAGCAATGCATTATCACGCGGCTGCTCACTCAATACTCTGCTCTTGTTATGTGCAAAGTTAATGGTAGTCGTCCATTTGAAATTATCATGATTGATGTTTCTGGTAGATATCGCCAGTTCAAAACCTTTGTTGGTCAGGCTTCCCCAGTTCATCATCGTATATTCGAATCCTGTTTCCAAAGGAGTTTCTTTCATACTGATCATATCCGTACCTTTTCTGCTGTAGACATCAGCGGTAAGGCTTACACGATTATTGAACAATCCCAAATCAAGACCTAAGTTGGTATTGGTTGTTTTTTCCCATCTCAGTTTATCGTTAGGAGGGCTGAGAACATTGATAATCGATTCTTTTCCTCCAGGAAGAATGGTGGCATCATTATATTCACCGATAAAGAATGGTGAGGTGTTTCTGTCGATATTTCCCTGAAGACCGTAAGATGCTCTAAATCTAAGGTTGGATACAGCAGAAATATTTTTCATAAAGTCTTCCTTCGTTACCAGCCATGATCCTGAAACGGCCCATATCGGAAGGTATTTATACTTTTTGTTAACTCCAAACAGGTTAGTACCGTCATATCTCACACTTCCAAAGAATGTATATTTCTGATCATACGTATAAGAAGCTGTAGCAAACATAGATGCATAGGCATTCTCGATAGGAGCTGCTTCACGGTAGGTTTCATATCTTTTATCAGCTGCAAAACTTGAATTCGGGAAAACGATTGCTGTGGCTCTTCTTGTTGAAGGATCGTATCCGAAAGCCCTCGTGATGGTTGTGTTATCTTCTGTTTTACGGATTTCTGTTCCTGCCATCAAATCAATTTCATGTTTATTGATCTTCGTGCTATATGCCGCCTGTAATTTCCAGTTGTACTGGAAGAAATCATTATCCCAGTTTTGTTTTACCGCACCAGCCGGCAGAAAGTAATTGTATTTACCGTCTTTGTAGTAACGGGTATTTTCTTTCATTTTTCTGGTAAAATAGGTATTCTCCGCTGCAAATTTCTCTGTTTTATTAGCATCATACTGAAGTCCCAACTGAGAAGTAAATCTTAAACTTTTTGAAGCTTTATATTCTAAATCTAAAATTGCTTTCAAAGAGTTATTTTTCAGTGAATAGTTGGTATTCTCTCGTTCTTCAAGGAAGTTGAAAGGAATATAACGATCTTCAAAACCATCCATATCTCTATCATAATTGTAGCTTCCATCCGCATTGAAAGGCTTCATGTAAGGATTGGCATTTCTTGAATAATTCACGGGGTTGATTGAAGCATCAGCATCTGTTACAAAAGATGTACGTTCGCTCTGCGTTCCGAAAATAGAGATTCCTGCATTTAACTTATCGCTTAGTTTATAATTGTTTTTCAAAGTCAGGTTATAACGCTTAAAACCTGTACCGATAGTTGTTCCTTCTTCATCATAATATCCCAGGGAGAAATAGTAATCTGCGCGATCACTTCCTCCTGAAACACTTAATCCGTATTGTTTGTTGATGGCATTTCTGTATAACAGTTTGCCCCAGTCTGTATTGTTATTTCTTAAACCGTTAATTTGTTGGCGTGTGAATGAGTTCAAAGCATCAAACCCTCCGTTTCTGAAAGCATCAAGCTGGTTATTCTGCGTCAGGATTCTCATTACTTCTCCTTTATCGGCACGGTACGTAAGATCTGCACGCTTGGCAAGCATCAGTTCCAGGTCTACTTTTTCAGAAGCATTTAAAAGATTTAATTTATCAAAATCAGGACGAGAGGTAACGAAAGTGTCTGCTGAGAAGTTCAGTTTCAGACTTCCTTTCTTTCCTTTTTTGGTGGTGATAGAGATAACTCCGTTGGCTGCTCTTGCTCCATAAATAGCTGTTGCCGCTGCATCTTTAAGGATGGTAATATCTTCAATATCGTTAGGGTTTAAGCCTGCGATAGAGAAGTTCTGGAGCTGATCAATATTGTCTTTATCCGTAAAATTCGGAACATCATTTCCTTCTAACGGAAGACCGTCAATGACCCATAGCGGATCCTGGGGACCGGAAAGGGAAGCTGTCCCTCTGATTCTGATCTTCGCCGGACTTCCCGGAGCTCCCGTTTCAGGAGTTACTGCCACACCGGCAATCTGCCCTGCCAGCATCTGGTCTACACTGGCAACACCAGCCTGGCTGATGTTGTCCATTTTAACGGTAGAAACCGCTGAAGTCTGCTTACGCTTTTCAATTTTCTGATACCCTGTGATAATAACTTCCTGGATTTTATTTTTTTCTGAAACCTCAGAAGTCAGTCTGATAGTATAATTAGTCTGTCCTTCATTCAGCTGAATGACTCTGGATTCATACCCAGGATAACTTACCAATACCGTTTTTGTATCAGCAGGGATTTCCAATATAAATTTTCCGTCCTTATCGGTTACCGTACCTACTGATACACTTTCGATAATTCCTTCCAACTCTGTTTTTGTAGAGACCGATTGGGTCTCGATTTTTATAGACGCACCGGTGATAACCTGAGACGTATTTCCGTCTTCTATTTTCCCGGTGATGGTTTTCTTTTGCTGGGCCATTGCTATATTAGCAGCCAAAAGAGGTAAAAGTATTAGAGTTTTTTTCATTGCCGTTTATTTGTTTAAAGCCTCTTGTATACGAATGATTAAATCTGTGTAATGTGCTCTGGAAGCATCATCACCTCTGTACCTTGTTCTGTTCAGTAAATCCAGAACTTTCTGAAGTTCTGCTCTCTTGTAAGTTGTCACTTCAGATACTCTTTTCATGGATGAATAATTGATATTCCTCAAACCATGATCATCTTCATGAAAATTACAGATGGTAGGCATATTCAAAGTATCATCTACTTTCAATCCTTTCACTGCTGTTTTTTCAAATAATTTGTTCACAGAGACAATCAAAGCATCCACATAATTTTTCTGAGTCATTTTCTCAAGCATCGTAAGGCTTCCTTTTTTACTGAAAATGGCAGTTCTAACCTGATCAAATAAATTTTCAACCGTATAGATTTCTTCTTTAGAGCCAGACACCTGATGTTTCAGCTCATTTTCAAGTAACCTCAACAATCTGTCATCCATAAACAAAGAATAGATATTTGCATACTGCATTCCTCTTGCCATGGTATATGGTGTCTGCTCGAATGGTCCCATTGGTGAATCCTTAACCGGATACGTTTTTTCTGTAATCGGATTAAAGAATAACCATTCCGGAAGGTTGATGGCATTTTTAACAAGATAATCAACTGCTCTTCTCTGAATTTCTGCAGGTACAGCTTCATAGGCTTTCTTCTTGTTACCAAAAACAGTATTGTTCAGATAAATTCCTCCTACATTCGCCATCACATGACCTGTATACAAATCCCACTGCCCGATTACTCCCAGATACAGTTTTCCGGCATCTGTGTATTCTTTACCATCTTCATACATCCATTTCAGGAGGTTGTTAATTACCACTTTCAGGTTTTTGATTCCGTACTCGCTGGCTTTCATCGCATCATCACCTAAATCTTCAGACTGCGAACGCGGATCAATGGTTTCCAGGTAGCTCTGCTGCTCTCCATAGAAGTACATCGGGTCATCTTCATGTTTTTCAATTAAGTTTTTCAGCGCTTTCTTCTCTACGAATTCATCCGGATACCAACGGTACCCCCACTCGATGGCATATTTATCGTAAAGACCAATTTTCGGAGTGATTGCTGTAACACCATCTTCCGGCTGAGCTACATAATTGTAACGGGCATAATCCATAATGGAAGGTGCCGTACCACCCATTTTGTCTGTAAATTCTTTGGAACGAAGCGACTCTACCGGGAATGCAAAGGATGCTCCCATATTGTGCTTCAGTCCGAAAGTGTGCCCTACCTCATGGGATGAAACAAAACGGATCGCTTCTCCCATATGTTCATCACTGAATTTATTTCCTCTTGCTTTAGGGTCAATAGGTCCTGTTTGAATTCTCATCCAGTCATGAAGAGAAGTCATTACATTATGCCACCAGATTATATCTGCTTCGATAATTTCCCCACTTCTCGGGTCTACTACTGATGGCCCCATTGCATTTGACTTTGGCGACGCGGCGTAAGTAATTACAGAATATCTTACATCATCAATATCAAAATCTTCATCTTTCTCATCCGGCATTTTCGCAATCACTGCATTTTTGAATCCTGCCTGCTCAAACGCCGCCTGCCAGTCATGTACTCCGGCGATAATCTTTTCACGCCATTGTTTTGGTGTTGCCGGGTCGATATAATAAACAATCGGTTTCTTGGGCTCTACCAGCTCACCTTTTAAATATTTTTCTTTGTCCTCGTCCTTCGGTTCAAGATTCCATTTGGTAATAAAGAATTTCTCATCCATTTTTTGCTGATTGTCATTAAACGACCAGTGTTTTTCGGAGAAAAATCCTACTCTTGAATCCGCTACTCTTGGTTTCATCGGTATTTTAGAAAGAAGAACCAGATTGGTAGTAACGCCTAATGTTACCGGAAGATCTACCCCGCCTTCATTGACAGAAGTAGACAATTGGGACTTCACCACAATATTCTTAGGAAAAGTCTTCACACCTTCTATATAAGAAAGACTTGATTTCACAGATCCACCCAATCCTACATTGGCCAGCACATCATTAAAGCTTTTCTGGTTTCCGTCAAAAACTTTGTTCACTTTAATGGCTACAGCCGTAGAGTCGTTGTTTTGTGCTTCAATATCAAAGACTTCAATCACAGATTCTGAAAAATTGTCTTTCACAGATTTTGTAATCGCATCATTTTTTGGGGATGACACTTTAGGTACCACCGTTTTTACCCATACTTTTTTAGCTACAGGATCACGGTAAAAAGAGATGACCTTATTCTCATAGTTCATTCCTTTGTTCAAACCAGCCTCATTGACCTGCATGGGAACCTGAGAAAGTTTGTTGACCACCAAAAACTGACGTCCCATCAAACTGTCAGGAATTTCAAAATAAATATCCGTTTTTACCTGAATGGTATTAAAAAGTCCTTTTTTATAGGTTCCTTTTTTGATCAGGTCTTCAATCTTTTTGGTTTTCTTGGAGGAAGAGGTTTCTGTCTTATCCGTTTTTTCTTTGTTGACCTTTACCGTATCTTTATCTTTTTTCTGTGCTATTGCCATTGGTGAGGCCATAGCAAGACCGAGATACAGTGCCAGCCTGTAATTCTTCATTAAAATAGTCCGATTCATTCCAAATAGTAAATATCTTAGTTTCAGCCAGCAAAGCTATAGGTATCATGAATCATATATATAATATTAGGGAGTGAATGGTGCTAATTCGGGAGTGAATGGATTTTTATTTTACTTCATTAAAGGCAAAAAACATACGAAATATTCACTATCTACAGAAATATGAAGAAGATTATTCTTAAAATATCCATAAACCTGATTCAAATATTCAATTCCGAATTTCTCTCCCTGTACCGTTTCCGTCTTAGGCTGCAAGGTATTCTTTACCGTGATCCCGTCCTCATCAACGATAATGATAATTTCCAAAGGCTGATCCATCGTTGCAATATTATGTTTGGTCGCATTTTCCGTGACTATCTGAAGGGATAAATAGGGAATTCTTTTTTCAAGACTTTCAGGAGCATTAATAATCAATTCAAACTTCAGTTCTTCATCAAACCTGCTTTTCAGAAGTTCCATATAGTGCTGTATAAATTTAATTTCCTGCGAAACAGGAACAATATTGTCTTTTGGAGGCACTATAAGATACCTGTAAATCCTGGAAAGATTCATGGTAAATTTCTGTGCATTTTCTTTATTGATCCCGATCAACATATAAAGGGAATTCAATGAATTGAAAAGAAAATGGGGATTGATATTATTTTTAAGCTGCTGAAGCTGATTGATCACTTCTGCTTTGTGCATCTTTTCGTTTTCTACCAACAATAAATTCTTCTCAGACTGTATTTTTTCTTTTTCCTGATAAGCCAGGCTGGTTGCTCTCTGAAACAATATAAAGACCGTTACAATGAGAAACAACGCTGCCAGAAAAATATAAACAGTATAGGTTTTTATCTTGCTGATATTTTCGTCAATAATAAAATTTACATGATTCACTACCGTGTATCCATCAAAATTATCAGTCTTCAATGGTTTTATAAAGCGTGTTACCTCCACTCCCAGATATTCTGAAACGGCTGTTCCTTTAGTATATCCTGCTTCAGTTTTGCTGGTCAGTGTATCATTAGCTTTAATATCTGTAAAGTCAAAAATATTCTTTCCGATATACTTCTTCTCAGGATGGGTAATACAGATTCCTTCTTTGGTAAAGACATAAGCGTAGGTATTGGAACTTTTATCGACATTAATAAAATATTGATGAAGATCATCC
Source organism: Chryseobacterium cupriresistens (assembly GCF_046614675.1). Taxonomy (NCBI): domain Bacteria; kingdom Pseudomonadati; phylum Bacteroidota; class Flavobacteriia; order Flavobacteriales; family Weeksellaceae; genus Chryseobacterium; species Chryseobacterium cupriresistens. Next base: position 39,450 of record NZ_JBKKJT010000004.1, on the reverse strand, counting down.
AGGCTTACGGTAGAGCCATAGTACAATTTGTTTTTATCAGGTAGTATCAAAGAATCGTAACTAATCCAATACATGCTGTCCTTTTTGGTAAGCAAAAGGTCTTTAAAATGTCCCGGTCCGTTATTCTTTATCACAATAGAATTCTCTTTACGATCTGTCTTCCTGAAAATACCGGATAAAGGATTATTACTATCTGTTTTTCCTGAAGTGGTGTTTTCATAATAATACCAGCTATAGGGCAGCAGATTTCTTTTTTTATTTAAATCATTTAAAACCGAAGAATAATCCTTGTAATTCTTCAGTCCGTCCTTTTGAATTAGTGCGCGAAGCAGATACTGATAATCCTCAATATTTCTGAATTCATGTTCTATCGATTCATACTTTCGGAAGAATGTTTTCTTTGCAAAATCATCGGTATTCTTACGGCTGTCTTCTGTGATCAAAAGACTCAAAACAGCAAATGCTGCCACTGCGATCAGGCAGGCAGATAAAGCGGTGATATAAATGGATTTTTTGGATAAGGCGTGCTTAAAATTAATAATCAAATTCTCTAAATTATGGATTCCTCTACATATAAATTATTCGTTTGCAAAGATATAACAAAGATTTCAGGACTGTAAAGTGAATTAAATTTAGATTTCATATTTTAAAGTAAAAAACAAAAATCAGATACGCTTAAGTCTTAAAGTTCGTTAATATCGTCATTGAGACCACCTATTCATCACGCTATATTTTGAAAATTAATTATCTTCGCCTACAAATCTTATTTAAAAATGAAGAAGATCATCTCCGGGATATCTATTTTTTGTGCCATCGCTATTTCAGCTCAGGAAGCCATCCAGTTTCAGGAACTGCCATTCAAGGACATTATTGCCAAAGCCAAGAAAGAAAAGAAATTGGTTTTTATTGATGCCTATGCATCATGGTGCGGCCCTTGTAAAATGATGGAAAAAAATGTCTTCACACAGAAGTCCGTGAGTGATTATTACAATACCAACTTCATTAATGCGCGATTTGATATGGAAAAAGGAGAAGGCAGAGATATCGCTTCGAAATTCGGAGTACGCTCATATCCTACTTATCTTTTCCTGAACGGTGAAGGTGAGCTTGTTTCCCGAAATACCGGATATATGGAAGAAAGCCTGTTTGTAGCAATGGCTCAGGATATCAATTCACCGGGAAACAAAAAAGGATCTCTTAAAGACCGCTTTGCCGGCGGGGAAAAAGACCCGGAATTCCTGATCAATATTATGAAGCTTAATGCCAACTCAGATTATGAATTTGCCAAAAAAGCTTCAGAAAGATATTTCCAGAACAAAAAGAAAACCGAAGAACTGTCAAAGGATGAAATTGGATTTCTTCTTTACTTCGTAAAATCATCGGAAGATACCAACTATCCTGTTTTTGCATCCAGAAAAGCAGAGATTATTAAATTCCTTCCTGAAGAAACTTACAATGAATTTGATGCCCAGCTGAAACTGGGAAAAATAGTAGAACAGTCTATTGATGATAAAAATAAAAAAATCAATGATGACTATTTTATGAAAGCTGCCGAACCATTGGTAGGGAAAGAAGCTGCTGTTAAAAAGCTGAATCAGACTAAACTCAGCTATTATGAACAGAACAGTAATTTTCCTGAATACGAGAAAGCGGCTTTAGATTATTATAAAAATTCTGATGCCTTTGATCCGAATGAGCTCCTGAGAGCAGCATGGATATTTGCAGATCATGTGAAAACTCCATCTTCATTAAAGAAGGCTACAGAATGGGCAGAAAAATCTGTTATGAGAAGCGAAACTTCGGAAAACACTTATATTCTTGCCAAGCTTTATCACCTTACCGGAAATAAAGAGATGGCAAAAAACTATGCTGAAATGTCTAAAAATATGGCAGTTCAGGGCAATAAGGATTCTCAACTGGCAGATGAACTATTAAAGCAGATAAAATAAACATTATAAACCGGATGAAATATAAATTATTAGCAGCAGGCATTTTAGCTTTCCTGTCTACAACTACGTTGAGCGCTCAGGAACAGGAACAAGGAGGACAGGATAAAAGTTTATACATAAAAGGGAATGCTTTATTTGCTCCGATAGGGATTTTAAACCTGGGAATAGAAAAACAGATCAGTCCGAAATATACCCTTCAGGGAGATGTTTTCATTTCACCATGGAAATCTTTCGCAGGACATAAACTACAGTTTTACTCAGTTTCTGCAGAAGGAAGATATTACTTTACTGAAGCTTTCAAACATTGGTATGTAGGTGCAAACGTAGCTGTTGCTGCTTACAATGCCACAAAATGGAGTTATTGGAATGACAACACCTTTGAAAACTGGAATGGGGAAATCCTTAAGAACTCCAACCTGTACCAGAAAGGATTTTCTGTAATGCTGGGAGTTACAGCAGGATACCAGTTTCAATTATCCGAGCGCTGGAATCTTGATATTTACGGAACAATCGGAACATCACAAGGATTTTATAAAGGGTACGATAAATCTACAGGAAGGCGTTACGATTCTGCCAAGGAATTCAATAAAAGCGGTGAGATCATCCCATACAGAGGCGGTGTCATGATTTCTTATAAATTAAAATAATACAATGAAACCATTCGGAAGAAATCATATTATCATTTCAGTGATCACTTTTGTGATTCTTTTTTTAATGAATTATATCGGGAATGATTTACCTGACAAATTACAGAGAGCCTTAATGACGGCTTTTGCAGGAGTTGTTGGATTAACTGTGGGACTATTTATATTGAATAAGGGCAGAAATGATAAAAATCCGCCCCAAAATTTTGATTAATTAATCTTCATACACCACATATCTGGTTCTGATCTTTTCGAAACTTCCCAGATCTTTTTTCCATGAATCTTTAATTTCCGGAATTGATTTTCCTGCGATGATCTGTTTTCTCAATTCATCAGTTCCGGATAAAGTATCAAACCACAGATTTTTCAGGAAGAAATCCTGCTGTGGATTTTTATAATTCTGATATGCTTTGATTACCCATTCAAGATTTAGTTCTCTTAAATCTTTAGGATAATCGGAAAGGTTTTCACCATAACACAGCTTCCCGTTCAGGAAAGGATCTTTAGCACCATAACTTGGTTTAGGCGTAAACTGATAAGGCAGATTTTCCGTCCATGGAGAACCATAAATCTGGAAAGGAAGATCTGTTCCTCTTCCTACAGAAACCTGAGTACCTTCAAAAAAGCAAAGGCTTGGATATAAATTAATAGCTTTATCATTGGGTAAATTAGGAGAAGGTTTATCAAGTATTGGGTAACGCTGTTTTTTATGATAATTCTTCATCGGAACAAGCGTATATTTCGCCTGTACTTGATTTTTAAGCCATTTCTCTCCGTTTACCATCTTTCCATACTCTCCTATTGTCAGTCCATATACTACAGGAACTTCGTGAAGTCCAACAAAACTTGCCCATTTTTTCCTCAATACAGGACCGTCGGTATATCCGTCATGCGGATTGGGACGATCTAAAACCATGATCTCCACATTGTTTTCAGCGCCTGCCTCCATCAGGTAAGACAAAGTGGAAATATACGTGTAAAACCTCACTCCAACATCCTGAATATCAAAAACAACCACATCAATTCCGGAAAGCTGTTCCGGCTTTGGTTTTTTATTATTTCCATATAGTGAAACAATGGGAATTCCGGTCTTCACATCTACTCCGTTCTTCACTTTTGCACCTGCATCTGCATCTCCTCTGAAACCATGTTCAGGAGCGAAAATAGACTTGATTTTAATTCCGTTTTTTACAAGAAAATCAACCAGGTGGGTTTTATCACTCATTAAACCTGTCTGATTGGTTACCACCCCTATTGTTTTATTTTTTAACAGCGGCAGATAGATTTCAGGCTGGTCGGCACCCGTTTTAAAATCCGGTTGAACTTGAGTCTGAGAATAATATTGGTTGAATACTCCTAAAAAAATTAGGCAAATCAGAAGTAAATTTTTAATTTTGAAATCTAAATTCATAAGCTTGAAATTTCCTTTATATTTCTCTAGAAAAATAGCATTTTCCAAAGATAACAAAAATAACCTTTCAAGGGTTATCATCTTCATTGGCAGGCTTTCCGTAGCATTGGGAATTATTGTTTCCCTCATTACCGTAGCCACCGGTTTTGGTTCAAAAAAAGCTATCAAAGAAAGGCTGGCTGATTTCAGCGGACATATTACCGTAAGATCCACAAGATCCAATTCTTCATACAATACTTCTGTACTGGACAATCAGGGACTGAATATTGCCAAGATAAAAGAACTTCCCGATGTGGAAAGCACTCAAAAATATGTAACAGTTACCGGAATTATGCGTAATGAGCACAATTTCGCAGGCATTATATTTAAAGGAATCGGTAAGGATTTTGATAGTTTAAGATTTAAAAAATTCCTTATAGCCGGAACAACTCCGAAGGTAACAGAAAAAGGATTCAATAGTGATGTAGCGATTTCTCAGAAAGTAGCCAATGACCTTCATCTTAAATTGAATGACAGCATTGTAACCGTATTTTTAAAAGCTGATCAGAAACCGCTTTACCGTAAGTTCAGAGTTATCGGAATTTACAGAACGGATATCAAGCTCATTGACGAGCAATTCGTTATCGGCGGTATCAATCATGCCAGAAAAATTCAGGATATGAAACCTGATGAAATTGGCGGAATCGATATCTTCCTGAAGAATGTGAATGATATCGACAAAGATTTTCCTGACATTGAGAAACTGATCGGGTATAAAAATTATGCTGAGAAAGCGACAGAAAAATTCCCGCAGATTACAGACTGGATCAGTATTTTTGATACCAATATTGCTTTGATCATTATTATTATGCTTATCGTAGTGGTCATCAATATCATTATGGTTTTGCTGATCCTTATTATCGAAAGAACCAATTCTATTGGTCTTCTCAAAACATTAGGCGCAAGCAATTCACAGATAAGAGCTACCTTTATCAATTATACCCTGATTATTATGATTCCAGGGCTTTTGTACGGAAATGCTATCGGATTGGGATTGATTTTAATCCAGAAATTCTTTGGAGTTATCAAGCTGAATCCTGAAAATTATTATGTAAGCACCGTTCCGGTAGATCTTAACCCTATTGCTATTGTCTCCATCTCAGTAGGAATTCTTATTATCTCAGGACTGGCTTTGATTATTCCGAGCTACCTGATCAGTAAGATTTCTCCGGTGAAAGCGATTAAGTACAACTAACCTGATAATTGATAATTGATAATTGATAATTGATAATTGATAATTGATAATTGATAATTGATAATTGAAAGTTATTGATTGTGTATCAGTTGATTTCAGTGTTATCCACAACTTATCCACACGTTATCCACAGCACAGATAATTTTAAAAGCCTTATCTTTGTGCCGCTTATAAAACATTTATGAAATACGCAAAAAATATCCTTGAAACGATAGGTAACACACCGCTGGTAAAGCTTAACAAAGTATTAGGTGAAGATTTTCCGGCATTGGTATTAGCAAAAGTAGAGACCTTCAATCCCGGAAACTCCGTAAAGGACAGAATGGCTCTTAAAATGATAGAGGATGCCGAAAAAGACGGCAGATTAAAACCTGGAGGAACCATTATTGAAGGAACTTCCGGAAATACAGGAATGGGACTGGCTTTGGCAGCCATCATCAAAGGGTACAAATGTATCTTTGTAACCAATTCAAAACAGTCAAAGGAAAAATGTGACATTCTTCGTGCTGTAGGGGCTGAAGTAATTGTTTGCCCTACCGACGTAAAACCTACCGATCCGCGTTCTTATTATTCAGTTTCCAAAAGACTGGCAAAAGAAACGGAAAACGGATGGTATGTCAACCAATATGATAACCTGTCCAACAGAGCTGCTCATTATGAATCTACCGCTCCTGAAATCTGGGAACAGACAGAAGGAAAATTGACTCATTTTGTCGTAGGAGCCGGAACAGGAGGTACAATCACCGGATGCGGAACATTTTTCAAAGAAAAAAATCAGGATATCAAAGTAATCGGAGTGGATACTTATGGCTCTATTCTGAAAGAATTCCACGAAACAGGTGAACTGCATTATGACCATGCTTACACCTATATTACAGAAGGAATCGGGGAAGACATTATTCCTGAAAACTATGATATGTCTGTAATTGATCACTTTGAGAAAGTAACGGATAAAGACGGTGCTATCTATGCCAGAAAACTGGCGAAAGAGGAAGGTATTTTCTGTGGATATTCTGCCGGAAGTGCTATTGCATCTTTAATTCAGATGAAAGATCAGTTCACAAAAGATGATGTCATTGTTGTTTTACTTCATGACCATGGCTCAAGATATGTAGGAAAAATCTACAATGACGAGTGGATGAAGGAAATGGGCTGGTTGGAAGAGAACAAATAAGCTAACTTGTATATAATAAAAAACGGAGCAAAATTTTGCTCCGTTTTTGTTTTTATTAATCGGTTTTAACTTTCTCTTTCAATGTATTTTTGAGAAAGCTGTATTCTTTCTCATTCATTGATTTTCTGGGAAACATATAGCTGTATTTTCCTTCCAGAGAAATAAATTCATGAGTGCTGTCAAAATATTCAAAATCTTTCCATTCGCTGGTTTCTTTTTCGCCATCAATATTGACGGTGAAAAAGTCCTTATCCAACCTGATTTCATATACTTTACATCTTTCAAGCACACTTAAATAATGATTCACCTGTTTTTTCCATCTTGAAACTTTATTAACGCTTACGGATAAAAAAACAGCACAAAGCAAAAATATAAAGCTTAAAAAGTATAAAATCCCTACACTTTCTTTACTCAAAAGATCTTTGAAAAGAAAAACGATGAAAACAACTACTGCTGCTGTAATGGTGGCAATCGTTTTACTTTTTGTAGTAGGTGAAAAAAGCAGACTTCCCTGATTACCGCTAAAATAAATATCTTCAAAAATCTTCCTGTCCGGCTTTAGTGTAATCACCTTTTCTTCATTCATAATTATAGAGTTTGCTTTAAAAAGCTACAAAACTAAACTAAATATCTTCATATTGATCACTTATTGCAGAAAGTTTATTCATCAGTTCTCTGTTTCTGCGGTTCAGCGCATCCAGTTTTTTCAGCATATTATGAATCACTTCCAGGCCGGGCAGATTAATTTCGAGATCATAATGCCAGTTGGCAAATTTTTCCAGGTCAGGCAGATCTTCATACATCAGATAATGAATATTATTTTCAATCTGAATATTCAGCAGCCCGTAATCTACAAGCTCATCAAAAAAAGTAATTTCTATATTATAGATTTTTACGAGTTCTTCCCGTGATATTCTTTCACTCATAGCTTAGGAATTTTTTAGTTGTTCAAAAAGTTCTTTCTGCTTTTCGGTAAGGTTGGTTGGCAGTTTCACTTCATAGGTTACAAAAAGATCACCGTGTTCTCCTTCTTTTTTATAGACAGGGAAACCTTTTCCTTTAAGCCTTACTGTCATTCCGGTTTGGGTTTCCGGTTTTACTTTAAGGTTTACACTTCCATGGAGCGTATGTACTTTTACTTCTCCGCCCAGAACGGCAGTATACAAATCAATGGAGACTTTGGTTTTCAGATCATCGCCGATTCTTTCAAAATCCGGATCAGCCGGGATATTGAAGGTAATGTATAAATCTCCATTGGGTCCTCCGTTTACGCCTGGATTTCCATGTCCTTTTAACTTGATCTGCTGCCCGTCATATACTCCTGCAGGAATCGTGATTCTTACTTTTTTACCATTGATTTCAAAAGTTTGCGGATGAGTAGTTGCGGCGTCCCTTAAATTTAAGTTCAGTTCAGCATGAATATCCTGTCCTTTGAACTTGCCAGAGGCTCTTCCTCTGGAACTTCTGCCAAATCCACCGCCTGCACCGCCAAACATATCCTGGAAGAAATCTGAGAAATCTTCACCTCCACCAAAGTCTGCACCGGAATAACCTCCGTTATAACTTTGTTGTTGATACTGTCTTTGCTGTTGCTGCTGGGCTTTTTCGTATTCTTCGCCGTGCTTCCAGTGTTCTCCGTACTTGTCATATTTTGATCTGTTTTCCGGATTACTCAGCACTTCGTTCGCTTCATTCAGTTCTTTGAATTTCTTTTCTGCTTCTTTGTCTCCGGGGTTGAGATCGGGATGATGTTTTCTTGCCAATTTCCGGTAGGCTTTTTTGATATCATCCTGTGTTGCGTTTTTATCTACGCCTAAAATTTTATAATAATCTATATAAGCCATAGAAATGAGGTTTACTCAAATTTATGAATTTTAGGTCTGAAAATTGTATAACAGAATGTTAAAAATAAACCTATCTTTGATAAAAAGCCATACATGAAAGATGTATTGAAAAACTACTCCGGAATCATATTTTTACTTTTAGGAATTATTGTTGGAAGCATCATAGGAATTGTTGCACCCGGTTTTGTGGAATACATTAAACCTTTGGGAGATATTTTTCTGAATCTTCTTTTTGTGAGTGTGGTTCCTCTGGTATTTTTTGCGGTTTCCAATTCTATTGCCTCTCTGGAGCAGCAATCTAAATTTGGAAAGATCATCCTTGTAATGGCCCTTACTTTCTTATTTTTTATTCTCACAGCAGCTGTTTTCACAATTTGTGCGGTCTACCTTTTTCCGGTTTCAGGGGTTTCTGGAAGTTCTGAGATTATTTCTGAAGCAGCCAATGAGGATACATGGGGCAACAGAATTGTAAGTTTCTTTACCGTGGGAGAATTCACAGAGCTTTTCTCAAGAAGGAATATGCTGGCTCTTCTGGTATTTGCTTTCCTGACAGGGTTTGCAGCCAGAAAAACAGGAGAAAAAGGACAGCCTTTCAGAGTGTTTATCGCTTCAGGATATGAAGTGATGAAAGAACTTCTTCTGCTGGTGATGAAGCTTGCTCCTATTGGTCTGGGCGCTTATTTTGCTTATCAGGTCGCTACTTTAGGGCCACAACTTTTTGGATTTTATGCTAAACCTTTAGGGTTATATTATATTGCAGGAGTTATTTATTTCCTTGTGTTCTTTTCTATCTATGCGTTTATGGCGAATGGACAAAATGGAGTCAAAAGTTTCTGGACCAATGCCATCTACCCTACTTTAACCGCCATAAGCACTTGCAGCAGTTTTGCAACAATGCCTGCTAATTTACAGGCGGCTTCCAAAATCGGGATTCCGAATTCTATTGCCAATCTGGTGATTCCTATTGGAACGACACTGCATAAAAACGGATCTTCCATGTCATCTATTATCAAGATCTACGTGGCATTCTTAATTATTGGGAAAGATTTTTTTGATCCTGCCAATCTTCTTTTAGCTTTGGGGATTACTGTTTTTGTGAGTATTGTAGCGGGAGGAATTCCTAACGGCGGGTATATTGGGGAAATGCTGATGATTTCTGTTTATAAACTACCCCAGGAAGCGATTCCTGCCGTAATGATCATCGGGACATTGGTAGATCCGTTGGCTACCGTTCTGAACGCTGTGGGAGATATTGTGGCGGCTATGTTTGTCAACCGGTTTGTCAAGGTCTGACTTTTTTGTTAAAGTACACTATTCACTACGTTTTACCGGTTCGAGGTTTTCATATTCTTCAGGAGTGAAAAGCCTGTAATGAACTTTAAATGTTTTTCCCAAGGGAGTTTCCAGTGAAAACCCACCGGGTCCGAAACCTTCTGTAACATCAAGGGTAAAATGTGAATATTTCCAGTATTCAAACAAATCGCGGTCTATCCAGAACTCATGTCCGTTAATGGTTCCTATCATGGCATCATTCATTCTGGGAAAGAAGCCTCCTTTTTCAAAACATTGCGGCTGTGTACCCTCACAACATCCTCCTGCCTGGTAAAACATCAGGGGGCCGTATTGATCTTCCAGCTTGTCAATTACTTCAAGTGCCTGCTCCGTAGCGGAAAGTCTTGATCTTTTTGTTTCCATTGTTTTTATTTTGATTTAATGTAAACCTTATATTGACAAAAGATCCCGGTACAATAAATTAACCGGGATCATCTATACATCATCAAATTAATTTGAGCCGGCAATATCTAAAACGATTCTGCCGTCAATCTGTCCTTTTTTCATTTTATCGAATACATCATTGATATCTTCCAGTTTTGCAGGAGTAACGGTGGCTTTTACCAGTCCTTCATTGGCAAAATCCAATGCTTCCTGCAAGTCTTTTCTGGTTCCTACAATAGAACCTCTCACGGTGATCCTTTTCAAAACCGTTTCAAAAATAGGGAGTTCAAAAGAGCCGGGAGGCAGGCCATTCAGAGCAATGGTACCTTTTCTTCTCAGTACATCTATTCCCTGTTTGAAAGCGATAGGTGAAACCGCAGTAATCAATGCACCATGCATTCCGCCGACTTCTTTATGCAAATATTCTCCAGGATCTGTGTTTTTTGCATTGACTACAAGGTCTGCACCTAATTTTTTCGCCAGTTCAAGCTTATCATCTGCTACATCAATAGCAGCAACATGCATTCCCATAGCTTTTGCATATTGAACTGCTACATGTCCCAGTCCACCGATTCCTGAAATGGCTACCCATTCGCCGGGTTTTGTTTCTGTTTCTTTTAATCCTTTGTAAACTGTGACTCCGGCACATAAAATTGGGGCAATTTCCAAAAAGTTAACATCAGATTTCAAATGTCCCACATATCTTGAGTCTGCAATGACGTATTCTGCAAATCCGCCATCTACACTATACCCTCCGTTTTTCTGTGCTTCACAAAGGGTTTCCCATCCTGTAATGCAATAATCGCAGCATCCGCAAGCACTGTACAGCCATGGAACTCCTACCGCATCTCCTTCTTTCACAAAAGCTTCCGGTCCGCAGGCTACCACGATCCCTACTCCTTCGTGTCCGGGGATAAGCGGCATCTTAGGTTTGGCAGGCCAGTCGCCATCCACAGCATGTAAATCTGTATGACAGACTCCACAGGCGATGACTTTAACCAGGACTTCATATCTTCCGGGTTCTCTTACAGGTACTTCTTCTATTTTCAAAGGTTGGCCGTAGCCCTGAACTACTGCCGCTTTCATTGTTTTTGGAATCATATTTTCTTTTTTGGATTGAGTTATTTAAGGTTATCAGTTTTTATCTCTGCTTCTGAACAGGTAAATTTCCCTGCGTGAGGGATAGGAAGGGCGGCGAGGAACGAGCCGGTGCGCAATGCAATGGAGCACCGAAACGAAGTGCAGCCCTGGATAGCCCGACCGTTTTGCCCTGGATAAAGCCAAGGCAATCGGGCACGTCCTAAATAATAATATTAAAAGAAACCTAGCTTATTCTTGTTATAAGAAATCAGCATGTTTTTGGTTTGGCGGTAATGGTCGAGCATCATTTTATGATTCTCTCTTCCTATTCCTGATTGTTTGTAACCTCCGAAAGGAGCTCCTGCCGGATAAGAGTGATATTGGTTTACCCATACTCTACCTGCTTCAATCTGTCTTGGAATATTGTACAGCTGGTGGGCATCTCTGGTCCATACACCTGCTCCCAGTCCGTAGATCGTATCATTGGCAATTTTCACGGCCTCTTCTTCATCTTTGAAAGTGGTAAATGCCAGCACAGGCCCGAAAATTTCTTCCTGGAAAATTCTCATTCTGTTGTTTCCTTTGAAAATGGTAGGCTGAATGTAGTAGCCGTCTTCAAGATCTTCTCCCAGGTGATTGACATCTCCACCCACCAATATTTCTGCTCCTTCATCTATTCCCAACTGGATATAGGAAAGGATTTTATCTTTCTGGATCTGCGAAGCCTGCGCTCCCATCATTACGGTTTTATCCAAAGGATTTCCTACTTTAATAGCTTTTACTCTTTCGATTACTCTTTCAATAAAGGCATCTGCAATTCCTTCCTGAACCAGTAATCTTGAAGGACATGTGCAGATTTCTCCCTGGTTAAGGGCAAAAAGAACAGCTCCTTCTATGGCTTTATCTAAAAATTCATCATCTGCATCCATTACAGAATTGAAGAAAACATTGGGTGATTTTCCTCCCAATTCCAACGTTACCGGAATAATATTTTCTGTAGCGTACTGCATTACCAGACGTCCTGTTGCAGTAGATCCTGTAAATGCTGCTTTGGCAACTTTCGGATTGGTAACGAGCGCCCTTCCAAGTTCTGCTCCAAATCCGTTAACAATATTAATAACTCCTGCCGGTAAAAGATCACCGATCAATTCCATTAAAACCATAATAGAAACAGGTGTACTTTCTGCCGGTTTCAACACGACGCAGTTTCCTGCAGCCAATGCGGGAGCCAGTTTCCATACTGCCATCAGGATCGGGAAATTCCATGGGATGATCTGTGCAATCACTCCAAGAGGTTCATGCACGATGAGGGACACGGTATCTTTGTCCAGTTCGTTATGAGATCCTTCTTCAGCGCGGATCACAGATGCAAAGTATCTGAAATGATCAATAGCTAAAGGTAGATCTGCTGCCAGTGTTTCTCTTACAGCTTTTCCGTTATCTATTGTTTCTACTGTAGCAAGGTATTCCAGGTTCTGTTCCATCCTGTCTGCAATTTTGTTCAGGATGATGCTTCTTTCTGTAGAAGAAGTATTTTTCCATGTTTGAAATGCTTTTTCAGCTGCATCTACAGCCAGTTCCAGGTCTTCTTTGGACGAGTGTGCTACCTGGGTGAAATTTTTGCCATCTACCGGGGAAACCACGTCAAAATACTGTCCTTTAACGGGTGGAGTGAATTTCCCGTCAATATAATTATCGTATCTGTTTTTAAACTCCGGGCGCTGTAAAAGCGTTGTTGATCTTGGTTCTGTAATAGTGCTCATATTAGTATTGTTTTTATTTTTCGATAACGCCAAATTACACTGAGAAGCCAGAAAGAGTATAGCACAATCGTATAAAAAAAGTGGAAAATAGTGCAAGAGGTTCAATTTTAGTATTTTATTAACAGCAACGTACACTCAAATTTTCTATATTTGAGTTACCTCTTTTTCAAAAAAATTTAGAAATGAATAACAATAGTAAGATTTTATTAAACACTCCTGAATTACGAAAGGAGAGCCAACTATTGAGTCTTGTTGAAAACCAGACGAAATTCAATCTAAACAATTGTGAGTTCAGCATTTATGAGACTCACCAGGCCGCTTTTGATGTAAAACTTCATTTTGAAAACATTGCATTTACGGCAATGCTGAGGGGTAAAAAACATATGAAACTGGATAATAAGACCAGTTACTTTGATTATTATCCGGGAGAAAGCATTCTGGTAGCCCCGGGAGAAACAATGGTGATTGATTTTCCTGAGGCGGATGAAACTCCTACCCAATGTATTTCTTTAAGCCTTAATCCTGATTTTATTGAGGATTCTCTCAACTATCTGAATTACCATCTTCCTAAAGTAGATGAAACTTCCCAATGGAACATTCAGCTTGATGAGTATTTTCTGTTTAATAATAAAGCACTTGCTTCTGCCACCAACAATATTATGAGAATTGCCATGGATGATAATTCTCAAAAAGATATCATGGCTGATTTTGCATTGAAAGAACTTCTGATAAGGCTGATGCAGACTCAGGCAAGGAGAATGGTGGAAAAGAATATTGTAAAAAATAAATCCAGGATAGGTTTTGCAGTAGATTATATTAAAAGAAACCTGCATCAGAAATTATCGATCGACAGTATTGCCAAGCTGGCTTATGTAAGTAAGTCGAATTTCTTTAAAATGTTCAAAGATGAGTTGGGAACATCTCCCAATGATTTCATTTTGCAGGAAAGAATCAGCAAAGCGAAGGAATTGCTGGCAAGCCGGACCAGCATAAAGGAAACTGCTTTTCAGACGGGATTTTCAGATACGAACTATTTTACAAGAGTATTTAAACAACTGGAAGGAGTGACTCCGAAAAGTTATCAGGATAAAATAATATTTCCTAAATAAAATGGTGAATTTGTAAAAAAAACGAGACTGTCCGCAAAAGTACAGTCCCGTTAATTTTTGATCAGCGAACTACCATAGGTCCTTATTTATAACCTTCATTTTGCTGAATAGAAGAATTAATATTAATTGCTCCCAATGGAATCGGCCATTGCCATTTGTAGCTTGAAGAAGGCAGGTTAAGTGTGGGAGCAGGAGCACCTCCTCCTGTACTTAAGGCGCCCAGAGCAGGTCTCGTCAAACCAAGTCCTAATCTCTTGAGGGTGTACCATCTGTCATCTTCTCCCATGAGTTCCAATCTTCTTTCTTTCTGAATTTCATTCCACAACGCTATCCCTGTAAGGTTTAGTGGGGTATAATCAGAATACCTTGATTTTCTAAGAATATTAAGCAATGCAAGAGCTCGGGCAGGATTAGAGGTATAAGCTGCTTCAGCACCGTTAAGGTAAACTTCTGCCGTTCTGAGGTATTTGTAATTTACAACATTTGGTAAAGATCCTCTGGTATTATATTTTATAACATTTATATAGCTTTGGCCTGAATAGGAACTTACCTGGAAATAGGTACTTTTTCTGATATCTTTAGAGGTATACATATCATAAAAATTTTTATAAACTACAAATTCAGATTTGATAGCACCTCCCACAATCTGATTATATGAAACGCCCACTGTAACCTTTTCTGCATCAGAATTCAGTATTTCAAGCAAAGTTCCGTCCTGATTGGTATTGTTCCAGACTGACGGGAAGTTATCAATTGACCCTACACTTGGCGAAAGAGCAATGGATTCTTCCGCTGTCTGAAGCGCTTTTGTATTATCTCCTCTGTAAAGATACACTCTTGAGAGTAACCCATCTATTGCAGCTTTATTAAGCCTGCCTTTCGTAAATGGTGCAGCAGTGTCATTTGTCTGTGGAATATTGATTCTTGCAAACTCCAGATCTCCTATAATTTTATCATAAACCTGAGCTACGGTCAGATCTCTCGTTACCGGACTATTGGAGGTAGTTGTCATATATGCTATTCCTAAAGAACTGTTGGCATCCGCAGACTGAGTAGGTATTTTGCAATATGCTCTTACAAGATCAAAATGAATAATTCCTCTTAGGGCTCTTGCTTCTGCCTCAACTTTCAAGGCATCTGCAGGGGAAAGGATTCCTTTACCCAGGTTTTCCAAAACAAAATTAGCTCTCGAAATTGCCTGGTATGCTGCGCTATACAGAGCTGTGGTCTGACCGTCGTCGGCACCAAATTCTAAAATCCAGGCTCTGTTATTGGATAATCTGCCTGAAGGGCTCTGAATTAAATTATCAGATGTGATATCTGCCATAATATTCTGGTTTCCACTATCGCCTGAGAAATAGCCTGTTTCTTTCATGACATCATAGATTCCGTCTAATGCCAATCTGTAATCCGAGGAGGTTTGAAATGCCTGATCAGACAATGTATTTTTACTTGAATACTGATCCAAATCTCTTTCGCAAGAAGCTGCAGTCAACAGAGAAAGGAATAATCCCGATATAATTAACTTTTTCATTTTTTTTACATTTTAAAATTCTACCTGAATACCGAACATAAACTGTCTGACAGCCGGATAACCAAATTGTGCAAATGAACCTGCCACATAGGTTTGACCAGCCTGCAGCTGACTCTCTCCGGATCCTACTGCTACCTCCGGATCTCCTTTAAAACTGGTCCACGTTAATAAATTCTGAGCCTGCACATATATTCTTAATGAGTTGAGCGGAACTTTATTGCCCAGACTTTTTTTACTGAAAGTATAGCCAATCATCAAGGTCCGGAATCTCAGATAATCTGATTTTTCCAGAAACTGGTCAGATGCTCTCAGTCCTAAAGTTGTCGGCTTCGGCAGAACATCGGTATCTCCGGGATTTTTCCAGTAATTAAATGCATCTACACTCATATTATTTTTTCTGTTGGAAGGATTCTGCAACATTTGTGACTGATAATTATAGGTATATGCACCTGTTTTGAAAGAAAAGTCTGCGGAAAGGTCAAATCCATAAGCTTCAAGGCTTAGCCCGAATCCACCAAAAAATTTTGGCAGCGGGCTTTTATCTGTGATATCTTTTTTATCCAAAGTGGCATTGTAAACATCTGTGGCTGTTCTTCCATTCACTGAATAAAAATTTTCTCCTTTATCCGGTGTAGTTCTGTCTGTATAGTATAGTGCTTTTCCATCAGCAGAATTCACTCCGGCATATTCTACCAGCCTGTAGAAATAAGGTGTTTCTCCTACCATTAAAGAAGTTTCACCTAAATTTCTCCGTGTATTTATGCCATCAAGAGAAATTATTTTAGCTCTTTGCCAGGAAGCGTTGCCTCGTAATGAGAGTTTTATATTCTCCTTTTTGATGACATCAAAGGTAAATTCTGTCTCAATTCCTTCAGTACGCATATTACCAAGGTTTTGGTATATAGAATAATTTCCCGATTCATAAGGCATAGGCAGGAGCTGGATAAAATCTTTACGGTCTGAACGGTATACTTCTGCAGCACCTCTGAATCTGCTTTTCAGAAATGCAAAATCAACTCCTAAATTGGTTGTTCTGTTGGTTTCCCATTTAATATCAGGATTTCCTATAACATCTGTAGGAATCATTGTTCCTCCTGTTCCGTAATCTCCATAAGCAACATATCCTATATTGGCATAATTGGGTATATTTCTGTCATTACCGGTTATCCCATAAGATGCCCTTAGCTTAAGATCATTAAAAAAGTTTTGGCTGAGAAAATCTTCCTTGCCGATATTCCATGCTACACTGCTGCTCCAGAAAATCCCTGATTTGTTATTGGCACCGAATTTCGAGCTTTTGTCCTGACGAATAGAAGCTGTGACTAAGTATTTTTTCTGATAATTATATTCAAAAAGGCCTAATAATGAGAACAGGGTACTTCTTATCTTATTTCCTGTAAAGGTATTTTTATCTGACGGAGTTGTATTAGAAGGTACATCAGAATTGGGATTTTTATAGTTGGTACCACTTGCTGTAATATCTTCTGTAAATTCATTGCTAAACTCTACAATACCTGTTGCACCCACATAGTGATCGTTCAACTGTTTCCTGAAATCCAACCGGTTTCCATAAATATAATTGAATGTGTAGAATGTTGATTTGGTCAGTTTGCCTAATCCGTTGGCTCCATTGGTCGTAATATCTAACTGTGAACCTTTTTTAACATTTGTAGTATTTACCAGATTGTCATATAAAGAATTAAAGTACATTCTGTAGGACAATCCGTCATTGAATTTATACTCCCCAAATATATTTCCGGATACCCTTAATCGTTGTTCAATATCGGGCACATTTCTTAATGATTCAACCACATTTGATCCTGCTCTCAGTTTTATATTGTAGGATCCGTCAGAATTATATACCGGCTCAAACGGATTGTACCTGTACATTGCACCAAACGGGCTTTGGGTATTATTTCTGTCGCGAATATTCTGAGTATTCTGGTAGGCAGCCCCCAGGTCTAATCCTACTTTTAGTCTGTCACTTAGGTTATTTTCAAAATTAAACCTTCCTGTATATCTGTCAAGACCATTTATATCACGTACAATACCATCATCTTTATCATATCCGAGAGAGTAGTAGAATTTATTTTTAGCACCTCCACCTCTTGCAGAAAGCAGATAACTCTGAAGAAAAGAAGTTCTTAAAATATCTTTTTGCCAGTTATGGTCTAGCTTCAGAAGAGCTTCTTCATCCGCAGGGGTATAAACCGGCAGCCCACCAAGCCCGAGTGCATTCATTTCTCTTTCATATTGCAGTTTTTGGGCAGAATTCATCATTTCGAAATTAAGTTCTTTATCAGAAATTTTTTCTGAAAATCCGAGCCTGCTTTCAAATGAATACTGGGTTCTGCCACTTCTACCCTTTTTTGTAGTGACAACAATCACTCCATTTGCTCCTCTTGAGCCATACTGGGCAGTTGCTGCAGCATCTTTAAGCACTACCATGCTTTCGATATCATTTCCATTAACTGCGCTGAATTGTCTGGCTGTCATATATATACCATCCACGACATATAAAGGTTCTGAACTTCCGCTAAAACCTGCTATACCTCGAATATTAATTTCAGCAGCAGTTCCCGGTTGTCCGTTTTTAGCCTGTACAAATACTCCAGAAGCACGCCCCTGCAGCATATTACCTATAGAAGTTGCGGGAGTTTGGGTTTTTAACTCGTCAGCCGTAATAACAGATTGAGCCTGGGCAATTTCATCTTTGGTCTTTTTTTGATACCCTGTTACAATAACTCCTTCGATTTCTTTCCGGATGGTATCATTTTTCGTTTTCTGTGCATACACCGTATGTCCCGAAAAGAACAAAACACCTACACTTAATGCATAAAGTTTAACATTCATATTTAACACATTTTAATATCCATAGACAAATATGTTAATAAATGCAAGCAGAAACAAACATTAAACAACTGATAAACAACAATTTAAAGTGCAATAATTTCGTTAAAAAAGCAATTTTAAAAAATCAAACAAGAAGTGATTTGAAAAAAAGTAAAAAAAATCCCGGACAACATAATATTAACACAATATTAAGAAGTTTTAAAAATTTCGTAAGGTCAGCTTTAATGCAAACAATTAACTAAAAAAATCAGTTTAAAAATGAATTGTAATAAATAAAATACTGTTTTCACCCAGGTAAAATCCATATAAAATAGTAATAAAATTATCCTTATATCACAAATACGACTCATAATTTAAAGCCAATATCATCATTTCATTGCATTCGCTTTTCAACTTTTAATTCCTGATCTTCCATAACATAAGCGAACTAACTGTCAACTTATTTCAGGACAGGACAAAAAATAAAAGCATTCCATATAATGAAATGCCTTTACTTTTAATATTAAAATATATTATTTTCGAGTATACAATTTTACTCCCATAAGAATAGGATCCCTCAAAATTAAATATGATTAATACTGATCATTCTGCTTAATATTCGGGTTTGCCTGAATAGCAGAAATAGGAATTGGCCACTGCCACTTGTAGCTTCCAGCTTCAAGAGTCTGTGCAACTGCAGGGGTACCGGTACCATCAAAAAGATCTCCTTTACCTGATCTCTGAACGGCAAGGTTTAATCTCTTCAATGTATACCATCTGTCATTTTCAAATGCAAGCTCCAGTCTTCTTTCTTTCAGGATAGCATCTAAAAGAGCCTGTCCTGTTTCTGTACCAGGTGTAAATGATGAATATCTTTCAGCTCTTAATTTATTTAATAGAACCAAAGCCTGTGCACCATTACCTGTTCTGTAATATGCTTCAGCTACATTCAATAATACTTCAGCAGATCTAAGATATTTAACCGGTACAATATTAGAAGGACCACCATTACCAGAATATTTTGTAACGTGGTTGTATTTTTGTCCGCTATATGTACCCACAGTAAAGTAAGCTCCTTTTCTAACATCATTTGATGTATAAGCTGTATATAAATCGTAATCTACAACAAATTCTGATCTTAAAGCCGGAACTGACTGGTTGTATGCAACTCCTACCGTATTTTGCTCGGCTGCAGAGTTCGATATCTGGAATAATACTCCATCAGTAATTCTGGATATACCTTCGTTTTCTTTCCAGATTCTTGTAAAGTTATCCAATGTTGTGATACTTGGAGAAAGGTTTAATGCTAATTCACCATATTTGATAGTATTAACATAGTCTCCTCTATAAAGATCAATTCTGGACAATAATCCGTATATAGCTGCTTTGCTCAATCTTCCTTTATCAGCATCATTCTGAGTTATATTATCAGCAGCAAATAATAGATCTGCTGTAATTTTATCATATACCTGATCAACAGTAAGATTTCGGGATGATGTATTACTTAAAGGAGAATATGTTTCAGAATAATAAATTCCGATCGTATTTTTAGCTCCTGCAGATTGAGTTGGGATTTGGGAATACGCTCTCACAATATCAAAATGAGCTATTGCTCTTAATGCTCTTGCTTCAGCTTCCAAATTTGTTTTCTGTGTTCCGGATAATACTCCGTTATTGATATATTTCAAAACAAAATTAGCTCTGCTGATTACAAGATAAGCTGCACTAAACAAACCTGTTGTCTGTGAATTATCGGATGAGAATTCGAAGTTTGACGCCGCAAAATTGGTATTTCTTCCTGTAGTTGTACGAACCAGGTTATCAGTGGTAAGATCACCCATGATAAGTTGGTTTCCTGTATCACTCGTATAATACCCAGCTCCTTTAAGCGCTGTATAGGCACCGTCCATGGCCTGTCTGAAGGTCTCAGGTCTCGTCATTGCCTGCTCCTGATCTTCATTGATTGATGAGATTTGATCTAAATTTCTGTCACAAGACGTTAACGATACAAAGGCAGTTAACGCAGCTAAACTTATTTTTATTATATTCTTTTTCATAAAGCTATTCAATATTAAAATTCTAATTGCAATCCTACCAGGATTGTTCTGACAGCAGGATAAGTATAAAGGTTAAATGATCCGGGAACAAATAATGATGATGAGTCAGCGGATCCTACAGAAACTTCAGGTTCTCCGTGGAATTTAGTTACCGTAAATAAATTTTGCCCCTGTACATATGCTCTTAGCTTATTAATTGGCGATCCTTCTCCAAGGAATGCTTTATCAAATGTATATCCTAATGTAAGTGATCTTAATCTCAGGTAATCTGATTTTTCAATCCACTGATCAGAATCACGCATACCATTTGAGTCAACTTTCTGGAATACTCCTGTGTCTCCAGGATTTTGCCAAACCTGAGCAGCAGCCTGTGCCATATTTCTACCTGCAACAGCCAAAGTTGGATTAACAGCGGCAAAATACATGTTGTTATAAGTATATCCGCCCAGCTTAAATGCAAAATCTGCACTGAAATCAAGTCCTTTGTACTGAACTGTAGTTCCGAATCCACCAAAACTTTTTGGGAATGGAGACTTATCAGTGAGAGGAACAGCATTTGAAGCACTGTAAACATCCGTAACGTTTCCAGCTTTATCATAATATAATGCTTTTCCGTTACTTGGATCTACTCCTGCAAACCTAACATTATAGAATACATATGGAGTTTCACCTACTTTAAGATAAGTATATCCTAAATTTCTTTCTGTCTGGTCACCTGCTAGCCTGTCAAGAACAGACTTCTGGAAAGAGATGTTAGCATGTAGATTCCATTGGAAATCTTTTTGTTTGATCACATCTACACTAAGTTCAACTTCAAGTCCTTTCTGAGACATGTCTCCTGCATTGATATACTGGTAGTATCCACCTTCCTGTTTATCCAAAGGTACAAGCTGTACGAAATCTTTTCTCTTGTTCTGATATACTTCTACGGATCCGCGAATTCTTCTGTTCCACATCGTAAAATCAACTCCTAAGTTGGTAATCGCATTAGACTCCCATTTAAGATTGCTGTTACCAATAATATAATCACCTTTTGAAACTGTTCCCGGATAAGAAGTACCGTTAGCACCATATAAACCGTAGCTGATATTATTGACATTATAATAATCAGGTAAAGTACCATCATTACCTGTAGTACCGTAAGATCCTCTAAGCTTTAAATCATTAATAAACCCACCTTTCATGAAGTCTTCCTTCGCGATATTCCAGGCTGCACTTGCAGACCAGAAAATACCACTTTGGTTATTGGCACCAAATCTTGAAGAAGCATCTCTTCTCAACGATCCTGTTACCAAATATCTACCTTCATAGTCATAGTTTAACATCCCCGCTAAACTGAATAAAGTATTTCTTACTTTAACTCCAGTAAATGTATTTCTATCTGAAGGTGTAGTAATAGATGGAACATTGATTACCGGAGATTTCAATCCGTAAGCCCCTCCATTCATCGTTTCGTTGTAGTTATCGTTATATTCGATAAATCCTAAGAAATCGAAGTTGTGGCTTCCGTATGACTTTTTATAGTTAATGGAGTTGTTCCAGGTATAGTTAAATGTGTAGAATGAATTTTTGTTCAATGACCCTGTAGGAATTTTGTTGTTTAACGTTAAATCAAGGTTTGAGCCTTTCTTCAACCACTGAGTTCCCATGTACCAATCGAAAAGTCCGTTAAAGTTTGTTTTAAACTTCAGACCATCGATAATTTTATATTCTGCGAATAAAGTAACCGGGATTCTTAACCTCTGATCATCCAGTCTGTAATTACGGATCTGCTCAACAACGTTAGAACCCGCTCTCATTGTTTGATTATAGCTACCATCAGCATTATAAACCGGTTCATATGGAGCATATTTATACATGGCTCCGAATGGGTTCTGCGTATTGTTTCTGTCCATAAAATTCTGAGTTTCCTGATACTGAACCCCCAGGTTAATCCCTACGTTCAGTTTTTCACTCAGTTTATTGGTAAATCCAAAGTTACCTGTATATCTCTTAAGTCCGTCGATATCTCTGATAATCCCGTTATCAGAATCATATCCTAAAGAGTAATAGAAAGTACTCTCTCTGGAACCACCCTGGGCACTGAATAAGTAAGACTGGATGCTTGAAGGCTTCAACAGATCTTTTTGCCAGTTATGATCATAAGCAGCCAATCTATCCATTTCTTCCTGAGATCTTGGTTTAAATCCAAGGTATCCCAATTGATTCTGGAAATCCATCAACTCTCTTGAATTCATCATGGTGTAGTTATTATCCTTAAGCCTTTCACTAAAACCAAATTTAGTCTCAAATGAGTAATGAGTTTTCCCAGCTTTTCCGGCTTTAGTAGTTACTACTACTACCCCGTTTGCTCCCCTCGCACCATACTGTGCTGTAGCAGCGGCATCTTTAAGAATTGAAATAGACTCTACGTCTGCAGGGTTGATTGCACTGAACTGTCTTGCAGTCATATACATCCCGTTTACTACATAAGTAGGCTCTGAAGAACCACCAACACCGGCAATCCCTCTTACCTGGATGGTAGCAGCAGCACCTGGCTGCCCGGTAGTACTTTGTACAAATACCCCTGAAGCTCTACCCTGTAAAGAGTTACCGATAGATGTTGTAGGAGAGTTTCTTCTGATTTCATCACCACCAACAACAGCCTGAGCCTGGGTAATTTCATCTGCTTTTTTCTTCTGGTATCCAGTAACGATTACTTCATCGATCTTATTCTCCTTCAGAACAGAATCATTCTTAGATTTTTGCGCAAAAGCAGCTTGTCCCAAAAAAAACAAAGCTCCTGCACTTAATACATGTAACTTCACATTCATATTAACAGATTTTAATATATTCAAGCGACAAATATGTCGATAAATATCTATAACATCAATTCGCTGAATGCTGAAAACACGCTTCCAGAACAGAGAGATTCACATTCATCTAAAAAAAATGATGAGAAATCATTTTGAAAATATTTAAAAAATTAACAAAAAATAAGTCAATTTGTATATTAACGAAATTTTAATAAATTTTAAAATTAAAATCAATTTTCATTAATTTAAAATAAATGATTAAAAAAATAAACATTAATAACAAATTGTGAAGTAAAAAATACATATAAATAATTCACCAATTTAAAGAAAATGGAGTGAAAAACAGGCTTTCTTCTTAAATTTTATATAAAAAACAGCCTTCTGCCAACAGAGAATTCCTGTTTCATAATTTTTTATTCATCATAACAATTAAAAAAACCGTTCATTTACTGTTTACTGAGTTCAAATGAATTGTAGAGAATTTCACACAGCATTTATTGTCGTTTTTTGACTGTCTCATTATTAAA
This sequence comes from Chryseobacterium cupriresistens, assembly GCF_046614675.1. Classification (NCBI taxonomy): domain Bacteria; kingdom Pseudomonadati; phylum Bacteroidota; class Flavobacteriia; order Flavobacteriales; family Weeksellaceae; genus Chryseobacterium; species Chryseobacterium cupriresistens. Next base: position 15,781 of record NZ_JBKKJT010000004.1, on the reverse strand, counting down.
ATTACAAATAATCCAACTGTAAAATACCATAATATCTCTATAGATAAAAAAGTAAAGCATCCCAAAGTATGAGATGCTTTTATACAATTTTACTGAGAATATAGTTACTTCTGGTAATGATAGTATCTTGCTCCGATTAAAACAGGATTTTCTGTTTCAATAGAGACAAGTCCAAAGCCTTTGTAATTTTTATTTACAGAATCTTTCAGCTGCTTTCTGTGAAGCTTTTCATAGGTTTCAAAATCAACAGCAGTTCTCCTGTTCAAATGTTCAAATAAATTCCATTTTTCTGCTACTTTTCGCCAGTTTCCGGATACCTTCCCGGCAAACACCTTTGATTTCGATCCGCTTCCATATCCCACAAAGCCAATTTCTTTTCCTGAAAGTTCTTCATTTTCATTAAAAGATGTCTGTAAAGCAGAAAGAAATGCCATAAAAATAGAAGCGGTGTACATATTCCCGATCTCAGAAGAAGCTCTCTGGGTCTTTTCTATCTTATCATTGATTAATTTCAGATAATTTTCTGACTTAGCGATTGCTTTCTGTTCATCAGCCGTTTCATAGGAAAGACCATTCTCCAGACTGTAGATTTCTGTGAAAACTCTTTTTCCGTGGAAGGCATAAGGAAGATGGAAGATAATATACTCCCAGTTTTCATATGGTCTATCCTGTCCTGTTAATTCTTTATAATGATAATAAGCTTCTTTTATTCTATCCTGATAGCATTGGTTAGAATATTGTCCGTCAAAAACAGGCTCATCTGTAAAAATTTCAATCTTTTCTGGATATGTTTCAGGAGCCCCATTCAAGTCTTCTTTTTTATATGATCTTCTGGGTTTGAAAAAATCAAAAACACTTTCTGAAGCAACTCCCCAATTATTTTCAATTTCAAGAAGGTCCGGTTTGGATGAAACCAAAAGGGCTACCGCGCCACCTCCCTGTGTATATTCTCCTGAAGAAGCCAATTCATATTTTGCATAATCACTGGCTATCACAACTGCTTTTTTATCAGGATTTACCCTCACAAAGTCCAGAGCATTGTGTAAAGCATCTACTCCCCCTACGCAGGCAAAAGTCATATCAAGCACATCACAGTTTCTGAAACATCTTGTTCCAAATTCTTCTTCCAATACTTTTTCTACCATTTGTACAGCATAGGAAGCTGTAGGTTTTGCCGCATCTACAGCACTTTCTGTTCCCAGATATACTCTTGCCATTTCCTCAGGGTTGATCTCATAATCTTTTATAAGCTTCAGTAACGCTTCTGCTGCAAAAGTGGCAGCGTCTTCGTGAACATCAGAAAGTCCCATTTTATGAAGACCCAGGCCTTTTTCCAATTTCGCCGGCTCTATCCCTCTTTTTTCTGCTAAATCCTTAATCTCCAAATATAAACCAGGCACATAATAACCCGCTGCTTCAATTCCAAAACTCATAATTGTCTAAATTTTAAACGAATTTATGAAAGATAATGCAAAAAACAGTGGTAAAAAATGCTAATTTTTGCAACATCATTAAAAACCAATGCGTTTTAAAATATAATACAGTAATCCAGAAACCTTTAACAGTAAAAGAAAGCCGGCATATTTGCCGGCTTTATCTATTTTACTTATAATTTTCAATTGCTTTATTGATGACATCAATCTGCTTGTTGATACTTGCGGCGTTTTGCGGATTCTGTTTCAGCAGTTCCATTTTTTTGCTCAAGCCATCTTTCAGCGTCTGAACCATCATCATTTTAGCCTGTGGATTGCCTGCCATTTGGTTTTTGGCATATCCTGCTATTTTAGTGACACTTTCAGTAGCTTTCAGGTTATCGGAAGTCATGATCCAGTTGAAACCGTCTTCTGCTGCTTTTCCCAATTCCGGATTCTGGAATTTAATGAATGGATAAAAAGTGGCAAGAGGTGCAATATTTTCTATCTGTGAAGTAATTCTGTTCTTTACAATAACAGGAAGCAATTGTGCCTGCAATTCTTCTGAAGCACCTTTCATATCAATTTTATCAGCAAGACTGTTTGCTCTTGACGGATCAATAGAAAGAAGCGCACCCATTGAACTTCCTTTTACTGCATTTGAAACAGCATTTACACCTTTTTCAAATAAAGGAAGGTATTTTTTATCTTTTGTTTTTCCTAAAGCCGTAATAGCTGCCGCTTGTACCAATGTTTTAGGATCATTGGAAGCCAGTTTTTCAACTTCAGCACCCAATGCTTTCATTTGTTCAGGATTAGTAAGGTCCATTAAGTTTAATGCTTTTTTTCTTACTCTGAAGAAAGGATCTTTTAATGCAGCAGCCAATAATTTTACAGCTGCAGGGTTTTTCCCGGCCTGATCTTTAATTCCGTTTAGAGCCAGATATCTGCTTTTAAATTCCTTGGAGTTGGTAAACTGCATCAGATTCTGTTCCGGAGTTTTAGTATCCGTAATATCAGCAAGTAAAACTCCGTCTGCGTTGATATTGACAAGATCCGGTGTTTTAGAAACATCAAAACTGAATGTATTTTTTGCTTCTGCATTTACCCAGACATTATATCTTTTAGGTTTTCCATTGTCATAGACATCAATAGCCAGAGGAAATTCAAATGGTTTTTCCTGAGTTTGATTAATGGTTACGGCAACCTGTTTTTTTACCGGCTCAAAGGTGGATGAATAATTAATCTTTGGGTTTCCGCTTCCAAAATACCATTGATTAAAGAACCAGTTTAAGTCTTTCCCGGAAACTTTTTCAAAAGACAATCTTAATTGGTGGGCTTCAGCATTTTGGTATTCATTGGTTTTCAGATAATCATTCATTCCGGCAAAGAAGGCATCATCTCCAAGATAGTTTCTCAGCATATTTAAAATGCCACCTCCTTTCTGGTATGTTACAAGATCAAAAACATCTTCACGGGATTCGTAATTGAATCTCACCAGATTTTTATTAAAATCGGACGGATTATGAAGATAATTATTCACATCCGTCATCAGGTGATAATCTGCCTGGTCTTTTCCATATTTGTATTCATTCCAAAGGTATTCGGAATAGTTAGCAAAAGATTCATTGACGGTAAGGTTGCTCCAGCTTTCTGCCGTTACCAGATCTCCAAACCAATGATGGAACAGTTCATGGGCAATGGTATCTTCCCATGTATTTTCATCGATAAGCTGACCGGGTTTCTGAAGGATATCACTTCCATGAAGAGTGGCTGTGGTATTTTCCATTGCACCACTTACATAATCTCTTCCGGAAATCTGGGCATATTTCGCCCATGGATAGTCATAATTCAGCTTTTTGGAGAAAAAGTCGATCATTTCCGGAGTATTTCCGTAGATCTGTTTAGCATAAGGCTCGTATTCCTTTTCAATATAATAATCAACAGGAATGTTTTTCCATTTGTCTTTTACGATGGCATATTCTCCAACGCCCATAAAGAAAAGATAAGTAGAATGTCTCTTGTCCATCACCCAATGATCGGTTCTAAGTCCGTTGGATTCTTTTTTAGAATCTTTCATAAGACCGTTGGAAAGCGTTACATATTTATCAGGAACTGTCATAAAGATTTCCTGTGTTGTCTTTTGGTTGGGTTTATCAATAGTAGGAAACCATGCTGAAGAAGATTCTGTTTCTCCCTGTGTCCAGATTTGCGTTGGCGTGTTGGGATCTGTTCCCTGAGCGTTTATGAAATACAAACCCTTTGCATCATTGATTGCCATACTTCCCTGTTGTTTCACTTCATTCGGGCGGGAGGTATATTTGATGTAAACGGTATAATCCTGATTTCTCTGATAAGTTTTATCCAGCGTAATTTTTAGAACATCATCTTTGTATTCGTATTTTAAAGGAGACTTTTTACCGTTGTTATCAAGAGCCACTTCATGAATCAGCATTCCTTTTGCATCAAGGGTAAGCTCATTGGTGGCATAGAAGTAAGGTGAAGCGGTAAGCCATTCTTCCCCATTCATCTGTTCTTTCTGATAATCGAAATTCACTTTCAGTTTTGTGTGCTTAAGCTCCGTTACTTTCGTGTGGGTAGCTCTGTATACTTTTTCTCTTCCTGAAGTTTCGGTTTGTGCTGATACATTGGCGGAAAATAAAATTCCAAGTATAGCAATTGATAAAATAGCCTTTCTCATCGGTCTGCTTTATTATTTTTTAGAATTATTTTTTTATGATGATGTCGAAAATATCATTAACAAGGGTTTCATAGTCGCCCTTTTTAAGTTGTTCCTTCGTTTTTGCAAACGCTTTTTTGAGTTCACTTTCCGGATTTTCGTCATCCACTATTTCTGCGGATGCCACACCTTTCAGCTGAAGTACAGCATTCTTCAGTACTTCAATATCTGCATTTTCTTCAATATTAATTTTTAAATACTTCATAATCTGTTCTTAAGCATTTGACATTTATGATATATTGCCTCCCAACGGATCATCTTACAAAAGAAATCCGGTGAACGGGCATTGTTCTTCCAAATGTAAGAAACTATTGCCAAAAGAAAGCGTAGTAAAGGATTTATATTCTAATTCCCTGACTTATGACCACAGACAATATCATCTATTCACATGAAAGTAATAGAAGTAAATTTAAAAAATAAAAAGATATAAAAAATTAAATGGCTACAGGAGCTTTGATCCCCGGATGCGGATCATAATTTTCCAGCGTAAAGTCCTCGAAATCGAAATCAAAGATATTTTTAACGTCAGGATTTAATTTCATTGTAGGAAGTGATCGTGGTTCTCTTCCAAGCTGTCTGTTTACCTGTTCAAAATGATTGTTATAAATATGAACATCTCCAAAACTGTGAACATAATCCCCTACTTCAAGATCACATACCTGAGCTACCATCATCAGCAGCAATGCATAACTTGCAATATTGAACGGTACACCAAGGAAAACATCTGCACTTCTCTGATACAGCTGCAGCGATAATTTACCATCAGCTACGTAGAACTGGAACAAGGCATGACAAGGAGCCAAAGCCATGTTAGGAATTTCTGCAACATTCCATGCTGATACGATAAGTCTTCTGGAATCCGGATTTTTTTTGATCTGGTCAATTACTTCTGTAATCTGGTCTACTACTTTTCCGTCTGCTCCATTCCAGCTTCTCCATTGTGCACCATAAACAGGTCCCAGATTTCCATTTTCATCTGCCCATTCATCCCAGATGCTTACCCCGTTATCATTAAGATACTTAATATTGGTATCTCCTTTCAGGAACCAAAGCAACTCATAGATAATGGATTTCAAATGCACTTTTTTCGTCGTTACCAAGGGAAATCCTTTAGACAGATCATATCTCAGCTGATATCCGAAAACACTTCTTGTTCCGGTGCCTGTTCTATCTGTTTTATCAGTTCCGTTGTCTAAAATATGCTGTAAAAGGTCCAGGTAGTTTTGCATTTTGATAAGGAATTTATGGACCAAATTTAGTAAAAAAAAAGCATCCTGCCTATGGATACTTTTTATAAGAGATTTATGTTTTTTTCGATAAATGAATGTATAGACTACACTCTCAGCCAATTAAGACAACAGATGGATTACAATACAGAGACACTAATTTTTTCACTGTTTCCGTTAATGGATTTCAGCTGTCCGTTTCTGTTTTCGTCTATAAAACTATCAGTATAATAATCAAGACTCACAGGACCGAATTTTACAAGCTTTTTATACTTACTCTGATCAATCACGTCTTTTGCTCCATAATCTATCACAATAGATCCTATCGTTTTCAGCTTGCCCATCTTGCTGTTATCTATGATATCATTAGGCCAATAATCTATAGCAAGATTTCCTATTTTCTTTACCTTACCTGCTTTTTCTTCAGTAAAGGCAGAATCTTCCCAATAGTCTACGGAAATATTCCCTAAACGTTTCAGCTTACCGGCTTTTTCCTTAGTGAAAGTAGAATCTTCCCAGTAATCTATTTTAACGTTTCCAATGCTTTTAAGTTTTCCATATTTCACTTTATCAAAAACCTGATCATCATAGTATTCCAGCTTGCCATTCAGGTCAGGAGCATTAAAATCAGCAATTGACCCGTCTGCATTAAGTGTAAACACAAAACCATCTACAGTAAATTTAACTGTTTCCAGATCATACGTTTTTGACGAAACGGAGGCACGAACCTGTGCATTGACCGCCAAACCTACCAATAAAAAGGCAAGGAAAAATAAATTTTTAATTTTCATATTATTTTAAAGATTATTACCAAATATGCTCAATATCCTGACTGATATTGTTGATGGTAAATGTCTCTCCCATTTTCTTGCCAAACATAGCCTTCACTAAAGGAGATTCTGCAGAAACCGTCATGATTTTCTGGTTCTCAACAATAATCTCTCCCATTGACGCCGCAACATAAAACATTCCTTTATTGGTTTTCACCAATGTTCCGTTCTGAACTTTTTCCGAAGGATCAGAAGTTATTTTCTGCAAAACAGCCTGTTGATTCAACACTTCATTGAGCTGCCTCTGCAGGTTATTGATTTCCTGCTGAAGCATTTCTCTTCCGGTTTCATATTTATCACCCATCGAGCTTTTGGTGTCATTGTTGGAAGCCCGTGTTTCTGCAATAAGATTTTCAAAATACCGGATTTTATCTGCGGCTTTTGCTTTAATGATATTGATTATTTCCTGTTTGTTCATTGGATGATCTTTTTTATTGCGGGCAGATAAACCACCCCGTCAAAATCATAGATTTTGACACCCCTCCAGCGGAGGGGAATTAGGTACTGCTTAGTGACTATGCATTAAGATAAAGCCAAAGATTTAAATATTACTTTTCAAATACGGCAAAATCAGATACCTTAAAACTAAAATCTTTTCCATTGCTGAAATCTCTTTTGGTTTTATCAAAAACATTTCTGAAGGTTCCGGACAGATGTTCGTCTTCAATGGAGAAATTAAGCGGTTCTTTTGACATGTTCAGGACTACCAGCACTTCATCTTTCCCATTTTTCCTTACATAAGCAAGAATTTTATCATTGGCTGTCGTATTAAGAAGATAGGTGGTCACATTGGAATCACCTCCTCTTAATGCAGGATTTGATGTTTTTAAATCCAATAATGTTTTATAGAAATCTGCAGCCTGATAGGTATTGGTCCATTTGATAGCATCTTTTTCGAAAAATTCCAATCTCTTCATATTTGGAAGTTCCTGGCCGGAATATAATAACGGAATGCCATTCCATGTTGCAGAGAATACTGCCATAGGTTTTGTAATGACTCCGTATTTTTCATATTCTGTTCCGTTCCATGAGTTTTCATCGTGATTGGTGGTAAACCAGGCTCTCATTGAAGCGTCTCCGATATTGGAGTATTGTCTCAGAAGATCTTTTAATTCCTGAAGAGGTTCATTATTTTTGTAATAGTCGGCAGATTTGTGCATCCATTTCCAGGAATAACTTGCGTCGAAAACTTTACCATATTCCGGACTTTCCAGCTCATCAAATTCTCCCAGCCAGAAAAGAGGCTTTATTTTTTCCACTTCAGGACGTGCCTGTTCCCAGAAATCGACTTCCACCCATGAAGCAAGATCACACCGGAATCCGTCGATATTGGTTTCCTGTACCCAGAACTTCATAGCATCAATCATTGCCTGGCGCATTTCCTGGTTTTTATAATCCAATTCAATAATATCATCCATTCCGGAAGCAATATGGAATTTTCCATCCGGATCTTTAAGATAAAATTCAGGATGTGTTTTTGTCCATAGATGATCCCAGCCGGTATGATTGGCTACCCAGTCGATGATGACTTTGAATCCTAACCTGTGAGCTTCATTCACCATATCTTTAAAATCCTGCAGGGTTCCGAATTCAGGATTGATGGAAGTATAATCTGCTGCGGCATAAGGACTCCCCAGACTTCCCTTTTTATTTTGCCGGGCAATCGGAGTAACAGGCATAAACCAGAGTGTTTTTACTCCCATAGATTTCAGTCGGGGCATTTCTTTTGCAAATGCTTTGAAAGTTCCTTCCTGAGTGTATTGTCTTATGTTTACTTCGTAAATATTTGTATTATGTTTCCAATCTTTTGGCAGTTCTGTCATCTTCCGGATTTTTTTTTGAGTGGTACAGGAAACAATTCCCAGACCAATTACAGCTAACAAAATTAATTTTTTCATTAAACTATTTTTAACAAAAGTAAGGATTGTTTTTGGAGAAAAAGGATAAGTAGTATTTAGACTTATAAAAAATGCTGGATCTATTAAAACCATTAAGAAGGATTTAAGAAATAAAGTCTAGTTAAGATGAATCATTCTGATTTTTAAGCTTAAAGCGAAGCTTATATTAACAACTTAATACCAATCTTAATGTTTCAAAAAATAAAAGTTTAAAGAAATTCTGTAAAAAAAGCATAAGTAAAACTCCATAAAAAAGCCCCGGATCTAAATCCGGGGCCAGTATATTGTATGATTATCTTTCATCATCATTGTCATCCTCATCATCAAAGACATCGTCATTGTAGTCTTCTTCTTCCTCATCATCAAAGCTGTCATCATCTTCGTCTGAAAAGTTTCCTCCCGCTCCGAAATCATCATCAAAACCGAACTCATCATCTACCAATGGCATTGCTGATTTCTTTTTGCCACCTCCGGCACTTCCGTTTTTGCTTGGAGCTTTTAATGGAACATTTCCAAATCTGTATACAGTGATCGGATAGTTCACGCCTTTTGTTTCTTCAATTACTTCCACAAGCTCGCAGAAGAATTCCCAAAGATCAAGAAGTCCATACTGGAATTGCGCTTTGTCACCTACATTTTCAAAAGCTTCATCAATGTAAACATCTGACATGATCTCACCATCACCATCATCACTCATATCTTCCAATGGGACACTTTTTACGATCGTTCCGTCATCTTCCAACAGATTAAAAGTAGAAAGCTCATCTCCCTGCAGACTGAATGCACTTTTAATTCCTAAATGTAAGTTCCATAACGTTTGTTTTCCCTTAACTTCGACATCACGGAAAATATCCTCTTTCGCATCTAATATTACGCGGATTTTGTAAACCATATCAGTTTCTTAAATTACTTTTTGCCTTTATAATTATGATAAATCTCTGTTGCAAATATATAATAAATGACATGTGACAAAAAAATATTTCAGGATTTTTTAAAATATTTTTTTTTCTTACATTTTGCCGGAATTATTTACTTTTTTCAAGCATAAAACTGAACTTCGTCCCTTCAAGGTAAACGCTTTCTACGGTAATGTTTTCGTTGTGAGCTTCAAGGATGTGTTTTACAATAGCCAGACCGAGTCCGGAGCCGCCTTCTCTTCTGCTTCTGCTGGTTTCCACACGATAAAATCTTTCGAAGATTCTTGGAAGAATTTCAGATTTGATACCCATTCCATTGTCTATCACTTCGATCAGTACCTTATTTTTAAGGACACTGGTTTTTACAATCACTTTTGCTTCCTGCCTGTTGGCATAATGAATAGCATTGGAAATCAGATTAATAAAAACCTGGGAGATTTTCTGTTTATCGGCTTCCACAAAAATCTGCGGATGAAGGGTCTGAATTTGTAATGTTGTATTTCGTTTTTCAGCTTCAAGATCAAGAAGGTCAAAAATCTCTTTGATCAGAAGATTCACATCGAATTTTGAAACGGTAAGATTGATTTCACCGGCTTCCAGCCTGTTAATCATATCAAGATCTGTCACAATAGCGATCAGTCTTTCTACCGATTTATCAATTCTCTCCAGATATTTGTCACGGATTGTAAGATTATCCACGCCGCCGTCTCTTAGGGTTTCTACATATCCTTGGATAGAAAAAAGAGGAGTCTTCAGCTCATGGGAAACATTTCCGATGTATTCTTTACGGTAACTTTCCATCTCTTTCATCATATCAATTTCGGAAGCTCTCTGCTGATTAAGGTCTGAAAATCTTTCTCCTAATTCTTTAATGGTTATATTTTCATCATTATCATGAACCATTTCCTGAGGAAGGATTCCGGAAAGTCCTTTCACCTGCTTTCTTCCGTAATAATTAAAGAGCAGCTCCAGTACTACACAGTTGATCATAAAGATCAGGATAATACAGATGAAAAGACCCGTTTTGAACAAAGGGGTCTCATAATAGATATCTTTCAGCGAATCGAATACGACTACTAAAAGGAGCATTACCAGTGTCAGCAGACAGGAGGCAACGAGGGTAAGTCTGTAAAATTTCAATTTTACAACGTTTTAATGATTGAACGTAAAGTTAGGATTTTTAAATAATTAAACGATCAGTTTATACCCAATCCCTTTTAATGTCTGAATCGTATTGATTCCCAGTTTTTCTCTTAGTCTTCTGATGTGAACATCAATGGTTCTTTCTCCTACGATCACATCATTACCCCAAACTTTTTCCAGGATCTCTTCTCTTTTGAAAACCTTCTCAGTATTGGAAGCCAAAAGGTAAAGCAAATCAAATTCTTTTTTAGGAAGAAGAAATTGCTGTCCGCTTTTGGAAACCCTGAAGTTATCTTTATCGATAACAAGGTCTCCGATTTCGATGAGTTTAGCATTGTCAGACACCTGAGAGGTTAGCTGTAATAATGCATTTACTTTAGAGATAAGGATTTTCGGTTTGATCAGTTTTACAATGTAATCATTAGCACCCGCCTGAAAACCTGCTAATTGAGAAAACTCTTCGCTTCTTGCAGAAAGGAACACGATAAGTGTTTTTTGCAGTTCTTTCACTTTACGAAGTTCCTGACAGGTTTCTATACCATCTTTTTCAGGCATCATGACATCTAATAAGATAAGATCCGGAACAATTTCCTTTGCTTTTTCTATACCTTCGTTACCATTGGTAGCGGTATAGATATCATACCCTTCTTTTTCCAAATTGTAAGACAGAATCTCTAAAATGTCCAGTTCATCGTCTATTAAAAGAATTTTTTTGCTCATCTTCTAGTTTAAGAATTCCCACAAAATTAATTATTTCAATTGATTTCATCTATCCGCCAAATGTTAACTAATTATTAAAAAATTACATTTTACACATTAATTACAAAATCAATAAAAAAATCAATAAATAAATATACACAAATCAAATATAAGGAATAATAATTAACATTAAAACAAAAATTATAATTATATAAATTAAACATCGATAAGTATAAAATCTGTTCTTTCGTTAATACAAACTTCATAATTAATTAAGATTCTCCTAAAGTTTTCTTAAAAACTTAGCCTTTATTTTGCCCTTGAAAAAGAAGTAAAAGAAGTAATAATGAAAAAACAACTCCACAAGAGCATCATGCTACTTGCCTTGTTTTCTGCTGGCTATGCTTTTGCACAAAGTCAGATTTTGGAAGGTAGGGTATTGGACGAGAAAGATAATACTCCAATAGAAGGTGTAAAGGTAAAAGTAAATGGTCAGGAAGTAACCACTGACATTTCCGGATACTACTCTATCAACCTTTCCCCTGGCACCAATTACATTGTAACCGTAAGTTCCAACGGGTATAACAGAAAAGAGATCAGTGAAGTTATTATCAAAAATGAAGGTAACACCCATCTTGATATCGTTCTGGATAAGCCCTCTACCAAAGAGAAAGAAATTGAGGGAGTTGTCATAAAATCAAACGCAAGAAAAGAAACCATAGCCTCTACCATCGGTTTACAAAAGAATGCCGGTGTAGTTTCTCAGGTTATCGGTGTTGAAGCGATTAAAAGAAGTCCGGACAGAAACACCGGTGAAGTTCTGAAAAGAGTTTCAGGGGTGAGTTTATTCGACGGAAAATATATTGTAGTAAGAGGTTTATCAGACCGTTATAACCAGGCCATGCTGAACGGTATTCAGTTATCCAGTACGGAGCCTGACAGAAAGACTTTCTCTTTTGATCTTTTCCCTGCTAACGTTATCGAAACCCTTGTTATCAACAAAACGTTCATTCCGGAATATACAGGAGAATGGGGAGGTGCTTTGATTCAGGTAAATACGAAGGATATTCCTAATAAAAACTTCTTCAATGTACAGGTAGGTGTAGGTGGAAACACTGCTACTATGGGACAGGAATTCCATATGCAGAAAGGAGGAAAATGGGACTTTTTAGGAATTGATGACGGCTATAGAAAACTTCCAACCAATATGCCTGCGAAAAATGCTTTCAGTATTCTGACTGAAGCACAAAAAACAGAGATTGGTAAAGGATATACCAAGAATCTGGGATACAACAGCATTGGTTATCCTGAAAACTTAAGTTTACAATTAGACGGAGGTTTCAACACGAAAGTATTCGGAAAAGATTTAGGAGTAATTGCTGTTTTAAACTATAGTAACAACAAAAGAAGAACCGAATCTACCAACCGTTTCTTTACTATCAACGACCAGCTTGCTGATACCAACTTCGATTATTTTACAGAAAAATACAGCAATGATATTATTTTAGGAGGGATGTTGAACCTTTCTTTAAAGCTGAACAACAATAATAAAATCTCCTTAAAGAATATCATCACCAACAATACGGTAAATCACATGTCCTTCAGAACAGGAAAGGACTTTGAATTTGATCCGATTAACGGTACCAATATCATGGCAAGGGAAATTGGATTTAAAGAAACAACTTTCTATAACTCTACCCTTTCCGGTAATCATAAAATTGATGTACTTGGCGGATTGACCGTGAACTGGTACGGAAGTTTCGGAATCCTTGATCAATACATTCCTTTGCTGCAGCGTTTACAGTATAACCAATATACGAATATGCCGGGAAGCCCTTATTTAGCATTAATTTCTAATGGTCTTTCTCAAAAATCAGGAAGTGTATTCTACTCCACCCTAAGCGACTATTTATATAATGCAGGAGGTGATGTTTCCAAGACGTTTACGATGTTTGGACAAAAACAAACGATCAAAGGAGGTTATTTATTCCAGGTAAAAGACAGAATATACAACTCAAGACCATTCTCTGTAAGGCTTGAAAACTTCAATCAGGGATTACTTTCCCAGCCTTTTGAAACCATCTTCAATCCTGGTAACTTCGGAACTAACGGTGGATTCACATTTGATGAAATTGCAGGAAACCAGTACAGATATATTGCCAACACCATCCTTAACGCAGGATACTTACAGTTTGACAATAACTTCACACCATGGTTAAGAGCTGTCTGGGGATTAAGAGTGGAGAACTTTGATCAGTTGGTAGGAAGCACGAAGAAAAGCGATGACCGTTTTGTAAACACTCGTGTTACAGATTTCTTACCTGCTGTGAACTTAACATTCAAGGTAAATCCTAAAATGAATATCCGTCTTGCAGGTTCACAAACTGTTGTAAGACCAGAATTTAGAGAAGTTTCTCCTTTGGCATATTATGATTTTGATCTGGGAGCAACTGTAATCGGTAACAAATCTATCGAAAGAACCAAAATTACGAGTGCCGACCTTCGCTGGGAATTCTACCCAAGAAACGGGGAAATTATTTCCGTGGCAGGTTTCTATAAAAACTTCAAAAAACCGATCGAATTATACTTCAACCAATCCGGGGTAGGAACGAGTAACACCTTCAACTATCTTAACGTAGATAAAGCTGATGCTTACGGACTGGAAGTGGAAGCCAGAAAAAAACTGGATTTTGTAAGCGCTCTTAAAAACTTTACGCTGGGTGGAAACGTAGCATTAATCAAAAACAGAGTAACAGACGAAGCTACCAATATTGACAGACCAATGCAGGGACAATCTCCATATACTGTCAACCTAAGTCTTCAGTATGATACTGAAAAATCAGGATGGTCTTCAACGCTATTGTTCAACATGATCGGAAGAAGAATCCTTTATGTAGGGAACGATCAGGTTCCACCAATCTGGGAAGCACCAAGACCTCTTTTAGACTTCCAGCTTTCTAAAAAACTATGGAGCAACAAAGGAGAGATCAAGCTGAATGTTTCAGACATCCTGAACCGTCGTGCCAAATTCTACCATGACCTGAACGACAATGGCAAGTATGACAGCAAAGATGCTCTTGCTATTGAAAGACTTACAGGAACCAATATCAGTTTAACACTGGGATACAATTTTTAATTCACTCAACAAATAATCTAATAAATAATTTAATTCTTTATAACATGAAAAAGTTCGTTTTATATTCTTTAATGCTTGGCGCTCTAGTATCAACTACCGCATGTAGAAATATAGAAGAAGATGGACCTACCATTATTCAAAATGGAGGTAACGGAAACGGAGAAACTGAAAACCTTATTCTTTCAGGAAAAATCACTTCCAATACTACACTTAAAGCCAATAAAATCTATAAGCTGAGAGGACTGGTATATGTAACTAACGGAGCTACTTTAACGATCGAGCCAGGTACAAAGATTGTAGGTGAAGCTGATAAAAACGGAGCTTTGATCATTACAAGAGGAAGTAAAATCATGGCAGAAGGTACTGCTGCCAACCCTATTATTTTCACTTCAGAAAAACCAAGTCCTAAAAGAGGAGACTGGGCAGGTTTAGTTATTTTAGGAAACGCTCCTACCAATGCATCTTTCGGAGGCGCAAACGGAGTTGGAGAAATTGAAGGAGGAATCAACAACTCTGAAGGTCTTGGACTTTATGGCGGAACCAATGCTGCTGATAATAGTGGTGTATTAAAATATGTAAGAATAGAATATGCAGGATATGCATTTTTACCAGATAAAGAGGTTAACGGACTTACATTCGGTGGTGTAGGTAACGGAACTACAGTAGATTATGTAGAGGTTGCTTATGCTAACGATGACAGTTTTGAGTGGTTCGGAGGAACAGTAAACTGTTCTCACCTTATTTCTTACAAAGGTCTTGATGACGATTTCGATACTGACAACGGGTATTCAGGAAAGGTACAGTTTGGTATCGCAGTAAGAGATTCTCAGGTAGCAGACGTTTCAGGTTCTAACGCATTTGAATCTGATAATGATGCCAACGGTTCTACTTTAACACCTCAAACATCCGCTACGTTCTCTAACATGACGATTATCGGGCCAATCAACTCTGCAGCTCCGGGATCAATCAATGCGCTATTCCAGAATGCACTACAGATCAGAAGAAACTCTTCTATCTCTGTATTCAACTCTGTATTCACAGGATTCCCGGTTGGTTTATTCATCGATGCTACGAAAGGTTCTCCAACAGATAACAATATTGTTGGTAACAAATTATTCTTCGAAAACAACATATTGGCTGGAACTACAACTCCTTTAAAATTTGGCCCATCAACTTCTACGCCGACGACGTATACGTTAGCTGACCTTACTACATGGTTCAATGCTAAAGGAAACACCATCCTTGCTTCTACAGCTGATGTAAAACTTGCCGGTGCTTGGGCTCCTGCAGGAACTACTCCAAACTTTACCCCTACTTCAGGTTCTCCATTATTAACAGG
The DNA here is from genome assembly GCF_046614675.1 of Chryseobacterium cupriresistens. Classification (NCBI taxonomy): domain Bacteria; kingdom Pseudomonadati; phylum Bacteroidota; class Flavobacteriia; order Flavobacteriales; family Weeksellaceae; genus Chryseobacterium; species Chryseobacterium cupriresistens. Next base: position 441 of record NZ_JBKKJT010000004.1, on the reverse strand, counting down.
TGGAGCATTTACAAACGCTAAATTAGCAACCTGGTTTACACAGGTTACTTACAGAGGTGCTGTAAAAGATGCTACGGATACATGGTATGCAGGATGGACTAACTTTAACTTATAACATCATCATATAAGTACCTAGATTTAATTTCAAATAGAGGTCTCCGGAAGTAATTTCCGGGGGCTTTTTTTATCGTTATTACGGGATATTACAAATATTAGGAATTTTGAATATGAATAGATGTTCACATTGTAAAATATAAAAAGGGAATATGAACAGTTATTTTGGGTTTGAATACAGATATTCTTTCATAATTTTTGGCTCCTATGTTTGCAAAAGAATAAATTTACATACAAAGCAAAAGGGGTGAGAGAACAGTTTTGGCTAAATAACTCAGGAAGTATATTGTGCTTTAGAAATGTCCTCACTTCTTTATTCCTTTTAGA
>NZ_JBKKJT010000049.1:0-284 GCF_046614675.1 Chryseobacterium cupriresistens | reverse complement strand
GAGCCAGAAGCCCGGCACCATGCCTTCGAAATACGGGCCCCAGACGCCAGGCACAAAGCAGGGATCGACCGTCGTTGCCATGATGCACGCCGACGTCCCCATGATGTAGGCCAATCGCTGGCAGACATCGACCTCGGCGCCGGAGCCATCGCGGCCGCCGATCGCGCCGACGCCGCCGGCATGGGCATCGATCAGCGAGGCGCCGACCGCGGTTCCCGGCAGCAGGCCGAGATCGCGCGCCGCATCCGCCGACAGTCCGCGGCCAAGCGGCGAACCGGGCGGCA
>NZ_JBKKJT010000048.1:0-284 GCF_046614675.1 Chryseobacterium cupriresistens | reverse complement strand
GTTACGACGTCACAGCCCCCAACGGTTGCGTTCTCGCTTTGCCGACGCGCCGAGGCGGAGGCGCTTGTGCAATCCCTCGTTTCAGAGGTCCCCTATGGGGATGTTCAGGCCTGTCGTGATCGCGTCGAGCTCCTACGTCCCGAGCTGTTCCAGGCCGACGACGTCGCGATGTCCATCCATCTTGTTGGGCAGATGATCGTTGCCCTCGGACACACCGCAGCGCCGGTTCTCGGCCGAAGCGCCATCGACGAATGGCTCGCGCTGCGCACAACGCTCACCGGTAA
>NZ_JBKKJT010000047.1:0-284 GCF_046614675.1 Chryseobacterium cupriresistens | reverse complement strand
AGCTCGCCTTCACCACGTCCTATACAACGCGCTTCCCCGAATATGTTTCGGTGCGCACCGGAATTCCCGACAGCGTCGGCTACGCCGTGCTGCGGCACTTCCATGCCGCAGGCTCCATGACGATGGTTGCGACCGACTCGCTGCGGACCGAGCTTGCCGAGCGCGGCTTCCGCAGGCTCGGCTCTTGGACCCGCGGCGTCGACACCAAGATCTTCAATCCGGATCAGCCGGCCGTGCTCGATCTGCCGCGGCCGATCTTCATGACCATGGGCCGTGTCGCGGTG
>NZ_JBKKJT010000046.1:0-285 GCF_046614675.1 Chryseobacterium cupriresistens | reverse complement strand
CCTGGTCGAGATCCTGCAAGCCCCAATCGTCGAGGATCAGCACATCAATCTTCGCGAGTTGCGCAAGCCGACGTGTGAAGCTGCCGTCGCCGTGCGCGATTTTCAGCTCTTCGAACAGCCGCGCGACGCGCACATAGAACACGGAGAAGCCCTGCCGGCACGCCTGCTGGCCGAACGCGCAAGCGAGCCACGTCTTGCCCGCGCCGGTGGGGCCGGTCAGGATCAGGTTCTGAGCATTGCGCACCCAGTCGCAGCCGGCGAGCGTGGCGACGATGCGCTGGTCCA
>NZ_JBKKJT010000045.1:0-285 GCF_046614675.1 Chryseobacterium cupriresistens | reverse complement strand
AGATCATCCTTACGATTATAAAGATTTTGAAGGAAACATCCCGGAAGGAAATTATGGAGCCCATAAGCTTTGCCTTATCTGCCAATAAAACCGTTTCAAAGATAGGCACAGGAGAAGCAAAGCCGGTGGGCAGGCTGGAAATTAAAGATTTGGAGATCAAACCTTTTTTAAATCCATTATCCATTAAAAAGATTCCGATGGTGGGAGATAAGACTTTTCAGTTATTATCAAGAATTGGAATCCACAAAAGACACAAAAGTTCCTGGATAACCGTTTTACAGAAGA
>NZ_JBKKJT010000044.1:0-285 GCF_046614675.1 Chryseobacterium cupriresistens | reverse complement strand
CAAGTCCTGAAATCCCTTCCGGATCATCGCCTGGACCAGGGCACGGCGGTCTCCCTGGGAATCGAGGTTTGCCAGGCTCTCGCCGCAATTCACCGCGTCGGTATTCGGCATCTCGACATCAAACCAGCGAATATCCTCATTGAGGATCCTGAGAATGTCAGCGGGGCGCGGATTACCGATTTCGGCGTCTCCGAAGTGGTCGCCTTTCATGGCCCGCGCGAAGTCGTTGGTACCCCTTATTACCAGGCTCCTGAAGTTGCAGCTGGTTGGACGCCGACGGCCGCC
>NZ_JBKKJT010000043.1:0-286 GCF_046614675.1 Chryseobacterium cupriresistens | reverse complement strand
AGCAGAATGGCGAGCGCATGCTCGGACGCCGCGCGGCGGCGCGCGACGCCGACCGCATCGGCCTGCGCCGACGCAAGCTCGTTCTTCGCACGCGACACGTCGAGCTCGCTGATGTCGCCTTCGTTGAAGCGGCGCTGCACGAGCTTCAGTGCCTGCTCGCGCAACTCGACCGTGCGGCGGTACAGGTCCTGGTCCGAATCGAGCTGACGCAGTTCGAAGTAGTTCTGCGCGACGTCGGCCTGCAGCGCGAGCTGCACCGAACGGAACAGCGCTTCGCTCTGCGCCT
>NZ_JBKKJT010000042.1:0-286 GCF_046614675.1 Chryseobacterium cupriresistens | reverse complement strand
ACGCCCCCTGCATGAGGCGGGAAAGCTCGGTGCTGTGCTGTTCCAGTTTCCGCATTGGGTAACTGCGGTGCCGAAGTCGATTGCGCACGTTGAGCACTGCGCGGAAAGGATGCATCCCCTCCTGACCGCGTTCGAATTCCGACATGAAGGCTGGTTCAACGTCAAGAACCGGGAATCCATGCTTGCGATGGAGCGTGAACGCGGCATCGTGCATGTCATCGTTGACGCACCGGAAGGCATAACGAAGCGCACACATACGGTCTGGGAGGTGACTTCTCCCGAACTG
>NZ_JBKKJT010000041.1:0-287 GCF_046614675.1 Chryseobacterium cupriresistens | reverse complement strand
GATCCGTTCCAGCGCTTCCCCGACGCGGCCTCGTTCCGCTCGGCGCTCGACGACGCCGCGACCGGCGCCGTGCCCACGAAGAAGCAGCTCACCTCGCTCACGAGCGAGCTGTACGGTCCCAGCCCGCGGCACGCGCAGGAGACCGCCCGCACGCTGCGCCAGCTCTCCTCCGACACGACGATGACGCGCACCCAGTCCGGTCCGCCCGTCGCGTGGGTGTGGGCCGGCGTCGCGCTGCTCGTGGTGCTGCTGGCCTCGGTGCTGATCTGGGTGCTGGCGATCAAGCC
>NZ_JBKKJT010000040.1:0-288 GCF_046614675.1 Chryseobacterium cupriresistens | reverse complement strand
AATAGATTTGTCAGTTGTTTTTTCAATACGAACCATTGGGTCAATGACTGTCGTTGTAACGGTATTTGTTTGCTTTGTAATTGTAATAGGTGGTTTTGTTGGATCAATGATAACGGTATAGGAAACAGAAGCATCATTATTAATTGTAGATTGAAGAGTAGAAGAAGATATTGTCACTTGGAACGTAATAATAACAAATTCATTAGGAGCAAGATTTCCTAACGTAATACCATTTTCAGGATTCTCATTAGGCTGATTGATTCCGTTAATCGTAACACTACCAGCAAC
>NZ_JBKKJT010000003.1:0-766216 GCF_046614675.1 Chryseobacterium cupriresistens | reverse complement strand
TGCCACCAGTTCATCTTTGGCTACATCTATTCCTACAACCTGTTTTAATGCACTCATATTTTTATCTTTAAATAAAAGCAAGTCTTCCTTCGTTTTGTCTCCTGATTATTATCCAAGATATCTTTTTAGATCCTTTAAATTCTGTTCAAACTCTAAAAGGAATAAAGAAGTGAGGACATTTCTAAAGCACAATATACTTCCTGAGTTATTTAGCCAAAACTGTTCTCTCACCCCTTTTGCTTTGTATGTAAATTTATTCTTTTGCAAACATAGGAGCCGAAACTTATAATAATTGTGAAAATGTCTTTAACTGTAGATTTCACAGATCGCCAAGAATGATTGATACTTTTGATGAATATTTTTTTTAACTATCCAATTATATTTGTAAAAAAATATACGCAGGCATCCGTGTCAATCTGTGAAATCTGTGGGACTCTTATAAGTTTCGGCTAAAGCCATCGAAAGATATTCATAAAATATAAAACGGGCTAAAGCCCATTCCTATTGATTCTGTTGAACTGTTTAATTGGTGTTATTCGTGAAAAATATTGGTGTTATTCGTGGTTTATTCAATTAACACAAATGTCACTAATGCTTTCAGAAATAACAAGAATTGAATAGTTTATATTATGAGGATGTCGAATAGCCTAGTAATTTTAAATATATAAAAACACTTCTCCTCCGTAATATTTTCTTTGTTCATTATTATTAGCTTTAAAAAACAGAAAATTTTTCTATGTTTAAGGAAATAACAGAAGAAAAAACGCTTCACCACTGCTCTCATCAATCCCGTGAAACAAAGTGTTAATCGAACAAACAGAATTTTGGCATGATATTGGCATATAAATTCTTGAGAAAAAATTAAAAAAACACTAAGGATGAGAAAAAAGGTTTTCTGTGGATTTTCAGTTTTTCCACTGATTCAAGTTCATATCTAGTATATGAATCCTTTTTTTTCTACGATGCCGTAAAAGATACGGGCTCGTGATTAATTAACCCCCGTTAGTTTTTCACAGCAGTTTTGCACCCGTATCTGACTGGTATCACAATAACCAGGAATCATTGATTGATTCAAAAAAAACAAAAATATCCCGGACTTTCAGCCCGGTATTGCGATATAAATAAATGGCAAAGTCATCGTGAACCTTAGCCCAGTAAAGGAATATATTCTTTTTACCGTGATGAGTGCGCCTTTATGCTATAAATTAATGTATAACCCTTAAAATGTTAGTAATGATGAGAGCCTTTTTTGAAATGATTTTTAAGAGAAATGAAGATGCTGCAAAATTGCATATATGGAGCCTAATGCTGGTGTTAAGTTTTGCTGCATTTTCAGTGTTGGTATACGCCTTAAAACCTAGCTTTAACAGCTTAATTATATACCTGACGGCATTTGCCGCTTATATCGGGTTTGGCCTTGTATTCATCAGTTCCCTGGCCGGAACCAAGATGAAGAAAAGATAACAGAACATATAACTTTTCAATTTATTTTACTGAGAAAACCGCCCTGTTTGGGGGCGGTTTTTGTTTACGATCTTACTCCATTTATATTGTTAATAATAACATAGTATTTCTAACAAAAAAGCCACTCCTTCCGGAGCAGCTTCCGATAACAAAGTTATCTTAACATCGTAAAAACTTATTCTTTAAACAGATCCTTCATCATTTCTTCAAGGATCTTCTTTGTTTCTTCTTCAATCATTTTCCCTGACTTTTCAACGAGTTCTTCTCTGAATGGTTCACAGCAGGCTTTTATTCCAAAACCTTCATCTGTTTTTACAAATTCCGGATGCCTACTGTGTTCTTTGCATACTTCAGATTCTATTTCCTTCTTTATCTGGTCGTAATTCAGGTCAAACATATTTTTTTATTTTGTTTTTTTAAGTGCATGATAAAGATAGAAGTAATAAATTCATACCGAAATCCGTATTTCTACGGTATTTTCAGGAAACAAAAAACCGTCTTTTTCGGGACGGTACGATTCAATGTAAAAATTAATGTTTATTCTTTAGAACTTATCCAGAATTTTCTTGGGTAAAATCTTCACCAGTTCTTTTTTATATTCTTTTTCAAGAATAACAAATTTCCATGTCTTTTTATCTTTTGAAACCGCACAGGCTTTCATAGCGGCGTTGATGAGATATGAGCCTTCACTGGCGACATATTTCACATTATTTGCTCCGTATTTGGCTGTCAAAGCACCGTTCATTTTCTTTTTCATATCATCATTTAATGAACTGACATTGCATTTCAGTTTCAAAAAATAAGGGGTAATAGAAAAATATTCCCCGGTTATGAGTTCAGGCTTTTCAATATTTCCAAACTTCAGATCTTCTACTTCAATTTTCATAAATGGATTATTGTAAGTCATATTCAAAATCTGTGTCATCTGCTCTTTTGACACTATGGTGAAGAATTTTGGATATATGCCGCTTACCGCCTGATCTATCTGTTTGGATTGAATGCTGTTGACAAAATAAGTAAGTGATTTTCTGATTGCTGCATCGTCAGGATTTGCTTTAGTCTGGGAAAAAGCCATCAACGACAGCATAATGAACAGAAACAGAAGTGATTTGGTTTTCATTTTCTTGATTATTGTTACAAGTTTAAAATAATTCGTATCAGAAAAACAGTGAGCCTTTCCGGATAGTAAATGGGTCGTACCATTTACGCAGATCGTTACAGAATATCTCTCAGCAGAATAAAAAAAGCCATCCTCTCGGACAGCTTTGATACTATTGTGAAATTCAATTATTTTACTTTTACAAGCTCAACATCGAAAACCAACCATGAGTTTGGCGGGATCACTCCTCCTGCTCCTCTTTCTCCGTAAGCCATTGCAGGCGGGATCAATAATGTAGCAGTTTCACCTTCTTTCAATAACAGGATACCTTCATCCCATCCTTTGATTACTCTTCCCATTCCGATTGGAATTTCGATAGGCTCGTTTCTCTTGAATGAAGAATCGAATTCAGTTCCGTCTACCAATTTACCTGCATAGTGTACAGATACATTGTCACCAGCTTTTGGAGCTTTACCGTCAGCTGTTTTTGTAATTTTATAGTAAAGGCCTGATTCAGTTTTTTGCATACCAGCTTTTAGGTTTTCAACCAATTTCTCCTGGTTAGCTTTGAATTCTTCTTCTCTTTTCTTTTTTTCAGCTTCTTCTTTAGCGATGAAAGCTTTATTGTTTTCTGCGATTTTAGCCTTTCCTTCATTGAAAGTTTTAGCTGCATCGTAATGCTTGTACTCATCACCTTTGCTGAAAACAGAAACTTTTTCTAAAACAATATCTGTTTTAGGTTTATCCTGAGCTCCTTTTTCAACGTTAGCAATCGCATCAATTACCTCATTTCCTTTTACCACTTTTCCGAAGATCGTATGTCTTCCATCTAACCAAGGGGTAGCCACTTCAGTAATAAAGAATTGAGAACCGTTGGTATTTGGTCCTGAATTCGCCATAGAAAGAATACCTTTCCCTGTGTGTTTAAGGTCGTTTCTTTCGTCTTCGAATTTATACCCAGGATCTCCCATTCCAGTTCCCTGAGGATCTCCTCCCTGGATCATGAAGTCTTTAATTACTCTGTGGAAAATAGTTCCGTCATAGTAAGGAACTCCTTTAGCCTTAGCTTTGTTGTCGATTTTCCCTTCTGCAAGACCGATAAAGTTGGCTACAGTTACTGGTGCTTTCTTGTCCTCAAACTTCACAATCAGGTTACCTTTTGTAGTTTGAAGATTGGCATAAAGTCCGTCATTAAGACCTTCGTAAGTTTCTTTGTCTACGTTCATTTTTTTATAAATTGGGGTACAACTCATCAGCGAAATACTTGCCGCTGCCAGAATTATATTCTTGTTAAACAATTTCATGTATTTATAAAGCTTTTAATTTTATGATTAATGGAATGTCGTTGTCTATTTTCTTTTCGTCTCCGTATGTTCCGTAGGCCAAAGAAGACGGTACCAAAAGTGTTACTTCCTCTCCATCATGTATAAAACGCAAAGCGTTCTCCACTGCTCTCAGTTCATCAAAGTGTCCGAATCTGGCATCTCTTCTTTCAAAAGGCTGATCGTAGATTTTCGTCTGATCAAAATCATACAGATCATAAGAATAGGAAATTGTTGTTTCATCCTTCCTTCTTTCTCTTTGATCATAGCCTTCTACCGTTACCCAATAATTAAGCTGCGTTGGATAATACTTCACAGACTGACTGCTGATCCAATCCTGAATCTGCCCTCTTTCTATGACATTTAGATTTTTCATCCTGTTCTTAGAAACATCCAGATCTTTCTGGCTTAAAACCCCACCTACAGGGGGATGTGCCGTCTGTGCGTTTCTGTTACAGCTCAACAGGCTTATGGCTGATATGAAGAGTATTTTTTTCATAAACTTTTGCGAAAATACACATTTCGGGAATCAATTACAAAACTTGACACAGAAATATGTGAATGTTGTAACGCATTGATCTTAGCCAAAAACTCTTCGTCCATTTTACGTGAATAGGCATATATGAAAAAGCCGGGAAAAACCCGGCTTTCATATCGTTATATCAATAGTATTATACTGTTTCCAATACGTGACCTACCATCACTCTCCATCCGAACGGATCTTCAGACAAATTGGTTTGTAAGTCTACCAGATCTTTCTTAAGGATAGCCGCATAGCTTTCTTCATCAGATAATCTCGGAAGCACAAGTTTTTCTCCCTGATATCCTAAAGCCTGGAATTGAGTGGTTACTACTGCTGTACCTACTCCCCATACTTCTTTAAGTTCACCATTCTTTAAAGCTTCGATTACAGTTTTTACCGCAATCGGTTCAATTTTCACTTCGATACCTCTTTTCTTCGCTAACTGGATGAAGCTGTCTCTCGTTACTCCGTCAAGGATTTTCTCAGATGTTGGCGGCGTATAGATCGTATCGTTGATTCTAACAAATACGTTCATTGTACCACTCTCTTCGAAATATTCGTGTGTAGCATCATCCGTCCAGATGATTTGCTCATACCCTTCTTCAATGGCCAATTGTGTAGGATAGAAAGAAGCCGCATAGTTACCTGCAGCCTTTGCAGAACCTACCCCTCCGTTTGCCGCTCTTGAATAGTGATCAGAGATCTTTACAGATACCGGTTCTGAATAATAACTCTGTGCCGGTGTTGCAACGATGGCAAACATATATTTATTAGCAACTCTTGCTTTCAAAGCTTCCTCTGTAGCAAAAATCAAAGGTCTGATATAAAGCGACATTCCTTCCCCCTGTGGAATCCACTCTCTGTCAATATCTACCAAAGCTTTCAATCCGTCTAAAAACATTTCTTCAGTCACTTCCGGCATAGCAAGACGTTTCGCTGACTTGTTGATACGTTCAAAATTCTTTTCAGGCCTGAAAAGGAAAACCTGCCCGTCTTTGTCTTTATAGGCTTTCATACCTTCAAAACAAGCTTGTCCATAGTTTACTCCCATCATAGCAGGCGTAAATGGAATCGGACCGTAAGGAACTAATTTTACATCACCCCATTTTCCGTTTTCATACTCACAAATGATCATATGATCGATGAAAGTACTACCAAATGAAAAATTGTTAGGGTCAAATGTAGAAATTCTGGAGTTTTCAGTTTTTTGAATTATCATTTTTTAAAATTTTTACGATGTTCTACAAATTTAACATAATTTTCTAAATATAAAAATTTTAGAGTAAATTTGACAAAAAATTAGCTTGAAAAGAGAGATTAAGACCACAAACGACGGAAGTAAAACATTGTTTATCAATGATTTAAATGAGAACTACCATTCTCATCACGGAGCCCTGCAGGAAGCCGAACACGTGTTTATCAAAAATGGACTGAATTTAATAAATGATTGCGAAATTAATATTTTAGAACTCGGTTTTGGAACAGGTTTGAATGTTTTGGTAACAATTAATGAATATTTAAAAACTGACAAAAATCATGTCATCAATTATTTTTCGCTCGAAAAATACCCCATAAATGAATCCGAAGTTAAGGATTTGGCTTACTTTGAACTTTTTGATAACCCAGAGTTTAAAAATATTTATCAGAAAATTCATCTGGCAGATTGGGAAAAATCAGTAGAAATCATTAGTGGATTCAATTTAAAAAAGATAGAATGTGACTTTTTCGACCTGAAAGACATTGATCTGCCTAAAATTAATCTTGTTTACTTTGACTGTTTTGGAGCCAGAGTACAGCCAGACCTTTGGGAAAAGCCATTGTTTGAACTCGTAGCTGACAAAATGGCCATTAACGGATTATTAACCACCTACTCTTCTAAAGGCAGTGTAAGAAGAATCCTTCAGGAACTGAATTTCAAGGTGGAGAAAAAACAGGGACCTCCGGGAAAAAGAGAGATGATTAATGCAATTAAGTTGTAGAAGGAAGCCGGAAGATGGAAGCTGGATGTTTACAGCCGGGTGCTTAATTAATTTTGATTTTTTATTTTAAAATAATAATCAATATATAAGATACGTTGGTTCAATATTATTAGAAACAGATAGTATTAAACTTCCAGCTTCACGCTTCCAACTTCCGGCTTTTTCCAACAAAATTCCTTACATTAGCTATACAAAATATTATACATTATATATATGATAGACAAGATCAACATTAGAGTGTATGCCTGTGCGGTAAAAGATAAACAAGTTTTAACCTTATTTGAAGAATATGCCGGCGAACCTTTAATGAAATTTCCGGGCGGCGGATTGGAATACGGTGAAGGAGTCCTGGAATGTCTGCATCGTGAGTTTGATGAAGAGCTTAATGTCAAAATCAATATTCTGGAACATTTTTATACTCAGGAAAATTTTCTGGTATCGCGTTTCAGAGAAAACGAACAGCTCCTTACCATATATTATATAGTAGATATCGTTAACGAGGAAGACTTTATTATTCTGGATCCCTGTATTGAAAAAACAGAATGGATTGATATCGACAGACCGGACAATCCTTTTCCTCTTCCTATAGATAAAATTGTATTTGATAAATTAAAAGAAAAATTCCTGTAAGCATTCTTACAGGAATTTATATTATTTCTTTACTTTAAAATCATTAGCTCCGGGATAAGGCTGCAGATAACCTGAGTTCCAGTTGGACTGCAGTAATGATTCTATAAATTCATCACTTCTGTTGGTGTGGGGATCATAGCGTTCTTTCAGGTCAATATCAGCCATTTTTCCTTTTACATTCCACCAGAAAGCACTCCATCCACCTCTTAATTCTTTGATAATCTCAAATACATTTTTTCCGGTTGCCCTGTTCATCAGTTTTGCAAAAACCTGTCCTTCGGTAGTCGTAAGATCTCTCAATTGTTTTTCATATTGGTCAGCCAGTATATTCTGTCTTTCTCTTACAAACTTTCTTTTGGCTTTGCTGTCCAGATCATTCATATCTTTCTGGATATCTCTGTACTGCTGCAATGCAGTCACAAATAACGGATATACCCTGTACAGCTTTTTGTTGAGAAAATAATAGTAATTCTTATCCAGCTGGTTATTAAATCTCGGTTTATTCACTAAAACCAACTCATCCAATACGACTACAGGCTCTCCATTGATTTCATACACCTTAATCTTCTGCTGTTCATCATAATAATATTTATTACCAAATTCATCCACTTTCAGAGATTCAGGCGGGTACTGATTGAGTGGTTTCGCCACTATCCCATCCTTCTGACCGAAAACACTTACTCCAAAAAAGAGAATAAAAAGGCAGATAATCTTACTAAAATTCATTATTTTTACACTTATAAGAAGAAAAATTAAACGCAAAAATCATTCCTTTTTATGAAATTTGAAAAGAAATCTTTGAAATTTTTAGAGAAATATTTAAACACATCATCTCCAACAGGTTACGAACATAAAGGTCAGGAAGTCTGGATGGATTACATCAGACCTTACGTAGATAAAATTGAAGTAGACCATTATGGAACCTGCTATGGGATCATCAATCCGGAAGCTGAATTCAAAGTAGTGATTGAAGCACACGCTGATGAGATATCATGGTATGTCAATTATATTACAGATGACGGATTGATCTACGTCATCCGAAACGGAGGTTCTGATCAGACGATTGCTCCTTCAAAAGTTGTCCATATCCATGGTGAAAACGGAATTGTAAAAGGGGTATTCGGATGGCCGGCTATTCATACAAGAACCAATCAGAATGAGCCTACGCCTAAAATTGAAAATATCTTCATCGACTGTGGTGCGACTTCTAAAAAAGAAGTGGAAGAAATGGGAATTTTTGTAGGTTGTATGATCACCTACCCGGATGAATTCTTTGAAATGAACGACAGATATTTTGTCTGCAGAGCTCTGGACAACAGAATCGGCGGTTTCATGATTGCTGAAGTTGCCAGGCTGCTAAAAGAAAATAAAAAATCTATACCGTTCGGACTTTATATTACCAATTCTGTACAGGAAGAAGTAGGTTTATATGGTGCAGACATGATTGCTGATACTATCAAACCGAATATTGCCATTGTAACGGATGTTACCCACGACACTACAACTCCGATGATTGAAAAGAAAAAAGAAGGAGATCAGAAATGTGGTGCCGGACCAGTAGTATTCTTTGCTCCAAGCGTTCATCATACTATCAGAGAACTGATTATTGATACTGCAAAAACCAAGAAAATTCCTTTCCAGAGAGCTGCCGCCAGCAGAGCTACCGGAACTGATACAGATGCCTTCGCCCATTCCAACGGCGGAGTACCAAGTGCTTTAATTTCCTTACCTTTGCGTTATATGCATACTACGGTAGAAATGGTCTCTAAAGAAGATGTAGGTAATGTTATTAAACTTATCTATGAAACAGTTCTTAAGATCAAGCCGGAAATGAAACTGAAGTATCATTAATTAAAATGAAGGCTATTTCTGATTTAATAAAAAGACCAACCTTTATCTCTATTGTATTTATTACACTTGTAGTGCTAGGGATTCCTTTAATTGTCTATCAATTATTTACATCCAATCCCAGTGGAAGCTTAGGAATTACAATAGAAATAATTTTCTTTTTAGTACTGTTTGGACTGCTTGTAATCGACAGATTTCTACTCATAAATATTAACAATAAAAAGTTATCTGTCATAGAAGTGGTGTTAATAACAGGATATCTAGCCATTTATTACTTCACCCATGACCATTCATTTTCAATAGGATAATAAAAGTAAAAGTATAAAAAGTAAAAATGAAAACGAAGCTTATTGCTCCATCCCTTTTATCAGCAGACTTTGGGAATCTGCAAAGAGACATTGAAATGCTGAATAATTCTCAGGCCGACTGGTTCCACATTGATGTCATGGACGGAAGATTTGTTCCTAACATTTCTTTTGGTTTTCCGGTGATGAAAACTGTTCAGCAGCATGCTAAAAAATTTGTGGATGTTCACCTGATGATCGTGGAACCTGAAAAATATGTTGATGAATTCATCAATCATGGTGCTGACCTTGTTTCTGTTCATTATGAAGCATGTACCCACCTTCACAGAACTATTCACCATATTCAGAGCAAGGGAGCAAAAGCAGGTGTTGTTTTAAATCCTTCTACTCCTGTATTGATGCTTGAAGATATTATTGCAGATGTGGATCTTGTATTGTTAATGAGCGTAAATCCGGGATTCGGAGGGCAGAAGTTCATTGAAAATACTTACAAAAAGATTGCAGAAACCAAGGATCTGATCTTAAGTAACAACTCAACTGCACTTATCGAGGTAGACGGAGGAGTAAATCTTGATAACGCTTCCAAATTATTTGAAGCAGGTGCCGATGTTCTTGTTGCGGGAAATGCTGTTTTCTCAGCTGAAAGCCCGGAAAGAACAATCGAGCTTTTAAAAATCTAAAGAAACTATCTTTATGATAAACAAAAGGCAGCCATTGGCTGCCTTTTCTCTTGTTTGGAAATTTAAGTCGTCCTGGTTATAATCTTTTTTTCAACATATTGAAATGTTTAAAATGGTCTTGCTAACAACACAAAGATCTGAATAAAACCAGACGTACACATCGGTAGAAATACGTAATTTAATAGTAGGTATTTTCACTTAATCCTTTATAATTCTTTATTCCAGACACAGGCACAGACTACAAAAAGGATGGTAATGACGGAAAAAACAGTTCTTATATTATTGAGAAAATTCCATCTGTTTTCAAAATTTTCCCGCATCTGTCTGATCGCTTCTGCTGTAGAATTAGAGATATCAAATTTATCCAAAGTATCATTCATCGGAACATTTCCGGCAACCGTTACCCCAAAAACTCCAATCAGATAAGCCAGTGTAGCAAGAAGAAGAAAAATAAAAACAGGCTGCTGTCCGCGGAGCAAAAATGTAGATAAGGGAAGAAGAATCATAGTTCCCATAAAACTCATAAAGAACACCGGATTCAGGATTTCCCTGTTGATATTCTGCATTGCTTTCAGGTATTCTGTATCAGAAAGTTTTCCCAGACCGAGAACAACTGAGCATGAATACGCATAGAAAAGTCCTCCTATCAAAGCAGTGAGGACAGCGGTAATGATCAATACTAATGTTGTCATTTTCATATAATTTGATTTTGGTTATCAGGATAGAATAATTAATAAGGATTCCATTTTTTAATGATATTCTGCGCTGTAAGAATCATTTCAGCGTCCCAGTGTTGTGTTTTAAAATAATGAAAGTCCAGATCTTGAATAGCCTTCACATCTGAGTTATCATAAAGAAGCCTTGTGAGTTTCGACTGTTCTTCATACAAAAGCAGGTCTTCCAAAGGTTTTTCGGAAAGTTTCACTTCCTTTTTACACCAACGTTTTTTTTCTTTGAATTTCAGGTCTGAAGTTTCAATTATTGTTCTGACTTTATTAAAATCATCCAGAAAATCATTTCTTTCTTCTTCGGTTTTCAAGGTATGCCCCAATCTTTCAATAATAATGTATTCCAGATTTGGACATTGCGCAAGAACCGAGGGTAAAACAGAGAGAATTTCTTCAGGAATAACATCATCATGCGTATCTCTCCTCACCTGCTTCTTTCCATACGCACTCTCCTGCCAGCTTCCGCCTGAAAGATGGATTTCTTTTATTTTATGGAGTGGGTACAAGTTTATTATTTCCTGAAGACCGACTTCAAAATTACAGGACTGGCAGTAAATATTATGCAGATCAAGAATCAGGAAACCATCGGTATCTTCTATCAGTTTATCAAGAAAAACACCTTGCTCTTTCACATCATCAATGGAAAACGAGAATGCCAGATTTTCTACGCCTACAGGAATATTGACAGCTTCCTGAAGTCTGTATAACCTGTCTTTCCCAATCTGTAAGGTTTCCGGCCCCAGAGATACCGGCAACGGAACTCCCTGATGAAAATTTTCAGTATTCATGAAGCCAAAATGTTCCGTGATATGATTGTATTTCCGCAGGCTGACTTCTTCTTTAAGTTTTTTCAGCCATTCTTCCTGCCTTGCTGTCCATCTTGCATCAAATAAAGAATAATATACTCCATGCCCTATTAAACGGTAATTTTCTGCGTAAAAATTCAATAGATCCAGAAGCCAGTCCGGTTCATTGGTATGATAAAGGGTATCAAAAGACCATTCCATCACTTCGATGGAATTATTCTGCAACAATGGCAAAACAGCAGAAACAAAATCCGCTTCTGCCATCATTGATACTCCTAACATCGGCTTTCTCATCTTCTATCCCATTCCACAGGCCGGACAACCATATTCGCGGAGTACAAGGGTATCTTTTTTAACTACCGGTTTAGGGGCTCCCGGTTTTTTCTTTTCAACGGTATCCGCGGAAGTGGCTTTCTTTATTTTTTTGACAGGCTTTTTTGTTTTAGTTTCTGGTTTAGTGGTCTGTGCAGAAACACTTACCGCCAATAAACTTGCCATTAATATTGCTGGAATTTTCATAATTGCTTTTTCGGGTAAATTTTACAATAAACGTTCCATTTATAAAATACAATAATAAGAAACGTTTTAACAACAATTATCATTAAATATTACAAACTATTCTACACTATAATGTTTTCTTTATCTATATTTAATGTTAAAATAAAACATATATGAAAAACAGTCTGATTAAAGCTGTTTTCCTTGGGTTGATATTATCTGCACATAGTATCGACGCACAGGTTCAGACAGTTGATAACAGCAAAAAGATGGAATGGTTTAAAAACGCCAAACTGGGAATTTTTATTCATTGGGGAATCTATTCGGTTAATGGAATCTCGGAATCATGGTCATTCTTCAATAATTATATCAATCACGAAAACTATATGAAACAGCTGAATGGTTTTTCAGCTTCAAAATACCAGCCGGAACAATGGGTAGATCTGATAAAAGAATCCGGAGCAAAGTATGCTGTCATTACCACAAAACATCATGACGGAGTTTCATTGTGGAATTCAAAGGCAGAAAAAGCAACTACCATCCCTAAAAATTCTCTGGCCGGAAAAGATGTGTTAACTCCTTTTGTTTCCGCGCTGAAAAAGTCAGGATTAAAAACAGGACTTTATTTCTCTCTGCCGGATTGGAGCCATCCGTATTATGATGTCAATACCCGTACAAAAAAGCGTTACGAAATCAAAAGTAATCCGGCACGCTGGCAGAATTTTATCAGCTATTATCAGGGTCAGCTTAATGAACTTTCTACCCAATATTCACCTGACCTTCTCTGGTTTGATGGAGACTGGGAACATACTTCCGAAGAATGGAAAGCTTCTCAAACCCTGGATTTACTCAGGAAATACAATTCCAATATCATTATTAACTCAAGACTCAATAATCATGGTGATTACGATACTCCCGAACAGGGCATTCCGGTAGTTCCTCCCCAAAATCAATATTGGGAACTTTGTTATACCATGAATGATTCCTGGGGGTATCAGCCTTTTGACAAAAGTTATAAGACACCCAATATGATTGTAAGGACTTTGGCAGATGTGATCAGCATGGGAGGAAACCTTTTGCTAGATATCGGTCCAAAATCAGATGGCAGCATTCCGGAAGAGCAAATTGAAATTCTGAAAAACCTGGGCAGATGGACATCCAAAAATGAACATGCCATCTATGAAACAACACGTGGAATTTCTTTTGACAACTATAAAGGAAAATCAGCGTTTTCAACCTCGAAAAAATCTTTGTTTCTTTATCTTGAAGAAGCTAAAAAACTTACAAAAATCTATGGACTGGCAACAAAACCCCTTTCTGTAAAAATCATTGGAGATCCATCTGCTGTTGTTACGATGGATTATAATGCCGAGAAAACACTGAATTTGAATTTCTCCAAAGTAAAATTTGACAAGGATGTCACGGTGGCAGAACTTGCTTTTGACACTCCTCCGGTATTTTTAAAAGATTTTAAGAAAAGTGAACTTTCTCTTTCCAAAATACTGAACAACAAAAATACTCAGGAAGCAGTCTATGATATGAGCAATGTATTGCATAACGGAAATAATCTACTTAACAATGAAGGCTTAACCTCCGATGGCCTTGATATGAAAATACAGAAAACACCTTCAACAAACCCGGAAACACTGCAATGGATAAGTAAGCATGCAGAAGCGTTTTTTGAGACCGGAAAAGGACTGCCGGAAGGTCATTTCTCAGGAATGAGCGCTCTGTCAAAAGATAAACAGACTCTGTATCTTTTTGTGGAAGGAGTTCCTACAGGACCTATTGCTTTGAAAGGAATAAAAAATGACATTGCCAGAATAAGAATCGTAGGTGAAGGGAGTATGCTCAATCATACGATCTATAATAAACTTTACTGGAGTGACCGCCCGGGAATTATTTATATTGATATCCCTAAAGAAAGACTGGATAAACAACTGACGGTGATAGCAGTTTTGCTTAATAAACCTGTTGATCTGTACAGAGAAAAAGTGGGAGCCATTGAAAATAATCTTTAAATAATCCTATAAAAAACAAAATCCGGAGAAAATTCTCCGGATTTTTTATTTTGTAAGATGATTTTCTTAGAAAATCTCTCTTCCTGAAAAATGGAATTGAGCTTCGATTAATGCATTCTCGTCAGAATCTGAACCGTGAACAGCATTTTCTCCGATGCTTCTTGCAAACATTTTTCTGATTGTACCTTCTGCAGCTTCTGCAGGGTTAGTAGAACCAATTAATGTTCTGAAGTCTTCAACTGCATTGTCTTTTTCTAAAACTGCTGCAACGATAGGACCAGAGCTCATGAATTCTACCAATTCTCCATAAAATGGTCTCTCAGCATGTACTTCATAGAATTTTTTTGCATCAGCAACTGTAAGCTGAGTTAATTTTAAAGCTTTGATCTTAAAACCTCCTTCAGCAATCTTACCCAATATAGCACCGATATGTCCGTCAGCAACTGCATCAGGCTTAATCATAGTGAATGTAATGTTAGACATAAATGTATATTTTTTTAATGGCGCAAAATTACAAAAAATATCTTTGATTTTTATTTTAATTTTTTTTTAACATAAAAATAACTTTTATTAAGAAATTGTAACACAAACTTTGGCACAGTAATTGTTTATTCTATTGCGATTCTCATGTTTAATTTGAGTTTTCATGGTTATTAGTTTTTACCCAGCTTCGGCTGGGTTTTTTATTTGCAAAAAATGAAGGTATTTTTTATTAATTATGTAATTTTTTAATTAATATTCAACCATATTTAACGATTTTATTCTTTTTATTGCAATTGGTGAAATAATTTTATTTTTTGAAAATCCAATCTCATGGTGGTCAGAAATATGACAAAAGTGGAGTTATCTGCCAAAATTGTAAAATTGAAAAGTAGAGTTATTTAAAAACGAATATTTTTTCATTTAAAAATCAAAAAAATAAATTACAAAAAATAAAATCCATCAAATACATTAAACTAATCTTAAAAAAAATAATAGCGGTAAATATTATTCTTTAACAAAAGAAAGTACTACCCTTGACAACGGTGTCATTTCGGTAAAATAGTTTTAAACAGAAAAAGAGACCATCCAATGATAGTCTCTATATTATTTCTAACAAAATTTGTTCTGTTAAATAAATTTTATTGATTATTTCTGAGAAGCTTCTTCTGCCTCGTCCATCAGTTTAATGTAAGTAGCATAGCGCGAATGCTGAATTTCTCCTGTTTCAAGGGCATCGATAACAGCACATTTAGGTTCATTGATGTGAAGGCAGTTGTGAAATTTACATTCTTCTCTCTTTTTGAAAATTTCAGGAAAGTAATGCTGTACTTCTTCTTTTTCAATATCAATCATTGCAAATTCACGAACCCCGGGAGTATCGATAACGTTTCCTCCAAAATCCCAGAAATGCATCTGGGCAAAAGTTGTGGTGTGCTTACCTTTCAGGTGGGTATCTGAAATTTCAGAAGTTTTTAAATTCAATCCCGGCTGCAAAGCATTCACTAAGGTAGATTTTCCACAACCTGAGTGGCCAAAGAAGACGGAAGTTTTATCTTTAAGAATTTCCTGAAGCTGATCCAGATTCAATTTAGAATAGGACGAAATTTCCAGAGTATCATATCCTATCTCCTGATATAGGAATTCAATATCTTTTACAATTTCAATTTCTTCTTCGTGCAATACATCAATCTTATTAAAAAGAATCAGTGGTGTAATATTATAAGCTTCACAGCATGCCAGGAACCTGTCAAGAAATCCTAATGATGTTTCAGGATGTTTCAGCGTAAAGATAAAGCACGCCAAATCGATATTGGAAGCAATAATATGAGCTTCTTTGGAAAGATTTACGGATTTTCTGATCAGATAATTAGAGCGGGGTTCAATTTTCGTGATCCAGGCAATATCATCCTGTTCCAGTTGAAACTCAACAAAATCTCCTACAGCAAGTGGATTGGTAAGTCTGGTTTTTATTAATTTGAATTTCCCCCTGATTCTGGCCTCGAAAATTTTATTTGTTTCCAATTCCAAAACCTGGTACCAACTGCCTGTAGATTTAATGATTTTTCCTTTCATAGATAATGCTGGTGCAAATATACGCAATTAGGGCTTAGCATTCAGAAAATAGGGTCAAAAACACAATGTTTCAATTCTCCTAAATACTGATGGCCAAGCCCTGATTTATTTTTTTACTGTATATATAGTAAAAATTATACTACTCTTACTATTATCCGCAATTTATCTCTCGATCATAATATTATTCTGAACTTCAATAGATTCTTCGTGAATCGCTTTGAATACTTTTTCAATAAACTCCTGAGACATTCCTGTTTCTTTTGCTTTTTGGGTAGCGTATTCTGTGATTACTTTCCAACGTTCAGGCTGGAAGATCGCAATGTCATTTTCTTTTTTAAGCTTACCGATCTTTTCAGAAATTTTCATTCTTTGAGAAAGAAGTTCAATTAACTGGAAGTCAAGATCGGAGATTAAAGTTCTGTGTCTTCCCATTTCTCCTTCAAAACCGGCAAGATTAGAGCTTCTCACTTTCAGATTTCCGATAAGATCTGCAAGAACTTCAGGAGTAATCTGCTGGGAAGCATCGCTCCACGCCTCATCAGGATTGCAATGTGATTCAATGATCGCTCCCTGGTATCCTACGTTAAGTGCTTCCTGAGTAATATCAGCAAGACCTGTCCTGTTTCCGCAGATGTGAGAAGGGTCGATTAACATTGGAATATTTGGAAACTGGCTCTTGAAATCAAGGGCAATCTGCCAGTTTGGATTGTTTCTGTATTTTGTTTTCTGGTAGGTTGAAAATCCTCTGTGAATAACTCCAAGGTTTTTAATGTCCTGTCCTAAAAGCCTTTCCAATGCTCCGATCCATAAAGCAAGATCCGGATTTACAGGATTTTTCACAAATACCGGCTTATCAGTTCCTCTTAATGCCATTGCAATTTCCTGTACCGTAAATGGATTTACTGTAGAACGTGCTCCGATCCAAAGAACATCTACGTCTGCTTCTAAAGCTGCAAATACGTGGTGTGCATTGGCTACCTCAGTTGCTGTTTTAAAACCGTATTCTTCTTTTACTTTTTTCAGCCAGTTCAAACCGATCACTCCTACTCCTTCGAAACCGTTGGGTTTGGTACGGGGTTTCCAGATTCCGGCACGGAAAACGGATACATTGGCATTGGATTCCTTAATTCTCCTGGCCGTTTCAAGCATCTGAGCTTCACTTTCCGCACTACATGGTCCTGCAATCATTAGTGGCTGTGTAAGCCCATCGATCCACTCATTTTTTAAATCATTTAAATTCATTATTCTAAATTTTATTGTTTTTTTATATTATTTATTCATTGACAGCAATAGCCCTTTGGATTATAAAATTTAATTTATAATTCTTTTCAAAAAATGCAGTTCAAAATTGTTTAAAGGAATCAGGAAAATAATAGGGCTCTACTTCTCCTGTATTTTTTGGAAAGAAATTCAGTTAACAGTACCAATAAAATCGGTAATACGTTCTGAAATTTCTATAATAAGAAGCAGAAAAACTAAAATAACCGCTAAAAAAATAATTAGCGGGTGCAAAAAAAGACTGATATGTGTTAATCAATTTTTCCATTATATCTGGAAATGTCTTGTTTTAGCGTTTCTGGTTTAATTTGTTTTTGTCAGAAACTTATTTCTGACAGAAATATTTGACAAATATATAAAAATTATGTCAAATCAAACTTCATTAAATCATCAAGATCTTTCAAAAGTGGATTTTTTTCTATAAACTTTTCAAATAATTTTCTCTTCGTCACCACCTCAATCTTCAGATTTTCAACGTCTCTGACGTATTCTACCTCAATAATATGATTCTGAATTTTTCTTTTAAAATGATTAAAAAATTCTCCACTTATTTTATCAAATTCCACTTTTGCAGAGTCTGACGGGAACAAAACTTTGATTTTATGCTCTTCAGCTTTTACCAGTTTAAAGGTTTTTACCGCATTAAATACAAAGTTATTTTTTACCTGAAGCTGTTTAAGCATAATTTTCCATTCCGTCTGCAGATCTGTATCTGTAAAATGGTTTTGAGGAAGATTTTCAGTTCTCACCACAACATCTTCTGCTGTTTCCACTTTATCTTCTTTATTCAAAAAGGAATTGATGCTGAAACCGGAGGATATTCCCGGTCTTGACAAAGGTTTGGTAGTTTTGGTCACAGAAACTTCCTGAACCATCTGAGTAGTAACAGACAGCTGTTCTGTTTTAACTTCTTTTTTCTCCGGAGTTTTTTCCGGCATTTTCACCTCCTGTTTCTCACTGAGAAACGGAGCCAGTATCAGGAATTTTTTTTTTTAGTATCGCCTAAATTAGCTGTCAGTGAAGCCAGCTGCATTAATGCAATTTCAACCGTAAGTCTAGGGTTTTTGGAATTCTTATAATTAATATCTGCATGGTTGCAGATTTCAATACCATCAATAAGCTGCTGGGCGGCCCATTTCTGTCCCTGCTCTACAAACCTGGTCTTGGTCTTCTCTCCTACTTCAATGAGTTCCATGGTGGAAGCATTCTGTGCCATCATCAGGTCTCTGAAATGATTTCCTAATCCGGCAATGAAAATATGAGGATCAAAACCTTTCTTTACAATCTCATTAAATGCGAAAAGCACTTCAGGAATTTTGTTTTCCCTGGCAAGATCCACAATATTCAGATATTGATCGTAATCCAGAATATTGAGCACTTCGGCGGCTTTTGCCAGTGTAATATTTTTCTGGGAGAAAGTCGAAAGTCTGTCGAAGATAGAAAGTGCATCTCTTAATGCACCGTCTGCCTTCTGAGCAATCAGGTACAGGGCATCATCTTCATACTGGATATTTTCTTTCTGGGCAATGTTTCTCAGATGGCTCTGTATGTCTTCGATGACGATTCTTTTGAAGTCATAAATCTGACAACGGGATAAAATTGTTGGAATAATTTTATGTTTCTCCGTGGTAGCCAAAATAAAAATAGCATGCGCAGGCGGCTCTTCCAGCGTTTTAAGGAATGCATTGAAAGCGGCAGAAGACAGCATATGAACCTCATCAATGATATATACTTTGTATTTACCCACCTGAGGTGCAAAGCGTACCTGATCTATAAGTTCTCTGATATCATCAACAGAGTTATTGGATGCAGCATCCAATTCATAGATATTGTAAGCAAAGCCATCTTCTGAAACCGAGCCATCTTTCTCATTGATCTTTCTTGCCAGAATTCTGGCACAAGTAGTTTTACCCACACCACGAGGACCACAAAAAAGTAATGCCTGAGCTAATTGACTTTCTTCAATTGCATGTTCTAAAGTATCCGTAATATGGGATTGTCCTACAACCGTATCAAACTCCTGAGGACGATATTTTCTTGCAGATACTATAAAATTTTCCATTGGTCAAAAATAAGAAATATAGTTTTAATTTGAAAATTAAAAGTTTTCAAATATCAACAAAAACATATTTCTGTTCAAATCGGAAAACTTTTAACCTCTATTTTTTTTTGCTGTAGGCAAAGTCAATCAACTCAACAATAGCGCCTTCAATCTCTTTTCGCCCTTCTTCAGTTTTCAGGTCAATACCGCAGAACTTGTTTGCGTTATATCCTGTATAAAGGTTAAGATAGTAAGCTCCGGAAACAATCAGAGCCATAATTGCCCTGTGTCTTGTTGCTACTCCTTCACCAAAGTAAGGATCTGAGATGTTTCCAAATAAAACTTCTCCAACTTCTTCTCGTTGTTCAACTAATTTCTTAAGAATAGGCTTGCTTTCTGAAAGCTCCCAAAGGATAATCTTCTGAAGTTCTTTATTTTTCTTCAGGTTTTCGAACTGGTTCAAGACCACCATTTTAGTAAGCTCGTGTCCACCGTCCGAGAAATCCATATCAACATCCTGGTTGACCTGGCTCCAGTAATCCTGAGACTTGATATATTCATCGATCAGCTTATCAGTACTTCCAAAGTACTCATAGATCAATTTTTTATCAAATCCGGCTACGGCAGCTATTTTGCTTACTTTTAATCCGGAATATCCTTTTACTCTTAAAATTTTACCAACTGCAGCAAGCAGTTTCTGCTTTGTTTTTTCTTTGTCCCTAATGGGGCCCTGCACTACTTTTCTAGGCATAATTATTATTTTTTCGCAATATGCAATTTTTTATTAATATCATCAAACGCATTAAGCGTTTTATCGAGATGTTCTTTTTCGTGTCTTGCCGTCACACTCATCCTGATACGCGCATCTTTTCGGGGTACAGCCGGGTACAGAATCGGATTGGTATAGATTCCTTTTTCTATTAGTAGTTTTCCGGCTTCTCCTGTTACATAAGGGTCTCCTATTTTTACAGGGATAATTGCAGAGCAGGTAACACCTGTATCCAACCCTAAGTCGTCAAGCCCTTTTTTGAAATAATTGATGTTATCCCAGAGTTTCTGTCTCCAGATGGGTTCTTCGTCAATTAAATCAATGGCTTTAACTATTCCTGCTGATGATGGTGGAGCTGTTGCTGAGAAAATCTGCTGACGGGAATGGAATCTGATGAATGCTGCTATTTTTTTATCTGCAATGACATATCCTCCCAGATTTCCAAATGTTTTGCTGAATGTACCTGTGATAAGGTCTACTTTATCCAATAACCCGGCCTGTTCCAAAGTACCTCTTCCGGATTCTCCAAGGATACCGACACCATGTACGTCGTCTACCATCAGAAAGGCATTATACTTCTTCACAAGGTCATAGATCTCATTAATACGGGAGGTATCACCATCCTGGGAATACACTCCATCCACAATAACGAGTTTCGTACGGTACAGATTTTCAGATACCTTCAAAATGTGTTCCAAAGATTCCAAATTATTGTGTGGAAATGTTTTTTTATTGGTAAAAGCACATCCTTCGTGCACACTGGCATGTACAGCCATATCTAAAATAGCAAGGTCTTCTTTCTGCATCAGGCATTGTAAAGAAGCACTATTAGCTGTATAACCCGTAGTAAACACTACAGCTTCATCTTCTGTTCTTTTAAAAAAACCTGAGATTTTTTTTTCTAATGCATTGTGGTAATCAAAATATCCTCCGATAAGAGGAGTAGCTCCTGTTCCTGTACCATATTTTTCGATTCCTTCAATGGCAGCCTGTTTTACTTTTGGGTGCTGCGTAAATCCTAAATAATCACTTGATACAAAACTAACAAATTCTCTGTTGTGATCTGCAATATTTACATTCAGTACTGCATTGGTTCCTGAAGTATTCTTCAGTCTGTAGTTCATGTGGCCATTAGACTTTACAAAGTCTAAATATTCATAAAAAATTTCAGCTCTTTGAGCCATATCATTGTCTGGTATATTCTCAAAGTCTTTAATGGTTGCTGTTGTGAAATTGATGCTCATCCTTAATCTTGTTTGTTGTGTGTGGTTTAAAAAAAACAAATATATAACTATTTGAAGGGCTTAAGCTCCCATATTAAGATTAAATATTATTAAAGACACAATAATTTATTCTTATCCCCTGGAAACCAAACTTAATACCATATACCGGTTTCTTTTTAACATTTATGTGTATTGAATTAATTAGTTTTTTCTTACCTAAATTTAATAAAAAAACTAAACAATAAAGAAATATTAATAGATAAATAATAAAAAATGACCGTTATTTTTTACAACCATCTCATTTATAAAAGATTATTTTCTATAAATTTTAACATTATAATTCACTAAATTGTCTTTTACAGCAGGAATTCAGTAGGATTAAATCCCTACCCGGAGACGAAAAATGCCTCGAAACTCCTGTGACAGGAATTTTAAAGAATAAAAAAGTCAGTTTTAAACGGAATGGGAATCTCTGAATTTTCCGGGAGTAAAACCGGTCATTTTTTTAAAAAATTTTGAAAAATTGGAAGGGTCGTAAGTAAAAATACGGGCAATTTCTGCTACAGATTTATCCGTAACAATGAGCATCTTTTTGGCCTGTTCAATAATTTTTTCATCATAATAAAAACAGGGATGCTGTCCGGTTTCCTTTTTAATGGTATCAGTAAGATGTTTATGAGAAACAGCAAGTTCTCTGGCAATTTCATTCAGTTCCATAAATTCAGGTACAGTTCCGGAAATCACCTTCTGGATATGCTGATCTAAAAAGGTAAAATACTGACGGGTAATTTCTTCACTTCTTTTCATCATATGGATCTTGCTAATCTGTATTCAAGTTATAAAATTAATCATAAGATACAAAATAACATGGTGAACTTTTCGGATCTTCCAGGATGAATGTTTAATAAAAACTATCCTTAAAGGCTTGTGTAGAATTTTTTACTTTTAACTTTTCCAGTATATTCTGACGGTGTCTGTTTACGGTATTGATGCTTATAGAAAGAAGATCTGCAATTTCTTTGCTTGCATACCCTTCCCCTATAAATTTTAAAACTTCCAGTTCCCTTGGGCTTAAAATATTTCTATAATCAAGCTTATCTTTTACAACCACCTCTCCTTTTTCGGTATTCACAATCATAAAACCGGAAGCATTAGAGGGAGTCAGAGCCATATTATAAAGGCAAAGAGCCAGCCTCAACCGTCCGTTATCAGGAGAATAAACATAAAACATGCGGTGTTTTACCCATCTGTAGTTCTCATTTTTATCCTTCATTCTTATTTTTGATACAACACTGTATGCCGCGCGCTGCTCCATCTCCATAGCATCCAGTAATTTAAAGAAACGGAGTTCATGGATGTACTTTTTCAGACGGTCATCGGGATGTATTCTTTTCAGCATCTCTTCTTCCCAGATGGAGTTTATTTCTGCAGGATTTTCCTCCATCTTAAGTCCAAGTTCATATGCGGCTGCAGATTTATAAATAAAGCTTTTATTCTCCTGCATATCACTCAGCACACATATTGCACCTTCCATCTGAGAATATGCCAACGCCTGCTGTTTATAGACCCCGATGTCAAGCCTGCATTTTTTCGGGGTGTTGTCCAGTAATTGATCACTAAGCTGTTTACGGATTTCCATAATGGTTATTTATCAGTATTGACGCAAATAAGGTTTAATAATACTTTTGCTAAAATAATAATTTACGCTTAGAACTTATCCCAAAGAGAATGAAGAAAATGATTTTCGGCTTTTGCGCCTTATTCCTGATTCAAAAGTTTTCCGCCCAGAGCCTGGAAAAAATGACCTGGTTTAATGAACCTGAAAAATGGGAAATCAAAAACAACAGTCTTTCCATGTTCGTAACCCCACAAAGTGATTACTGGAGGGTTTCACATTATGGATTTACGGTAGATGACGCTCCTTTCTATTATGCTACCTATGGTGGTGAATTTGAAGCAAAAGTAAAAATAACAGGCAATTATAAAGCAAGATTTGACCAGATGGGCCTTATGCTGAGAACAGATCAGGAACAT
Source organism: Chryseobacterium cupriresistens (assembly GCF_046614675.1). Lineage (NCBI taxonomy): Bacteria > Pseudomonadati > Bacteroidota > Flavobacteriia > Flavobacteriales > Weeksellaceae > Chryseobacterium > Chryseobacterium cupriresistens. The sequence goes on along the minus strand of NZ_JBKKJT010000003.1, from coordinate 742,913 downwards.
TATATCAAAGCCGGAGTAGAATTTGTAGATGGCAAATACAATCTCAGCACTGTAGTAACCCACAACAAAAGTGACTGGAGTGTCATTACATTGGAAAAAACACCTCCTGCCCTATGGATAAAGGCAGTGAGAAGGCTGGATGCTGTGGAAATATTTTATTCTTTTGATGATAAAAATTATATCATGATGCGGAATGCTCCTCTTCAGGATAACACTCCTGTAATGGTTGGCTTAATGGCAGCCTGTCCTGACGGAGAAGGATTCAATGCTGTTTTCGAAAACTTTAAAGTAAAACATCTGCCTGACCAGCGCAGACTGAAGTGGCTTGAAACTCACCAATAACGATTGAATTACACTTCAATATACAGTCAATTTTATTCACCTCCCATCATTTCCGGGAGGTTTTTTGTTTAGAAAAGATTATCTTCGACAAAAAACAAAATAATTACCATGAAAGCCTATACTTTCTATGTTTTATCTTCAATATTGGAAATTCAATAGGGCCGGGCTTTAGCCCGGTCTAAAATAAGACGTTTTCATCTGGCTTCAGCCGAAACTTAAATAACAGAAGACTACATCTATCATTTATTCAACTCTATATATTCTGAATGCTGGTAATAAAAAGAGACTGTTTACTTTAAGTACAGCCTCTTTTGTTTTCTTGAGATAAAAACCGTTTGTGTTCTTAGAATCATTATTTGGGTAATAAATCTTCTTTAATAGTTATGAGAATATTTTGCAAAAATATGAATATCCATAGGCAACGGCAAAGTTATCATGTAGAATAAACCTGTATTTTTTGTCAAACTATTACTACAAAAAACACATAACAAAATATTCAGCCATTAATTAAAAAAATATTAAAAATTTCCAAACACAACATTATTTACCATTTATAAAATTCTAAAAATAATCACAAATCCAGCATAATACTGAGATCTATAGGCGAGAATTTAAAATAAATCTTACATTAATTTATCACTTATTATTGAAATACGATAATATTTGTAAAAACCCGGAATGATGTATTGTCTGCAAAACATGATAAAACTTAGAGAAAACAAAATATGCAATACTAATTTATCGCCATAATTTCACTATTTTTACACGATCAAAAAATATAAAACACAAAAGACCAGAAAACTTCAATGATAAAAATTTATTCTCAATCGTTCCTGCCTTTTAAAAAAACTTTGACTTGTACAAATACCATTATTAACCGTCTATTGCATTAGCAGCAGATATAGATAAGTTTTGCACATATATGAGAGTTTGGGCATTTATTTTTGCTTGCATCTATCTAAACATTTCCGGACAGCACTATACCTCTATGTGGTACAACATAGACAATGGGCTTCCACAAAGCAGTGCAAAGGCCATTGTCAAAGACAAATATGGCTTTATCTGGATTTCTACCGAAAACGGGCTGGTGAGGTATGACGGCAGTTCTTTTATTACCTTCAGTAATTTCAGGGTAAATAATCTGCATTTTGGTGAATTTATAGGAGATCCCTGTCTTGATAGTATAACGGTTCTTAATAATTTTCAGGAAAGTAAAATCATTATTAAAAACAGGTTTCCCAAAATCGCAAGGCTCACTGCCCATGATAAAATGACCTATTGCAATGGTACCGATATCCTGCACCGTATTGCCAATAATATCATTACATCGGATTTCTATAATGACGTCCAGTATTTTATTCAGCTTAAGAATTCTGTTTATCATTTTACCGAAAAAAATGCCATCATTTATAAGGAAGGGAACAAGGAAATAAAGATTACACTGCCTTTTACCAATAAAGACCTGAATTACATTTTTGTACTGAATAACCACCTTTTCATCAATGATCTGAAAAAAAGAAAAACCTACTCTATCTACAAGGGAAATCTTTCTGTTTCTGATCAACCAACACTTTTTAACCATCCTGATACGAAAATATACTGGCAGCAGATTACCAATCAGACTTTTATTATTAACCACGACAATATTTACCTTTTAGAAGGCAACGAAAAGGATCTCCGTTTAAAATTTCTTGTCAATTTTGAAGAAATCGGAAATCATTCCTACTGTTCGATGTTCTATGATAAAGCGTTCAACAAATTGTACCTGGGAACGCTTAATAACGGTCTGAATGTTCTTCAGCTTTCCAATTTCTATGTATCAAGAAAAAAAGCTGATTTTTCCAGCAATGTATATTTCGCATCTCTTCCTTTCAGCCAAAGCACAATCATTGCTGAGGACGGAACAGAATTCGGAAGAAACGGAATTGTAAACAGCCACCTTTTCGGAAACAATGACAATTATCTCATGATGTATGACAATTCCGGAAATATTCTGATCAAAAAGAGAAACCATATTGTCAGGTTTTATAAAAATTCGAGCTATAAAAAGAAGGATTCCACTTTTGTTAAAAAGGGGCTTGAAACATTTATGAAAAGCGGAACTCTTTACGGCACTACCTTCACAGATCTTTCAGGCACTCAGCTTCATTTATACAAAAAGGATATATTCAGCCAGCCGGATTACACCTATACTTTTAAAAGTTTTGTCAATATTTTTCATCAATATAATGAGAATGAAATTCTGACCGGAAACAGCGACGGCCTTTATTCCATAGCACTGCGAAGCAATACCATAACTCCTTTGATCAAAAATATCCATGTCAAAAGCATTATCAGGACAAAAGATAATCTGATATGGATTACAACGGAGAAAAGCGGCTTTTATCTTTTTAGAAATCATAAGCTTGTCAAGATGCCAAACGACATCAACGATTATCTTCAGTCAGCTCATTATATTCTTGAAGACAAAAAGGGATATTACTGGATTTCTTCAAACAATGGGATGTTTAAAGTTTCCAAAAAGCAATTGCTGCGCTATGCAGACCATAAAAACACTCCGGTTTTCTATTATCGTTTCACTAAAAAGGATGGTTTTCTGACCAATGAATTTAATGGAAGTTCAGAACCTAACGCCTATGCTCTTGAGAATGGGGATTTTGTATTCCCTTCAATGGATGGTTTTGTGTTTTTCAATCCGGAAAATATTCAGACGTATTATCCGGGAAGAAATAACATTTATATAGAAAGGGTAAAAATCGGTAATTCTGAGCCTCAGTATTTCCATCAGATCCTTGATTTGAAAAATGATTACAAAACAGCGGATATCTTTATTGATATTCCTTATTTTTCCAATCCGGAAAATCTTTATATTGAAGCTAAAATATCCGGAAAAGAAAATACCGGATGGGAAAAGATCGCAACAGGGAAAGAATTAAAATACACCATCAGCAATCTTTCTCCAGGGGATTACACCTTGAGGGTAAGGGTATTGATATCTGCTGACGGGAAATATGAAGAAAAAACAGTACGTTTCAAAATTCAGCCTCTTTTTTATCAGACATTGCTGTTCAGAGTGTCTGCCTCCATCATTATCCTTATTATCATCATCGTTATCGTTCAGTTAACCACAAATTTTCTAAGGATAAAAAATAAAGCTTTAAAACAGATTGTCCATAATAAAAACTCTGAACTGAAGGAAACCTCTCTTCACCTGGAGGTCGTAAAAAATAACCTTCAGAAAGAAACGGAATACCAGAAAAAACTGGTGGAAACCATCAGCCACGACATTACCACTCCGATCAGATTTATAGCTATGCTTTCCCAGAAACTTCATGAGTCTGATGATGTGGAACTTCAAAAAAAGTATTTTGACAGTATCTATAAATCATCAGAGCAGCTTTATCAGTTTACGCTGAATTTGAAAGAGTATACTGAACTTTATAAGGCAGAAAATATTTTCGAAGAAAAGGAATATCCCATCAACAGAATCCTGGAGACCAAGAACAAGCTGTTCTGTGAAATTGCTAAAGAAAAAGGAACTACGATTACCAATCTTACTGAGGGTGTCATCTATTCCAGGGTAAATGAAAGTATTTTAACAGCCATTATTCATAACCTCCTTGATAATGCTGTGAAGAATACCTCTCAGGGAAACATTACCCTTAGGATTACCGAAAATCTACAAAAATCCACAATAATAATTAGTGACACAGGAACAGGAATGTCTGAGGAACAGATTGCTATCTATATGAATCTGTTCAGAAATCCAAAACTGGAAACCCCCAGTTTTAAAGGAAAAGGATTGGGTCTGCATATGGTTATCCATCTGGTAAAAAAGATCAATGCTGAAATGAATTTCAGGCAAAACCATCCTAAGGGAACTGTTGTGGAAGTAACGCTCAAAAAAAACTAATCTTTATGAATGAAAAAATTTTAATTGCTGATGATCATTATGTAGTAAGGGCAGGAACCTGTTTGGTTCTTGAAACTGCTTATCCGGGTCTGAATATAGATTTTGCTGAAAATTATGACCAGGTGAAAGAAAAGCTGAGAGATCAACGGTATGATCTTCTTATTTTAGATATTGATATGCCGGGAACCCAGTATAAAAAAATGATTCCGGAGCTAAAAGATATTCAGAATGACCTTAAGATTCTCATTTTCTCAGGATATGACAAGGATGTTGCGATCCAGTATATCAGAGAAGGAGCTGAAGGCTATCTGAATAAACAAAGCAGTGAAGAGGAAATTAAGAATGCCGTAAAAACGGTCATTGAAAAGGGTTATTTCTACCCTGCGGAGCTGATTGGCCTGATTATTCAAAACAAAAGGAATAATCCTGTCGAAAAGTTATCATCAAGGGAATACGAAATTTTTAAACTTCTGGCGGACGGCAACGGTAATCTGGAAATTGCCAACAGGCTCAATATTCAGATGTCTACAGTAAGTACGTATAAAAAAAGAATCTTTCAAAAGCTTAATGTCGGAAATATTGCAGAGCTGATTAAAGTCTATGAAATGATGCATTAAGAAAACGGGGCCGGAATTTAAAGTATTCCTGCCCCGAAAAAAACACAAATCTCATGAGATTTTAATAGCTAACCCATTGATATTTTATGCGTTATTTTTTATCATTGTATTTTTAGAATCATCTGTCGGTGTATTAGTACAGTCTCTGTACCGAGAGAAATAACTCCCTTGTATTATCAGAAGTATTGGAATCTGTGGTTGTAGCATCGCTGCTTCCTGTTGTAGATTTATTATCTACACGGAATGCATAATACACTCTGTACCATCTTGGCTCCGGTTCCTGTACGGTAATATCAAATGTTACCGTCTCATTATGGGTCTGGGTAAGATAAACACCATCATCAAATTGTCTGTAAGCTCCCGGTGATAATTTAATATTTCCATTATCAGAATCACCGGTATGGGTAGACATTTCCGAAACCCAGATTTTCACATCTGAAGTTCCTACATTGTAAAGTCTCGGATTAAAAGTGGTAGCCGCTCCCGTACCTGCTGAACTGCTGTTAAACTGGGCATCAAGTCTCAGGAAACCTCCCAAAACCGGAAGATCGGTAAGATAAGTACTGGCCAATGTACTGGCTCCTGAAGTACCTGCAGGAATGCTCCCGTGATAATAGATTAAATCTCCAATGGGAATATCATTATCCTGTCCTCCAAAAGCAAATTTCCAAGTAGTTCCGTTGAACATATAATAGCCGGCTTTATCTACTTTTGCAGTTTTTACAGAAGGAATAGTTACCGCCTGGGTTACATAGACCAAAGCTCCGGTCTGAGCTGCCAGATAAACATTATCTTTAGCTCTTAACTGGTCTCCTGTCATTCGGGGAGCCATCACTCCATCAGCAGCAGTAGCCACGTCCGGTTTTCCTTCTACATGTAATGTTACTTTAGGAGAATCTGTATTGATCCCAACCTGGGAAAATGCCGCTATTGAAAAACACATCATAATGCTGGCAAGAGGTAATTTTATTTTTTTCATTTTAGTATATTTGTTTAAAAATTATTTGATTTATTTAAAAATTGAATAAATCGTTTAGGGTTAATTGATAGATCATCAATCAGCCTTTGTTGAGCTAGCTGATGCAAAGTTATCCGCGCTGATAAATCAAATCCATCAATAATCAATGAAAAACAGGAAACAGCTCACAAAACACAAATCACTAATAACCAGAAAGTTAAACCAGTCATTTTCTGAAATCTGACTGTTAAGAGAAAATATTGGAATGATTTAAAATTACCTTCTGCCACAAATGACCACCGAAAAAGACATAAAAATTGAACAGTACAAAAGACAACTGGTGTATTATTATAATATTCTGATGTCTGTTATTCTTGCCCTATTTGGTTTAATATTTACTTTTATTATTCCCGATAAAATAATGGCCTGGTATCTTTTCGGAGGACTTTTTTTAATGGTCTATACGTATCTGATTGTACGCAAAACCTACTCGGTGAATGTCATGGTACATTCCTACATCATTATTGCGACGCTTTATAATTTTTACATTATGCTGGCTTTCTGGAACAATTCTATAGCGAGTTTTGTCTGGCTTATTCCGATTCCGCTGGCAGCCTATGTTTTCTTTCAAAGAAAATATGTTTTTATTTACAGCATATATGTTTTGCTGAATATTATAGCGGGATACCTTATTTCTAAATCTTTCAGCTTTAAATTCCCGATACACCAACCAGAAGATGTGAGAATTACCGATACCATCCTTATGATTTCCAATGTAGCAGTCATTGCACTCCTGCTCTATTTTAAGGATAAAATAAAACGGGTTGAAATTTACCACGAAATTGAGGAGAAAGCCCAGAGTACAGCAATACAGCCGGTTCCTACAGCAGACAAAGCTCCTTTTGCGGATGAACTGTTTGACAAAATTGAATCTGTGATGAGAGAAAAACAGCTGTATAAAGATGTTAATTTCAATATTTCAAAGCTTTCCACAGAAATGGAAATCAACAGTAGTTATATCTCAAAATCAATTCGTGCAAAAGGATATCCCAACTTCAATAATTACCTGAATATGCACAGGATTGAATGTGTAAAAAAACTGCTTAATGAAAATGACCTTGAAAAGGTAACCCTCATGTATATCTATACTGAGGCCGGATTCTCTAACCAGTCTACCTTCAACAGGGTTTTCAAGCAGATGGAAAATATTACCCCTTCCGAGTATATCAGCAGCCTTCAGCTTCATTGATTTGTATCACCAATCCACATCATTGAGATAATAATTTTTAAGTTCGGAAAATAATCAGGAAATTTACAAGACAAATTTTCTGTAAAACCATTGCATTGTAATTGCAAAAAAATCATGAATTCATCTGAAAAAGCCATTCAGGGAAGCTTACGTTTCCGATATATAAAACTTTGTATTTTTTTTTCAGGACTTTCGGTTTTTGCACAGCTTTATCTTTTCCAGCCGATGCTGCCTATAGTTGCAGAGCAGTTCGGAGTGTCTGTAGGTGATACTTCCCTGCTGGTTTCATCATCCACAATAGGTATGGCATTGGGATTACTGTTTTTTGCTTTTAAAGCAGACAGCTATTCCAGAAAAAGTCTTATGGTTTTTTCGCTGATTTCATCTGCCATTCTGACTATTATTTCTACCTGGATTCCAAGTTTAAGTCTGCTCATTGCTATCGGAGTATTGAAAGGATTTGTTGTTTCAGGCGTCTCAGCAGTTGCCCTTGCCTACCTTACAGAAGAAGTGGATGCTCTGGCAGTACCTGCAGCCATCAGTATGTATCTTAGCGGAAATACAATCGGTGGAATGAGCGGAAGGATAATGGCGACTCTTTTTGAAGGGGAATTCGGATGGCGTAATGCTGTTCTTCTGATCGGTATAGAAAGTTTTATTCTTGGTGCTGTATTCTGGAAACTGTTTCCGGAATCAAAATTTTTCAATTCTCAGAAAACAGATTATCATCTTAAGGTAAAACAGATGAAATTTTTCCTTACCAATCCTTACATGCTCCGTTTATATTGTACTGCAGCATTATTAATGGGTGTTTTCGTGAGTGTTTATAATTACCTGACATTCAGACTAGAGACTAAACCATTTTCATTAAGCCACTTTATCATTGCTTTTATCTTTCTGATGTATATTTTTGGCGTCTTTGGAACGATGATCGTAGGCCGTCTTTCAAGGAGGTTTCCCATGAATAATATCCTTAAAGCATCCATTCTGACTATGATTATCGGAGCTGCTTTATTGCTGTCTGAAAACATTTATATCCTTATTTTCGGACTCGGGCTTTTCACCCTTTCATTTTTCGCTGCTCATACTATGGCCAGCCAGATGACTGCATTGTATGCAAGGCGGGGAAAATCTTCAGCCACTTCTATTTACTGGCTTTTTTATTATTTTGGTTCAAGTATTCTGGGAAGCGGTACCGGTTATCTGCTTCATGCCTTTTCATGGGATGTTTTCATAGCAGTTCTTATGATAAGTGTTATAACCGCTCTTCTTCTTACCACTTTTAATACCAATCCAAAAGCGGGAATAAAAAACTAATACCACATAGATACCACATCCGGTACTTCATGATTATGTGATAATTCACGTATAGTGTACTATTTTAACGTATTATTAATTTTTTATATCAAAAATTTAACCTAATCTCATTCAATACAAGATTTAACAACGCAATGTCGGGCATACTATTTGCTATTTTACTTGTTACCATATCACCATTTAAAATCAAAATATTATGAACGTAGCAGATCTAAAAATCAAGAACTTGGTTGAGTATAAAAATCAGATTTATACCATTACAGAGATCTTTCAAAATGTCGAACAGGCTTATTTTGTTAAAATTGAAAATGATATTCAAAGTATTTCGGTCCCGGCAGCATCCATTAAACCGATTAAAATAACGGAAGAATGGCTTGAAAAGCTCGGCTTTTCACGAACGGACAGTTCAGATCAGAGTATACGGTATGAAAGACCGGAAGCTTTTATAAAATATGATATAGACTTGAGTTCCAGAAAAATAATGGAAGGGCTTAAAATATATGGGAATGCTATAAAATGTAAGTATATCCATGAGTTTCAGAATATTTTCTCAAGTCTATTCGGAAAAGATACAGCTTTGCATTATGGTTATTTGAAAACAGAATCGTAGTTAAATAGTTCTTAGTTGTAGAAGACCACAATTTACACAATAAATTGTGGTCTTCTTATGTATAATTGTTTCATCTTAATCCCGTAATTTAATATTTACGTAAATTTGTGCCTATAGTACAAAATCTAATGATGGATACAGATACAATAGTTTTACAACTTATAGAACACTTTCGAGAAATCGTTTTTTTAGAAGATAAAGATATTGACTGCATTAATTCCAAATTAGAGATTATACAACTTAAAAAGAAAGATTATCTGCTTCGCGAAGGACAGGTTTCCAGACATATGCGTTTCATTGCACAGGGCAGCCTCTATGCGTACCATATTGATGAAAAAGGAAAAGAAAATACCACTCAGCTGGGTATTGAAAACTGGTGGGTGAATGATCTTTACAGCTATCTTAGCGAACTGCCTTCAAGAATGTTTATTCAGGCTAATGAAGATACCACCATCATACAGATCAGTAAAAATAATCTGGAATCATTGTACAAAGAAGTTCCGGCTGTCTCAGAGTTCTGGCGTCTGAAGATGCAGAGTGCCTATGTTACGTTACAGGAAAGAACCTTTGAACATTCCCGCGTTGATGCTTATACCAAATACCGCACATTTATCACTGCTTACCGTAATATCGAACAGCGTTTTCCTCAATACATGATCGCTTCCTACCTCGGAATCACCGTAGAATATCTGAGCTATCTGAGAAAAAAACACCTGTCTGACGTTTCTTAAGATTTCTTAAGTTTATTCCGTTCCGGCCTGAATAATTTTGCTCACAGAAATTTAATGAGTGAAATATGAAGGCAAAAATTATCGCTATAACAGCTCTTGTATCAGCTTCCCTGAGCCTGAATGCACAGCAGCTTTCCTATACCCCGGATCTTGTTTTAGGACATCGCTCCTATACTTATATGCACAATATCAATTATCAGCTGAATGAACGGTTGAAACTGAACAATCTTACCCTATTTGATACAGAATATACCAAAGATAAAGAAAACATATTCTTCATCAGAAATACCCTCTCGTATAATCTTACCAAAAGACTTAGTGCCAATGCGGCATTGGGAATGAAAAATCCCGGCGCATTTTTCAGTATTTATCTGCAATATAAAATCATCCAGTCCTCCTATTCACTTTCCTACTCTATAGGAACTACGTATCAGAAAGGATTTTCTCTGGAACAGTCTGTATCATTTGAATACACCCCTTATCTGACAGAAAATTTCAAAGGATACTTCAGTGTACTCGCTATTGGAAACCTCGATAATAGTGGATATCCCAGAGGGCTGCAGTTTATCAGACTGGGCCTGAAAAAGGATAAAATGATGTACGGGCTGGCTTCCAATTTCGACCAGTTTAATAACGGAAAAAAGACCCTGGAAAATATCGGGGCATTTGTAAAATATAACTTTTAAATAATTTATAAGAAATGAAAAAGAACATTGATTCAGGATTACTGATCACCAGAATAGCAATTGCATTTCCAATGTCGGTTTATGGAATCAGTAAAGTGATCCATGGAGTTGGTTTTATTGAAGATATGATGAGCATTCATGGCTTACCGCCATTTTTTGCGTATGGCGTGTTTGCAGGAGAAATTATTGCACCTGTCATGCTGATCATAGGATTTCGGGCTCGTCTGGCAGGATTAATCTTTGCTGCCAATTGCTTCACAGCTACCCTACTGGCGCAAACAGCTAATATTTTCAAACTTAATGAATTCGGAGGCTGGGCTTTGGAACTGCTTGTCATCTATATGCTTGTAAGCTTAAGCTTTTTCTTTACCGGCGCAGGAAAATATGCAGTTTCAACCCAAAATAAGTGGGATTAATCCAAATGAAATACATAAAGTGAACTCAATAAAAAGCCTCCCGATCAACAACCGGAAGGCTTTTATAATGATTGATCATTTACTGTGTTGAGAAAAAATCCTCTTTTCCGATAAGATAAATATTGATCAGCTCCTGCCTGTTGATATCAACAATATCTCCATTCTTGAACTTATATTTCTTTTGAAGAGGCTTCTCATTAAAGTAAACCTTACCTGAAGCAAGCAAGAGGTTCAGTTTAGATGATGAAAGCCCTAAACAGATTCGCATGACTGTTGAGACTCTCATATTAAAATCAAAAGAAGACTGTATTTGAAAAGAAATGAACTCATCTTCCCTATTCATAAGATCTTCTACGGGAAAATTTGGGTATAGAATTTCATATTCCACACTTTCCCAGTCGGCTTCCACATTATTTTTTCTTCTTATTTCCTGTGAGAAAGCGTATTGCCAGGCAGTTTCGGCATGGTTTTCTGAGAATTTACGGAATATTTCTTTACTGATTGATTCTGTTCTGATTCTTGAAAATACGGTCATATTATAGGTATTGCTGCATTTTACACACCGGTAAATCAGCCATATATCAATATTCTTTTTCTGGGCATTCAGTCTGAATTTATCACTGCATTGAAATCTGTCGCTGCTACATTGATTGCATTTCTTTTTGAGTAAGGGAGTATTTTTCGCTTTTACCTCCCAGATATATTGGGCATTCATTACTTATAATCGTGCTTAATATTCTTTTTGGATTTTTTCCATATTATTCACGCATTACAGAAAGGTATACCTCTGTAGTATAATTCAAAGATGAGGTAAGCTATAGTTTCTCTATGTAGTAAAGTTTTGATCAATAGCATTGGTCAAAGCCGGAATAGCAGAGATAAAGTCACCTTTAACAGTGAATACGACAAATAATAGGATGAAATAAAAACCTGTTCGGGCAGAATTACCCAAACGAAAGAACGATCAGCCTGTGGTTACTGAGACTGATACTAAGCGAAAATAAGTTTAAGAGTTGTTCTCAAAACGTTTTATTTACTTGGTTATGATAAAAGTAGTCAATTTTATTGGAGAACGGAACTTTTTACGGATAAATTCAAAAATAAAATGAACAAGCTTTACAATGGACCATACAACAAAGAAAAATTGAGCTTTACAACAAACCTCTCTTTTTCGTTTCTGCCGAAATTTGTGGTATTAAAATCATCAAAAATGAATCAGATTAATAAAATTTACATCAACGGCGAATTTGTTACGCCAAGAGGAACAGAAACTTTTGATCTTATCAATCCCGTTACTAACCAAAAAACCGGAGAAGTGGTTCTGGGAAATGAAGAAGATACCAGAATGGCCATTGCAGCAGCAAAGAAAGCTTTTACAACTTTTTCAAAAACAACAAAGGAAGAAAGGATCCATTTTCTCAGAAAACTGCACGATGCTGTAAGCAAAAGAGAAGATGAGTTGGTTGCTGTTATGGTGAATGAATATGGAGGAACTTTACAGTTCAGCAGAATGAGTGTCCAAAATGCAGTCTCTGCCTTTACAGCCACCATCAATACTTTGGAATCTTATGATTTCGAAAGAACGGTGGGACATTCCAAAGTACGTTTTGAATCTTTAGGTGTAGTTGGAATCATTACCCCATGGAATGCCAGCAACAGCTTTATCTGTAATAAACTTGCCACTGCCATTGCTGCCGGGTGTACCGCTGTTATCAAACCCAGCGAAATGAGTGCGGCACAAACCCAGCTGCTTACTGAATGTTTCCACGAAGCCGGCCTTCCGGAAGGAGTTTTCAATATCGTCAACGGATTAGGAAATGTAGTTGGAAATGAAATTACTCAGCATCCTGATATCGCAAAAATCTCTTTCACCGGATCTACACTTACAGGAAAAGCGATTGCCAAAGGAGCTGTAGACACCATGAAAAGGGTAACCCTGGAACTTGGAGGGAAGTCTCCTAATATCATTCTTGAAGATGCCGATTTTGAAAAAGCAATTCCTATGGCTGTTTTCGGGGCTTATATGAATAATGGTCAGGCCTGCATCGCCCCTACCCGATTATTGGTTCCGCAAAACAGACTGGAGGAGGTAAATGAACTGGCTAAAAAAGCAGCCGGACAGGTAAAAGTAGGAAATCCTGCTGAAGAAGATACTCTTGTAGGACCTATGGTGAGTGTAAAACAATTTGAAAGAGTACAAAGTTATATCCGTCTGGGACAGGAAGAAGGAGCCGTTCTGCTTGCAGGTGGTGAAGGAAAACCGGAAGGTCTTGAAAGCGGTAATTTTGTAAAAGCAACCATCTTTACCAATGTCCGTAATGATATGCGTATCGCGCAGGAAGAGATTTTCGGGCCTGTACTGTCTATTATTCCTTATGCTGATGAGGAAGAAGCAATTGCCATTGCCAATGACACTACTTATGGTCTTGCTGCTTATATCAGTTCTGATAATCATGAACATGCGGAACGTGTAGCTGCACAGATTGATGCCGGAAGAATCTGTATTAACGGGTTTGCCCACGATCCATACGCTCCTTTCGGTGGTTTCAAGCAAAGCGGTATTGGGCGTGAGTTTGGTGTATTCGGACTGGAAGCTTACCTGGAACCCAAAACGATTCTGGCTTAATATGATCTCTTCACAGCAAAAATATTCTCAGAATTGCTTTGCTGTGGAGATTCTATGATCCTTAAAAGTTTTGTAAGTTTGAATAAGAATTGATCAAGAAACAACTTTCTGAGCTATGAGCGAAAATAATATTCCTTTTCCCATCAATTATTCCTGTCACTTTTCAGAATTCAGGGAAGGAGAACAATTTGCACGAATTCACAGCCTCGGCCTGGTACTTTCCGGGGAAATGGAACTTAATGATGGCATCACAAAAACGATATTTAAAGAAGGAGAACTCTATTCTGCCAGAAAAAACCATTTATTAAAATTTGCAAAATATCCACCCAAAAACGGGGAAATCAGAACTATATCCATCTATTTTGACGATGCCATGCTTCATGATTTCAGCCGAGAATATGGGTATCAGGCAGAAAAAAAGGACAATGTTCAGGCCTATATAAAACCAGAGCAAAAGGCATTACATTCTTTTATGTACTCATTATTACCGTATGAAGATCTTCCTGCTTCCGAAGAAATCCTGAGGCTTAAACAAAAAGAAGCTCTCCTTTTACTGTTGAATTACGATCCGGATCTTAAGGATATTCTGTTTGATTTTTCCGAGCCTTATAAAATAGATATTGAAGCTTTTATGAATAAAAACTTTCACTTCAATGTTAATGTAGAGCGTTTTGCTTATTTAACGGGGCGCAGTTTATCTGCATTTAAAAGGGATTTTCAAAAGATATTCGGAATCCCTCCAAGACAATGGCTGCAGCTTCGAAGATTAAAGGAAGCTCATTTTCTGCTAAGCCAAAAAGGAAAGTCCGTTTCTGATATTTATCTGGATCTTGGATTTGAAAATTTATCCCATTTCTCATTTGCCTTTAAAAAACAATTCGGCTATCCGCCAACTGCTTTACAGGCAAAATAACTTAGATTTTGAACCATTAAGATCCTATTAGGTGTTAAGATTATGAAGACAAGTTTGTTTACACTTTAAATCAGAACGATTTTCAACTACTTTATTCTTCAAAAATTTTAATAGTTTAAAAATATCACATCTTTTTTTGTCTTTGAGGATATAAAAGCTTAAACAGATTTTATATTTTAATTATTTTATTCAAAATAACAGATCGTGCCATGAAAATCATAACACGATCTTAATTATTGAATCTAATTATTGTAAAAGTTTTCTAAAGTGCATATTCTACTGAAGCTTCTTTGGCAGCAGCCACCATTGCGATTAAAGCTTTTTCGGTTTCTTCCCAGTGTCTTGTCTTTAGTCCGCAATCCGGATTTACCCAGAGCTGATTGGCAGGAATGACATTCTGAGCCTTTCTCAGCAGCTCAGTCATTTCTTCTTTTGACGGAACTCTTGGTGAGTGAATATCGTATACTCCAGGACCAATTTCATTCGGATATTTGAAATCTGCAAAAGCATTCAGCAGTTCCATCTGAGACCGTGAGCATTCTATGGTAATGACGTCTGCATCCATATCGGCAATGTTTTCAATAATATCATTGAATTCGGAATAACACATATGTGTATGGATCTGGGTAGCATCTTCTACTCCGCTTGCTGAAATTCTGAAAGCTTCTACTGCCCATTTCAAATAGTTCTGCCAGTCTGTTTTTCTTAATGGAAGACCTTCTCTGATGGCAGGCTCATCAATCTGAATAATTCTGATTCCTGCTTTTTCCAGGTCCACTACCTCATCACGGATTGCCAAAGCAATCTGCTTACAAGTTTCTGAACGAGGCTGATCATCACGTACAAAAGACCACTGTAAAATCGTAACCGGACCTGTCAACATTCCTTTTACCCATTTTTCAGTCTGAGATTGGGCATATTGAGACCAGTACACCGTCATCGGAGTCGGGCGGGAAACATCACCGAAGATCACAGGGGGTTTTACACAACGGCTTCCGTAACTTTGTACCCAACCGTTTTGGGTGAATACAAATCCTTCCAGCTGTTCTCCGAAATATTCCACCATGTCGTTTCGTTCAAATTCTCCATGAACCAATACATCAATTCCGATGTCTTCCTGCCAGCGGATTGTTCTCTGCGTTTCCTCTTTCAGTAAGATATCATATTGTTCCGCAGTAAGTTCTCCTTTTTTGAATTTTGCTCTCCAGCTTCTCACTTCTGCGGTTTGCGGGAATGATCCGATCGTAGTGGTGGGGAACAAAGGAAGCTGCAATACTTCCTGTTGCTCTTTTTTACGGATTTTGAAGGTGTTTATTCTCTGAGCATCTTTTTCTGTAACAGCATCGGCTCTTTGTTTTACCTGATCATTATGGATAAGAGAAGAAGTTGTTCTACTCTCAATTGCTTTTTTATTTTCTTCAAATGCTTCAAAAATCTGTTCATTTTCCGTTCCGGAAGCCAGTTGTTTAAGCGTTACGACTTCCTTTACTTTTTGTTTTGCAAAAGCCAGCCAGTTTTTAATTTCCGGGTTAAGACTGGTTTCAAAATCCAGGTCACAGGGTGAATGAAGCAATGAACATGATGGTGCAATGAAAATTCTTTCAGATCCTAATTTTTCAACCGCTTTTCTGATGAAAGACAAGGATTTTTCATAATCATTTTTCCAGATATTTCTACCGTCAACCAGTCCTAATGAAAGGTTTAAACTGTCCGGAATAACATTCAGAATATCATCCAGCTGCTCAGGATTTCTAACCAGATCAACATGCAATGTATTCACCGGAAGGGAAACAGCAATTGATGCATTATCTTTTAATCCGTCAAAATAAGTGGCAACGATAAATTTCAGTTTCGGAAAACGTTTTCTGATTTCAGCATACACAGAAAGGTAAGTTTCTTTGGCTTTTTCTGTTAAATCCAACGCCAGAAAAGGTTCATCAAACTGAATCCATTCCGCACCCTGATCCTGAAGTTTGGTTAAAATCTCGGTATAGACTGGAAGAAGATTTACTGCCAAATTCAGCTTATCAAATCCCTCTTCTTTTTCTTTTCCTAATAACAGATAAGAAACCAGTCCGATAATCACCGGTTTTGCATTGATTCCCGCTTGTTTTGCTCCGGCAAATTCATTGAAAATCTTATCTGAACTGAGCTTAAACTGTTGATTTTTATAAAATTCCGGAACGATGTAGTGATAGTTGGTATCGAACCACTTGGTCATTTCCATGGCAGTGATATCCAATCCGTCTTTCTGATATCCTCTTGCCATTGCAAAATAAAGATCCAGCTCAGTATTGTTTTTTTTAAGCACCACTTCATGATACCGTGTTGGAATAGCACCTACGACAAGGCTCATATCCAATACCTGATCATAGTATGAAAAATCATTACACGGGATAAGGTCTATCCCTGCTTCTTTCTGGATATTCCAGTTTTGGTTACAGATAGTTCTTCCGGTATTCAGAAGTTCTTCCAAAAGGATTTTACCTGACCAGTACTGCTCGCAGGCTTTTTTGAGTTCTCTTTTGCTACCAATACGCGGATAGCCAAGAATGTGAGTTTGCATTTTTTTAAACTTTTTAATTAAACTTATTGGGAAAGTTCTTTAAAAGGCTTCGTAATGTTTTATCGGAAGAATTTTCAGGAAAGTCATGACATGGCAGACAGCGTAATTTCCTTTACAAAGGAAAATACCCGAATCTGATATATCATCTATATGACCCCAAAGCTTCAGACCGCGAAAGCATTGTCAATTCAGTAAAGGCAGGTCTCCTGACTTGTAACAGTTTCCGTCATCCTTCCCGCTTTTGGCAGTGGAGCTGCAAGGACAAAAACTTTTGGTGTGTTTACTTACAGTTGCGCGACAGCTCGTGATTTTCACACGATTCCCTATTAATATACCTTAAGTAAAACCTTTCCTGTTTGATGAAGTATCTGTAAAGAACTATACTTTTACCTTTAACAAAGGTTGTCAGTAAAAGCTTTTAATTTTGTGTAAAATTAGTAATACAGAATAAAACCACAATTGAAAACAAATAATTAAGCAAATTAAACTTCAAAAAGTAAAAATAAAAGCATATAATTCTGTACATTTGACTGTTTTAATTAATTAAAAGAATAATATTCTGTGGAACAACTCGATGATAAGGATGTACAGCTGCTCAGGCTCCTCCAGAAAAACGCCAAACTCACCGTTAAAGAACTTGCTAAAGAAGTGAACCTTTCTACTTCACCGGTTTTTGAAAGGGTAAAAAGGCTTGAACAGGAAGGTTTTATTAAAAGATATGCGGCAGTTCTTGATGCTGAAAAACTGAACCGCGGATTTACGGTTTTCTGCCAGATCAAACTTAAAATTCACGACCGGTCTGTGGGGTATGATTTTGTAAAAGAAATTTTAGAAATTGAAGAAGTTGCCGAATGTTACAATATTTCCGGAGATTTTGATTTCCTTCTGAAAGTTCAGGTGCGGGATATGAAGCATTATCAGGATTTTGTATTTAACAAGCTGGGATCCGTAGATTCTATCGGCAGCACGCACAGTACTTTTGTGATGGCTGAGGTGAAAAACAACCATGGACTGACGATATAGATTTCTTTTAAAGTTAACGCCGTCTGAGGATAAAAAAATCCGTCAATAATGACGGATACTATTATTGTTTTGTTTTTTAGTACTTAATTGGCAGCCGGATCCCTAAGTTCTGTTGTTAAACCTATTGATTTTAACAGGTTCTTACTGTCGAAAAGCAATGTTGTATAATGTTTGCCTTTTTTAAAAACCAGTTTTGACCCTCCAGGAAATTCACTGTCTGCTCCCGATTTTTGTATTTTGGCATTGTACTTACCGAACTTCGTTTTACTGTCCTGTAATGTACTTTTATTCAGAACAAGACCAAAAGGAAGCCCTTCCACAATGACAGATTTATTGTCTGAAGTCACAAAAAACATCTCATTGATACTATTGTCTTTTCCCAGGCTGCAATAAAGCTCCAGTCCTGTTTTCATAGGCCATTTTGCATATTTTTCTTCGTTGGCATCTTCATAAAAAACAGTTTTTACGTTCAACGCTTTTGAAATTTTATCCGGAGTCTGTGGGAATATGAATTCTGAGTTTTTGTCCAGTAAAGAACCCAACACGGCTGTTTTCTGTGAAAATGCAGTTGCACTTAATACCAGAAAAAAGATGGTGACAATGAAATGGAATGGTCTCGTCTGCATAAAAATATTTTAAATTGTAATGATTTGATGGCTAAAGATATTAAAATTTTGGGCAAAGCTCTATTTTAAGCAATTTTTTACATCGTACTTCTGTTTTTGGCTATTTTCTTTCCTGTAAATTGAACACGGTACCGGCAGGATCGGTAATCCAGTGCATATTTTCAGGAAGCTCTTCTATTTCGTCACAGGTTTCCACACCGTTTGACAGCAGATATTGTGTAGCAGCTTCTACATCGGGAACGGTAAGCTGCAGCCATGTTTCAGAATGGGTATAGTTATCAACACAATCCAGCCATATGATATTATTCCCGAATTTCACCTCGTGGGTTCTGGAAACAGTGGGATTTTTTATCGGCTTTTCCTCAACTTTCAATTTTAAAATATCCCTGTAAAAAGCAACCGTTTTTTCGTATGTATTTTTGGGAATTTTGATAGCGATATTAATTCCTGCCTCAAATTTTGTATTCATAGTATAGATTTTGAACTTTATAAACAGATTTCAATTCTTTGATGGCATTCTATTATTTCAAAAAAACATTCAGATAATTCACAATCATTGCCGTCTGCATCATCAGGCTTACATGGGTTTGTCCGGGAGCGATAGCCAGCTGGGACTTTGGTAATTCGCCCATATCTGCAAAAACATCACCTCCCAATAATTTATAGGTTTTTGAAAGTTCTGTTTTATCCAATCCGTCATTATCACCAGCTATGATTAAGACAGGCACCGGAATTTTAGAGATATTATCATCACCCAGGTCAAAAGGCTGTCCGGCAGAAGCCATCATCTGCTCCAGAAATGGTTTCCATTTTGTTTTATCAGGTGCTACAGCATTATAGGCAGTATGCATAGGGCTGTTTGTGAAGAGTTCAGGTTTCATTCCTTCAAGAGCTTTATTTACTTCGGGCAGCCATCCGTTAGTTTTATAGGTTGATGAAATGATAACCAGTTTGTTCAGTCTTTCCGGACTTTGAATAGCCAGTTTATAGGCCACTTCACCTCCAAAGCTGTACCCTGCCACATCTGCCTTGTCTATTTTCAGATAGTCCATTACCTTTGTAACATCACTGGCTAAAGTAGCATGTGATAATTTCCTTTCTGAAAAAGGCGTGTGACCATGTCCCTGTAATTCAAGAGCTATTACTTTTCTGTTTTTGGACAATTCCGGGATCAATTCACCCCAGTTCAAATCAATCGTCATGAAAGCGCCATGTAACAGTACAAGTGGCTTTCCTTTGCCATACACTTCGTAGTAAATTTTGATGCCATTAACAGGTGCATAACCACTTTCAGAAGGTTTTATTTTTTGTCCATATACCAGAGAGGAGGCAAGGATAATAATAAAGAACAATACTGCAGAGAATTTGAATAGACTTTTCATAATATTATCAGATTTGGTGGATCAATTTTAAGTCAAAGGTACCAACCCGATCGGAAAACGGACTTGTCACAGGGCAAGATTTTATAGAAATGAGAGGAATAGTTTAAGGATTGGTTTAAACTTATTCCCAAAAAACATTTTACTTCATTACATAAAATAAACTTTAATCATTCTACAATTAAGCAACTAAAAAATAAAAATTTTACAATAATTCTATCATGGTTGATAAAATTTTATTAATTTCGAATTGAACTAAACGTACAATTTATTATGAAAAATTTAAAGAAAATCGAAAGAAAAGAATTGAAAACAATTAAGGGAGGAATTGACTGCAGAGGTGGTCAACTTTGTTTAATCGGTGGTAAGTGGCAATGTATGCCTTACGACGGATGCGGTGGCGGAAACCAGCCTTAATTTCAGTGTAATTCAATTACTTGACTATGAAAAATGTAAAAAAAATTTCAAGAGACCAGTTGAGGAATATTAATGGCGGAGCGACAAGCTGCTCTGAAGCCTGCTGCCCACCTCCGGGAATCAAAAGATGTCCATGGGTGATCTGTGTTGCGCCATGTGATATTTTAAGTTAAAAGACTGTATTCTCAAAATAAGCCCTGCAATTCATATGAGTTGCAGGGTTTTATTTTATAGTATAAAGTAAAAACTCTCATTATTATGTTTCTTTATTATTAAATATAAAACTTAGTTTCCAGCTGTTTAAATCTAAAAAATTAAATTTATTGGATAAACGTTTAACCTAAATTTAATCTCTGCAGTCAATAAGTTAACAATTTATTCATATTGAAAAAAGACAACAATAAAGTAAAACACTGATAATGAAGATGTTGGTTATTTTTAAAAAAAGTGCTAAATTACATATTTTTCGGAAACCACCAAAAAAAACAGCTATTGTTTTTTTACTATTTTCTGAAATATTTTTGTGCATTAAAAAAATAAAATGAAAAGGTCTTCCATAAAAGATATTGCTAAACTGGCAGGAGTTTCCGTAGCCACCGTATCTTATGTTCTTAACAGAAAGGAAGGACAGCGTATCAGTGAGGAGACCCGGAAAAAAATTTTTGAAATTGCTGAAACGATTAACTACACTCCGAATAAGATTGCAAAAAGTTTGAAAACCAATAAAACAAAGCTTCTTGGATTAATCGTGGCGGATATCTCCAATGACTTCTATTCCCATATGGCAAGAAATCTTGAAGATAAAGCTTTAAAGTTGGGTTATACCCTGATCATCGGCAGTTCTGATGAGAATGCAGAAAAATTTAAAAAACTTACCGAACTCTTTTCACAGCAGCAGGTAGACGGAATGATCGTTGCCCCCGTAGCAGGGTCAGAAAAGACACTAGAAAACCTTATTCATATTAAATATCCTGTTGTAACGATCGACAGATATCTTAAAGGGGTTTCTGTTCCCGGAATTACCATTGATAATCAGGAGATCGCAGAAAGTACAGCCAGCCTTCTTCTTAATAAGAACTTTGACAAAATGATCTACGTTGGCTATGAAACTGATCTTCCACACCTTCTGGACCGCCAGCATGGCTTTGAGAAAGCGGTAAGCTCTTCCAGCAAAACAGTTGAAATTCAATATCTTCTGGTAGGATTGGAAAATATTGTACAGGAGGTACATTCTAAGCTTGAAAGTACGTTGGGGAAAACTCCAGAAAATACTGCGTTATATTTTTCCAGTAATAAACTTGCGGTAGCAGGGCTTTCCTATCTCGTTAAAAACAATATAAAAGTTCCGGAACAGGTCTCAGTATTGGCATTTGATGAAACGGATGCCTATGACCTCTTCCCTACGGAGATTACCTACATCCAGCAGCCGATTGAAGAAATGGCTGAAGAGGCTATCAAGCTTCTGGACGGGCAAATCACTGATTATACAGCAACCGGAAAAAGAATAACATTATCCGCCAAACTGATTGCCAAAGCATCTTTAAAATAATCAAATCTATATCAATCATTTTTTTAAACAACAACTTAAACGTTTAACCTATTATGATAAAAAATAAATTAAATCACGTGGTATGTTTCGGAGAGGTTCTGTGGGACATCTTCCCTTCCGGATCCAGAGCTGGCGGTGCGCCATTTAATGTTGCCTACAATCTTTTTAAAATGGGAATCGACACCAAAATGCTAAGCCGTATAGGAAATGATGAATTAGGGCACCGTCTTCTTAACCAAATTCAGGATTGGGGAATAACAACAGATTTCATTCAGGTAGACCAGGAAAAGGCTACAGGAACTGTAATTGCTGATTTTGATGAGCATGGAGAAGCTGTATATGACATTGTAAAGGAAGTTGCCTGGGACTATATCCAACCTCTGCCGGAACATAAAGAACTGATTCAAAATTCAGAAGCATTTGTTTTTGGAAGTCTGATCACAAGAAGTGAAGCTTCCCAAAATACACTATTGCAACTTTTGGAATATTCAAAGTTCAGGGTTTTTGATGTTAATTTCCGCCCTCCTTTTATCGATTTTGAATTCATTAAAAAATTATTGCACAAATCTGACCTTGTTAAAATGAATAAGGCAGAGCTCAGAACAATTCTTGAATATCTCGGTGAAGACTATATTGATGAAGATACCAGCATTAAACATCTTAAGGCTTACTTTAATTTAAATGAAATTGTTCTGACCAAGGGAAGTAAAGGCGCCAGATATTTTGTGGGGGATACTGCCTATAATTTTCCGGCAGTTCATATTGAAATTGCAGATACTGTGGGCAGTGGGGATTCTTTTCTGGCCGGCTTCCTGTCTAAAAGAATTCAGGGAAAATCGCCGGAAGAGATCATGAAACAGGCAACTTCACTGGGAGCCTTTATCACTTCGAAATCAGGAGCATGTCCGGATTATACCTATGAAGAATTCAAGGCATTCAGAGAAAAAAACAGCTGTAAAACCTCTTAAAAACATACGATATGAATACTCCAAAATTTACAGATAAGAAATACTATATCATCCTGTCCTTTGTTACCTCTTTATTCTTTTTCTGGGCTATTGCCCTTACCATGGGTGATGTTCTGAATAAGCATTTCCAGAACGTTCTTCACATTTCGAAGTCCAAATCAGGGCTGGTGCAGCTTTCCATTTTTGGGGCATATGCATTAATGGGCGTTCCGGCAGGATTATTTATGAAAAGATTTGGTTATAAATTAGGGGTCATCCTGGGACTTTCATTGTTTGCACTGGGATCTTTTTTGTTTATTCCGGCAGCCAATACTTCTTCTTTTAACTTTTTCAGACTGGCTCTTTTTGTTCTTGCGATGGGAATGGCAACCCTTGAAACAGTAGCCCATCCTTTTGTAGCTGCTTTGGGGGATGAAAGGACGAGTGATCAGAGGGTTAATTTTGCACAGTCTTTTAATGGTCTGGGAGCTATTATCGGTCCTCTTTTAGGCGGATATTTTATTTTCGGAACTCCTGATTCAGGATCAGGATCCCTGGATTCAGTAAAAAATCTTTATACCTGGATTGGGATTGTCATTCTCGCGATTACCATTATTTTCAGCTTTATCAGAGTTCCTGATCTGAAAGACCCTCATGCAGAAGATATCATCATTTCAGACAATGAAAAAGGAGAAGATGTTTCCGTATCAGATCCGCATGCACCACTTTACAAACAGAGACATTTTATATTTGCAGTTATTGCCCAGTTTTTTAATATTGCCGCACAGGGCGGAACCTGGGCTTATTTTATCAATTACGGTGTCGAAAAAATGCACCTTCCGGAAATACAGGCTTCCTATTACTTTTCTTTAAGTATGGCCATGATGATGATCGGAAGATTTATCGGAACTTTCCTGATGAGATTTATCGCTCCCAACAAACTGCTGGCTATTTTTACCGCATGTAATATCGTTCTGTGCCTGATTATTTCCCAAAGTTTCGGATGGATATCATTTGTAAGCCTTATTTTGCTCAATCTGTTCCTCAGTGTGATGTATCCTACCATATTCAGTCTTGGGCTTAAAAGATTAGGATCTAAAGTTCAGCAGGCTTCCTCATTCCTGGTTATGGCCATGTTTGGAGGAGCTGTTTTTCCACCGATCATGGGAAGAATTGCTGAAAAAGATATTGCTCATGCATATCTGCTTCCTATTCTTTGCTATGTTGTTATTTTATTATTTGCATTAAAGTACTACAAGCCTAAAACACTTAAATAATCCCTATGAAAACAAAGCTTTTATTAGCCTGGCTCATGTTACTTACATGTGCTGGCAGGGAAATTAATGCCCAGATCACGATAACCAATAAAAAATTTTCCTTCGGAACAACCGGAAGAATCGGAGCCGGTTATTCTCCGAATGCCGACGGAAAAACAGGAAGACAGCTGAATCTGAACAACCAGGGATCTTTAGGAGGCAGAATGGATCAGGGAGATTACGTAGATTTCTTACCAGCCTTCCATTTTAGCCCGGTGGTGAACGGTGACAGTACAAAAAGTACAAAGATCGATATGCAGGCAAGACTGAGCTTTTATTCAGGAGGGACTTTTCTGGGAAATGTAGACTCAAAATCTAATCAGGGGATGATTATTGCCTTGCCGGAAGCCTTTGTTGAAGCAAGAAACATTATGGGAAGTGACTGGGATGTCTGGGCCGGATCAAGATGGCTGAGATATGATGACATTCACATTGCAGATTACTTTTATTTTGATGACCATTCGGCAACCGGTTGGGGTCTGAGACATAAAAATACAAGGTTTTCAATGTTTTTCCCGGCAGCTATTGATACTGCAGCCAGCAACTCCACTCCTTATTCTTACACCAATGTGATCAGCGGATCAAAAAACCTTATCTACAGGCAAAGGGAAGTTTTTGTCCTTGAGCAGACCCTTCCATTTAAAAATACAAAGCAAAAGCTGAAATTACTGGCAGAATTTCATCATGTAGAAAAATCAGGGGAAAATTCTGTAGAGCAATATCCATCGGATCAGGGCTGGGTTTTTGGAGCTAAATTAAATTCAGATATTCCAACAACAATTCCGGGTTCATTCAATCAGATTTCTGTAAGATACGGGACAGGAATTGCCAATGGAGGTGATAATGGTAATACACAAACCTGGCGAACCTACGGAGCTCCTGATGAGGTCACAAAAACGTATAAAGGAGCTTACTCTTTTACGGTTGTTGAACATTTCCTCTGGAATATTTCCAACCGGTGGTCGCTTAATCCCTATGCTGTTTTCACCAAAAGTAAGGGAGGATCAACCAGTACTGATAAAGCGATGGACTATTATAACCGTGAAATTTTCAACAAAAAAACAGAGTTTAATACAGGAATCAGGGCCACTTATTACTACAACAACTGGTTTCATATTCTCTCTGAATTTCACTATGCAACACGAAAAAACGGAATCCAGGATGCGGCATCAATGATGAAGCTGGTTTTAGCTCCTACCATCGTACCTACCGCTGAAAGAAGTGTCTGGGCTAGACCTCATATCCGTTTTATTGCAGAAGTATCAAGATATAATAATGAGGCTATGAACAGTCTTTACTCACCGTTTTTACAGCAATCAGGAGCCAAAAGATATGGGACTTATTTCGGAATAAGAACGGAATGGTGGATTTTTTAAATTAAATAAAAAAATATAATGAATATAAAATTAGGGGCTTCCCTACTCTCCTGGATCACTCCGTTATGGAATGCGGAATCAGGAAAATATGCGATAGAAAAAACGGCTCAGGCCGGATTTGATCTGATCGAAATACTGTTACCTGCATCAATGGATTTTGATGCCAAAACCGTAAAAAAACAACTGAAAGACAACCATCTGGAAGCAGTATGCTCACTGAACCTTCCCAAAGACGCTCATATTGCATTCTATCCTGAAGCTGCGGAAAAGCTTATCAAAAAAGCCATCGATAAAGTATATGAACTGGAAACCCATCTTCTGGCTGGTGTCCTGCATGGCGGAATCGGTGTTTTTACAGGAAAACCACTTACAGAAAACGAAAAAGAAATCATTGCTGATGTGTGGTGCCATGTGGCGGATTACGCCCAAACCAAAAGTATAGATATTGCCATAGAGCCTATTAACCGCTATGAATCCTATGTCTGCAATACGGCAGAAAATGTACTGGAACTTATTAAGAAAACGGGCCGAAATAATCTCTTCCTTCACCTTGATACCTTCCATATGAATATCGAGGAAGATAATTTTTATGACCCAATCATCAATTCCGGAAAAATGCTGAAGCATATTCATGTTACAGAATCCCACCGGGGTATGCTGGGAGAAGGAACTGTCAACTGGGAAGAGTTTTTCTCGGCATTGAAAAAGATCAATTTTGAAGGGAATTTGGTTCTTGAAAATTTCAGTTCCTCAATTCCGGGAATGCAGGAAAAGGTTTCATTATGGCAGAAATCACCTTATGATGCTCAGACATTGGCAGAAGGAAGTCTTGCCTTTTTAAAGAAGCATCTCAGCTTATAAAATTATCTGTTATATTATTCTGAAACTTATGGAAAGCGGAAATTGTCCGCTTTTCACCGATTGATTCTGCCCGTTCGCCGAAAATACAGATTGTTTTCCAGGATTATGACTGACCTTTACATCAGAAAAAGGCAATAATGCTCAACTAAAATCTTATTATTATGAAAACAAAAATCGGAATTACAGAAAAAAACACTGAAGCTGTTGCAGAACAATTAGCAAAATTATTGGCAGATGAAACACTGCTTTACATTAAAACAAGAAATGCCCACTGGAACGTAACCGGAGATAACTTCCATGCCAATCACATTTTCTTTGAAGAACAATACAAACAACTGGATGAACTGATTGACAGCGTGGCAGAAAGAATGCGTAAAATCGGGCACTATGCACCTGCCACGATGAAAATCTATCTGGAACTGACTCATTTAACGGAATACAGTGAAAGAACCAATGACGGTTTGGGATATATGAAAGACTTGTTAAGTGATCATGAAAGCATTATCGAATCTCTCCGCGGAAATATCACTCCATTTGCAGAAAAGTATAAAGATTACGGTACCAGCGATTTTATTACAGGTCTGATGGAAACCCATGAGGAAATGGCATGGATGATCCGTTCCTATTTCAGATAACACAAAATAAAAAAGTTATAATTATCTTTGTGTAAACCATAAACAACTATACCTATGAAAGCCTTAATCGTGGATGATAATGATATTGCAAGAACAACATTAGCACACCTTGCCAAACAGGTTCCGGATCTTTCCATTGTCAGCGAATTTTCCAATGCTATAGAAGCTTATCATTATCTTCAGTCCAATTCCGTCGATCTGATATTTCTCGATATAGAAATGCCGGAAATGACAGGAATTGAACTCACGAAAACGCTTTCCGGTAAAGAGACCATCATCATTTTCACGACCTCAAAAAAGGAATATGCACTGGAAGCCTTTGAGCTTAATATTGCAGATTACCTTCTGAAGCCCATTATGCCGGTCAGATTTCTGCAGGCAGTAAGCAAAGCACAGACGATTCTTGAAAGCAGAAAAGAGAATGTGGAAATCACAAGGGATGAGTTTCTTTTCGTGAGAGATTCCAATATTACAAGGCGCTTAAAACTGGATGATATTTTCTATGCTGAAGCCATGGGTGATTATGTAAAGTTTTATACCAAAGAAAAGATGTTTGCCATTCACGGTAAAATGAAAACAGCTGAAGAACGTCTTCCTAAAGATCATTTTATAAGAGTTCACCGTTCCTATATTGTTTCTGTGGGTAAAATTGACACTCTTCAGGACGGCGGTATTATGATCAACGGTAAATTCATTCCTGTAGCAGATGCCTACAGGAAAGCACTCAACATGAGAATGAATGTCTTTTAGCCTTTGCCGGCCATCAGAAATCTGACTTCCTTTTTTGATCTCAATCCCTGAACAGTTTAGGGTTTAATCAACCTTTATCTGCATTTTATTTAAATCAGACCGTTATTATGAAAAATATATCTTCAGTAATGGATAACAAGCGATTCAGCTATTTTATTATCCTGACATTTATTGCAGGCTCACTCCTGCTGATAGCTGTTCAGCTCAATTCTGCAGGAAATACCAAGGCACTGATTCAGAATAACAATACCTTGCTGAGCGAATTACGTTCCAGCAATCACTTAAGGGAGATTGACCGTGATATTCTGGGGGTGGAAAGCAGAATCAGAGCTTCTATTGCAACAAATGACACCACGCATCTCGAAGGCATTGATCAAAAAATCAGTCAGATTGAAAATTTCCTGGATTCTCTTTCCAAAGACAATGTAAACGCCGAAGAAGAAAAGCTGATCCACAGGTTAAGTGTTCTTGCCATGGAAAAGAAAACAACCAAAGATAAACTCCTGCACCGTTATCTTTCTGTTGGAAACATGGACGATAATACCTCCATTGCTAATCCGCGTGCAAGAAAAATTTCTAATGAAATCACCAGCATCACGGCTAAAATATATGAAAGCAGAAAACTGAATATGGTTGAACTCAGCCAGAAAAGTGAGGAAATGGGGCAGAAAGCAAGATTTTATGACATTTCAATATTGGTCTTACTGATTTTGGGAGGTTCTGTCGTTGGGTATCACATTCTTCGTCAGTTTAAACGTCAGAGATTACTCATAAGCGAACTTGATATTGCCGAGAAAAAAGCGTTGGTAGCGGCACAGACCAAAGAAAATTTCCTTGCCAATATGAGCCACGAAATCAGAACTCCTTTAAGCGGAATTCTCGGTTTCACCAATTTGCTGCAAAAACGCCCACTGGACGAAACCTCAGCAGAATTTGTTTCTTCCATACAACGTTCCGGAGAAAACCTTATGGCCATCATTAATGACATTCTTGATTTATCCAAAATAGAAGCAGGAATGATGCGCATTACCCCGGGAATTTTCAGCATCAATGGTCTGGTTAATTCCGTAGAAACATTTTTTACAGAACGGGCCAGAGAAAAAGGACTTACCATTTCCAGTACGATTGATCCTTCCATTCCTGACACATTGGTGGGAGATGCCACAAGACTGACCCAGATTTTAGTGAACCTCATCGGAAATGCCATAAAATTTACCCACCAGGGAAATATTTCTGTTGAAATCTACAGTAAACAGAAAACAGAGAAGGAAGCTGTTCTGGGATTTAAAATTTCAGATACGGGAATTGGAATTGACAAAGAAAAGCTCACTGAAATCTTCGAAAGATTCAACCAGGGAGAAGACTCAACAACAAGAAATTACGGCGGAACAGGATTAGGCTTATCCATCGTGAAAAGCTTAATTGTACTTCAGAACGGAAACATCGAGGTGAGCAGTGAACAGGGCAAAGGAACTACATTTCATTTCTATATTCCTTACGGAATTGCTGAGGAACAGCTTACTGTCATTCCAGCTGTTGATCCCCACTATTTTAAAGATAAATCCAATACGCCCCTGAAAGTACTGGTGGTTGATGATAATGTGATCAATCAAAGCCTGATGAAACATCTGCTCTCCCAGTGGAATATTGATTTTCATATTGCATCGAATGGTCTTGAAGGAGTAAGTTATCTCAAAAGCAATGCATGTGATCTGGTTTTAATGGATATACAGATGCCGCAGATGGATGGATATGCTGCCACCCAAAAAATACGGGAAGAACTCAAACTGGATATTCCGATCATCGCAATGACCGCCCATGCGCTGGCAGGGGAAAGAGAAAGATGCCTGAGCCGTGGGATGAACGAATATATTCCTAAGCCTGTCAATGAAGAAGAGTTGTTTATGCTGATTTCGAAACTCGGGTTTAAAGAAAATAATAAAAACGAAAAGAAAACCGAAAATCCATCATCTGACTATCAGTATATTGATCTCACTTATATGCAGACGGTAAGCGGCGGCGATAAAAGCTTCGAACAAATGGTCACTCAACAGTTTATTGAGAATATTCCCAATCATCTACAGAAATTGACAACAGCTTATGAAAACCGGGATTTTCCAGGGATGAAACTGTGGGCTCATGATCTGAAATCCAGCATTGCCATCATGGGATTACATCCTCTGTTAAAGGAAAAACTTGATATTCTTGAAACAGCATCAGCAGAAAGCTCTGATCTGCAAAAAATACTGACAGAAGTACAGAACGTTTTGTTGAAAGCCGTTTCTGAAGCTGAAGCATTTTCAAAAACAATTTAAAAATAAGAAAAAATGAATTTATTTTCACCCATACACATTCGCAGTCTTACCTTAAAGAACAGGATTGCACTATCTCCTATGCAGCAATACAGCGCTAAAAACGGAGTTCCCGGCAACTGGCATCTCGTTCACCTCGGAAGCAGGGCTGTTGGCGGTGCAGGATTGATTCTTACCGAATGTACAGCCGTTTCAGAAGAAGGTCTGGCAACATTATCTGATGTAGGGATCTGGAACGATGAACAGAAAAATGCCTGGAAAAACATCGTAAATTTTGTGCATGAACAGGATGCAAAAATAGGGGTTCAACTCTGGCATGCAGGAGGAAAAGGCAGCCTGAAACATCCCAATGAAAGAATGAAACCTCTCACTCCGGAAGAAGGAGGCTGGAAGGTAAAATCATCTTCTGCCCAGGAATTCAACGGAGTTTTTGCTGAAGAACTCACCATTGATGAGATCCAGGGGCTAAAGACGAAATTCGTTAAAGCAGCCCTTCGTGCTCTTGAAGCAGGCTTTGATACCATTGAACTGCATGCAGCGCATGGTTACCTGTTCCATCAGTTTTATTCCGCAGTGATCAACAAAAGACAGGATGAATATGGCGGAAGTTTTGAAAACAGAATCCGTTTCCTTGTGGAAACCGTTCAGGAAGTCAGAAAAGCTATTCCTGCTGAAATGCCTCTTTTCGTAAGAATTTCTTCCACTGACTATATAGAATCTGAGGAAGCCTGGACTCTGGAAGACAGTATCAGACTTTCGGAAATCCTAAAAGAAAACGGTGTAGATTTCATTACGGCATCCGGCGGCGGATTTACCAATGTAAGCAAGGATAAGGTATTTCCGGGATATCAGGTTCCTTTTGCAAAAGCCATTAAAGAACAGACCGGGATTCTGACAGGAGCTGTGGGAATGATTACTGAAGCGGAACAGGCCAATGATATCATTGCCAATGGAGATGCAGATCTGGTGATTATCGCTCGGGAACATCTTAGAGATCCTTATTTTGCCATTCATTCAGCCAGAGCATTAGGTGTTGAAACAGAAATTCCGTGGCAGTATAAAAGGGCATATTAAATTAACCAATAAAAAATCAGTTATGGAAAATCAGGGTGCCTCCGTAGTGATTACCCATCATATTCTGGATGGAAAACAATCACAGTATGAAAAATGGCTGGACGAAATTGTGCCTGTCACCAAACATTCTGAAGGCTTTATTGATCTGCAGATTATTCGGCCGATTCCCGATCTGACTTTTGTGTATACCGTCATTATCCGTTTTGATACGATTGACCATCTTAAAAGCTGGATGGAATCGGATAACCGGAAAAAGCTTATTGAGAAAGCCAATCCGCTGTTCAGAAAAAATGACCATTATCAGATCAGATCCGGGCTTGATTTTCTTTTTACGACAGAAAATGAAGGGAATAAAGTTCCGGTACGCTGGAAACAGTTTCTGGCAACCTGGTCTGCCATTTATCCGCTGTCTGTACTTATTCCTGCTTTGATCATTCCTTTTTTACGGTTTTTACATATTCCGGCCAATCATTATTCCGACGGATTCATCAATTCCGGAATCATCGTTTTTCTGATGGTATTTGCCGTGATGCCCAATTATACCAGGCTGATCAAAAAATGGCTGTATAAATAACTCTATCTAAAAATTATCCTTTATCAATCACTGTAACCTACAGTGATTTTTTTGTTTTCAGGAACGTTTGTCCTGTTATCGTTTGAACATCATCGCCTTATTCAACGACAGTTTTCGCCTGTTGACCGAACAGCATTAAAAATTAAAACAACCGGTTTGTAGCTTTACATCATCAATAACATCACAATCAAAATCAACAACTATGAAAATCTTACAAACTCCCGAAAACGCACTATCTCACTCAAGCGTAAGTGCCATCATCCATGCACCCATTGAAAAAGTGAATATCGCAGACTGGCTGCTTAATCTGCCGGACGCCGAATATCAGCGCTGCTCTACCCAGCATATCGGAGCTGCTATTTCAGTTACCTTTGATGGTAAGCCGGTATCTTTAAATGTAGAAACCATTGGGGATGCACTGATGGTACAGCATTATGTTGCAGATGTTCACCGCCCCGATTACTGCCGCATGCTTTCCATCTCTGATTCAATTACAAAAAACGGACGTACAAAAGTTCAGGTTCTATGGGAACTGAAAGTGACAAAGATTGATGAAAACACCTGTCTTTATACCAATGAAATTCATGCGACAGCCACCCCCGAAATGTTTGAATATCTGAAAGAACACGGGATCAACCTTGCAGATGCCGCTGCATCAAGACAGGCTGCTTCTGATGCCCACAATCATGAGGAAACACCAAACTTTGCAAAAAGCATTGAAAATAAAGCACTGACAGGTCAATATAACCAGCCTTTTTAAAAAAGTAGCAACCCTCTATATCCTCAACGACTCATTTTGCCTTTTCACCGAATGACATCAAGAAAAAGTAAAATTCAGAAGTAGCTTTACAATAGCAAAAACAAAGAGCATTAATCACAAAAAAAATAATACTATGAATCCATCATCATTAAGTTTCAGATACGAATTAGAAAAAAAAGAACCGCGTACCAATGACGGTGGTACAACAAGAGGTGCTTCCGTAAAAGAATTCCCTGCTTCTGTAGGTATTGCAGGAGTTTCCATGAGATTACAGCCCGGAAGCATGAGAGAACTTCACTGGCATGCCAATGCCGCAGAATGGGCGTATGTAATTTCAGGAACGGTACGTACAACGATTATCCATCCGGACGGACGAAGTTATACTGATAATTTTGAACCCGGGGATGTATGGTATTTCCCGAAAGGCTACGGACATTCCATCCAGGCTACCGGAACAGAGGAATGTCATTTCATTCTGATTTTTGACAATGGTAATTTTTCCGAAGACCATACCTTCAGCGTTACAGATTTTGTGTCAAGTATGCCTCCTGAAATCGCTGCACAGAATTTAGGACTAAGCCTTGAAGAAGTAGCAGAACTTCCACAGAAAGAGGTTTACTTCGCAGCAGGAGTTGTTCCGGATGAACTGTCCATTAATGCCACAGCCCGTCCCGAGGAATCAGACATTGAACTGATAAGCCTTCACCGATATCCTCTGCATTCCCAGCAGCCAAGAATCATTCCCGGCGGTGGGCTGCAGAGACTGGTTACGAGTAAGGAATTTCCGATCAGCACCACAATGGCAGGTTCTGTGCTGGAGCTGCAGCCCGGCGCTTTAAGAGAAATGCACTGGCATCCTAATGCAGATGAGTGGCAGTATTTTATATCCGGACAGGCAGAAATGTCGGTATTCCTGGCGGAAGGAGTTTCTGTCACAGAACAGTTCAATGCCGGTGATGTAGGCTATGTACCTATGGGAGCCGGGCACTATATCAAAAATACAGGAGATACCGTCTGTAAAGTATTGATCGGATTTAATAGCGGTACCTATGAATCCATTGATATCAGCGAATGGCTGGCAGGAAACCCGAAAGATGTGGTCAGTACGAATTTCGGATTGAAGGAAGGAGAAATAGAAAAATTTCCGGAAAAGAAAGTATTCATCAAACCTGGAAAATAACTCCTGTGCTTCCGGAAACAAAAATCCTGCTTCCTGACAAGACTGTCAGAACACAGGAGAAACTGGCAGTATTCCTTGCTTTTATCGCAGGATATACAGATGCTACAGGACTGATGCAATGGAAAATCTACGTTTCTTTTATGAGCGGCAATACGACCCAGTTAGGTGCAGCAGTTTTCAGTGAAAAATATGGTGTTATCATCAGTTCTGTCATTGTAATCATCTTTTTTCTGGCGGGGATTTATACAGGAACGTGTCTATCATTATCAAAGAAGTTCAGAAGCACAAAGATAATCTTCTACACAGTTTCCGGCATCATGATCCTTTACAGTATGACTGATTATTATGAGCATATTGCTCATGAAGTGTCTATAGCTGTTATCGGTTTCTCAATGGGTCTTATGAACACCATTGTCACTTCGGTAGGTAACCAAAAGATCAATACCGATTTTGTGACAGGAACTTTAAACAGTCTGGCAAGAACAGCTGCTCTGTTTGTCATGAGTAATCAGGCAGAGGAGCGGAAGGAATACAAAATAAATATCTTTCATTTGTTATTCTTATGGATGGGCTTTCTCTCCGGTGCTTCAGCAGCTCCTTTCCTGCTCTCTTATTCAGGAAACTGGACGTTGATGTTTCCGGCAGCCTTACTGCTCATCTGTGCATTCACAATACCAATTACAACGATTAAAAACTAATCCTATGCTAGAAAAAAATACGGTTGCCCCTGATTTTACATTATTTGCAACCCCGGACCAGAAGATTACCTTATCCGAATTCAGAGGACGAAACGTTATCCTTGCATTTTACCCGGCAGACTGGAGCCCGGTGTGCAGTGACCAGATGGCATTGTACAACGAAATGCTGAAGTATTTCAAAAAATATGATGCGGAGATTTTCGGAATTTCCGTAGACAGCAAATGGTGCCATCTGGCATTTTCACAATCCAGAAACCTGCACTTCCCACTGCTTGCAGACTTTGAAGCCAAAGGAGAAACAGCCAGGAAATATGGTGTTTACAATGACGAAGAAGGAGAATGCAACAGAGCCCTTTTTGTCATCAATAAAGACGGTCTCATCGAATGGAGCTACCTCTCTCCCACCGCCATCAATCCTGGCGCAGACGGAATTTTAGAAGCATTAGAAAACCTTAACATGAAATAATTATGTCACTTAAACCATCAGTCAGCAATGCTGACCATACTCAGGGCAACTCAGATGCCAGCTTAGTCATTGTAGAATACGGGGATTATCAGTGTCCTTACTGCGGAGCAGCCTATCCGGTTCTTAAAGAATTAATGAAAGAATTCGGAGATCAGATCAGATTTGTATTCAGAAATTTTCCGCTGTCAGAAATGCATCAGTATGCAAGAACGGCAGCACTGACAGCAGAAGCGGCAGCTTTGCAGGGAAAATTCTGGGAAATGCATGATGCTATTTATGAAAACCAGGAATACCTGAATGCTGATCTTCCGTTAAAGCTTGCAGAAAAACTGGGATTAAATATTTCCCAATTCAAAGTTGATATTCATAAGAAGGAATTAGCAGAAAAGGTAGATACAGACTTTGAAAGCGGTATCATCAGCGGAGTGAACGGAACCCCTTCATTTTTCATTAACGGAAATAAATTCAATGGCGGTGCAGAAGACCTTTTCCAGTTGGTACGTGAAAATACTGCCTATTAATCAGAAAAATATTTAAACAAAATCAATTCATAACATTAAAAATAAACAACATGAGCACATTAACATTAAAAGACGGAACAGAAATTTTTTACAAAGATCAGGGACAAGGCCCGGTATTAATGTTTCACCACGGATGGCCTTTATCATCTGACGATTGGGATGCACAGGTAATCTTCTTCCTGCAGAAAGGCTACAGAGTGGTTACTCACGACAGAAGAGGCCACGGACGCTCCAGCCAGAATATCTACAATCACACTATTGAGCAATACGCTTCTGATGCCGCAGAACTGGTTGAATTCTTAGATCTGAAAGATGTTGTACACATCGGGCATTCAACAGGCGGTGGTGAAGTGATCCGTTATGTGAATAAATACTCGAATGGAAGAGCTAAGAAAGCAGTTCTGATCAGCGCCATTCCACCGGTAATGGTGAAAAGTGAGAATAATCCTGACGGTGTTCCTATGGAAGTTTTCGACAATATCAGGGAACAGACGATGAACAACAGAAATCAGTTTTATTATGATCTGACTTTCCCTTTCTACGGCTACAACAGAGAAGGTGCCAATATAAAAGACGGTGTTCAGAGAAATTGGTGGAGACAGGGATTAATGGGCGGAATTGTTGCTCATTATGATGGGATTAAAGCTTTTTCAGAAACAGATTTAACGGAAGATTTAAAAGCTGTTGACATTCCTGTTCTGGTGATGCATGGTGAAGATGACCAGATCGTTCCTATTGCCAATGCGGCATTAAAATCAATTAAATTATTAAAGAACGGAAAGCTGATCACGTATCCGGGATTCCCTCATGGTATGCCGACTACAGAGCATGAGACGATCAACAAAGACCTTTTGGAATTTATCAGATCTTAAAAACAATCTCTTTTCAATATACTGAAGATGAACTTTAATGGTTCATCTTTTTTATTTCAGGTATTGTACCACTCACATGCAGATCTTTTTCAATTTTTACTATCTTTAAACTTTCAAGTAAGAATTTTCTATGAGTAAGCCTTCTGATCCCAATGCAGAAATGATGAAACGCCTGCAGGAAATGCAGAAAGAACAGCTTATGATTTCCCGTTTAACCAAAGAGTTGTCTACCATTTTAGATAAGAAACAGCTTCAGCTTGTTATCAATACATCTTTCAAAACTGAACTGGGATTCAATGATTGTATGATGATCAGGGATGTAAAAGGAAATATTGAAATACTCAGCAGCCGGAATGAAAATCAGAACCATACCACAGATCAACAGCTTGACAGGTATGTAAAAAACTGTCTTGATTCTGCGGAGCCTCTTCTTTTTGATCTGAAAGAATTGTCACCGCTTCCTTCCTGTTTTACCGAAGCTAAAAATTCGGGAATGCGGATGGCTGTCGGATTGGGACTGCCGGCTGTCAGTGAAAGTAAAAATGTACTTTTCCTTTTCTACAGAAGCTTTATTTCAAGAGATACAATTCCGGAAAGAATTTTAAACGGTATTTCTACCCAGCTTTCCATTACCCTTCATAACATTGATGTTCAGGAGCAGTTGAAAACATTTCAGGGAAATATCCGGGACTTTCCAAAAGAAATTGAAGAAGATAAGAAAAGCGTACACGGCTTTCACGGAATTGTGGGAAAAAGTGAAGCGATGCAGCTCATTTTCGAACAGATTTCGCAGGTAGCACATTCACAATCCAACGTGATTATCTTTGGAGAGACGGGTACAGGAAAAGAACTTATAGCACAGGCGGTTCATGAACTTTCGGAATTTTCGGGAAAGAAAATGATCAGGATAAACTGTGCGGCTATTCCTGCCAACTTAATAGAATCTGAACTCTTTGGTCATGAAAAAGGAAGCTTTACCGGAGCAACTGAACAAAGAAAAGGAAAGTTTGAACAGGCCCACAACAGCACCATTTTTCTGGATGAAATTGGCGAACTGCCTCTGGAATTACAAGCCAGGCTTCTGAGGGTTCTTCAGGAAAAAGAAATTGAAAGAATTGGTGGAAACAAAAGGATTAAGGTGAATGTGCGGATCATTACGGCCACCAACAGGAATCTTGAAAAAGAAGTGGCGAAAGGACGGTTCAGAAGCGATCTTTTTTACAGACTGAATGTTTTTCCTATCCATCTTCCTGCCTTACGGGAAAGAAAAGAGGATATTCCTTTGCTGGCAGACTATTTCCTTGAAAAGCTCTATCCTAAGACAGGCAAAAAGATTAATGGTTTTTCTCAGAACGTGGTTAAAATGATGATGGCTAATCCATGGCTGGGTAATATCCGTGAACTGGAAAATATGGTTGAAAGAAGCATGCTGACAACAAAAGGAGATATGATCAGGGAAATGGATTTTCCAAAAGTTATGAACGCTCAAAATACGGATCAGGATTTTCAGGTTAAAACATTGCAGGAATTTGAAAAGGAATATATTTTAAAAATAATCAAAAAATGTAACAGCCGTATTTTCGGGGAAACAGGTGCTGCGAAACTGCTGGGATTACCACCTACAACACTTATTTCCAAAATGCAGAAACTTGGAATAGAGAAGGAACATTATTATAAGAAATAATCAATATGGAAATAGAGCTTTTAAAATATTTACAGAGTAATCCGGCAGCATATCCCAATAATCAGGAATATGAAGGAAGGATAAAACCAATTTCGCCTATAGAAATACAACAGCTTGAAGTAAAATATAACAATGGACATTCTTTTCCAAAAGTTTTAAGAGAGCTTTTATTTCTCGCAGGAAATTATTGCTATGTTCTTGATTATAATATTTTTGAAACTCAGGAAGAACTTCAAGATGCTGCCAGGTCGTGGTTATTGTTCTATAATAGAAATATTAACAGAAACTTTTTTGTTGTTGATGCCTATAATGCTGGTGATCAATTTTTATTTATATATCTGGATGAAGGAGATGATCCAATAATAAGACAAGCCTATTTACCATCAAGGAGCGATATTCAATTTATTACATCACTTTTAAACAGGACTCTCTCTCAATATATAGAAGATCAGATAGATGTTGTAAAACAAGGATATAATCCTTTTTAATCAACCATTTCTAAATACAAATCATCCCTTTTTAATACTCATTTCTATTTTCCCTGAAGACAACGCCCAGAAAATCCAAAGTCCTAAAATGATCAGCAGCGACAAGGCCGGGATCCAGAACGACAGGATTAATGCCATAACATAAATAGGAAGTCCATACAAGTAGTTATTGTGGATCTTTTTTATAGCCGCATCGGTAATACCCGGGCGCAAAAGCTTTTTGTTACGGGTGGCCAGAAACCATAATAAATTGTAAGCAAGATTGATCAGGACAAAAATACCGGTATAAAGTGCCACAACAACAGAAGAAGCTTCGCCGTCAAAATACCTTGCCAGCAAAGCGGTAGGATAAGAAACTGCCGAAACCAGGAAAAGAATCAGTCCATTGGCAAACATAATCGCTGAATTCCGGCTGTAGATCTGTTTGAAGATCTTATGATGATTCACCCACATGATGAAAATACTGAAAAATGAAAGGATAAATGCCAGAAATGCCGGCCACTGATTCTTCAGAAAGACCAGCAGATCATTCCCGTTTTGTATTGAATTTTCTTCAGGAAAGTGAAGATCCAGCACCAAAAGCGTAACGGCTATTGCAAAAACACCATCACTGAATCCTTCTATTCTGAGTGTTTCTTTTTCCATAATTACCTGATTGATTTATTATTGTAAAGGCATAATGATTTTATTCTCAAACTATTTGAAGAATTATGATTAAAAAATTGAAAGAAAATATGGTCTCCGGCTAGCTTTCCCCTGAATTATTTATAGCCTTTGTCAATTCCCAGTTTTTTCATTTTGGAATATAAAGTCTGAGCTTGTATTTTCAAGAGCTCTGCAGCACCGCCCGGCCCGGAAACTTTTCCGCCGGAAGTCTGAAGCGCATTCATGATATGATCTCTTTCCATATCTTCCAATGATTTCAGCGGACCCAGTGTTTCTATAGGTTTTTCAATAATTTCAGGCAGATCGAAACGTTCTATTTCCGTTGTTTTGGCCAGAAGAACACTTCTTTCAATAAGATGCTCCAGCTCACGGATATTGCCGGGCCAGTGATAATTTAACAGCTGTTCTAATGCTTTTTCACTGATAGATGTGATATTTCTTCTCGAAGCAGCGGCATATTTATTCAGGAAAAAATGGGCCAGCAATACGATATCTTCCTTTCTTTCTCTCAGCGGAGGCAGTTCAATTGGGAAAACATTCAATCGGTAATACAGATCCAGCCTGAATCTTCCTTCCGCCACTTCTTTTTCCAGAGAACGGTTGGTCGCTGCCACAATTCTTACGTTTACTTTAATCGTGTTATTTCCTCCCAGTCTTTCAATTTCTTTTTCCTGTAAAACTCTCAGTAATTTAACCTGTGAGTCCAGTGGCAGCTCCCCTATTTCATCCAGGAAGACTGTTCCTCCGTTGGCCTGCTCAAATTTTCCGATTCTCAATGTATTGGCTCCGGTAAAGCTTCCTTTTTCGTGTCCGAAAAGCTCGGATTCGATAAGCGCATGCGGCAGTGCAGCACAGTTGACTACAACAATAGGATGAGCTTTGCGTTCTGAAAGCTCATGAACGGAATGGGCTACTTTTTCCTTTCCCGTTCCGCTCTCCCCAACCACCAGAACAGACGTATCTGTAGGAGCCACTACCCTTATTTTTTCAACGACATCCTGAAGCACCTTGCTTTTTCCGATAATTCCTTCAATGACTTCGTTATTTCCGGTATCAGTACACAATTCACAGCCTCTTTCCATGTCATATCGGTATCTGGCAATGTCTAGCATAACAATCATATCACGCTCCCGGAAGGGTTTTACCATAAATCCGTAGGGCTGTGTTTCTTTCACTGCTTCCAGGGTAGACTGGTTGGTATTGGCTGAAATATAAAGAAAAGGGAGGTTCATCTCACGCAGTTCCCAGGCAAGATCAATTCCTGTGAGATCACCTTTTAAGATGATATCAAGAAGTACCCAATCCGGCTTATTATCTGCAATCAGTTTTCTGGCCTGAACCACTGAAGATGCAATTCCTGTAACCTGATAACCGGCCTTCATCAGCATCAGTTTCAAATCATTGGCTACAATAAATTCATCTTCTACAATTAATATTTTTTCTTTCATAATAATCAGCCTTTAATTTGAAGGAGTTATTTCTGTATTTTTTCTGAAGGTAATCGTCACTTTTAAGCCCCCTTTGTTTTCGAGATTGAAGGTTCCGTCCAGCTGATCGGTAAGCCCGCGCATCAGATTCATTCCCAAAGATTCTGTTTCTTCAATATTGAAATCTTCCGGAAGCCCTACTCCATTATCTGAAATCATCAGTTCACAAAGGTCATCACCAATATTTTTAAATGAAACGAAAACTTCCCCTTTCCGGTCATCCGGAAATGCATATTTTACGGTATTGTTGACTGCTTCGTTAACGATCAATCCCATAGGAACCGCCTGTGCAACATCAAGAAATACTTTATCGGTATCCACTGTAAAATTAATTTTCCTGTCAGATGAATAACATTCTTTGATATAGGTAATCAGCTCATAAATATACCAGGACATGTCAATCATTGAAAGATTATCAGACTGATAAAGTTTCTGATGGATAAGAGACATGGCATGCATTCTGTGCTGGCTGTTCTGGATGGCCATCAGGGCATCTTCATTATCCAGATAAGCCGACTGCGTATTCAGCAGGCTGATCACAATCTGCAGGTTATTTTTAACCCTGTGATGGATTTCCTTTAAGAGCCATTCTTTCTCGGAAAGTAATTTCTTCAGCTGTTCGTTCTGTTCATCAATCTGCTTACGTTTCAGTTCCAGGTTTTTATTGGCATTGCTTTTTAATCTTGAGCGGTTATACAGCAAAGCAGCAAAAAGGATCAGTGCCAGAATGCTTCCGATGAAGACATATCTGATAAAGGTATCATTGGCAATCTTAATATCCTGCAGTTTTGCTTTCTGGGTCAGCAGCTGAATATTTTTATCTTTCTGTTCTGTCTCAAACTGAATTTTAAGACTGTTGATCTGCTTGCTTTTTTCACCGTTAAAAACAGAATCGGAAAGCTTTTTGTACAGCTGATAATGCTGTATGGCATCAAGGTATTTTCCCTGTATGGAATCTGCTTTGAACCACATTAAATGGTTTTCCGAACGAAGCATATCATTTCCGTTATTTTTGGCTATCGAATCAAAAAGTCTGGCTTCACGATACATTTTATCAAAGTTCCGGGTCTGGTAATGATAGAAAACAAAGCTTCGCAGCAATGAGGCCTGCTGATTATTTTTTTCTGCATTTTCACCATAATAGGCCACCAGTTTTTTGTAGTAGGCTTCAGCTTCATTAAACTGCTTTAAAATAGTATAGGTGCTGAACAGGATATAGTTTTCTGACATTTCAAAATCCTTGTCTACTATGGGGTAACGTTCTCTGTACTCTTGTATCATGGTAATGGCCTGCTTAAACTTTTTCTGCCTGATCAGCATGGTAGAAATATTATTGGCCACCGTTCTGATGTAGGTGTTATCTTTGTTTTTCTTTGCTGTGGCCAGTGATTTTTCCCAATACTTCATGGCATCATCATTTTTACGGAGATAATAATATACCATTCCGATATTGCTGTAAATAGAGCACATCTGCAAAGAATAATCATTCACACTTTCGGCTGTTTTTTCTGCCAGAAGACCATAACGGAGTGCTTCCTCATAATCCGCTTTCTGAATTTCAACCTGAGAGATAAGATTATAAACACTCTGTAATTCTCTGAATTTAACGGACTTATAAACAGACAGGGATTGTTTGAGCAAGCCCAGAGCCTTATCAGCATTTTCCTTGATGTAGTAAAGCTCACCCAGATCTTTTAAAACACCTGCCTGATTCAGTTTTGATCCTGAATTCTTAAACAGTTCCAATGCTTTTTCTTTCAGTTTGATTTTAGTATCAAAATATTCGGGGTTATTGTCATACATATATGATAATTCATTGTATGCTTCTCCGGCCTGCTCTTTAAAATGATTTTTTTCAAAATAAGAAAGCGCCTGTTTCATGTTGGAAAAAGCAATCGTTTTACGGCCTCTTTCTTTATCTATTTTAGCCTCCAGAAATATGATTTTTCCGGCAGACAGCAGATCTCCGGATTTCACATTGAGTGCTTTTGCCTGTCTGTTCAGAATAGCGGCACTGTCGAGGTCAGCTTTCAGCTCTCCTTTTTTGGTAATGTAATAGTTACTCAGACGCAGCAATAAAGTGATTTTCTGAGTAGTATTGGCGGAAGAGGAAATCTGTTTTCTCAACAGTGCAGGATTTTCCTGGGTCTGTGCTTTTATACTGTATGAAAACATCAAAACCAACGAAAAACATACTATCTTTAGTAGATTTTTAGATAAAAAATAAAGGCTGAAATTCATTTTTTAAAGGTAATCTATTATCCTGTAATCTGCCATAGTCCAGAGCTAGTTTTTACGGTGGTAAAAATAGCAGATGATCATTGCCAGTCCCGGTAAAATCAGTGTTACCAGCCCATATTGTTTTCCTGCATAAGCTCCTAAAAAACAACCAACCAGAAATCCAAGAATGGTAATCAGCTGTTTCTTCAGGCTTGCCCATGCTTCAGGGTGGTGAAAGCCGCTTGACAGAAGCGTTCCGAAATCCAGGGAAGCCTGGGTTACATTTCCTGTCATCATGGTAGTCGGGCCATGGGTTTCCTTTGCATAAAGTTTTCCGAAAGCATTCTGAAGCCCCATTGCAAAAACGGTAATCATAGCCACAGTATACATGATGACTTCTGAAAACATTCCGTAGTAACTGAGAACAGCAACAATAATTCCGGCTAAAAAGAGCAACGCTCCTTCCCAGAATAGCAGCGTATAATGATTGATAACCTTTCCGGCGATTCTTCCTCCTGCCATAACCGCAAGAATAAAGACCGGAAAAGTAAGCAGCTTTACCCAGGCGTGAATATCCGATCCCTTCACAAACTGATAGGCAAAGACAATAAAGTTTCCCGTAACATGCGCCGAAAAAAGGGCATCTGCCGATACAAAAGTCACGGTATCGCAATATCCGGCAATCATGGTTAACAATAAGGTGACAAAACCGATATTATGATTTACTTCCATTTTTCTATTTTAAATGTGAACGCAGCATCCAGGCCATTTTCTCATGGGTTTCCAGCAATCCGGTAATATAGTCGCTCGTCCCTGAATCACGGAATTCAACAGCGAAGTTTTCAATATTTTCACGAAGATGAATGATGATACTTTCGTGGTCGGAAAGAAGTGTTCTGATGTAAGTCAGACTGTCGTTCGATTCCAGATGATGTTCGGACAGATGCGTTAATGCCAGGTACTCCCTTAAAGTGGCCGGTGCATAATGCCCCAGCGTTCTGATTCTTTCCGCCAGATCATCGATGATGTCGTCCAGCTGCCCGTATTGTGCTTCAAAAAACAGATGTTTATTATAAAAGTCGTGACCTTCGACATTCCAATGTGCTTTTCTTGTTTTGGTATACAATACAAATTCATCTGCTAAAGTGGTAACAAGCACTTCAGCAACTTTTGCTAAATTTTCGTTTTTAATTCCGATTGAAGTTTTCATTTTATAAAATATTTAATAAGTAATAATCAAGTGAATATCTTCCTGCTCCCAAGGCAAGAATCAGTAACAGGGACAGCGTATACATGAAAGGAACGTCCCGTACTTCCGGTGAATCTTTTCTGTGAACCACAAAATATCCGATAGCCGTTACCCCGATTGTCGGTAAAACGGCAAGCCTGGTTCCCAATCCTGAAATAATCAGAAACGGAACCACCAGATCAGCAAATGAAGCCACTATGGCATTGAGTTGATCAGGCAATCCCAGAGGGTTTGGAATCACTTCCCTTTGTCCGTTTTCCAGCCTGAATTTCTTTAAGCCATGGACTCTGAACAGCTGAACGGCAAGGAGTACCCGGAAAACCAGGAATGAAGCATCATTGAATGGTGAACCTAAATCTGATGAAAGGATCTGTTTTAAAATTTCCATGTGTATTGATAGTTAAAAAGCAAAGCACGAACAGCCTAAAGCTCCCCAGAATGTATGGTAATTATTAACGGGCACATTGCTCATTCTTGCCTGGTTATGGTTATGATGATGGATATCGCAGCTTCCTCCACAGCTATGAATTTGTGAGGTCAGCGGTGCTTTTAAATCCTGTTTCGCATTTTTCTCAATTTCTTTC
This sequence comes from Chryseobacterium cupriresistens, assembly GCF_046614675.1. NCBI lineage: Bacteria > Pseudomonadati > Bacteroidota > Flavobacteriia > Flavobacteriales > Weeksellaceae > Chryseobacterium > Chryseobacterium cupriresistens. The sequence goes on along the minus strand of NZ_JBKKJT010000003.1, from coordinate 698,255 downwards.
TGAAAATGTCCGCCTGCAGGGTAATATCCGTTATAAAGATTGGTGGGAGACCAATCCGGAAGCACAGGAATAGATGGTGGTGCATAGGATGAGAATGTTCCTTTGGCATATACTATTTTCCCGTCTACAATGGTCATTTCTGCTTCAATATTTTTAATCTCTTCATCATCAATCGTGAAATAATCCTGATCAAGAACTGCCAGATCGGCAAACATTCCTACTCTGATATCACCTTTTTTCTGCTGTTCCTGAGAGAACCATGCGCTGCCTTTTGTGTACAGTTCTAATGCGGTTGCTCTGTCCAGCTTTGTTTCGTGGTACAATTGAAGTCCGCCAACAGTTTTTCCTGCGGTCAGCCAGTACATGGAAACCCACGGATTGTAGCTGCTTACTCTTGTGGCATCCGAACCTCCACCTACAGGAACTCCCATTTCCAGCATTTTTTTCACGGGCGGCGTACTTTCTGCCGCTGCGGAACCATAACGGTCTGCAAAATATTCTCCCTGGTAAGCCATTCTGCTCTGGATAGCAATTCCGCCGCCAAGCATTTTCACCCTTTCAATATTTTTTTCATCAATGGTTTCCGCATGATCAAAAATCCATGGCAGGCCGTTGAAGGGAATATCCCGGTTTACTTTTTCAAAAACATTTAAAAAGCGGGTGATGCTTTCATTATAAGTTGCGTGAAGTCTGAATGGCCAGCGGTTTTCTACCAGTAAACGGACTACTTTTTCAAGATCTGCTTCCATGTTTTCAGGCAGATCCGGTCTTGGCTGAAGAAAATCTTCAAAATCGGCTGCCGAAAATACCAGCATCTCTCCTGCCCCGTTGTGGCGGTACATGTCATCGCCCTGGTATAATTTTACAGTATCGATCCAATCGCTGAAATCTTCAAATTCATGCTTAGGTTTCTGGGTAAAAAGATTATAGGCAATTCTTACGGTAAGCTGTTTTTTTTCATTCAGTTCGTTCACCACCTGATAGTCGTCCGGGAAATTCTGGAATCCTCCTCCGGCATCAATGACGCTGGTAATTCCGAAGCGGTTCAGTTCTGTCATAAAATGCCTTGTCGAATTCAGCTGGTGTTCGTAGGAAAGCTTCGGGCCTTTTGCCAGTGTTGAATATAAGATCATGGCATTGGGTGTCGCAATAATCAGCCCTGTGGGTTCACCATTAGCATCTTTTTCAATATGTCCGCCTGCCGGAGCCGGGGTGTCTTTGGTAAATCCTACCGCTTTCAATGCTGCCCTGTTCATTAAAGCCCTGTCGTATAAATGCAGGATAAAAACAGGTGTTTCCGGAGCAATGGCATTAATTTCCTCCAAAGTAGGCATCCTTCTTTCTGCAAACTGGAATTCGGACCATCCTCCCACGACACGTACCCATTGCGGAGAAGGTGTACGGTCTACCTGATCTTTTAACATTCTGAGCGCATCGGCCAGTGAGGGAACGCCGTCCCATCTTAGTTCCAGGTTGTAATTCAATCCGCCACGGATCAAATGGATGTGAGAATCATTGATTCCCGGCACCACTCTTTTCTTTTTAAGATCAATCAGTTCCGTGGCTTCATCTGCGAACTGATCTGCCAGTCCGTCATTTCCAACCGCGATAATTTTTCCGTCTTTAATGGCCACTGCAGAAACTTCCGGAGTTTCTTGATTGAAAGTGTGTATTTTTCCGTTGTATACGATAAGATCTGCTTTCATCTGTAATTATTTGGTATTCAACTTCGAAATCGCCTCCTGAATTCCTCCTCCGGCAACGGTGAAAAATGATGGCCCGGCCAGCAGAATCAGTTTTTTTAATTTCATTGTATCGGATAAATGCTGAGCATTTAAATAAGACTGTGTACGATAAGCATCAAAAGCGCCCAAAACCACATTTTCTGCTACTAAAGCTGTCGGAGAATCGATTCCTGCATCTTTGATATCGCTGGCAAATGATGCAGTATGTACTTGCAGTTTCAAAGCTTCTCTCATGGCAACACTTCCTACTTCTTTCATGATTCCGGCATCGAAAGAGTTTCTGTTCCCGAGGCCGATCAACAGCAGTTTTCCGGAGGCAAGGCTTCCTTTTGGAGGATTAATTAATAAGGTTTCCAAAGCGTGTCCTTTGAACTGTCCTTTTTTACGGACTTCTGTAATAATTCCTTTTAATGCTTCATCCAGATGAACCATGCCGTTCAGTTCTTTGGGAAGCGCCGGCGGATTGAAAATATCTCCTTCCGTATACTCGAAAACACAGGCGATCTGTAAATCTGCTTTGGCGGCAGAAGGTCCCTGCACCAGTCCTACAACAGAAATACCGTCAACGGTTCCCCATGTTTTTGAGGTTCCAATAGCTGTTTTTTCTGCAACAGCCTGTGCTGAAACGAAGTGAGTTCCCGCAGTTGCCAACACCAATGCTGTAAAGAGTGTTTTTGACCAATTGATGTATTTTGAAATTGAATTTTGCATAATAAATGATTTAGTAATGATTAAAATTTGAATCCCAGCCTGATATTCCAGAAAACACCGCTTTTTGCATCCTGAATGATATCTTCAATAAAAGACCCTTTGTGGAAATACTGAAGTCCGCTCACCAAAGAGAAGTGTTTGTTGAAATTATAGGTGAAACTGGTTAAATAAGCCGTTCCGATATATCTTTTATCTGAGCTGCTTCCGGGACGGTTCAATGCGCCGCTTGGCCGGTAAACTCCGTCATTCAGGGAATATCGCCAGTTGAAGACAACATCCATCTGCATTTTGAGTTGAGACGTCAGATCAAGGGTTATATACGGATGAATATCAATTAAATTGACAGCACCCACCTGCGGACTGAAGCCGAAATACCCTCCTTTTGGATATAAAGGATTAAATGTATTGAGCTTACCATCATTTTTAGAATGATCTCCTGATATATAATCGTTTCTCAGATTGATACTTGGTCTAAATATAAAGTTTTCAAAAAGATAACCTATATCTACAGATCCTGTCCACGCACTGATCTTTTCATTTCCGAAGCGTCCGAACTGATAGGCCGCTTCCAGGTTATAGATAAATCCACCGCCATATTTCCAGAGCCTTCCGCCAACTGTGTGACGCTTTTCTCTTGCTGTTCCGGCTTCAAAAACAGATTCATCTCTACGGATTCCGAGGTAATACAGATCCAGATTTCCGGCTTCAGGAATAATAATTTTGGAATAAAGCCCCCAAAGATTAAGCTGCTTTGAAATGGTATTATCAAAAACGCCGGTCTTGACAGAGTCTGCCATCATCGCAAAAGCATCTACGGAAACATTTTTATAGGAATACATGATTTTAGCTCCTGTAAAAGACAACCTTGCATTCGGTCCTTCCCTTACAGAAATTAATCTGCCGGAACCGTAGTCCAGTTCCTGTCTTCCCAGTCTCACTATCAGCTTCTGATCATCCTTATTCACCAAACCTACATCCAGAAAGAGATTCTGAATACTCAGCTGATCTTCATCAATGCCTCTTGAACCGTTTTTTCTTCCGTTTTGCAAAGCACTTCTGATCTGTGAAAATATTCTGAAGTTTTTCCCGAAATGCCAGTCTGCATGAAGGTCATAGCGCTGCAGGAAAAAGTCGTTGTGTCCTATGTTAAGCCGTCCCCAATCTTCGTTGTTGAAATCCACATATTCATACCTTGCCTCGCCACCCAATGAGAGATAGATATCTTTCTTTTCATTGAGAGGGAGATATTTAATTTTGTCATAAAAGCTTTTGGTGGAATCTTTCAGATATTCATAATTTTCGTCATACCTCAGAAGTTTAAAGCTCTGGGAGGATAAAGTTTCAGAACATAAAAGAACTGTTATGAAAAAAGCTTTTAAAAACAGTATTGAAGGTGCAGATTTCAACATTGAAAATGGTATATAGATTTTAATGATTCAGCATATGGTGGGCATAATGGATCCCTAATCCGTAAGAAGCCCCATATTTTTTCATCAGATCAGTTACAGGGCCATAGGTTTCCTGACGTGCCCAATCTCTCTGAAGCTCCAGAATATACTGAATGGAAGTCATAGGCTTTACTCCGGAATGGATCATTCTCTGTACTGCTCTTTCGTGAGCCTCATCACTCACATCACCACAGGCATCGGTAATGACATATACATCATAGCCTTCCTCAAGTGCAGACAAAGCCGGTCCTACGATACATACACCTGTCCAAAGCCCTGCGAAAACCAGTTTTTGCTTCTGTGTTCCCACAATTGCCTTATAAGCGGCTTCATCTTCCCATGTATTCATAGTAGTTCTGTCAATATATCCTGAAGTTGCCATAGGAAATGCTTCCTCAATTTCAGGGAAAACGGGACCTGAAAAACTTTGTTCAGCAACTGTGGTAACGATAGTCGGAACATTGAATATTTTAGAAGCTCCACACAGTACTGCAACGTTATTGCGCAGCTCATTCATTGAGATACTTTTGGTGGCAAATGCCATTTGTCCTTCAAAATCAATCAGTACCAGTGCATGATTTTCAGGAGAAAGTAGTTTTGATGATGGTTTCATAAAGTTTATTTTATTAAATAATTTGGATTAAGTTAATGGGATGATAGTTTTCTGATGAGTTCTGTACTTACAGTATCCGCATAGATTCCGTAAGCGCTCGTCAGGATGCCTTTTACAGAATACTTGTCGGAAGCGATGCCGTAGACTACTTCTTCATCTCCCTGATCGGTATCTCCTTCAAAGCGGAATGTATATCGTATTTTAAAGTCTTCCGGAGAGACATCAAGAAAATTATTGAGCCTGATGCAATCATTTTTAAGGTTAAAATCTTCTGTATATCCGTTTTGATTAAGCCACTGAACGGCCTCAGTCAACGTATCAAAAGCTGGCTGTATCGTATTCATTTGTAAAGAATGCTTATTATTCTGTGATAAAAGCTAAAATATCTTTGTTGATGGTTGGATGCTCTGTAGTCGGCATACCGTGAGGGAAACCAGGATAGGTAATCAGTTTTCCGTTCTTCAGTAATTTGGCTGATTTTATCGCTGAATTTTCAATTGGTACAATCTGGTCATCTTCACCATGCATCACCAGAACAGGAATGTCAACTGCTTTTAAATCTTCGGTTAAATCTGTTTCTGAAAAGGCTTTGATACCGTCATAATGAGCAACAATTCCTCCCATTAACCCCTGTCTCCACCAGTTTCTCTGAACACCATCTTTCACATCAGCACCTTCTCTGTTGTAGCCATAGAAAGGGAAAGTCAGATCATAATAAAACTGGTTTCTGTTGTTCATCGTCTGTTCTCTGATATTGTCGAAAACTTCAATGGGAACACCATCAGGATTATTCTCACTCTTAACCATCACCGGTGGAATGGCACTGATCAGAACCGCTTTCTTAGCTCTTCCATTGGAATATTTGTTAACATAGCGGATTACTTCACCGCCGCCTGTTGAGTGCCCGATGTGTACAACATCTTTCAGATCTAAAAATTCAACCAGTTCTGCAGCATCAGAAGCGTATTGTTCAATAGTGTGATTGTAGATATTCTGGCTCGAGCGCCCGTGGCCTCTTCTGTCGTGGGTAACCACTCTGTAGCCTTTCTGTAAAAAGAAGATCACCTGTGCATCCCAATCGTCAGATGATAAAGGCCATCCGTGGTGAAACATTAATACCGGGCCTTGCCCCTGATCTTTGTAAAAAATTTCTGTTCCGTCTTTTAATGTTAATGTGCTCATTGTTGTAGTATTTTTTGAATTAAACTTATGAGCATAATGCCAAAAAATAACCCAAAACAACAAATCAATTGATTTTCAATATACTAATAAAAACAGCCAGTAAATTACACTACGAAATACCGTAGTTTTATGATTCAGCTATCTGTATTTATATAAAAACATATAAATGTAAGCATAGAAAACATCCAAAAACATGCGGTACAAATCTAAAATTCATGCTTACATACGATTAAAAACAAAAAAATCAGACTGAGTCTGATTTTTTAAATATGTACTATTTGTAATACCGGAAAGTTATGATGAGCCGTTATTCTGCCTTTATTTGTGACAGATCAAGCCCCAGTTTTGTAAATTCTTCCTGTCCTTTCTCTGTAATATAATAGTTACGGTCTGCAGGATTTTCTTTGGCAATCCAGCCTTTCTCAACAAATTGTTCTAAAAGAAGCTGTCCCAGTTTTCCGCCGATATGCTCATAGCATGTTTTGGCTGGCTTTCTGCCGGTTGATGTATTCATATTATTAGTTTAATTGGTGTTATATTAATGTATTAATTCAGATGCAGATAATCTTTAATGGTTTTCAGAACTCCGAAGCTGTCATTGGTGCATGCTTCAAAATTGGCTACCTGTTTTACGTTCGGATGGGCATTTTGCATAGCATAAGAATATTTGGCATTCTTCAGCATTTCTATATCGTTCATATAATCCCCGAAAGCCATCGTATTTTCAGGAGAAATGCCCAGCGATTTCTGAAGGATTTTCAGAGCATTTCCTTTATTGATGTCCTTATTCATAACATCCAGCCAATGTGCTCCTGAAACCACTATTTCCAGTCCGAATTCCTCAAACCTTTTAAGGGCCGGATACAGATATTTTTCCGAGCCATCCGGATGGTATACTGCTATTTTGAAGGCGGTATCATCAATTCTTTCTGTAAGATCGTCTTTTTTCATATTTTCAGTATAGTACTTTGAGAAAAAGTCTACAAACTGCTGATCTTCAGTTTCATAATACGCCATCTTTTTGGCTGATAATACGGCTTTGGCACCGGGTATTTCACGGACAGCTTTGATGATTTCAACGATATATTTGTATTCCAGCGTATCAGCGAAAAGCTCCTGATCTTTATAGATGACATAGCCTCCGTTTTCAGCAATAAAACCGATCTCACTTTCTATTTCTCCGAAATAATGGGTAATTCCCGGCATCTGTCTTCCGCTTGCCGGCACAAATACAATATTTCTTTTTTTCAGTTCTTTATAAACTTCTGAAAACTCGGGGCTCATTTCATGGCTGGAATTGAGAAACGTCCCATCCATGTCCGTCACAATTAATTTAATCTCTTCCATAATTTTATTGGGAAAAACGATATTCTGTATGTTGCAGAATCATAATTCGCTTATTCTTTTCAAAGATATTGATTTTATTATTTTTTCTTGTAATGAATGGTAGGAAGGTTTCTTAATATTGCGGCACTCTGTTCCGGGGTAATGTCCCGCTGAGGCTCAGCCAGCATTTCGTATCCTACCATAAATTTTTTAACTTCTGCACTTCTGAGCAACGGCGGATAAAAGTGCATATGAAAATGCCATTCCGGATGTTCTTTTCCGTCTGTTGGAGATTGATGAATTCCCGCAGAATAAGGAAAAGATGTTTCAAAAAGGTTATCATATATTGTGGTCAGATCCTTGAGTACTGCTGCAAAAGATTTTTTTTCCGCTTCAGAAAATGCCGCAATATTTTCTCTTTTCTGTTTGCTGATAATCATTGTTTCATAAGGCCAAGACGCCCAAAAAGGCACCAATGCGGCAAAGTGTTCATTTTCTGTGACGATGCGTTCGCCAGCTGCGATTTCCTGCTCAAGATAATCTTCCAGCAATGTTCTTTTATTCTTTTCAAAATACGATTTCAGCTGATCCTGGGTTTTCTGAACCATTGCCGGAATGGACGACTGCGCCCATATCTGTCCGTGCGGATGAGGGTTGCTGCAACCCATGATGCTTCCTTTATTTTCAAAAATCTGAACATAATTGATATGGTCGAGAGCGGACAGCTCATTGAATTGTTCCTGCCATACATCCACTACATTTTTGATGTGTTCCACAGACATTTCCGGTAAGGTAAGGCTGTGATTTTCAGAAAAACAAACCACCCTGTTGATACCGCGTTCAGGAAGAAGAGTAAAAAATCCGGAACCTTCATTGGCAAATTCAACATCTTCATTCAGTAATGCTCCAAAGTCATTGTTAAAGACATAGGTTCCTTTGTACACAGGGTTACGGTCTCCATTAGCACGTATATTTCCTGAACAGAGATAGCAGTCCGGATCGTATTCAGGACGGTTTTCTTCTGTTGTTTCTTCTCTCTGTCCCTGCCATGGACGGTTTGCCCGCTGTGGGGAAACCAGTATCCATTCGTCCAAAAGATGATTGTATCTTCTGTGAGGATGTTTTTTACGATCAAATGATGTATTCATTGGTGTATTCTTTTATCCCGTCTGAAATTTTAACCTGATAAACTTTCATTTGGATATTAAAACTTTCCAGATATTTTTTACTGATATTTTTAATCACTTCTTCAGCTTTATCTTCCTGAATAAGGTTGATGCTGCAGCCACCAAAGCCTCCTCCCATCATTCTTGCTCCCAGCACACCTTCCTGCTGCAATGTGTTTTCAACCAAAAAATCAAGTTCTTCACAGCTGACCTCAAATTCAGTGGACAGCCCGGCGTGGGTTTCCGTAAGAAGTGTTCCCAGATATTCAATATTCCCTTCTGAAATAGCTTTTGCTGCCATTTCTACTCTTTGGATTTCTTTCAGAATATAGAGACATCTTTTATATGAAATACTTCCCATTTCTTCTTTTGTATGATCAAGCATCTCCAGCGTAAAATCCCTGAATTTTTCGATTTCAGGAAAATTTTTCCATAAGACTTTTTTACCATGTTCGACATCTTTGCGTCTTTCGTTATAGCCGGATGTCAAATGAGTATGCTTCACGCAGCTGTCGAAAAGTAAAAGGCTGTATCCCTTAAGGTCTGCATCAAAATACTGATGTTCCAGGGAATGACAGTCGAGCATCATCACTTTATCTTCCTTACCGAAAACGGAGGCAAACTGATCCATAATTCCGCACTGGACTCCTGCAAAAGTATGTTCGGATTTTTGCCCGATCACCGCGATTTCTTTTTTTGACAGCCGCAGATCAAAAAGTTCATTAAGGATATAGGCAAAACCGCATTCAAGAGCGGCCGAAGAGGAAAGCCCGGATCCCATCGGGATGGTACTGCTGAAAACAATTTCCATTCCGCAAAATTGATTTTCGGGTTTCTGCAGCTGACTGAAAACGCCTAGAATATAGTTTGCCCACATTTGCTGTACCGGTTTTATCTCCGCTGCGACATCAAATGTATATTCTTCTCCGAGATCCTTGGCTATGATGGTACAAAGGTTTGTCTGAGGGAGTTTACGGACAGCAAAACAGATGTATTTGTCTATGGCAGCAGGCAATACAAAGCCATCGCTATAGTCTACATGCTCGCCGATAATATTAATTCTGCCGGGAGAAAGGAAAATATGTTCAGGCTCTTCTTTGAATTCGGTCCTAAACTTTTCTAGGGTTGGGTTGATTAACTGTTCATGCATATCAATCTTATCTGATCAAACAGATCCTGGGGATCCTAAGTATAAAACTACTAAATTTATAACAGAGAAATTATACTTTATAAATATTGTTTATAAGTGTTAAATATACACTTATATTTCAATACATTCCAAAACAACACCTTATTATTAAACACGACTGTGAATTACTCCATAAAATAGTTGAATTCTTTTCTATATTGAGAAGGACTTTTTTGGATATATTCTTTAAAAGTCCTGTTAAAATAGCTGAAGTTATTAAACCCCGATTCAAAGCAGACTTCCGTAATGCTCAAAGGCTGTTCTGCCAGAAGTTTGAGGGCATGGGTAATTCTGTATTCATTAACAAACTGCGTAAAGGTTTTATTGGTGATTTTTTTAAAGTAGCGACAAAAAGACGGTACTTTCATATTGGCTAGATCAGCCATTTCTTCGAGGGTTATGGCTTCTTTGAAGTGATCTTTAACATAATTGAATATAAGATTTATTCTTTCATTGTCTTCAACCTGTGTCTGAAGGTAATATTTTCCTGCATTTAAAATCCTGTAATCCTGATTCATAGCAAGTTCGTCCAATATTTTCAGAAATCTGCACAGCTTGTCCATTGAGGAAGTTTCATGCATCTCCGTAATCTCTTTCCCGATTGTTTTCTTCACCTCTTCCCCGAATACAATTCCTGCTTTTGACTTTTCCAGTAGTGCAGAAATCCTTTGCATCTCCGGAATATTCCAGATCGGTTCTCCTAAAAAATCAGGCTTAAACTGGATCACCATTTCATACTCATTATGTGTACTTTCATTGGTCAGTCCACAATGCGGAAGATTGCTTCCTATCAGTACAAGATCTCCTTCTGAAAAATAAGTGATACTGCTTCCGATCTGTCTCTTCCCGGAACCTTTGCATACAAAAATCAACTCAATCTCAGGATGGTAATGCCAGACATGTGATTTTATATTCTCATTAGTCAGAAATTTAAGGCTGGTAAAACTGCTTCCTATAGTAGGTCTTACCGCCTCAAAAGAAGGATTTACATGTTTCATAGGCCAAATACAAATAATTTCATATGCAAAATTAACAAATAATACATTAATACCATTAAACAAGGTTAATATAGTACATCAATATGAAAATTTAATTATAGCCTGAGAAGTATTGCTGCCCTAGCTTTGCAATATTAATCCTAAAAGCCTTAACCCATGAGCACATTATTAAAAGCCGTATTTTTTGCAGGAGCCTTATTGTTTTCAGCAAATGTAATGAGTAAGGACAGAGATTTTTCCCTTTCCTTTGGAAACGTACAAGACAAAACCTTGAATTTTGAGCTTTTAAATGCTAAAAGTGTTTCTGTTTTTGTCTATAACACTGCACATGACGAGCTATTTTCCGAAAATCTTGCAGATGGAGATCATGTGATGAAGACTTATGATTTTCAAAGCTTTACACCAGGAACGTATTATCTGGTAGCAGAATCAGAAGCGAAGATAGAGAAATACAAGATTAAAATCAATGCTGATAATGTAATGGAGGTGGAAAAAACACCTGTAAGCGCTGTGCATAAGCCTGAATATACTATTTCCGGTCATATGGCCAAGCTTCACATGTCTGATGTAAAAGGACCTGTAAGCATTTCAGTTTATGACCTTTCCAATACAACATATTATACTTCGAACAAAAAATATGCTGACGGCAAGGTGGATATCACTTTTGATCTTGATCCTAAAACAGCAGATCAATACATCATTCAGGTTGAAGAAAACGGAAATGTTTTTAATAAGATAATTTCTCTCCGATAAAACGGAATATATACAGATAGATTGACCTATCGATCATTCCAATTATTTTGGATTAAAATTTTACTTACAGTTTATTGTTTTGAGGCAGCTCCATTTCCTAACAGAAAAAGAGCTGCCTCATTTTTTAATTGTGATGTCCCATGTTCAGTTTAATCTTCTTCAGATCTTCCAGTTCGTGAACAGGACGTTCTATATCATAAGGTATAGGTTTTTTGGAAAAAGTCTGGAAATACAGCAGGCAGGCATCTTTCCACCACACCGCATCCTTAGATTGAATTTTAAGCTTTGACTGAACATCAGCAAACCTTTGTTTATCAATATAAGGTTCCATTCTATTCCAGACTTTCTGATAGTCCCTTACCTTCTTCACCCCGGAATCATAGGTATAACACAGCTCATCCCACAAAGATTTTCCGTCTTTCATTGTATAATCCCATGGAACATGATGAAACCACAGGATAAGATTTTCCGGGCAGGTTGAGATGTTTCCATATCTTTCATTAAGCGGTGGAAAATACTGTGAAACCGCATTGCTTCCTGTTTTTGTTCTGTTAAAACCTACCCCTTTAGCATCAGCCTGATGGTAATAGACAGGGGACCAGTCTGGTCTTCCGCCTTTATAATCTCCCCATGGTTCAGGGCCGTAGTGATGACCTCCCGCAAAGATATGGTGTAATCCTAATGGCATCATATAATCCACGGCAGTTTCTCTGGAAGAAAGCATGATCTCCTTTACCGGATTCAGAAAGTTTTGATCGTCTGTGAAGGTCATTTTAATCCATTCATCTGCAATCTGCTCTGAGGTCACCTGATGGTTCCATGCTAATCTCCCGAATGCATACCAGTTGGCCTGAGCAAAATGATGTCCCGTCCAGTTCGTATCTTCCCCGATATTGGCAACGGCTGAAATGGCTGTCAATTTTGCGGGTCTTAAAGTACCGTCTGTTATTTTAGCAATCGTAGAGCCTTGGCCGTCAGAATAAGTATCGCTGTCCAGAGTTTCCTTGAATAATGGAGCCAGGAAAACGAGATGGTTTGAAAAGCCCAGATATTCCTGGGTGATCTGAAATTCTACCATTTCAGAAGTTTTTCTTAAAGCTCCGAAGAGTGGATTGAACGCTTCGCGAGGCTGGAAATCAATCGGTCCGTTTTTGATCTGAATAATCACATTATCCCTGAATTTACCATCCAGAGGAACAAATTCAAGATAAGCCTGTTTGGCTCTGTCGTCTTTGCTTGGACTGTAAACAAAGGCTCTCCACATCACGATCCCGTTGTAAGGTTTCAGGGCATCAGCCATCATATTGGCTCCATCTGCATGGGTTCTTCCGTAATCCTGAGGGCCCGGCTGCCCTTCGGAATTGGCTTTCACCAAAAATCCGCCAAAATCGGGAATTAACTTGTAAATTTCAGCCGCTTTATCCTTCCACCATTTTTTTACGTCTTTATTCAACGGATCTGAATTTTGTAATCCGCCCAGCACTTTAGGTGAAGAAAAATTCACGGAAAGATATACCTTGATGCCGTAAGGTCTGAAAATATCAGCCAAAACCCTTACTTTTTTAAGATAATCTTCCCTAAGCATATTGGGCGATGCATTCACATTATTCAAAACAACGGAATTGATTCCTACAGAAGCATTGGCTCTTGCATATTCTTCATAACGCGGCGAAACTTTCCCGGGTAAATCTTCCCATTTCCAGAGTGATCTTCCGGCATAGCCTCTTTCAATACTTCCATCCAGATTATCCCAATGATCCAGAACCCTTACATCGTATGAGGGCTTTTCTATCGTATTTAAATGAGACAGGTCGGCTTTTGTCTGCTGTAATCTTAAAATATGATAGACTCCATACAACAGTCCTATTTCTTTACCCGCAGAAATAACAATTTTTTCAGGCGTGGAAACAATCCTGTAACCGTCTTTCAGGTTTTTCTCTTTGTTTTCGGTACGAAGTTCCACCGTCTGTCCCTGCCAGTGGCTGCCCAGCTCTTTTCTGGCAATATTCAGGGTTGGACTGCTGCCTTTGGAAATAATTTGATCTGCCGATATTCCGTTTTTTGCAGGAAACCGAAGCCAGAGCTGACTTCCGTCCTCCGCGAAAACCAGCAAAGGAAATATCAGAAAAAATAGAATGTTGAGTCTCAGATATCGCATTGAAAAATTTTAAATTATTAAAGATGGCTATGACTGATCTTCCAGACCTTCAATCGTTTTGATTTTGCCTTCGTTATCGTATTCCAGTTCAATCACTTTCATACTTCTCAGCCATGTTTTACCACCACTTGGTACAGAATCATGGAAAAACAGATACCATTTTCCTTTGAACTCCACGATGCTGTGATGGGTAGTCCATCCTACCACCGGAGTAAGAATTTCACCCTGAAAAGTAAACGGACCGTAAGGATTATCCCCGGTTGCATAGCAAATCAGGTGGGTGTCCCCTGTAGAATAAGAAAAATAATATTTGCCATTGTACTGATGCATCCATGAAGCTTCAAAAAAGCGGTGCTTATCTCCATGAAGCAGCGGTTTTCCGTTTTCATCGATGATGATAACATCTTTAGGTGCTTCGGCAAACTCAAGCATATTATCGCTCAGCAGAGCCACTTTTGAATGGATTGCGGGTTCATCATTTTCTGGAATTATAGCAGATTCAAGTGCCTTATTATCTCTGTAACGCTGTAATTGTCCGCCCCAGATCCCTCCGAAGTACATATAATATTTACCTTTATCTTCAAAAATGCAGGGATCGATGCTGTAACTTCCCATCATCGGATGTTTTTCAGGAATGAAAGGCCCGTAAGGTTTATCACTCACTGCAACACCGATTCTGAAGATATCATTCTGATCTTTAAGAGGAAAGTACATATAATACTTCCCGTCTTTAAAGGCCACATCGCAATCCCAAAGCTGTCTCCCCGCCCATGGGATATCTTTTACCGAAAGGACTACACCATGATCTTTAATTTCTCCGCTGTCCACATCATCCATTGAGAAAACATGGTAATCATTCATATCGAAGTGATCCCCGTTATCGTTTTCTTCAATTCCGCTTTCGCGGTCGTGAGAAGGATAGATATAGATTTTATCTTCAAAAACATGAACGGAAGGATCTGCCATATAATCTTCCGGGAATAAATATTTTGATTTTTTCATTAAGTAAAAATTCTATTGATTTTAATTTTTCTCTGCCAATTTTATTATTTTTTGTACCACAGGTTTCTCCTGGTCTTTCCTGTCAAACAGCAACGGATAATCTGTTCTTCCTTTTACCGGAAAATCGTTTTTCCAGGACTGCTTATCGGTAACTCCCCATAAGGTCACCCTTCTTATTTTATCTTTATGTTGCAAGAACAAGCCAAAGAAATCAAGGTAACGTTTTTCCCATTTCATTTCTACTTCTTTGGGAAGTCCTTTGGTGTAGGGATTCATTTCTTTCTGATAGGCAACAGTGTCCGAAACATTGGCAGAGCTTCCCCATGGAGAAGGCAGTGCACTGATTTCAAGTTCTGTAATATTGACTTTAACTCCTGCATTGGAATAGGCCAGAATTGCTTTCCCGTATTCATCTATGGAAGGGTTATCCATCCCGACATGGGCCTGCATTCCTACTCCATCAATACGGATTCCTCTTGATTTAAGTTTCTCAACCATTGCAATGACTGTTTTTACCTTTTCAGGATACCATTCATTATAATCGTTGTAATATAATTCTGCATTGGGATCAGCTTCCTGTGCATACTGAAATGCCAAAGGAATAAAATCTTCACCCAGGATTTCGTAAAACTTACTTTTCCTGTAGGTTCCGTCTTCAAGAATGGCTTCATTCACCACATCCCATCCTTTTACTTTCCCTTTGTAACGGGAAACTACGGTTGTAATGTGGTTTTTCATGCGCTGTTTCAATACTTCAGGAGAAACATCCTTTGCATTTTTATCTGTAAAAAACCATTTTGGAAGCTGGGAATGCCAGATTAACGTATGCCCAATGATGAACATATTGTTTTTTATTCCGAAATCAACAAATTTATCGGCATCATCAAAGAAGAACTTTCCTTCCTGAGGCTGCAGGAACATCGATTTCATACAGTTTTCAGCAACAACAGAGCTGAATTGTTTTTTGATAATCGCTGCAGCTTTCTGATCTGCGCCGTCAATCTGGGGAAGGCTCATGGCAGTTCCGATATAGAATTTGTCCTGAAATGCTTTTTTTAAAGTACCGTCAGACTTCTGCGCCGACAGCCCGGAAGCGGTAAGAGCCGCCAAACCAATTAAAATACGTTTCATAGTTATTTTTTTATTTTCTTCTTTCAGCCAGATCTTTTTCAATCTGAACTTCCATTTTTTTATTGATTTTGTAAAATAAAAGCAGTCCGCAGGCAATGAAAAACGGTATGGACGGGAAAATACTCACAAGCATCTTCGCTCCTGCTGCCACTGTCTCAGGCTGAATAACCTGTTCGCTCCCGTGTACTGAAATGTATCCGTATTTTCCAATGATCAAAGCTACCAGAGAGCTTCCGATGCTTAGACCTACTTTCAATCCTACCATCATGGCAGAAAAGATAATAGCGGTTGCCCTGCGGTTGTTCTTCCATTCCGAATAGTCGGCCACATCAGCAATCATTGCCCACAAAAGCGGTGTGCTGATTCCATAAAAGAATCCGTGTAAAATCTGTGACAGGAACATCATTCCCACTGCTTTCGGAGGGTAAAATATAAAAGCGAGGATAAATAATGTAGAAATGAATAATGACGCAATAAAAGTGTCACGCTTTCCAAACCGGTCTGCCAGTTTTTTAGAGAAAGTAATCCCTACAATCATCATCACAATTCCTCCTGCATTAAATAATCCGAACCCTGCAGACTTGGGATCTTCCCCAAAGAAATTCATCCCTGCAGAATTAAAAAATGCTGTAATGGGTGAGATAAAACTTTTGAGAGCATTTTCATCTACATAGTTGTTAAAATAATATACATAAGATCCTCCTTTCATGGCCAGCGTGATGAATATAAATGCGGTCACGGTAAGCATAATAATCCATGGTCTGTTTTGAAATAAATCTTTTAAATCCTCTTTCAGACTTGATTTCTGCTCCGGTTTGGGAATGATTCTTTCTTTGGTGGTAAAAAAGGTAATCAGTAACATGACGGATCCGATCACCGCCAGCCATGTCATAACGGTCTCGATCCCCTGCGCTTTATCTCCGTGTCCTACATATAGAATGATTGGCAACATAAATACCTGTACAAAGAACTGGGCAAACATCACCGCTACAAAACGGTACGAAGAAATACTGTTTCTTTCTCCCATATCCCCTGTAATCACACCGCTCAGAGCAGCATATGGTAAGTTATTGGAAGCATATAATAACAATAATAATGAATAGGTAACCGCAGCATAGATCATTTTACCTTGGTAGGAAAAGTGAGGCGTGCTGAAGGCTAACAGAGCTGCAATACCGAGCGGTACAGCGGTAAATAAAATCCATGGACGGAATTTCCCCCATCGTGAGCTTGTACGGTCTGCCAGTGCTCCGATAAGCGGATTAAAACCAAATCCGGCAATTAAACCTACCGTAAGGGTAATGACAGAAGCATCTTCTGCTTTGAGTCCGTAAATATCTGTATAAAAATAGGTCAGGTAGGTGACTAAGGTCTGAAAAACAAGGTTGGCTGCCAGATCTCCCAGGCTATACCCTACTTTTTCTATTACCGATATTTTTTGTGGCTGATGATCCATTGATTCTAATAAGGTTTCTATGTTAAATTAATTTTTTTCTGTTGTAAAAGGTGAAGCAGGAAGTCCGTTTTTATTTTTAAGATTGCCGTCAGGGTTATCTGCCCAGTCGTAACGTACATTAACAGGACTGGTGACCTGATCATTCCATACCCTAACTTTATTTCCTTTTGCTTCTGCTTTTGCCCATTGGTAGCGGCCATCTTTCTGCTGTATGGCAAAACCTTTCAGTTCTCCCTGTACCAGATCATCTGTTCCGGTTTTAAAGGATAAAATAATGGTATCGCCTTCTGTTTTCATCGACTGATAAACGGGTCCATCAGCTATAATTTTTTTGCCCTCCCCGATTTTCAGGGCCTGTAAAGCCAACCTGTCGCCCACTGATTTTTTATTGAGCGGATGAATATCGTTCCATTCTCCCACATCAATCGTTACCGCAAGTCCTGAATAAGGAACATTAAGAGAAACCTGTCTCTGCTGTTCTCTCAGCTCAGCCCAGTTGCTTTCAATAGGTTCATCCTTTTTTTCCATAAAATTGGCCAGCTGCACAATGAAGAACGGCAGGTCTTTCTTATTCCATTTTGAACGCCAGTCTGAAATCATTGTTGACAATAAATCTCCATATTCTTTTGGTTTCCCGGTATTGCTTTCACCCTGGTACCAGATAAATCCTTTGATTTTATAATTGATCAGCGGATTAATCATGGCATTGTAAAGACCTACCGGTTTCCAGCGGATAAATGTCTGTCCGGGAGCCATTTTTTCCATTTTTGTACCTATCTTATATTTCCACTCGCCTTTAAGGTCTGTTTTTTGACCGTCGATTTCCAGATAATATGGCTTATCAGCGATAAACTGTCCTTTTCCGCTGCCATTGATGACTCTTACCGTGATGATGTTCTTTCCTTCTTTTAAAACACCTTTCGGAATGTCATACCATCTCGGCGGATATTCATAGGTTACATTTCCTACTTTAATCCCATTAATGTAAGTAATATCAGCATCTTTTATCCTTCCCAGATTGAGAAATGCTGTTTTCTGATCCACTCCTTTGGGCAGAATAATTTCTTTACGGAACCATACCGAACCTTCAAACGGACCTTCCTGATCTTCCCATGATCCCGGTACCATCATGGTTTTCCATCCGGAATCATTGGCGTTATCTTTTTCCCACTGCTGGTTGAAACCGATATCACTCTGATCCAGCTCTGCATACCAGGCTTTGCTTAATGATCTTTCCTGGGATTCTGTAGATTGTATCAGGTCATCGTTTTTCCATTTTTCTGCTTCAGCAAGATATTCCGGGTATTTTTTCAGTGATTTTTCATCCATCCAGGCCTGAACCGGAGAGCCTCCCAGACTGGTATGAATGATTCCTACAGGAACTTTGTTTTTTTCATTCAGTTCTTTCGCAAAAAAATAAGCAACTCCCGAAAAATCAAGAATAGTCTGAGGATTGGCACTTTCCCATTTCCCGCCGTCAAGATCATTTTGCGGAGCTTTAAAATTATATTTCTGCGGAACCGTGAAGAATCTTATATTCTGATTATTGGCGTTTTTAATTTCATTTTCATACAAAGGTGTCAGCCTGCGCATCGGAAGTTCCATATTGGATTGTCCTGAGGCTACCCATACATCACCAATAAGAATATCTTTAAGGGTGATCTCATTAATCATCATGGTATATGGACCTCCGGCATTAAGCTTTGGAATCATAAGAGACCAGTTTCCCCTTTGGTCTGCTGTGGCATTATACGTTTTAGTGATAAACTTAATTGTAATTTTTTCTCCTGCATCGGCATATCCCCAGATTTTAAGATCCTGATTTCTCTGAAGGATCATTCCGTCTGAAACCAATGCGGGAAGCCTTACCTTTGCATGAAAACTGCAAATAGCTGCAAGAAAAAATAATAAATATAGAGTTCTGTTCTTCATGGAAAAAATCTGTTTTTAATGTTGGTTCAGCTTTATTTCTTTTCGTAATTTTCTGTCAGTAAACGGACTTCAATGACTTTAGCGGTCATGAGTTTTTCATCTGCAAGGAATTTTACACTAAGATTTTCTTTATTCTTTTCTGAATCCGGAATCGGAACAATCAGATATTGAGGTAAACTTCCGGACTTTCCTTCCAGATTTTGGGTAATGATTTTTTTATCGTTGATCTCAATATTCAGCGTACGGCTGGTATTCGCATCAAAGTACAGCAAGTAAAGATATGAAGCATTTTTTCCGTTATTTTTCATCTGGTAGCTGAACCAGCCTTTGGCATCACGGAAATGGCGGTCTTCCATATATCCTGTACCAGAGTCTTTGCTTTCTATAAAGTGATCTGATTCCGGCTGCTGTTCGCCCAGCTGGATCTTATCTGTGGTGATCATATCCAGTTTTCTGGTTTCTGCTTCTTCTTTTGCCCTTTGCTTCAATGTATTTTCTATTCCATTTTTGTCAGCCTGAGGCCAGTATAAAATATATCTTTCTGCCTGAATACTGTAAAACGGTACAAGATCTAAACCTTTCCCAAATTTTTCAGACGGATAAAGACCTGTAACGGTAAAGTTGAGCGGTTTATTGTTCGAAGGCGCGATATGACTGACAACTTCTGAAGAATTTCCGAGGATAACGGGAATTTCGTTTAAAGGGATCTGCGGACCATGAGCAATATGGCCTCCTCTGCTATCGTCCGCAAGGAGTCCCTGTTGGTTTTCGGTCCCGTATGTTGCGGCAAGCACCACAGGTCCGTATTTAAATGCATAATAACTGGAGCGGTCAGGCAGCTGTTCTGCGGAAAGGTGCATTGGTAAAATCATTTTCACGACATCTCCTTTTTTCCATTTTTTGGTCAGTGTAAAATAGCCGTCAGAACCACGCTGTACTTTTTCCTGTTTTCCGTTGATAAGAATTTTTACTTCCGAAGGCGTCGTCCATTCCGGGCATCTTAATTTTACATCAAATTCTGATTTTCCCGCGGCATCAAAGATCAATGTTGTTTCAGGAACTTCCGGGAAGTTATTAACCTGGCGGAGCACTACTTTTTGCTGTTTCCATGTCAATGTGGAAGGAATAAACAGGTTCACATATAAATCCTTCTCTGACCGGGCATAAATCATTTCCCCATATTTGGCATGGTTTTCCATTCCGGATCCTACACAGCACCAGAAGCTGGTCTGAGGCTGTGAATAAACACGGTAGTGTCCGGGACGCATTGGCGTAAAGTAGACGAAACCTCCCTGATCATGATTTTCCGTGGAAAGGATATGATTGTATAAAGCTTTTTCGTAATAATCGATATAGTAAGATTCAGGCTGCGTTGCATAAAGCTCTTTGGTAAGCTTGAGCATATTGTAGGTATTGCAGGTTTCGGGACCTTCAATACTTTTTATCATACTGCTGAAATCATTGACAGGATTAAAGTGCTCACTGACACTGTTACCTCCAATAACAGATGATCTTTTCTCGGTAACATTATGCCAGAAAAAATCAGCGGCATTGCTCCAGGACGTATTGTTTTCAAGATCAGCAATACGTTTGTATCCGATTACTTTTGGAATCTGTGTATTGGCATGGAGTCCTGTAAGTTTATCTTCTCCTGCTAAAAGCGGTGTAAGAATAGTCTGATGGGAAAAACGGTGAGCCAGTTTGAGATATTTCCGGTCATGAGTGATCTCGTAAACATCTGCAAAAACTTCGTTGAGCCCTCCATGTTCACTGCGCAGCATATCCTGTATCTGCTCATCAGAAAGGTCTGAAACTTCATTTGCCATCCAATCTGTAAGCTTTATAAGCATTGCCTTTGCTTTTTCATTTCTGGCATACCAATACGCATCGCGCAGTCCTGAGTACAGTTTGTGAATATTATATAAAGGTACCCACCTGTCGTTCAAACCGAAGCCTGAAGCGCGAATATTTCCCTGTTTTATTTCTTTCCATATCTTTTTCCCGTCGGGAATCCCTGAAATATATCCGTCCGGAGCGGCTTTCTGGCAACGTTCCAGCTCACTGATCATATAATCAATTCTCTGTTGTATTGCGGTATCTCCTGTAGAAGCATACATCAGGGATAATGCGGAAATATAATGTCCTCCTATGTGACCGTCCAGTCCTGTATTTTCCCAATTAGGATAATTATCTGCCCTGGGTTTCAGCCCCGCTTCTTTAAGATAAGGAGCCAGCAGCCTGTCAGGTTCCATAGCCATGAGATATTGACGGTCTGCTATCATAGCTTTATTGAAAACACTCTCTGATAACTTTACAGTTTCCAAAGGGAAATAATGAATTTTCTTATTCATCTGCGCTGAGGCAAATGAAGCAAAACACAATAAAATAACTGAAAGTTTTGGGGTCATGGATAAATGTTAATTCAACATTTCTAAAATAACAGAAAGAATCTATATACGAAACATTTCCTGAGTCTGTTTGACTTATTTTTTCATTTAAAACTTTCAATAAAGCCCTGAAAACAACAAAAAACACACTACCTTATCATAAAAAATAAGATAATTAATTTACAGTAAAACAAAACCTTAAAACCATATGATTCCCTATGAAAATGAATTCAGGATATGTTTTGGCAAAAATTTCAAAGATATAGCAAATACCTTATCG
Organism: Chryseobacterium cupriresistens; assembly: GCF_046614675.1. Taxonomy (NCBI): domain Bacteria; kingdom Pseudomonadati; phylum Bacteroidota; class Flavobacteriia; order Flavobacteriales; family Weeksellaceae; genus Chryseobacterium; species Chryseobacterium cupriresistens. The sequence continues at coordinate 676,778 of NZ_JBKKJT010000003.1, read as the reverse complement.
TATTTTTAACGTTAAGTCCCTTTTCTTAACTATTATCAATCTTCTTTTTAATTTTAACACAATTTTAACATTCAATTCATGTATGATTAACCTGATTTCAGTGATATTTTCCGGTTTTGATACCGGTTTTATCTCCCAAAATATCCTTTAGGAATAATTTTAATGAAATAAATCATTCAGATTAAAAAGTGTATGAATCACATTTATATAATATCATATTCATAAAAGCTTTACCTTTGTAGTAAAATATAAAAGATGACTGAGGATTACTCCCAATATCCCAAACACCTTGTTGCCGTTGACTGTATCATTTTCGGTTTTGACGGCGAAAATCTTAAAATCCTTTTGGTAAAAAGAAATTTTGAACCTCAAATGGGCGAATGGTCATTGATGGGTGGCTTCGTTGGCAGTGAGGAAACCTCTGATGAGGCGGCTAACAGAGTTCTGTGTACATTGACCGGTCTTGAAAATATTTATCTTGAACAGCTGAAATGTTATACGGAAATTAACCGTGAGCCGACGGCCAGAATCATGTCTATCTCCTATTATGCACTGATCAATATTGAGAAAGATATCCAGATTAATGAGCAGTACAGTGCAAAATGGGTGGAACTTCAGAAAGCTCCTGACCTTATTTTCGATCATAACGAAATGGTAAAGGATGCTGTAGCCAGGCTGAGGAGAAGAGCTTCCACAGGACCTATAGGATTTGAGCTTCTTCCTGAAAAGTTCACAATGAAAGATCTTCAGAATCTTTATGAAGCCATTTTTAATGAAAAATTTGACAAGCGGAATTTTACAAGCAAGATCAACAGTATGGATATCCTTGTGAATACGAATAAAAAGGATATGACGTCATCCAGAAAAGGGTCTTTTCTTTATCGGTTTGATGAAAAAAAATACAATAAAAAAATCTCGCGGGGATTTATGTTTAAAATCTGACAGGCCAACCTGTTTACTTTTGGAAAAAGTATTCCAGAAAATTAACAATTTAGAATGATAGAAAATTCAGCATACTCTTATTAAAATCTCACTTTTGTGAGATTTTTTTTGTGTTCCTGGCGGAAATCTCCAGCAGGACAAACAGTTATTTGGTCTTTTTTCAGAATGATCGTCATAAAAATTTATGATAAGGTTTTTTCTTTTCTCCTACCACACAATGTATTATAATTATATGGTTTATAATCTTATTTATGATATATAATTTTTTGTTAATTTTTAATAAAATATTGATTTATATTTAATATTATATGTATTTTTATACAAAACTAATAACCATATTCAACAACAACTCAAATTTTCACAAGCCCCGAACTTAACTTCGCGGGAACCAGAAAAAAGAGAGAAAAAGAATTTCCAATTGCAAACTGAATAGAAATGGTTCCAGTATTCTACCTAAAAGCGGTATTTAGGTAAGGAAATATGGAGACAAACAGGTTAAACGGTTTAGTAATCTGAAATCAATCCTTATTCAAATCCACCGTTAATAAAAATTAAGAAGTTTTACTTATCTGCGCAATACTCCTGCGCAATATGAAGAATCAAAATATTGACGGCTAAAAAATGAGACCAAACTTTAAATATATCAAATTATGAAAACAAACAAAATGTGGCTTTTTCTGGCCTTTCTGTTAATCATTCTTTCCAGCTGTTCTACGATGGATGAAAAAAATTTACTAGAAGACCCTGACACCAACTTAAGTGTCGGCGCTAGCGCAAGAGCGTTGGCAGCAACACCAATGCTGCATGTCGGAGGCAGATACCTTAAAGATCCCTGTGACAATAATGTTGTCTTACATGGTGTCGCCATAACTCCCAGCCCCTGGTTCAATGGCTGTCAGTATGGGGCTAATTCCGGCTACTGTACCTGGGATAATTACAATGTACAGGGCGCACTGAACTATAATAAAGCTGTCATGAACAAGCTCACCAGTGCTGCTGATGGCTGGTATCTCAATTACATCCGCCTCCATATTGATCCGTATTGGACCAATGATCCCGGACCGGCTATCCCAGAGAACGATATCTCAAGATTCAATTATAACCGCCTGGTAACTTATACAGATCAGGTGATAATCCCGCTGATTAACCATGCCCGCAGCCTGGGAATGTATGTCATCCTACGTCCGCCAGGCGTATGTCCAAATCGTATTGCTGTGAACGATGCCTATCATAGCTATCTTAAAACCGTATGGACCTTTTTGTCGCAGCATCCGGGCCTAAAGAACGCTGACAATGTGATGTTCGAATTAGCCAACGAACCTGTTGAGATTCTGGGCACAAATGGCACATGGGGATCGACAGGAAACGAGCACTTTGCAGCACTTAAAAACTTCTTCCAGCCATTGGTTAACATTATTCGCAACAATGGAGCCAATAATGTTTGCTGGATACCGGGTACAGGATGGCAATCCCATTATCAAGGCTATGTCAGTAACCAGATTACAGGTGGTAATATTGGTTATGCTGTTCATATCTATCCGGCTTACTGGGGCGGTCTCAGCAACTATCAAGCCTTTCAGAACGCATGGAATATCAATGTTAAACCAATCGCAGACATTGCACCAATTGCCATTACCGAGACCGACTGGGCACCGCAGGGCTATGGTACCTTCGGTATCGGTACAACAGGTACCGCAGGCGGAAGCGGATTTGGCGCCAATTTAAAATATATCGTGGATCAGTCAGGCAATGTAAGCTGGAATGTTCTTGCCCCGGATAATCTCCTCCACAAAGGCGATCCTAATGCAGGAACAGCCTACAACAACGATTGGGAAGCCTGCGCTGCCCCAGTTAAACAGTGGTTCCAGCAATATGCATCCTCCAATTATCCTGTTGGAAACTGTAATACAACCAGCAGCCTGGTTAATAATGGTATTTACGAAATCGAGTTTCAGACCGATGCCAATAAAGTAGTTGATCTAAAATCCGGAGAGGATGCCAATGGCGCAGTGTTAAGACCATGGACAAGGAATGGTGCTGCTGCACAACGCTGGGTTGCCATTGACGCCGGCAATGGTTACTGGCGTTTTGTATCCAAAGCGAGTGCAACCAATCGTTGTATTGATCTGGCCAGCAATAGTAATACACTGGGAACCTCAATCAGGCTTTGGCAGAACTATGGTAATGATGCACAAGCCTGGCAGGTAGTTGCTGTCTCCAATGGTTATTATAAAATCCTGTCCAAGGTGGACCCTACACGTGGCTGGGATATTCCCAACTGTACCATGGATGGCAATTCAAACTTACACCTTTGGGATTATTACGGCACGTCATGTCAATTGTTCAAGTTCAAATATATTGGAATGAATTAATTGTCAGAAGATATAATAAAAAAAACAGGATGCTTTTTAAGCATCCTGTTTTTTTTTATTGATGTGAAAAGTCAATTTTGCTTCGCAAGTCAATGATGAATTTTTAAAATTAACAAGTAAAACGAATTCACTATTGACTATTCACTTTTAGCATTGTAAAAGTCAATTTGCTTCGCAAGTCAATGATGAATTTTTAAAATTGACAGTGAAACGAATTCACTATTGACCATTCACTTTTAAATAATCAATTTGCTTCACAAGTCAATGGTGAATTTCTAAAATCGACAATGAAACGAATTCACTATTGACTATTCACTTTTGTCATATATTCAATCTGCACAAAATAATCAGCAAAAGCATTGCATACGATCAAAACTAAAGTTCAGATTCAAATATATTGAGATGAACTAAGCGCAATAGAAGTGCATATAGCTAATTCTGAAACAAAAAAATAGGATGCTCAAAAAGCATCCTATTTTTAATAATGTGTGAAAAGTCATTTTGCTTCGCAGCCAATGGTGAATTTTTAAAATTGACAAGTGAAACAAATTCACTATTTACCATTCACTTTTAAAAAGTCAATTTTGCTTCACAAGTTAATGATGAATTTTTAAAATTGACAGTGAAACGAATTCACTATTGACTATTCACTTATAACATATTTCTACGTTTACCAAAATCTTACATACAAGACGGTCAGTAAAAGCAGCGTCATCACAATCAAAACTAATGTCCTGTTGTCTACTTTAAACATTGCTACATCAATGGCAAAGGCTTTAGGGTTTACTTTTGGACCTGCAAGACTGATCAGGATCATGGCAATTATGGTGATAAAAAACGACCATCCCATATTAATCAGGAAAGGAATTTCGGTAATGGTATGAACCACCCCATTTTCCAGCTTTTCATAAGTGAATGCTGTATACATCCACGTCTCTTTCCCGAAAATTTCAACGGCAAAACTGTTGAAGAAGATCGCCAGGACAAATCCTAAAATCACTCCTACCAAAGCAGCTATGCCAGTCGTTCTTTTCCAGAACATTCCCAGAAGGAACATGGCAAAAACTCCCGGACTGATAAAGCCTGTATATTTCTGGATAAATGTGAAACCTCCTTCACCACCAATTCCTAAAACATCTGTCCAGGTAAAGGCCAGTGCTGCCATCATTGCAATAATAATGACCCAGCGGCCTGTTCTCACCATCTGAATTTCGGTGGCATCTGTTTTAAGGTATTTCTTATAGATATCCAGGGTAAAAATGGTTGAGATACTGTTCACTTTTCCTGCCAGTGAAGCTACAATTGCTGCGGTCAATGCTGCAATAGCCAATCCTTTAAGTCCAACAGGTAAAAATCCTAATATTGCAGAGTATGCCCCGTCTTTCACTCCGTTGAATCCCGGAAGGTGTCCTTTGGAATATAAAACATAAGCAGCGATTCCCGGAAGCATTACGATTACAGGCATGAATAGTTTCAAAAAACCTGCAAATAAAATTCCTGTTCTTGCCGTTTTGAGATCTGCTCCCAAAGCTCTCTGTGTAATATACTGATTGCATCCCCAATAGTTCAGGTTAACAATCCACTGCCCGGCAAAATACATGGCCAGACCCGGTAACACCACATATTTCTGTACCTCAAGGTTCTGAGGCATTGCCAAAGTAGTAGTCGTAGTTGTTGGTTTTTGAAGAATCAGCTTAAAGTGCTGCGGAGCCTCATTGATCAGGGTATTGAATCCTGCCAGCGCATTTCCTACAGCGGCTCCGTTGATTCTCTGATCCACGATCTGCAACGCCATATAAACTGTTGCAAAACCTCCGATAATAAGGACTGCCACCTGTATAACGTCTGTATATCCAATTACTTTCATTCCTCCGAGACCGATCAGAAGGGCCATAAGCAAAAGAGCAATCATAATACCGTGAAGATGCTCTCCTCCCAGTAAAGTATCGATGGCAAGAGCACCAAGGTAAAGAATGGAGGTAAGATTCACGATAACATACAGAAACAGCCAGAATACGGCCATGATGAGCGAAACAGATTTGTTATACCTTCTTTCCAGAAACTGGGGCATGGTATAGATCTTATTTTTAAGATAGATCGGAATAAACCAGACCGCAATAATGATTAACGCAAGAGCAGCTATCCATTCATAAGCGGCAACAGCAATTCCTACAAAGAAACCTTCACCACTCATTCCGATAAACTGTTCAGCAGAAATATTAGAAGCAATTAAGCTGGCTCCGATCGCCCACCATGTCAAAGATCCTTCCGCAAGGAAATAATCCTTACTTCCTGTAGATTCGGATTTTTTCTTTTTATAGATCCATAATCCGTAAGAAGCTACCACTACAAAATAGATCAGGAATATGATGATATCAATAGTTGCTAATTTTCCCATAGTTTACTTTTTTACGGAGAATTTATAGATGGTTTTCGAGTGGTATTTCTGTCCGGGCTTCAGTTCTGTGGAAGGGAAAGAAAGCTGATTCGGTGAATCCGGGAAGTGTTGTGTCTCTAAGCAAAATCCTGTTCTGAATTCATTTTTACCTCCGGTTTTGGTATCAAACTTTCCGTCAAGAAAATTTCCGGAATAAAACTGCACACCGGGTTCATCTGTGAAGACTTCCATTAATCTTCCTGTTCCCTGGTGATACACTTTGGCGATACTTCTCAAACCTTTTCCATTCAAAATCCAGTTATGGTCATATCCTTTTCCTTTTTTCAGCTGATCATCGTCTGCACTGATATCTTTTCCGATAGGCTTTGAAATCGTAAAATCAAAAGGAGTTCCTTTTACTGCTTTCTGCTCACCGGTAGGAATCAATGTTTCATTTACCGGAAGAAAATGGTCTGCATTAATTTGTAATTCATGATCAGTAATCATTTTAGTAAAATTTCCTGACAGGTTAAAATAAGAATGCTGGGTAAGATTCACTACAGTAGTCTTATCTGTTTCAGCTTCATACGAAATTTCCAAGGCATTGTCGTCTGTAAGCGTGTAAAAAACAGTTGTTGTTAATTTCCCCGGATATCCTTCCTCACCGTCTGCACTGGTATAGGATAATTTCAATGTCGGAAATTTTGCATCTTTTACTACCTCAATATTCCAGAATCTGGTATGAAATCCCTCCTTTCCTCCGTGAAGGCTGTTGGGACCATCATTTTTGTTGATTTCATAGGTTTTGCCATCGAGTGTAAATTGGGCATTGGCAATTCTGTTGCCGTATCTTCCGATCAAAGCACCGAAATAATAAGGGTTTCCATCGAAATATCCTTCAGGTTTTGTAAAACCCAGAACCACGTCTTCATATTTCCCGTTCTTATCAGGAGCTGTTAAAGAAGTGATAATCCCGCCGAAGTTGATGACTTCAACTTTCATCCCGTTTTTATTGCTTAATGTGTATTTTTTAATAGAATCGCCTTTGGGCGTCACTCCATAGTCTGAAGTTTGAACATTCTCCATTTTTCCTGAAATATCCTGTTTGTTATTTTCTTTTCTGCAGCCGAAAATAATTAAAAATAATAAAATAAAAATGCCGTTATATGTTGTTTTTTTCATAATTATTTACATATTTTTTACAATTAATTAACGATAATACATTTCATTCCAACGAAGTGTATTTTTAAAATCACGCATTCTGGTATCTTCATCAATGACTAATGATTCAATTCCTGCTATTTCAGCAAAGTCTTCCAACTGTTCTGCCGAAATATTTTCACTGTAACATGTATGGTGTGCCCCTCCTGCCAATATCCAGGCTTCTGCGGCTGTGTATAAATCAGGAAGAGGTTTCCATAAGACTCTTGCTACCGGAAGTTCTGGCAGCTCTTCTGTAATTTCCAACGCTCTGGTTTTGTTGATCAGCAGCCTGAAATGGTTTCCAAAGTCCATCAGGGCAGCGTTCAGAGAGTCAATATTTCCTCGGGAATTAAAAACAAGACGAACCGGATCTGCTTTTCCTCCGATTCCCAGCGGATGTATCTCACATGAAGGTTTCCCGGCGGCCAGCACAGGATCTACTTCCAGCATATGGGAGCCTAAAATGGAAGGATTGGAAGGGTCTAAATGATAGGTATAATCTTCCATAAAGGCATTTCCACCTTCAAGACCCTGCCCCATTGTTTTCATGGCACGTACGAGCGCTGCGGTTTTCCAGTCTCCTTCGCCTGCAAATCCGTATCCTTTCTGCATCAGTCTCTGTACGGCAATTCCCGGCAGCTGCTCCAGCCCGTGAAGGTCTTCAAAAGTATCAGAGAATCCTTTAAATCCACCGTCTTTTAAAAACTTCTCAAGGCCCAATTCAATTTTTGCAGCGGTGTGCAGCGAACTTCTGTTGGCTCCTCCTTCCAAAAGGGAGGCTGCCATGTGATAAGAAGATTCATATTCTTCCATCAGGCTTTTTATTTCTCCCTCACTTACAGAATTGATAACGCCTACAAGATCACCGATTCCCCAGGTATTCACTGAAAAGCCGAACCGGGTTTCAGCTTCCACCTTATCTCCATCTGTAACGGCTACAAATCGCATATTATCTCCGAAACGTGCAAATTTAGCTCCCTGCCAGTCGTCCCAGCCTGCAGCAACACGGCTCCAGTCACCAATTTGCTTCTGAACTCTTTCTTCTGACCAGTGCCCTACCACTACTTTTCTGTTTTTTCTGAGTCTGCTCACCATAAAACCAAATTCACGGTCTCCGTGAGCAGCCTGGTTAAGATTCATAAAATCCATATCCATGGTAGACCACGGAATATCTCTGTTGAATTGGGTATGCAGATGCAGAAGAGGCTTCTGTAAAATTTTTAGCCCTCTGATCCACATTTTAGCAGGTGAAAAAGTATGCATCCACGTAATTACTCCTATACAGTTTTCTGCATGATTGGCTGCTGCAATGGTTTCAAATATCTCTTCGGTAGTTTTTACCGTTGGCTTTACAATGACTTTTACCGGAATGAAAGAAGATTTTTCAAGTTCTGCCACAATTTTCTGTGAGTGTTCTGCTACCTGTGCCAGTGTTTCTGGCCCGTATAAATGCTGACTTCCTGTGATGAACCAGACTTCTTTGGTATTGAGAGGTGTTAACATAGTTTTGTTGATCGTTAATAGTTGTTTATGTTGAAGTGTTTAGTGTTTAAATTCCTGTCCGTAATAAGCATTTTTGCCATGTTTACGTTCATAATGTTTTTTGATGAGTGAGTCTTTCAGACGTTCCGCATCAGGATTGATCTGTCTGGTGAGATAAGCCATTTCAGCAATGGTTTCCAGCACTTTGCTGTTGTAGACTGCTTTCTCCGCATTTTTTCCCCAGGTAAACGGACCGTGATTGCCGATCAGGACCATTTCTACTTCTTCCGGAGAGAGTTGTTTTTCTTTAAAGCATTCCAGAATCTGGATTCCTGTATTGTATTCGTAGTTTCCTTCAATCAGTTCATCCCGCATAGGCGGAGCGCAGGGAATATCTGTTGTAAGATGGTCCGCATGGGTGGTCCCGAAAACAGGGATATCCATTTGTGCCTGTGCCCACGCCACGGAATAGATGGCATGCGTGTGGGAAATTCCACCGATATTTTCCCAGTTTTTATACAGGTAAGCATGGGTTTTCGTATCGGAAGAAGGTCTGAGCCTGCCTTCAATGACATTGGCATCAAAGTCCAGAATCACCATATCTTCCGGCTTTAAAATATCATAGGGAACACCGCTTGGTTTAATGGCAAAAATCCCCTTATCGCGGTCTACAGCGCTTACATTTCCGAAGGTATAGACCACCAGCTTCAGGGCGTCCAGCTGCATATTCGCTTCATAGCATTCTCTTTGGAGTTCTTTATAGGTATTCATTTTGAGTATCATTCAAAAGGTTAATATTCAGGAGTTCTGAAGTTCTTTACTGTTGTTTTGCAGTCTGGTATTATATTCTACAAAATCAGCGAGTTTCTGGTATTGCTGCATTAGTTCTCTGTAATGCTGTACTTCTTCCGCTTTCGGCTGGTATTCCGCTTCAAATCTGGAGCCCATTTTCATGCTTGCTTCCTGTACGGTCGGATAAATTCCTGCTGATACAGCTGCATAAACAGCAGCTCCCAAAGCAGGAGTCTGGTCTGAAGCAGCTACTGCAATCGGCATATTCAAAACATTAGCGAGAGTCTGCATGATAAATGGCGATTTCCTTGCTACTCCACCGATTCCGATCACTTTATTGATTTTCACCCCTTCCTCCTCAAAACGGTCAACGATCTTTTTAGCTCCGAAACAAATGGCATTCACCAAAGCTTTGAAAATATGAGGAGCTTTTGTTCCCAGAGAAAGCTGACTAATTGCTGCCTTAAGTTGCTGGTCTGCATCCGGTGTTCTTCTTCCGTTTACCCAGTCCAATGCAATCGGAACACTATCTGAGAGAGGAATTTTTTCTGCTTCAAGAGTCAATTCTCTGATAAGTCCGTCCTCCATTTCTTCAGCGAGCTTTGTTTTCTGCTCCTGTGAAATATTTTCGGAATGCATCATAACCTGGTGAACCGGCCACATCAGAATATCTTTATACCATGCCAGCACATCTCCAAAGGCAGACTGTCCTGCTTCAAGCCCTATCAGTCCGGGAATCACAGAGCCATCAACCTGTCCACATATTCCTTTTACGGTTGTATCCCCAATGGCTTCCTGTGAGGCTACCATAATATCGCAGGTAGAAGTTCCCATGATCCTGATCAGGGTATTTTCTTCCACCCTGGCTCCTACAGCTCCTGAATGGGCATCAAAAGTTCCTACCGTAATAATGGTTTTGGTGGTAAGACCGGTTTTTGCGGCCCATTCTTCATTCAGATAGCCGGCAGCTTCGTCTGAAGTATAGGTTTCCCTGTATAATCTTGCTCTGAGTGCTCCCAGAGAAGGATCAAGCCTGTTGAGGAATTCTTCGGAAGGCAGACCATCCCATGACTCATGCCACATGGCTTTGTGGCCAGCTGCACAACGGCTTCTTTTAAAGGTAGCCAGGTCTTTATGATCTGATAAAAGGAAAGTCAGATAATCACAGTGCTCCATCCAGCTATAAGCAGCATTTTTTACCCCTACATCCACTCTGCTGATGTGCAGTATTTTGGCCCAGAACCATTCTGAAGAGTAAATACCGCCTTCATATTTTGTATAATCTTCACCACCCCAGGTTCTTGCAAGGGTATTGATTTCTTCAGCTTCCCGAATAGCGGTGTGGTCTTTCCATAAAACCATCATGGCATTGGGGTTTTCTTCAAATCCCGGAACCAGCGCCAGGGCTGTTCCGTCACTTGTAACCGGAAGCGGTGAAGAGCCTGTAGTATCAATACAAATACTGACGATCTGCTCTGCCGGTATCCCGCTTTCTTTTACTACTTCTGAAATAGTCTTTTCCAGACCTTCAATATGATCTGAAGGATGCTGTCTGAAACTGTTAGCTGAGGGATTACAAAATCGGCCTTCCTTCCATCTCTGGTAGTAGCTAACTGAAGAAGTTATTTCGGAACCGTTTTCATTATCAATAAGGACGGCCCGTACGGAATCTGTACCGTAGTCCAGCCCGATAACATATTTTTTCATGGTGGTGAAACGTTTTTGATTATTGAGATTTTAAATTCTCCTGATGAGATAAAAACAAATATAAGATTCTATTTTAAATAAATGTAAAAAACACACTTATTTTTTATAACATACTATAAAACAGTTTTTTAAATTGTTTTCACCTTTAAAACAACCAAAGAATTGCCCGGAATTTCTGTTGAAATTTCACCTTTTTTAGCTTCTGAATTCTTCTCTTTGGGTTTCACAGGTTCAGCATCGAAATTATTTTCACTGGAAAGCTGCGGCGCAGACAGAAGAATTTTGGTTACTTTTTTACCGATTTTCAGAGTTTCTGGTTTGATATTTACCGTTTTAGCCTGAGTATCAGCATTGACGATTTTAATAATGATTTCATGAGTTTTCGTGTCCTTCACTGCTGTAGCATATAATTTTTCCTGGCCAGATACTGCTTTTCCGTTGCTTTCTATTTTCAGTATATCCGTTCCTTTATTGTTGGAGAATAATTTCTGAACATAATAATTCGGTGTCGCGTAAGATTTCAGATTATTGAACCAGATGAGGTCAGGCGTCCACTGCCAGCCGTCAGCATGGGCAAAAAGCGGTGCATAGGAAGTCATATAGACCACATCTGCATTTCTTTCAAGACCGGTCATAAAAGCAGCTTCCGAAAGGGCCGTCAGCCAGTTATTTTTATTATCAGGTTTTACCACTCCTACAGACTGGGCTGCATATTCCCCGGCAAAGACTTTTGGCCCGGAACGGTCATACTGGTCGTATCTGCCTGCATTTTTCATAAACCATTCGGGTGAGTTGTAATAATGTTCATCTACCATCTGTGCGTTAAGCTGCTTCAGCTCTTTCCAGCCATATTCGAAGAATTCGCCATCAGGTGACGGCCCGCTTCCAGAGATGATCTTCATATCAGGATATTTTGTGTGAATGGCTTTTTCAAATACTTTATAACGTTCAATATAATCTGCTCCCCACTGTTCATTTCCTACTCCGATAAATTTTAGGTTAAAAGGCTTTGGATGTCCCATTTCAGTACGGATTCTTCCCCATTTTGTTCCGGAATCCCCGTTGGCAAATTCAATCAGGTCCAGGGCATCCTGAACATAAGGATCCAGGTCTTCCATTTTCACCAGTTCTGCGGTATTGAACTGGCATGCCATACCACAGCTCAGAATAGGAACAGGTTCTGCGCCCAGATCTTCGGAAAGCTGGAAATATTCGTAAAATCCCAGCCCGAAAGACTGTCCGTAATCCGGTGTAAGACGATGTGGAAATCCTGTACTCCATTTATTGATAAGATATTCACGGTCTGCTATATTTCCTATTGTTTTTTTCCACTGATAGCGTTCTGCCAAAGTTCTTCCCTCTACAATACAGCCTCCCGGAAACCTCAAAAATCCGGGCTGCAAATCGTATAGTTTCTGAACGAGATCTTTTCGTAATCCACCTTTTCTGCCTTTCCAGGTATCCTGCGGGAAGAGTGAGATCATATCCATGTTGACAATACCGTTTCCGGTAAATGTAATCCGCAGTTTTGCTTTTTCTACAGTTTGTGGTGATTTAAAAACAGCTGTATATCTCTGCCATCCGTTTCTCTTTATAAGTGTGGAAACTGAAGAAATTTCCTTCCCATTTTCATCAACAAGACTTGCATTTACCGCAGCAACATTTCCTGAAACATTCTCCAGATCAAAACTGAAATCATATTGTTCTCCCTGATGAAGGCCTATTCCCCTGAATCCTTCATTCTCCAGAATATAATTTTTATCGTTCAGAACGGTAATTCTCGCGTAATTCTTATTGGTTTTGGCAGGATCGGAATAAATGGTCAGAAATCCGGAATACAGATTAGGAGAAAGGGTTTTTGTGTTGGGTTGTTTCCATCCTGTGAAAGGTTCGTCAAATTCAAAACTGCGGTTTTTAATCAGCTCCGCATACAATCCGCCATCAGCTGCAAAATTGATGTCTTCAAAGAAAATCCCGTACATGGTAGGTTGTATTTTAACAGGTGCCGGAGTTTCTTTCAGATCCAGATTAAAAGTACGGACTGTATTATTCTGAGCCGAAAAAAAAGCAGCACTAAGGGAAATCGCGATGGAAAGTATTTTATTTTTTGTTGTCATAGATCGTTATTTTGAAAACTAAAGCATGTCTCAATTTGTCTTGAATCAATTTTTATTTTACTGTTAATGGAATGCTTTTCAACACGGCATCATCAGAAGTTCCGCCATAAAAAATGGTATAATCGCCGGGTTTTGAAACCAGATCATCTGCTTTTTCATCATAGAAGGCAAATGACTCTTTGGAGAGGGTTAGCTGAATATTTTTTGTTTCTTTAGATTTGATTAAAACTCTTTCAAAAGCCCTTAACGTTTTTACCGGTGCCTGGGTATCATTATTTCTTTTGATATAGACCTGAGCGACTTCTTCGCCATCCCTTTCTGAAACATTGGTTACCGGAATTGTGATCGTCACATTTTCGTTGGTATTGATAGTATTTTTGCTGAGTTTTGAATCTCCATAAACAAATTTTGAATAGCTCAGGCCATGCCCGAACGGATAAAGAGGCTTTTCCGTCATATAACGGTACGTTCTTCCCTGCATATCATAATTTTCAAATCCTTCGTGTTTGCTTGTCTTTGAAAGAGCGTTATCCAGCTGCTCAAGGTTTTTGTAAAAGGTAATGGGTAATTTTCCTGAAGGGTTATAATCCCCTGCCAAAACATCTGCTACGGCCGTTCCTCCTGATTGTCCGCCATACCAGGCATTCAACAGGGCATCATAATTTTTCTCATCCTGTTCCAATCCCAGAGCACTTCCGGTACAAAGAACAAAAACAACAGGTTTTCCGGTTTTTCTAAGCTCCGCTAACAGTTCCCGTTGCACTTTAGGAAGGGCAATCGAAGTTTTGTCACCTCCTCTGAAGCCTTCTGCATTTACCATCATCTCTTCACCTTCCAGACTTGGAGAAAGTCCGCCTGCAAAGACAATAACGTCTGCATTTTTCACCTTTTCCCTCACCGAAACAAAATTAACAGGGTCTTTTCTGTACACTTCAAAAGTGATACTCACATATTTTCCTTTTTGTGTATGACGCAGTTCTATCTTGTATTCTTTTCCTTTTTCCATTTTTACAGGAAACTCTGAAGGATGTCTTGCATCAGGTCCTTTCCTTGTTGCGATTTCTTTTCCGTCCACGAAAAGTGTATAGATATCGGAAGTGGAAGCAGAAAACACGACCTCTCCTGTATAGGTACTTTTGAAAATGCCTGAAATGATGGCTGAGGTATTTTCTCTTCCTACATTGGGTGCCAATTGGGTTCCCCCAAAGCTGTTGTAGCTGATGGCGGTTGAATTTACAGAAGTATTGGCCGGCTGCCCTTTGAATTCATTGTTATTGAAAAACTCTACTTTCATTCCTTTTGCGCCGTTTTTCTGACTGATAAAATTTTGATAGAGTGATGTTCTGGAAGAAGGATCTGTGACTTCGCTTCCTTTTTCGTAGATAATTTCAGCATTCGGGAATTTGGTTTTGATTCCTTCTAAAATCGTTACAATGGAAGAAGGGGTTCCATTATAGTTTCCTAACTGCATCAATCCGTCATCAGCGTTTGGTCCTACAACGGCAATTTTTTTAATATTTCTGCTGAGAGGCAGAATATTCTTTTCGTTTTTCATCAGCACAATTGACTTTTGTGCCATTTTCAGTGCCTGCTTTTTATGTTCTTCAGAATCGACTACAGAATACGGAATGGTATTCCAGTGAACGGAAGATTTCGGATCAAGCATTCCCAGTTCAAACCAGCCTTTCAGGATTCTGCGCATCGACGCATCAATATCTTTTTCGGTAATCAGTCCGCTTGCCAGAGATTTATTCAGATTGTTATAGGTATCTCCGCATTCCAGATCCGTGGAATGTTTCAGGGCATCTGCTGCGGTTGTTTTTTCGTCAGGATGGGTGCCGTGGTATTTTTTCTGAAAGAAATCGGCCAGTGCCCAGCAGTCTGAGACTACCATTCCGTCATACTTCCATTTTCCACGGAGGATTTCAGTAAGTAAAGTATTGTTTGCACAACATGGCTGCCCGTCAAAAGCATTGTAAGCACACATTACTTCTCTTACATTCCCTTCCTGAACCAATGCTTTAAAAGCTGGCAGATAGGTCTCATACAGATCTCTTTTTGAAATTTCTGCATTGTAGGAATGGCGGTTCCATTCCGGTCCGCTGTGTACTGCAAAATGTTTGGCACAAGCGTGGGTTTTAAAAAATTTCGGATCGTTTCCCTGCAGGCCTTTTACTGCTGCAACGCCCAGAACGGAGGTAAGATAAGGGTCTTCACCATAGGTTTCCTGGCCTCTTCCCCATCTTGGGTCACGGAAAATATTGATATTGGGTGTCCAGAAGGTAAGTCCTTCGTACCGCCCTGTTTTTTGGGCTTCATCAAAAGATCTGTTGTATTTTGCCCGTGCTTCATCAGAGATCATTTCAAAAGTTTTCAAATGCTCCGGAACATCCCATGTGGCCGCCATCCCGATTGCCTGAGGAAAAACTGTGGCTGTTCCTGCTCTGGCCACTCCGTGAAGTGCTTCATTCCACCATCCGTAGGCAGGAATTTCCAAACGGGGAACTGCCTGGGAGTTATCCATCATCATCCCAATCTTTTCTTCTGTTGTGAGTAAAGAAAGGAGATTCTCAATTCTTTCATTAACCGGAAGATCCGGGTTTCTGAATGGATATTTATAATGGCTCTGGGCAAAAAATAAAGGTGCTGCAAGCGTTGCACATAGGATTATTACAATTCTTTTCATAGGTATATGGTTTCAATAAAGTCCTAAGACTTTGTGGATTCTGTAATTAATGATTTTCTAACCACAGATTTCACGGATTTTCACAGATGACTGCGCATATTTCTTTATAAGAATGGGGTTAGCAAAGTCCGAAAAATGGCTGTTGATTTTGTGATTAATCATTTTCAACCCACTGATTTCACGGATTTTCACTGATGACTGTGCATATTTCTTTATAAGAATGGGGTTAGCAAAGTCCGAAAAATGGTTGTTGATTTTGTGATTAATCATTTCAACCACTTATTTTACAGATTTTTACGGATAATTATGTTTTCATTCTTATTTTATACAAATTGCCAGTATTATTCAGCAACAATGCAATGAAAAACAAATATAACGTTCTATTTTAAATAAATGTAAATAATACACTTAAATTAATAGTAAATCCTACTTACTTTTGGTTTTCATCTACCAAATTGTAGAAATAAAGCCACCATAAGCAGTGCTCATGGTGGCTTTGGACTCAATTTACTCTTTGATAAATTTTTGTTTTACCACAATATTATTTTTTTGAGCAACCTCAATAAAGTAAATACCAGCCGGGAAATTCCCCACATTAATTTGGTTTTTCCCTGAATTTATTTTCAACCCGGTTCTGATAACACTTCCTCTAGCATCAAAAATAGTGGCCGCTGCTTCTGACAAATCAGAATCAATGAAAAGATCTGCTTTTACCGGATTAGGATATATTTTTATTCCCTCTTTTTTAGCTTCAGCAGAAATGTTTCTGGCACTTAACGATCCGAAGTTTAAAGGAAGAACATTGGCTGAATAAGCATTTTCTTCTGTAAGATAAGCTTTGAAAGATCCTATTGCAGGCTCACTTCCGGCAGTTATTTTATAGAAGCCTGTTACTCCGTTTTCTGTTTTCAGCACATAAGCATTGGCCGGAACTTTGATGCTCTGGTAAACTCCGTTCATCTGGTTGACCGTGATAGCTTTCGGGGTAGAAACATTTCCTGAACCATTGAAAGTAATATTTCCTGTCGCATTGATGATTACCGGAGTATTTGCGGGTATAATTCCGTTGGAAATTGGGGTACAGCCGATATTGCTTGCTCCAGGTGACATCGTATAAGCAGTAACTCCGGAAGGTATATTAGCCTGGAATGGTAAGATCAGGACGTCATAACCATTAAATATACGGCTGTAAGAAGCTGTATTGGCTGTGAAGTTAAACGGCACCTGAAAATCCATACCCTGACCGGAAAGGACAAGATTTGAGCATGTAGTACCAGAGATCACATTATTGGCAGATGAACTTACGTTTGAATTCACATAATAAATGCTGTTAGAGTTGGCACTCATAGGCTGCCAGTTATTGGAAGAAGTAACTCCTGCAGCATTTCTGAAGTCTACAGAAGTGTAGTAGCCATTTTCCAGGGCATCCATCAGATAGCTATCGCTTGCGGAATAGGTTCCTCCAAATTTTGAGGCAATTTCATTACCCACATTGAAATAAACATCGCCCAGATTAAGCGTAAGCACAGAACTGTAATTGGAATTTCTCAATCCTAAAATTCCTTTGCATCCGTCTGTAAGCACCTGTCTTGAAATATCTAATGTGATATCGAAGTTTCCTCCCTGCGGAAAATTAATCTTGCCGTAATTATATGATTTCGTTACTCCCTGGCTGTTGATATAGTATAAAGTCGTATTGTCTGAGTAACTTTGTCCCGCCGTTGTATAGCTATTTACATGCAGGATCAGCTTATTGTACCTGTCATTAAGCTGAAGATATCCGTTAGCCGCAGTCATATTATTACTGATAAGAGGGCTTGGATTAGAGAACGTCACCGTTGTATTGCTGATATTGAATCCCGTACCAAAAGCTGTACTGGTAGCAGTCTGGGCTTCAATTTTATTATAATGGATATCACCGCCTGTCATGAGAGAAGCAGGCCTGTCGCCGCTTTTATTAAAAACAAATGTCATGACACTGGAAGGGCTGATATCAGCAGTAGGCCGGAATGTTGCTGTACTCAAAGAAATAGGCGTGGTAACCATATTGGATTGTGTATTGGTCAATACTTTTGTTCCTGAAGTTGTGTAAAAAGGCAAGTCAACCTTCAAGCTATACGTGTTCTGAGAAGGATTGATGACCATAAGAACAACCTGATTTCCATCCTGGGAAATATAAGAAGAGCCTTGTAAAACTCCGGTTTTGTCATCCCATTTAGCTTCTATTCTCGTCTTTCCTGTTGTGTACTTGGCATAATGTGAAAGAATATAGCCTCTTTTGGTCATTACACCTGCGGGAGTTCCGTAAGTTCCGTCACCCATTAAGCCATAATAGCGTTTGGCAGAGTAATGAATCCAGGCATTGATATTTCCCAGTAATGCATTGTTGACACTGCTGGCAAAAGTAAAAGCATCTGTATTCCAGCTGAAATCTCGTGCCGGCTGGGTGGATGAAGAGTTCCAGTTGATCAGATATTCTGTCTGCCAGATTTCTTTGTTGTAATTCTGGAATTGTTTGTAGGTAGACTGCATAAGCCCGTATTGATGCCCTCCATACACTTCAAAATTAGCCATTGCCGAAGGATCCAGCAAAGCATTGGCAAAATTATCCGTAAATCCCACACTTTCCGGGGCAATCACTTTACAGTTGATGAGCTGCCCATAGTTTTTGATAAAAGTTGCAATTTGTGAAGGAGTCCAGATACATCCCTGATACTGAGCCATTTCGTCCGGCTCATTTTGAATGGAGATATAATCAAGTTCTACTCCGTTGTTCTGAAGATAGGTTACAAAACTGTTGAGATAAAGGGCATAATCCTGATAATTTTCCGGCTTTAAATATCCGATCTGCTGTACACCATTGGCATCTGTATAGACAGCATTGACATGGTTATTAGTTTTCCAGGCTGCTGGCATGGTCCAGGGCGAAGCAAAAATGGTAAGTCCCATAGATTTGGCGAGCTGTGCTGTAGCCAGTACAGAACTCCAGTTGCTGCTGTTTTCAGGGATATACAATCTCATAATGTTATATCCGCCTTCACTGGAAGCTCCCCAAAGTGTCTGAATCTCTGAGGTAGACATATGGTTATACGCAAACTGGGGACTGCATACAAATCCACCGAATCCTTTTATTTTCTGATAAGATGTGTTCTTATCAATTTTTACAGTAGTAAGCTGCCCATAAGCCAGACAACTGAAAAACAAACATATAGAATGAATGCTGAAAAGATTTAAAAGTTTTTTCATAATGGTTTAGTTTTAGATAGTCGTGATTTTGATCGTAAACAATTAAAGTAAGGGCAATAGATTCCCCATCAAGACGGTTGATTTTCAAAAACCGTCAGGAAAATACCCTGAATGATATCAGGCAGCGATCTGTTAAATAAAGTTGCTTACAAAATCATTCGCTGTTCTTTCTCCTCATTCTCTGTGAGGGAACTGTATTTCAGATTGGAATGTGAATTAAGATTCGTGTTTCATAATTAAAGTGTTGTTTGTGATGAATATTGGGTCAATCAGTGAAGCATTTCGCTTTCGGGAGCGCCCAGGTAAGAGGATTTTAAGCCTCCGGTGTTGATCAGTATCTTTTCAAGGACAATGCCGGGTTCCAGCACTCTGAAACGTAACTTATGTTTTCCAGCCTGCTGAACCGAATGTTTTGTAGCGGATTTAATAATATGTTCAGACTGCCATCTTCCCAATTCTCCTTTGTAATGGCCATTGAAGTTGACAATTTGTGGAGTCTCGTTGTCAAAAGAAATTTCGTAGCGGAGTCCTTTATTATGATTAAAATTTAAAGTCGGAGCTAATAGTAACTGGACTTCAAACTCGCCTTTTGATTCAAAATTGATATCATATTCCAGCCAGATATTTTCATCAGCTTTTGGATAGGCATTCTGTGGAAAGGTTGTCACACCCGACTTTGTTTTCCCGAAATCAGGAATCACTTCCCAATGGATCCGGTCAGAATTGCTCATTCTTGCAAAATTTTCTGCTTCAATGGAAACATAGCCGTTTTTCTCCTGAAATACCTTTTCTTTGGGAACCTCAGCTTCGGAAATATAGGTCACTTCAGGCATTATATTTTCTTTTCCGTCTGCCCAGCTTTTATATCCTATCCTCATCTGATCCATCATATGCTTCCATTTTCCGCCGGCAATCACATTATTGTATTGATTATCCAGATAAGCATTTCTTTCAAAACATGCCTTCGCTTTATCCGCATAGAAATTGGCTTCCGGATCTTTTTTCGCTGCGAGTTCCCTGTTTTTTTCTACCGCATAGTACATTTCATACAAATTACTGCATGCATCAATCGGGTACAGAACCAGCTGATAATAAGCATCCTGATATTCGGCAGGAATCTGTTCTTTTAACCGTAAAGCTTCTACGGCTAATGCTCTGTAATCATTTAAAACCGTTTCAAATTCATGGTAATTCTCTAGGCTGTATGTTTTACTGTCAAGGGTTTCAGGAGTTACTCTTCTGTTGTATTTGGAATACAGATTAATCATCCTGGCAATTTCTTTGGCGTGTTTTTCTCCAAACTGCTGAGCAGCCCATTTCTCAGTATATTCCAAAAGATTTTTAGCATTAAACTGCTTCGGATTCCAGGCCATTTCCAGGAAAAAGCTGATCGGAAACTCCATAGGTTTTAAATCTCCTACATTCACGACCCAAAGCTTATCTACTTTGTGTTCATAGGAAAGGTTCATCTGCTCCCAGACTCTCTGAATGGGACTTATGTTGATCCACTTGGAATTTCTCGGGCCGCCGACATAATCGAAGTGGTAATAAATTCCATAGCCACCTTTATGCAAAGGTTTCGAAAGATCAGGAAGCTTTCTTACATTTCCCCAGTTATCATCACAGAACAGCAGGATCACATCATCCGGAACCCTCATTCCTTTATCATAATAGTCCTGAACTTCTTTATACAATGCCCAGACCTGGGGTGTTTTCTCAGCCTTTTTTCCTGTAACATCAGCAATGATTTTACGCTGGTCTTTTACAATTTTTTCCAGCAGGGAAATATTAGTTCCCTCTCCCATTGCTTCGTCACCATCACCGCGCATTCCCACTGTGACAAGCTTTTCCCAGTTCTTGCTTCTTTCGAGTCCGGATTTCCAGAACTTTTGTAAAACGTCCGCATTTTTAGCATAATCCCAGACATTCGGGAGGTTATTTTTTTTGATATACCTGTGCCAGTCGGTTTGTGCCAAAGCCATAGGCTCATGGTGGGAAGTTCCCATGACTATACCCATTTCATTGGCTAAAGGGCCGCTCAGAGGATCGTCGTCATAGAATGCTTTCCCCCACATTGCCGGCCAGATATAGTTTCCTTTAAGGCGTAGAATCAGTTCAAAAACTTTTTCGTAAAACTTACTGTTTACTCCGCCAAATGTTGCTCTTGCCCATCCTCCCAACGAAGGCTCTTCATCATTAAGGAAAATACCGCGATACTCTACAGCAGGCTCTCCGTCTGTGTAAATTCCTTTTTTAAAGTATACATTTTCTTTTTTCTCAACCGGAACATCTGCCCAATAATACCATGGTGAAACACCTATCTGCTTAGACATTTCATAAATCCCGTAAATCGTTCCTCTTTTATCACTTCCTGCAATCACAATGGCTTCAGAAACGCCCGGAAACGGATCACTGACATTCTGAATGATATATTTTTCTCTTTTCCCTGTTAATGCTTTTCCATCC
This sequence comes from Chryseobacterium cupriresistens, assembly GCF_046614675.1. Taxonomy (NCBI): domain Bacteria; kingdom Pseudomonadati; phylum Bacteroidota; class Flavobacteriia; order Flavobacteriales; family Weeksellaceae; genus Chryseobacterium; species Chryseobacterium cupriresistens. The sequence goes on along the minus strand of NZ_JBKKJT010000003.1, from coordinate 655,388 downwards.
AGCTTTTTTTGACGAATTAAATTATCAATGGTCTTGCTTTTACCTGCTTCACCAATAATGATGATCATTCCGTTCAAGCCAGAGTTTTGGGAAGTAAGATGAGGCTGAACACCGGTTACTTTTTGAAAATCGGATTGAAGATTCGCAACGGCACGCAAAATTCCTTTATCCGAATCACTGTCTGAAAAAAGCATCAAACCTGAATTACGCTCTTTCAATACCACCGAATTTTCTGTCTTAGCAAAAGAAATAAATGGTTCGGTTGCTTTTACAAAAAATATAAACAACAACGTAAGAAACAGCGAAATGTTTTTTGTAAAATTCATATTATATCTTTTTGATTTAATTTTTAAATAAGTTCAGATCCACAAATTCTCCCATTCTCCTGTAGCCGGCCTCATTGGGATGAAGAAAATCATGATCGTGCATATCGTTTAAGATGACTTCCGGATTTTCACTTTGCATTTGTTTTGCAAAATCGATGACGGCATCAAATTTTCCGCTGTTTCTTATCCAGTCATTTACTTTTTTCCAGGCCTCGATACGGAAAGGTTTGTCATAGAACGACTTTCCAAAAGGAAGAATTGTTGCTCCGTACACTTTGATCCCTTTAGCATGTGCCTTATCAATCATCACCTGATAAGCGGCAATCAGTTCTTCTGTTCTTTTGGAGGCATCATCAGGATCTCTTGTTCCTCCCAGATCATTCACTCCTTCCAGAATGATCAGCCATTTTACGCCCTGCTGATTGAGGATGTTATAATCGAAACGGTCTAATGCTGTAGGACCCAAACCGCCACGCACTACACAATTCCCACCAATCCCGAAATTAAGGACACTTACATTCCCAGTAGAAGGATTTGCCAGTAACCGTTGAGAAAAAATATCCGTCCAGCGATTCTGCCTGTTGGTTCCCGATCCTCTTCCGTCGGTAATGGAATTTCCCATAATAGCCACCGCATGTGAGGGTTCACTGGTTTTTACATCGATGTTAAAAAGCGAATACCAATGATCTGTTTTTACAGGATTTTTAAATACCGCAGCATTCGCCTGCCCACCTTTAACAATAAAAGAGGTTGTTCTTGACCCCGGATGTCCGGTGACAGATTGGGTTACTTTTCCATAGGAAATGGTAATGGCCAGCAACGAATTAGGCTTCAGGTTAAAGTTCACTTCATCAGAATAAATATCGGATCCGGGAGCAATTTTAAAATTGTTTTTCTTCTCAAACGTTAATGATCTGATGCTGGTTGCATCCACATTGCTGCTATCGGACGGCACGGCAATCGAAACGGCTTTTACCGCCAGGCTGTCTACAGAATATTTGTTGGAAAAACGTAACCGCAATTTTTTTCCACCCACAGATACACGGACAATCTGACGCAGGGTATTCCCCGAAAGCCCCGGTTCCGGCGGAAGGTTTTTAGGTTCCACCAACTGGGGAGCAGTTGCCCAGGTGGTGAGCCACTGGTCTTTGGAAGACTGCTTTTCCAGACTCTGTGAGGAAGAGCAGGAAACCAAAAATCCCGAAATGATAAAGATGTATAAGTTTTTGAAGCGCATTTTTTCTGTTTTTTCGTTTTATCAATCTTTAATTCTTGCTACAAATCCTCCGTTCGGCTGAATTTCAATCGTAAAATCACCTTTTGCATTCGCTTTAACCTCTTTTTCTGAGGAATTTCCCTGAGCATCATCATTAATCAACCTGACTGTTTTCCCTGCAAACATCGGAAGCTTTATTTTCAGTTTTTGGGATTGCTTCTCAGCATTTACACCAGCCACATACCATTGATCTGCATGTCTTCTCGCAACCACGGCATATTTCCCGGGATAGCCGTCTATGAAAACTGTTTCATCCCAAAGTGTTGGAACTTCTTTCATGAAGCTGAGCTGAAATTCCGGAGCATCGGTCAGGTTATTCGGCATGATGCCAAACATCTGAACGGGATTCTGAAACAGGACTGCTGTAGCAAGTTGAAAGCCGTCCGTAGTATGTCTTTTATTTTTATCCTTGTTGGATTTCGTTAAATATTTGTTGAGGAAAGTTCCGCCAAACTCCATACTTCCCACTGTATTTCTGATGAAAGGATGAAGTGTGGCAAAAAAAGCTTCCTGTTTCCGTACATCTTCTGAGAAATAGAGCATTTCTGAGGCAAGAACGGCCTCACTTCCTGCATAATTCGGGTACATTACTTCCCAGCCTCTCGGTAAAGTAGCTCCATGGAAAATAATGGTTAATCCAAAATCATTGGCGTCGGAAAGAATATCTTCGTACAGACGCATGGTTTCCTGTTTGTCTCCTCCGAAGAAATCCACTTTCAGTCCTTTTACGCCTGTCTCTTTCAGCCATTTCATTTCCTTTTTCCGTTCAACGGATGAACTCATTTTGTTTCTCGGTCCCATCGGTGCATCATTGGCTGCTCCATTGGAATTATACCAAAGCAATACCCCGACATTTTTCGATTTTGCATATTGAATAAGCTCTCTCATACGGTCTTTCCCTATATTTTTATCCCAAAGCGCATCAATAAGAATAAACTGATATTTCAGCGCCGCAGCAAGGTCTATGAATTTCACCTGATCATCATAATTCATACTGTTATCCTGCCACAGAATCCAGCTCCAGGTAGATTTTCCGAACTGATACTCCTGTGAAGGCTCATACATCGGATCTACCACGTCAAAAGGAATGGTAGTTTCTACGATAGGTTTCAGGGAGCTGCCTACTGTAATTGTTCTCCACGGTGTCTTTCCGGGAAGAGAAACAGCTGCTCCGGTACTTCCGAAGCCGTTATTTTCAGCAATGTTCGGATAAGCGACTTTGTAAAGGCTTTTTTCTGCTGTGGTTTCAAGGTGTGAAGCACAATACGAACTGTTCACTCCTGTCTCGGAAAGCAGTACCCAGCCTTCATTTCCGATATGGAAAAGACCAGGGAAAACGTATCCATAATCGGATGGTATTCCCAGCTCAGCATCTGCTTTATAGCCACTTTCATAACTTGGCGCTGTACGGGCAAATCCCGTCATCGGCTTCATCATAGGTGAAAGAAAAGTAGTAGTCTGTGACGGAAATCTGTACCCTGTGGTTTCTGACTGTACCACAACACTCAGCCGTTCTTTCATCGGTGGAATATTATAACGGAAAGCAATATTGTTGTTGCTCACCTGAAATTCAATGCCTATCTGATGCTGGTCTGCATTGGTGAAATTAACGGTTAAAGTATTCGCATTATAATGAACCTCAGATTTTTTGATTTTTCCGTTCGTGTATTTCTTAGAAACAACATCTTTTTGGCTGTCAGTAAATGTCAGATTCTTTGAAAAGTTGGACTCATTGGTTACCAAACCCAGCGGGGATTTTTCAAGCATTGTTTTTCCCTGAAGGATAACATCATATAAGGCTTTTCCATTTTCTGAAAAAACATGAAGCTTCAGATACCCGTCCGGACTTGAAATTTCTGCTACCTGCGCAAAGCTTTTGCTGATCAGGAATAAACTGAATACGATATATAAAACTTTTTTTCTCATAACTCATTATTTTCAAGAAAGGTCCAGTAATCGAAATACATAATATCGGTTGAGGCTTTTCCATTGAATACAAAATACAGATCATGAATGCCGGTAATTTTTTCAGTCAACTGAACTTTTACGGTTTCCCAGCGGTCATCACCGCCCGTCAGCGGAACCTTTACCGTTGCAGCAACCGGTCCGCTCACAGCATCCAAATGAATGGTCATTGTGACGTCACTGTTATGGGTAGTTCCGACCCTTGCAGAAAAAGAACTAGCTCCTTTTTTCCGGAAATCTACATTCTTTACACTGCTATAAGCCCCATTTTTCTTTGCTTTGATGAAAACACCAACCTCTTTATTCTGGTAGGATTTTACATTTTCCGACCAGGCAATCATTTCTGCCTGATTGAACGAATAAGGATTAACTGTCGCGATAGCTTTTGTAATTCCGTTAGTCATTTTAAATGGCGAAATGGATCCGTCTTTATTGAAGGTAAGCTCTTCCAGACTTACTGATCTTGTAAAACCGCTTCCGCCCGGCAATGCACCATTGTGATAAAAGAAATAGGTTTTCCCCCGGAAATCAATAACACCGGGATGATTGGTGAATGATTTCCCTTCCGTAGGCATAACAATTCCTCCATATTTCCAGGGTCCCTGTGCTGTTTTACCTGTAGAATAGCCTATGAATTCAGGAAGCGGACCACCTGGCCAGAAAAGATAATACAGGTTTTTCCTTTTGTACAGCCACGGGCCTTCCTCGTATTTTGTGGGTCTTTCCGGGTTAGGTTTTCCGTCCCTTTTTCCAAATGATTCTTCGGTCATCGGAACTTCTGTAATATTCCCGGAATAGGAGATCATATCTTCATTCAGCTTTACGTATTTTAATTTAGGATTTCCCCAATACATATGAGCCTGTCCGTCATCATCCACAAAAACGGTGGGATCAATATCTCCCCATTCGCTCTGAACAAGAGGTTTTCCCAGCGGATCATGAAAAGGCCCCAGCGGACTGTCGCCAACGGCAACCCCTATAGCGCCTTTGTTATTGGTTTTGGACCACATCGGAACGTATAAAAAAAACTTTCCGTTTCTTTCTAAACATTGTGCGGCCCAGGCATCGCGTTTTGCCCAGTCGAAATCTTTATACGAGAGAATTGTTCCGTGGTCAGTCCAGTTCACCATATCATTGGTGGAATACACTTTCCAGTCGTTCATGGTAAACCAGGTGGAGTCATCCTCATCGTGTGTGGTATACACGTACAGCCTGTCATTGTACACCATTGGTGCCGGGTCTGCAGTGTAATTGGTCTGAATAATAGGGTTCTGCGCTGATAAACCTTCGGAAAAGCCTATCAAACAAAGCCCCAGTATATATTGTATTGTATTTTTCATAGTCAGTTTTATTTTTTCTGGAAGCTCCAGTAATCGAAATTAAACAGCTTTCTCCCTGCCGTAATATTTTTTCCCTGGAACACAAAATACAGATCGTGAACACCGGAAACGGATTCTGAAATTTTTGTTGTCAGCGTTTTAAATTCTTCCCAGCCACCGGTTCTCGGAACCTCAATTTGGGCTATTTTGGGTCCTTTAACATCATCCAGATGTACTTCCAGGATACCGCCATCAATTCCTGCGGCAACGGAAGCTGAAAATGCAGAAGCCCCTTTTCCAAAATCTACCGAACGGACCCTGATATATCCTCCTGCTCTGGCATCGGAGACATACACTCCGGTTTTTCTGTTTTCGGAAGTGCTGCATTTTTCCGACCATGCCATAGTTTCGGCTTCGGTTCTCTGATATGGATTTAAGGTTCCAGCCGGAGCTACACCTTCTTTGGTCATGGTGATCTTCGGAATAGTCCCGTCAGCATTATATCTGAATTCTTCTACAGCAGTTGAGCGTCCGTAGCTTCCTCCGGCCGGCAATAGTCCGGTATGGTAAAACAGGTAGGACTTTCCTTTGAAATCGATAATTCCGCCATGGTTGGTAAAGCTGTTAGTAGGCTGGTCGGTCATTATTTTCCCCTGATATTTCCAAGGCCCGGTTGGCGATGGGCTGGTTGAATAGGATAAACATTCTGTTCTTCCGGTCATTCCAGCGTACATCATATAATATTGATTGTTTCGCTTGTAAAGCCATGGTCCTTCTACATATACATCATCAAATTTTTCCTGCTTTTGCAGAACCTCATCACTTTTCCCGGGACGTCTCAGCCCGCCGAAAGCTTCCACCGATTGTGGAATTTCTGTGATTTTCCCCTGATAAGAAGTCATATCTTTATTGAGCTTCACATAAAATAATTTACTGTTTCCCCAATACAGATAAGCCTGTCCGTCATCATCTATAAAAACCGTCGGGTCAATATTATCCCAGGTTCCGGTTGAAATCAGAGGTTTTCCCAAAGCATCTCTGAAAGGCCCTGTAGGACTGTCAGACACCGCAACCCCAATAGCCATATTGTTGTCAACGGTCTGTACACAGATATACCAGTAGAATTTACCGTTTCTTTCAATACACTGTACTGCCCAGGCTCTGTCTCGCGCCCAGCTGAAAGACTCTAAAGAAATAGGCGAACCATGGTCTGTATAATTGACCATATCTTCCGTGGAATACACCCGCCATTTGGTCATCGTATAAAAATCAAATCCCGGCTGATCATCCCCTGTATAAACATACATTTTCCCTTTATAGACCATGGGAGCCGGATCTGGTGTAAAATGGGTCTGAATAACCGGATTCTGCGCGGAAATACCAATCCCTGCCAACAGAAAAGAAAGTGTGATATATTTTAAGTTTCGTTGATCCATATATTAATCTTATTTATTTGAGTGAAATGAATTTATAATAGGCAACACCATGTGCCGGAATGTCCAGTGAAAGACCTTTTTTGTCCGTATTGATTTCTGCAATATCCTTCTGTCTCCAAAGGTCACGAACCGTCTGAACACCGGAAATCCCTAATTTTTTGAAATCTTTATAGGGTAGCGTCAATTTTTCTCTTCCAAAATTGGCAAAAGCTACTGCCTTTCCTCCGTCTTTCAGCTCTTTGACATAAATTCTGAGCTCACCGATTGTCTGCAAACAAACACCCTGTTTTCCCAAAGCATCCTGATTGACGGCGATAACCTCATCATTTGTCAGAAGGTTTAAAGTGAATTCATCAAGTTTCTCAAGGTCACAGCCAATCAGCAACGGGGCTGAAAAAATACTCCACAGACTCATATGAAGATACTGTTCATCAGGCTTCAACCGGCTCTGATGTGGATTTCCCCAGCCGACAACGCCAACAACCAGCATATCCGGATCGTTCCGGTTTCCGGGTTTCGCAAAAGGAGCGGCTTTGTCCTGAGCAAGAGCAATATTCTTTACGCTTGACCAGGTATCTGTAATATCGTTGGTGGTACGCCAGGATTGTGCACTGACCTCATCACCCCACTTCCACACATCGCCCATTCCGTATTGGCAGAGGTTGTACACGATGTCTCTCGGCTGCTGCTTCAAAAGGCTTCCCATCAGTTTGAACGGTTTTACACCTTTATCCGGATCTCCGCCGCCCTGAAAAGCAAGAGAAGGAACTTTATCGGGGTCATTATCTGGCAGCCCGTCAATCACTCCGCCATAACTGCACCAGTCGTATTTCAGGTAATCAACGCCCCATTTGGTATAGCTTTCAGCATCCTGTTTTTCGTAACCGTAGCTTCCGGCGCATCCGCCACAGGTCCATGGACCGGGGGAAGAATAAATTCCCATTTTCAGGCCATTGTTATGCATGTAGTCTGCAAGGCCTTTCATATCAGGAAATTTGAAATTGGTCAGGATATAACCGTTTTCATCACGCATTTTTCCCTGGAATGAAGGGTCTTTTCCATCTCTGTTATACTGCCAGGAATCATCGATATTGATATAATTCCATCCGTGATTGATTAGTCCCGACTTTATAAGGGCATCTGCTGCACGTTTTACTTTATCAGCAGAAACTTCATGTCCGAAGCAGTTCCAGCTATTCCAGCCCATTGTAGGCGTGAGAGCGATTCTGTCTCCGCTTTCTATTTTTAATTTTTTTGAAACTGAACCTTTCGCATTTTTAGCATTCAAAGTCACTTCATAACTTCCTTTAGAATCTATTTTTCCAGTGATGATTCCGGTCTGTGAATCTATTGTTAAACCTTTCGGAAGATTTTTTGCCTTAAAAGTCATTGGTCTGTCACCCGTTGCTGCAATCCTGAACAAAAAAGGTGAGCCAGGACGAACTCCGTAAACGCCTGCTGAATTAATTTTTGGAGTTGCCGCAGGTTTTGGCGTCAAAATATAAGGTACTGATGAAATCGGATTAAATGTTATCAGTTTTGCACCGTTTGCTGTTTCAAACTTAGCATCTGCCCAATCGGCGTGATCATAATAAGGTCCGTTTCCGCCGTCTGTTACGACTAATTCTAATTGTTTTACACCTTCCAGCAAAACGGAAACAGGCTTTGCTTTATCGCCTAATTTCATGACCCCGCTTGACCAAAGTTTTTTGTTGTCGCCGTAAATTTCAAATTCGGCAGCGGGATTCTGCCCTTTGATTTCATCATCCAATCCCACCATTGCGGTAAAGCTTTTTGCTTTGCCATTTAATCTAATCAACAAAGAACTTTCAGCGTGGGTTCCAAAGCCTCTTTTGAAAACTTCGCCTGCAATGGTTATAGGTTTTCCGTCCACCGAAGTATTGATGCCCGGTTTTCCGTGCCCCTGTGTTACAACGCTCAAATCCAACTGGTCTAACCAAACGGTTGACTGCGCATTTAAACAGTATCCGGCAATTAAAAAACTGAAAATAAAGAGTTTAAATCTGAACATTTTTTAAATTGTAACTGATATATTAATTGTAACTCATAACAAATGACTTAAGTTTTGGCTAAAGCCACCCATATTTCTTTCTTTATAAAATGGGCTAAAGCCCATTCCTGTTGATATTCCTGAATTCAGCTTTAATTTTCATTAAATTTCCACCAATCGAAATAGAAAAGGTCTTTTTCTCCCTTAAAAACAAAATATAAATCATGGATTCCCTTTACACTTTTCAGAGGTGTATTAATAGTCTTATATAAGTCGCCCTCACCTTTTCCTGTAACGTTAACAACGCCAAGCACAGGTCCATTAAGAGCATCTGAATGTACTTCTATTTTTCCTCCATAGAGAGATGCAACATTCACATCTAAAGATTTTACGCCTTTGGAAAAATCTACTCCCTGGATTTTAATATAATCACCATTGTTAATTGAGGTAACGATGATACGGTCTGTGATTTTTTTACCTCTGTTATAGGGTTGATTGCGTTCCCATTCTGTGACCATTTCTGTTTTCAGGCCTTCGCTGTAAGCCATAGTTTCTGCTTCAACTTTTTTATAAGGATTCAGAGTACCCACTCTTTTTGCGCCATCCGCAGTCCAGAAAGGAAGCTTCTGAATGGTTCCATCTGCATTGTAGGTAATTTCTGTGACACTGACAGACCGGCGTTCGTAATGCTTGCTCATGGTCTGTATCCTAAGCATATGGTTGAATCCGAAAACATAAGATCTGCCTTTGAAATCTATAATACCGGGATGATTTCCGCTGGATCTCTGGTCGCCATCCATAATCACGCCTCCATAATTCCAGGGTCCTGTAGGTGATTTTGCCATGGCGTAACCAATCCCTTCCGGGCAACATTTTGATGCGTAAGCCATATAATAATGGTTATTTTTTTTCCAAACCCAAGGTCCTTCCTGATACTTGAAAGGATCTGGCTGGTCTTTCACCTTCGCAAACGAAGGGTCTTTGGTGATTGGTCCGGCAAGAGATATCATATCTTCATTCAGTTTAGCATACCAAAGATTCGGATTTCCCCAGTACAGATAAGCCTGCCCATCGTCGTCAATTAAAACTGTGGGATCGATATCATCCAGAGAATTTTTGATCAAAGGCTTGCCAATAGGATCGGTGAAAGGACCATAGGGACTGTCCGCCACCAAAACACCAATCCCCATATTGTTCGGCATTGGACAATACATATAGAATTTTCCTTTTCTTTCTACAACCTGTGGTGCCCAGGCACCATTGTCGGTATTTACCCATTTAAAATCTTTGAGCGAAGCCACTACACCGTGGTCTGTCCAATTGACCATATCTGTGGAAGTGTATAGTAACCAGTCTTTCATTTTGAATCCGAAAGCATCGTCCTCATCATGGCTCGTATAAAGATAAACCGTATCGTTGTAAACCATCGGGGCCGGATCTGCAGTATACTTGGTTTGGATAATCGGATTTTGAGCGAAGGAAATCTGAAAAAACCCTAAAATCATTATTAAAATTAAAAACTTCATAATCAATACTTTAATATTATTTCAAACTTACATTTATCTTTTTCCCAGCATAATTCACCGATTTCTGCTGGCCATCAGGAAGAATCAGGTTAAAACTCCTTGTCTCAATCATTCCTTTGTATTTGCCTTTCCGGTCACCTATCGTGAGTGTTTTTGATTTTTCGTTCCAGTGAAAAGGTATTTCTGTATAGAATCCTTTTTCGTAATTATAGTTATCGAATTCATCTTCGTATACAATGAAATCGGTATCACTTCCCGGATAAACTTTTATGGTAAGATGATCCCATTTTTTCTCCGTTGCATATTGTACATCGGGGCCCATCGGAATGATACTTCCTGCTTTTACATACAAAGGAATAGTCTGAAGATTAACAGATTTCTGAATTTCCTTCCCTCCACTGTATTTTTCATTGGTCCAGAAGTCAAACCAATCTGTTCCTTCTGGAAGGTAAATTTTCACGCTTTTGTTTTGAGTAAAATCTATATTTGAAACCGAGTTATCCTTATTGCTGTCGGTTTTATTCCAGCCTTCATTTTCATCGGTTTTAACTGTCTTTTCAGGAGTATACTGGGCATTGAGAACCGGCGCCACCAGCAATGATTTTCCAAAAAGATATTCGTTATTCATATCCCATGTTTTTTTGTCTGAAGGAAAATCCATGGAAAGAGCTCTCATAAAGCTTGACCCGTTTTTTGAAACATCATGGGAAACAGAATAGATATAAGGTAACATACTGTAACGCAGCCTGATGAATTTTTCTATCGCATCATAAACAACTTCTCCTTTATTTCCAAACTGATAAATTTCTCTCGCAACATCAGTTCCATGTGAGCGCATCATTGGCGTAAAGGTTCCATACTGCAGCCACCTGACATACAATTCCTGGAACATTGGATTTTTTGAACCTCCATTTCTTTTATACACACCAGCAAAGAAACCTCCGATATCGGAATTGAAATTCGGGTTTCCGGTAAGGCTGAAATTCAATCCTGCCGGTACCTGTTTGCGCAATGTTTCCCAGGAAGAATTGACATCGCCGGACCAGGTATTGGCCGCATATCTCTGCTGGCCTGCAAACGCTGATCTTGTTAAAATAAAAACCCTTTTATCACTGGTGGTTTCACGCTGATGGTCGTAAACACCACCTACCGTCATCAGCGGATATGCATTTCTTACTTTTCTGAATGAGCCAAGATAGGTTTTAGTGTCCAGATCTTCTGCTTTCTGGCTGAGATGATCAGGTTCTGTTGAGTCCATCCACCAGGAATCTACACCAAGGCTGAAAACGCCTTTGTTCAAATATTTCCAATAAATATTTCTGGCTTCAGGATTGTAAGCATCATAAACACGGACACCGGAAGGATAATTCATATCCGGAGGCCAGACATCACGGCCTGATTCAGGCCACGTGCTGATATTAAAAAGCATTCCCTTTGAATCCATTTCACGGTATTGCCTGGTCATTGGCCCGAATGATGACCAGATGGAAACTGAAAGATGGGCATTCATATCATGGATCTCCTGTACCATTTTTTTAGCATCCGAAAAGTCGGGGCTGATGAAGTCCATGGCGTTCCACTGATAATTGTTTCCCCAGTATTGCCAATCCTGTATGATTCCGTCTAAAGGGACTTTCAGATCGCGGTATTTTTTAACCACCTCTGTCAGTTCATCCTGGCTTTTGTAACGTTCTTTGCTTTGCCAGTAGCCATATGTCCATAAAGGAAGCATGGGTACATTTCCTGTGAGATCACGCATTCCGGCCACTACTCCATCTGCATTTTTACCGTAGATAAAGTAATAATCTATACCATCTCCCACTTCAGATGAGAAAGAGGTTTTCTGAGGTGTATCGGTAAATTGTGTCGGTGAATAATTATCCCAAAAGATGCCATACCCTTTTACAGACTGGAAAAAAGGCACAAAATCCCAGGTATTATTCTGAATCATTTTTACATCGGTATTTCGCTGGGACATTTTTTCATTTTGCAGAATTCCCAGACCGTAGATCGGCTCGTCCTTTTCAAGCTGAAAATCCTGTCTTACGGAATAGGTCTGAGTTCCGGCATCATTAAATGGCTTGAAGTCATTTGCGGTTTCTTTCAAAAGCTCTTTTCCGGATGGCAATGCATAAGTGATCACTCCATTTTTAGTATTAATGGAAAGCAGAAGGTCATTTGTTTTTAATGAAATAACATTATTTTTTTCTGAAACGGAGAATCTGATTTTCTGCTCCTGTTTAATGACCGACAAACTATTTTTGACAAATAATCTGCCTGCAGGATATTTAATAACCCTAATCGTATTTTCTCCATAAAATTTCACTTCAACATTCATATGATCAGCAGAAAACTTCAATCCTGAATCTGTTTTCTGATAAGACTGCGCACTGACATTTACCATTCCGGAAAACATGATGATCGTAATAATGGAAGTTTTGATGTTCATCTTTGTAAAGCTCATTTCATTTCAGATTTGAATTATTATTCTTTATACTATTGGCTTCAAAACATTAAAGTTGTTTTAACTTTTATATTTATTATTTTTAACCACAAAAGGCATAAAAGTTTTAAACTTAAGTTTTTTGATTCCTTCTTATATGAACTTTTCTGCAGTTTCATTTTAAACTTACTTAAGCGCACTCAAGTGGCTTTAAATAAAAGCTTTTGTGACTTTTGTGGTTTTATAAAGTTTAAGTCACTTTACTATTTAAAAAGTATCTGGACAAACTGATGCAGACTATTTCTCCAAACCGGCCATGTGTGGCCTCCCGGATAATCTGTGTACGTATATTTAATTCCTGTTTTATCCAGTTCTTTCAGCATTTTCTGACCGTTTTCGTAAGCAATATCATCTTTTCCACCCATTGAAATCCAGAAATTTCTGATGTTGGATGAAAAAGCAGATTTATTTTCATTTAAAAATTGGTACTGTTTATCGGCAACATCCTGGAGCATCGGCAGCATATATCCTGAACTGAAAACTCCCAGACCGGAAAACATATCTGAATTCCGAATTCCGGCATACAGTGTATAAATTCCACCCATGGAAAGTCCTGCCAACGCACGGTTTTCTTTACCTTTTTTTATCCTGTAATTGGATTCGGCAAACGGGATAATGGATTCTTTCAGCTCTTTTTCAAACATCTGAAGGTTGCGTTCTCCAAAGTTCCGGATTCCTCCTTGTCCGATATTCGCATCCGGCATTATGATGACCATTTTTTTTGCTTTTCCTTCTGCGATGAGATTATCCAGAATCAGATTGGTCTTACCCTGGTTGGCCCAGCCGCTTTCATCCTCACCTCCGCCATGTAAAATATACAGTGCAGGATAAGATTCAGCAGGATTCTGGTCGTAACCCGGCGGGGTGTAAATAAAAACTCTTCTCCATGAGTTAGTGACTTTGGAATAGAAATTTTTAATACGGATATCTCCATGAGGGACGTCTTTTAATGCATAGAAATCATCTCCTTCGAAAGGAATATCTATTCCACTGGCATACCTTCCCATTCCGTAGAATGTTTCGCTGGATGGGTCTGCAACCGAAACCCCATCAATCAGTAGGGAATAATAATGGAAGCTTCCGCTTTGCGGATCAGTTGTACCTGTCCAGAAGCCATCAGCATCTTTTTTCAGGTCATATTTTTTTCCTAAATCGATCTGAACTTTTTGCGCTTCCGGTGCCTTCACTTTGAACATCACCCTTCCGTCGGGAAGGATTTGAGGATACTGGGCATTTCTTATATTGGTTGCTGCAGGAGTTCCCAAAACGGTAAATCCTTCAAACTTAGTTTTATCAACAGGCTTGAACAACAGCTGTGAAAAGATGTATAAATCATTTTTCCAAACCTTAAAATCATGGCCGCCCGGTTCTATATAAAAGATATGAGGGATTTTATTTTTTCTCAGATAATCGCTCGTTCTTTTGCTGAAAGGCATCAGCCCGTCTGCATCACCACAGGAAATAAAGATCAGCTTAAGCTTTAACGCATCCTGTGGATTGGGTAAAAGCTTATTGGGCTCTTTTGTATTGGGTGCAGAAGAAAATGCGCCCAGCCAGGCAAACTTATCAATGTTTCCGAAAGCAAAATTCTGTGTCTGTCCGCCTCCCATTGACAATCCTGCCAAAGCTCGGTTTTCACGGTCTCTTTTAACCGGATATTTTTTCTCTACAAACGGAATCAGGTCATTCAGTAAATCTTTTTCAAAAGTTGCGAAAGCCTCAACTTTATCCTGAGCCATTATATTTCCTGTCGCCCTGTCATCCTTCATCGCACGACCGTTGGGAAGTACGACAATCATCGGCTGAAGTTTTCCCTGTGCATACAGATTATCCAGAATAATATTTGGTTTTCCTTGGTTGAACCACTCTTTTTCATCCCCGCCAATTCCGTGAAGAAGATAAAGAACGGGATATTTTTCACTTTTTTTGAATCCCGGCGGTGTATAAATCAAAGCTCTTCTTGTTGTTCCAACGGTTTTTGACGGATATTGAATCGTGTCAATTTTCCCGTGGGAAACAGCAGCATTTTCCACATCGAAACCCTGCGGCGCCTGCTGATCAAGAGTTTGCGCGGAAACAAATATTCCCGACAAAACAAGTCCTAAAGCCAATATAACTGATTTATTCATGATTTTTATTTGTATTTTTCACACTTATTATTTCAGATAAAAAAATAATAGCGTATATTTTACTTACTGTTTACAACAGACTTTTATCTGCTTCTGATTCTTATTTTCCGGCTTCAGTGACTCTGAAAAAATCCACATCTACGAAGCCTCCGGTATTTTTAGTGGCATAATTGAAAATTGCGAATTTTGATCCCATAAAAAATCTGCGGTAATCAAAGATCATTTTGTAATCTTTTGCCATTTCCGTCCAGTTCTTCTGATCCGTACTGTAATAAAAGTCTGCAAGATCTTTCTCTAGGTTAAAATCAGCATCGATACGAAGGAAAATCTTATCAGAATTAAGAGGAATCCGTTTTTTTTCTTCTTTTTTAACCCCTGTAATAGCTTTTGTTTTATTATCCAGGCTCACTTCGTTGGTTGAAAAAACAATGAATTTTTCTTCACCTTCCTTTACTACTGACAAAATCCCGGAATCCCCGTTGAAGGCACTGAAACCTGCTACATCTCCATCTTTCATTCCTTTAAGGTCCATTGCGACAACTGCTGAAGAAGTCGGACCCTCCATTCTCTGGGTCAAAGTATTGGGAGCCGCGTACAGATTGTCTACCACTCTGCTGGTCTTCAGTCTCAGAAAGCCTTTTCTTTCAGATAAAGACCACGCTTCATTCACCGGATTATGATTCCATTGCCACTGGATTTTCATTGTTTTATCAGAGAACTCATCGCTTTCCACCAGATGATTTTTTGCTTTGAACGGCGGAAGCGGAACTTCTCCTTTCAAAGGAACTTTTCCGTTATCTCCCAGTACCGGCCAGTCATTTTCCCAGTGAACAGGCAGAAGCAACGGAACACGTCCAACCCCATTTCTGTCCTGGAAAATAAGGGAATACCAGTTTCCGTTTTTATCATCAATCAAAGCGCCTTGCCCTGCATAGGAAAATCCTAAAAAATTATCTTCCAGAATTACTTTTTTCTCGTAAGGACCTGTCACTTTATCTGCACTGTAGACTACCTGACGGCGTTTTTCGTTTCTTGGCCAGGATATCATCATCATATAATATTTTCCGTTTCTTTTGATGATCTGATTACCTTCCAGAAGCCCGGTTTCCGAAGCATCTTTCTGAAATACCTCAGTTCCATCCGGATTTCCGATCACTTCTTTAAAATCAGGACTCAGTTCAAAAACTTTGTTGGAAGTAAAAACGTATATCCTGTCATCATCAAAAAATAAAGAAGCATCATGAAAATGCCGTGTTCTGGTGATGAGTTTCCATTTTCCCTTTTCGGGATGATCAGTCACATAGAAATAGGATTTGAAAGGTTCATCATTCGGAGAAAACAAAACATAATATTTCCCTTTATGGTAGCGGATTGATGAAGCCCATTGGCCCCTGCCGTAAACGGTTCCGTTCAATAAATCATATTTCGAGTTGTCATTCAAAGTATCGAAAACATAACCAGACATTTCCCAATGTACCAGATCTCTGGAATGCATTACCGGAGCTCCCGGCATCAGATGCATAGTGGTGCTGATCAGGTAAAAATCATTTCCGTTTCTGGTAATGGATAGATCCGGTGCATCTGCCCAAATGATGGGATTGGTAAAGGCTGTACTCTGCATTCCGGAAGAGTTTACCTGGGCTGAAAGAAGATTCAGCCCGATAAACCCCAAAAAAGAAACTATATAAGATTTTTTGATTTTCACGTTTTTGATATTTTGGTTCGATTTGATTCTTTTCAGTCTTAAAAGGAAACACTTCGACAAGCTCAGTGTGACATTGCTAATACTAACTTAATTCGGTACAATATCATTGGAAGAGGTGCTGTACAGTCCGATAAGGCTTCCTGTAAAGCCTCCCGCTACATCGGTAGAAAGTATATCTCCTGAAACCGGCCCGCCAAGGTTTTTATAGTTTCTGCCATCCAGTGAATAATTAAAGTTATGTTCATCTTTATCGGCAACAACCTGCAATTTAACCGGTTTGGATAATGAAATTTTCTCGCTGGCGATCAGTTTTGATTGTCCTTTTTCTGTTCTTTCCAATACGATGTAGAAATCTTTATCTTTTTTGGTAATTCCGAAAACGTAATTGAATGTTTCGCTTTGGTAGAGGGTAATTCCAGCCAATTCTTTTTCCGATTTTGGTTTATAATCCAGGGTTACGGAAGTTTCGAAGTCTTCGTGCTGTAATCTGTGGAATAATGCCGAAACCGGAGCCAATGCTTTGATATTAGTTGCAAAAGGGTTTACTTTTACGCCATTTTTCGTGGCAGTAATGAAATTCTCACGCGGTCCACGCATTGCAATCCATCGGAAATCAAGATTTTTATCGGTTAATTTATCGTTATAGGTAAAGTTTCCATTCGGAAAAAATCCGTTTTGCCCGGTTTGATTCTGAACGCCTTGTGGCATTTTCAATTTTGGTTTCATTGGAACCAGGCCATTTTGGAAAACAGGATACGTTCCGCTCCAGTCTACAGGAAGGATGAACGTTTCACGGCCTTTGTTAACACGGTTATTTACATTCGGACGAATTGCTAAAAATACGCCATACCATTGTCCGTTCGGACCTTCCACCAAATCTGCATGACCTGCCCAATCTACTTTTTCTTTTCTGTCTCTCGGAAAATATCTTTGCGTAAGAATTGGATTATTTTTAGCGGGAACAAACGGTCCTTTCGGAGAATCTGCCATAAAAATCACTTCGCTATGGTTGCCTCCGGTTCCGCCTTCTGCACACATCAGGTAGTATTTACCGTTCTTTTTGTAAATATGGGGACCTTCAATCCAGATCGGTTTTTGGGAAAGATCCACGCCTCCGTTTACAATAATCTTATCCGAGCCCGCAACTACCTGGTCTTTTTCGAGATCATAGTCCCAAATCTTAATAACACGGTGGCCGTTGTACTGCTCAGTACCTTTCGGCGGAGCATCATTGTGAACGATATATGCTTTTCCATCATCATCAAAGAAAACAGAGGGATCAATACCGTCAAAGTTTAGCTTTTGGACTTCGCTCCATCCTTTTGACGGATCTTTGGTTTTTACGACCATATTTCCGATACCACCTGCAAACTGGGTAGTAATCATATAAAAAGTATCGTTGTGCTTATTGTATTTGATATCCGGTGCATAAATTCCATGCGAAACGCCCGAATTTTCAACTTTAAGCTGGGAAGGTCTGTCTAAAACGTGCCCTACCTGCTTCCAGTTTACCAGATCTTTAGACGTAAAAATCGGAACGCCCGGAAACATTGAGAAAGAAGAGTTTACCAGATAATAATCGTCGCCTTTTTTTGTAATGCTTGGATCGGGATAACAGCCCTGTAAAATCGGAGAATAAAATTCGTCCGGTTTAAGAGGGTTGTCATTATATATTTTATCGTTTCCACGGTAATTAAAGTCTGAGAATGTCTGGGCAGAAATCGAAGTCACCGAGAGCAAAGCAGCTGCTGCAAGGATATTCGTTTTATTTCTGAAGAAAGCTAAATTCATTATATTCTGTTTCATTGTTATTCTTTTTTTATAGTTTTTAAAATGTATATTTTTGAATAGGTGTTGTTCTTTTTAACGCTAAGTCCGCAAATTTTTTAACTACATCCTTAATAAGGTTCACAAGGGCGTTACACTCAGCAATGCGTATCATATTTTATTATTATAATCGATTACAGATCATTATTTAATAGTTTTTATAAGGTTTTCTTGCGGTTGATTATTTTAATCAATCCCCAGGCTGTAACATAGGATATTCCGGCTATGAAAAATATAATGTTGTAGCCCCCGTTGATGTTTCCTGATTTTTTAAAAGCGTCGAGAACAATTCCAATAAAAAGCGGAAAAATAATTCCTGCCGCTGAGCCCAGCATTCCGCCAAAACCAATGACAGAACTGACATAATTATTAGGCAACTGATCTCCGACCGTAGTCATAAGATTGGCTCCCCATCCTTGATGCGCAGCTGTTGCCAAGGCAATGATGATCGTGATCATCCACATATTATCTACATATTTTGAGAACATGACCGGAACCACCATTAATGCAAATAATAACATTGTAATACTTCTGGCCCTTCCAATGGCCCAGCCTTTTTTGATCAGAAATGATGAGAGATAACCTCCGCCAATACTTCCGATGGTAGTTCCGCTGTAAATAATAATCAATGGAAGGGATGGTTTTGTTAAATCCATTTTGAATACATCCGAGAAATACGCCGGAAGCCAGAACATGAAGAAATACCAGATAGGATCGGTTAACATTTTACCGATGGCAAATGACCATGTTACTTTATATTTCAGTAATTCCGATAAAGGAATTTTGGTTTTTTCCTCTGTTTTTTCAGCCTGATCGCTTTTTATATACTGCAGTTCTTCCTTGCTGATATTTTTGGCTTTTTCCGGTACGGTATAAAATTTCCACCAAAGAATAATCCAGACCATGCCCAAAGCACCAATCCATACAAAGGTCTGCCTCCAGCCGTAATGCCCAAGAATGACCGGAACCAATAGCGGGGCTAAAATAGCTCCCACCGTCGCTCCTGAGTTAAAAATTCCCGTTGCCAGTGCTCTTTCTTTTTTGGGAAACCATTCAGCCACTGATTTGATGGCGGCAGGAAAGTTTCCTGCTTCACTGATGCCTAAGGTACTTCTCGCAATGATAAACCCGATGGTACTTTTTACAAGACCATGTCCTATAGAGGCCAAACTCCATACAATAAGAGAAACCGCATACCCGATTTTGGTTCCTACCTTGTCTATAAACCTTCCCATGGCCATATAACCGATGGCATAAGTCGTGGTAAAAGCCATGACGATATAGCTATAATCTTTTTCATCCCAGCTGAATTCTTTTTCCAGCACAGGTTTCAGCAAACCCATTACCTGACGGTCAAGATAATTGATCGTAGTGGCGAGGAAGACAAGAGACAGCATCCACCATCTTATATTGCGGTTTTGAGGAGCCTGCATTGAGTTATTGATTAAGTTGTTGTAATAATTTTTTTGTTTTCAGAGTCAGTTCATCTTCATTATTATCTTTTCCGATGAGAGAGCTTCCCAGCCCTGCTGCTATGGCACCTCCATTGAGCCATTCACTGATATCTTCAGTTTCAGCATGGATTCCTCCGGTGGGCATGAAATTCATTCCCGGAAAAACAGGCTGTACCGATTTGATGTAGTTCTTCCCTAAAGAATCAGCCGGGAATATTTTAACCAGTTTTAAACCCTTCTGATAGGCAATATTGATATCGGAAGGGGTAAAACAGCCCGGAATCAGAAGTATATTTTTTTCGAGGGCATGTTTTACCAATGCTTCACTGATCACTGGTGTAATGATAAAATCTGCTTTTGCATGAGCATAATCATCCATTTCTTTTATGTTTTTCACCGTCCCGATTCCTAACAGAAGTCCAGG
This sequence comes from Chryseobacterium cupriresistens, assembly GCF_046614675.1. Lineage (NCBI taxonomy): Bacteria > Pseudomonadati > Bacteroidota > Flavobacteriia > Flavobacteriales > Weeksellaceae > Chryseobacterium > Chryseobacterium cupriresistens. The sequence continues at coordinate 635,487 of NZ_JBKKJT010000003.1, read as the reverse complement.
AAATTCTGTATGGGAAATTTCTTTCAGCTTAGTGAAATTTTCCAATGCCTGATGGCCGCGGTTGGTATATTCTATCACACGGATTCCTGCTTCGTATAAAGCTTTTATGATATTTTTTGAGACCTCAAACGATTCGTTATAGAATAACGGAACTATTTTCTGGTCTTTTATTTTTTGTAGTATTTCACTCATAATTTCTCGATATTTATGCTTTCATCAATGGTATCTCCCTTTACAAAAAGCTTTTTAAAAGCAACTTTTGTAGCATCCTCCAAGATCTGCTGGTCAGGATTTCCTTTTAAAATTCCATGAATCAAAGCGGCCATGAAAGAATCACCGCTTCCTACCCTTTCTTCAATGGTATCTGAATTATATTTTTCTGAAATCAAAAGCTGTTCATCAGCAAATAAGGTGGCAAAGTAATTCACCTGTTCCCCGTTTGTAAAGCGAAAAGTATTCGCTATTTTTTCCACCCCCGGGAATTGTCTCCTGATTTCCAAAGCTGTTTTTTTGGCCTGCTTCAGAAGATTTTCATCATCAAATTTTCCGTTAAGTTCATATTCAACAGGAATATTCAGAAACTGCCCGACAGACCATATATTTCCCATAAGAACGTTCACAAAAGGCATCAGCTCTTTAATTTTGTGAGGATTCTGGTTCTGCCAAAGCAATGCTCTGTAATTCAGGTCCAGAGAAACTGTAATATTTTTTGTTCTGGCTTCTTTCATGATCTGTAAACATTTGCGGAATGCATTGTCACTCAAAGCCGGTGTGATGGTACTGATATGCAGCCATTTTACTCCTGAAAATATCTCATCATCACTGAAAGTTTCAAAATCCGACTGGGTAAAAACAGACGGAAATCGGTCGTAAACCACTGAAGCGTTCTGCATATCTCCATCAGAAGAAAGGTAAAATGTTCCTATTCTCCCTTGAGTTTTTTCTGCAAGGACTTCTATTCCTTTATTGTTAAGCTGAAATTCTAAGTGATTTCCAACAAAATTCTCAGGTAAAGCTGATAATAATTTCACAGAATTCTTCCACTGGGAAAGTGCTGCCGCTACATTGTATTCGGCACCGCCCACATACATTTTCAGAGACTGCTCGTTCAACCAGTTTCCTTCGGAATCCGGGGCAAAGTGGAGAAGCAGTTCCCCGAAACATAGTATTTTCGTCGAGTCCTGCATGGTATTAGATTTCAAAATAATTTTTTGTATTGTGATAACAGATATCCTGAATGATCTTTCCTACCCATTTTTCATCATCGGGAAGAAGACCTCTTTCCATTTCACTTCCGAACAGATTGCACAAAAGCCTTCTGAAATAATCATGTCTTGAGAATGACAGCAGGCTTCGGGAATCGGTCAGCATGCCGACAAAAGTGCTGATCAGACCGATATTGGAAAGTGTATTCATCTGTTTCGTCATCCCGTCGAGCTGATCGAGAAACCACCAGGCTGCTCCAAACTGTACTTTGGATTTGATGCCTCCTTCATTGAAGTTTCCGGCAAGGGATGCCAAAACTTCATTAAATGCCGGATTCAGATTGTATATAATGGTTTTGGCCAGTTTTTCTTCTGAATTCAATGCATCCAGCAAAACACTCAATCGCTGTGCATAATATGGTTCTCCAATGGCATCATATCCTGCATTGGCGCCCATTTTTCTGAACATTTCTGAATTGTTGTTTCGGGTTGCCCCTACATGAAACTGCTGTACCCAGCCTTTTTCTGCATACATTTTGCAAAGCTCTTTCAGCATATAGCCACATAAGGCATCCGGATCGGAAAATGTTGAAATATTCCCTTTCAGGAATTCTGAAAACTCTTTTTCAAGGTTTTGATTCCACTTTGTGGTATCCGGAAAATATTCAAAGCCATGGTCGGCTACTTTTGCCCCTGCTTCCACAAAATAATTGATTCTACCATGAAGTGCATTCAACAGATCAGAAGCTGACACGATGGAAAATCCACAGACTTTTTCAAGCTTTTTAATTCCTGAAAGATACTGTTCGGGATTAATCATATTGATATAAGCATCAGGGCGGAAAGCAGGAAGAACAGCTGTCTGGAAGCTGCTGCTTTTTAAAGCTTTATGATGAACCAGATCATCTGCAGGATCATCCGTAGTACACAACGCTTCTACTTTAAAATTCTGAATGATGGATTGTGGTAAAAAACCAGATGTCTGCAGACTTTCATTCATCTGATGATACACCATATCTGCATTATTGGGTGATAAATATTCGTTAATCCCAAAAGGATTTTTAAGTTCCAGATGAGTCCAGTGAAACAGTGGGTTGCGGAGGGTATAAGGCACCACTTCTGCCCATTTCATGAATTTTTCGTGATCAGAAGCATTTCCGGAAATATACTGTTCATCAATACCAAAATTTCTCATGGCTCTCCATTTGTAATGATCACCATCCAGCCAGATAGCGTTTGGAGAACGGAAATTCTGATTAGCAGAAATAACATCCGGTTCCAGGTGATTGTGATAATCGATCACCGGCATGTCTTTGGCATATCCGAAATACAGATTTTCTGCCTTTGCTGATTCAAGCAAAAACAATTCTCCGAAAACGTTTTTATTTTTAATGGAATTACTCATTATTTATTTTTACAATCCTGGATTTTAATTAACTTGTTTACACTCTGCAAAACCACAAAAGTCACAAAAGCTTTGTTTTTAGAACACTTCAATTATGATTATGCAGAAAAGTTCACATAAGATGAAAATCAATGATTTTCACAACACTTAGGTGTCTACATTTAAAAACAGAACCCTTAATGAAACCACTAAGGTCCTGTTTGATGATATGAAGAAATTAGCTTTTTATACTCCGCTGAATGCGCTGAAACCTCCATCAACAGGAATCAGTGCTCCTGTGATAAAACTTGCTGCATCTGAACACAGAAACTGTACAACCCCGTTCAGTTCTTCTACTTCTCCAAATCTCTGCATAGGTGTTTTCGCCATTACTTTTTTACTTCTTTCCGTTAAGCTTCCATCCGGATTCAGAAGGATTGCGCGGTTCTGATCTCCAATGAAAAATCCGGGAGCCACGGCATTAACGCGTATTTTATCTCCAAATTTCAATGCCAGGTCAGAAGCCAGCCATTGCGTAAAATTGGTAATTGCTGATTTGGCGGCAGAATATCCGGCCACTCTTGTAATTGCTGAATAGGCAGCCATGGAAGAAATATTAATAATGTTTCCGCTCCCCTGCTCAGCCATTACTTTTCCGAAAACATAGCTCGGATAAACAGTTCCGTTGATATTCAGATCGGTAACCTCTGCCCATCCTTTCATATCCATATCAAAAAATGACTGTTCGGGAGATAAGGTGGCTGCCGGAATATTTCCACCCGCTATATTGAGCAGAATATCAATACGTCCATACTTTTCCTTTATTTTCACTGAAGCGGCTTCAAGGCTTTCAATATCCATCACATTGGCTTCTACAGCAAGTGTATCCCCACCCAAATCTGTCAGTTCTTTTACCCGGGCATCCAATGTTTCCTGGTTTCTTCCCAGTGCAACAACTTTTGCTCCGGCCTCTATAAAACTTTTGGCAAGGCTGCCTCCCAAAACGCCCGAAGCCCCTGTGATGACTGCTACTTTGTTTTCAATACTAAACAGGTCTTTCATTTTACTTTTTATTATTTATTACAAACGCAGATTAATTTTTTTGTAATTCCGACTGTACTGCAGCCATTACTCCTTCGATCTGGCCCAATGCCAGCATTCTTCCTAAAAATGAATAGCCGGGATTATATCCTTTGTCAATATCTTCCGTTAAAAGTCTTCCATGGTCAATTCTCATCGGAAGATCAGGATTTTCTTTTTCGAATACACGGATTACTTCAATGAGTTTTCCTCTTCCTCCCAGGTGATGAGCTTCGATAAAATCACCGTTTTCAAAGACATTTGTACTTCTCAGGTGAACGAATTTGGTACGGTGAGCAAATTTTTGCGCAAGCTTTGGAACATCATTCTGAAGGTTGGCGCTTAAAGATCCGGCACAGAATGTTAATCCGTTGTGAGGATTATCAACAGCTTTCAGAAGCCAGTCGATATCTTCTTCATTGGTTACTATTCTGGGTAAGCCCAGTAATGAAAAAGGCGGATCATCAGGATGTACACACATCTGGATATTCCATTTTTCGCATACAGGCATTATTTTTTCAAGAAAATATTTCATGTTTTGGCGAAGCTGATGCTTATCTATACCATCGTACAAAGCCAGCAGACTTTTGAACTTTTCTACAGGATTCAATTCTCCTTCTTTGATATTTCCATTCACGAAACCCTGTGTTTTTACAATGACTGAATCGATCAGGTCATGATTATCTTTTTCCGTTAATGTATTTTTTAATTCTTCTACTTTTTGAAGTATTTCCGGGTCATAATCGTTTTCTGCACCTTCCCTTTTAAGGATATGAATTTCGAAGTACGCAAACTTGGCTTTGTCAAAATAAAGTGAGGATGAACCATCTTCCCATTCGTGAAAGAGGTCGGTTCTTGCCCAGTCGAGAACGGGCATGAAGTTGTAGCAAACTGTTGTAACACCTGCTTTACCCAGATTTTCAAGGCTTATGATATAATTTTCTAATAAAGAGTCACGGTCTTCACCTCCGTATTTGATGGCTTCGCTCACGGGAAGACTTTCCACAACAGACCAGCGAAGTCCGTGGCTTTCTATATAGTTTTTATAATCATTGATGGCCTCTGAATTCCAGATTTCTCCGTTGGGGATATCATGTAGGGCAGAAACAATTCCTTCTACTCCTATTTGACGAAGTGTGCTGAGTGCTATTTTGTCTTTTTTGCCAAACCAACGCCAGGTTTTTTCCATAGTTTTAAAATTTAATTCAGATAAACAAAGCAGGTGCTTTTCACACCTACTCTGTTACTGATATGAATGTAGAATGAAATTAATTGTATCCCGGATTCTGATATTTTGCTTTAATATCTGCCGATACTTCCATCGCATCAATCTGATTCTGAGGAATCGGTCTCAGATAATGAAAAGGTTTTATTGTTCTTGTCACCGTCTGCGGATCATGATCTCCATAAGAAGCTCCTCCAATCTGATAACTTGCCGCATAATCTCCCCACTTCTGTGTACGTACCAGATCATACCATCTGTAGAATTCTCCGTAATATTCACGGGATCTTTCTGCAAGGATATAATCAATGGTAATTACAGATGGCGTAGCAGCAGTCATTGCGGCACTGTTATCTGCCACATAAGCGGTATTCTGTGCATTATTGAACTTCCATTTTCCGGCACGGGCACGGATGACGTTGATAAGATCTCTGGCTGTCATAGCTCCTGAAGCTCCTTTTACAGCTGCTTCTGCGGCAATAAAATAGAATTCTGAAAATTTGGCAACACTGAAAGGACGGGTTAATCCTGCATTCGGATATCCTAATCCATTTGGATCATCGGTACGGTAAGTTCCTATTTTCCAAAGACCCGGATATACAATTCTGCTGATTCCGTTCGGTGCGATCACCCAGTCTGCTCTTCCCGGAAGGGTTCCTGCTCCTACACCACTTTGTCCGGATCCTGTAGGGTAAGAAGGAGTCTGACTGTCATCATTCAGGAAGCTTAAGATAGCTCCTCCCGGCTGTACAGGTAAATTATTGGCATTATAAAGTACAGGAACCGTTGTAAGGCCTGTTCCATTCTTGTTCCAGTTTCCTCTGTAGGTGGTTACAAAAGTTCCATCATAACGGGAATCGTTGGTTTTATCTGCAAAAGTATTTTTGATAACACCTAAGGTAGGACACATACGCACCCATGGACGTCCCAATGGCTGTGCTGCTTCTCTCTGTACGGCGCTTACAACGTCCGCTCCTTCCCACGCTGTGGTTTTACTGCTTTTGATGGCAGTATAGTTCCAGGTCTGCATCCATGCTGCAAAATTGTCCGGAGCCCAGCCTGATCCAAATCCTACAGGATCACTTTCGTTGTAGTATGTACTTGACTGTGTATGGTCTGCATACAGCATAGATTCGGTATTCCTGTCATTGGAACCTACATTCACATCATAGAAAGTAGGCTGAAGCGTATAAGGTCCGGGATTGTTGATTCCTTCCATGGCGATATCATAAGCCTGCTGGAAATACCACTGGGCATTGTGTCCGTCAGGATCAGTTCTTGCCACTTCAGGATAAGTTGGAATGCTGTTTGGATTCTGCAGCCACCATCCATAAGTAAGGTAAGCTTTGGCAAGCATCAATCTTGCAACATTTTTAGTTACACCACCTGTTACCCTTGGTGATGCAGGTAAATTTTCTATTGCTTTTTTAAGGTCAGCAAAAACAGTTTTTGTATATACTTCCGGTACGGTATTTCTTACAGAAGAGGTGGAAGGCAGAGTGTTATATTTCAATTCCCCTGCTCCTAAATCCAGAGGAACTCCTCCATAGGTCTGTACGAGCATGAAGTAGTAAAATCCGCGGAAGAAACGGGCTTCAGAAATCATAGATTCTGCAATTCCGAATCCAGGTCCTTTTTCAATGATTCCGTTGGCAGTATTAATATATGGAAATACGGAGTTCCAGACCATACTGGTAGGAAAAGTATTGGAATTGATAATACCGTTTCCGGACATATCCAATTCTTTGAAGTTTCCATCCGCACTTTGTGCCCAGGTAGATTCGTCAGTTCCGTTCTGACAATTGCTCATAAAATAGCCATTGCCATACAGTAATCTCATCTGTCTGTATAAAGCCGTAAATCCCTGATTAACTCCATCCGGTGTATTAAAATAGTCAGCTGTATAGATTGCTCTTGGCTGCTCATCAAGAATTTCACTACAACCTGTAAATGTTAAGGATAAAAAGATTGCTCCTAATAGCAGTTTTTTGTTAAAATTTATCATGACAGTACAGTTTTAAAAGGTTAAGTTAAGTCCCATTAAGTAATTTCTTGTGGAAGGGTTGTTCGTTCCTATGACAAGCTGGCGGTTTGGATATCCGCTTACTGCCTGGTTTTCATTTCCGAAAGAGTTTGGTTCCGGATCCATTCCTGAGAACTTATGATAAGGTGAGAATAGCACAACAGGATTGGTTACCGTAAAGTAAATTCTTAAGCTGGTAATTTTCAGATCCTTTAAAAAATCTTTATTGACATTATAGCCTAATGTAATGGTACGAAGCTTAAGGTAAGAAGCATCAAACATTGCTAAAGTAGAAGAATACTTTGGATTATCGCCACTCAAATGACGTCCCGGGCGCGGAAAATAAGCACCGGTATTATCTTCTGTCCAGTAATCCACATCCACGTTATTTCCTCTACCCGTTAATCTGTTAAGATAACTTGCAGATCCGTAAATCGTACTCACCAGGATTCCTCCGTGCTGGAAAGCTCCTACTGTGCTCAGTTCAAAATTCTTGTAGGCAAAGCGCATATTAAATCCTCCCTGGAATTTCGGAGCGGTATCAAAAATCTGTCTGTCATCCGGTCCTATTGCTCTTACCGGAGTTCCGTCAGCATTATAGCCTCCGGTGTAAAGAACCTTGATAGATCCTATAACATCCGCAGCAGTTCCCGGCTCCAGAATGCTCTGATACGGGTCGCCAGCCTGCCAAAGACCGATGTACTGATAATCATACAATGAATTGATATTATGCCCTACAAACCATGAGTTATTGATGTCCCGTTGTGTTCCGGATGCAAGAGATAAAATTTTGTTTTTATTGGTGTAAAAATTAACTCCGGCTTCCCATGTAAACCCATCCGGGTTATCAAAAATAACTCCGTTCAAGGAAATTTCCACCCCTTTATTTTCCGTTTCGGCTACATTGGAAACGATGGATGACCAACCGCTTGTTGCCGGAAGACTTTTTTGTGTCAACAGGTCAAATGTATGGGTTTTGTAATATTCCACACTTCCCGTAAGGCGGTTGTTCAGGATCCCGAAGTCTACCCCGTAGTTTTGTGTTTTTGAATATTCCCATCCAAGGTTTGGATTAGGCGGCTGATTTCCATAGATTCCTGCACTTCCTGCGCTTCCGTAGTTATAAGGAGCCACGTTAAATCTTCCCATCGTAGTGTATGGATCTACTGCCTGATTGGAAGTCTGCCCCCATCCTACTCTGAATTTCAGGAGATTAATCGCTTTGATATTCTCCATGAAGGATTCGTTGGTAACATTCCATCCTAATGATAATGCGGGATAGGTATGCCATTTGTTACCCGGTGCCAGTCTGGAAGATCCGTCGGCACGGAGTGTGGCTGTAAGCATGTACCTGTTATCATACGTATACATGATTCTTCCCATCGCTGAAAGCAGGCCTGTTTTCCAGTACGCCTGGTCTTCAGGTCTTACTGTAATATCTGCCTGAGGTGACTGTCCCAGGTTATAATACTGGAAAAAGTCTGCAGGGACATTTTTTGCACTCATGTATGAGCTTGTATACTTGTTCTGTTCTGCAGAGTATAATGCTACTGCGTTGATCTTATGTTTTCCGAATGTACGGTCGTACGTCAGGAGGTTTTCCAATACCCAGTGATAAGTCTGGTTATTCCCTTTTCCTGCCGCTGACGGTCCCAGAGGATTTGTATTGAAAACTCCTACACCACTATAGTTTCCACTGTTTGAAGTACGGAAATCCAACCCTACATTTAACCTGTATTTCAATCCTTTGACTGGAAGGCTGACTTCTCCGTAAAGGTTGTTATAGGATGCAAAAGATTTGGTTTCATCAATATATTTCTCTGCCAGGCTCTCCAGGCTTCTTCTGGTATAAATCCATGTCTGATCGATACCGCCTGCGGTGCTCATTACTCTTTTCGGGCTTCCGTCCGCATTGTAAGGATTGGCAATCGGAGAATATCCCAGAACCGCTCCCGGATTTACTCCGTTTCCTTCAGAGACAGAATAGTTTGTATTGGTTGTAAAACCAAACTTAAAGACAGATCCTACCTGCTGGTCAATCGCCATTCTCAGGGCAAATCTTTCGTAACTCTGAATAGGAATTAATGCATTTTGTTTAAAATAGGATAATCCTACATTATAATTTCCACCTTCTGTTCCTCCTGAAACCCCTACATCGTGACTGGTCATCATCGCCGGCTTATAAAACAGGCTTTGCCAGTCAGTATTGACGCTGTTATTTTCATCAGCCCCGTTGGAATACAATGGCGTTTTATTTCCCGCAGGAATGGCATAAGCACGCAGTTTTGCAAACTTAGGACCATCCATCATCGGATATTTTGAAAACAAGGTCTGAACTCCTGTAAAGGTGTTATAGGTAAATTTAGGCCTCTGCCCTTTTGCTCCTCTGTTGGTTGTAACGAGAATAACACCGTTTGCTCCTCTTGACCCGTAGATGGCTGTAGCAGAAGCATCTTTCAGGATGTCAATACTTTTGATATCACTTGAGCTGATGTCTCCCAGTGATCCTACGAAAGGAATACCATCCAATACAATCAATGGGTTATTATCTCCTGTCAGAGATCGTGTTCCCCTGATACGGATCTGCATGGCAGCACCCGGTTTAGTGGAGGTTTGCGAGATATCTACCCCTGCCGTTCTTCCCTGTAATGCCTGGGTAATGTTGGCAGAAGGTACTTCACGCAGGGCATCTCCTTTTACAGTGGCTACAGAACCTGTTACAGCCTCTTTTCTCTGGGTTCCATATCCTATCACAACAACTTCATCTATTTTATTTTCTTTAGCTACTGTATCTTTCTTAACCTGTGAATATGCTATGCCGCAAGGCAATAGAGTCATTGCAAAAAACAGTGCTGCTCTATTGCTTTTATTGAAATAAAATCGGTTCATAATTATTATTTTAGTATTAGTTGTTGAATAAAAGGCTCTTTAATAATTATTGTGTATAAAAATCCTTAGTGTTGATAAGCCTTTTATTTTTAATTATATATACATATTCACGATGGCTTCAAACAATTCCTGTTTTCCGCTTTTTGGCTGTGGTTCGCCGATTTCGTGAGCTATTCTCTGCAGATCTTCCAGTGTAAGTGAACCTTCTTCAAATGCTTTTCCGTTTCCGTTATCAAAAGAAGCATAACGGTCTGTCCTCAGCTTTTTGTAATCTGAATTTTCAAGGATATCAGCCGCTGCAAGAAGACCTTTTGCGAATACATCCATTCCTGAGATGTGGGAAATGAACAGATCTTCAGCATCAATAGAATTTCTTCTGATTTTGGCATCAAAATTCACCCCTCCGGTTCCCAGACCTCCTGCCGGAAGCAGCACCAGCCACGCCTGAACCATGTCATAATAATCAATTGGGAACTGGTCTGTATCCCATCCGTTCTGATAATCTCCCCTGTTGGCATCAATGCTTCCTAAAAGTCCTGCATCTACTGCAACCTGAAGCTCATGTTCGAATGTGTGACCTGCCAATGTAGCGTGATTCACTTCGATATTCAGTTTAAAATCCTTATCTAATCCGTAATGTCTAAGGAATCCGATTACTGTTTCAGAATCATAATCGTACTGATGCTTGGTAGGCTCCATTGGTTTAGGTTCAATCAGGAAAGTTCCTTTAAAACCTTGCTGGCGTGCATAGTCTCTTGACATGGAAAGGAAACGGGCAAGGTGATCTTTTTCACGCTTCATGTCTGTGTTCAAAAGGCTCATATATCCTTCTCTTCCACCCCAGAAAACATAATTTTCACCACCAAGCGCTATCGTGGCATCTATTGAATTTTTCACCTGAGTTCCTGCACAGGCTACTACATCAAAATTTGGATTGGTAGAAGCACCGTTCATGTATCTTTCATGAGTGAAAACATTGGCTGTTCCCCATAAAAGCTTAATTCCTGTTTCCTGCTGTTTTTGTTTTGCATATTCCACAATAGTCTGCATATTTTTCTCGTAGTCCTTCCAGTTGTTGGCAGGGTCTACCAGATCGATATCATGGAAGCAGTAGTAATTGAATCCCATTTTAGACATGAATTCGAAACCTGCATCCATTTTGTGCATTGCTCTTGTTACCGGATCGTTTCCGATATCCCAAGGATGGTGAATGGTAGGTCCTCCGAACGGATCGCTTCCGTTGGCACATAAGGTATGCCACCATGCCATCGCAAATCTTGTCCAGTCTTTCATAGGTTTTCCCATCACGATCTTTTCCGCATCATAGTAACGGAACGCCAACGGGTTCTTACTTTCCTTCCCTTCAAACTTAATTTTTTCAATACCTGTAAAAAACTCTTTTGTACCTGTTAAAGTGTTCATATTTATTTGATTATTTTTATTTTTGTTTTTAATTTTTTGCGTAGAAATTCCCTTCTCACTGATTCTGAAAAGTCAGTAAGAGGATGAAAAATGCTGTTGTAATGGTCCTAGATTATTTCGTTAAGATGATGTTTCCATCTGGCATAGGCTTCTAAATATTGTTCCTGTTTTTCGTGTTCGGGCTCTATCACCGCTATTTTTTCGAGTGAAGAGAATGCTTCTCTGGAATCTGAATAAAATCCTATTCCCATTCCTGCAGCTCTTGCTGCTCCTACCGCTCCATCGGTATCATAAAGTTCAATAACCGCATTGCTGACACTGGATAGCGACTGGCGAAAGATTGAACTTAAAAACATATTGGCATTTCCTGCACGGATCACCTGTATATCCATGCCTATATTTCTCATGATATCCATTCCATATTCATAAGAGAATACAATACCTTCCTGTGCTGCACGAAGAATATCGCCTTTTGAATGGATATTGAAGTTTATTCCGTGAATTGAACAGCTTGTATCCTTATTTTCCAGCACTCTTTCAGCTCCGTTTCCAAAAGGAATAATACTTAACCCTTTCGATCCGATGGGTGAAAGTGAAGCCATATCATTCATATCACCATAGGAAGAAAGCGAAGTTGCAAAATTGTGTTTCAGCCAGGAATTTAAAATTCCGGTTCCGTTGATACACAGTAAAACCCCAAGCCTGATCTGTTCCGGTGTGTAATTGACATGGGCAAATGTATTGACCCTTGATAATTTATCATATTCCAGCTGGTCCAGCACTCCATAAACCACTCCTGAAGTTCCTGCTGTAGAGGCAATTTCTCCAGGGTTAAACACATTCAGGGAAAGCGCATTGTTGGGCTGGTCTCCTGCTCTGTAAGAAATAGGTGTACCCTCCTTCAAGCCTAATTCTTCCGCTGCTGCCCTTGAAACTGTTGCCTGAATACCAAATGTAGGTACAATTTCCGGGAAGAAACTTTCAGGAATTCCATAGTGGTTAATGATATCTTCCGAAATGCAGTTGTTCTTAAAATCCCAGAATATTCCTTCTGATAATCCTTCAATGGTCATTCCTATCTGCCCTGAAAGTCTCATGGCAATATAGTCTCCGGGAAGCATTATTTTATCTATCTTTTCAAAGATCTCAGGTTCGTTTTCTTTTACCCAGGCAAGCTTTGATGCTGTAAAGTTTCCCGGTGAATTCAACAGATGTGAAAGACATTTTTCTTCTCCTATGGTTTTGAAAGCCTTTTCACCATAAGGTACAGCACGGCTGTCGCACCAGATAATGGATGGTCTTAAAAGGTTCTGATCTTTGTCTACAAGAATCAACCCATGCATCTGCCAGGTAATTCCGATTCCTTTAATATCTTCTGCATGTACTCCGGATTCATGCATGACAGCTTCGTGTGCCAACTTAAGATTGATCCACCAGTCTACCGGATTTTGCTCTGCCCATCCGGGATTTATAGCAGTGATTTTCATCTCTTTTTTGGGAGAAAATTCAGAAGCAATCACTTTTCCGCTGGACGCCTCAATGAGACACACTTTCACAGAAGAACTGCCAATGTCATAGCCTAGTAAGTACATAATTTTTTTAAAAGGGTTATTTTATAAGTTTTGTATTGTTTTTCTTGTAGATTTTAGCATCAAATCGGTAATATCTTGCTGCGCGGTGTGATACATCTTTTTGAATTTCATCCAAAGGAACGATATAGGGGAATGAGGATATTTTTTTATGAAAATTTTTAATATCAATATTCTTTTCATTTAAAGCACTGTACAGCTGATAAAGCTGTCTTATGGTGAATCTTTTAGGCAGCAGCTCAAAAATAATGGAGAAATCAGATTCAATCCATTTTCTGATCTCCATTAAAGATTCAGTGATAATTTTGTTATGATCAAAAGGCAGTACCGGAACCTCATCAATAGGATACCAGTCTACGGTATCATATTTTGTACTGTTGATCTTATGATCTATTTTACAAAGAGAAAGATAGGCCACTGTAATGATCCTGTCTATATGATGTTTGTATTCCTGATCCATCCATTTGATATCATGGGCATTGCTCGCTCTCATGGGATCGGCAAAGCATTTGAACTGTTTGAGAACCATTTTTTTAATCCCTGTAAGTTCATGAAGTACCCTTTGTGCTGCATCATCTACATCCTCATCGCTGAAAATAAGACTTCCAGGAAGTTTGATCTGCTTTTCCAACGGAACGTCATCAACATGGCGTTGTACTAGTAATATATTCAACCTGTTTTCATGGTCAAATCCAAAGACAACACAATCTACAGAGACATAGGTATGAATAAAGTTCTGATTCATTAGTTTGTTAACATTTTGGTAACATTACAAATATAAAAATTCATCTGAATAAAAAAAATAAATCCGCTATTATCTACTGCTTATCAATGATTTACATATCGAATTTTTATGATATCAATTGTATAAAAAATATGATAAGGTTATCATTAATTTTACACTTACTTATTTCATAAGACATGAATTCACAATCAATTGCAATTTCACAATACCCTTAAAAAGATTATTTTTTTTTGAATAAATATTATGATAAGAACAATTATTTTTTTTTTCATTTTGCACGAAAAAAAAATGTAAAAAGCACACTTTTCATTATTAAAAAAGAGGCAAATCATCATTTTCGATTACCATTTTTTACGCTCTAACTACAAATAATTACGAAACAGTCAGCCTAAACAATAATATGATATAAGAATGTAAACATGAAAACACTCCACAAAACAGCACCTGGAAACACCTGAAAATTTCGGAAATCAGAGAACAAAAAAACCTGCAAAAATGGGATTCTGCAGGATTAGATGAAAGTTACGTTTTCCCAATCTTGAACTTAAAAATATCTGAAAGATTTACATTAACGAATCACCTGCTTTCTAATAATGTATATTTTCTTTTCTTGATCCTAAAAAATGCTTAAGATTTTCCGGCCTATGGAATTAATTAAAGATACCGATCTGAATATGACTGAAATTACCTATGAAATTGGGTACTCCCATATTGCCGCTTTCAGCAATAATTTTTATCAACTTACCAATATGAGACCTACCGAATTCAGGACAATGTCCAGAATATGAAAAATCATTTATCAGATGTGATTCTAAGGAATTGCTCTTTAGAATGATGAGCAATAAAAAAATCCTTGAATCATTTGATTCAAGGATTTTTGCGGAGAGTGAGGGATTCGAACCCCCGGACCTGTTACAGTCAACAGTTTTCAAGACTGCCGCAATCGACCACTCTGCCAACTCTCCTTAAACTCTGGTAGCACCGTTGTTTTCAGTGGTGCAAATATAGAAAGTTTTTTATTACTGACAAAATATTTTTTCAATAAAATTCGTATTTCTGCAACTTTGCAGAAAACTTTATTTTCTCAAGTTTGTCAAACATAAACATTAAGAACTCACCATCAGCTATTTATCCTTACACAGAAAGTATTAAGCTTTAAATACTATCCGTAGTAATATTCAGTGGTGATATCTCCACTAAAAGCAGGATGCATGTCCTGTTTCTGCATATTCAGTTCAAATAATCTTTCACCATTTTTATTTCCGCCCCTTATTTTTAAGGAGTACCACCCGTTTTCAAGAGAAAGGGTAACACTGTTTTCTTCACTGATGGCAGCGATATCCTTCAGATATCCAATGCCGACAATTTTTACTTCATTATTCGCCGTCTGAAATATCCAGCCTTTTGATTCCACCTCTACTTCTTCATCACTCAGAATCTTTTCATCATTCACAGAAACCCGGAATGCATAATAATCTTCTTCTACCCCTATTATCGGAATAGCGATTCCCGACTTTGTTATTTCATCGCCATGTTCATTTTCTACGAAATATTTTAAAATATTAGTACCTGAAAGATGATAGTCCTGCAGATACTGTGCTAAAAGCTGTGGACTGAATATCACGAAACCTTTAAGTTCAGAGAATATTTTTTTCATAATATATTTGAATTGGATTTGGATTACATAGTTTATACAGTAGGTGTTATTCTAATGAATTAATAAACTTTACAATACTTGTTTTTATAATGACTTTAAATTCAATCAATTCTCCTGTCACCAACTAACCTCTTCAAGACAATTGAGATACCAACTTTCAAAAGATATTGCCAAGCCATTATCATATGTGAATCATGATGTTTTTTTATAATGTCTAAGGCTTCTTGTCTAATTTTACTTTATCCAAATTATTTATCAAATTCTTGTGGAATATAAAATTTGCAGAGCCTGAATTTTATCTTTTATCGTATCTATAAATTAAATAACTGAGATATTTTTTAATCCTAACAACTCAATTCCTTCCAGGTCTACATTTTTACATTTTTCTAAAAGCAAATTTTCAATACTCTTCATTTGCTTAATGGTTTCTTTTACATGAATTAAAGAATTACAACTTTGAATAAATACTGTTTTTAATTTACTACACTTTTCAATTCCTTTAACAGAGATAAAAGTTCCCCGTATGATACGCAAAAATTCTAAGTTAACAGTTTCGCTTAGAAAAGATAAATCATCAGTTTTTACATTTCCAATTAATAAACGATTTAGTGACTTTAAGTTTTCCCAACCTTCTAAACCTTTATAGTAGCCAATGTTAAGAATTTTCAAATTAGGTATCTTTGATAAATCAAGATTAAAATCTGTACCAGCACTCCAACGGAAATCTTCCAATCCTGACAAATTATACAAACCTGTAATGTTAGATTTTTTAGCTAAGGGAACCAGCCAATGAAAAGTTGTAATAAAATTCCTTCCCTTTAAAAAATCAAAATTTACCACTTGTTTTGTATCAATATCATCAGTCGATATACATACCTCATTAATATTATTTTTTTGGGCAAAGTCCAGACCTTCCTCAATGTGATCATAAGAAATCGTTATTCCTTTAAAATGAGAAGTTTCACCAAAATCTACTTTATATTTTTCCATATAATATACTAAAATCAATTATAATTTACTTTTGCTCTTGCTTTTACATCAGCATCATAATCAGCTTGTAATTTATCTGCCAATTCTGTTGCTCTTGCTTGTAATTGAGGGTTTGCATCCCAAGTAGATTTACCACTCATATGATTATTTAAATAATCCGCCGGTACTCCAGCTCCACCAGGTCTGAAGCCTGCATCTTTCATTGTTTTATACTCAACCATTTTTCCAAGATCATTATTTCCTCCTGTACTAACATGTGCTTTTCCAATAAGAGTATTATCTCCACCCATTTTACCAACTTGTGAAGTTCTTGTAGAAATGGATTGATTCATTCTTCCAATTTCACCTTTTCCTATATACTTATCCCCACTTGCAAATCCAAACAGATAAGCTCCCCCAGATCCCGCTAGACCAAAAATATCAACCCACCAGTTTATATCTTTTATATAGTTATAAAGGCTTAATCCTCCTTTTAATCCAATTGGGTCTTTAGAAATATAATTTCCACTTTCTATATCATAATAACGAAACCTGTTATAGTATAACCAAGTATCTTGGTCTTCATATTGTCCAAGCTGTCTGAAAGGAATAAAATATCTATTTCCTTTTAAGTTTTTAAGATTTCCATAGGCATCATATTCTGTACTCCATACGGTTTGCCCTCCTTCATCAAAAGCCTGAACAGGTCTGCCTATATAGTCAGAAACAATGCAGTAACTTTTTCCATTGATAATTTTAGCACATGGTATATATGAATTTCGCTCATACACCCAGGTCACCACATTCTCCACAGGTTCTTTTCCAACGCTGACATTCCCGTCATCATCTACAACCGTTACAGGAACTTCTTCAGCATCATAGCTCCATTCATGCAGGAGAACGTTACCATCCCAAATATAACGAGTTATTTTCTTCAGACCAATTTTTGAGGTTCTTCTTCCGAGGGCATCATACTCAAAGCTTACTTCTTTGCCGTCAGGGCGTTTTACTTTGGCCAGCATTCCGTTGGCATTCCAGGAATATGCCCAGTCTCCGGCGGACCATTCCGTGCTTTGAATTTCTGTTGGAGAATTTTCGGCTACATTGGGTAAATCAGCTCCATCCGGCAGTTTCGGGCTGTTCATCCAATCTGAAGCAATGGTTTTATAATAAGGATGCGTATTCTCCTGTTCTTCTTTACGCTCAGATCTGGCATCGTTGATTGGCCGTTTACTTTTTAACAATAAATTTCCTTCTTCATCGTAATGGTAGAACCAGTTTTTATCACGCATCAGCTTTCCTCCTTTGTCGTAGATACGGTCAGTCTGCCGGGCGCTTTCATATAAGCATCCCGTAGCATCCGGATTTTTGTACTGCACTTCTCCGCTTGAATATTCTGCAGCAACAAGGCTTCCGAAAGCATCGTAATCAAATCTTGTTCTTCCGCCCGTCACCCTGTCCAGGGTATGAAGCAACCGGTTTCCGGCTCCCCAGCCGTAGTCTTTATGGAAGGTAGTATTGGTTTTATTCACTGTTACTTTCTGACTTACCGGCATTCCGATATGGTCAAATTCAAAAATGCTTTCCACCCCGCCGGTCATTTCACGGGAATGCATCTGCCCGTTTCGGCTGATCTCAAGATTCATCTGCCAGGGTGCATGCACTTCCGGAGTAGCGGCAGTTACCGATGTAAGCTGTCCCAGATCATTATAAGAATAGTCTACTTCGGCTCCCAGACTGCTTTTCAAACCGATCAGATTTGCCAGACTGTCATATTCATACTGAATGATATGTTCACCCTGTTTTTCACTGGTGACCTGTCCTAATTTATTTCTCTGAAAAGCGACACTGCTGTTTTCATTATCTGCTTTAACCAATAATCCTGAAGTGTCATACTGATAGGCTTCCCAGGTTCCGTCGGGATAATGGGTCTGTGTCAATCTTCCGCCCAGATCATATTCATGAAAAATATCTTTTCCCTGAGGAGTCCTGGTTTGGGTAACCATTCCGTCTTTATCTCTTACAAAGAACTTTTTCTGGCCGTCAAACCCTATTTCACCAATGATATCATTATTATTATTTCTTTCAAAAGAATAGACTTCTCCTTTCTCATTGGTAATGCTCATTAAATTTTCATAAGCATCATACCCGAAAAACAATGTTTCTTCTTTTTTATGGGAAAGAGCATTCCTGCGGACCTGACGTTTAAGGCTTCCCATCGGCGTATAGCTCATGAGCCATTCTGCACGCCCGTCGGTAGCATACACCGGAAGATCATAGGCATCATAACGGAATTTTAACGGGAATTGCCCCTGCTCGTTCACTTCAACCACTCTTCCCATTTTATCCCTGTTCCAGAGGGTTCTGTTCAAAGGGCCCGGACTGAACACCGTCAGCCTTCCATACTCATCATATTTCCAGTACTGCTCGGCTCCGGCAGTGTTGGTGAGCTGAGTAAGCTGGCCTCTCTGGTTATATTTATAATAAGTAGCAATCTCTTCTCTGCTGCTTCTTTCAGGAATTCTTTCACCGTCTGCATATTCATAGTATACACTTTCTTCAGCAGGGTCGGTATAGCTGATTAGTTTTCCTTCTTCATCATAGCTCCATGTTTCCGAAGCTCCCGAAGGAGAGAAACGGGCAATTACCTGTCCGAATTCATTGTATTGATAATGGTATTCTTCTCCATCCGGGGTATGGAAGATTTTAATATTTCCCATTTCATCATAGGTATATCCCTGAACTCTTCCTTCCGGGGACCCCGTCATTTTCAACTCGTTGTGGGCTGTATAATCGTACCAGGTTTCTCCACCTTCTCCATTTACTTTTTTGTAAACCAGAAAGTTTTCATCATAATGATATTCCTCGGTTTTATTGTTTTGCTTTGGATAGATAACTTCTGTGTAACCTTCCTCATCATGGTAATGAAGTCTTCCTTCCATATATCCATCCGTACCTTTGGTATGAACTACTCTTCCGTTTTTATCATATTCCCATTGATAGCTCATCCCGTTCCGGTTGGTTCTTTTCACAACATGGTTTTCTCCATCATAGTCAAACACAATGGCCTTTTTGTGAATATCCCAGACATGGGTAAGGTTGCCACGTTCATCATAGTCGTACCTAACCTGCAGATCTCTCTGGTTTTTATAACAATAGTAAACTTCTGTTACTTTTTTATATGTCGGGTGAATTACAGTTTCTATACTGCAGCCAGTTTTTACATCTTTTATACTTTTCAGTACAATGTTCCTGGCTTCATACTCATATTCCCTGATTGTTCCGTCACCATATTCAATACGGGTTACCTTATAAACAACTCCTTCCGAAATATGATGAAAACGTTTATATGTATAAACATCAGTTCCTTTACGAACAATCCAGATACTGCTATTGGGTCTGTACTGCCATATTTTCTGATCTCTGAAATAAGTCATTTCTTCTCCAATCTCCGGTGCAGGAATCAGCATTGCCATATTTTCGTCCGGATGCATCCAGCCTGCAAACTTATTATCTTCATCAGGAAGAATAAACAGATCATGATTATTGAAAACACCATTTCCAAGATGTCCGAAATCATAAGGTCTGTCGCTGTGCCAGATATTTTTCCAGCTTAATGGTGTACTGCCCTGAATTATAAAATCATCCCATTCGAAAACCATGGCACCGGTTGCAAAATTCACAGGTTCAAGGCCGTAATGACATAATTTTTTGGATAAAGCATTGGCTAATTTGAATTTATTGAAAGGAGCTTTTTTAAGAACACTGTTGTTTAGCTTTTTTAAACCGTTAGCACCAAGTTTTCCTAATTTCTTGGTTAAACTTCTCATTAAAAACATTCCGGCAAGACGCATCACCATTTCTCCGGGTGTATAAACATGGGGTACAAAAGCGCCTCCTACCAATACAGGTCCACCCGTATTGATCTGAATATACATGCTTGAAAAGTTATTGTAGAAAGCAAAATAGGCCAGCGGATTTTTCTTCGGCTTATCAGGCATTGCGGGCAGCATTGTCATTCCGAAAGGAAATCCCATACAGGTTAATACCTGCTGAGGCTGGTTACCGCTCATTTTAC
This sequence comes from Chryseobacterium cupriresistens, assembly GCF_046614675.1. Taxonomy (NCBI): domain Bacteria; kingdom Pseudomonadati; phylum Bacteroidota; class Flavobacteriia; order Flavobacteriales; family Weeksellaceae; genus Chryseobacterium; species Chryseobacterium cupriresistens. The sequence continues at coordinate 615,224 of NZ_JBKKJT010000003.1, read as the reverse complement.
TTCCCTGCGCCAGAACGGTCTGCGAACCGTAATACACTTCTCCTTCGTGTGGAGCTTCCTGAGGAAAAGGAATGATATACACCGGAATAAGCGATGTGACATGTCTGAACGGAATGACCACTCCCATCACACTGGTCGTGGTGGTTGCTTTGTGTCTTCCATGAACATATATAGAGCCTCCCAGCGGAATAGTTTCCGGAAGAGAAGGCATCAGGTTTCTGGCAAATTGTGGAATTGTAATTTTAATGGTAATATAATCCATTATATCAAAAACAATCCCGATAAACGGATGGGGCAGCGGCAGTGGAATAAACATGAATGAAGGCGGCGGCGGAATGAGAGTCCAGTGGATATCAATGGCCAGTACGATATCAAAATGTTTACTTGTATGCTGAATGGCTGTGGAAGGCATTGCAGGATTATTGACCTTAATCAGTTTCACTTTGCTTTCCGGAGCGGCCTTTTCTACTGTCACGGCACTGTCACCACCTCCGCCTCCGCTGCTTTTTTCCGGCTGTCCGGCGTCTCCTCCCACTATGGATTTAGCCATGGAAACAGGATTCAGGGAATCGAAATTATTTTTCATTCCGTTCTTCCATCCCTGTTTGGTTTTATCCCAGCTTACCGAAGTAACATCTGTATTTACCTTCCATGAGCGGTCTGGGTTCATGTCCGGTTTTGCTACTTTAATGGGTTTTACTGTTTTTTTATTCAGATCTGCCATGATTCTTTTAATTTGAGATTACCCTGCTTTTGGTTTTTCCACGCTCACCTTCCAGTCATCACCAAAATAAGTCTTCATTTCACTATCCAGTTTTGTTTTTTTATCAGTATCGCCTTCATATTTGAGAATAAGCATTGAGGCAACAAACCTCAGACTGCTCTGTTCTCTTGCTGAAGGATCCATCAGTTTTGCTATATCCAGACATTTTTCAAAATACCGGATCATTTTATCTTTTGTCAGCACCGTATCATTCAATGTAGCGATGATCCTGTAACACTCAATCGCCATTGCATATTCTCCTATTTTATGAGCCGTCTCTGCGGCTTTTTCAAATGCTTTTTCTGCCCTGGACTTTTTGGAGTTGCCTAATAAATGGCTGCCATAATTCATATACATCTGAACTTCCAGAGGAGTATCAGGTTCTACTTTTTCAAATATTGTCCGATAGGTATCTTCTGCCCTATCCTTCTTCCTGTCCGCTATATATGCCTGGGTAAGCATAAAATAGGCAGAAATTTCGCCCTGTTTATTTTTTTGTTCTCCGGCGAGCTTCACCGCCTTTTTCAATGCGTGCTCTGCTTCTTTGAATCTTTCTTTGCTTAAATGATTACTCGCTATAAGAATCTGCTGCTGGAAGTCTGTATCCGGGCTGTTCTTCTTACGGTTGGTATGAGCGGCAGTATTCTGCATTAACTGATGAATGTCTACCTCTATTCTGAAGCTATGGGCTGAAGAGATACCGGGCAGAGTCCTGTAATGGTGATGTTCCGCCCAAACCAGTTTAATATCTTTATTTCCCGTTGCTTCACAGATCCTGCACCATTCTTTCACCCATAAAGAAAGTTCTTCGGTATCATTAATCCTGAGCGGAGCAATGTAGATATAGATTTTAGAATCCTTAATATTCGGGAAGTTTTTCTTTAGTTCCAGCAAAGGGTAAAAAGCTTTGTAAGCATCTGTTTTAAAACTTTCATCCGGCTTTTCCAGATTCCAATGGGGAATATCTGCCTCGCTTTTCCTCAGCATTTCATAGAACTCAGTCCATTCATCCAATAAGGTTTGTCCGAAGGAGTTCATTCCGTTAAATTCCTGGTAATGGAGTAAAAAAACATCATCTCCTTCTTCATCTTCAGAAAGTTTCGACTTGATAAATCCATCAAAAAGATCGGTTTCATGTTTTTCTCCCAAACAGATCAGCATAGGCTTTTCTTCGTTTTTTGAAACCACTTTCTGCCATTGTCTTTTTAATTTTACCAACTCCAAATCTACCGGATTCATTAATTCAGCTTTACAGTTCCACTTACAATATTCGTCTCGCTTCCTCCACCGACATTGATTTTTCCTCCACTGCTGAGATTGGCTTCTGTATCACCTCTCATGGAAAGCGTATTGGTTCCGATATCCAGTGTATCAGATTTGATTCCGACACCTGAAGTAGGTTCACCGTCTTCAGGCCCTACTCCAACTCCGATACTCGTTGTGCCACCAACACCAATATTGACTCCCTGTACGAATATTTCTTTTCCTTTAATCTGAATATTTCCCTCTTTATCCATATAAATCGAGCTGCTTCCGCAATTCAGCGTAATGGAAATTTTGCTGTCTATGCTTATATTTCCTGCTCCATCCAGAAAAACAGAATTTTGATCTTTATCTTTTACGGTAATTCCTCCTGCATCATCCAGACTCATGGTATGTCCGCTTTTACTGCTTAAGCTTTTAATATTATTTCCGGCACCGCCGCCACCGCCAACTCCGCCATGGAACATTCCTCCCATCACAAACGGACGGTCAGGATGCTGGTGTGCAAAATTGACCACTACCTGATCTCCTTCCTCCGGAATCGCCATAAATCCACGATTTTTACTCACTTTTTCGCTGCCTCCGCCATCAGGAGTCATTACTCTGATATATTCTGTGGTAGTAGAACCATTCTGCCAGTCGAACTGTACTTTCACTCTTCCCTGGTTTAAAGGATCTGCATTGGAAATTACTTTGGCAAACTGGGCATCCGCTTTGGGGGTATGGAACTCCGGACGGGGAATAAATCCTGTATCAGAAGCTATTGCCTCAAAAGTGCCGGTATAATATCCTCTGGCATCTACCTCATGATACATGTCTGTAATCATCAGTTTGGTAAAATAGGTTGTTTCACTGCTTTCGGCTTTTCTCATTTCAATATCAGCGATACAGCCGGGATAAAGGAATGGTACTGTTGTAACTCCTGAAATAACAAAGACTTCAGCAGCCTTACTTCCGGCAGTTCCTTTCTGAGAAGTTTCCACATCCATGAAAGACACCGCTTTTATTGGAGCTACCCTCAGCGATGGAGTGGTAAATGTTTTTTCTGAAATTTCATAGGCTCTCTTCGCAATATCTGAGGTGTGATTAATCTTTGAGCTTCCAGCCGTTAATTTTTCATTTTTACTGCTGTTGTAACCGTAAAATGACGGATTCACGTGCTGTGCCTTCATTTTTATCTTGACATCACTCACACTGCTGCCATAGGTTAGCTTTACAGGTTTTTCCTGCGGTGGAAGTTTCCCGAAATGCAGTACTTCGCCATCATAATAAAACTGTTCACCGTAGGCTTCCGCAATTCGGGCCAGATAGTTATAATGAGTTTCTTCATATTGTGAGCTGTAAGAAACATTTCCATGGGCTGCGTCTACTCTGAAATCGAACGTATTTTGTCCCAGACCTTCTTTGATCACCTGATCTGCAATACTGTTCAGACTGATTTCCTGGGCTCCGCCAAAACTTTGAATATGGGGTGCTGCATCTAAAAGAACCGTAGGGCTGGATCCTGTAAGAACGATATTTCCCAGGCTTCCTTTTTCCTGGCTGAAACCTACTTCTGTGATGACTCCAACGAAATTTCTTTCCGGACCGTCTTCAACGTCTTTATATCTGAAAATAACCGTAATTCTTTTTCCCAGAAAGTTCTGAGCTTCTTCCAGATTGTGGTTTTCGGAATTTCCCAAACTATCGTGAGCCAGCATCAGATCAAATTCATGATGTTTTACAGCACTTTGTTTTAACTGAAAATGTTTGAAATGCTTAATGACCTTTCCGTCAATTACGATTTCAAGTTTTACCACACGGTTAATTCCGGCTACCTGATTTCCAGGTATCGTACTGGCATTATAAATTCCTGAAGTTGGCTGTTTAGCCCATACTTTATCTTCTACCAGTGTGGGAGGGTTGGATTGTTTAACCTGGTTCATAAACATTTGGGACCCGTTTTGAGCCATCCCTGTATAGGCCTGGGCCTGAGCCATTTTTTCTGAAGCTTTTTTAATGGTTCCACTCGATTTTTCCTGTACTTCCTGAGCAGCTTTATGAACGGCCTCATCCGTCAATGTTTGTTTAACATTCTTTACAGCTGAAATTTTATCTTTGGAAACAGGCAATTTGGGTGAATGATCGTCCTGAAACATAATGGTAATATTTTGATTGATTGGGTGTCAGATTTTTTTAAGCTGAAAGTGATCCGGACCATAAAGTTCAGATCATTTCACTATCCGTGCTTCATCTGTAAAGAGGAATCCGGATATTGAGATCGTAACAGGGTGTTAAAAGGAAAAGCACAACTATTAGTTTACTTTGTATCCCTGTTGAAATTCAGGATTTCACCTGATTTTATTGTTGTAATATGCAGATTGTAATCATTATTAATTTTTTGTAATTGGATTGGTGGTATTACAAAGATAAAGCGGTAATTGCTATTCAGGAAATTTTCAATGGATAATCTGAAATTTTGTCGTAGTTCTACGACTTTTCATCAATAATTCCAAAATAAATGATTAAAAAAAAAGAAATAAACACCTCTATATCAAATAAATATTTAACAATTTTTAATAAATGAAAATGATAAATTTATCACTTAAAATAGAAATAATATAAAATATTATTGTACTGTTAGAATAAAAAAACCAGCTGCAAACAATGAATTTACAGCTGGCTTTATGCGTGTGAAAAACTTTTTATTGTTTTCTAAGTTCTGCTACTTTTTTCAGATAAACATCGGTCTGATCAAGAAATTCCTGATCGGTCTGCTGTATTGTCACATGAGGAATAATCCCCTGTCCTCTTTTCTGATCAGGAAGATTTTGAGCATCCTGGATGACGTGAACAATAGAAAATCCGGTCTGGATTCCGGTATTGGGAAGTTCATACACTAATGGAAGATGGCCATTATGTTCATAATAGCCTCCTACCGTTTCTTTTCCAATCACAACAGCATTGGTATAGGATTTAATAAGGGAAGCAAGGTGTGAAGCTGCAGAAGCTACCCTTTGATCAACAAGCAGATACAGCTGTCCTTTAAAAGTTCTTTCATTAGGCAAAACGGATGGATTCTTGTCATCTGCCCAGTAATATTTCCCCTGAACACTTTTAGGGTAAAGCTGTTTCAGATAGGCATTAAGGCCATGTTTATCCTGTACTCCGTTAGAGAGAAAAAGAGGAGTTATAATGAGTTTTTCCTCCAAGGGGACTTCATTGAATTGGGTGTACGCATAGTGACTGTCACGGAAAGGTCTTTGTGTAAGATAAGAGAATACTTTTTCATAAAGAGCTCCTGTGCCTCCTGTATTTCCTCTGAGATCAATGATCAGATTCTGTATTTTTTCCTTTTCCAGAGTATCCATCATCTGATCAAGAAAAACACTGAATTTTTTATAGGCCGGATCTTCTTTTCCGGTGGCAAAATCGAATCCTCTCAAAGATAATCTGTAAATTCCTTCTCCTTCTTTGCTGAAGCTATATTTTTCAGACAGCAGTTTTTTGTCAAAGGCAAGCGAATATCTTGATTCCTGAAGTTTTTTGAAACTTTCCAATGGTATTCCTTCCAGAGAAACTTCTTTTACGGCACCATTCCATTGATATCGGATCACATAATTTTTATGGTTTCCGAATTCCATATAAAATTTATCCAGCATTCCTCTTTCAAAACCTGTTGTTTCCTTGTAAGGCATGGAATAGCCATCAGAAAAATAGTATTGCGAGAAACGGCTGATCATTTCTTTTGCAGGAACTCCGTTGATGGAAAGAATTTCGGCACCAAGAGGTATTGCTGCCTCTTTTGAATCCTGAAGCAGGCGTCCGTCAATATTCTTCAGAGTGATGGGCAGATATTCAGGTTTCTGGGTGAGATAATAGGAGGCGTGATTAGGTAAATCCGTATAATTATGGCAGCTTCCTTCAAATCCGGTAAGTCTGGCAATGATTTTATAGAAATCAAAAATATTTTTACTGTTTCTGGCTTCCGCTTCTGCCTGCTGGTAGATGCTGTCTATCTGCTTTTTACTTCTGTACACATAGAGTCCGGAATTTGCTTTTCCCCTGATCAGGCGGAATGTTCTGAGATCTTCCACAAACTGATCGGAACTGAACTGGCCGTTCAGAACAGGTACGCTTTTAGATTCAGCAATAGATACTTTTACGATTTTACTTTTTTCAAGATAAGATTTAGCCCAGATCTTTACTTCATATTTCTTTCCTTTTTCAGGAGTAAAATACAGGCGCTCGATACTTTTTATTCCTCTGGAATCATCCTGTTCTTTCAGTTTCTTTCCATCCATGAACAAAGCAATTCCCAGATTAGCATCAGCCGACTGTACTGAGATCCATGATGGTTTGTAAGATTGTGGTGAATATTTCAGGGTGTCTCCTGGTTTAAGCTCCAGATGAGTCTGTGCATATGCACTGTTTAAGAATAGCAAAAGAGGGATGATAAGAGGTCTGGCCATTATTATTTTTTTGAATGGGCTAATATACAAATTAACCTCAACCGATTGAATATTCTTCGGCTATTCCCTTTCAGCACTATAGTTTCACACTCATATCCTGTACTTCTTCTGCAGAAAATCCATAGATCTGTGGCGTTTTTACATCCAGAAGGTTCAGATAGATATATAATTCTGCCCTGTGGTGGATTTCATGTTCTATCATAGCCCGGAGCCATTTCCACACAGAAATTTCATGATTGGCAGGAGTAAGGCATTTCCTGGTAAGATCCTCATCTGAAAGCCCTGTGATGATTTCAAGCGTCTGCCTATGCATTTCGTTAAAAAACTTAACGGTATCCCCATAGCCGTCGGCAATGTCTTTACCACAACCCGGATAAGCACTTTTCCTTCCTGATATGGTTTCGCCGTACATATACCTTTCGATGGCTGCAATATGTCTTATCTGATCTCCAATGGTAAATTTTCCCGGTTTATAGGAAAAATCAATATGCTCAGGAGGAACAACTTCAATAATGCGGTTGGTTCTCTCTCTTATTTTTTCATAATAATCAATGAATGACTGTACAGTTTTTATTTCCATATCTTTTGCCTGATTTTTATATAAAGTGAATATAAGAAATCTGACTTAGTGTTTCATCATAAACCATTCAGAATAAAAAAATCCCCGATAAGTGAGACTAAAATTTGGATGCCTGGTAAATAACCTATATTTTAGTTAAAAATAACCATGATGAAAAGAGGAATCTGCTTGTGTATTATTCTATTAAGCTTTAAAAATCTTACTGCCCAGTCTGCAAAAATTGATACTGAAAAACTTCTTGAGTATTACGAAACACAACGTTATGCTGATGCGGCTACTTATCTTCAGAGCATATATCCCGGAGATACACAGGATATAAAAGCCCTTTCACAAATTGCTTACTGTAATATGATGGCCGGAAAACTACCGGAAGCAGAAAAAAATTATCTGAAGATCAACACCATTCAACCCGACAGCCTGCCCACCCTATTCAGTTTGGCAAGTATCAATTCCAGGCGGGGAAATGTTTCCAATGCCCAAACGTATCTTCAGCAGATTATCCGGCTGGACAGTCTTAACTTCAGTGCCTTTAAACAGCTCGCTGCTTATGCGGAAACACCTGAGTCCAGACTTTCTTACCTCAAAAAAGCCAATATCCTTAATTCTGCAGATCCTGATGTGGCTTATGATCTCTCTGCAACTTACATCAGCCTCAAACAATACCAGTCTGCGTATGATGTATTGAAAACAGCCATTGCAGCCGATACTGAGAACTTTACTTTACTGCAGGCTCTACTGCCGGCAGCCAACCAACTCCACAAATATCCGGAAGTGATTGAAACAGGTGAAAAGCTCCTGAAAAACCATGCTGATGTTAATGTTATGAATGATCTGGGACAGGCCTTTTTTTATGTAAAGGATTATCAGAAATGTATTACGCTTTATAAAACACTGGAAGATATGGGAGTACAAAATGAAGGCACATTATATTTTATGGCCCTGAGCTATCGTGAACTGAAAGATTATAACAATGCTGCCATCTATGCACAAAAGACTATTGACGAAGCTATTTCAGATCACACCAACCTTTATTATGCTGCACTTGCAGGCATTTATGAAGCTAAAAACCAGTATAATGATGCTGTGACAGCTTATAAAAGAGGATTAACTTTTGGTACCAGCAATATTATTTATTACCGTTTGGGGCTTCTTTATGATCTCAATCTGAAGCAGTCTAAGAATGCCGCAACATATTATCAGATGTACCTTAAAAACAATCCTGATCAGGACAAGGAAAAAGAGCAGATTGCCTATGCAAAAGGAAGAATTCCTGCTTTAAAATAGATAAGCTTTTGTGATTATAGTCACAAGAAGAATCTCCGGTGATCCGTTAATTTTGTATAGACAATAAACAGAATATTATGGACACTACAATTCAAAATACAGCAGAACTGTTTATCCAATATTTAAATGAAGAAAATTTCGATAAGGCAGAAAGCTGTCTTGATCCTGATTTTAAATTTATAGGGGTAATGGGAAAGAGAGAAGGAGCCTCTGTTTACATCAAAGATATGAAGCAGATGAAGTTTAAGTATGAAATTCTTAAGACTTTTACTTCCGGTGAAGATGTTTGTTTCTGGTACAATATTGATATGGGAGAAAAAACAATAGAATCTTCGGGATGGTATCACATAAAGGATGGAAAGATCCGTACTTTAAAAGTTCTGTTTGATCCGAGACCTTTATTAAAAGAGTCTTAAATCCATCCTGTTTTTTTCCTCCAGGCGGTATATTCAGCGTCTTTGCTATCAATTTCCGGAATGTCTTCGGCCCCCGGGATTTTATTGATATCTGATTCGGAAAGGACCCGCAGATTTACCTTTTCGCGTTCTGTATTTAACTTTTCTTTGTTTTCTACGGGATAAATTATTCCTTCAGAGGTCAGCTGGGTACCATACTTTTGAGGTTTACCCTGAAAAACCTGAATCCTGTCGTATAAATAGGCTTTATGGATAGGATTAATATCATTACAATGCTTTTCCATCATAGCGTAGCTTGTTTTCATAAATTCGGGTTCGCCGATAGCATGCTGGATGATCAGCCATGCTGCATCATTAGCTTCCTCACCTACTTTTGAGATGGTAGGATAACCGATTTCTGCTATAATTTCACGCAGCCGTTGTGCATTGGCTCTATGGATCTTTTCCATTTCGGGATGATAGCCTCCGGATAATTCTCCAGCCAGCAATAGTTTTTCTCTTATGGACAGATCTTTGTCAGCCATTTCGATCAGTTCTTTTTCAAAAGGAAGATGGTTCATACTTGATAATTGATAATCGATGAGTGATAATTAATAGGTGATGAAAAATACTTTATATGAGCCTGTCAAGGATAAAACGGGCTCTGTTTTCTACTGAAATTTTCGGGACTTCTATGGTATTGTAACCATATTCCTGATAAATTTCGTTCATACATTCAAAGGTAAGCATAGATTTTTCGAAGGTTTGTTTTCTTTCAGGGTCATTTTCGTAAATCTCTTTCCATGGCGGCAGAATGAAAACATTGTTATGATAAATCATTTCTCTTGCTTTAACCTCCATAGATTCCGGAACAGGAATATTTTCAAGTTTCATATAACCAAGTGTATCCAGTATTCCACGGTCAAAGAAAACAGGTTTTGCAGAAGTTGTCTGACTTATTCTCAGGTAGGTTTTTACGGATTCTTCGAACATCAGTTCTGCAAAAAGTTCTTTGTTAAGCCATGGAAGCCCTTCACCACCGGAATCCATCTGTTCTTTAATGATTCTCCTTCCTTCTTCAGGTACAGTTATCAGTTCACGGTGGCTTAATTCATCCAGCAACGTTGTTTTTCCTGCTCCCGGACCTCCGGTAATGATATAGAATGTTGAAATATTCTGTTTCATGGGTTTGAATTATAGTATAAAACTCCACCATACAGCAGAATTTCATACTGCGGAGTTTATCTGTTATTTTTAATGATACTTTTATACGTGTTGATGCGGTCTTCTTCCCGGTACATATTACACAATATCAGGAGATCATCGGTATTGTACTTTTGGGCAATTTCATCTAATCTCTGGTTAACAGATCCCGGTGTTTCTATAATAATTCTGTTTAAAACCGTATAGAATTCTTCTTCATCCTTGGTTCCCAGAATCTTCTGTTCCACCACTTCCGGAGAAAGAACCGCATCCGGACTTTCTAATTTCCGGGACTGTAAAAACTGATAGGCCATTCCGTACGCATTCCGTCTGGCATCTTCTATTGTATCTGCTACTGATACCGATACGGCAACCTGCAGAGAAGGCCGGGAAAAATATTGTGTTATGTCAAATTCTCTGAGATAAGTATCTGTATTTTCCTTTCCGTTCTCACTATTCATAAAAGCAGCGAATGAATATCCAACTCCATGCTTTGCAGCTTCCCGGGCGGAGGTCATTCCTGAGCCCAGCCACATAATTTCCGGAATATGCTGTACATGAGTCGGCTGTGCAATAAGTCCATCATAAACTCCTTCTTCGTCCTTTATGAATTGAATGATCTCTTCCAGCTTTGTTTCCATATTGGATAAAACTACCGGTTTATGATTGTTCAGTGCCATGACAGCATCTTTTAAACCTCCGGGAGCTTTTCCCAGGCCGAGAATAAAGCGTTCAGGATATAGTGTTGATAACATTTTAGTCCATTCTGCAATCTTATAGGCAGAATAGTTTCTCATCATGATTCCGGCAGTTCCTATTTTAATCCGGTTTGTTTTGCTGAGAGCAATTGCAGCTAAAAGCTCGGGACTGGAACTTCCATAAGCTTCTACTCCATGATGTTCGGAATACATGATGCTGTGAAACCCTGTTTCTTCAGCCATTACAGCAAGATTAAGACTGTTTTTCAATGCAGATGCCGCACTGCCGCCCATGGTAGCGGGTGACTGATCTAATATCCCTAATTTCAGCTTCATACTGTTGGATCAATTTTATGGTGAAGGTATAAAAAAAGCTTTATGTAACAGAAAATGAAGTGTTATCATTCTTTAGGCGGGAAGACAATTCCCTCATCCTTAATCAGATCGTAACCAAATTTCATGATAGTTTCAATAACCGGAATGGCTTTCTCTCCTTTCTTTGTAAGACTATACTCTACTTTTGGAGGAATTACGGGAAATACTTCCCTGTGAATCATCTCTTTAGCTTCCAGCTCACGCAGCTGACTGGTGAGCATTTTATCTGTAATATGAGGAATATCCTTTTTAAGCTCGCTAAAACGGAGTGGCTTCTCCTGCAGTCTCCACAAAATCGGCATCTTCCATGTTCCGCCGATATGGCTTAACGCAAATTCAATAGGGGTATAATACAGTCTTTTATCATGGAAAAATTCAGGCATAACAACGTTTTTTAGATTTACACTTTCAGAAAGGTAAGTATAGAACTAAAAGGTAAGTATATAGTTTTCTGATAGTCTATTCTGCAAATTTGCAAAAAAATAATGAATATGAACAGAAATCTTTATGTACTGGCACTAGGTGTTTTCGGAATTACCACTACAGAGTTCGGAGTGATTGGAGTATTACCCGAACTCGCTTCCGCATTCCGGGTTTCCATTGAAAAAGCGGGATGGCTGCTGAGTGCATTTGCATTGATCGTTGCTGTTTTCGGGCCGTTCATGCTTCTTATATTGTCTTCTTTCAAAAGGAAAAACTTATTGATTTTTTCTTTATCGGTTTTTGTTGCTGCCAATATCCTGTCTGCATTTATTACCAATTTTTATCTCCTTCTCATCGTTAGAATGATTCCTGCATTTTTTCATCCGGTATACTGGTCCATTGCTTTATCTGTCGCCGGGCAAACCTCAGATCCTGCAGAGAAATCCAGGGCTGTTAGTATTATTTTTTCCGGGCTTACACTAGCAACGGTTTTAGGAGTGCCATTGGCAACATTTATGTCTGACCTGCTTTCCTGGCAATCCTCTTTTTTACTTACCGCTTCCATTAATGGAGTTGCTCTGGCGGGAGTATGGTTTTATCTGCCATCCATTCAGAATACGGGAGCATCTTCAGGTAAATTTCCCAGTAAAATATTCCGGGATAAACATCTATGGAACGGGCTTTTTCTGGCATTCTTCATCATTGCAGCCATGTATTCAACTTATGGTTATATGGCAGATTTTTTAAAGAATGTCACCCAAATTAACGGGAAACAGATCAGTATACTATTTTTTCTGTTTGGAACCGCAGGAATTGCAGGAAACAGAATTGCAGGAAAATATATGAGCAGGTTTCCGTTTCAGACTACTTTTGTGTTCCTGATTTTATTATCCGGAATCCACCTTCTGATTGGGCATTACGGAAGTTATTTTATACCGATGATTTTGATTGTAACCTTTTGGGGGCTTATTCATTCCGGAGGTTTTCTGATCAGCAATATCAATGTAACGTCCTCCTCATCAGAGACCTCTGAGTTCATCAACAGTATTTTTACTTCCTGCGGGAATTTTGCAGTTACAGCCGGAACTCTGCTTGGAGGGAGCTGGATTGCCCATTATGGTATTGAAAATATAATATGGTCGAGCATTATAGGCTTTATCCTTGCACTTATTATGTTAATTATTAAAAGGAATGATACAAAAGCTCAATTGTAGTATAAAAGTAAATCCTTCCAAAAATAGAAGGATTTATTTTTTTCATAAGATGATTATGCACATAAAAGGGTTCCACAACCTCCACCGCCGCCGTTTCCATTAAGATAATAACAGATCGGGGTTGGGCAACCACATGCCATACATTCACTGGCTGCAGGCGGGCGACCTCCTGTGATTGATTTTAAATTTTGTCTCGCAATTTTTTTTAGATTTTTCATAATAAATAAGTTATTAGTTTGAAATGGAAAAATAGTAAAAAAAAAAATGGCAAAGCACCTTTAGCACAGACTGTTAAATATTAATAAATTTTGCGATTCTATTTTTAAAATTTAAGAGCATTCAATTGACCAAAATCTTCTTTTCTGTAGATCTTTTCAATTTTCCCATCTTGAAGAAGAGCAATTTTATCACAGGTATGAAAAAGGGTTTCAATAATATGGGAACTTACCACCACCACTTTATTTTCAGATTTCAACTGTCTGATAATATCATAAAGAATATGAACTCCTTCAAAATCTACTCCGTTGAAAGGTTCATCCAGAATATTAATAGGCTTATCCAGCATGAGCATTCCCGTAAGGGCAAGCTTTTTCTTCATTCCGCTGGAATAATACTGTACATATTTTTTTAAAGGAAGATTAAATCTTTCAAGGAAGCCTTTAATTTCTTCTTCTTTTTTTGAGGTGAAATAAGCAAGGTATTCTTCTCCTGTAATGTAGGGATAAAAATAGTTTTCAGTTTCAAGATAGGAAATCATTTCCCGTTTCAACTGTTCGTTCTTCCATGTGATCTTTCCGGAAAACGGAGTACTTTGGTACAGAGATTCAAACAAGGTGGTCTTTCCAGCTCCGTTTTTTCCAAGCAATCCTAAAATGCAGCCTTCTTCTATGGTTAGATTCAGATCGTTTAAAACGTTCTGATTTTTAAAATGAACATGTACGTTTTTAATCTCCAACATAAGTTTTGATATTTTGAGAAGCTTCTTTTATATTTTTTTTCAATATAAATACTGCAGGAATGATGGTCATACTGCATATTGTATATTCAATAAAAACTCCCATATTAAAGTAATTCCCCTTTTCTTTATAATGATACTGTTTGTATTTCCTGGTCAGAATCAGTAAGAAATACAAATTCATAAAGATGAAATAATAAAGGATGTACAACGTTTCAGCAGGATGCAGAACGAGAAACAAACCATACGCAGGCAATAGCAAAACATTAAAAAACAGAGAATTTCTTCTGAGCTTTTCTTTTAAAGTATATTTCCTGAAATACATTTCAAGCATTTCTTTATTTTCATTAAGCTCATAAATATGTGAGACATAATCCAGCGCAAATACTCCCGCAAGAATCAACGTTACAGGATGATAAGCTGAACCCCAGATCACCATAAAGCCTAAAATGGCTAGCCAGGTATTTTTTCTCAGAAAACTTTTCCATTCAAATAAATCATCCGGAATATAATTCCATTGTAATGCCAGCCAGGATCTTGTCCTTGGTGTGATAAAAGCCAGCAAGACCAATGCAGGTAATGAAAACAATGCGGTTTTCTCCAGTTTATAATGGATGTTTCCACAAAGTACAATACTGTAAATAAATGCAGCCTCCAACATAATAACCCATCGCCAGCTGGTGACAAAAACTTTTTTCAAAAAAGGAATGTCTTTTCTTTCATAATGAAACAGCAATGCCAGTATAAAAAACAAAGGTGGATAATAACAGGCTTCAGGCAGCTTCACGACAATCAGTGCTCCAAGCATGATCAGAACAGGAATACTTGCTCTTGGATTCAGGTTTAGCAGCCTGAAACTTTGATGTAGTCTGAATTTTAAATGGTGTAAAAGTTTTTTCAATGGGGACTAAAAGTTCTATTTTTAGAATATTTTCATCTGAAGGTTGCAGATTTTTGATGTTAAAGATAAATATTTTTCATCAGCATACCTGAGATTCATAAAAAACCCCTTGTTTGTGCAAGGGGAAATTCTATTTAATAAAATGTAATATCTAAGTTCTGGGGTTTACTCCTGCATAATTTTTTTAACCTCATTAAATTCACTTTCAATAACAGCATCTGGTTTATATGTTGATAATGAAACAATCACGTTAGTCAGCAGGGAAAGCGTAAACCCAGGAATGATTTCGTACCAGTCTTTCAGCGGATGTTGCAGATAAACCCAGGCTAACACTATAATTCCCCCTACCATCATCCCGGCAAAGCCTCCCTGCCATGTTGCCTTTTTCCATAAAAGAGACAGCAGGATCAGTGGTCCGAATGCAGAACCAAAGCCGGCCCATGCATTTCCTACCAGATTGAGAATACTATCCTTAGGATTAAGAGATAAAAGTACAGCAATGACAGCTACCAGTAAAACAGAAAGCCTGCTTGCTATTAATAACTGCTTAGGAGTTGCTTTTTTATTAAGAAAAGCTTTGTAAATATCTTCTGTTAATGAGCTTGAAGTCACCAATAACTGAGAGGAAATCGTACTCATTACCGCTGCAAGAATGGCTGTAAGTAGAAATCCTGCAATGAACGGATGGAATAATATACGGGAGAAATAAATGAAAATAGTTTCTGCTTCCGTCTTTGATCCGTCAAACTTCATCATGGTATTCATATCGAATTTTTGCAGATAAGCGATTCCTACCAATCCTATGGCCAAAGCTCCTGCAACAGTAAAGATCATCCATGTAATCCCGATGCGTCTTGCTTTGATCAGATCTTTCGGTTTATCAATGGCCATAAAACGTACCAGAATATGGGGCTGGCCGCAATATCCTAATCCCCATGCCAGTAAAGACACAATACTTACAGTCGTTGTTCCTCTGAACAAATCCAGATATTTTGGATTTTTTGCTTCAATCAGAGAAAACGTTTCGCCCACACTTCCGATCTGTGTGATGGCTACAATCGGAACAATCACCAATGCCAAGACCATGATGGTGCCCTGCACGAAATCTGTAAGACTTACAGCCAGAAATCCACCTAAAAATGTATACAGCACTACCACCAGACTTGTCAGAAGTAAGCCCGCCGTATAATCCATTCCGAAAGCAGATTCGAATAATTTTCCTCCGGATACCATTCCCGCAGAAGTGTACAGGGTAAAAAATACCAGAATGAAAATGGACGATGTAATTTTCAGGAGCTGATTTTTATTTTTAAACCTGTTTTCAAAAAATACAGGTAACGTAATGGCATTCTGTGCCACTTCGGTATAAATTCTGAGTCTTGGGGCTACAATAATATAATTGAGATAAGCACCAATGGTTAGCCCTATCGCAATCCACGAACTTGAAATTCCGGACAGATACATTGCTCCCGGAACCCCCATCAAAAGCCATCCGCTCATATCGGCTGCTCCCGCGGATAATGCTGTTACGGCAGCTCCCATTTTCCGGCCGCCAATTAAAAACTCTTCTGAATTACTTGTTGATTTTCTATAAGAATATATGCCTATACCTATCATTAATAACAGATACAACCCCACAGAAATCCCTTCATATACTTGCATATCATTATTTTTACGAAGCCGAATATAATGATTTTCTAATGAATGGAATTACGCAAAGCAAACTAAGCTTTTACTATTGCAGCTTTTTTCGAACTCTGCCAAACAACAAATGATAATATAAAACCGAGCCCCATAAACAGAACAGGAATATATTTACCCCAAACTTTCTGTAATACTGAAAGATCCAATAACAATCAAAAAGCAAACTATTGAAACTGTATATAAAAGCTGGTTATCGCTCATTTGTAATCAAACTATTTTTCCCTCGTTTTAAATTTTATAACCAGGTTTTCATCTTTCAGAGGGTATCCTTCTTTAGACCTGAAACTTTTATTGGTAAGTATAAATTCATATTCTTTGCCGGGCTTTACATCTACTCCCAAGACCAACGTTTTATCATTATTTTCCATTCCTTTCACTTTGGTCATCGGCATATATTCTTTTCCTTTATCTGAAAGATTGAAAGAATAGTATCCGGGTACCATTTCCTGTGAAAAAGTAATTTTAAGTTCTTTTATATCAGTACTTACGCTCGCAGAGCCATTTTCAGGATCTATTTTTACAACATATGGCTGTTTCTTACGATATTCTTTCAAAAGATCAGCGGTTTTTTCCTTGAAAAACTTTGATTTGCCCAGGAAATCTTCAACAACTTTATTATCATCATAATTCAGCTCAATAATATCTTTGATGGCCTGCTTTTTATCTTTTGCATTCTGGTAGTACATTTTACTGATCACATAGCCTACATAATATCCTAAATCCGCACCCTCTCCTTTTTGTCTTCCATTATAAAACCAGTTGGGAAGATTACCGCTAAACATTTCTTTTTTAAACTGAGCTTTAATTTCAGCTTCGTGAGCCATTCCGTATGAAATATATTTCCTTTTCAAAGGTTCATTCATCACAAGTTCGGCAATCAGATCACATGATCCTTCCTTTATAGCCTGGTTTAAAACCCTGTTTTGATTTCCGCTCTGCTGGGTATGGATATATTCATGAATATTCAGGGAAACGATATTATCCGGAGACTGATTGGCAAAAACACCCTTCAGCCATTCATCTTTAAATTCTGAGACCTCTGTTGCTTCTGTTCCGCTGGCAAGTTCTGCACCTACCAATACCATATTTCCGCTCACAGTTCCGCCAGAGTTAAGTGCCCCAATTGTAAAATACATTTCGGCATCTTTAAGTTCAGGATACAATTGCTTCAGCCTGACAACACCAGCTTCCAACTCTTTGGTCTTGGTTTTTATTATTAAGGTATTCGGCCTTACTGAATTCCAGAATTTAGGGTATTTTTCTATGACTTTTACATATACACTATCGTTATAATCTCTGGCATCCATAAAAGCTTTTAACCCTTTTGTTGCTTTATCAGTATAGAGTCGTTTGATAAGATCAAGCTTTCCGGAATAATCATTTGTTTTTTGAATGCTGTCATAAGCCATCCAAAAATTATCAATATCTGAAGTAAAAATCCTTGTTGATTTCTGTGAAAAAGCACTTGCAAATACAAGCAAAAGAAGAATAGTCGAAATACGCTTCATGGCTGTTTTTAATAAAACAATGATACATACAATTATTGTATTCTACAAATATCGTTTATCGTTTGCACACAATAGAATTAAAAGAATAACAGAAACATCCTCATCATAATAACTCCAAAAAAGTAAGGTGTAAATCTGCATTTTACTCTTTATTTATATTAATTCCAAATAATTTTAATTCTTTCCATCTTTTTATCACAAATATTTAATACTTTAGCTTAATAATTTGAACGAATGGGAATAATCCTTAAACCAATTGATATTGTAGATGACATTTCACAGGAAGATTTCCGTGAAAAATATCTAAAGCCATGTAAGCCGGTGGTAATCAGAAATATGGCAAAAAAGTGGCCCGCTTATCAGAAATGGACGATGGATTACATGAAAGAAGTAGTAGGCGATGTTGAAGTTCCCCTTTATGATAGTTCCAAAGCAGATCCTGCCGCTCCTATCAATACTCCGACTACAAAAATGCCTTTTCGTGATTATGTTGATCTTATTCAGAAAGAGCCTACTGATCTGAGAATTTTTTTCTTTGACCCTATAAAATTTGCGCCCAAACTGTTGGACGACTATGTTCCGCCAAAGAATCTTATGGGTGGATTTTTAGATAAATATCCCAGTATGTTTTTCGGAGGTAAAGGTTCTGTGACATTCCTTCATTACGATATTGATATGCCGCATATCTTCCATACCCATTTTAATGGAAGAAAGCATGTTCTTCTGTTTGAATACAAGTGGAAAACACGTCTGTATAAACTTCCTTATGCCACCTATGCACTGGAAGATTATGATATCGCCAATCCTGATTTTGAAAAATTTCCGGCATTAGATGGTATTGAAGGCATTGAATGTTTTCTGGAACACGGAGATACCTTATTTATGCCTACAGGCTGGTGGCACTGGATGAAATATCTGGACGGATCTTTCTCTATTTCCCTGCGTGCCTGGGATAAAAGCTGGGCGGTAAAAGCACATTCTCTCTGGAATCTTGCTGTTCAGCGTAATTTTGATAACTTTATGAAAGCCAGATACAAGAAAAGGTATATGGACTGGAAAGAAAGAAAAGCAGTAGAAAAAGCCCATATCGCTTTGAAAAAAGGACTGCCAAAATAAAAACCTTTTAGATAAAAAAGTGGATGATTCCGAGCGAATCATCCACTTTTTTTATTCACTTTTGAGATGTATTGCAAAAAATAATTAAATTGCAAACGTTCCCTAAATACAAAAATACACATACATGTTTGAAAAATTAATCGATAGCTTTGAGAAGCTGTGCCTTCAGATTATTATTGAAATTTTACTGGTTCCTGTAACGATCTTCAAATTGTTTCAGGATCCCCGCCGATGTTATGACCTTTCTGCTCACGAGATGGAAAAAGAGGAAACTGAACGTTTTCACGACTACCTTTCTCCTATCAAACTATCTGTATATACCTCCGTGATTGTCTCTGTAATTTTAATGGATTATAGTGGTGAGCATAATATTATTTCAAAGATCAAAGGGCTCAGTATGGTAGAAAAAGCGCTCTTTATATTTTTGATGAATAATATTACTGCGGTAGTATTCACCGTTGCGATATTATGGTACAAAAAAGAAAAAGTGAATACCGTCACCTTCCGGACCTTATTATTTTCTTTTATTTATACAACCGTATACACCTCTACTCCTTTTTTTATATTAGTCAGTTCGGCTATGTTTCTGGGACAAACTTTGAATGTAGATGCTTATATACAAAACCTGGACAAGATAAATAGTTATGGAACAAGAGAATATTTGTTCTTTCTGGTTTTTCTGGTTTTTATTATCATTGGAATTATCGGGATCTTCAAGCTTTTCAAAGCTTTACACTATATCCTGAAGAATAATTTCAGCTACCATCCTTATATCGTATGGTTTTTTACCTTACTTTTCTTTGTTATTCAGCTATATTATACAAAAGGATTTATTTAAAAACCAACACCTACCAGTCTGTTCATATTTTATTTACATTTGTAAAAATTTTACATTATGCCCAAACCTCGCGAAAGAATATTAAACACAGCAATGGTTCTCTTCCATCGGCAAGGTTACAACAATACGGGCATCAATCAAATCATTGAGGAGTCTAAGGTATCCAAGGCAAGCTTTTACCAGCATTTTAAATCTAAAGATGATCTTTGTATAGAATTTCTCAATAAAAGATATGATTACTGGGTGTCCGAACTTGAAAAATTCACAGCAGAAGCAGAAACACTACAAGAAAAGTTCCGGAAATCCTTCGATTTCCTGATCGACATGAATGAAAGAGAAGATTTCAGAGGATGCAGCTTTCTGAATATTTTGTCAGAAATTCCTGCAGATAAGGAAGAAATTCATAAAGTAATCCGTGATCATAAAATAAAGTTGAGAGAATCCTTCAATGAAGATATCCAAAACGATATGATTTCAGCCCATATCTATCTTCTTTTTGAAAGTTCGATCCTGACCAGCCAGCTTTACAGATCCAATGAACTGATTGAAAAATCTAAAGTGATCGTACAGGATATACTGAACGCCTCCCATTAATCCTTCAGCCATGCACATTCCGGATCTTCATTCTTTTTTGAAAACAGACCATCATTTATCAACTGAAATTACTTATCCTGCTAAAACTATCCTGCTTGAAGTGGGAAAAATTTCAGATAAGATGTTCCTGGTAAAAAAAGGAGCATTGAGAGTATTCTTCTATCAGGATGGAAAAGAACTTACCCTGGAGTTTATAACAGAAAATCAGGCTGTTTCATCTTTTGACAGCTTCCTGAATGGCAATCCCAGCGATTTTGTTATTGAAACTCTGGAATCAACTACCGTTTATGAATTACAGGCTGAAACTTTTCACAGGCTCATGGAAAATGAAGAATTCCAGCATATTTTCCTGCCACTTTTTTACAAACGTTTCTGTGAAATTAATAAACGGCTGATTTCTTTTATCAGAGATTCACCTCAGGAAAGGTATCAGCAGCTGCTCAAAAACAGACCGGAGCTTCTTCTGCGCTTTCCACAGCATTATATTGCCTCTTATCTCGGAATCACAAGTGTTTCATTAAGCAGAATACGCAACCGGAGATAATTTCTTTACAATTGTTATCGTTCAGTCATGAGTTTGCAGGGTAATTTTGCTTCAAAATAATAAAGTTATGAAGCATTTTATCCGGCAGGTATTCAACGATATACTGGAAAATCCGGCATTTGACGAATTATTAATTGAGAAATATTTTTCAAAAGAATACATTCAGATTGTTGATCATTCTCAGCTTACTTATGATGAATTTGTTCTTCACATCAGAAAACTGAAAGAAAAAGTGGCTGAACAAAAGCTTGATATCATCAGTCACGCTGAAAATGGGAATATCATATTTACCCACCACATAGCAAAATCCACCCTAAAAGATGGAAGTAAGGTGGTACATAAAGTATTGGCAGAATTTACCATCCAGAATCATCAGATTATACGATGTAATGAATTGACTTTGCTCGTAGAGGGAAATGCTGTTGAAAAGAATTTAGGTTCTGAAAGATAGATAATAGCTCTATCCCGCTATATTAACAATTCTTAAGATATTCTTAATTTTCTCTTCAACTCCTTTGCCAAACAGACGTTTAATTTTGCTGTTATTTTTATCTAAAATATTAAAAGTGAAGAAAATTTTTACGTCTGTTTTATTTTGTGCCTCTATTTTTTTCTATGCACAAACCGGTTCTTTGTCCGGAAATATCAATGATGATTCAAAAATAGCCCTGCCTGGAGCCAAGATCTCTTTAAGCCCGGGAAATATATATACCACTTCGGATGAGCACGGAAACTTTGTATTTCTGAATGTTCCTCCTGGAAGCTATACCATGAAAATTGACTACCTCGGTTATGGTGTGCATGAGTATACTGTAACGGTAGAACCTGAAAAAAATACCCGTCAGAATATTATTTTCGACAAGAAAGAGACATCCATTGCAGCCATTGTAGTTTCGGGAGCGACTCTGAAAAATCAGGCAAGAGCCTTGAATAAACAAAGAAATAACGCCAATATTACCAATGTGATTTCTTCTGATCAGATCGGACGTTTTCCGGATGCCAATATCGGAGATGCTTTGAAACGTGTTCCGGGAATTACGATACAAAATGACCAAGGTGAAGCCAGAAACCTTATCATCAGAGGGCTTGCTCCCAATCTGAACTCCGTTACGCTGAATGGCGACCGGATTCCGTCTGCTGAAGGAGATAACCGTAATGTACAGATGGACCTGATCCCTTCCGATATGATTTCTACTATAGAAGTTAATAAAACCCTCACTCCGGATATGGACGCCGATGCCATCGGAGGTTCCGTAAACCTTATTACCAGGGCTTCCCCGAACGGACAGAGGATTTCCGCAACCGTTGCCGGAGGATACAATCCCATCCGTGAAAAAGGAAATTACACTGCCGGATTTGTGTACGGAAACCGTTTTCTGGATAAAAAATTAGGCGCGGTATTCAGTTTTTCCTATAACAACAACAATTTTGGTTCGGACAATATAGAACCCGTATGGAGCCAGGCCAATGATCTTGCCCAAACGGTTTATGTAAGCAAAATGGGAGTTCGCTATTATAATGAACACCGTATCAGACACAGCTTTGATCTCAATATGGATTATGAGTTCAATTCCAAAAACAAGATCTATGCTTCTGCGATGTATAACTTCAGAAATGATAAAGAAAACCGATATGCCTTAGGATATAAAATAAAACCAGTCTATAATGCCGACGAAACTGAGATTACAGACTGGAAAGGAAGTATCACAAGACAAAACAAAGGAGGTGATGCCGATAATGACAATACCCGTCTGGAAAAACAAAAAGTTCAGAACTATGCTTTACGAGGAGAACATTTATTAGGTTCTAAAGTTGACCTCGACTGGGCTGTCAATTACGCCATCGCAAGTGAAGATAAGCCTCATCAGCGTTATATAGAGTTTGAAAACAGCAAAATGAACTTCGCTCCTGACCTTAGCAATCCTGAAAAACCAATGTTCAATCTTCTCGCAGCAGACAATCCGGGAAGCTATAAACTGAGTGATCTTTCGGATGCCAATAACTTTACTCAGGAAAAAGAATTAGGCGCAAAAGTAAATGTACGTTTTCCGTTTTCTGTAATTGATGGGCAAAAAGGACGTCTTCGTACCGGTTTCCGCATGCGTTTGAAGAAAAAGGAAAGAGAGAATGATTTCTATGCTTTTACCCCTGTTAACAATATGGGAAGCCTTTTATCGGTACCAACCATACATCTTAATGGTGAAAACTTCCAGCCGGGAAATTATGTTCCGGGAACATTTGTTGATCCTTCCTTCCTTGGCGGATTGGATTTATTCAATCCAACTTTATTTAATGGTAAGCTGAAACCTGAAAAGTATCTTTCCAGCAACTACAATGCAAAGGAGCAGATTTATGCAGGTTATATCCGTTGGGATCAGGATTTTAATGATAAACTATCGATGATCGTTGGAGCCCGTATTGAAACAACCCAGATTGATTACACCGGAAACTATGTGATGAATGAGAAGGATCTGGTAGGGCAAATCAATAATACCAATACGTATTCCAATGTCCTTCCGAATATTTCCTTCAAATATGTTCCGGTGCAGGATCTTGTACTTCGTGCAGCATTTACTACCGCTCTTGCCCGCCCTAACTATTATTCTTTAGTTCCTTACCTGAATGTTATTTCAGAAGATGAAATCGTTGCAGCCGGAAACCCTGGCCTGAAGGCAACCTATGCCTACAATTTTGATTTCATGGCAGAGAAATATTTCAAGTCTGTAGGGATTCTTTCCGGAGGTGTTTTCTATAAAAATCTTAACGATTTCATTTATACGTATTCCAAAAGAAATTATACCGCGAATGACTTTGCCAATGATTTTGCGGGACAAACCAACCCAATTCCGGCCGGAGAAAGCAACTGGAAATTTACCCAGCAGCGTAATGGTGACAATGTAGATATTTATGGGTTTGAAGTTGCTTTGCAAAGACAGCTTGATTTCATTCCCGGAGCTTTCTGGAAAGGACTTGGAGTGTATGTCAACTATACTTATACTAAATCCAAAGCAAAAGGAATTACCAATGAAGAAGGCATTGAAAGAACAGATGTAGGGTTTCCGGGATCTGCTCCTCATATGTTCAACGGATCTCTTTCATGGGAAAACAAACGTTTTTCAGCAAGAGTTTCCATGAACTATGCTTCTCATTATATTGATGAGCTTGGTGGCAAGGCATTTGATGACCGTTATTACGACAAACAGTTTTTCCTTGATGCTAATGCTTCCTACAAGATTACGACCCAGCTCAGAGTTTTTGCAGAAGCCAATAATCTGACGAACCAGCCGTTAAGATACTACCAGGGAATCCCAAGCAGAACCGCACAGGCTGAATATTACAGACCAAGGTTTACAATGGGAGTGAAATTTGATTTTTAAAATAAACATGAAAAACCTACATTATATACTGGCTCTTTCAGTTCTTCCTTTTGTGGTCAGCTGTACAGGGCAGAAAGAAGTTATAGAAAAATTAAAACCTACCGTTATTACAGAAACAGTGATTCATGATACAGATGATCCTGCCATATGGATCAATTCTCAGGATCCTTCAAAAAGTATTATCATCGGAACAGATAAAGATACAGATGGAGGTTTGTACGCCTTTGATCTTAACGGAAAAATCATCCATAAAGTATTAGGATTGAAGCGTCCCAACAATGTTGATCTTGAATATGGTTTTATTTTAAATGGAAAGAAAACAGACATCGCTGCCGTAACGGAAAGGGAAACGAACAAAGTAAAATTATATTCGCTTCCTGAACTGAAAGAAGTGGGAGAAGTCTCTGTATTTGAAGGAGAAACGGAACGTGGTCCGATGGGAGTTTCCATGTATAAAAATCCGCAGACAGAAGAAATATTTGTCATTGTAGGAAGAAAATCTGGTCCTGCTGATGGCTACCTATGGCAATATAAGCTTACGGAGAAAAATGGCTCTATCACCGGAGAAGTTGTCCGTAAATTCGGAAAATACAGTGGCCTGAAAGAGATTGAAAGCATTGCTGTAGATGACGAAATGGGCTATATCTACTATTCTGATGAGCAGTTCGGGGTTCACAAATACTATGCTGATCCGGAAAAAAGTAATGAGGAATTAGCTGTTTTCGGAAAAGGTGATTTTAAATCTGATGTGGAAGGAATTTCCATCTATCCTACTGATAAAGGGAAAGGTTATATTCTGGTTTCGAATCAGCAGAATGATACCTTCAATGTCTACTTAAGAGAAGACCAATCAAAGGGGAGAATTGCAGAAATTCCGGTTTCTACATTAGAAAGTGATGGTTCTGAAGTGACCCATGTTAACTTGGGTCCAAAATTCCCGAAAGGCGTTTTTGTTGCGATGAGCAATGGCAGAGTATTTCATTATTATGACTGGAGAGTGATTGAAAAAGCCATTAAATCTGCGGTAAAGGCTGGAAAATAAAAAATCTTGAACCATTAAGGCTGATAAGGTTTTAGGAGCATTAAGTTGAACTGTACTGTCATTGCGAACCATAGGTGAAGCAATCTCATGGTTCAGTTCAACTTAATGCTTTTCTTTTGTTTTTATTGGATATGTTTCCTCAAAAACTCTGCAGTGAATGATTTTTTATTTTTCAAAAGATCCACCGGAGTTCCTTCAAACAATACTTCACCTCCAAATTTTCCTGCGCCCGGTCCCATATCAATAATCCAGTCTGCCTGAGAAA
This sequence comes from Chryseobacterium cupriresistens, assembly GCF_046614675.1. NCBI lineage: Bacteria > Pseudomonadati > Bacteroidota > Flavobacteriia > Flavobacteriales > Weeksellaceae > Chryseobacterium > Chryseobacterium cupriresistens. The sequence continues at coordinate 589,731 of NZ_JBKKJT010000003.1, read as the reverse complement.
TAATATCAAGATTGTGTTCGATAACAATCAGCGTATTATTCTGATCTGCAAGACCATTAAAAAACCTAAGAAGCTTTTGAGTATCACTTGGATGCAGTCCTGTGCTCGGTTCATCAAGAATAATGATCTGATTGGTATTTTTCAGTTCTCTTGTCAGTTTCAGGCGTTGTCTTTCGCCTCCGGAAAAGCTGTCCAGTCTTTGTCCTAATGTCAGATAATCTAGTCCTAATTGTATCAGCAGATCAAAATTTCTGAGCACCAATTCTTCCTTAAAAAAATCAGCGGCCTCAGAAACTGTCATGCTCATGACTTCTGCAATTGTTTTTCCGCTGTAGGTATATTGAAGTACATCAGGATCAAATCCTGAACCTCCGCAAACCTCGCATGGCTGCTCAATATCATCCATAAAAGCCAGGTCAATCTTTTCTATTCCCAAACCTTTACAGTTTTTACAGGCTCCGTCACTGTTTCTGCTGAAGAGTTTATCTGAAACATGGTTAGATTGTGCAAAAAGCTTACGTACAATATCTGATATTCCGAGATAAGTAAGCAAATTGGAGCGGGCACTTGCAGCAAACAAAGATTGATCAATAATAGTTACATCCGGATAGAGTTCCGGGAGAATACGATTTATCAGGGTACTTTTGCCGGATCCTGCCACTCCGGTAACCACTGTAATTACTCCTGTCGGAATATTTACCGTCACATTTTTAAGATTATATCTGTTGGCATTTTTAATTTCCAGATAGCCATCAGGTTTTCTGAATTCTTGTTTGATGGAAGGTTTTGTTGCGAAATAAGAACCTGTTTTACCTACCGATTTTTTTAAATCTTTAAACGCCCCGTCATAGATCACTTCTCCTCCGTTTCTTCCTGAACCGGGGCCAATATCAATCACCCTGTCCGCCATTTTGATCAGATCCGGATCATGCTCAACGATTAAAACAGAGTTTCCTTTGTCTCTGATCTGCTGAATGATAGTGATGATATTCTGCAGATCCTTCGGATGAAGTCCAATACTGGGTTCATCAAAAATATACAACAGATCTACCAGGCTGTTTCCCAAACTCCTCACCATTTTTATACGCTGAGATTCTCCTCCAGAAAGCGTGTTGGTACTTCTGTCAAGAGTCAGATACTGCAATCCTATCGTAATGATATTCTGCAGCTTTGCGGAAAGCTCCTTAATAATAACTTCATAGGCACCGGAGTCCAGAGAACTGATAAATTCCAGTAATTCATCTACAGAAAGAGTCATACAGTCTGCGATATTCATTCCCTGAATTTTACAGGACAGGATTTTTTCATTCAGACGTTTTCCCTGGCAAGACGGACAGGTTTTGGTAATCACAATATTCTTCAGGGCGTCTTTTCTTGTGATGTTTTCTTTAGAATCTTTTTTCAGAAATGCTTTTTCAATTCTTGGAACAATACCTTCATATTTTACCGTTTTTCCCCATTCTTTATGTGGATGTTTAGGTTTGTGCTCCGGTGCATACAGCAAAGTTTCCCATTCTTTATCGGTGAAATCCTTTAGTTTTTTATCATTATCGAAATAGCCTGACAAAGTATATCTTGTTAAACGCCATCCTCCAGGTTGAAAAGTTGGGAAACGGACTGCACCTTCGTTTAAAGATTTTTCACGATCAATCAAGGTATTCACATTCAATGTCTGAACAAATCCCAATCCTTCACATTCAGGACACATTCCCTGCGGGTGATTGAATGAAAATACATTGGAATATCCTACAAACGGCTCTCCCATTCTGGAAAACAAAAGTCTTAAAGAAGCAGACACGTCCGCTGCCGTTCCCACCGTAGATCTGGCATTTCCGCCCAACCGTTTTTGATTGATAATGATTGGAACATTAAGGTTTTCAATTTTATCTACATCCGGAAGGCCATAATGCTGCAGGCGGTTTCTGATAAAGCTGTTCTGGGTCTCATTAATCTGTCTTTGTGCTTCAGCTCCAATCGTTTCAAAGACCAAAGATGATTTTCCGGATCCCGATACTCCCGTAAAAACCACGATCTTGTACTTTGGAATTTTTATGGAAATATTTTTGAGATTATTCTGACGAGCGTTCGTAATTTCTATATTTTCCATGATAAAAATGTTTAACTTTGTTAATATTTAACTAAGTTAAGCATATTTGTAATGAAACTCATTGAAAAAGAATTTTTTAACACATTTACTGATTTCCAATGCCTTATTCTGGCTCATATGAACCGGGGTGACATTAACGGAGTAACTGCTGCTCATTATAATATTATTGAATTTATTATGAGGAAAGGAACAGCAACAGGAAGGGAAATATCACTGGCTTTCAACATTAGCCAGGCAGCCATTTCAAAACAGCTGAAATTTCTGATCGGTCAAGATTTGATTGTCCGGGAACAAGAGAAAGCAGACCACAGGAAATTCAATCTTTCAGTAACGGATAAAGGAAGGTTTATTGTAGATAATTCTGAAACTTTCCGTAAGGCTATCACTCATCAGACGGCTTCCATACTTACCTCTGAAGAATTAAAAAACTTTAATTATCTGCTGGGTAAAGTTTTGAATAATATAAAACTGTAGTATCCATAGTTACTTATATGTCCCGAATAACCTGTCCCATATCGAAGTATAAAACCCAAAGTTTTTACTTTCATCCAAATGGTGCTGGTTATGAAACCTCGTTGTTCCCACAAAGAAACGGTCAAAAGAGGATGGAAAAAACTCTCTGTTCAAGTGTCCTATCGTTCCCCAGATGAGATTAAGCAAAAGATATATTGAAATCGAAATCACAGAAAAATCATGGCCTACAAGTAAAACCAGCATCATCAGTCCAAACCCTATGGTTTCCAAAGGATGCAGAACAAAAAGACTTAAAAAGTTGGTACTGATATGTTCATGGTGTTTTCCGTGTAGAACTTTATAGACCAAAGGTAAATGTGCTGCAAAATGAAATAAATACATCAGAAAATCCATTAAGAGGAGTAAAACAGCTACTTCCGCTATTATTCCAATTACTGATTCTGTCTGCCCCGGCACAATCCATCCTTTTTTCCATAAAAAAGCCCCCAAAAGCATAACAAAACTGTTACATCCTATGGTAAGCAGACTAAGATAAAAGTCAGATCGGGTAACAGGATGATTCTTCTCCTGCAACTGACTTTTACGGCAAGTCTTTTCGATAAAAATATACAACCCTATCGAAAACAGATATAGGAAAATATTAACGATCAGACTGAATATCAACCATTGTGGCCAGGAAAACTGCCAGAATACCTGTAAATAACCGGAAAGTTCTGTTGGGTTAAAATTCATAAGTTTTTCATCCTTCAGCTTAGTGGTCATAAAGATATGAATTTCACCGTAAAACCAACCGATAAAGTACATTCCGGGCTTTATTTCTGTCTATCCTTTCTTCTGAGCTCCCTAAGTCTTGACGTGAGCTTTTTTCTCAAATCGTTATGATAGGCACGGTAGTTTTTGATGCTGTTTTCCAAATTTTTCTTGTTAAGCAGATACTCTTCGTACAGATGTCCCAGTTCTGAAATCTGAGTAATAACCTCTGAAGGCTGGCTTTCAGGATCTTCTGCAGCTTCTATCAGCAGACGGTAATATTCAATACGGCTGGTCAGGTTCATGTGAAGTTTTGGTTCTATTCCCTGCATGATTTTATCATTTTAGTTATTTTGTGAATGGGTAAAGGATAAAGATATTTTTTATATTATTTTTTGTTTTTTGAATCCAGCTTATTTCTCCATCATAACCGGAGGCACGTCACTCTGAAATAAAATTTTGATATTTCCATTCTTTTCGTGGTCTGCTGATTTGAAATAACCTCCGTTAAGTGCAGAAGAAATAAGGGTTTCATTGGGATCTCCCAAAGGTAATAATGGCAGTCCGGCAAATTCATTGACATTGCTCTGCGGGGAAATTCCACTACTGTATTCTCCGGCTCCGCTGGCATTAAAGACTTTATAAATCACCGGATGAATCTGCCAGGAAATTTTTCTGGGTTTACGTTTGTCTTCCACAACAAATCCTGCCATATCTTTTCCCAGCGTAGTATCTCCTATCTGAATCACCTGCATATAAGGTTTGAGATTATTCACAACAATCTCGGCGGCAGATGCCGTACTGTTCGATGTGAGGATAAAAACTTTCTGCAATCCCAAAGCATTCGCACGCAAAGTTGTAAAGTCCAAAGCTTTGGGATCGTAAGCAATCTGTTGGGCAAATGTTCTTTTTACTTCCCCTCCGTTTTTATTTCCTTTAAAAATGATGAACGGTGAACCGGATGATAATCCTGAAGGAATCAGGGAGCAAAGAGCTGCAGCAGATGACACCGAACCTCCATAATTGTATCGAAGATCCAGAATTAATTCCTTTACTCCGGCGGCCTTCAATTCCCCAAACTTTTGATATAGCGTTTGAGTCATTCCGTCAGGGAAATCATAGATGTACATATAACCTACTTTTTTACCATTTTTTTCAAAAACTTTGGATAAAACAGGCTGTTCAAAAGAGAAACCATAGTAAACGGTGATGTTTTTTTCATCCGTAACGCTTCCGTTTTGCCACTTTCCAACGGTAAGCTCTACAACCGTCTGGTCTTTAATGAATGAAGCCATTGCTTCGGCATTCGCGGCTGTCATTACTTTTCCATTGACTTTGGTAATGATCATTCCTCTCTCCAGCCCTGCATTGAAAGCCGGGGAATTTTGGAGCACCAGCTTCACTACAGTAACCACTTCATTATTAGCAAGCTGAACAATGGTATAATCAAAACCGTACATATTCCTTATCGAACGTGGATAAGAAGAAGAATCTTCCGTATTCACCATAAAAGAAAACCGATCTTTGGGAGACAGCAGACTTTTGAAAAAATCTTTTACAGGAAGCTGATAATCCGGTTTTGCAGGCATCTCATCTGCCCAGTAATAATACCGTTTCATACTGTCCTGAACCCATAGATTCACAAATTCTGTACTTCCCTCCGGAAAAACGGGTGCGCTTTCGTCATTATTATTGGTACACGAAATAAGAAAGACTGCGGCCGCAATACATTGAAGTTTTAAAAAGCTTTTCATATGCAAATCACAGATACTCTGCTATATCGATATCTCCTTTTACCCCCCATTCTCCATTTTCCATTTTTTCCTGAAGTACAATCATATTAGCGCCCGTATGTTGTTTTAAATTCACCTGAATCATTTTAGATCCTGCGTAAGGCTCTGTAGTTCCCGGTTTGTATAATTCAAGATATATGGGAGCTGTTGAGCTGAAAAAACTATAGATTTTCACTGCCGTAAAGTTGTCTTTTCCAATATTATCAAACTCGGCAAGCACCACTCCGTTTTCTCTTTTCAAAATACCTTTTACCTCTTTCAGAGAGGTTCCGGAAAATTCACCCAGGTTGGGAAAAATAAACTCAAAACCTACTTTCCCCAGATTCACCTGGGGTTTTACGGCATAGGTCTGCAGATAGATTCCGGGAAGATTAAAAAAGTAGAGGTTTTTATAATCATTTATATTGTCATAGGTAATATTGTATTTTGCAATTTCAGCGCCTGTTTCATGATTATAGACAGACAATTTATTAGTTTCTTCCTGATCCAGAACAAACTGAAGCTGGGTTTCAATTTTATTGGTGTAAGATGCTTTTCCATCAATAGATACAGGTTGCCCGTTCAACCTCAACTGAAGGACATCAGGTTTGGAAAATCCTTTGATATTTACCTCTCCGGGTTTCTGTACTTTATCATACAGCTCCATCGTATTGCTGTCTGTACATGAAAAAAGTGCAGTGAAAAACAGTAGTAATGCGAAGATTTTATTCATCTTTCTTCAATTATTTCTTGTAAAACTTAAAAATATTGCCCGGCCCGTGGGCCGGGCAATATATAATTATAAAAAAACTAGTTGGATATGTTCCGGATAGCTTTTTCAAAGACTCTCCGTTATTTATTTAAAATTTCATGGTGTTCCTAAAATCAGATTCCAAGGGGATAGAATGATTATTTTTTAATAAACTTCAGCCTTTCCGTAGTCTTTCCATCTGTAATTTCTGCGATATACGCTCCTGATGTAAGCCCTTCTGTGTTGATCGCTTTAGAATACTGAGTGGTAAGAACTTTCTGTCCTGCTGCGCTGTAAATGTTAACTACGGTTGTATTTTCTTTCAACGCCGGATTAAGCTGCAGCTGTAAAGATTCTCTTACCGGATTTTCTGCTATTTGTGTTACAATTTTGTTTCTTTTTACATCCTTAGTTCCCAAAAATGAAGTAGCATAAATTCCGATTTCATCAATATTGATGTTCTGGACATTATTTCCGCTTGTTTTTCTGTTTGACCACATTCCGATATAGATCTTTTTTCCCGCAAAAGCAGAAAGATCTACAAGAGATTCTACAAACTGGGTAAGATCTGCCGGAAAAGGATTGGCTGAGTCACCTACCTGTATTTTATAGATACTCTGAACATCATTTCCATCTGCATCTACCGTCATCGCCTGAAAGTCCGATAACGTTGGAACTTCTTTCTGCGGTGTGCTTACATAGATAAAAAGTTCTCTGGCAACAATCGTGTGAGTAGATCTCTGTCTCCCGATATAGGCGGCCAGTGTAATGGTTCCTGCAGTATTGGTAAGGTCAATCTGAGGAGAAATAATCCAGTCATTTTCTGTGGTGAATCCGTTAGCATTTCCAGTTGGAACCAAATTGATAGAATGGCGTAGAACACCTGCAGTTCCATAGGCCAAGGTAGTTCCGTTGTGATAGATGTTTTCTCCCTGTACCCATCCGTTTCCATTGCTATTAAGGTCATGAAAAGTCCAGCCCTGAAGATCGGCAGGAGTATCAAACGAATTTCCCCATACCAGAGACTGTGCTGCAGCCAGGTGGGATAAAAACAGAACAGATGATAAAATTATTTTTTTCATAATGCTGATGATTAAAATTTTTGAAGTAAAAGCAAGGAATCAGCATGTGCTGTTCCCTGCTTTTTAAAGTTTTTATTATTCTACAATGGAGAAGTTGTATTTTGTCCAAAGTCCCTGGAAGTTTCCACAGTTTCTTGGAGAAACATTCCAACCACCTTCGTTGAAGAAAGGCTGGCTCATACCCCATAGAGTTGCAGGAGTACCAGTCGCCAGGTTAGCTGCAGGGATTCCTGCTGTACCTGTACCTGTAACTGAAGTAGTAAATCCGTGAACCTGGATGGTGCTGTATGCTGAAGCTGAAGAAAGCTCAGAACCTGTACCTTCTACTTTGATACCCACAGGATAACCTGTAACGACAGCGTTATTTAATGTTAATCTTCCGTGTCTTCTGATGTGGATACCGTTTTCATATAAAGCACCTTTAGTAGAATTCTTAGAACCAACGATAGTAAGGTTGTTGATCACCGGATGAGTCAACAATGTTGTAGAAGAACCTTCTGCGTTGTTATCAAGCTCGATACCGTTAGAATCCGGGCTTGATCCGCTAAGACTGTGTGTAGAGTTGTAATCTGCCAAAGCTAATGCACAAGTGATTGTTCCTGTATATCCGTTATCGAAGTCGAAGTTATCATCATCTGCAGCAAAAGAAACAAGGTTTGAAGCGTTTACAGTACCTCCGAAGAATTCAAAAGAGTCATCTTTCCCGAAAGAAACCTGAATATGATCCAAAGTAGTTCCGTTTCCTACTCCTCCTAACGTAAGACCGTTGATTTCGTTACCTGAATTCGGAGCTAAAAGATCATATCCTGCAAACTCGATACGAACATATTTTAATGTTCCTCCGTTATGGGAAGCATTGGTACCTCCGTAATAGAAATCAGGACCGGATAATCCTTCAATTGTTTTTGTGAATGGAGTGTTTGTAGGCGCATCACCTAATATAACAACACCTCCGAAGTCACCAGGAGCAGCAGTTGTATCTTCGTTTCCGTCTAACAATTTGTAGCTGGTGAAAATAATAGGCTGAGCCTCTGTACCCGCTGCATTGATTTTTCCTGTTTTAGCAATTACCAAAACTCCGGTAGCTGTATTGTTTGCGCTTGGCTTGGCTTTAATGAATGTACCCGGCTGGATTGTTAATGTAGCTCCATTTTTTACCGTTACAATTCCATTTAGTTCAACTACTCCACTCCATGTAGTATTTGAAGTAATATCACCACTTACACTGGTTACCGGAAGCGCAGAAGCTGTAAGGTACTCAGCAGAAGTAGATTTCATTTCGAATGGAGAAGATGAATCTGCCAGTTGATCATTTTGACAAGCTGTAAGAGATAATGCTGCCACTGCAATTAGAGTTAGTCTTTTCATTGTTATAATTTTTAATAAATCCGGCTGTATTATTTTTATACCAGATCAGTTTTTTATTCAGGAATATCTTCCTCTCTATTCCTTCGATTTGTTTTTTGGTGTTCATCCCATCGCTGCAGGAGGAACTGCATTGCGGGCGTTCCCATGAGAATCGTTAATACCTGGGAAAAGCTGTTAACGTCCGGTTTTTTCAGAACTGTACTGCTGTGCGCATCATCAGTATTCTTCAGTTTTTGATCAGGTTCCCGAAACCTGTACGCTTCTATATTTAAGATATCTTTCTGTATCGCTGGTATACTTCTTTAAAAAGTATAATTCACACTCAGGCTGAACATTCTTCCACTGTATGCCCTGAACATGATCTTGTCAATATTTTTATCATATCTGTCTGTTGCTCCCGGAAGCAGATCCCAGGCTTCTCTTTCTGTCCCTACATTACTTCCTCCTCCATCTTTTGCAGCCAGATAAGAATTGAAATTGTTATAATATTCTTTTACCCTGTTAAAAATGTTTCTTACATTTAATTTTACTTCCAGATTTCTGTTACGAAGTAATTTATAAGAGATCTGAGCGTCTGCCACTGCATAAGGCCGCTGGATTTCTTCTCCTTTGTACGCATATCCTACTGTGATGTACTGGTCTCCTTTTGCGTTATACAAAAAACTCATCCCTAAACGGTTTCCATCATAGATCAGTCCAAGATTGTAAGCATAAGGAGTCTGTCCGTAAAGCGGGCGTTTCACTTCATAGGTTTCATCATTATCACCTGTTTTGTACAGATCTTTAAAAGCCACTACTTTGGTATGGTTATACGTAAAATTTCCGCTTATGAAAAGCTTTTCCAGAAAAGTTACGTCAGCAATAAAGCCTAAACTTTTTCTTACCTCAGCCTCTACTCCTATCAGTTTTGCATTTTTTGAATTTCCATTATACAGGAAAAGATTTCCCTCGCTGGAAATATGGCCTTCACGTTCGATAGGTCTGTCTATATTTTTATAATACAGTCCTGCCGAAAATATTTCTCCCAATCCTGGAAACCATTCAAATTTGAAATCATAATTATTAATGACAGAGGACGTCATTTCTGTATTATAAATTAAACCATTAGCTATCGGATCGAAATAAGGAAGTCCTGTTCTTTCATTGAACTGAGGGCGGATAACAGATCTGTTGTAAGCAAGCCTTAGATTAATTTTATTGGTAGGACTGTAGGTAAAGTTCGCTGAGGGCATCCATTGCCACGGTTTATCTTCAACGGCTGCTCTTTCCACATTCTTTGTATCATTTGGATCTAATTGTTGTGAGATAAGATCATATTTAAAGTACTCTGCACGAAGGCCCCAGACTAACCTTAATTTCTTCCAACGGTTATCAAACATGACAAAAACCGCATGTTGATTAACCTCTCCTTCATACTTGTCATTTTTATACAATGCTTTGGTTTCCCAGCCAATACCACCCGGAACATAATGGGAGCCATTAAACCAGTCAGCAAGTGAACCATACATCGTCAAATAGTTCTTCTCGCTGTTCGGAACGTCACGGTTTTCGTCAACACGAAGAAAAAACTTCTGTTGCTGGTTGGTATTGTTTTTTATAGCACCGGCATATCCTGTTTTAATGGTATTTTTAAAGCTTCCTGCATCCATATCCCACTTAACAGACGCACCGTAATTGTAATCTGTTTCTTTGTTTTCTATATATCCTCTGTAAAAATCGGCTCCGGAATTATAGATCTTATGAAATGTGAGAATTTCATTTCCGATAAAGTCGTACCTGGTAATATACTGTGTGTAGTCTTTAGTATCAGAAGCTACTCCTGTACGGGCCGCAAACCAACTGATCTCTGTATTTCCTATTTTATGGCTTCCTTCCAGTTTATTTTGTAAAAGGGTCTGAAAAATCGGGTAATTGGTATTATCTGTATAAGGCCTGTCTAAGTTTTTGATCTGAGCCGGATCATTATTGGGGATGACACCGTTATAAAAATAATTATAAGCTAATTCTGCATTGGATGCCATTCCACTACCCGTTGAGTATTCGTTCCAGCCTGTTACTCTTGTGAGCGTATTATCAAAAATATGGGTATATGAATTACGGAATGAGATTCTGTTTTTCCCAAGTTGCAATCCAAAATTAAGCATTCCTGCCAGTGTCGAATTGTAATTATAGGAGGCCCCACTGTTTTTGAAATTATAGAATGGAATCTCTCCGTTTGCATCAGGCATTCCGGTAGTATCCAGCCAGTTTCCTCTTCCCGTATGGTCAATATCCAGTTTATTCTGTTCATTTCTGATGACAAATGCTCCGGCAAATCCCCATTTATTATTGTTTTTTAGCGCGTAGGTTCTTCCCAATGCCAGCTGTATATTAGATCCCATATCACCTCTGGTTTTATAGGTGCTGAAATTGTCATTGGTAAACTGCCTGGACTGTTCAAAAAACCTTGGATCTGTCCAGTTCATCGGCTCCAGTCCTTTGGGAAAATCTCTTGTACCGTCATCATACCCGAAATAGTCGTACTTTCCTCGCTTGCGGGTCAGAAATTCTTTGAAAGCCGACTGGTCATTATACGAAGTTCCTAACGTAACGGTTGTAAAGTTTTCATTGGGAATATCCTTGGTTCTCACTTCTACGTAACCTCCTGCAAAGCTTGCATTCATATCAGGAGTGGCTGATTTGCTTACCACCACACTTTCTACCATTGCTGTAGGAATTATATCAAATGAGAAGTTCTGGTTATACGCTTCCGTGCTTGGCAGGTTGATTCCGTCCATGGCCGCGGTGTTCCAACGTTCTCCCATGGATCTTACCACTACATATTTATTATCAATGGTGGTAATTCCTGTTACCCTTTTCAAAGTTCCTCCCACATCGCTGTCGGGTGTCTTGGAAATCTGTTCCGCTGAAATACCATCACTCATCTGGGCTGCTTTCTTCTGCTGGGCAAGAAGTCCCGCCTGAGTATCTGCTTTACGGGCTGCCGTAATCACAACTTCTTTGATATCTGTAATTTTATCAGAAGCTTTATTTAAAGCAAATGAGACAGAACTGGTTTCGTTATTGATAACAGACAATTTTTCAACTCTCAGCGTATTATATTTAGGAGCTTTTATGGTCAGATTATAAGTTCCGGAAGGAAGATCTATGGTAAAGTCACCGTTATTATCAGTGACCACTGTTTTCTGAGCTACAGTGACTTCTGCTCCGGTAACGGGATTTCCTACTTCATCCACTATTTTACCGGAAATTCGTCCGTTTCCCAATGCGGAAATAGTAGAGCTTTCATATTTTATCGAAATTAGATCACCATGCAGTCGGTAAATAATAGGAAGTCCATTGGTAATGTCCTTCAGACAGTTGTTGATAGAAGTATTTTCACATTTCACTCCTTTTACCTTCAGCTCTTTAATGTCTACCTTGGAATATGCCAGTCTCATTCCCGTTTTTCCGGCAAATTCTTCCAAAACTTCAATCAACGGCCTGTTGGCAGGTACAGAAAATGTTACTTTCTGAACCAGCTCCTGAGCTTCTGCGGCTACAGTAAAAAATAAGGTTGCTATGGTAATCCCACATTTCAAACTTTTCATACTTAATAGTGTTCTCTTGATTATGATTATTTATTTTTTATAATGATTTATTTCTTAAGGATATAGGTATTTTCTTTTTTCTGTACTTCCAGTCCCAGGATGAAAGCCAGTGATTCAATATTTTCTCCGACCGTTCCTCCCGTAAAATCAGCAGTAATTTTTTTATCTTCAGCTTCCTTAGGATATTGAACCTTTGTATGATAATTGCTTTCCAGGACCGTCACTACTTCCTTTAAAGGAACATCGTTAAAACTCAGAGACAATATTGACGTAATTCTGCCTGCTGAATTTTTTACAGGTTTCAGGGAAATAACTGCTGTAGTATGAGCAACTCCGAAGTTGGTCCACTTCTGATTAGGCTTAAGGAAAGAAACCGGAACCCCGGGAGTGGATACAGCCACCTTTCCTTCGTAAAGATCAACCGCTTTTTTCTTACCTGACTGTGAAATCTTAAATACCGTTCCCAATACTTTGGTACTAAAACCATCCGCACGAACGATGAATGGATGTTTTTTAGATTTTGCCACAGAGAATATTGCATCGCCTTTTAAATCCACGACTCTGGTGGACGCAGGAAAAGATTTCTCTACAGTCAGTACAGCGCCTGGTAAAAGAGTAACCACAGATCCGTCTTCAAGACGAACAATACTATTTCCGGATTTTGCAAGATAAACATCTGGCTTAATGAATAAGGAGTAGGTAAAAACTCCGCCCAATGTTAAAAGCAGAATAATAACCGCCGCAATTTTATAAAGATGTGTTCTAAAGCTTTTTGTTGACGGGATAGATACAATATCTTTTTGAGAAAAGTAATTTTCCAGTCCGGACAATACCCTTTCTCTGGATTCTTTAAGATGAACAATGTCCAGATCTTTTTCTGCAAGATTTTTCCACTGTTTTAAAAGTTCATTTTCTTTTTTGGAAATTGAGTCTTCCGAAACTTCCCGTTCCCAAAGTCTGAAAACAAAGGCTTCAATATTTTTATATGGTAAAAGTTTTTTCATAGGGGTCTTTCATGTATTCACAGATACTTCTATCTATAAGACAGTGAAAATGAAAAACTTCCCTGGGGCATTCTTAATGTTATATTCACATTAGAACCAAATTGTTAATAATTTTCGTCATATTTCACATTTACTCAACATTAACGTTCAATTTTCGGCCTGTTTTTCAGAAATATTTAATCTTATCACACCCAAAGTTCACAAAAAGTTAATTTTCCTTTAGGTAATTTTGTATCACAATATGAGCCCAACAGACTATATATTATTAAAGAAAATAAAATCAGGCGACCGCCCTGCATTTATGCTGCTGTATGACCGGTATTGGGATAGTCTGTATCGCTTTGTTTATGTACGGACACGGGATAAGGACGTTTCTGAAGAAATCCTCCAGAATCTGTGGATGAAGATTCTTGAGAATACGGATGCCATACAAACCGATGATACAGAAAGTGCCAAAGGCTACCTTCTCCGTCATCTTCATTACCGGATTATTGATTTTTATAACAGCTACAAAAAAGCGCCTCCTACGCTGAGTATTGATGAGTTTGATATTGCGAATGAAATAGAAATTGCAGATTCCGAGTATTTCGAAATCCTTGAAGAAAATGAGATCAGTGCTTTATTGACTATGATTGATGAAGTAGTTTCCCATCTTCCCTCAACGGAACAGCAGGTATACAATATGAGAATCAGGAAAAATATGTCTGTGAATGAAACAGCAGAAGCGCTGGGGCTCAGCAATAAAACAGTAAGTAATAAGCTAAGCAAAGCTTTGGGAGAAATCCGTGAACAGCTTAGTCCGGAGTATAAGTCGTCTAAAAAGCTGGTTTCTATTTTGTTGTTGATGGAGGTGTTGACGAAGTATTGATTTTGGGATTCGGGATGCGAGATGCGAGGAAATGTCAATGGTCAATTTGCTGCGCAGTCAATAGTCCATTTTGTAACATCATTTAACATTCACAGCGGAGCGGATTCACTATTCACTATTCAACAAATAACGGCAGAAAAACTGTATTAAAATTCAGGATTTTAAAATCGGCAAGGTTTGAATCTATATTTTCGTCATTATTGGTGAAAATTATAGTCTGCATTCCGGCTTCTTTTGCCGCTTTTAATCCTGACTGGCTGTCTTCAATAGCTATACAGTCTTCCGGGGAAACTCCGAGATTTTTTGCAGAAGTAAGATATACGGCAGGATGAGGTTTTCCCTGATTTTCAAACTCTGATGAGTGAATGGTATCAAACAGGTCATGAATCTGAAGCTTTTCAAGCACCGCATGTGCTACACGTAAAGGAGCATTGGTAGCCAGCCCTATTTTGTAGTCCTTGTTCTTAAGATTTTTAATAAACTTCTCTACACCAGACATGGTACAGTTTTCGGTCTGTATCATTTCGATTACTCTTGTAACCACTTTATTTTCCAGATCAGAGGCATCAAAATTTTCCCAGGGAAATCTTTTATACCAGAATTCAGTAACTTCCTGAGTGGTCATATATTTGGTTTGTTCCGCCAGATCATCCGTAACCTGCACTCCATAAGATGAAAATACATCCAGTTCTGCCTGGGTCCAGAATTTTTCTGAGTCTACCAGAACACCATCCATGTCAAATATTACTGCTTTTACAACCATTTTTTTAATGATAAATGATAAGTTATTGGCTGATTTTATACACACAACGCTGCCCTCCGGAAATAATATGATCTATTCTTTCCACTGTATACTCCTTTCCTATCAGGGATTGAAAATTGGATAGCTCCGCGCGGCAGAAACCCTGGCATTCTGTTGCTGCAGCGCATATCGGACAATGATTTTCAATCAGATAATACACTTCCCCTTCTTTTTTCCATTCCGCCATATAGCCTTCATCACTACGAACTTTTGAAAGAGATTCGAGGCGCTGTTCCAGTGATTCTGCCTTTGAAAGTACTTTTTCATAACGCTCATGGGTATTTTTCTCCCGGTCGCTGATTAATAAATCCAATGCATTTTCACCCAAAAGATTTTTCACGGATTTCAAAATCTGAACTGTAACATCTGCATGGGTATCCGGAAATTGAGCCAGTCCTTTCTCTGTAAGAGTATAGTATATAGATGGACGCCCAACCCCTTCGCTCTTCACCGAAGACCGGATCAATCCTTCCTGAGCAAGATTCAGTAAATGCTTTCTTGCCCCTTCTTTGGTGATCGACAATTCTTCAGCAATAAGAAGGGAGGTAGCCTCGCCTCTCATCTTTAAAAACATCAGAATACGATCCGCAGCCGGCTTCTTCATTTGACAATATTTAGGTTGTTTTATTTTTCAACAACAAATATAGTCATTTTCTATAACCATATAAAATCAAGGATAAAATAAAGATTTACAACATTTTACTTATATTCATCAGAAAATAAATAAAACAACCATAAAGTTGTTTTATTTAAATATATTTCTACCTTTGTGAGACATTAATCAAAAAAAATAAATACAATGACTCCATTTACATTACCACAGTTACCTTATGCTTACGATGCTTTGGCGCCTTTTATAGATAAAGAAACGATGACCATTCACCATCAGAAACATCATCAGGCTTATGTAGATAATCTGAATGCAGCACTGGCACAAACCAATGAAACCAATCCTGACCTTGATTCATTACTGCAAAGAATAAGTGAATACAGTCCTGCTGTCAGAAATAATGGTGGCGGCCACTATAACCATTCTTTATTCTGGGAAATTATTTCTCCACAACCCAAGCTGAATCCTGAAGGCATGCTTCATGACGATATCACAGCCACTTTCGGAAGCCTCGACAATCTAAAAGCAGAAATGAAGAAGACAGGTTTGTCGCAATTTGGTTCAGGATGGGTATGGCTTTTTGTAAAATTCAACGGCTCACTGGCCATCAGTTCTACTCCTAATCAGGATAATCCGATGATGGATATTCTCTCCACCAACAGAGGTTTTCCGATTCTTGGAATAGATGTCTGGGAACATGCCTATTATCTGAATTATCAAAATAAACGCGCAGATTATTTGGATGCTTTCTGGTCTGTACTGGATTGGTCTGCTGTTGAAAGAAAATATGAAGAAGCTTTGTCAAAAGTAAGATAAATAATACTGAAAGTAAACGAATTATGAATGAGGAAAATTTTATCAATAAAGCAAAGGCTTCAGGTATTATTGCTCTTGACCTTTCAGATTACAAACCGACTACGGAAATTGTAGAACTGGATATCAAAGAACATCTTTTTATGGGAATGATTGTTAAGGAGAAAGAATTTAAAGAATCAATTGCTGCGGTGGATTTTTCTGTTTACAATGAAAAAGCAGTAGCGATCATCTGTTCTACGGATGCTATTATTCCACCCTGGGCTTATATGCTGATTATGGAAAAATTGTCTCCTTACGCTTCTTATGCTGATTTAAACAATGCAGAAACTGTTCTGCTGGATCTATGGAAACGCCGTCTCATCTATGCTGATCTGAAACAGTATAAAAATCAGAAAGTGGTTGTCCGCGCAAGTACTCATCATGATCCTTCATTGTATTTATTAGCAGCAGGATTACTGAAACCGCTGGTGAAAACACTGATGTATGGTGAAATAGGGTTACCCAAAGTAATTTTTAAACATTAAAAAATGAAAGCAATCATATTCAACGGATCGCTGGAAAGAAGAACTTTATCTACTTCCGGACTGATTTCGGATTATTTTTCTGAGCGCCTGAAAATGTTGGGAATTCAGACTGATATTTTTACACTTGCTGACTCCGGCATTCCTCTATTCGATGTCACGCTTACCAAAACTCCTTTGGCCGTAGAGCGTATGGCTCAAATGTTTACTGATGCTGATCTGCATATCTGGCTGGCTCCTCTTTATCACGGCAGCATTCCGGGAGTAATGAAAAACTGTCTGGATTGGCTTGAAGTAACCGCCAACTGGTACGAGCCTTATCTCACGGATAAAACTGTAGGGCTGGTATGCTGGGCTGATGGTCTTCAGGCCATGCAGGGAATTAACGCCATGGATTCTATAGCCAAATCATTGCGTGCCTGGCCATTGCCATTCAGCGTTCCGATTGTCAGGTCATCATTATTTACGGATGAGCAATCCACCCAAATTTCGGATCTGTATTCCAGTAAATTTGACAAGCTTATCAGCATTGCATCTTCTAAAAAAATTGCCATTAGTGACTAAGTACCGGCAGAAATTACTGCATATTAATGATTTAAATAAAAAATAGCACACTTTATGCTGCTTATTTTCAAAGAACAGTGTTAAACTGCTGTCATTTAAGTTTAGCAGGGATTTCAGAATCGTTCAACGTTGACGGAATCCCTTTTTTAAACCCTTTAAATTCAAACAATATGGCTATAAAAATAACAGATGCCTGTATCAACTGTGGAGCCTGTGAACCTGAATGCCCCAACTCAGCCATTTACGAAGGTGCTATCGACTGGCGCTGGAAAGACAAAACCAAGCTTTCAGGACATATTACATTCCCCGACGGCACAAAAGGTGATGCTGAGGCTTACCATCCTGCTGTCTCAGATGAAGTGTATTATATCGTATCCGGAAAATGTACGGAATGTAAAGGCTTTCACGAAGAGCCTCAATGTAAGGCTGTATGCCCTGTAGACTGCTGTGTGGATGATCCTGATCACAGGGAAACGGAAGAAGTACTATTGGACAGACAAAAATTCATGCACAGTGCTTAATCAGCTTCTATCTTTTATATTTAATTTTCAATGGAGGCGGGCTAAAGCCCGCCTTCTTATATTTTCTTTCCCATCAGCTTTCACGTACACTTATTTTGCTTTAATCTCAGTGTAAATTTTTTGAGTAAAAGGAGTTTCTACAGCTGTTTCAGTGCCATATTTCAATACAGCACCTGCAAACAATTCCAGCTCATTATCCTTTTTTCCGGAATTAATATCAAGCTGTAAGGAAGTTGGAGTCTCAAAAGGAAATGTTGAGGCTTTTTCAAATGTTTTAGCGATGATATCTTCCTGAAGATAGATTCCTTTCTTATCAGCAATCTGTTTGATTTCTTTCATAATTTCAGCCGCTTCTTTCTGCTGCTGTTCATCGGTACATACAGTTCCAATAGATGAATTATGCTTTGCTGTTACCAATCCGAAGCTGGCAATAAAAATAAATTTCGTCCAGATATCTGATAATGAATTATCTTTAAAATCAAAATCGATTTTACTTTCACTCAATAGCTCTGTAATCCATTCTACCGGGGCAGAAAAATGCTCAGGATCTCTTCCCACAATCATTTTTCCGGCTTTTCCTTTATGTTCCACTACTCCTCTTTCTTTAATATGGGAAGCTACGTAGATACAGGTTGGAAGAATAGTGTGTTCCGGAATTATTTTACGGATTCTGTCATAAATATCTGCTCCGTTCATCATCGGAAGCAATACAGTATCTTTATTAATAACTTCCTGCAACTGCTTACAGACATTTTCAAGATCGTACTCTTTTACACAGATCAAAACCAGATCAGGATTTTTGATCTCACTGATAGTCTGCACGATAACATCAGGACGGGTCTGAGGATTGGAATGCTCGGGAGATAATAAAGTCAAGCCGTTTTCTTTCACTTTCTCATACGTTTCTCCACGGGCAACAAAAGAAATGGTATATTTTTCCGTGGTTTCATTATTCTGATTTATTTTAAATCCAAAATAACCGCCTACACCACCTAATCCTACTACAACAATATGTTTTTTGTTCATGAAATTATTTTTAAGCAAAGATGAGCGATGATTCCTGAACTATCACTTGACAAATGAAAAGAAATTACAATTTATGAATATCCCTTCTGATCCTGCTCAGGGAACTGTCCTTGATACCAAGGTAAGAAGCAATCACCTTCAAAGGAACATGTTGAAAAATATCCGGATCTTTTTTCATCAGGTTAAAATATCTCGTGGAAGCCTTCTGACTCGCCATTTCGATGAGCCGGTCATGGATCGTATAATAATTAAGAACAAAAAGAAGCCTGCTGAACTCTCTGAATTCAGGAATATTATGAAAATTATGCTGGACATTTTCCAATCCGGTCTCCCAAAAGACACATTCGGTGATCGTCTGATATATTTCTTTGGTAGGCTGCTGTCTGAAAAAGGACAGAAAATCATTAACGAAGCAGGGAGCTGTATAAATATTGGTGGTAATCTCCTCATTATCTTCATTCAGGATATAAGACCGCACATAGCCTTTTTCCAGGAAGTAGGTTTTGGTACTGATCGTATCTTTATCCAGCAAAACAGTATTTGCTTTTACCTCAAAATGACTGAATTTTTCAGTAATTTTTTCAACTACTTCAGCTTGGATACTGAATAAAGAATGGAAATAGGTGTTAAGTGATGATTTGTCCATAAAGTAAAAGCTGCAGCATATTTGTTTTTAAATCTCTCCTGACAAAAATAGCATTTATAACCTATTAAAATAAACTATATCTTTTTTAATAGATCAGATGTATTTTGTAATTTTCTTCTTTAAAAAACACAAGGCATTACTATGGAGAATGACTTCACTTACGTTTTCATAGAACCTGATAAAGAGATTGCAGATTTCGTTGAAAATCTGGGCACTTTTCAGAATCTTTCGGATGAAGCTAAAGAGGTTGTGATTATTCCTGACGGAAGAATTGATTTATTTTTCTCACAGTCGGCTTCAGAATCTTTTCATATTACCCTTCTCGGATTGGAAACTTATCCTGAACAAAGATTTATTGCTCCGCATACGAACGCTTTTGTTGTAAGCTTCAAACCTCTTGCAGTTGAATACATTCTGAATACCTCCATTGCTGATTTATTGAATATCGGAAAAGAGCTTTCTCCTGATTTCTGGAATTTTAAAGCTGATGATATAAAGGATTTCAGCCATTGCTGTACGAAAGCAACCCAAAAAATAAAAGAACTGCTTCCACTGAAAGTAGATGAAAGAAAACGGAAACTTTTTGAGCTGGTATATGCCTCAAAAGGAGAAATGAGCGTGCAGGAACTTTCTGAAAAAACAGGCTGGAGCAGCAGACAAATTAACCGGTACTTTACCAAACAACTTGGCCTGTCATTAAAAGCCTACTCTACTATTTTGCGTTTCAGAGCATCATTGGAACATATTGCCCAAGGGAGGCTTTTCCCGGAACTCAATTATACAGACCAGAACCATTTCATCAAAGAAGTAAAGAAGTTTTCCGGGGTTGCTCCCAAAGAATTATCCAAAAATGAAAACGACCGATTTGTACTATTATCCGTGTTGAAAGGAAGGTAAATTTGCCTTGTAAAATTTAAATCAACAATGCTGATAGACAATAAATCAATAGCAATCGTTGGTGGCGGTCCGGCAGGACTTACACT
Source organism: Chryseobacterium cupriresistens (assembly GCF_046614675.1). Lineage (NCBI taxonomy): Bacteria > Pseudomonadati > Bacteroidota > Flavobacteriia > Flavobacteriales > Weeksellaceae > Chryseobacterium > Chryseobacterium cupriresistens. Next base: position 569,476 of record NZ_JBKKJT010000003.1, on the reverse strand, counting down.
GGCAAGACTTTTACAATTGAAAGGCGCAGATGTAAAAGTATATGAAAGAGACTTCAACAAAAATGCACGCGTACAGGGTTCTCCACTCGATATGCATGAAGATTCAGGTTTGGCAGCCATCCGTAAAGCGGAACTTCTGGAAGAGTTTAAACAGGCTTTCCGTCCCGGCGCAGACAGAACGCTGATCATGAATGAAAAGGCAGAAATATTTTTTAATGATCACGAGACGAAACCTGAAGAGGATTTTGGTCATGAACATTTCCGCCCTGAAATAGACCGCGGCCCGTTACGAAATATGCTGTTAGAATCTTTGCATCCTGAAACGGTAATCTGGAACAGTCATTTTCTTTCTATGGAACGCCAGAATGAAGGATGGCTTCTGCATTTTAAAAACGGGAAATCAGTGTATGCTGATATTGTGATTGCTTCAGATGGTGCCAATTCTAAAATCCGTCCGTATCTCCATACCCATAAACCTGTTTACTCCGGAATCATTATGCTGGAAGGAAATGTTTCAAAAGAAAATGCACCTCAGATTGATGCATTGATTAAAGGTGGAAAAATAATGGCATTCGGAAATTCTCAAAATATTTTAATGGGGCAAAAAGGCAATGGGGATCTCGGATTTTATGCAAGCTTTAAAGCTGATGAAAACTGGCCTGCCACCAGCGGTCTTGATTTCTCTGATCAGGCACAGATGCTGAAATGGTTCAAAACAGAATATTCCGAATGGGCTTCTATCTGGGAAGAATTGTTTGAAAATGCAATGACTCCTTTTATTCCACGTCTGATTTACTCTATGCCCTTGGATCAGACCTGGGAAACACAGCCTAACCTGACTCTGATTGGTGACGCAGCACATGTGATGCCTCCTTTTGCAGGAGAAGGTGCCAATATGGCGATGCTGGATGCCCTGGAACTGAGCGAGCATTTAACAGGTAATAATTATACTACTGTAAAGGAAGCTATTTCCGCCTACGAAAATAACATGCGTAAGAGAGCCGCCGGAGCCACAAAGGAATCCCTTGAAAACGGAGAACGGATGCATTCTGACAAATCATTAACCGCCATGCTTGATTTTTTCAACGGCCACCTGACTTCATAAGCAAAACAAAAGGCTGCCTCATCCAGAGACAGCCTTTTTAGGTTTAATAAATTCTTTTTCTCTCCGCTTTTAGATCCGGGTGCGGAGGTTCATATGTGTTATTTCTTGATCAATTTGGTATTATAAGTATTTTTATCTTCTTTTATTGTCATTACATACATTCCTTTGACCAGAGAAGCTACATTGATTTTTCCATCAATCTTACCTTCCTGAACCAGTCTTCCATCTGCACTGTAGATTTTATAGTCACCTTTACCTTTAAGGTTTTTCACTTCTACAAATGTATCTGCAGGATTAGGATAAACAGAAACCTCTGATGATTTTGTATCTACCGTTTCTCTCACAGCAAGTGTACTCGCAGTAATTTTCACAGGAAGATCCATAATACCTCCAGCCTGGCTTGCCAACTCACCACATACGCTATTCAAGGCACTCGTTGCGAATTTACCAACGACTCTCATTCTTAATGTCTTATCTCCGGAGTAAGTGGTAGCAGGAACGGTGAAGTTAAAACCTGGTAATCCTATATTACCTGCATTTGCTGTCGCTGAAGTCTGTCCTACCCTTTCTGTAGATTCAAATACTCCGTTTCTATTGTAATCAATCCAGGCAGATACATTTACCGGAAGTCCGTTTTGCAACAAATTCCCTATTCTAGGTGTAAGCGTATAGCTACTGCCTTGTGTCAAGTTAACAATTTTAGTAAGATCTTCGCTTAAATCTTTATAGGATTTTGCTGTAAGATCACTATAATCAAGATTCGCAACGGTAACTTTTAAGATGGCTCCTACATAAGGTGAACCTGAATTTAAAAGGCAGTAATCAGCTCCAGTCTTTAATCCTTTTGTTTTAAATGTATAATTATTAGAGAAAGTTCCGGGAACTGAATTTACCACAGCTGCTACCTGAACTTCGTAATTGGTTTCATCTTCTAAATTATTCAGAACTACAGAATTTGCCTGGCTAGCAACATTAGACCAGCTGGCCGTTCCTGCTTTTCTGTAATTAACAGAGTAAGCAGCTCCGGGAACACTATTCCAGGATACCCTTGCTGTTGTTTTAAAAACCTCAGTATCTATCGTGGAAACTCCTGTAGGCGCTGATGCAGTCGAAGTAGGTGCACTTCCCACAGTAACAGCAGGAGATACTGCATAAAAGATATTCCCTATAGCTGACACTCTTAATTTTACTGCTCCGCTTATATTACCCGGCATTTGTACACTATAGCTTCCGATGTTTGGAGTTGAAGCTACAAGATTTGTCCAGGTTGCACCGTTATCTGTAGTATAATCTATTTTCACGCTCGCTGTATTATAAGGGGCTGCATTTGTATTGGCAACCTCCCAATAGATAGTGTTTAGTGCATCATTATACAATACTGAAGATGTGGTCAGTCCGTTGAATTTGAATGGCCCGTCATTCCCTACAGTCACTGTGGTTGTTGAGCTTGAAACCATAGGACGCTGAGCGTTCAGATCCCGTACCGTTACCGCATAGTTCAATGTGCGCGGGATATATGATACTGTTTCCCATCTCTGTTTGTCTGTCAGGATTCCATTCATCACACTTGCAAAGTTGGGAAAATACCTTCTTCCGTTTGCTGTTCCGGGAACTGATCTTGCCAAAGCTCCTTTTGGATTGTATCCCCATCCGCTGTCGCCGGAAATGGTAGAAAATTCATCAGTACTGTCATTCTGTTCCCAGGTATAGTTCACAGAATCATTTTCAGCATCTGTAGCTGAAGCTTCAAGATAATAAGCAGTTCCTTTAGGAATACTATAAGCAGCTAAAGGATTAATGGCTGGAGCAGTATTGTTGATAATATTTTGAGAGGCTCCGCAATTAACTTTACTTTCTAAATTAGTTAATACCTGATCAATGGATTTATAATGGAAGTATCCATCAGCGTTAGCCTGCACATTATCATAGGTAATTCCGGCATAGCCCATAATAGTAGTACCTCCTCCAGGCTCTACATTGGCTCCCTGATTGGCATCTGTGACAGAAGTATTTGAAAATGTGTGGTTAGCTCCCAACTGATGTCCCATCTCATGGGCTGCCGTAAAATCAAAAACTTCCCCCACCGGAACAGGTCCCTGGGTATAAGCTGAACCTTTTTTTATTTCAGTATTAGTGGCCGGATCTACACAGACAATTCCGATTCCTCCTGCGTTTCCGCTTCTTTCTGCATTTTGATTAAGAACATGCCCGATATCATAATTGGCATTTCCTACTACAGAAGTAAGGGTCTGTTGCAACTGTAAATTTAAATTATTAGAATAAGGATCTGTAGCCGGATCAAGATAGATGATATCCGGAAGATTCTGAACGGTCAGATGAGCTCCGAAATCACGTTCAAAAACTCCGTTTATGCGGGTCATCGTATTATTCATGGCGGCCAGTACAACACCTTTTTTTACGTCGTCGGTCGCATTGGCCGGAGTTCCTGCCGCTGTTAACTGATATTGGCTGTATTCTCCTGTAACGGACAATGCCATTCTAAAATCTCTGTATTTTGTATTGGTAGGTCTGCTGGCAATCCCCACTCCGGAAAGCATTTTTTTACCATTCTCTACCAATTTATTAATACTCTTAAAATCATGTTCTCCTGTATCACATTTAAAGCCGTGTTCTCCTTCATTCTTTGATTTATAGAATACCCCGTAAGTTTGTTTATCAGCACTTATTGGTTCTATAAACTGAAATATACCATTTTTGATGATCATAGACTGCATATCATAGGAAGAGGTACTGAATCTCAAATATTTAGACGGATCATCTACGCCTACTCCTACATATGACCCAAGCTGATATCTTTCGGCCAGGGATTTATCAAGTACAGGATTGCTATAGACAGCAAACTTTTCAATTTTCCCTTCAACCGTGGGTAAAGAAATAATAACTGGTGTTGCTCCTTTCCCGGTTTCTTCAGCATTTCTCAGCATTTCGCGAAGAGATTTCAGATCCACTCTATAAGAATGTTGTACTTCTACTCCTTCTCTTATCTGTGAAGTTTTCTGAGAGACAGATTCCCATCTCTGAGCATTGAAAACCGTAAAACAAGATGCTAATGCACAAACGAATAAAATTCTTTTTTTCATAGATTTATTTAAAATTACTTTGGTTGTATGATTATAGGTAGGTCATTTTATCAAAAAATTATTTTGGATTCTGATCAATCCACTTAAGCATTATCATAAGTTCAACAAAATGAAATCAATGATGAAAATTTCACAACAAATCGCTTCACAAAACTTGTATATTCCCAATAAAAAACAAAAATAAATGATACTACTCGTATACATCATGACTTGCAATTTATTAAGTATCAATCAATTACATTTTACACTCAATTTTGTCTTGCTAAATTCTGTTTTTTATAAGTAAGGATGAATATAATTCCAACCTAAAAAACGGATGAAAAAACATATTGAAAATCAACTAAAAAAGAAGAAGTAAAAAAGAGAAATAATCAGAAATACAGTATAAAAAAGGAGAAACGTCCAAAGAACTACTGCTATTTTTCATAAAAGGATTAACAAATTAAGAAAATATCATAATTATTTAAATATCAGATATTTAAAATCAAAATATAACATGTAGTATCCGTGTAGTATCGTATTTTTTCATGTTTCCGTCAAAAATTTTCATATTTGAGCACTGAGACCACTAAAAAAAGACCGGGTGGTGAAAAGAGAATATTTCGAGTACTGTCTGACCTGATGAATCAGACAGTTTTTTTTTGGATTATTGTAAGGTATCAAAGAAATGATAAATATCTGTTTCCCCGGGAATATTCAATTTTTTTCTGATCCTGTATTTTTTCTGCTGAATACTTCTATGCTGAACCATCGTATAGTTTGCTATTTCTTTAGAAGAAAAATGTAATTTAAGCATCGCACAGAAAACCAGTTCGGAATTTTCAAGGTTGGGGTTAATCATAAAAAGCTGAGCGATAAATTCAGGGTAAGTTTCTTTAAAACGATCCAGAAATTCAGGATCATTCTTTTTACCAAGTTCTATAATTTCCTCCTGCTTATTGTCATTCATTCTTATTTTCAGATTTTCAGCTTCCCGGGCAAGAATTTTTTTTCGTTTTCTCAAGGTAACAATAATTCTCCAGGCATATACCCCCAGCAGGCAAAGCCCCAAAAACGACAGGGAAACAATCCAGTATATTTTGCTTTTATGCTGATCCGCATCCTGTTGGCTGACTGTAATAAAAGACTCCATATCCTGATTAATGGTAGCCAGCAAAGAAGTGTTGGTTCTGTCGAAAGCCTCTGTATAGGCTTTCAAATAAAAATAGGCCTTCTCTTTATCTCCGGTACGTTCATATAACATTCTGAGATCGTTATAGATATACTTACCATAATAAACATAGATACGTTTTGTTTTATTATTGATTTTCAATGCTTTAATCAGAGCCTGTTCCGCCTTATCATATTGTTTATCATAAAGAAAATATTCCCCCAAAATGGTATTGGCATAGAGGGCTATTCCATCTTCTTTACCTCTTAGATTGGCTTTATTATAAGCAATGGTTATATACTTATATGCAGAATCTTTGTCTTTATGCATATAGACATAATCGCTTATTGCACAATCTGCAAGACCGGTATCGTCCAGCCGTTTTGCTTTATGGAAATACCCGAGTGCTTTTTGGTATTGCTTTTTTTGAACAAGATAAATAGCCTGTCTGAAATAAATACTGAAAAGGATATCGTCTTTAAGTGGGGAATGATCACTTTTCCTGATAAGACTCATTGCTTCATTATTATACTGAAAAGCTTTATCAAGCCTTCGGAGCTCTACATTGAAGCGGCCATACACGTTGTAAAATCTTGCTTTGTGCAGGTTGTCTTCCGAATCATCCAGAATTTCCTTTGCATTATCAAAAAGAATCTGCGCCTTCTGGAAGTTTTCAAGCGATATATTAAGTTCTGCCAGATTGATATAGCACAGTGCCTTCCCATCCGGATAATTCATTTTATCAGCCTGTTTGTAATATTTTTTATTAAGACTAATGAGTGAATCATATTCTCCACCAAGCCTTAACTTTTCATTCTGTTTCAATAAAGCAACGTCAAATTTCTTTTCAGCCTCTTTCTTTGAATGGGAATGGCACGAAACTAAAACAAAAAGTAACACAAAAAGAAAAATACGCATCATATGTCTCTCTAATTAAGCTAAATTCATGTATATATTATGATTAAATAATGATTTCTCCAGAGAAAAAACAGTCTGTATAATTTTAAAATTCTCAATGGTTATTTCTGCTGAGATCAACAATAAATCTTTTCATAAAACAGAATCATTCTGCTTTTATTGTGATGTATTTCTTTATTCTGCCAGGTTATCAAAAAAATCGTAAATATCTGTTTCTCCGGGAATATTCAGTCTTTTTCTGATCCTGTATTTCTTTTGTTGAACAGATTTATGCTGTACAAAAGTATAATCTGCAATCTCTTTGGATGAAAAACGTAATTTCAGCATTGCACAGAAAGCCAGTTCTGAATTTTCAAGATCCGGATTGATCGCCAGCAGCGATTTAATAAATTCAGGAAAGAGCTCTTTAAATTTCAGCAGGAAAGAAGAATCATTTCTTTTAGCAAGTTCAGTCACCTCATGAAGCTGTTTTGTCTGGACATGATTTTTAAGTGCGTCGGTTTGTTCTTTTAAAGTATTCTTCTTCTTTTGTAATCTGTTAATCATTTTCCGTACATATACTCCTGAAACAGTAAGTACTGTGATAGACAATGCAATAAACAACGGAAGATCGTTTTTATGCCAGTCCGATTCCTGCTTCATTTCCGAAATAAAATCTTCGGTAGCTTTATTCATGACGGCAAATCGTTCTGCATCAAATCTTCCCTCCTCCTCCATATATTTCTTCAGATAAAAATAGGCCTTCCCTCCGTCATTTTTTTTCTTATATAATTCTGCAAGTGATTTATAAACTTCTTTGATATGTGAAGAATAGGTCCGTCTTGTCTTAATATTGATTTCCAGTGCTTTTTTTAGTGCTTTTTCAGCCTGTTCGCTATTTTCAATTTCATTATAGTAGTATCCCATTGTATAATACACCCAAAGAGATTCCACATCTGTAGTTTTCTGACTGATCATTTTTTCATCTGCTTTGCTGATGTATATACCGGCAGAATCAGGTTTATGGGTAAATAAATAGTATTGTGACACCATACAATTGGTGTACGCCGAATTTTCCAATACATTTGCCTTTGTAAAGCATTTCAGAGAAGTTCCCAGCCATCCTTTCCATGCATAGTAAATTCCTTTGTTTACATAAAGTCTGGGTAGAAGTTTTTGGCTAAGCTTCGTTTTTCCGGCCTGTTTGAGATAATAAAATGCCTTGTTGTTGCATTCTATAGCCTTATCGTTTAATTTAAGATGAGAATAATAGAGACTGTAATCATCATAGAATACTGCTTTATGGTAAGCATTTCCTGAATTAATCAGATCTTTTTCTGCTTTATTGAAAAAAAAACGGGCTTTTTCATAATTTCCTGCAGAAACATTTACGCCTGCCATATTCAGATAGCAGAGACCTTTTCCTGCTGTATATTTTATTTTTGCCGCTTTCTTCAGGTATTCTTTATTAAGCTTAACAAAAGCCTCATATTCACCAGACAGCTGAAGCTCAGAGCTTTGGGTCAACAGGGATATATCAAAATTTTCCCGGTCTGTATTATCAGTTTCCTTATGACATGAAAACATAACCAGAAGCAGCCCCACGAAGATTGTAAAGGCTATTATCTCTTTGATAGCCTTTGAGCGGATCGTTTTATTTTTAAAAATGATTACATTAATTTTTCCCATCAGCACCACTTTTCCCTGTATATCTACATATCTACCTATTCACTTACTTAAAAATAAGTTGATAATTTTCTATCGTTATTCTAATATTATTCCCCAATCAGTGTTATAAATATACATAAATTATCATGTTCATTGTGAAATAAACAGGTTATTTCGCAAAAATGTAACATTCAGATAAAATATTGTAATATTTCTCATTTAAACAAACACTTTTTACCATTTAAAGACTGCTTTTATGAACTTTCTGTCAAAAAGTATATGCTTTATTTTAATAAGACTACCTGAAACGATATTTGTTACAAGCAGATAAGGTTGTTTTATAATTTTTGATAAATTATTTTGACAAACAAAATTATCTCCATATTTGTATATTGATCATATGAAAAATCTTATCAGCATGAATAATATCAGCTATCGCCAACTTCTTCCTGAAGAAAGTAAGGCATATCGGGCAATCCGTCTGGAAAGTCTGGAACAGTTTCCTGGGTCATTTTGCGCAACCTATCAGGAAGCCCGGAAAATTGAAAAATTTCAGATGGAAAACGACATTGAAGAACAGACTTTTGGAAAATTTGTAGTGGGTGCATTCGCAGATGATCTGCTTATAGGAATCTGTGCTTTTGTTAAAAGTAACGAAAACTCAGGTACCCTTTACCAGATGTATGTAAAAAGAGTGTTCCAGGGAAAGAATATTGGTCAGGGATTGATTGAAGCTGTTATTCATGAAGCAGGCAGACAGTTTAATGATATTGAAATTTTCCTGGAAGTTACACCCGGAAATGACAAAGCGTACAATTTATACAGAAAAACAGGATTTCTGGAAGTAAAAAATACCTCTGCCAAAGATCCCAGTAATTATATTGTAATGAAATATACACCTGAATAAAAGCTGGATAACTTTCAAAATCATGATACAGAAACCTGGTACTGCATAGTTAAATATGATAAAGGAATCAGGGGATTTATTAAATTTAACAGAGAAAAGGGATACAGTTTAATTTATAACGTATCATTAATTTTTTAAGTTAAATTGAAACATGAAAACGGAAAATTTTGAAACAGTATGTGAAGACGGTGTAAAGCTTAAAGGCATTCTTCTTATTCCGGAGCATCCGAAGGCAGTGATCCAGTTTAACTGCGGCACCGCAACTAGAAAAGAATTTTATCTGTCTTTCCTCACCTTTCTTGCTGAACATGATTTTCTGTGCTGTCTTTGGGACTACAGAGGAAGCGGAGATTCTTCTTCCTGCAATCTGAGATCCTGCGAGTTTACTTTTTCAGATTATGGAGTAAAAGATATGCCCGCCATCAAAAATTTTCTGAATAACAGATTTCCTGATCTTCCGTTTATGATTGTCGGGCACAGTGCCGGCGGACAGCAAATAGGATTTATGAAAAACCTGGAGAATGTAAAAGGAATGGTCAATTTTGCGGTATCAGCAGGTTATTACAGGAATATGCCGCCTTATTACAGGATGAAGGCTTATTTCTATTTTTACATTTTTGCGCCGATAAGTGTTTTCATGACTGGCTATGTGAAAGCCAAAACCTTTGGATTAATGGAAAACCTACCCAGGAATGTAGTGTTTGAATGGCGTACCTGGCTTGAAAAGAAAGATTATTTTTTCGATGCTCAATTTTATGGTACAAGTGTACCTGTAGGACATTTCAAGAATTATACATTCCCCATTCATTTATTCTGGACTACCGATGATACTATTTCAAGCCAGAAAAACACAGAAACGTACTGGCAGCATATTGACAGTAAAAAAGAGATCACCTTCACAAAATTAGTTCCTTCGGAATTAGGATTGAAAAAAATTGATCATTTCGGTTTTTTCAAAAAAAATATGAAAGACAGGCTTTGGGCTAATGTGGTAGAAAAGTTAAACGGTTTTCTTTAAACCATTTAACCCTGATCATTTTTTAAAGTCTTTACAAATTTCTCAAACTGTCGATCTGTATTTCGTAAGACCGGTCCGTGGCCAAAGCAGATAGTAGCCGGATTCAATTCTGCCAGTTTCTGAAGCGATTTGATATTGCGCTGCTGATCTGTGGTGAACATATTGGGAGGAAGCCGAAGTCCCGGCACTGTCGTAAGCAGGTTCATATTGGTAGCGGCATCCCCAATGATCAGTAATCCATCCTGCTCACGGAACAAGGAAATATGACCTCCCGCATGTCCTGGGGTTTCTATTACCTGAAAATTTCCGATTTTATCGTTTTCAACGATGGTCTGCCCTACTTTATGTCCCTGACCTGCCCAATATTTTTGCTGAAGCTTTGCCAGCCAATGCTGCGGAGCCGGATAGTCGTTGGTTACGAGACCTGTTTCAGTCCTGAAAACTTCATTGGGATGGCAGAGCAGGGGTATGTTGAACTCTGCACATATATGATCGCTGCAGCCCTGGTGGTCTGCATGGGCATGGGTTAGTACATGTTGATGGACGGGGAATTTCTGCAGGACTTTCTTTATGGTTGTGTACGAACTTCGTATTCCCGAGTCTACCAGAACACCTTCAATAATATAGCAATTGATACTGTTTCGCGGCATGAGTGGAATATGGAATACTTCAGGAGCAATTTGACGTAGCATAATTTTTTTCTGCAAATCTACATTGCCGATCAGTATGGTATAAGGACATTTGTCCTATAATATGCCGGGTCTGTGGATTTGTCCCTTCGCCCTGGTAAGCGATCGCTGTGTGATTCCAAGATATGAAGCCAGATCCTGTGTCGATATCCGTTTTACGAGCATCGGTTCATCAAATAAGACATGACGGTATTTGTCTACAGCGGATTTATTATTGTAATTCAGAAGATAACGTTCCTTTTGAATATACTCCTGTTCAATCACCGATTTTATAACTCCGTTCAGAGCAGCCACCTTTTCCAGCAGCTGCTGATAGTCTGGATAACTTATTCTATAGATTATGCTGTCTTCTAAAGCCCTGAAGCTTTTTCCGGATTTCTCCTGCGCTATAAACCCGGGAAATGAGGTGACAAATTCATTTTCAAACTTGAAGCAGGTTATATTTTCCTTACCTTCTTGATCGGTAGCATATGCTTTTACAGCGCCACTGGCAATAAATCCGATATAACGGCAGATTTCATCTTTATGAATAAAAAAATCACCTTTTTTTAAGTGAACCGGTTTGAAGAACTGTGAAGAAAAGTTGACTTCATCGGGTGATAACCCTCCTGTTGAGGACAGATAATTTTCAAATATATTAGTCATCCTGCAGTCTGTTTAGTCTTTATTTTCCTGCAAATCACACATCAGATCCGGTAATTTTGAAGGAATTAATTATAAAAATAAGGTTCGGTTAATTATCATTTTTAAATATTAAGAACCCTTAAATACATACTCATCATACACCGTATTGATCAGCTCATCAGGATTGATATTCCGTGAAAAAATAGGATAATGAAAGCGATCCAGTTTATTAAGAATACGGATCAGTTCCATCTTCTCGTAATGGTTGAGATTTCCGGCAACGATATTGGTAGCCTGCCTGATCTTTTCCATCTGGTTTTCCAGAACCTGTAATCCTCTTTCGGTAATACGGATTAATTTACTGCGTTTATCTAAATCAGAATCTGTCTGTTCTATAAGTCCCTGACGCAAAAGTCTTGCGATAATAAGCATTCCCACCGGCTTATCATGGATATTTTTTTTGATAAGCGCCATTTTTGACATTTCCCCAAAAGCTTTAAGATTAATCAGATAAATAAAATCTTCCTGAGTCGAAAATTCAGAATGTGAGATGGCAGACTTTGAATAGGTTTTTGCATACCGGTTAAGATGAACAAGTAATGTACTGATGGCACTCTCCGGCGTTCTTCCATTCTCCTTGCCTTCCCAGTAGGGCTCTTCAGGATGATGTGCTTCAATATTCCCTTTACCAGAAATCCATGCTTTAAAGCCCTGAATAGTCACCGGATAAGACTCCGGGCTATTACTGACTTCTGTTTCAAACTCTTCCAGCAGGTCTATATAATCTTTAATAAGCGTGTAATTCATTTCTATTAAATAGTTTACAAATATACTAAATCTACCTCATACATAAGCAAGATTAAAGCAAATAGAATAGATTCTGTGAACAATGGTGAACGGGTATTTCCTGTATAATACTTTGTTTTTTATCTTCTCCAAATCTGGAATAAAAAGAAATGATAATCTGATCATTTTGGTTATCAAAGTTTTCCAATCAATTGTTGTGTGGTATTACGATATAACACGGTATAATAATTGTTGGAAAATAGACAGGAGTAAAATAAGCGTATGGATCATATAGAAACCGAACCAATAGATTTGGTAAGAGATAAAGATTATGTTGATAAATACTTCAGTTTAACTATAAAAAAGGAATTGAATATAGACATCAATGTGAGCAGTGAGTATATTACTGCACAAAATATTGTTTCCCGAAAATTAATTCTGGTGAAAACATTTTCAGATGCTGTCATGGGAAATCCTGAGCTGTACCTTTTATTGGCTTCTCTCATTCATGATGTCAATACCCACTCTTTAACAAAGGGACAGATCATCAGAGCACTGGAAAAAGAATAAAGATCTCTCAAAAGCCTGAGAGATCTTTTATTTTTTAATGTAACCGGATATTATACCTGTTCTTTCAAATGTTTCGCAACCATTGCTTCCAGATCATCAAGATTAAAAGGTTTTGAAACATAATCATCAGCTTTTGCTTCTGAGGCCAAAGCAACAATATCATTATTGGCTGTAACATAAATGACCGGAATATGTTTAAATTCTTCGGTGCTTTTGAGAAGTTTTGTAGCTTCTACCCCTCCTATTTTAGGAATCCAGTTATCCATGAGAATAACATCCGGCTTGTAGTCTGCCACTTTCTCAAGGATATCGTGTGAAGTTTCTGAGATTCTGACATCATATCCGTTTTCTTCAAATATGATGGTGATCACTTCTAAGATAGCCGCTTCATCATCAAAAATTAAAATCTTCTTTTTACTCATATTATGTAGATTATTCTATTCTGAAATATTATAATTGTTTTATATAATCCGCTAAACCGGCGGGCGTGATAATTAAATCATATTCAATTTCTTCTATGGCATGTTTCGGCATAAATTCCACTTCTGCTGTTTCCGGATCCTGAATCCATACCTGCCCGTTATTTTTTTTAATATAACTTAAGCCTTCTACTCCATCGGCATTAGCTCCCGATAAAAGGATACCGATCAGATTTTCCCCATAAATTTCTGCTGCAGACCTGAAAGTAACATCTATAGAGGGACGGGAATAATTCATTTTTTCCGAGCTGTCCAATGACATCCATTGCATATTCTCAAACAACAAATGATAGTCTGCGGGAACAATATATATGGTGTTACCAGCAACCTCCGTTTTATCTTCAACCTCTATGACAGGTATTCTGGTAAACTGCTGCAGTAAAGTGCGCAGAATATCTCCCGATTGAGCTTTACGATGCATCACCAGTACAATGGGAGCAGGGATGGTATTACCCAGGTTTTTGATCATTTCTATGATGACCTGCAAACTTCCTGCTGATCCGCCGATAACGATTAATTCTGTATTGGTTTGTGGTTTCATTCCGCTCATTACTAGTGGTGATCAATTTTTTTCCAGATTTTCTGATCTTCAACCTGATGGTAATTTTTATCGATAGCAGAAAACCGAAGGGTTTCTTTTGCTCCCAATGCGAGAAAACCTAAATTTTCAAGGCTGTTATCAAAAAGTCTGAATACCCTTTCCTGAAGTTCTCTGTCAAAATAAATCAGTACATTCCTGCACACAATCAGCTGAAAACTATTGAAAGAGCTGTCTGACACAAGGTTATGTGTTGATAAAATCAGTTTTTCCTGTAAGCTTTTATCAAATCGTACACTATCATAATTGGCAGTATAATAATCTGAAAAGTCTTTTAATCCGCCTGAAAGCATGTAGTTTTCCGAATACAGCTTCATCTGCTGCAAAGGGAAAATACCTGCTCTTGCTGTTTCAAGAACAGCGGGGTTCAAATCGGTTCCATAAATCAGAGACTTACTGTAAAGACCGGCTTCTTTCAGCAGAATGGCTATAGAATATGCCTCTTCTCCTGTTGAACATCCTGCAATCCACACCCTGATGAGCGGATAGGTTCCCAACTGAGGCAATATATTATCGCGCAGTGCTTTAAAAAAGGAAGGATCCCGGAACATTTCCGTAACATTTACTGTAACTTCTTCTACAAAACGTTTTAAGTACTCTGTATCATTCATCACAGTGTATCTGAGCTCTGCAAAACTGGTAAACCTGTCTAAAAGACATATACGGTTAACTCTTCTTTTAAATGAAGCCCTGCTATAACCCGAAAAGTCATAACCATACCTGTCATATACATCTCTGATGAGATATTCTACTTCTTCATCTTTTATGATACTTGGTTCCAGCATCTATGAAAGTTTTTCTATTGCCGTTATTAAAAGATCCACATCAATGGGTTTTGTTACGTAATCATCAGCTCCGGCTTCCAGACATTTCTGGCGGTCTTCGGGCATTGCCTGTGCGGTGACAGCAATCACCGGAACATGTTTGATTTCCTGAGTATCCCTTATCATTCTTACAGCTTCATATCCGTCTATGCCAGGCATCATCATGTCCATAAGAACAACGGAAAACTGAGGATCAGACTTGATCATTTCCAGTGCATCCTGTGCCATTGTACATGATTCCACTGTATATCCATGGGCTTTAAGGGTTAGTTTTAAAGCAAATATATTGCGTGGGTCATCATCCACGATTAAAATTTTCTTATTCATCAGAATTTTATCTGTTTAACTTTCATACAACCAAACACGAAGGAGTGATAATAGCTGATCTATATCGACAGGTTTTGAAATATAGTCTGAAGCTCCTGCTGTAATACATTTCTCCCTTTCTCCAATCATTGATTTAGCGGTAATAGCTATAATAGGCAGTCTTTTAAATGCCGGCATTTTTCTTATTTCCTTAATTGTTTCATAGCCATCCATTTCCGGCATCATCATATCCATCAGAATAACATCTACATCCGGATTGTGGCTGATTTGCTCCAAAGCATGTTTTCCATCCATCGCTACAATGACCTCAACTTTATATTTTTCCAGTGCTTTGGTTAAAGAAAAAATATTGCGGACATCATCATCAGTAATGAGTACTTTTTTACCACTCAGCACTTCTGTTAAAGAACCCAGCATTCTGCCTGTATTACCTTCGGCCGAACTGTTTTTTTCTTCCACCAAATGTAAGAATAAACCAACCTCATCTAAAACTCTTTGATAGGAATGTGCAGTTTTTACGACAATAGAATCTGCATATTGCTTTATTTTCAGTTCTTCTTCTTTGGATAAATGATGTTCCGTAAAAATAATGATCGGTAGATTTTCCAGTCCCTCATAGCTTTTGATTGATTCTATGACGTGATAATCATTGGCTTTCGTGCTTCCGATATCCAGAATTACACAGTCGACAAGGTCTGAAGTAAGTGCTTTTACACTATCCTCCACATTATGTTCCACTGATAAGGAAATATTAAAATTACTCAGGAAATAAGACAATGCGCTGGCATGTTTGGCATTTTCTTCAACAATTAAAACTTTTTGAGGTCCTTTTTGTAATGCTTCTTCAATTTTCCTGAATACATCCGTCATTTTATCCAGAGCCACAGGCTTATTGATAAAGTCTACCGCTCCTTTCAACAGGCTTTCTTTTTTCACATGCAGGGCAGACATCATATGTACCGGAATATGTTTTACCTGAGGATCAGACTTCAACTCATCCATGACTTCCCAGCCATCTTTTACAGGAAGCTGAATATCCAGTAAAATGGCGTGAGGATGATATTTCTGAGCCGCTGAAAGACCGTAATCTCCTCTTACGACCACTACCCCTTTATAGTTCTGTAAGCGGGCATATTTCAATAGAGCTTTTGCAAAATTGGTATCATCTTCAATGATAAGGATGATTTTGTCCCCTTCCTGAATATTCTCCCTGTCGTCCTCCACATCTTCGGGAATTTCCAATGTGTTCGTTTTAACAGTTTCCCCTTCATCAAGGATATTCTGAATTTCTTCAACATCTTCCCGTATAATTTCCACCAGATCCTGATCCGTTTCGGAATGAACAATTTCAGTAACCTGATGTACAGGAATAATAAAGCTGAATTCACTTCCTTTATTGAGTTCACTTTTCAGAACAAGCTCACCTCCTAAAAGTCTTGCAATTTCACGGCTTATTGAAAGTCCCAGACCTGTACCTCCAAATTTTCTTTTTGTAGATCCGTCAGCCTGCTGAAATGCTTCAAAGATAATTTTCTGCTTATCCTCAGCTATTCCGACACCGGTATCTTTTACTGAAAATATAATAAAATCAGGTTTTTCAGAATGTTTTTTAATCAATAAACTGATGCTTCCTTTTGTTGTAAACTTTAAAGCATTGGACAGCAGGTTTCTTAATACCTGATCTATGCGGAGGCGGTCGCTTTCAATAACGGGCTTCACGTCCGAATCAATTTCGATATTGAAAGGAAGGGCTTTTTCCTGAAATACAGGATTAAACAGGCTCTTCAGATCTTTTACAATTTCTTCAATAACCACTTCCTGATATTCCAGAGTCATTTTACCGGATTCTATTTTGGCCAGGTCAAGAATCTCATCTATTAATGTTAATAAGCTTGTTCCTGAACTTTGAATAACTTTAGCAGATTCCACCTGGTCTTCGTTAAGGTTTTCATCCGGATTTTCTGCCATTAACCGCGATAACAGAAGGATTGAATTAAGCGGTGTACGAAGTTCATGAGACATATTGGCTAAAAATTCAGACTTGTATTTGGTGCTGAGTGCCAGTTCCTCTACTTTTTTCTGAATCTCATTATTACGTTCAGCAATTAAATGATTCTTTTCTTCGAGCAATCGTGAGCGTTCCTCCAATTCGGCATTGGCCTGCATCAGCTCTTCCTGCTGTACCTTCAATTCTTCTTCTGAAGCCTGAAGCTTCTGCGTTTGTGCTTCCAGTTCAGTATTGAGGTTTTCAAGCTCAGAATGCTGTACCTGTAATTCTTCAGACTGTGCCTGGGTTTCTTCCAGCAGCTGCTGTTCTTTTTCTCTTCCTTTTGCCGCATTCAGGGCTATTCCTATATTGATGCAGCACTCTTCAAAATAGCTGATTCTGTCTTCTTCAAAATTAGAGGTAGATCCTAATTCCAGGACTCCTATGGCATGGCCGTCTGCAAAAACAGGTATCAGAATGATGCCATAGATCTTAATGGTACTGCTCGCAAAGGTTACTACAAAATCATCTTCATGAAGATTATTGTACACCTGTGTTTTAGCATTCATAAAAGCCTGCCCCACCATTCCTTCACCCGGCTCAAAAGTCTGTTTCATATTGGCTTCCAGACCAAATGCTTTGTTGAGCTTCAGGACACCTTCGTCAAAAAGATATAATGAACCGTTGATACAGTTTCCGTATTCAATCAACTGATGTAAAGCCCTGCCGGCAACTTCTTTTACTGATTTATTTCCGACAAGGGACTCATTCAGTAAAGCAAGACCTTTCTGGCGCCAGTCGCTTTTATTAATTTTTTCAAAAGATGTTTTAAGAGATTCGGTCATGTGGTTCAATGATTCTACAAGATCTCCGAGATCATCCTCTGCATTATCCACAGCTTTCTCACTGTAATCACCATTGGCTACTCTGTTTGCAATTTTTTGAATGGCACTTACACGGCGCGTCATTTCCTGATCTTTATCCCTCAGCATTTTTTCCAGCTCATCTCTTCTGATGAGATCTGCCCTCATTTTAAAATAGAAAAATGTGGTCACAACTACCGCAGCCAGTGCAGAAAAAACAATAAAAAGAACGGTCGTTTCTGATGAGCGTGTTAAATCTTTGTTTTTGATTTCAACCTGGCTTTCTTCATACTGCACAAAATCTTTTACAATTTTACGGCACTCGTCCATGTAAGCTTTACCGGTAACGATTTGCTGCTGGGTCATTACAATACCCTTCCGCCTGTTTTCCACCAGATTTTTCAGGTTATCCATCACCTGGCTCACCGCTACTTTTAATCCGGCAAGTCTTTCCTGTTGGTTTTTATCCTTCAACCCCAACGATTCTGCAAGCACCAGCGCTTTGGAATATTCTCTTAATCCGCGTTTATAGGGTTCGAGAAAATCTTCCCTTCCGGTCAGCTGATAGCCCCTGTTTCCTGTTTCTGCATCCAGCAAAGCTACCAGAACATCCTTAACAGCCGTCACAGAACGTCTGCTTTTGGAAAGACTCTCACGATGATTCATTTGATTTTGAATACTCCAGTACGAGGCTACCGAGCTGGCTATCAATATCAAAAGCGAAAGACCTATTCCAAACTGGAGATTTCGTATAATTTTTTTCGGCATGAAAATTAATTTAATGGTAAGGTAAAATAAAACGTAGAACCTTCATCTACGATACTGGAAACACCAACACTTCCGTGGTGCTGTTTGATGATTTCAGAGCATATAAACAGTCCGATTCCCATTCCCTGAAACTGCAGTGAAGATTCTTCCACACGATAGAACTTCTTGAATACGGCCTCCTGCTTAAAGTCAGGAATTCCGATTCCAAAATCTGTAACATTCACTCTCACTTCCTGAGCTTCTTCATCCACAAAGGTGGTTACAATTACCTGGTTATTATGAGGGGAATATTTGATCGCATTGGTCAGAAAATTAATCAGCACCTGCTCGATACGGATTTCATCCAGGGGAATTAAAATATCAGGTTTTACCCCATGACGTTCAATTTTCACCTGGCGTTCATGGGTTTGTTTTATGGTCTCAATCGCATTACTGATCACATTTTCCAGATTCACCGGCTTTTTATTGATTTTCAGTTTTCCGTTTTCAATTTTTGAAACATCAAGAAGATCCGTGATGAGTGTATTCAGCTTTTCAATCTGGCTCTGGACTTTTGTAACAAATCCTGCTTCGGAGCTGTCTTTATCTAATTTCAGCTTTCTTTCCAATAGCTGAACATAGGCTTTAATACTGGTTAAAGGGGTTTTTAATTCGTGGCTTGCAATACTTAAGAATTCATCTTTTTCTTTTTCCACTTTTTTCTGATCGTCAATATCGGTAAATGTTCCTACCCAGTTTTTAATACGGTGTTCATCATATACAGGGGTTACCCTAAGCAAATGATAACGGTAATGGCCCGAAATAACATTTTTAATTCTGATCTCCAATTCAAGAGCTTTTCCTTTTTTTCTGCATCTTTCCAGTTCTTCGCTGATCTTATGA
Source organism: Chryseobacterium cupriresistens (assembly GCF_046614675.1). Classification (NCBI taxonomy): domain Bacteria; kingdom Pseudomonadati; phylum Bacteroidota; class Flavobacteriia; order Flavobacteriales; family Weeksellaceae; genus Chryseobacterium; species Chryseobacterium cupriresistens. Next base: position 550,233 of record NZ_JBKKJT010000003.1, on the reverse strand, counting down.
TCATCAGGGTGTGTTTCCGGAAAATCCTGTTCATTGTCTGAATATTGGTACCACTTACCATTAACAAAATCAACTGCACCTTCTTCATTCAGAGTAAATGCAATCTGTGGAAGAGACTCCAGCATAAGATGAAAATGGTCTATCTGGGATTTCATGGTCACCTGAGATTCCCGTCTTCCTTTTACTTCCAGTTCCAGATTCTGCTGTGTTTTTTTCATAGCAATATTCTGCTCCTGGAGATTATAAAAAGTTTTCACTTTAAGCAGAAGAATTTCAGGATCCACGGGCTTGGTTACGTAATCTTTACCACCAGAAGCGTAACCTTGGGTAATGAATTTTTTATCGGTATTAACAGCGGATAAAAATATAATAGGAACATCTTTGGTTTTACTGTAGTCTGCAAGTGTTTCTGCAACTTCAAAGCCATCCATATCAGGCATCTGAACATCTAAAATAATTAAGGCATAGTCATTTTTCAATGCTTTGCCGAGAGCCTCTTCACCGGAGCTGGCCGTTTCAACCTGGAAATCTTTAGATTCAAGTAATTTTTGAAGCGAATAAAGATTACTTTGGTTGTCATCAACAATTAAAATCATAGAAGTTAAAATCAATAATTAGTTACGGATACTTTAGCTTCAAAAATACTCACAATATTTGAAAAAACAGTAATTTTTAAAGGTTTATGCATAAGGATTTCGTACCACATTTTTTAAGAAAAACAGCAATGGCATAATGATTGAAATTATTTACAATATTTTTAAAGATTCTCTCTAATTTTCAGAAAAACCATAATTATGAAAAAAACAATAAGCTGTATGAATATCGATCAGGAGATCCTTTACTCGTTCGGGGGTGAAAAAGTCATCTATAAGGCTAAAGAGTTTATTTTCAAAGAAGGTGATTATTCACAATATTATTTTCAGATTATCAGCGGAAAAGTAAAGCTGAACACCTTTACTGAAAATGGAAAAGAATTTATTCATAATATATTGGGTAAAAATCAAAGTTTTGGAGATCCGCTTCTTTTTATTGAAAAAGTATATCCTACCAATGCCATCAGCTTACAGATCACAGAAATTATAAGAATGCCTAAAGATAATTTTATGCAAATGCTTAAAAGTAATCCGGATATTTCCCTGGATATGAACATGTGTTTATCACAAAGACTGTATTATAATAATTTAATGGTCCGCAATCTGGCATTAGCAGATCCCATTCAACGGCTGAAAGGTGTAATGGATTATCTGAAAAGCTACCATGACGGAGACTGCCAGCACTGTTTTCCTATAGAACTTACCCGTCAGCAAATTGCTGATCTTACAGGGCTGAGGGTTGAAACCGTCATCAGAACGATAAAAAAAATGGTGAATAATAAAATAATAAAACTTGAGGGGCGCAGGATTTTATACTAACTGTATATTGATTGCATTATCATAAACTCATCTTATTTCTTTAAATATAGATTATAAATAAACCATAAAACAAAACAGATGGCCGGAATTTAAAAATTCTGGCCATCTGTTTTAAACTAACCTTAATTTGTTTTTTTCCTCCATTCTGCCTTCACATCTTCAGCGGCATCCTTCGTGCTTTCCCATGCTTCATCTGCCTTATCCTTGATATCTTCCCACGCATCTGAGACGTTTGATTTTACTCTGTCCAACCAGTCTTCCTGAGTTGCTTCCTGATCATTATTTCTTTTTTCATTGATATAATCCTTAGCTTTATCCGCTAATTCACTGATTTTCCATTTTGCATTATCAGCTGCATTCTTTAATGAGTTTTCTGTTTGGTCTACTGCATTTTCTGCTTTGTTGTAATCTGAATTATTCATAATATAATATTTAGGTATTTGGTATATAAATAAACAATGTTCATGCCTAAAAAACAGACATTATGTTAAAATATTCTTAAAATTAAAAATGAAAGAACTTTATTTTTTCTTTCCACTGAGGGTCCTGATCATTCCTTTGAATATAAAACCATGAAATGGCAGCACCATGAACCAGTACAATCTTCCCCAAAGACCTTTTGGACGAAATACAGCTTTTTGCCAGATCTTATTTCTGTAAATTTTAAACATCAGCCAGGCTTCTCCGGGCAGTTTCATCTCAGCGAATAATATAAGCTTGCCTTCTTTACGGTCAGCATATAAAACCCGCCAGAAGTCTAATGCATCTCCATCTCTAAGGTCTGAAGGATGCCTGCGCCCTCTTCTCAATCCCGGACCACCAACAAGTTTATCAAAAAGTCCTCTTATTTTCCAAAGATTCTGCCCATACCATCCATGATCGCCTCCCAACTGAAAGACCCGGCTCATACAGGCATCCCTGTCATCATACTCTTCACTCCGGAGGTCCGTAAAACAACCGTATTTCGGTACATCCTGGTATTCTTTCAAGGTTGAATCATGACGGCTGCTGATCAAACTGTCTTTCCAGCTGGAAATGATTTCATTGGCCTGAATTTTTGCAAGAGTTCTCTTCAGTGCTGTGTCATATGAAAACGGCTGCACACCGGTAATTAGTTTGATCTCAGCAAGACTTTCGGGACGGCAGACCACCTCTACCTTCATGCTTCCAACCAATGCTTTGGCCAGATTATAGGAGGTTGAAGTAATAAAATAGAGCCAGTACGAAGACAGTCTGGGCGTCATTACAGGCAGTGTAAAAATCGTTCTTTTAAGGCCTCTTACTTGTGCAAACTGCAACAGCATGTCTTTGTAAGTCAGTACATCATCACATCCAATGTCAAAATTTTTCTGATAAGCAGCTTCTTTAAACAAAACAAAAATCAGGAAATCGAGCACGTTGGCAATTCCTATTGGCTGACATTGTGTATACAGCCATTTGGGAGCCACCATGACAGGCAGTTTTTCAACAAGATCCCTTATAATTTCAAATGATGCACTTCCTGACCCAATGATAATTCCTGCGCGAAGAACTGTTGCGGGAACCCTGCATTCCATCAGAATTTTTTCAACTTCGTACCTTGAATTCAAATGTTTTGACAGTTCTTTTTCATTCACCAGCCCCGAAAGATAGACAATATGTTTACATTGCGTCTTCTCAATATAATCAGAAAAGTTGGCGGCACATTTTTTTTCCGAGTCTTCATAATCAGCAGTATTGCTCATGGAATGCATCAGATAGTAAGCACCTGCAATATCTTCGGGAATATTTTTAAGTGTTTCCGGCTTTAGAAAATCAACTTCAATAACTTCAATGAGCTGGTCGTCGATATCCATATCTCTTGTAAAACGACCTGTATCCCTGCAGCAGCAAACGACTTTATATCCCTGTGCGGCAATCACACTGATCATTCTTTTACCGATATAGCCGGTTGCTCCTGTAAGCAGTATTTTTTCCATAATTATTGCATTAAACAGATCAATAAATATTCCGCCTGTTTGAGTCCATTATATTTTTTCTAAAAAATGACCAAAATAGTCTTTCTTTTTAACAAGATAGCCTGCATTGATCTCATTGGAGTCAATTTCTAAAGGAATCCTGCTTTTGAGAATGATTCTGCTGTTCTCAACAGATTTAATCTTATCAGGATTATTGGTTAACAGATTGATTTCCTTAACATCCAGCAGATTCAGCATTTCCACGGCAACATCAAAATTTCTTCCGTCAGCAGGCAAACCAAGTCTGAGATTAGCTTCAACAGTATCTAATCCTTGTTCCTGAAGTGCATATGCTTTCAGCTTATTGATGATCCCAATATTTCTTCCCTCCTGACGGAGATAAACAATCATTCCTCCTTTTTCAGACATATATTTCATCGCTGCATCAAGCTGCTGACCGCATTCACATTTTTTAGAATGAAAAACTTCTCCGGTAATGCACTCAGAATGAAAGCGGACATTAACAGTCTTATCATAATCTGTATTTTCTGCTACCAGAACCAAATGCGGACTCCAGTCTTTTTCATTTTCCGAGAATGCATATATAGTGAATAGTCCGTAATCTGTGGGTATTTTTGATTGCGCCTGTATTGTAAGCATACGTTTCGATTTTAATTAAATTTGAGAATTTATTTATCAAAAGGACTTTTCTTATCCTGCTTCACCCAGATGAGCTTAGAGGTATCATACCCTATTTCCTGCGCCTTGCTGATAAATTTCTGCTTTATATTTTCAGGAATGGTTTTTTCACGGGAAAGAATCCAGAGATAATCCAGATTTTTTCCTGCAATCAGTGCATATTTGTACTCTTCAAGAGCAACTACATTATACCCGGCATAAAAAGGTCCGAAAAAACTCACTTTCAGAGCTGCCACATTTTTTTCTCCTCTGAATTTAGCAGTACCATTGGCGGAAACCCATTTATCCTTTTTAAAATTATATCCGCTGTTGACTACGTTTACATTTCCGTCTTCAGTAAGGCTATACTGGGCGATTGCATTGTCAAGGTCTTTTTCAAAGCGATAATCAAATCTGGCAATCTCGTACCATGTCCCCAAATACCGGTTCACATCAAACTGATCAACAGGCTGCGCTTTTTCGGGCATGGAAGAACAGGAAGTCAAGCTGTTTAACAGCCCTAAGCTTAGTAATAATGTAAGAATGATTCTATTTTTCATTTTTAGTTATTTTTTTAAAGAAGTAAATATTGAGTAAAAACTGACTGTAACCATAGACAGCATCTTCAACAGGAATAGTCCCCATTCTGACGCCTAAAAAGTCACCAGGATTGTAGTTCACAACAGGGGACGGAATAAAAGATCCCGTCAGGATTCCATTCACTGCAAAAAATCCGGGCAACAAAACCAGATATACAAAACTTGCTTTACCGATCCATTCTTTTTTGGCAATAAAATGCAGGTAAGAAAGGGTAAGCACTGTTACAATAACGGTCAGCAAAGTATAGATCCTGTCGTAGTAAAGAAGTCCCACAACACTGAGAACAATAACTGAGGTAAAAACAATCAGATTATTAAAGAGGTCTGCCCGATTGAATGTAAAAAATTTTTCCAGACAATAGTACGTAAAGACACAGGCAAAAGGAATACAGTAAAAGAACAGCCATTCTTCCAGGGGAAGGCCTGCCATTTTAAATCCTAATGTGTAACGGTAATCAAACCACCACACTCCTTTTGTGGTGAACCATATATCCCATAGGATAAAAGGAACTGCTACAATAGTGGACGACAGGAAAAACTTCAGGAAAAGCTTATTAAACTGTATCCTACGGTCAAAAGAAGCCAAAAAGCAGATGATGACGGTGAAAAAATTGATCAGTATGTAAGTGTATTGCATCATTTTTTATTGAAATACATTTTAAAATAAATCATAGGAACCCACAAAAATCCGAAGCACTCTCCTTTTTCTTTCCCCAAATGTTTGTGGTGCTGTTTATGGGCACGCCTGATGGCAAGAAAATACGGATTCTTTGTTTTGGTAAAAACTTTTGCTCTCTGATGAATAAAAATATCATGAACAAAGAAATAGGCCATCCCATAAAGGCTTATGCCTAAACCGACAAAAAACAGATAATTGAATTCCTGCCTTACTCCTGCATATAACAAAGCAATAGCAGGGCTGGCAAAAATGAAAAAGAACAGGTCATTTCTTTCAAGTTTCCCTTCGTTGCTATGATCATGATGATCCTTATGCAGATTCCATAGAAAACCGTGCATAATATACCTGTGAATAAGCCATGTGGCTCCTTCCATGGAAATAAAAACAAGTAAAACGATCAGAAAATTCATTTTAATGATGTTTGCGGTTAAAAAGATCATTCAGAACGCTGTATCTGAAATCGAAAATGTTTTTGAGCTTTTCTTTAACAAATAAGCGATGAGCAACCCTTCCAAGAATTCCCAAAGGAAGTTCATAAAATACAGTATCTTTCATTAATACACCATTCTCATCCGGAATGAACTCATGAAAATGGTTCCAGTGCCTATAAGGTCCTTCTTTCTGAAAGTCTGTAAAGCTTCTGCCTTCTTTTACCTGGCTGATAATCGTTTTCCATTTCATCGGGATTCCCAATACCGGAGAGACGGTATAATCTATTTCCATTCCTTCAAAAATAGGTTCGTCCTGTATATCTGAAAGCACCACAAAATTCATACTTTTAGGTGTTATTTCAGATAAATTATGAGGAGAGGAAAAGAATTTCCATGCGGTCTCCATATCACAATTCAAATATTGTTCTCTATATAATCTGTACATTGTTATTTTTTATTGATTTATAAATTCTAAACCATCTTCCAAACAAATGAGTGATCAGAAATAAGCAGATTTGTATCTTATATAACTTTTAAATGCAACCAATAATTTCTGCGAATTGGCAATCCTGATTCTTTGCTGCAAAATATGCTGCGAACTTGTTTTCTTGATCTTTTCAAATAATGACAGATAGTACCTGTATGCGAGATACACTCCAAACTTAGAAGAACCCGGAAGTTTCCTGATACCCTGCAATGCTTCTTTAAATTCTTCTTCAATTTCTTTTTCGATCTGAGCTTTAACGGTATTATCAAAGACAGACATATTCAATGATGGAAAATAAGTTCTGCCCAAAATCTGGTAATCATCTTTCAGATCACGTAAAAAATTAACCTTTTGAAAAGCGGAACCCAGTTTCATAGCGAATGGTTTAAGTTTTTCAAATTGCTGCTTATCACCTCCTGTAAATATCTGCAGACACATAAGTCCCACTACTTCAGCAGAGCCGTAGATATATTCATTATAGAGATCTGAATTGTAGTCTATTTTCTGCAGATCCATTTCCATGCTGTGCAGGAACTGATCGATCAATTGAATATTGATATCATACTGACGCACGGTTTCCTGAAAAGAATGTAAAATAGGATTGAGTGATATTCCCTGCTGTAATGCATCATACGTTTCTGCTTTTAATCTTTTCAATAGCTTTTCTTTATCATATCCATGAAAGCTATCAACAATTTCATCCGCAAGGCGTACATACCCATAAACAGCATAAATGGCAGGTCTTATAGAAGGCTTCAGAGCCAATATCCCTAATGAAAAACTGGTACTGTATTTTTGAGTAGTGCACTTACTGACCTCGTAAGACAATTCATCAAACAACTTTTTCATATTATTTTATTTTAGTTTATTAACCTCTTGCGCTACTATCTTCCCGGAGATAACGGATGGAGGAACTCCGGGCCCCGGAACCGTTAACTGCCCGGTATAAAAAAGATTGCTTACCTTTTTGTTTCTTATTTTAGGTTTTAGAACAGCAGTCTGCGATAAAGTATTGGACAGTCCGTAGGCATTCCCCTGATAAGCATTATAATCCGAAATAAAATCACTCACACAGTAGCTTCTTTTGTATTCAATCCTGGAAATAAGGTCGGTTTCTCCTGTATGTTTTTCGATTCTTTCAAGCATTTCCTTCAGGTATTTTTCTCTTATAGCCTCCTCATCATGTATTCCAGGTGCAAGCGGCAGCAGTAAAAAGAGATTTTCACAGCCTTCCGGAGCTACATCGGGATCTGTTTTTGAAGGACAGCATGCATAAAAAAGAGGTCTGGAAGGCCATTTTTTATTAACATAAATACAGTCTATATGGTTATCAAGCTCATTTTCAAAGAATAGCGTATGGTGTTTTAAATGAGAGATTTTTCCTTTGATGCCGAGGTAATAAATCAGACATGAAGGTGCAAAGGTTTTTGTCTTCCAGTAGGCATCATTATAGTTTCTCAGAGATTTAGGAATTAATGTTTCCGTATGATGGTAATCTGATGAAGCAATAACTGCATCAAATTCATAGTCTTTATCCCCTACTGTTAAAGACATCACTTTCCCGTCTTCTGTATTCAGCTTCTGAACATCATGATTAAAATGAAAGGTCACTCCCTGCTTTTCGGCTACGTCCTTCATAGCCATAACAAGCTGATAAAAACCTCCCATAGGATATTTTGTTCCCAATACATATCCTCCATAATTCATAAGGCTGTAAAGTGCCGGAATATCACGGGGCGAAGCACCCAGAAATATCACCGGAAATTCCATCAGAGATCTGAGTTTTGGATCAGAAAAATATCCTGAAACATATTTCCTGAAATTACTTAAAAGATCAAGCTTCAATGCACTGCCCGCTATTTTTAAAGAAGCAAATTCCAGCCAGCTGTAACAGGGCTTTGTCACAAAGTCTTTCATCCCGACCTCATACTTAAACTGAGCAGACTGCATAAATTGATCATACTTTTTACCTGATCCGGCCTCTGTATTTTCAAATAACTCACGGATGTCTTCATTTTTTTCAGGAACTGAAATCTTTTCTTCTGAAAAAACCATTTCAAACTGAGGGTCTAAGGATACCAGTTTAAAATAATCAGCTGCTTTACAGTCAAAATCATTGAAAAATCCTTCAATGATATCAGGCATCCAATACCAGCTCGGCCCCATATCAAACACATAGCCTTCTTCCGTTTTAAATTGCCTTGCACGTCCTCCCGGTTGATTATGTTTTTCAAAAACATGTACTTCATTTCCGGCCTTTGCCGCATAAGCAGCCGCAGAGAGCCCGGAAAACCCTGAACCTATTACCGCTATTCTCTTTCTTGAATTTTCAGTACTCATCGTCATTTTTTTAACAGTTGTTTAAAGACATTTTCACTACGCAATCAGTTTAACTTTTTATATACGGTGTTCAGCAGATCCCTTGTTTCCAGATTCATACGGTAAAAAGAATCATGAAATTCATCTAATTTGGAAAGCACTGCAATGAGGAGCATTTGTTCAGCATGGGTAAGATTTCCTACAACAGCCCTGGAAGCCCTGCGGATTTCCTCCATATGTTCATCCAGTATCGCCAGCCCTTTCTCTGTTATCTGTATATTTTTTATTCTTTTATCTTTTGGGGAAACTGCCTGTTCAATCCAGCCATTATGGAGCAGCCGGTTAATAATAAGTATACCTGAAGATTTCTCATGTACATTATGTTTTATCAGCTCCATTTTTGACATCGTTCCCATGTTCTTCAAACTGATAAGATAAATGAAGTCATCCTGGCTGGAAAAAACTGAACTGCCTACTGCCGATCTGGAATAAGACTTTGCATATCTGTTCATTCTGATCAGCAAAGTATTAATAATACTATCTGAACTTCTTCCTGATTCCTTCCCTATCCAGTCAGGATTTTCAAAGTCATGCTGATTGGCAGCATTGATCCATTCTGTAAAACCATGAAGATCATTACTGTATTGAGCTTTACCTTCATTTTGTTCCATAAATTGCTGAACGAGTTCCACCACTGATTTTATAAGTTCAAAATTCATATCAAACAAATTAGTATACAAATATACTTATATAAGTTTATAAATAAACCATATTTTTGTTTTATTTTTAATCTTTACCTATTAGAAGGCATTCCAGACTGCCTATAATAGAAATAGGACAACAGTTTATAAAAAAAACCTGTCTCAAGACAGGCTGAAAATCATACACAGTTTATTAATACACCTTTGGATCTGCATTATTATGATCCTGCTCATATCACTGCCGGGCTTAAATATCGAAATTTGATTAAATACAAACACCAAAATAAAATCCTATGAAAAAATTAGTTTTATCAATAGCAGCAGCCAGTTTTATGATTCTGGCCTGTAAAAAGAAGGACACAACAAGTAGTACCCCCGTTGCTGATTCAGTCAACACGCAAAGAAATTATTCTGATACAGCAGCATCTGCAGTCAGGGATACTCAAGACAATACAACGGGTAATGACAGTATTAATACAAAAAATCACGTTGGAGGAAGAAAAACGAGCAATAATAATACAGGTAATGGGACGGGAAATATCAATGCAGCAGTTTCAGACAGTGCGCACAATACACAGGGAAGATCCGGCAATGTAAAAAAGTAGGTATTGGACCACAATAGCATTACAATATACAACCGATATAAAAACAAAAATTGCTATTTATATCGGTTGTATATTGTTCGTTATGGATGCTTTTATTATTAAAATATCGTTGAATAGCTTCGAATTGCAACATACATTTGGCAGACAACAAATAAGGAAAAATAAAAAGGACAAACCATTAATAAAATGATTTGTCCTCATAAGTGACCCGGCTGGGATTCGAACCCAGGACCCATACATTAAAAGTGTATTGCTCTACCAGCTGAGCTACCGAGTCGGCCCTTACTTTTTCAAGTAAATCCCTTTCTGTAAGGGACTGCAAAGATAGAAACTTTTTCTTTATTTACAATACTTCCCGGACATTTTATATCTGTGCTTTCGCTAACTTTTACAATATCAGACACAAAAATTTCACATTCCTGAAGAGGTTCTTACTATAAATTTCAAAAAAGAATCAAAAAGGCTTCAATAAAAAATTGAGAACTGCAGTGAATCCCTTTGTTACTCGTGGTCCGATTAACAAAACAATCTTATTTTCTTAAAATTTGAAACATCCTTATTATCAATAATTTGTTTTTGTCAAATAAATTCACTATATTGATACATGAAAAAAAATGAACGTCAGGACAATATAACACATGCTGGCAAAGTTAACGAAAGAACAAAAGCATTGGAGGTCCTTGAAAAAGCAAAAAAAGTACAAGGAAAAATTACTTTTCTCCGTCAGGGAGTAGGGAGAAACTTTAAACCCAAAAATGAAGAGTAAAGATATTGCTGATTTCAATGGCAATAGAACGAGAACAATCAAACGGGTCAGTTAATTCAAATTTATAATAACCGGCCATTTGAAACATTATAGCAAACACTATAAATAAAAAACCTGCAAAAATAATTTGCAGGTTTTTTTGTGTTTTTCTGATGCTTTTATTTTTGCATCTTTAAGATTGTGACCCGGCTGGGATTCGAACCCAGGACCCATACATTAAAAGTGTATTGCTCTACCAGCTGAGCTACCGAGTCGGCCACTTACTTTTTCAAGTAAATCCCTTTATTTAAGGGACTGCAAAGATAGGAAAACCCTCTTTAAATCCAAATTATTTGAAGCTTTTTTATCATAAAATTTGCAACAAAAAAGTCAAACACCTGTTTATAAATTAATTACGCTGTTATTTTTTTTAATTCAAATTCCCAGCATTAATAGTAGCTGACGGATAATATCATTTTTTGAGCAAAAAATTTATTTTGATAAATCAAAAAACAATAATATCTTAGCAACTAAGATAATTATAAAATAATTTAATTAATGACTAAAAATAATATACAAAATTTCCGTGAAGCCAGCAGAGCCTATTCTGACGCTTCAATCTTTATGCATGAGGCCATTGCCAGAAAAGCAGGGCTTTCCAGCACAGATCATAAATATCTGGGACTTATTCTGCAGTACGAATCCATAACAGCAGGTGAAATATCTAAGCTGACAGGTCTTACAACCGGCGCTGTTACGGGTTTAATTGACCGGCTGGAGAAAAAAGAACTTCTTAAAAGACAGTTTATTAAAGAAGACCGCAGAAAAGTAATGATCATCCCGAATACAGAAAACAGCATGAAATTACTCGGTCCTATTTTTGAAGAGCTGCAGCAAAAAACCATGAAACTCGTTTCCACTTTTTCTAAAAAGGAAATAGAAACTATTGAACGTTATTTCAGGGAAGCCACAGTTCTTATGAAAGAAACAACAGATCATTTAAATAACCCATAAATCAATACACGACCATGGAAAGTTTAACTGCTACTTATATAACCCGCGCAGAAATATGGCTTTGCATTACAACATTACTTTATTTTCTTATGAACGGGGCACAGATTTTCGAAACCCTCCTCTTTGTACCCAAATGGGCTTCTTCCCCACCCGATACATTGAAGCTGCTTCAGGACGGAAATGGAGTAAGCCTGAAGTTTTTTTGGATCATCCTTCACTCTTTGCATGAAATAACCTTTATCCTTGCGATTGCTTTTTGCTGGAAAATTGATCCGGTAAGGAACTGGCTTTTGATTTTACTCATTATTCACGCAGCTGTAAGAGCCTGGACATTAGCTTTTTTTGCTCCGAACATTATACAGTTTCAGAACTTGGCATCCACCACTTCTGTTTCACAGGAAATCATAACCAGAATTTCACTTTGGAAAACCCTTAACTATATTCGGGTTGCTGTTTATATTGCGGTATCAATTGGTTTCATTCCTCTTTGTATTAAAGTACTCAGTTTTCGTCAGTAGACCACAATCTAAAATATAAATTTCGCCGATCTCTGATCGGCGAAATTTGCAAATCAACAGATTCTCGTTTACGCTAAGTTTCCAGATTTTACATTCTGATATTCAAAAATCTCTATAATGGTGTTCATTGTTTTCTGTCCGAGATGTTTACCAACCAGATAAAGAGCGGCATCTATCCCGGCTGTGATTCCCGCCGTAGTTATCAGGTTGCCCTGGTCAATATACCGTACATTCCGGATTACATTGGTTTCCGGATTATGCTGTTCAAGGGCATCCAGTAACATATGATGCGTAGTAACATCATAATCAGCAAGCATTTCTGTCCCTGACAGAAGCATACTTCCGGTACATACTGTAAATACTATTGTTCCTGCATCATAATGATTTTCAACCCATTTCAGAACAGTTTCCTGAAAGTCCCTGTCCTGAATATATTGCATAATGTATTCAGGATTTGCTCCCGGAACGACAATCATATCCGGTTGAGGGCATGTATGGATATCGTAGATAGGAATAAGAGCCATTGTGTCCGCCTCCATATTTACCGGATCTTTTGTTTTCCCTACTGTAAAGCAATTGTAGCTGCCGGGTTCCAGAACATTCGCTTTAACAAAAACATCTAAAGGGCCATTTAAATCAAGTGCTTCCACCTGATCATAGATTAAAAATGCAACATTCATTGTCTTGCTGTTTGGTACGTGATTCATAATTTTATTATTTAAGATTATTATTTTCAGATCATGGCACAGGTCTTCCCTGCTGACAATTGATGATTGCCAGTTTTATGTAAAATCAATAAGAAAAAGCTATTATCCTGTAGTCTTGAATGCCTTCCTGTACTGTGCCGGAGAGAGGGAAATGTTTTTAAGAAATAAGCGGCTGAGAGAAACAGCATTACTAAAGCCGCATTTATCCGCTATCATATCGATGCTCATATCAGTATATTCCAGCATATTTTTAGCCTGATCCAGCCTCATTTTTTCGAGAAATCTGCCGGGAGTCATTCCGGACTCTTTTACAAATACCCTGGAAAAGTTACGGACACTCATGTTCAGGAACTCTGCCATATACTCCACCGTAATAGCTTCTCCAAGCTTATCTTTCAATAAATCACGGATTTGTTTTGTAAAAGGAGACATTATTTCATATTCCGGCAATGCATTTCCAAACTGAGACTGTGCTCCGGATCTTTTTAAATACAGGACGAGATGACGGGCAACTTCGGCCGCCAAAGGGTTTCCAAAGTCTTCTTCCAATAAAGCCAATGCAAGATCCATCCCTGAAGAAACACCTCCTGAAGTATAAAATGGCCTGTCACGGATAAAGAAAGGATTAATATTCACATCCAATTTTGGGTAAGATTTCTGTAAAGTATCTGCGAACTTCCAATGAGTAGTTACCTGTTTGCCATCCAGCAAACCAGCTTTGGCAAGGATGAACGCCCCTACACAGACAGATCCCATTCGTCTCACGTCGGGAGCTATATTTTGAAGGTAATGATAAATATCCGGATTGACCTCATCCAGCACATTCAACGTGGTACCTGCTACCAGTAAAGTGTCTACGGAAAAATCAATATCATAAATAGTATGGCTGCATGATAAAGGCATTCCTGAACCTGAATATATTATTTTTTTTGAAGTTCCTGATACCAGATACACATGATAACCGGAATCCTGTTTATCATTTAAAAAACGGTTTGCTGATGTAAAAACATCCCATGGTCCGGCAATATCAAGCAGCTGTACCTCCGGCAATGCTAAAAGCACTATATTTTTCATTCCTGTTTTTCGCCCTTCTTTCTTCATATCTCGTTCTGTATGAGTACAAATGTAGAAAGAAAGGATTTTGTCTGCAATGACAAAAAACATACAATTCCGGCCAGAAGTAATTACTATTCTTTATCAAAATAAAAGAGACTGCCTTATCAGACAGTCTCAGCACTCTACTATAAAATTAGCTACAAGCTATACTTTTTCGATGATTAGCATTAAAATTCTCTTTACGCAGGAGATAATCTGCGTGATTTTAAATAAAGAGCAGTGCGGTTAAGATATGGGAAAAGGAAAATCAATAACAGTGAGGCGGCAAGAAGCCATACCATCATTTCATAATAATCCATCGCAAAACGGACATGATCCTGAACATTCATTCTGCCAATCAATAGCTTATTGGCAGCTTTAACAGCCTTATCTTCCGGCATTCCGCGAGCAATAAGCTTAGCAGTCTGCTGATGGAGAAAGCTTTTAACTTCCGGATCGACAGCACTTAAATGATCCTGAAAGGCATTATAATGACGGCTTTTCTCAAACAGTTCAAAAAAATTGATCAGGGCAATACTGATACAAAATCCAAGATACCGTATTGCTAATGCTGTTGCCGCAGCAGAAGGGCCAATGGCTGCAGGAACTGACGAAATAATAAAGATAATCGTCGGAACCATAATCAATCCCACACCCAATCCCTGAATAAATAACGGGATATAATAATTAAACTCATCAGCCTGAACATCAAAGGAATAATACATGACCGCATGAAAAATGAGCAGCATTAAAAAACCCGGTCCCCAGATATACCGTATATTTTTCTTCTGCAAAACCATACAGCAGGCAATAATGACTCCCATAACCAACCCTGTAAGATTGAAAATATTAATATAGGAAATATGAAATGGGTCCAGATGCAGCTCCGATGCAAAATAGGTATTGACAATTCCTGAAGCAAAACGGCATATATACATCACAAAAAGAATCAGCAGACCTACTTTAAAATTCCGGTATCTGAAAACACGCAGATCAATATAAGGCCTTTTAATAGCCTGCTGGCGAAATACTGATATTCCACCCAGGACAATAATTCCAATGACACTTCCCAAAATCCTGTTATCCTCCAGCCAATAATATTCCTGCCCGAAAATGGTTATATATCCTATGAGCACCAGCATCGTACTGAACAGTCCAAAACTCTGCCAGTCGAGTTTATAGAGATGAAATCTTGCATGGGTTCTGTAATTGCTCATCGCCAGGGTGAGGAAAATAAGTCCCGGAAGATAGGAGAAGATGGCTGTTTTATAGACAATATTAAAATTATACGAATCTATGAGGTCGGCGGTTATAAGGTTATTAAACGGCAAAGCACAAATTAAGATCCCGAAAAACACTGAAAAGCTGATCTCCCGGCCCCTTTCACTGCTCAGCCGGGTGAAAATAAGGGTTAGTGACAGGTTTACATTCCCGGCAAACAACATTCCCTGCATAAAACGCACCGGAAACAGGATATAAATTTCACGGGTAGAATAGCATAGCAGACAGGCCAGAATTTGCAGTGTGGTAAAAAGAAGAAAATATTCTTTTGCAGCCAGAAAACTGAAAAATCGTCTTTCCAGGCTATAAAAACCTACATACCCGGCATAAAATAATGCTACCGAAAACTGAATGTCTGCCGGCTCACTTCCGTAATATCCTGCTGCTGCATTTATATTGGCTAAAGGGAGAAAAAAGATAATAATTCCAGGAAGTGTCATTGAAAAAAGAATGATTTTCACCAACCATTCCGGAGCCCATTTTTTGAAATAGGGCATTTGTCTTTTAGCCATTGGAATGCTTTTTATTAGCATAAACATTTACATTCATTCCCACTTTCAGAACATCAATCTGGCTTCTTTGCCCATCCAGTCTTATTCTCACAGGAATACGCTGTACAATCTTGACATAATTCCCGGTAGAGTTATCCGGTGGAAGCAAAGAAAAACTTGAACCTGTTGCAGGAGAAAGGGAAATAATCGTTCCCTGGAATTCTTTGTCCGGATAAGAATCAGCAACAATTTTCACATGATCGCCGATATGCATATCCCTGATCTGGGTTTCTTTATAATTAGCCACTACCCATTTATCAGTTTCATTATTGACAATGAATGCCAGCGTTTCTCCGGCATCAATCATCTGCCCTACTTCTACGGTTCGTCGTCCCATTCTTCCATCATAAGCAGCAGTAACAGCGGTATAGCTTACGTCTAGTTTATGACGGTCCAGCAATGCTTCCAGTCTTGCAATTTCTGCCAGAACAACGGCTTTTTCTGCCCTTATATCATTAATCTTGGATACAGAAGCTGCATAATTATCCTGCGAAGATTTATAATCACTTTCGTTGACATCCAGTGTTGCTTTCACATCTTCAAGTCGCTGTCTGGTAGCAGATTCTTCATCATACAGCTTTTTATACCTGTTATAATCAAGCTGCTGTTTCCAGACTTTTGCTTTATTGGCATCCACCTGGGCCATCGCTGCTGCAGCTTCCTTTTCTGTAGTTCCTGTAGTACTTTCCAATACTCTCAGCTGGGCACGGGCTTTCTGAAGGGCTGCCTGAGTCTGTTTTTCCTGAAGGACATATTCACGGTTATCAATAATTAAAAGAGTATCGCCCTTTTTTACTTCCTGATTTTCTTCAAATTTCACGGCAACAATAAATCCTCCGGCTCTTGAAATAATAGGATTTACATATTCCTGAACCTGCGCATCATTAGTCTGCTCATAGGCATAATAATTTTTTAAGGTAAACCCGCCCCACACTGCAAGTGCAGCAACGATTACAACTGAAATCCATCCTGTGATCTTCGTGATCATTCTATCGGTGGGAGTGTATTTTTTTTTCATTGTTTTATAAAACGCCTGTAATATTTTGTAATAAATAATAATTGTTCTGTGCCATAATTTTAGCCGCTTCCAGTTCAAATTTTGTCTGAAGCAGCTGTATATCTGCATCCAGCAATTCTGTAATAAGAGAAGTCTGGTTGAAGTAAGTATTTTTGATAATACGTGCATTTTCCTTTGCCTGAGCGACATTGGCTTCTGCCACTTTTATCTGTTCCAAAGCTTCCTGGTACCTTAAATAAGCTTCTTTCACCTGCTGTCTTACTTTATCCTCCGTATCCCTGTGCACTTCCTCTTCTTTTTCAAATTCAAGCTGGGCTGCCTTTACTTTGTGGGTATTGTGGTAAAGGGAAGAGATGGAAAATGATGCTTTAATTCCAACGATTCCCAGCGAATACCAATAAGGATTATAGGGATAAAGGAAAATCTGCGGATTGGCGTAATAAAATTCGCCATACATCCCTACCTTAGGTCTTACATTCGCTTTTACCTGTTTCAATTTGATAATACTCAGCGCTGTCTGCTGTTCAGAAACATGGTAATCAAAAGAATGATCCAATGCCTGTTTCAGATATTCATCATACGTTGTATTCTCATTCCATTGATTAAACGGCGCTTCAGGAATAACAACCTGTTCATCCGGAATTCCAAGAATAATATTCAGTTTCTGCATGGCGATGAGGATATCATTTTCTATGGTCACCAGTGCCATTTTTCGTTTTGAAAGTTCAAGTTCAATCCTTAAAACATCACTTTTTAAAACCACTCCGTTTTTATAAAGAGTCTGTATTTCTTTCAATTGTGTTTTCTGATCATCAATATCCTGCTTGATAAGATCTCTGAAAATTAAGGTTTTCTGTAATTCCAGATAAAGTGATGCTGTTTTGTAGTGAATATCTGAAACGGACTGTTCTTTCCGGATATCCTTAATTTTCTGAAGCGTTTGATTTTCCTTAATCTTAAGATTCAGTTTGTTTCCGTTATAAATATTCAGGTAAAAATCTGCTCCGGCTCTGTAAAGCGTATGAATCACTTCATGCTGGGTTGGTTTGGAAAAGATTCCGTTTTCATAGATAGGAATGTTGGAAGCTTTTTCTGCAGAACCTTTAATTTCTATTTCCGGGAGGCGCTCTCTTTTAGCGTCTTTTACTTCGGCTTCGGCAATGTCTACGTTGATTGTATTGATTCTGATATGGCGGCTGTTTTCCTCCGCTTTCTGCCATGCTTCCTTCAGGGAGAGTCGTATGGTATCCTTTGCTGGACTGCCGGTCTGCGCTGATACGATGGAGAAAACTCCAAACATCAGCAATCCGGCGACATAAATTTTCATTTGAATTTTTGAATTATTGCACTGCAAATTTATTGGCAATCCGGAAATTTTATTTATCTAAAATAGTCAACTTTTACATGATTCCGGCCAAATGATTATATTTGTATTCTTATTGGTATTTTAAATTTTTATGGGATTAATTGCTGCGCTTCCTGATATTGATAAAGACGATAAAAGTGTATTTGTCATGCACGAAAAATCTGAAAAACTGATTCCTTTTCACAAGCATACAAAAGGACAGCTGAGCTATGTGGAAGGCGGCATCGCCTATATAACGATTGATAACAGAACCTATGTGGTACCGGCAAGACACTTTTTCTGGATTCCGCAGGGAATGGAACATATTTTAGAGATCGGACATACAGCCACAGTCCTGCGTTCCCTTTATTTTTATGCCCACGATGATTTTTCAGATCCTTTTTATAACAGATTAGGAATATACCCTGCATCCGAACTGCTGATTCAGATGATCAAATATTCTGAAATATGGGATGAAAAGCATGTAACTGCAAGAGATGAAAACTTTGAATTTCTGGTAGCATTAAAAAAGATCCTTCCCAAAACCCATCAACAGCCATTACCTATTATTCTTCCTGCCACTCATAACAAACAGATGATGAAAATCGTATCTTATCTGGAATGGAATATCGGAGAAAAACTGACTCTGACTAATGTAAGCAGTAAATTTGGTTTGAGTGAACGCTCTTTGTCCCGCCTGTTCAAAGCGGATATGGACATTTCTTTTCTGCAGTACCTGAAAACATTAAGAATCATTAAAGCCATCGAACTGCTTTTAAATACCGATAAACCTATCAATGAAATAGCGGATGATGTTGGATATAGCTCAATAAGTGCCTTTAGCGACACCTTCCATGAGTTTACCCAATCCAGACCTTCTGATTTAAGGAAGAGCAATAAAGCCATTCAGAATTTTACAGATTAAATTGGACACCCTGAATTAAATAAAAGCCTTTAAACATTATGCTTAAAGGCTTTATCACTCATTATTACTGTGTCACTTTCATCATCACATTGGTAATCTCAATTTCTTTTTTCCTGGAATAGGTGGAATCAAAGGGCTCCATAACATTGAACAGATACTGATAAAAGGGAGCAATCTGGCGTACATTTTCAGACTCTTTTATTGCTTTTTCTTTACCCATCTGCTGCAGACCTTTTATGAAGATATTGAATTTTTTGTCGATAGGCTCCATTGCTTTTAAAAGATACGCATGTGCTTTTTCATTTTGCCCAAGCTTTTTGTAGCCTTCAGTAACAGCAGAAACCACCAATGCATATTCCATCGGCTTGGACCTCATCTGTCTTTTCGCCATTGCTTTAAATGAAGGAGAAAGATTCTGGTAATAATCATATTCTTCAAATATTCCTTTTTTGAGCATTTCTGCAAGCTGAAGACCTTTTTGCTCCTGCCCTGCAACAATATATCCGGTAACCATGGCGCTCAGTGAACGTGGATCGTTGTATTTTTCAGCAGGAATTTCTTTTGCTGCAAGTTCCAGTAACTCGAGTGCTTTCGCTTTCTGCCCGCTTGCCACAAGTGCAGATACAGCTCTACTCACCGACATTCTGTAGCCCAAAATATTTGACGTAGCTGTTTCATCATAATAAATACTCAGATCTTTAAAATTTCCCCATCTGAAATTTTTCACCACCTGATAAAGAGATTGGGCATCTACCCTTCCTTTGTCTCCATCAGGCCCCTGAGGCGTATGAATGGGAACCAATCTGTAGCTGAAACCGTCAAACTGCAGATATTCATCCAGATAAAAAATATTTTCGCTTTCATACATTCCGCCTGAAGAGAAACTTATCGGGCGCTTCCAGTCGAAATTGGCCAGCATATCCAGCATCATCAGATTGCTTTTATAAAGGGTATTCGCTTCATAATTGATTATAATCTGATCCACAGTACCCGGAAGATCGGACTGCTTAATAATTCCTGCTTTTACGGCATTTTCTTTGTTGACAGGAAGAATAAATTTACTGACAGGAATAATATTGTATTTTTCATATTGTTGTTCGCCGAAGTACATTTTCAGCAATTCATCTTTTTCGGACGATTGTAATTTCAGAAATTTTATAGCATCCTTCAGGATCATTGAATCCTGAGTCAGATATTTTCTGAACTCCTGGAAAGCCGTTTCCGGCGCTCCCTGTTCTTTCAGCATCTGGAAAAGTCCTTCCCAATCTTCTTTTTTCATCAGATACACCTGATCATTGACACCGTCTCTATATTCTTCATGGGTCAGCTCACCCGGAATTCCCATGGCATTGTAGGTTCTTCTTTTCACCTGATCAATATTCCATGGAGTGGCTAAAAGGGTAAAGTTGACTGTTTTCACATCATCCCTGAATCTTTCTGTTTCCTGAATAGCCCACACCGGAAAAGTATCATTATCACCATAAATAAAAATGATATCATCTTTAGGCAATGAACGTAAAAATGAATAGGCATAATCGCGGGCTGCCGTTTTTTTGCTTCTGTCATGGGAAGTATAATTCTGGAATCCCATCATAAAAGGGATTCCCAGCAATACAGCTCCCAGTATAATGTTGGCTGCATTGGATTTAATCTTGGACTGAATCAGCCAAAGGATGGCTCCGGCTCCCAGACCAATCCACAAGGCAAAGGCATAGAATGAACCTACCATGGCATAGTCTCTTTCCCGCACTTCAAACGGTTTTACTCCGGTATAGAAAACAATTCCCACACTGGTCAGAATAAACAGTGAAAGTATGGCATAAAATCTTCCAAAATCTCTGTTCAGCTGGAAAAAGAAACCAATCAAACCCAGAATCAATGGTAAAAAGAAAAACTTTACGGTACTTTCATTTTTAAATTGAGCAGGCATATGATCCTGATCACCCAACAGAGCATTATCAATAAAAGAAAATCCTGAAATCCAGTTCCCGTTGGTATTTTCCATATGTCCCTGAAGATCGTTCTGTCTTCCAACAAAATTCCACATCAGGTATCGCACAAAGTAATATCCGTTCTGGAAAGAAATAAAATAATCCATATTCTGAGCAAATGAAGGGCGCTGTACCTTAATCAGATCATAAGGTTTTACTTTCAGATAATCTTCTGCAGTGATAGAATCTCCTTCATATTTTGCTCTCAGTTCTTCAAAAATACGTTTAGCCTCAGGATTGTCTGCCACATCTTCATTATCGTAATTGAAGGTAAAATCAGGAGCTCCATACAATGAGATATAATTAGCCATCACTTCTTTATCTTCATTGAACATCCTTGGCATAAAACTTATGTGAGATTTATTAAAAACATAGTTGAATCTTTCTCCGGTTTTTCTGTAAGTTCCGGTTTTTTCATCTTTTTCATAAATATCTCCGGTGATGTCTCTTTTATAACTTCCGTCATCCTCTTTTTCCAGCCCGTTTTTGTCGAGAAAAGCGGTATAATTCTGCCCGTAAATCGTAGGCCAGTCACCATATTGAACCCTGTTATAATAATCTCTCATTCCGATCGCGGTATCCGGATCATTAAGATTCATCGGTGGATTCGCATTGGCTCTGATGGGAATCACCAGCCAGCAGGAGAAACCAATGATCATGTAAACAAGGGATAAAACCACAGTCTGGTATACCTTCTTTTTTGTTTTTCCAGCATACTTAATTAAGAAATAACTTATTGCGGCCATAAAAACAAACGCCGCAATTGTCCCTGAATGGAAAGGAAGCCCTAAACCGTTCACAAAGAAAATTTCAAGCTGTCCAAAGAGGGTCATAATCAAGGGGAAAATAATCTTGAACACGAAGGCAAGAGTTCCCAAAGTAACAAGATTCGCTATGATAAAACTTTTCCACGAAAAGGTATAATTCCGGGCGTAAAACACCAGACATATGGCCGGAAGAGCCAGCATACACATCATATGTACTCCTACGGAAAGACCTGTGATAAAGAAAATAAGGATGATCCATCTCTCACTGTCAATCGCTTTATATTCGTTTTCCCATTTTGTAATGAGCCATACCAGCAACGCAATAAACAGCGAAGCCATTGCATACACCTCACCTTCTACAGCCGAAAACCAAAAGGTATCTGAAAAGGTAAAGCATAAGGCCCCGATAGCTCCTGCAAAAAGGATAGAGATTTCCTGATGTTTTGTAATCTCTTCAAAGTCTCTATGCAAAAGCCGTCTTAAAAAATGGGTGATCGTCCAGAACAGCAACAGAATGGTAAATGCACTGAATAACGCTGACATGGCATTGATCACCACAGAATAATTTTCAGTATTTCCCAATGCAAAAATACTCGCTGCCGCTCCCACGATCTGGAATAAAGCGGCTCCCGGAGCATGAGTTACCTCCAGCTTTACAGCTGAAGAAATATATTCCCCGCAGTCCCAGAAACTCAAAGAATGTTCTATCGTTGAAAGATAAGTAATAAGCGCAATAGCGAAAAGGAACCATCCCAGTACGGTGTTCCATTTTTTAAAAGACCAGTTTTTCATATCATATTTTCCAATATGTATATGACAACTGGGGGAAAGGGTTTATTACATTTACCTTATTTTATTCTCAAACCACAAAAGTCATAAAAGTCTTAGCGTAGTTTAATTAAGTTAAAAAACAATGCTGCAAAAAGTTCATATAAGAAGAAGTAAAGCAAAGATTTCAAATAACTTAAGTGTACTTTAACACTCAAAATAGAAAGCTTAGAAACAAATTCAAAAACTTTTGTGACTTTTGCGGTTTAAAAGAATTTATATTTCCTAAATGGTAAAGTTTTAATACGTATTATTCAATCCTCCATCCAAAGGAATACTTGTTCCGGTAAGATAATTTGAATATTCAGAAGCCAGAAAAGCCACGAGATGTCCATATTCCTCAGGCTGTCCGAATCTTTTCATCGGAATCTTATTTTCCCTCGCCTTTTTTATTTCTTCTTCAGCATTGCCACTTTGCTGAGCTTCATGAGCTACCAGTTTCTGAATTCTTTCAGTATCAAAGTATCCTGTTAAGACATTATTTATCGTGATATTGTGTTGTGCAATTTCGTTGGAAAGCGTTTTGGCCCAAGCAATTACTGCTGAACGGATAGAATTGGACAAGGCCAGATTTCCGATCGGTTCTTTTACTGAAAGTGATGAAACATTAATAATACGCCCTTTTTTCTGTTGGATCATGTGAGGCAAAGCCAATAATGTTGTTTCGCAAACAGTTTTAAACAGCAAATCAAATGCTTTCTGATAATCATCGGCATTTTTATCCAGTGCTAAACCAGGTTCAGGACCATTGGTATTATTCACCAGAATATCTATCGAATGATCATAAAAAAATCCTCCTATAATTTTCTTATAACTTTCAAAATCTGAAAAATCTGCTACCAGATACCCATGTTTCTGATCAGTATTGATAACCGGCAGAGATGAAACAAAGTCTTTAAGTTTGGCTTCATTACGGGCCATAACGGTAACATTAGCACCGCATTTTGCCAGTTCAACAGCTATTCCGGCACCGATTCCCTGGGTTGCCCCTCCTACTAAAGCATTTTTTGAAAAAAGTTGGATATTCATAAGATTTTTGGATATTGTAATTGGTATAGATAAATGTAAGAAAAAACCTTCAGATTATATTTTGAAGGTTTAATTTTTAAGTTCAATGATCATTTATTTTACGACGGTAGCTTCAAGCTCCACTTTTAAAGTTTCAAACAAACCTTTCACTTCAAGCATCGTTACAGCCTGCTGAATTGCATGTGTGGCAATCCACTCCTGAAGAATAGGAAAATGTGGCCAAAGCTCTTCCGTAGAAGTTGTATAAATATTTAATCTTACAATACCGCCACATTCATATCCTGCAGTACTGATTACTTCTTCCAGATTGGCAATAGCCTGTTCCAGCTGCGATTTCATATCCTTATTACTGGATGTTCCATCGGGGTCAATAGCTGCCTGTCCCGAGCAATATAAAGTACTTTGCACATTTTTTACCTCTACCGCCTGTGAATAGCTTCTTTCATCCTGCCATTTCCAAGGATTAACCGTTTTTTTTTCCATTGTCTTGAATTTGTTATTTGTTACTGTACAAAATTGCAGAACAAATACAGCAAATTCCTGTGATACGGATCACGATTATAGTGTGAGTTTGATCACAGCGTTACAGAGGCAGACGGCTTAAGGTTTCTCTGGACACCCCTAAATAAGCAGCCAAAAGAGATTTCGGAACACGCTGAACAAGAGAAGGATATTTTTCCAAAAGCTGCTCATAGCGTTCTTTTATTCCTGTTGTCATCATGGAAATGGTACGCTGTTGAGCCGTAATAAATCCCATATATGCTTTTTCAAGGAAGAAATGCTCCAGCTTTGGAAGTTGAGCGCAAAGTTTTCTGTAATCGTCCAGCTTAATACACAGTACTTCCGTATCTTCAATACATTCCAGAGACATTGTTGCTGCCGTTTGCTGATAATAAGCGGGAAAATCTGTTTCCCACCAGTCTTCCATGGCAAATCCAACAATATGTTCTTTTCCGGTTTCGTCAGAATAAACCAGCTTCAGCAAGCCTTTCAGGACAAAATAATTATAGGGAACCGTTTCCCCTTCCTGTACCAGAAACTGATGTTTCTTATATTTTTTATAAGTAAAGCAGGATGATATGAATTCAAATTCATCATCATTAAGAGGAATTATTTTTTCAATATGGGTTCTTAGCTGATGCAGCATATTCTGTTTCTTATGGTAAAAGTATTCTTTTTTCACTTAGACATTTACATTCATTGCTGATAAAACCAGCGTTACAATGTAAACGGATACACATCACTTAATGTGGGATGAATCGTATTCAGGGTTTTATAGAACTCCAGACGAACCGGCTCAGTGATATGGTCATATTGATCAAAACATTGATCCAACTGACGGATAATGATTGCCATTTGCAGCCATTCTTCAAAATTAATATGCATCGGCTTCAGCTTCCCGTCATCATCATGATCATAGAAAAAAACCTTCTGATCCCTGTCCAGAAACCATCGGTCACCTTGTCCGTTGCCAGCAAAACACCAGTACTCCGGCAAGTTAAATTCTTTATTTTCATTGACTGCATCCACTGAATTGTACAGAATGGTCTCAGAAGAGATTTCTGTTGTTTTTATTTGAGTAACCAGCGTTTTATAGCTTTCAGAGAAAGGAAATACTATAACCTTTGGAAAATTCTGCACGGTGCTTTTTTCTTTAAGGATTTCAGTTTCTATTTCTGCAAGAACAGGCAGTATAAAGAGAATCATCATTATTAAAAATTATGGCTTTTCGTTCAACAGTTCATCAATCTGCTTATAAAAGGAATCTTTGCTATAATCTGCCACTCCTGTATGCTGCATGCGGATTTCTCCTTTTTTATCCAGTACAACAGTGGTTGGTAAAGATCCGCTATACAATATATCAGGAATATTTCCAGCCGGTGTAAGAAAAGGAACCGTAAAGCCTTTCTCTTTTAAATAAGATTTTCCCAGACTGACATTATCATCCAGATTTACTGTAAGAAATACCATATCCGGATTATTTTTATACTGATCATACAGCTTCTGCACAGATGGAAATTCAGCCCTGCAGGGAGGGCACCATGACGCCCAGAAGTTAATAAAGACCACTTTATTCTGTAAAGCAGAAGTATCTACAATCTTTCCTTCTTCATTTTTCAGCATCAGCCCGGTATAGGAAACTTTGGCTGCATTATTCTGTTTTTTTTGTGGTTCTGATATGCTGGAATTGAGAATTCCGGTGGAAGCCACCTGCCTCATCAGCCATGCCTTTGCATCTTTATTCACCAAAACGATAATAAATAATACGGTAAGTACTGCCGTAGAAGCATTTTTTCTTAACCAAATTTTCAGATTCTCCATATTCTTCCGCTTAATTCCCAGCCAATATAAGGTTAATATTCCGATCAATATTCCCAAAAAGATAGTTTTTAATGTAAAAAAGCCTTTAAATTCTAAGATTTAAAAGACTTTCCTCTCCATTTATTTCAAGTTAAGATCATAGTCATATTTTTTATAGCTAAATCCTGTTCAGCAATTTCTTTCTGAAAAAGAAAAGCAGTGAACTGAAAAATGTCAGATAGGCAATATTGAATATGGCACCTCCTACCCATCCTGAAAAAGGAAGCGGTAAAAGATTTTTTATAGGAATGATAAACAAAGTAAGGGCAAATGGTGTCAGCAGAGCCATCCACCCCGGCAACAGAGTTTTATTGAAAAGAATACAAACAGCAAAGGAAATCCATCCGACTGCCAGTACACCAATAGCTGTTCCCCAGGCAATGTTAAGCATTTTCATAAAACCTCTTCCCGTCTCCAGAAGATAAGGGTGAGAGGCAGAGTCTGTATGATAAACTGCTTTATAAATCTCCCCAACATAGAAGAATCCGGCATGTCCTAAAGGTGATAAAACCGCTCCTGCCAGTAAGACCCAATACACAAAGACTGCATACCATTTTTGAGTATCTTTGAAAAACTGATACACCAGCCACGTAGCAGGAAGCAGTAAAGGCCCCGTAAGAGCACCAATCAAAGCACCAAACATCAATCTCGGAGTGGAACCTTCCAGCATTAAAGTTGCAAATTCCAGATTTACCTGATCTGCATAGGTTTTTGAAAACAAAGGATAATCTGATGGATCCGGATCAAATCCGGCAACGTAAATATCACCAATAATCCAACATATTGACACTGCTATTGCTGCAGCAAAAGACCAGTTTATTTTACCTGAATATTTCATAATTTTTAATAATTAATTGTATATAAGATGTACATCGTTTCATTATTTCTTTCTTTTATTTAAAAGCAATTTAATTATTAAGAATGATTCTAAATAATTATTACCTTTGTGCAAACTTACTCTAAACATTCAACAGAAAGGGTCTGTAAAACGGAATAAAAAGTCCGTAAAAAGGAAATTCAAACAAACAAAAGGAAATGACAGTACGGCTATATGATGAAAACTTTGGAAACATGCTTATGGAGCGGGATTATCCTTCCTCTTATTTCTTAGATGATGGAGGCATCCAGGAATCCATTACCCAGCTGACTCCTCCTTATGGAAATGGTTTTTATCACGAAATAAGCTTTACCCATGTCCACATCAGTTTTGGGAATATTGTATTGAATAAACCGCTTCAATTGTACCTTGAGAGTGATTTTGATTCGGTAGAAATGCATTTTACCCTGAAAGGAAAAAGCAAAGCCATTTCGGGTAACTTTCAAAAAACAATAGTGTTTGATAACTACCAGCACAATATTATTTATGCCCATCATATGGAAGGCAGGATGGAATTCGAAGGTCCGGAAATGTATGTATTCGAAATCAATCTTGCTCCTGAGTTCTTTAAAAAATTTCTACCTGAGTATTCAGGACTGTTTGAAATATTCAGAAATTCGATTGACAAGCAGAATTCATCTCTCATTCAGACTGAGCATAACCGCATCACCCATGATATGTATCAGATTCTGAACGACATCATTCTTTGCAACAGAAAAGGGGCTTTCAAACGAATTTATCTTGAAGCTAAAGTAAATGAACTTCTTCTGTTGCAGCTTGAACAGTTTTTTGACAGTGAATCCTCATCTTCTTCTCTTCAGAAAAAAGATATAGAGAAAATGTACGCTGTGAGGGATTATATTGTAAAAAACCTGAATGCAGATAGTTCTCTGAATGATCTTGCCCATCTGGTAGGAACCAACGAATTTACTTTAAAGAAAGGATTCAAAGAGCTCTTCGGGACTACCGTTTTCGGATTCTGGAATGATCTCAAAATGGAGCAGGCAAAAAAAATGCTTCTCGACAGCGATCTGAATATCAGTGAAATTTCTGATCATATCGGCTATAAAAATCCGAGACATTTTTCATCAGCATTTAAACGAAAATTCAATATCCTGCCAAGCCGGCTCAGAAGCAGATAGCATCGTACAGTCTTGTAAAAGCTTATTTGTATTTTTTTAATTCCGGGTAATAATAAAAACTAAATAACAGTCGTTAATAATTTGTTTTTCAATAAAATCTACCAAAAAAAACAACAATAAATTAATATCCAATGCATAATACTGCTTTTTATCTGACAGTCCTCTTTTATCCTTGCCATTATCATTTCCTGAAGTCTGCTTTTCCAATGGATTTATTTCATAATTAATTTGTTACCTGTAACAAATCCCCTATTCATCCAACTCATTGAACATCATCAAAACATTAACTCATAGACAAGAGATCTACTACTTTAAAATAAACTAATGCAAACATCCTTTCTAAAAATTACCGCTGCCACCGCTGCGCTCTGCTTCAGTACACTGGCAATGGCCCAACAAACGTATTCCGTAAGTGGAACCGTGAAAGACAAAAAAAACGGAGAATTACTCATCGGAGTCTCTGTAAAAGTAAGCGAAGATCCCCGCATCAATGTTGTTGCCAACGAATATGGATTTTATTCCCTTTCATTACCCGAAGGAAATTATACCCTGGTTATTTCCTACCCGGGATATCAGGATTTTGAGCAGAAGATCAATGTAGATCAGAATATAAAACTCGATCTTCCGCTGCTTCCATCAGAATCTGTAGAAAAAGCCATTGATGAGGTGGTGATAACCGGTATCAAAAAGGATAAAAACCTGACCTCAGCTCAAATGGGAGCAGAGACGTTAAGTATTAAAAATATA
This sequence comes from Chryseobacterium cupriresistens, assembly GCF_046614675.1. Classification (NCBI taxonomy): domain Bacteria; kingdom Pseudomonadati; phylum Bacteroidota; class Flavobacteriia; order Flavobacteriales; family Weeksellaceae; genus Chryseobacterium; species Chryseobacterium cupriresistens. Next base: position 521,444 of record NZ_JBKKJT010000003.1, on the reverse strand, counting down.
GAGAAACTTCCTGTACTTTTTGGTGAAAAAGATGTCATGAAAACCATACAGCTTTTACCCGGCATCAAAAGTAACGGTGAAGGAAGCAGCGGGTTCAGTGTAAGAGGAGGTGCTACCGACCAAAACCTGATCCTGCTGGATGAAGCTCCTGTTTATAATGCCTCTCACCTTCTTGGTTTTTTCAGTACATTCAACAGTGATGCCCTGAAAGATGCCAGCATTATCAAAGGAAACAGCCCCGCACAATACGGAGGACGTCTTTCTTCTGTATTGGATGTTAAAATGAAGGACGGAAACAACAAAGATTATAACGTTAACGGAGGAATCGGACTTATCAGCAGCAGGCTGAGTGTGGAAGGGCCTATTCAAAAGGAAAAATCATCATTCATTGTTTCGGGAAGAAGAACGTATGCGGATCTTTTTCTTAAAGCCAATAAAGATTATAAAGACAACAAATTATATTTTTACGATCTGAACCTGAAAGCCAATTATCAGATCAACGAAAACAACCGTATTTACCTGTCCGGGTATTTTGGAAGAGATGTTCTGGGATTGGGAGATACTTTCAATACAGACTGGGGAAATACGACGGCCACTTTGAGATGGAACAGCATCATCAGCAGTAAGCTATTCTCCAATACTTCATTTATTTACAGTAATTATGACTATAAGATCAGTCTGAAAAATGATGATACGGTATTTGATTTAAATTCAAAAATCCGTGACTGGAATCTTAAGCAGGATTTTACCTGGTTTGCCGGAAATAAGCATTCTGTACGTTTCGGTCTGCAGTCTATTTATCATACCCTTACTCCGAGCAGTGCTTCCGGTACCACCGTGAGCAGTTTTGCCAGAAATCCGAGATACTCGTGGGAAAATGCCGTTTACATTAATGATGATTATAAAGCAACGGAAAAGCTGACCATCAATTATGGAGCAAGGCTTTCCATGTTCAGTGTACTGGGAGGTGACACATTCAATACTTATGAGAATGGCGTACTAACCGACAGTAAATTTTTAGAGAAAGGAAAATTCGGGAAAACCTATGTGAATATTGAACCGCGTATCAGCGCCAACTACCGCATCAACGAAGTGAGCAGTGTAAAAGCAGGTTATTCCAGGAACACTCAGAATCTTCACCTCTTAAGCAACAGCAACAGTGGAAATCCTACCGATCAGTGGATAGGAAGCAGCTATACGGTAAAACCGGAAATTGCAGATCAGATCAGTTTAGGATACAGCAGAAACTTCAACAACAATAATTACGAATTGAACGCTGAGGTCTATTATAAAGACATGAAAAACCAGATCGATTTCAAAAATGGTGCTCAGATTGGTTTTGACACAGGAGCTGATGTAGAAAGCGAGTTGCTGTTCGGAAAAGGAAGAGCCTACGGTCTGGAACTTATCGCCAAAAAGAAGAGCGGAAAACTGACAGGATGGATCTCCTATACCCTTTCTAAAACAGAAAGAAAGATCAACGGAATCAATAATAATGAATGGTATAACGCCAGAATGGATAAAACCCACGATTTATCCGTCGTTGCAACGTATCAGCTTAATCCGAAATGGAGTTTTTCAGGATTATTTGTATACAGTACCGGAAATGCAGTTACCTTCCCTACCGGAAAATATGAGCTGAACGGACAAACAGTCTTCCAGTACAGCAACAGAAATGCTGACAGAATGCCTGCATATCACAGAATGGATCTGAGTGCTACTTACGAACCAAGTTCCAATAAGCGGTTCCGCGGTTCATGGACCTTTGGTATTTACAACCTGTACGGCAGAGAAAATGCTTATACCATCAATTTTGAAGACAATCCTGACCGCCCGGGAACAACACGTGCCATGCAGACCTCTTTATTCCGATGGGTCCCTAATATCACCTATAATTTCAAATTCTAAATCATGAAAAATACTTTTTATATCATAGTTTCCCTCTTCGCCTTAACCTCCTGTGAAAAGGAAATTAACCTGGATCTGAACGATCAGAGCGGGAATATTGTTATTGAAGGCAATGTAACCAATCAGTCAGGGCCTTATACTGTAAAAATCACAAAGTCCGTTGGATTTTCAGAACCTAATCAGTATCCGGCAGTAACCGGAGCCCAGGTGGTTTTAAGCGATGATACAGGCCAGACTGAAACACTTCACTATACAGGAAACGGAATGTATAAGACCACTACTTTTGTAGGTACGCCCGGAAGAACGTATACATTAAAAATACAGGCAGAAGGAAAACAATATACAGCTCAGAGTACAATGCCTGAAGTAGTATATTTTGACGGACTGCAACAGAGTTCTTTTAAATTTGGTGATAAGACCACCTACACTCTTTTACCACTCTTTACAGACCCGATGCCACTAGGAAACCGTTATCTTTTTAGTTTTACGATTAATGATTTGCCTAAAAAATACATGAATACTTTTTCAGACAATGTCAATAACGGCTTACCGAACCAACAGCCTCTGATTCTTCCCAATGACGATAACAAGGGCCGCGACCATGAAGTAGTGCCGGGAGACAAAATCCATGTGGAAATGCAGTCTATCGACACCAATGTGTTCACTTATTACAGTGCATTGCTTCAGATTTCGGGCGGCAACGGCGGAACTGCTACTCCAGCTAATCCTCCGAGTAATATCAGCAACGGAGCATTAGGCTATTTTTCAGCCCACACAACAGATACGGAAACTTTTGTGATCCAGCCTGTAACGCCATAAATTTAAAAAGGATATTCCCAACAACGGAATATCCTTCTTTTATTGTATTCTATCTGAATTTCCTTTTTAAAGCGTAATACCGGTACAGGAACTTATCATACCTGATTACGCCAAAGAGCAATCCCGCAGTTACAAGCAGCGTTTTAAGCTGAATCATGCTGTACACAAAACCGCCAATCATACATCCTGCAAAAAAGCAGGCGATAATCACCAGTTTCAGGGCGATATTTTTTTTAAGCTGCCTCTTTTCGTTTTCCCTTTCCTTAAAAAAAAGTTTTGAAAGCTCTATTCCCAGATCAGTAAATAACCCCGTAAGATGAGTAGTTCTTACCACAGATTGTGATACTCTTGTTACCAGTGAGTTCTGAACCCCCATTGCAAAAAGCAAAAGTCCGGCAATTGCATAATGAGATATTGAGATTTTCAATGTTTGGTCACCTGTTATTCCCACAAAACCTAAAATCAGAATTTCGGTGATCAAAGGAATGAGATGCGGACGGAACATTTTGTGTCCGGACGAAAACTCAACCATAAAACTGGATGAAAATGCTCCTCCCAGAAAACATATAATAAAGATAAAATAAGTGAGTGCCTTGTTGTAATGATCGATAAGAATTTCTTCAGAAAAGAAGGCAAAATGTCCGGTTATATTCGTAGTAAGCACTTTCACAGATAAAACACCTGCAATATTCACTATCCCTGCAACAAATGAAAGTACTGATGCAAGCTTAAGATTGTGAAAATAGGTTCTGTTTTTCCCTCTGTGTCTGAACATTTTAAATTTCTATAGGGGCTTCTCCTTCAGGAAAAGAACAACCGGATAAAATAAATAAGTAAAAAAAATAATTAGAAATGTCAGCGTCAAACTGTGAAAAACATGTCCGCTTAAATATTTATCCAGTGTTCTTTATAGGTCTACTATTTCCCCTTTAACGTAAAATCCTATTTTTTAGTAATAAATAATGATTCTGAAAAGGCTTCAAGGCCTCTGTGAGATCTTCTTTTTCTTATTTCAGAATCAATTTCATTACTTTTGTAAAAGTAATTCGTTCAGGAAAAAAATCTTGTGATTTAGATCGGTTTAAAATGTGATTTAAGTTAAAAACTGAACGTACACCCAATATCCTGTATAGAAAAATTATGATCTCAAAATTTATTTTTAACAATCAGTATCTTTTTGATGAACTCCCTGAGTATGATAAAAATCTTCTTACAGGAGCTATGAAAACCAGGAACTATCGTAAAAATGAACCCATATTTACTGACGGAACGAAACCCAATGGCGTTTACTACCTGAACGAAGGTAAAATAAAGAAATACAAGGTTGATAATGACGGAAGGGAGCAGATTATTTACATTTACAGTTCCGGTGAATTTTTCGGATATTCTGCTATTCTGAGCAATGAATCTTACGGAGATACGACCTCAACCCTTGAAAATTCTGTGATCTCATTTATTTCAAAAGACAGTTTTCTGGATATTCTGAGTCAGTCATCAGTGCTTTCGAGGCTGCTGCTGAAATCTTTAAGCCATGAATTCAGCGTAATGGCAAACCTTATTGCAGTTTTATCCCACCGTACAGTCCGTGAAAGAGCTGCTCTCAGTTTACTGATTCTTCATGATAAGTATACATCAAATGACACACCTGACCATGAAGTATTCATTACCCTTTCCCGTGTGGATCTTGCCAATATGGTGGGAACAGCAAGAGAAACCTTAGCCCGTATCATCAATGATTTCAAGCAGGAAAAACTGATCAGATCTGAAGCACGGAAAATACAAATTACTGATATTAAGCGATTAATTCATATCGCTAATTTTTATTAATTTATCTTTTTGCTTTCAATTTTTTCCTGCTCTTGTTTGATTTTCATGAGCATATCAATAGCATCCAGATTTTTAGGGTTAAGGGATAATGATTTACCATAGTTCATAATAGCAGCCTTATAATCTTTTGCCATCCAGTAAGCCTCTCCCAGACTATCAAATAAATTAGCATTTTCAGGGTACATTTCTGTAGCAAAGGTAAAAATCTTAATAGCCGCGCCTATTTGTTTTTTGTCCCGCATCCATTCATATCCGATATAATTGCTGAGCCAGGCTAAACCTGATGTAGCTTTATAATTTTCGATTTCTTCTTTGGTTTTACCAGCTGTTCCTTTTGCCCAGATATCCTGAAGGTATCCCGCAGGATTATCTGCATTATTATATTTTTTATAAAATAATACTCCTTCTGAAGTGGCAGGAAAAAGGTCTGCCATCATGTAGGAATGGGTATCTTTTTTCAATTCTTCCTCAAGATTAATCTCGACTGACTGAGAGAAATCATGATGGAGAAAAAGTTGTATTGTTCCTTTATTCAGATCATAGATATTGGTATACTGTGTATCTTTCACCTGCATCTGATCCATCACTGAAGAACAGAAAGCTGGCGTTCCGTCGGGTTTCCGGGCTTTAAGAAAGCTGACACCTTTCATATAATAATCCAGCTTTTTCTTATCTTCATCAACGGTACTTTTTGTAGGATTAAAATTCGACTGGATATAGTATTCCTGATTTCCAAGAACCAAAGCTCCGCCTTCTACAAGTAAATATTCTCCTGTTTTATCAACAAACATCATCACACTGGAAGTCAGAAAACTCATATCTACGGTAAACAGATAGTCTTTTACCTGATGAACTGTATTAAAATTTGCCATCACATAATGTACAATATCCCGAACCGGCTTTTGAATCTTTCCTTCCTGTTTGGGAACTGAAATTTCCGGAGTGGCAAATCCATCAAAAACTAACCCGGCTTCGTTCATGGCTCCCTGAGGAAACCGATTGATAAAACCAACATAGGCTACTCCGTATTTATCCTGCTGTTTAGGCTCAAACCAGATTTCAGCATTGGGACTTACCCAATCTTCATTATTTCCAACGATTGTCTTTCCCTTATGGGTCATTTTAAACATACTGCAGCCATAAAAGGCATGACTAAGGAAAAGAAGAAAAAGAGTTAATACTTTGATTTTCATAGGTTATGATTTTGGCGCTATCAAATTTAATCAAAAAAAATAAAGACTGTTAATGGCTACTGACAATTTACTGTCATAACAAGCTCATACCTTTGTTTTTAAAAATTTAAATAAATATTCTTATGAAACTTACCTCATTAAGACTCATTAGTAAGGACATTAAAGCAGCAGTACAATTTTATGAACAGATTACCGGATTTTCTGCCACATGGTATACAGAAGATTTTGCAGAACTCTCTACTGATTCTATCACAATTGCTATCGGAAGTACCCGGACCATGCAAATGTTCTCAGAAGATCTTACAGATTTCGCAGGAACAAAATCAACCATTATTGAATTTATGGTTAAAAATGTTGACGAAGAATACGAAAGGATTAAAAGTATGACTTCCCGAATTATTCAGGAGCCGACAACGATGCCATGGGGAAACAGATCTCTCCTGTTCTGTGATCCGGATGGCAATATGATTAACTTTTTTACTCCGGTAAGTGAAGAGGCTGTGAAGAAATTCGGCTAAATCCTGATATCAATAAAAAAAGACTCGCTGTTCATCAGCGGGTCTTCTTGTTATAATTTTTTAAGAACATATTTATTTTCCAAGGAATTCTGTAGCTTTCGCAACAAATGTATCGTGATATTGATAAAAAGAAGCGTGTCCTGAATCCGGGAAGATCACCAGTTCTGCATGGTCTAAATGCTGAGCCATATTTTTTGCATTCTGAACAGATACCGGAAGATCATTTTCACCATGCACAATCAGTACGGGATTTTTAATCTTCTCTATTTCTGTAAGCGCATCAGCATCAGGCTGAGCCCAGCTCAATACTGCAGTAAACTGAGCACCGGAGGCAGCATCACTTAACGGAAGATCTCTGTCCGTCGTACGAAGCTGAACTCTTGCAAAAGAAGCTTTTCCTTCCGCAATACTCTGAGCAGATTCTGTAAAACCAAATTTCAGGTATGAAGCTTCAGGACTTAAGCCAGCGGTTCCGGCAATAATATTGGGAAGATTAGACAAGCCTATAGCTCCCTGAGGGCCTGTACCTGTTAAAATCACTTTATTAATCAGTGACGGATTGGTAAGCACTATTCGCTGTGCGACAAATCCTCCCATAGAAAATCCCATGATATTCACTTTGGTCAGGTTCAAAGCCTTAATAAAGTCTACCGCATCGTCAGCCATCGCCTGAACCGTGTTGGGAGTGGTTCCTTTTGAGGAAGAGACTCCTTTGTTATCAAAGATAATGACTTTATAGTTTTTAGCCAGTCCATCTGTCACTGCAGGATCCCAGTCATCCATTGAGCCGCCTAATCCTGGAAGGAGAACCAAAGGAATCCCGTCTTCTTTTCCTAAAACACGGTATGCGATGGCATTTCCTTTAACGGTTATGAATTGGGTTTTGGCAGTCTGGTGGTTTCTGTTTTGTATCTCCTGCGCCGTGGGAGGCTCATTTTCCTCAGTGCAGGAAACTGTCACTACAGTAAAAAGAGTTAAACATAATAAGCTTAAGGCTGAGATTTTTCTGATTGTTTTCATTGTTGTTTATTTTTGTATGATTATGGTGCAAACATAAAACACAAAAACAGGCAGAACACTCAATTTCATTATCAAGAGGACATTTTAGCAGCTCAATCAGACATTTTAAAAGGTGAAATAAAATTTCTCCAAAAAAATTATTTTACAGCTCCTGAGCTGATCTCAATGCATAAAGAGCTTCCATTGCTTTTTCAGCATCTTTTCGGGCAACAAAAATATGATCATGGAAGTAAGCGGCAACGACATTACAACTGATATTTTCCTTTTTCAAAGCATTGGCAAAAGCTGCAGTAAGCCCCACAGCTTCCAGAGAAGAGTGAATAGTAAGGGTAATCCATGAAGAAATATAACTGTAATCCATATTCCATTCATCTGCTACTGTTTTTTCTACCACAATGGTAACGGCTTCATTTTCCCGGAAAAAAAACAGAACCTTTTCGAGGTCCGGTATTGCAGCTAAAGTTTCAACAGTACAAAATACATATTCTCCGGTATTCAATACTGGTTCCATATTCTGAATCAGTATGGCCAAGTCTTTTTCTCCTGACATCTTTTTTGATACAAAAATAAGAGATGGAGAGCCGTATTTTTTTATCATTTGATAAAAAACACAAAAGGAGGCTGTATGCCTCCTTTTTGTGTTTGTACTGTAACCTGTTAACTGAACCTCACTATATGTGTTTGTGTTTTTTTCTGATCATTTGGCTTTTTTAAGAAGTCCGTCTAAGGTTTTTCATACACTTCTTTAATTTCATCAGTGTTTTTTAATTTTTCATCATTTGTGTTTCTAATAACCACCATTTATTGAGTTATCATCATTTGTTGTTTTTGCTTGTGAAACTTAAGAAGTTAAAAAACATTTCTCAGTTGTTTTTCATTACTTAAATTTTACATTACAAAGGAACAACATTTCCAAATAAAATTCTCTATAAACCCCATCGATACATGTCGATCGACTTATAGATATTTATCGATGAAATATAATACCCTGACAATAAGAAGTGGAGATCACCTTAAAAAACACTATAGTTTATGGTGGGTTTTGACAAGGTCCACAAGCTCAACCATATTTTCAATCTTGAGTTTTTCAAAGATATTTTTTTTGATTGTGCTTACTGTATTTTGTTTGATATTCAGACTGTTTGAAATTTCCAGGTTTCCATATCCTTCAGCATAAAGTTCTGCAATCTGCATTTCTCTTTTGGTTAAACTGTTGAGCGGGCTTATCAGATCCGGATTGTAAACAAACTGTACCAGCAGGTTTCTCAGAAGATCAGAGAAGTACTCTCCTTTTTCGATGAAGGTTGTAATTGCTTTTCTTACGTCTTCTTCCTCACTCAGTTTACTCAGGTAGCCATCAGCACCGGCTTTAATAAATTTAAGGCCGTGCAGCTCTTCTTCAAGTCCTGTAAAAATCAAAATTTTAATATCAGGATTTACGCTTTTCATCTGTGGCAAAATATGAAGACTGTTTCCGTCCGGGAAATGGGCATCAATAACAGCGATCTCGATTCCTTTCGATTCTATCAGTTCCAATACCTGATGTAAGGATGAAGTTTGATAAACTTTAGCGTTAGGAACAATATCGCTGATAACAATCTCCATTCCCTGGCGTACAATACTGTGATCGTCTGCCAGAAGGAATATAATCTCTTTATTTTGTATTGGTGTTTCCATTATTATTACTGTTTAAGTTGATCCTGAATGTCACTTTAGTTCCTTTATGTAATTTGCTTTCGACCGATATATTGCCGTCAAAAAGCTCTACAATTTCTTTTACGAGGTTAAGCCCAAGTCCTGCTCCCAGATTATCTACTTCATCAGAAACCATACCCTGATAATAAGGATCAAAAATTTTACCAAGATCAGATTCTGATATTCCTACTCCCGTATCTGCTACTGTTGTGATCAGGCAAATTTTATTTTCTCCAAGGGATTCTGTAGCCAATACAAGATCAATCTGTCCGTTTTCTGTAAACTTGTTGGCATTCCCCAGAATATTCATAAAAATCTGATTGATTCTGATATTATCCGAATAGACCACCAGATTTTCAGGGATTCTGTCTGTCACAGCAAACCTGTTGTTTCTCGTTTCCAGATAAGGGGTAATGACCTTTACAATAGAGCTGATTTCATCTTTAAGATTGAAGACCGACTGTATAAGCTCTTTTTCAGCATTCTCGTTTTTGGTATATTCCAGAATCTGATTAGACTGCAGAAGCAAGGTACTGTTGGTGAACTTGATGGATTTAAGATAATCCTTTATCGTTTCATCTTCGGTGGTTCTGTGGATTTTGTCAATGAAAATATTGATGATTTTCAAAGGAGACCTCAGGTCATGACTTAACATTCCCAGAATCCTGTTTTTGAAATTAAGATTCTTTTTAATCTCTTTATTGGCAGCATCCAGTTTCTGTTCATAAATAAACGCCATTCTTGTAAAATACATAATCAGAATAGAAACAATAAACATCAGAATCATCAGTCCCAATACCAGATAGGTTCTTATCTTGTTATTATTAGAGCTTTGGTCGTTGTATTCTTTTTCCAGTTCAGATTGAAAATCCTTGATGGCATTTTCGTAAACCTCTATTAAGTTATTACTATATACCAGCAGCTTACTGAAATTGCTGTAAAACTGTAAATTATTCTTCTGACTAATGGCCGCAAGCAGCTGAACCTTTTTTACTTCGGCAGCGTAATGCTTGTCCATAGATTTTAGGGTATTGTCCATTTTGGATTTTACCTGAGAAATATCCAGAGTCTTGTTATTGGTCATTGTGATTACAGTACTCTCCTTCTGAACATCCACTTTCCCTGTTACCGCATCTTTCAGACGCCCGAAAAAGCCTTTCTTTTTAATGGTATCCGCATAAGTACGGGTCTGAATATTGAAATCTTCAAAATCGTTTTTATACTTGGCAGGTTCATATTGTTTGTCCTCAATTTTTGCCGGCGGATTGAGGGATGTCTGGTACACTGAATCTATTAACGTCTTCAGTTTTGCGGTCTTTAAGGTATCCTTACTACGAATAGCCAGATTTTTTTTCAATCTTGGACTTGTATTTTCGTATTCACCAATTTTATCAAAATTAGTTTTAAGTTTTCTCAGCGACTGGAAATAGAGCTGCAAATCATCATTATCCTGAGTAGCCATATATTTCTGAAGATGATCCTGTGCATCCATGAAATCTTTCCTGGAATTGTCCGTTAATCCTCCCAATGCACGGCTTTCTTCAAGCTGATCTTTTATAAACTTCAGCTTTTTCCCGTTGACAAATTCGTTGTAGAAAAATATGGCAATAATCACCTGTATCAGTAAAATACAAAGGATCAAGGAATAATGAACAAGTTTTCTCAATTTAAAATTTAAGAATTTATTTTTCATATTTGTTTATCAGTTAAATTAATTTCCTGACCAGATAAGCCCATTAGATATTAGTCTTCAACAATATAGCATTATTTTCAGTAATTTCATAATAGCCATATATTATCTAACTGGCAAAGTTAAAGTAATTTTTGTCTTCTTACTAATAATGAATATTTGATAAAACACACAGAATTTAATTCTTTTTACAATTAAAACTGCTTCTCAACATTCAGTTTTATGTATGTAAATCTATTTTTTTAGATCAATAGCAAAAAAGCAGGCTTCCGGCAAAATGTTCTTTTTCTGTTTATTTCATTCCAAAAAACAATTCAAACATTTGAAAATAAACACATTAGAAACTCACAAAACTTTGATAAAGTTCAGATGTAAAATTCACAGTAAGCAAAAAAGCCCAGAATTATATTTCGATTCCATATTATAATCATTAGTATTTTCTATTTTTCTAAGGGAATCATGAGGTGATATTTTCCTAACTTTTCAGTTTGAAAGGAATTAAAGAATACTTCAGACCATTCACCGAATTCTCTGAAATGTTCAAAAGCAATTAACTGCAAAAACCGCTTTATCATCTTATGACAGATAAAAATTTTAATCCCGGAAAAGGCTTGATATTCAGCAAACATGTGCCGGAGGAATTATCACATTTTGAGCGTGTCTTTGATGTTTTCAAAGATCTGCTTACCCATACCTCCGGAGATATTGAAGAAGCCTTCGACTGGCTGGACATGCTTGATCAGGAATATGATATTTTCAATGATGAGTATACCCTTCAGGATTTTGAAGAGGATTTGAAAAAACGAGGTTATATCAGGGAAGAAGACCCTGAAAAAGGCAATACGGGAAGTGGAAAAGGTAAAAATATATTAACCCCTAAACTGGAAGCTGCCCTTCGTGAATATGCGTTGGATCAGATCTTTGGTAAACTGAAGAAAAACGGAGCCGGAAATCACCGTACCCATAAAACAGGAATCGGAGATGAACGTGATGGCGAAAACCGTTCTTTCCAATACGGGGATGATCTTGCTGCTGTGAACATGACCGAAAGTTTAAAGAATGCACAGATCAACAACGGAATCTCAGACCTTCGTCTCACAGAAGATGATCTGATCGTAGAGGAAACCAAGCATAAGGCACAGATGAGTACTGTTCTGATGATTGATATCAGCCATTCAATGATTTTATATGGTGAAGACAGGATTACTCCGGCCAAAAAAGTAGCCATGGCACTCGTGGAATTGATTAAAAGAAAATATCCTAAAGATTCCATTGATATTATTGTTTTTGGAAACGAGGCATGGCCCATTAAGATCAAAGACCTTCCCTATTTAAAAGTTGGTCCTTATCATACCAATACCGTAGCAGGTCTGGAACTCGCCATGGATATCCTTCGCAGAAAAAGAAATACCAACAAGCAGATTTTTATGATCACCGACGGAAAACCCAGCTGTATTCAGTTGCCCAGCGGTGAGTTTTATATGAATAGCTTTGGGCTGGATGAAAAAATTGTCAACCAGTGTTTCAACAGAGCAGCACAGGCAAGAAAACTGAAAATTCCTATCACGACTTTCATGATTGCCCAGGATCCTTATCTGCGTCAGTTTGTGGAAGAGTTTACAGCCCAGAATAAAGGAAAGGCCTTCCTGACCGGACTATCAGGATTAGGGCAGATGATTTTTGAAGATTACGAAAAAAACAGAATAAGAAGAATATAAAGATCAGATTTAAATGATTTAAAATAAAAACCTGATCTGATAAATAGTATTACAAGACAATGAAAAACGATATTACATTCAAAGAATTAAAAAAATCCGGCTATACTCATAAAACAATTAATGAGGAAATCCAGGCCAATCTGATTGCCAGAATTAAATCTAAAGAACCTGTATTTGAAGGGCTTTGGGGCTATGAAGACACTGTTGTTCCCCAACTGAAAAAGGCAATTCTTGCCGGACACCACATCAATTTACTGGGACTGCGCGGACAGGCAAAAACCAGGATTGCAAGAAGCATGGTAAATCTTCTTGATGAATATATACCTATCGTAAAAGGGTCTGAAATCAATGACAGCCCGTTTCAGCCCATTTCAAAATTTGCCAAAGACCTGATTGCTGAACTGGGTGATGAAACTCCGATTTCATGGGTACACCGTTCTCACCGTTTCTATGAAAAACTGGCCACTCCCGATGTAAATGTGGCTGACTTAATCGGTGACATTGATCCTATTAAAGCAGCAACCCTGAAACTTCCTTATTCCGACGAACGGGTCCTCCATTATGGAATGATTCCGCGTGCCAACCGTTCTATTTTTGTTTTAAATGAATTACCGGATCTGCAGGCAAGAATCCAGGTTTCTTTGTTTAATATTTTACAGGAAGGAGATATTCAGATCCGCGGATTCCAGCTGAGAATGCCGCTTGATATTCAGTTTGTCTTTACCGCCAATCCGGAAGATTATACGAACAGAGGAAGTATTGTAACGCCGCTGAAAGATAGAATAGGATCTCAGATCTTCACCCATTATCCCAAAACAATAGCACTTGCCAGACAGATTACAGAACAGGAAGCATTGATTTCTGCTGAAGATAAAGAACAGATCCTGATTCCTGATCTGGCAAAAGATCTTTTGGAAGAGGTTGCTTTTGCAGCCCGTATCAGCGAATATGTGGATGCAAAAAGCGGTGTCAGTGCCCGTTTGACCATCAGTGCCATGGAAAATTTAGTGGCAGCGGCGAAATTACGTTTAATTGAATCCGGAGCAGAAAGAACCACTGTACGTCTGCTTGATTTTATGTCAATTATACCATCCATCACAGGGAAAATTGAGCTGGTCTATGAAGGAGAACAGGAAGGAGCAGATTATGTGGCCAAAATATTAATTGACAAAGCCGTAATGACACAATTTGAAAGCCTGTTCCCACGTATTTCAAAACTGGAAAAAGAAGGCATCAAAACTCCATACACTGACCTGATCAGATGGTTTAACAAAAATCATTTAGAACTTAACTACAATGATACGGATGAAGAATTTTATGCTAAACTTGACAAGATAGAACCTTTGACAACTGTGGTGGAAGAAAATGCCTCTGAATTGAGCAGAGAAGATCAGAATTTCTGCAAAGAGCTTGTATTATGGGCATTAACCATCAGCAATAAAATTGATAAATCTGAAAATCAGAATGCTTTCACTTTCGATTCTCCCGGAATCGGCCAATTCTTACGCAACTAAAATCAGTAAAATAATATAAAAGTAAAACCTTCAGTTCTTCTGAAGGTTTTTTATTTGTTTCTGAAAGACTTTATCCCCACCCTTGTCAAGGTTTAAAACCTTGACAAGGGTACAATTATTTCAGAATTTATACCAGATTGTCATTTTTAAGCACAGCAGAACCGAAAGGATTGTCAACCAGCCACAGCCACTCTCCTTCTTCATTTTTTTTCATGATACAGGAAGTATTGCCTGTCATATGAATAGAATGCCCATCCGGAGCAGTTCCCGTTATTTCCCACTGATCCTGCCACATCGCCAGATCATTTACAACAGTGATATGTGGAGTTTCACCTTGAATATCCAGTTGTAAGCGGCAAATCTCATTCATTGCCCTTTCTATCTGCCCAAACCCTCTCCACTCTCTTCCATCGCGGTCTATGTAGACTGCTTCAGGATGAAAACAACTTAATGCTCCTTTTACATCTCCGTTTCTGATGCAATACCGAAAATAGGCTACAGCACCAGTTTCTGTTTTTCTGTTAAATTCCTGCATTACTTCACATTTCTGGAGTCCATTTCCCTTTTCAAGCCTTTCTTACCTTTATTCCAGCTGTTGGCCACAAAAAAAGCAAGAAGTATCGGTAAAAAAGTAGTGAAACTGACCCCTTTGGTTATGGTACTATAAATAGCAATTCCAGCCAATACCCCCAGGATGATAGCATTCACAACATTTCTGGATTCAATAGTTCTTTTTTTCTCTATCAGCTCCTGATCCGTTAATTCTGACAAATCTTTTTCCATATTTAATAGTATTTCTTGGTTTTTCGTTTTAGAGCGGTAAAATTCATTTTTTTTAAATCTATTTTTACCGAAAGCTAAATTACAATATTGTCAAGATATTTTTTTATTTCTTTTATTTGTAATTTATTTCATATCACCAGTTTCTGAAAAAGTTCAATGCTTATGGAAGACAACCTGAATTGTATTTACAGAGTTATCAATTTTATGGAGAAGAATTACGACCAGCCTGTTTCTGTAAAGGAACTGGAAGACATTTCTCATTATTCTTACCGGAATATCCAGCGCATTTTCAAGTACAGCTGTGGGGAGACAATAGGTACTTTCCAGCAAAGATTAAAAGTAGAAAATGCCTATAAACGCATTCTTTATACTCAGGAAAATCTTACCTCCATTGCCATTGAAGTTGGTTTTGCCAATATCGCTTCCTTTTCCAAAGCTTTTAAACAACATTTTGGGATTTCCCCTAAAGCTGCAAGACAAAGTAAGGAACAACTCCTTTGTGGAGGTGCCATCATTCCTGTTACCTCAGAGGTCTTGCTGGAACCCGAAATTGTTTATCTGAAACCTGTCCAGGTATATTATCAGAGCATTAACACCTGTTATAACAATGAAGAGATTGAAGTGCTGTGGGAAAAGTTCATGGAAAATGATTTTCCTGACTCCGGGATAGAATATTTTGGAGTTATAGCCGATGAACCATTAATAAAAACAGAAATCAACTGCCGCTATGATGCATGCTCATCCGTTCAGTCCAGAAATAAAAAGCTACCTTCAAAAATGATGTTCGGAGGTAAATATGCCCGTTTTACCCATCATGGAAGCTACGAAACAATAGACGACACGTATACGAAGATCTATTCACGCTGGATTTTCAATTCAGGTCTTGAGTTTTCACACACTCCTATCATTGAAAAGTATGAAAATCATGCTGAAAACGAAGAAGATCAGGAAAAACAACTGACCTATATTTTATTACCTTTGAAGTAAGTTGTCAATTTGGGACAACTTTAAGAAAAACAATCGATCTAATTTTGCCCTGTTAAAAATAGATCAGTTATGCAAAAAAAGAAAATTATGTTCCCTTTATTACCTCTTCTTTTATTTTCATGTTCTGCTGCAGAGCTATCAGAAATTCCGGGCACTGCAAATCCGGAAACAGCTATTTACAAAATGCCTGAAGAATCAGCTCCACATGAAGGAACCTGGCTGCAATGGCCTCATCAGTATCAGTATGGAGTGACTTACCGCAACAGACTGGATGCCACCTGGGTAGCGATGACCAAAGAACTTGTACAAAGTGAAAAAGTTCACATTATTGCTTATGATGGTGCAGAAAAGAATCGTATTATAGGCCTGCTCAACAATGCTGGAGTTTCCCTCACCAATATCAACTTCAAAATTTATCCAACGGATGACTTCTGGGTAAGAGACAATGGTCCTATCTATGTAAAAGACCAGAACGGGCAGTTATTCATTCAGGACTGGGGATTTAACGGTTGGGGAAACAAAGCCGATTACAGCAAATGTAACGTAATACCTTCTAAAATAGCAGCCGATACCAATATACCAAAAATCAATCTTAACTCAGTGATGATCAATGAAGGCGGAAGTGTGGAAATTGACGGAAACGGAGTGTTGATGGCTTGTAAAAGTTCTATCCTGAATAATAACAGAAATCCGGGAATGACGCAACAACAGGCAGAGGCTATATTTACTAAAAACCTCGGAGTAACCAAATTTATCTGGCTGAATGGAAAAGCCGGTCTTGATATTACCGATATGCACATTGATGGTTTTGCCCGGTTTGCCAATTCTTCCACCATTATTACAATGAGTCCTGATGATCTGGCCTACTGGCAGGTACCGGACGGAGATATTGATAAACTGTATGATGCTACTGCGAAAAACGGTTCTCCATATCAGTTTGTAAAAGTGCCTTTAACAAGAAATGATGTGATTACTACGTACGGAAAAAATGTAGGGCGTGCTTCTTACATCAATTATTATATTGCGAATAACCGTGTATTGGTTCCTAATTATAACGACCCTAACGATGCAGTTGCCAACAATATTATCCAACAGCTTTATCCTGGCAAACAGGTGGTTGGTATAGACTGCCGGAATTTATTTGCCAATGGCGGAATGGTACATTGTGTCACCCAGCAACAACCTCAATAAAATAATCGTAAGAATAAAGCCTGCTCATTTCAGCAGGCTTTACTGATAGACAGCTTCAGTCGTCAAAAAAATAGCGTAAATTTGCCCTGTCCATCCCGAAAAAGATGGTTTTCTATTATACGTATTATGAAAAAAACAGCACTTTCTTTATTGGTTCTTCTGAATATGGTTTGCCAGGCACAGAATTTTGATGTAATTCCCTTAGGAATATATGGTGGTGAGCAGGAAGACAATTTATCAGCCTATCTGGTAGGCGCTCCGAAAGACAATGCATTTCTCTGCCTTGATGCCGGTACGGTAAATGCCGGAATCCGGAAAGCAATCGAAATGAAAAGCCTTGAAGGAACTACAGAAACAGTTCTGAAGGATCAGATAAAAGGATATTTTGTATCTCACGGCCACCTGGATCATTTATCAGGGCTCATCATCAATTCTCCGGCCGATTCGAAGAAAGATATTTTTGCGATAGCTCCTGTGATTCAGATTCTTCAGAATCACTACTTTATCACGGATACCTGGATCAATTTTGCTGATCAGGGGCAAAAACCTATCCTTGGAAAATACCATTATAATGAACTGCAGGAAGGAAGTGAAATTCCCGCCCCAAAAACCCCTTTTTTTATAACCGGCTATGAACTAAGCCATGTAAATCCTTATAAGAGCAGTGCAGCCTTGGTAAGAAGAGATGATCACTATCTGCTTTATCTTGGAGATACGGGTGCTGATCGTATAGAAAAATCTGACCGCCTGGATCAACTTTGGAACGAAGCAGCTCCTCTTGTTAAGAAAAAACAGCTCAATACGATATTAATTGAAGTTTCCTTCCCTAACAGCCAGCCGGAACATCTGCTGTTCGGACACCTTACTCCTAATCTGCTGACTGAGGAATTGAGTAAACTTAAAGAAAAGACCGGACAAAGCAGCCTTGAAGGCCTTAATATTGTGGTTACTCATAGAAAGCCGACAGGTGATAATCCAGAATTGATCAAAAAGGAATTATTAGAGAACAATCCTCTAAAAGTGAGGTATATCTTCCCGGAACAGGGTAAAAAGATTAGTTTACCCTAACAATAAATTAAAAGATGAAGCGGAAACAGGCTTCATCTTTTTTATTTCAGACATGATTCATTGAATTTTAAAATAATGACAATCAGTAATTTAAATATCAATAATGAAAATTATGAAATTTTTTCATTGCTTAATTAATTTATCATCGTAATATTGCAATATAAAATACAACAATGGGAGTTACTAAAACAGAAATTTATACTGACGAGCAAAATAAGCTGGCTTCTCTGCTTAAAGTTTTGGGACATCCGGCAAGAATCGCTATTTTACAGTACATCATTAATCAAAAAGCATGCATCTGTAATGATCTCGTTGAAGAACTAGGATTGGCGCAGGCCACCATTTCCCAGCATTTAAAAGAGCTTAAGAATATAGGAATCATCAAAGGTTCCATTGAAGGAAAGTCTGTATGTTACTGCATTAATGAAAGTACATGGAAACAGTTTCAGAATGAATTCAACCTGTTTTTTAATCAGGATGTTACTATAAAACAATGCTGTTAAGGCATTTTTTTGAACAATAACATCGTAATATTGCAATATATCATTAAAAAATTATAACACTAAATTTTAATCTACTATGAGACTATCAGAAATCAAAGAAATTCTTCCTGCATTGGAAAATGTTGAATTTCAATTAGAAAACGGAAATTTTGTTCCAGAACATTTCCACGTAACAGAAGTGGGTCAGATCACAAAAAATTTCATCGACTGCGGCGGGGTCATCAGAAATGAAAAAGTGGTTAATTTTCAACTTTGGGATGCTGATGATTACGAACATCGTCTAAAACCTGGAAAGTTACTTCATATCATTCAGCTTTCCGAAGAAAAGCTTGGAATAGAAGACTCGGAAATTGAAGTTGAATATCAGGGAGAAACCATTGGTAAATATGACCTTGAATTTAACGGAAAAAACTTCGTACTGAAAAGCAAAACAACAGCATGTCTTGCTCAGGACGCCTGCGGAATTCCTTCCGAAAAACAAAAGAAAAATCTGTCTGAACTATCTGTAACCCCAACATCGGCCTGCACTCCGGGATCCGGCTGCTGTTAATTTTTATTAATTATGTATCAGGAATTATTAAACACGATTCAATCTCTGAAATGGGAAAGTATAGATGCCGACAGAAAAGAAGTTCTGGAGCCTTTGATCAGTTTTATCCAGCAAAAGGTGGATGACCGCAAAGAAATCAACCTGAATTTTATCTGTACCCACAATTCACGCCGGAGCCATCTGGCACAAGTTTGGGCACAGACAGCGGCTTCTTTGTTTGCCATTCCGGAAGTTCACTGCTATTCCGGAGGCACGGAAACAACGGCATTATTTCCTAAAGTCGCGGAAGTCCTGGCGAAACAAGGCTTTTCGGTTTTCAGCATTGCTGAGACCACCAATTCTGTATATGCTGTAAAATATGATGACAACAGTCTTCCGGTAATTGGTTTTTCAAAAAAATATGACAGTCCGTTCAATCCTGTATCTGATTTTGCAGCAATTATGACCTGTTCGCAGGCAGATGACGGATGTCCTTTTATCCCTGGTGCGGAAAAAAGAATTCCGATCACCTTTGAAGATCCAAAGATTTCAGATAATACACCGGAACAGTCAGCAATATATACTAAAAGAAGCTTACAAATTGCAGAAGAAATGTTGTATGTTTTTTCTAAAATCAAAAAATAATCATGCAGCCCAGACTAAAATTCTTAGACCGTTATCTTACCTTATGGATCTTTCTGGCTATGGGGACAGGGATTGCTTTGGGGCATTTTTTCCCGGCTATACCTGATATTATCAATTCACAGTCTCTTGGAACCACTAATATTCCTCTGGCCATCGGTCTCATTCTGATGATGTATCCGCCACTGGCAAAGGTTGATTATACTCTCCTGCCCTTGGCTTTCAGGGATAAAAAAGTAATCGGCATTTCTTTATTGCTCAACTGGATTATTGGTCCGGTTCTGATGTTTGTTCTCGCTATTCTTTTTTTAAGACATGAACCTGATTATATGTCCGGATTAATCCTCATTGGACTGGCCAGATGTATTGCTATGGTGATTGTCTGGAATGACCTCGCTAAAGGAAACAGAGAATATGCGGCATTGCTGGTTGCTTTAAACAGTATCTTTCAGGTATTCACCTATAGCTTCCTGGTATGGCTGTTTATCAATGTCCTTCCCGATCAGTTAGGTCTTGCAAGCTTTAATGTGAGTGTTTCTATGCAGGATATCACAGAAAGTGTATTGATCTACCTTGGAATTCCTTTTCTTGCAGGTTTTCTTACCCGATATGTCCTGATCAAATCAAAAGGTGCTGAGTGGTACAACAGAAAATTTGCACCTAAAATTTCTCCTGTGACATTGTACGCTCTGTTATTTACCATCGTACTCATGTTTAGTTTGAAAGGCTCTAAAATACTGGAATTGCCAATGGATGTCATTAAGGTAGCAGTCCCCTTGGTAATCTATTTTGTTCTGATGTTTTTTGTAAGTTTTATCATCAATAAAACATTAAAAATTCCTTATGATAAAAATGCATCCATAGCCTTTACTGCTACCGGAAATAATTTTGAACTGGCTATTGCTGTGGCCATCTCAGTCTTTGGTATTCATTCGCCTCAGGCATTTGTAGGGGTGATTGGTCCATTGGTAGAGGTTCCAGTATTAATACTTCTCGTAAAAGCCAGTTTATTTATGAAAAAGAAATGGTATCATTAATTTCATTACCAAAACAAGAAGCATCGCCGAAACAGTGATGCTTTTTTTATGGATATCAGTTCTTACTCAATTTATAATTTCCACTGCCTTCATCTTTAGTGATTGTATAACCATGCTTCAGTTCAAGAGTCCATCCGTCACCTGACACTTTTCTATTTTCAGTTTTCACTGGATTGGATATTGAAATTTTATCCCAGTTTGGACTCATTAATGCTCCGTTTTCAATTGTCAGAATACCCCACAAATCAGTAATCCGGATATTGGGATATACTGTCCCTAGATCTTCTACAGGCATAATATTTCTCGGATCAAAGGAAACATTCATTTTTTCAAATTTGATTTCAAAATGAGGCTGTTGAATGAATTTCAGCTTGTATTCAGCAATAAGCCTCTTAGTTTGTTCTTCTCTTTCGGTTTCCTCCTTTATAATTGATTGTCCGTTATAATGATCAGATCGTTTCTTAACTTCTTTTTTGCAGGTCAGCCTGAATTCTTATATCGAGTGCTTTACTGAAATAGCTGGTCAAGTTAGTTTTTGCATCAATTTTTTTATTCCAGTCCGGATCTTTTTGATACAGCAAATATCCATAAACAGGTGTTGTATAATAAGCAAATGAACGTACAAATGTGGGATTTTTCATAAAACCATCAATACCATTCAAAAGAGAAGACCTTGCCTGCTCTTTATTTCTGCCGCTCACAATGAGCCCCGTAAACTCAGCAATTCCTTCATTCAGTTCCAGCAGATTTTCTGTTGTTTCAGAACCTTTGTAAAGTGTATTCCTGTATTTCCTAAAAGTAAAGGCACTGGTGAGATGCTGCTTCATTTCTTTTTCTGAATTTGAGCGGATTGCCTGCTTTAGCGCTTCCAATTCGAGACGCAGGTAAATCCTGCCCTTCTTCTGATCCAGATGATTATTTTCCGCATTGTTAAGCGTAAATCCCAATGAAGGCTGAATGCTATGAAAAGATTCATGAGCCAAAAGATTAATCCTGTTTTCTTTATTTTCAGAAAGGGGGAGCATAGCCATTGCCCATCTTTTTCCACCCCAATTGACCGCGGTATTGGCAATATTGACAGCAGCAGGTAAAATTCCAGAATAAGTAGTACCGTTACCTTTCAGAATGCCCTCCAAATCCGGCTCATTGGCAAAAAGCTCCCTGGTTTTCGGATCAATTAAAATCATAGGACCATATAAATCTTTGTTCCAAAGTCCGATATTCTTCTTTGAAGCTGTTTTTAACTCATCGAAAAAAATAGAAACTGTATCAGGGGAAGTAGATTGCGTTTGTGCTTTTACACCTAATACAAACAAGAAAAAGAAAGCTGTAGCAACAGTCTGCTTCATGGTTAAATTCTTTATGGTTAAGTTTTTCTCTAAAATAGATGGCTGCATCTACAATAGTACGCACATGATAAATGCAAATTAAATACTTTAGAAAGCTAATATAATGAATTATAGCAATCAAGAACAATTACAGCCCCAAAAAACATCTGTAAGAAAATGGCCATCCGGTTGTGGAAAAATTATTACAAACCGGAGAACGAAGGAATAAATATTTATCTGTATAAGAAAATAAATCAGAGACCATTAAATGTTGTATGGAATTATAGACAAATAAGGACTTTATCTCAGAAATAGATTATCTTTATAGGGAACGAAATTTTTATTAATAATGAAGTTAGAATTATATCAGATAGATGCTTTTACAGAATCTGTTTTCCATGGAAATCCGGCATGTGTTGTGCCATTAAAAAACTGGTTACCCGATGAAATCCTTTTAAAAATAGCCCGTGAAAATGCAGTGGCAGAAACCGCCTTTTTCATTGATAACGGTGATACCATTCACCTGAGATGGTTTACCCCTGAAATAGAGATGGATTTATGCGGCCACGCTACCCTGGCTACTGCCCATTGTCTTGTTTCCATCTTAAATTATGAGCGCAATAGAATCATTTTTGAAACCAAAAGTGGCGAACTGACAGTAGATGTTAAAGATGGGATGTATTACATGGATTTTCCGTCCAGAATGCCTGAAGCCTCTACTCTTCCGGATACGATATCCAGATCACTTAATATCCAGCCTAAAGAAGTCTTCAAAGCGAGAGATTATGTTCTGGTATACGATTCTGAAGAAGAGGTAAAAAATATCAGGATTGAAAGATCCGTTTTTGATCTGATTAATCTTGATCCGGGCGGTGTTATTGTAACTTCGGAAGGGACAGACAGTGATTTTGTTTCAAGGTATTTTACCCCGCAGTCCTCCATTCTTGAAGATCCGGTCACCGGTTCTGCACACTGTTCACTGATTCCCTTCTGGTCATCAAGATTAGGAAAAGATCAGCTTTTTGCCCGTCAGATCTCTGAAAGAGGCGGACAGCTCTATTGTGAGAACAAAAAAGAAAGGGTAATTGTGGCGGGGAAAGCCCAAACATATTCTGTCGGACATTTCCGGGTAGAGTAAGAGAAGAGAATACAATACTGCAATATTAATAATAAAAGCCTTGAATCATTTGATTCAAAGATTTAAGTTGATCTGCATTTTCAAAAATTATAAAAAAATTGGCTACTCTTTTGGTAGCCAATTTTGTAATTATTTCTATGATATTTCAATCATTCTTGGTGGTTTCTGCTTCGCATCTTCTTTTTTTGGGATCGTTAACATTAAAAGGCCATTTTCATATTTTGCATTAATATTATCCTGATCCACAACATCTTTCGGAAGCTCAAAACTTCTCTTGAAAGATTGGTAACTGAATTCTCTTCGTGTGAAGTTTTCATCTTTTGTCTCTTTACGATCTTCCTTGGCTGATGAAATGGTAAGCAGGTTACCATCCAGCCTGATCTGAAAATCGTTTTTATCCATACCTGGTGCTGCAACCTGAACTTCATAAGCCTCTCCGTTCTCCTTTATATTGACCGATGGTACGGTTGTACTGGTAGATGAGTAATTGTTATTGCCCCAGTTAAAAAGTTCACGACCAAAAAAATCATCAAAGACATTTGAAAAGCCCAAATTGCTGTTTCCGTTTCTTCTTATTAGATTATTCATTGTAATCATTTTTAATTAAGTTTAACAATCATTTAAAAACACGTCAGCTGGCCAGCTGTACATAAAATTTTACAAAAAAAATACCATTTGAGTTCGAATGAAATTTTTTCCGGTTTTCTGTCATTTTTTCAGAATTTATGACACAAAACACTGATCCTTAGAACATTCAATACTTTTAGTAATAGGCATACAATCCTAAAGTTCAAGGAGGAAGAATTTCCCAAAAAATTCGAAAATTACTTTGGAAAAGATGTGATTAAACTGTATAAACTTAAACAATATTTCAAATAATAGTGTATTTCTACAATATAAAATAAACTAAAGTGTAATGCATCGTATTTTACATTTCAAAAGTATTTCTATCTTCATTTTATTTGTAATTTAACAATCCGAGCTAAGTGTCGAATATAGAATAATTTGGTGCAAACCTGGGATATCCCTATTGTAACAAGTAAAAAGATAAATAATACCATGATAAAATCTGCCAATATCAAATTGTTATTAGTCCTTCTTTCCATTGTTTTTGCATTTGACTTAGTATTTATTGCTATGGATCATAGTTCCTGGCGGTTTTTTACCAAGCCACTGTTGTTACCTGTTATTATCTGGTTTTATTTTACTTATTCTCAACAAAATACATGTCGGATCAACCAATGGTTTTTGTCTGGATTAATTCTGAGCTTTTTGGGTGATGTGTTTTTGTTATTTGGATGGGGATTTATGCCCGGTTTGGGAAGCTTTTTGTTGGCTCATATTTGTTACATCGTTTATTTTTTAAGGATTAAAAAGAAAAATGTCCGGATTTGGCTTCCCTTTGTTTTGCTTTATTTAGGCTCATTTATTTACTATTTATTTCCTTATTTAAACGAAATGAAGATACCCGTGGTGATTTACGGAATTACCATTGCTACGATGCTGTATTTTAGTATCAGAACTTATTCTTCATTATTAATCCTGGGAGCTGTTTTGTTTGTAATATCAGATTCCGTATTGGCCATTAATATGTTCGTACAGCATAGTACTGAGAAAGAACTTGTTGTGATGATTACTTATGTTTTAGCCCAATTGATGTTGGTGTTGGGAGTGGTTGGTCTTGAAAAAAAGAACAGAATTATCCGGTAAAATCAAGACTTATGAAAAGAAAAGATAACCGGTTTTTTCATAGTATTGCCCTATTCTGTCCATTGGATTTTACTGATCCTGTTACCTATTTTATCCCTGTGTTTATCTTGTTGATAGTAGGGGAAATATTTTTGTATCAGATTCCTCAAAAAGTATTCACGAAAAGACTCATCAAAGATAATGTATCGAGTATCGGATTGGGAATTGGGGCAGTAATGTTAGACTTTGGGATGAAAGCTATTTCATTATCCTACTTTTTTTGGATTTACAATCATTTTAGGCTTACTGATATTTTCGGGATCAAAGATTTCAATAAATTCTTCACTTTACAATGGCATGCAGATCACTGGTGGCTTTGGTTATTGGTTATGATTGTTCAGGACTTTGGCTTTTACTGGCATCATCGGTTGAGCCATAAAATCAGATTATTCTGGACAGGTCATGTCAATCATCATTCGGCTACTCATTTGAGTCTTGCTATTGCATTGCGTCAGGGATGGTTTGAAATCATATATCGGGACATTTGGTATATCCCTTTTATCATGATTGGTTTTCATCCTGTTATGATCGCTATGATGCATCAGTTTAACCTGATTTTTCAATTTTGGCCGCATACCAATGCTATTGGAAAACTAGGGTGGTTTGATAAAGTATTCAATTCTCCATCCAACCATCGGGTGCATCATTCCCGAAAAATTGAGGATTTAGATAATAACTACGGAGGCATTTTGATGATTTGGGATCATCTTTTCGGCACGTACAAAGCGGAAGAAAAGAAAACGACGGATTACGGAATCTATCATAATATTCATACTTATAATGTTTTTCATATCGTCTTTGATGAGTTTGGAAAAATGATAAAGGATGTCCGGAATGCACCGACATGGAAAGCGAAATTGGGGTATATATTCAATGCTCCGGGCTGGCATCATAACGATAAAGATGAGCGGATTTCTACTTTGAAGCGGGAATTAAAAGAAAAGATGAATTGACCGGAAATCAAGCCATTTAGGGCACAAAAAAAGGAGACGTTAATAAATAAACGTCTCCCTAAGCGGAGAGTGAGGGATTCGAACTTGGCAACAAAAACTATCTGAATATGGGATAATTAAAATAAAATCCAGACAACTGCCACGAATTTGCCACTACTCTATATTTATAATCTGCAAAATCTTGGGATCTTGACTAAAGTACTCTTTAGTTTCCAATTACAAATATAAAAATTCTATCAATAATGCATAATTTAAAATATAATCTTTCCAAATGCTCTCACCGTATTACAAAATAAAAAAACACAATTGTCTACAGTATTTTGGTTCATCTATGACCTTTTACACAAGAGTAATTTTCTTACTTTAATTTAAAATCAAATAGTTCCTGTGGATGCACATCTAGTCCTTTGGCTAACTCTTGAATTGTAGAGATTCTAAGATCTACTTCTCCTTTTTCTATTTTGCTAATGTTGCTATGATCTACATCACATTTTTGAGCCAACTCTCTATAACTCAAATTCATCTTTTTCCTGAACATCTCAACTCTTTTGCCAAATGCTATTCTAAATTCTAATTTATCCATCTCGGTCAACTTTGAATACACAAAATGATGAGATTTAAATAAATTATTGTAGTTGAATTAACCTACATAAAGAAAAATGTTTTATATTTGCTAAATAGTTACAATAAAGGTAACTTTGCAATACTTCAATATTAATAATCGAAGCTATTGCTTAGATTCTCGACTAGAAAACTGGTAATTTTATGTGTACGGGAAGATAAGTAAATTAGCTCACGACCGCGGCGTGGGCTCTCTTATCGTACACGGGTATACCAGTACCTCTAGTCAATAAGTTGAGTTCCACGCCTTTTCTTTTGGACAATATGTAGTTGAGTTAGCGTTTTGATGCAAAGAATTCATCTTATTGATCGAAGCAGTTCCTTCCAGCAATAATTTTACTGCTTATGAAAAACTCTTTGCACCGAATCCCCTCCGATCAACAGCTATATGAACTGCTAAAAAAAGGCAATCCCACCTCTTTAGAGCATATCCATTCACGTTACAAAAGACTTCTTTTGTGGCTTGGTAGACAAATGCTTGAGGACGATTTTGTAGTGGAAACACTTGTACAGGACACCTTTCTCAAACTTTGGTTACACCGTGATTCGATTGAAACTCCTAATCACATCCTGGGCTTTTTACGGTTTGTCTTGAAAAGAGATTGTATATCGTATTTCAATGCTCCCAAAAATAAATTCGCCCGTTTAACCACCTCCCTTGAACGTTTTGAGAATTATCAGGATTATTTCGCCGGTTACGATCCCTTGCAAGATCAAGAGCATCTCCTCCGTCAGCAGTCCGATCAAAAAGATTTTGATGAAGTTAACAGGGTTTTAAATGTAATAAGCTTCAAAAGAAGACACTTAATTGAACTTTGTCTTGAATATGGCTTTCAGTATAAACTCATTGCAGATGCAATGGGAAGTAGTGTAACAGCTATAAGCAATGAAGTGAGACGAGCCATAGTTGATCTTCGGAAGATTATTAAAGGGGGTTCTTTTGAGCTGCCACAGAAAAAAGCTCCCCATAATCAAGAGCAACCAAATAAACTCAGTAACAGGCAATTAGATATTTTAAAAAGAAGAGTTGAGCAAAAATCTCCCTTCATAGTAATTGCCAAGGAACTCAAACTTTCAGAAAAGGAAGTCCATAGGGAATTTCTACATGCTTATCAATATTTGCAACAGAACAATGGATCATTAAACGTTCACTGAAATGGAAAAATCAACGATTACACTTACCAGAAAAATTCAGCTGCTAATTGATGTTCCTTCCGTTGAGAAAAAGGAAGTTTGGGAAAAACTATACCGGTATCAGAACCGATGTTTCCGAGCAGCTAATTTTATTGTTTCCCATCTGTATGTTCAGGAAATGATTAAGGATTTCTTTTACTTTACCGAAGAAGTCCAATACAAGCTGACCGATGCAAACAAAGATCAAATGGGAATATTCACACGTTCAAAAACAAGCACAACTGCACGCATGGTTTTTGATCGGTTCAAAGGAGAGATCCCAACTGATATTCTGGGAAGCCTGAACAATACGATTCAATCTACTTTTTCTAAAAACAAAGCCGACTACTGGCAGGGCTTAAAATCTTTGAGAAATTTTAAGAGAGATATTCCCATTCCACTTCCGGTTAAATGCATCAGCAAAATGAAGTATGATCCTGAAAAGAAAGCGTTTTGCTTTAATATGTTTGCTATTCCGGTTAAAACGTATTTAGGGAGGGACTTCTCTGATAAACGCCTTATAATGGAACGTCTTTTACGGGGAGAGATAAAGCTTTGTACATCGCAGATCCAGCTTAAAGCAGGAAAAATCTATTGGCTGGCAGTATTTGAATTTGAAAAAGAAAAGCACCTTTTAAAGCCTGAAATTATCGCAGAAGCTTCTCTGTCTCTGGAACATCCTATAGTAGCAAAAGCTAATAATGTACGAATCAATATTGGCTCAAAAGAGGAATTTTTATATCGCAGACTTGCTATTCAGGCAAGTCAAAAGAGGATTCAAGCTGGCATTGTTTATATGCGCTCTGGGAAAGGAGCCAAACGCAAACAAAAGGCACTCCATAAAACAGAAAATTTAGAGAGCCGGTATGTAACTCATCGGCTTCATGTGTACAGCAGGAAACTTATCGATTTCTGTATCCAGCAGCAAGCAGGCACACTTATCCTCAAAAATCAGGAAGATAAAATCGGTATTACAAAAGATAATGAATTTGTACTTCGCAACTGGAGTTATTATCAGTTGCAGACCAAAATAAAATATAAAGCAGAAAAAGCTGGCATCGAATTAGTCATTGGATAGCTAAAAAAATATGAGGGTGCTTGTACACCCGTAGGGTGAGGTTATAAACACTCACTAAATACTTAATAGTATATACAACGGCGTGGGCTCTTTTTTTCTATGTATAATATGGAATAGAAATACATCAGGGAAAAGCATAAACGCTTTAGAGAAATGTTGGACACAAAGCAGGAAATTTTAGCTTTTGACTTAGGTAATAATTTAATCAGAAACAATTTCATTTACTTGAACAAAAGGAAGGGTTTAATGAAAATCTCTTCAAAACAACTGTTTACAATTTTCAAAAGAAAAAAGAAAAAAAGAAAGCCAAAAATTCATTATGGAAGATTTTAAAAAGCAAGTTTATGATAAAAAATACGACCTGCAAGGTGGAGATTTTTTGTCATATCCTTAGGACCTGAACTTGCTTTTTAAAAATCTGAAACAATACCTTTGTTTTCTTTTATGAATTTTTGCAGTCCTTCTTATGACCTCTTTATCTTTTTTCTTTTTTGCTGAACCGGAATATCTTCAGTATTATATTGTATTCTATGATCACCAATGTTCAGTAAGGAAAAGATTTCTAAGCTGCTGTCAGGATTTTTAAATACCTCTTCCAGTGATGAAAAAGGAATATTATTTTCTTCAGAAAGTTTTTTACAAATACGATCAACTATTGTTATGAGTTTCTCCTTGGTAGTATCAAATAATTTCGGCTGTTTGAACTTTTCGAATTGGATTGCTTTTATAATCGTATCCTTAACAGAATTAAAATAAGCATTCTTTTCATTGGTATATACTGTAATATTAGACAGTATGCCAGAAAGCTTGTTTTTTAATAGTGAAACTTCTTTGGTCAAGTCTGTATTCTTTTGCTGAAGCTCAGTAATGATTTTAGTTTTGGATTGAAGAATTTCTTTATTTTTAAGCAGTTCTGTATTATATGATTTAAAAACTCTTTCATAGTTTTTTATCGTCTTATCTGTTTTGATCCTGCTAAAACCTAAAAAGTCATTTTCTTTTACAATAAGATCTGCAAACTTTTTGGATTTGAGTTCTGCCTTCATCTGGGCTATCTTGTTATTTAATAACACAAGCTCATTTTCTTTTTTTTGGATTTTAAATTCAATGGCTTCCAGCCTTCCTTTAGAACTTGAAACACCTCTCTCCATTTCCAAGCATTCAGCAGTAATATCCTGCATTTTTGAATAATGAAAAGATTGGTGCTTCAATGTTTTTCCTGTTTCCAAATCCTGCCAGTCTGCTACTAAATGAGCATGGTAATTAGACTTCCATTCTCTAGAATCCTTATCATAATGACCTTCATCTTTATGAATGGCAATTTGAAAAATTCTTATTCTCAGTTCTTCTTCAAGCCTTTTAGAGAGCCTATGCAGATCCTGCATCGTTGTATTTTCTTTAATAACAACTACAGCTTCACGAACAGGCATTGCATTTTTCTGTAATTTTCTTCCGGATTTTTCCTTACAGTATGCTTCTATTGATTTTAGCCTATCTGAAATCTTACTCTCCACCCAATATTCATTTTTTTCTGTAAGCTCCTTTCTTATATAATCAAAAATTTTTCTTCTGAAATTGTGCGCTTCAGAACCTGTTTTGACTGCCTTGAAATTTATGGAAGTTTTCATAGCTGACAAAATAGTTCATATAGCATTACTCAAAAATAATAAGGCTCGTTTAGCTTCGATTTTCACTTATTGGCTTAATAAAAATAATCCGTATCAACTTGATACGGATTTTATTTTATTACTAAAAATGAACTTTATCAAATAGAACCTTGTCTCAATGTTCTATAAAGGTTAGAATTTCCATTTCTTAAAAAGAATAATTCAGACCAATGGGATATTTGTATTTTTTGAAGAATCTCCAAATTCATCTTTGACAATTTTAATTGACCTCCAGGAGTTACTCATAATAATTTAATGATAAAGAAAACTAACACATCAGAATCATTTATTATAAGCTACTATATCAAAATATAATCCATAAGAATATATTAAAAAAAACACTACATTAATTGCTAAAAACAGCCATTTAAATTTGTTTTTGATTTTTATTGAATTAATACAGCCATATAAACTATATAAGCCACCTATTAAGGAAAGAGTAATCATAACATTTTGTGTCGTTAAGAATGTATAATCACTTTTAGAAAAAATTACTATTAAAAGGAAATAAGCAATATTAATTAGTAAAATTATAATATTTTTTCTCATGGTTTCTTTTTTTCTTTTGTATTTAACTCTTTTACTACAGCATTGTATGCATTATAGCGATATTTATTATCAATTTGTGTATGAGCTGCACTTACAGGTACATTTATTCCTTTGGTCTTTGAAGGATCATTAATTTCGATATCTTCTCCACCTATCCCAGAATGCATGAATCCATCATTTTTATTATAATAATTAACAGCAGTCTTAACATTAGATGGTATGTTATCATCATCTATCCCAGCTCTTGGATCATCAGCTATATCTAATGTAAATAACAAATCAACTTTGATATTAGGATGTTCATTTACAAGTTCAACCTCATTGTCAGCTCCCATACTATGTCCAACCATAATTAATTTACCGTTCGGACTCTGTTTCCTAAAACTTTGAATTGATGATAAAATATCATTTTTAGTATTTTCCCCTTTTGAAGAGGCAAAGATACCTACTTGTGTTGTTTTGCTATTCAGATTATTAATAATTCCTATACCATCATAATCTATTCCTCCATCCTTATTTGTTTTAACAAAATTTTGAGCTTGTGTTGCCCCATTAGGTGGATTCCCTACCCATCCTTGAGTTACAATAACTAAGTTTTTAGTAGTTTTATTTATTTCCATAGGCTCTAATCCTTCCAATTCTCTTGCATCAACAACTCTGTTTCCACTGAAAGCATAAGTTGACCAGGTGTTATACTTTTCACTTAATGGATCAACATTAAAGAACCTTCCCATCGCAGCATCATAGTTCCTCCATCTATAAGAACTCCAGCCTGTTTCCGATTGTTTCTCCTGTCCTTGTGTGGAATATGTATAGTTTGGAGTTATTGAATTAACAATATTTAATTCTCCTCCAAACTCCAATCCGAAGGGATAAAAATGGGTAGTTCTATCCACTTTCAGGTTTCCAGAAGCATCCTTATAATACGCCAGTCTGATATTCCCCAACTGATCTGTATAATTGTAAATATACTTATTCTGAACGAAATCAAAGTACCCTTCTGAAGTAGGTACGAAACTTAGTACATCATTGGCATACTGAAATCCGTCCAAATAGTCTGTTTTCTCAATGGTTTCTAAATTGGTTCTTCCTGAGCCATAGGTATGGATTTTAGCCAACTTAATCCCGTTTGCATTATATAGGTATTTTGTATTGACATAAAAGGTATTCAGCCAATCATGAGAGACGTATTGTTTGTCAAATTTTATAAAGTTGGGAAGATTGAGGTAATTATAATCAATCTGTAACATGCCTTTATCTAAATGGCTTGTCATATTCCCGTTACTGTCGTATGTAAAAGGATTTCCGGAAGTGCTGGGATAACCTGCATAATTTCCCGAAGCATCACTTACTGTTGTAAGCCTGTTGCCTGAATAAACATAGCTAAGGTTATCCATCTGTAGCACTCCGACTCCCTCTAATTGTCTGTTTCTCTTTAAAGTCTGGATATTTCCATTTACATCATAGGTTAGGGCTTCATTGTAGTAATTATTCTGTGGAACGGTGGTATTGGGTTCAGAATAGATCCCGTTTTTTAACCTGTTTAATACATCGTACTGATAATTATACCTGCTAAATGGTCTGCCATCAGCTGCCTGCCAGTCTATTTCTGCAATATTCCCATTATATTTTCCTGTAGAAACAGTGGAGTACACAGGATTATGGTATTTGATCTCATAGGCAAAGAGCTTCCCGTTTAAATTCGCAGGATCATTCACTTTCGTAATCCATCCTCTGATATTGTAGCTCTGGTCTATAGACTGCAAAGGGGTACCGGTGGTATTCCCAGTCTTTTTATTCACAAGCTGTCCAAGATCATTGTAGGTGTTTTCTGCCAACAGTTCTTCTGGTTGGCTGTTCACCTTATGATAATGTTTCAGCAGTCTTTTTTGATCATCATACACAAAACTTTCTTTGATCACCACTTCAGCATCTGAACTTCCTTTCTTATGATAGGTATAGCTTTCATCTACAGCACCTGTGAAATCAAGCTTGAATTCCTTTTTGGTATAACCTCCTAAATGATTCCAGCTTTTCTCCGCAACTTTTCCGCCTTTGGTATTGTAATAGAAATAGGTTTTGGTCCAGTTGTCATCCTCAATATTTTTAACATATGACGCTGTGGGAAGACCTTGGGTTGTAACACCTCCATTGAGAGCCTTATCATCATTTATAACGTACTGCTCAAGAATTTTTGAGGGCGGAAACTCTTTAGTATCCCTTGGATAAGAATCATAATAATTAACGGAAAGAAGCGTCTGAAAATTAGTAAAAAGAGTGTTGGTATAATAAACCATAAACCCATTTTTGCTGAAACCTGTGGCAGTAGGTGTTTCGCTAATAACAAGGTTCTTGATTTGTCCTTGTAGGTCTGCGCGGCTTCCTCCATCAATAAGTCCGGTATAGGCAACGCGACCAAAGACATCATATTTGGTCAACAGCCATTGTCCTTTATTTTTAAGGTTTACATCTTGAGTAAGCACGGGGCGGTCGGCAGCATCATACACTACAGATTCCCAATCGTCCCTTCCCGGTAGTCTTTTTTCCACCTGCCTATCCTGACCATCGTAGCGGTACTGGTAGCAAAGGCTGTTTATAATCTCAGTAGTAACAACATTGTTATTCTCCTCAATTTTCTTTACTGCCAGCGCAGGAATCACAAATGCTTTTTGCCCGTATTCATTGTAGACATAATAAGTGTCAATATTTTGTATCCCATCATTCCGGCGTACCAACAACGTCTCGCCACGTCCGTTCTGGAACTCTGTTACAGGAGTTCCGTCTTCATCAGTTACCGTATTTTTGTATAATGTCTTTGCAGTATAAAATTCACTTCCCGGTACTATCGATAAAGAGGAAACGGTTTTATTATCCGTTCCGACCGTACTGGTAGTTGTAGTGGTGATAAATTTCTTGACCTCACTTCCCAGGTTTGTTTCATACTTAAATTTCTGGGTATGGCCGCTGCTCATCTTCCAGGGATCACCTGGCTGGGCCACTTGCAGTATCCTGTCCAATGGAGAATTTTCTATCTGCTTTTCTGTGTAGGCATTGGCCGCTCCATAATAAGAATTAGCCGTACTCTCATTCACAATTCCGGTATGGATTGCTGAATTGAGGGTATTAGCCGGGACAGGAAGGATATCCTTATCCTTTCTTCCAAACCCATCATAGGTAATGGGCGTCACCAGATCCTTTCCGGTAGTGGTTACTTTTACGCTAATGATCTGTTTTGGCCTTCCCAATCCGTCAAAATAGGTGATGGTTTCCGTTTTCTTACTGCAATCACCATTTAAACAGGTTTTGGATTGTATATAGTTTTCTGTCGTACTTTGTGCATAGGTTGTTAGCGCTGTAAACAGCAGACCTAATAATTTTATTCTTTTCATGATGCATTACGGCTTATAGTTGTACTTGAATTCTTTAACCACCTTATAACTAAAGGTTCCGGCGTTGTCTCTTTCCCTTACCTGAATCTGCTTCAATCGGTTTGAACTGTCATAAATATACAGCTCTCTAACTCCTGATGGTGGTGTGATGGTGGTTACTCCCACCAAAGGATCATAAGTATATTTGGTTACCATACCTATAGGCTGAAATGCATCAAGGGCCTGCAATAATTCACCTTCTTTAGTTGGATCAGCGGCATCTTCGTTGGATTTGGTCACTATAGTACTGATAGAGCCTTCTATTTGGCTATAAGTAGAACCAACAACTTTTGCAATCGGCTGGGTCTGGTTATACCCCCACACAATACTTACAGGTGTACCATCTTTCTCCCTGTACTGAAGAATATTTCCTTTATCATCATATTTTTCATAGGTTATTTCCTTAGAGGCAACAGTAGGGCTTAATGAATCATTGGAATATTCAGATAGGGGCAGTGCTAAATTTCCGGTTACTGCATGTGGCAGAGCCGTTGGATAAAACGTTTCTTCTCTTGACATGACCTTGGTAATTCCGTTTGTTGTCTGTCGTGTATTGTTAACCAAGGGGATACCTATCATATTTTTAGATATCAACAATTGGTTGTTTTTCTCATGGGCATAAGCATATAATGTTTCTCTTAAACTATTATCCGAATATGTTACTTTTTCCCTGATAGGGCTTAAGTGTTTATAGTTCGAATCATAAAAATAGTCAGTTCGCTCCGACAATTGCTGATTATTGAAATAGGTCTTTGATATGATGCTTTTTTGTTTTACCCAAGCAGAAGAGATTGTATAACGTTCGACATTATAATATGCTCTATAGCTTGGCGGGTAAGGTGAACCAACAGCAATAAACAGGTGATAACCATTTATTAAAAGAGAATAAGGCTTAATTACTAAAGAAGGCTCGGCAGGATTATAGTCATTTGAAAATTTATTAAAATAATAATCATTTTCATATACAAAATCAGTACTTTTAACTAATTGGTCTGATGAGTTAAAATATTCTTTCTTTTTGATCTGACCTAGATTATATTTCCCATCAAAATAGGTAAACATAGTAGGATTAACCACAATTGGATTTTGCCCTCTAATATTGGAATATGTATCCACAACTTTATAACTATCTTGATTTCCGACAAATTTTGTCTGCACCCTGTCATAAACTATTGGCTTTCCATTAACTGTACTTGAATTGAAACTGCCATTGTTACCAATCATCGTTATCTGACAAATCTGACTATTTGGATCTGCTGATATAGGCGCAGTGTAAATATAATTTACGGGGTCACCCACATAGTTTCCTGTAGATTTCCCCTGATCATCATTATAATTATATTCAACACTCTGCGCAACAGCATTATTTTCATCCTTTTTGGTAATTTTTTTTACTCTTAAGCCTCCTGTTTTATAGTTTCCAATAGTGTTTGTTGTTATTTCTTCTGTCCAGCTCAGGCCGAATGTTGCAGAATAATCTTCCAGATTGATATGCGGCGGCTCGCCATGCAAATTAACTTTCATAATTCTTAACCTATAGGCATCCCTTCTTGGTACTGGAACAGGTAGTGATCCGGTAAATATAAAATTGCTCAGAATGTTATTATTCGTATCCAGAATTTGCCCCTCAAAATAAGATTTCACAGGTAGATCAGGGGTCGAATTATCCGGGTTTACAGGGCTGGAAAAGTAAGAAGTAAAGGTTACCGTATTGCTATCAGATCCAACAATTTTATGTCCGGCAATTGAAAACTCATAATAAGGAGCAACATCTTCATCAACCATCGCGCTCTTTGGTTCAAAAGTTGTCTGCTGTCTCGATATATAGTAATCATCGCCTTCATATTCAATTTCCATACTCCCTCCAGTAGGGTACTGAATTTTCTTTAAACTACCCGATATGGCATAATCAAGATGTTGTTCTTTATCAATATTTTCTCCATAATTTTTCCCCGCAAATCGTGTAAAAGGTATTCCGGTAATAGAACCCTTACCGTTTGAAAAACCAAAGTGATCTGTCGCATCAGAGAGTCTATTTGGCAAACTCTTTTCCTCATTATAGGTTAACTTATACTTTGAACCATCATTTAAATTAACAACCTCTTTTAGTTTAAGTCTTTTGGCAGTGGTAGCGTCATTAGCTATTA
The DNA here is from genome assembly GCF_046614675.1 of Chryseobacterium cupriresistens. NCBI lineage: Bacteria > Pseudomonadati > Bacteroidota > Flavobacteriia > Flavobacteriales > Weeksellaceae > Chryseobacterium > Chryseobacterium cupriresistens. The sequence goes on along the minus strand of NZ_JBKKJT010000003.1, from coordinate 484,971 downwards.
CTTCGGCACTGTTAAAATAATCTTTAATTAAATTAAAAGCTAATACCTGTTGGTTACCATTCTTTACAGAAATTTTATCCAGAGAAAGACCATTGTTCAAATCCTGCCTGCTACCAGAATAAGTGAACTCCACTTTTTCATTTCCAACTTTTATACTCTCTATTGATTCTTCGTCAAAAACTTCTGTTGTGCTCAGAAATTCTCTATACACTGAACTCATTGTGGAGTATTGACAGTCTTTGCTAATCTCATACCTTTTAGTAAGATTACTTATATATTTATAATAATCAGTTTTAATATAGGAAAAGTTGATTTCTTTCCCCGATGGAAATTTAATTTTATCTATCTTATAATCAGTCATCGATAACAAATAGTCATCATCTGTAGGTATTGAACCTCCGAGTGTTCTGGTTTGATTCGAAGGTGAAAAATAATAGATAATTCCCTGATCATCTGTTATTTCAAATAGTACACCATTCAAAACTATTTTGATATTATTATAAGGAACCTGGATGACCTGACCCGTACTGCTCAGATAAAACTCCCCCGAAAATTTTCCAATAGAATACGAGAAGATATCGGGTTGGGTGTCATGTTTTTTACCTGGTATATCTGGATTATTTGCATTAAATCCCGTAACATTGGCCGCTAGACCATTATCGTCTTCAACCTCATTAGGTTTAAATGAAACCGGGTTTATATAGGGAATCCAGCCACGGTCATCAGCTCCAAATATCTGTTTGGACAGAGAAACCCCTCCTATACTTAAAGACCAGCCCAAGCCAACTTTAGTGGCAACCTCCCTCACTTTTACGCCCGAAGCATGGTTTTTTAATTCAATGGGTAATGTATAACCATCTACATTTATTGTGTAGATTGGTATATCTACTCCTATAGTTCCCGTGGATGTTGCATTAGGAATATCTATAAATTTAGAGAGCTGGCTAACATCTGGACTCTTTACCGTTATTGCAAATTTATTTGTTGGAGCAACCCCAGATTGTCCCAATAAATGCATTGCTGATAATGTTCCCAACAGCATTATTGTTTTCTTCATTTTGTTTTATTTCTTAATTAATTTAGCATTCGCCGTTTTGTTGTTATCCGTTTTTATCGTCACCAGATAAGCTCCCTGAACCAAAGCCTGTGTATTAATCTTAGTCACTCTGTTCTTAGTTTTAATACTCTGAAGCTGTCTTCCACTCATATCATACAACAGAATATCTGCATCTTTAAAATCAAATCCGATTTCTACGTAAGTATAATCAGAAACAGGATTTGGATAGATTTTGATATCGTATTTTTCAATCAGCTGATCAACCTGTTTATCTCCTAACTTGACAATCTTCCAGTTTTCTTTACCCAGTTCTTCTGCGCTGGTTCCGGCCAAAATAATTGATCCGTCTCTGTTCAGCTTTAAATCAGAAAGTCTTTCTTCTTTTTGTCTGGATTCTCCTTTGACGTGTTTTCTCCACTGCTCATTTCCGTTCTGATCCAAATAGAGCATCCAGAAGGTTTCATCATCGGTTTCTACTCTTCCTTCGGCTTGAGTATAACCTCCTAATAAAATTCCTTTGGAAGATTTATCATCTACCGAATGAAGAACGCTCATACTCATCAGAATATCACGATTTTTGAAATTGTAAGATTTTTGCCATTGCTCTTCGCCTCTTTCATTCAAGGAAATCAGCCATAAGTCTGTTCCTTCTTCCAATCCGACAGTTTTGTTTCCTGATCTTTCTGATCTGGATTCTCCACCAATGATAAAACCAGTTGAAGTTAACGCCAGGGTTCTCAGATGATCATCACCTTTTCCTCCAAAATTCTTTTCCCATTCAACTTTTCCGTTTTTGTCCAATTTCACGATCCAGTAATCACCCTCACCATAATTGCTGCTGGATTTTGACATCTGGTTAATTGCTTTTGAAGTAGCAGACTGCTGTTTGCTGAGTGAATGATTACCTGCATCAGATACCGAAGCACGAACCTCGGAGCTTCTTGAGTAAATACCAAGTAATGCTCCGCCATCTTTCGTTGGAATCATCTTTTCTACTTCGTCTAAGCCTTTTCCACCTAAAATTAACTGGGAAAGTTCTTTTCCGTTTTTATCCAGTCTGATAATCCAGACGTCTTTGGAACCATAACCTTTTGAAGAATGCTGTACATTACCGGCCACAAAGAATCCTAAATCTGTTGTTTGAATAACAGATCTTGCTTCTTCATCGGAAGAACTTCCGAGTGTCTTTTGCCATAATTCATCACCAAATTCATTAATTCTGATCAGCCAGACGTCTGATCCTCCTTTGGAATCCTCTTTTTTATCAAGACCTTTCCCAGAATAGGATGTTCCTGCTAGAAAAAATCCGCCATCTTGCGTAGTAACTGTTGCTGATAAATAATCATGGTTCTGTCCTGAGAAATATTTTTCCCAGGCCTCTTGTCCCTGCTGATTGAGCTTTACAAGGTGAAAATCGTAACCGTTGTTTTGCTTACTGACTGAAGGTTGTTGCTTTTTGCTTTGAATAGAGCTTCCCGTAATAAGGTACTGTTGATCGATAGTTGTAGTGACCTGACTCAAAAAATCCTGGGTATAGGATTTGATGTCTTTCTGCCACACCACTTCTTGGGCGGTTAAGCTCAAGACCGTACATAAAGTAAATGCACCGAGATAAAGTTTTCTCATAGATGTTTTAAAAATTCTGCGCGAATTTAATATTATTTGGTATTAAACAACATGGGAAAATCCCCATTTTTTCGTGTTTTTTTTATTTGGTATTGATCATGAAACACTTACAGATATATCTTAATTTTTGAGACAAAAATATATTGCCATTACGACAGAACTTGTCGTTTTTTATCGTTATAAAAATATTCTATTTTTAAAAAATCTTGTAGATCAAGTTCAATGTAAAAAATAAGGTACTTTATCAATTCTTGAAATATTACTCCAAAGCCTCGTAGAGCGAATCAGCAACTTTGTTAGGACGCAAGGACTTTCAAAGTTGCGAATGAGCTCCTAACTTTTGCAGACAGTTTGTAAAAAGCACAGTGCTACATTCTCCTGCGCACCCTTTTCTTTATCCTGTTTGTTTCTTCTCTACACTCATTCTGTTTTTCTATATGCTCGTTTTTTGCTGTCGTTGTTGTCGGTGTATTGATTGTCACATGAGAATGATGCTTCTTTTTTGCAATGAGATACTCATTTAAATCTTTGTGATCTGAATAAACATGGGAAAAGTCCTTGGCGTGGGGATAAGCTTTTAGAATCTTCCGTGCGCATTCTCTGCCTGCGGGATCATTATCCAAAAACAGGCTTATCTCAAAGTACGAATCAAGTAGCGCTAAAGCCTTTTGAAGCATTGCCGTAGAATTTAATACCAGCAGATCTCCCTCGAAAGATTTTTGCATTTCGATAAAAGACAGGGCATCTGTAAAGCCTTCAAAAACCGCTATTTTTTGATTAGTTGTATTCTTTTGGGTTTTGTTATTGCTGACCGATTCGGTTTCTTTTGGAAATGATAGGACAGTAATATCTTTTTTATGTAAAGCCCCTTTGTAGAAAGCGTTTCTAAGCTCCCAACCCTCAGAATTATTCTTAAAACCTACGGCATAAAGTTGTTTGTTCTCGATGGTAAACCATAATTCTTTGATAAATGGATATACTTTTCCACTTAAACCTCTTTCATAGAGATAAGAGATTAGATTAGGATGAGCAATATCCATAATCCTGTCTATATGATAATTAGGATGAGATTTTAAAGGTTTTGCTTGCTGGTGAAAAGAAGAAAAATTTTGCTTGGATGCCCATTCTAAAGCTCCTTTTACCGATATATTAAAATATTTCTGAATAAAATCGGTCGTGGTACCGCCTGTTCCTTGTGAGAAGAGATACCAGAGGTTCTTCGGCCTGTCAACTTTAAAAGAGGCATTGGATTCAGGCCCAAAAGGACTGAGATACCATGCTTCTTTTTCATTTTGTCGGGTTGGAAGATGTCCGAGAAAAACGAGGACTTCTTCCAGCCCTATGGAATTTAATTGCTTACAGTTCATTTTGCTTCATCTATTTTTCAGAAGATAGCAAAGTGTCCAATGAAACTGGATAATATGGCGGATAGTGGCTGTATTTGTCCTTTAGTTTCTTAATGGTCCGATTTATAGCTCGTCATATTAGGACAGAAAAGGAAAAACAGTACCTATCAATACAGCAATACGTTAATATCCGAATTCATGTATTTAATTTGTCATATCGCTGGCTTTATAGCTTTATATATTGCTGACAAATTAAAATCATAAGAAGATGAAATCATTACACGCTGACATGATGACTTTACAATTTGGTATGCTTATATAATGATAATTAGCAGTTTTATAAAAATGCTAACGGCATAGTAGACTGGCTTTATAATGATGCATAAGGTACTAAATTAACAGAAAAAAGATGATAAATACTTAATCTGATATCCTATGGAAAATAAAAACCTATTTAATCATAACAATGAAACAGGTGATCCTATGAAAAAGAAAAACTTAACTGAGAGCTCCGGCCAAACGGGACAAAAATTGGATGATCATCGGCGTGTAAGCGACGATGATTATTTAAAGCATGCCATGGAGCCGGATACGTCTATAAATGCTGAACCTGGGAAAAGCAAATCATCTGTGGGTGGAACCAGACGGTCAAAATCTCAGAGATTAACGGAAAAGGAATATTTTGAAACCTTCTTTAAAATTCCAAAACAAAATGCAAGCAAAGGGAGGACTGTATACATCCGTCCAGAATTCCATCAGAAATTCTTAAAGCTAATCGCCGGACTTGAAATTGACAGGCTGACAATGTATGCTTATCTGGACAATATCATTGAACATCATTTTAAGGAGTTTGAAGAATTGATTTATAAGATTTATGAAGATAGAAACAAACCATTATTTTAAGCATGTATGCTAAATATCCTTTCACCGAAAGGAGCAACTTATCTTTTGAGCAGCTCGGAATAATTTCCGCAGCTCAAAACAACTTGCCCTGTGGGACTTAAAACACGCTCCGAAGTCGCTATGTTATATTAAATAGATAAAAAATAAGCCATTATTTATATGGCTGCAGGTTACTGTCAAACTCATCTATAAAATACAAATAGGACAATAAAAGCCAAAAGAAGCCCTTGTATACCACTTTAACATAACGGATCATTTACAGCAATAATTTGCAAAAAAAATGATCCGTTATGTTATACAAAGAAACTGTCAGCAATGAAATGTGGGAGCTACTCCAAAAGCTGATGAAAGATGAAAAACTCAAAGACTTCATCTTAGTCGGAGGGACTGCATTATCCCTAAAAATAGGACATCGAAAATCAGTAGATATAGATTTATTCACCACAAAAGATTTTGATTCACAGGAGATGCTTTATTACCTGAATCAAAAGTATGATGCAATCATTACGGAAAGCAGACTTTTTAGCAATACTGTACTTACCCATATTAATGATATAAAGGTTGATATCGTTACCCACAAATATCCTTTATTAAATCCTGTAGAAATGTACGAAGGTATTTGAATGATCTCTAATGAGGATATTGGTGCGATGAAACTCCATGCCATTTTTCAGAGTGGAAAAAGGTTAAAAGATTTTGTGGATATGTATTTTCTTCTGGAAGAGAAACCTCTTAAGGACTATCTTCAGGCATATGAGAAAAAATATGACGGTCATGATTTTTTAGCTGCTTATGCACTTTCCTTTTTTGGCAATATTGATTTTGATAAGGCTTTTGATGTTTCAATGATGAAAGAAAAAGAGAACAATTGGCCAAGAATGTCAGAGCGTTTGAAAAAAGCAACTGTTAATCCTGAAATGAAATTTGAGATAAATTTTAAACAGGAAAATGGAAAGAAACCGCCAAAAAAAGGTAGAGGTTTTCGCCGATAATTATTGCGTAAACTAATGAAATTCAGTATATTTACAGTATGAAAAATATGGTAAAAAATGCTCATAAGCCCAATCTTCATCACAAATATTTCTGGGATACGGATATAGATAAAGTGGACTGGCAAAAAATGTATGTTGCAGTTATCACCCGTATTATCGAAAGAGGGGGGCAAAAAGAAGTTGACGAGATCGTCCGTTTTTACGGTCGTGAAAAGGTTTTAAAAGCATTAAAGGATGAGATCTTCTTTCTTCCCAATTATGCAATAGAAGATGCTCTTAGATTCTTTCCTGAACTTAAGAAGGAAGAAATGTACTGTTATCTGAACCGCAAGGATAAACCCTACCACTGGATATAGTTGATAAATAGGCTCAAATGATGATAAATTTATGGAAAAGGAGATCATAAAAGACCAAGAAGGCAATCCGGTTTCTGTTGTGCTGGATTATAGGGAATGGGTACTGATTGAAACTTATTTAAACCATCAAAATATCAATTTCAATGTGCTTCAAAATCCCCTTGACTGGTATGTTCTTACAGAAAGCATGAATTCCATACTTAATGAACTGATTGCCTATGCAGGAAGGGAACGTTTTTTAGAACTCAGGAAGAAGAATCCTAAGTTAAAAAGAATCGAAAACTTAAAAGAGTTTTCAGAAGAGATAAGGAAGATCAACAGAAATTCGGATAATTTTAGGGATGTCGGTCGCATGAGAAATATTATTGATACTTATGCCCCGCTGTTAGAGGAAATCAACAATGGTAAACAGGTCTATTGATCAGCTTGAAAAGTTCCGTGAGCGATATCGGTTATCAGAAAAGGATTTTGACGATATATTTGACATCATTGTCGAAGAATTAACGGCAGGTTATCTACCGTCCGAATATCCAAAGGCTATTATTTTGGGTGGAGCCCCCGGATCGGGAAAAACAGAACTCGAAAAGGAAGAAAGTGCTATGCTGGGCGATAATGCTGTGATCTGTAATGCGGACAATCTCAGGGATTTTCATCCCTTATCGAAGAGATTCAAAAAGAGGTATCCCACCTTCTACCCTGAAATTACAGCGGAATATGCCCAGAGATGGAATGATCTTTTATGTGAATACTGTCAGGCTAAGCGTCTGAATTTTATTCTTGAAACAACTTTTTCATCCGGTAAACGCCTGGATGATACCATCAGGCAAATCAAAGACAGTGATTATGAAGCGAATATTATGTTAGTCGCCGTGAATCCCCGTCTGAGTCTGTTAGGGACTTTTATCCGTTATGAAAACAGCATTGAAAATCTTGGCCTTGGAAGGAGGGTCTCAAAACAAGCTCATGACATCCGCTATAATGCGATCCCCATAACAACACAATATGTAGCAAGCAGTTCACTATACGATAATATCTACATATACTCACGCAATATCTCACTTGAGTATTCCAGTCTGTTTAAAGGATTGACATTAGCTTGCCACAACCCAACAGATGTACTTCAAATATATAATGAGGAAATTCATAGTCCCTGGCATCCAAAGCTGGAGGAATATTTTATGCAATCCTGCAATGATGTATGGGAGATGATGTGTAAACGCTCAGCAGATCCGGCTGAAATAGATCGTTTCAGGGAGGATCTGGGAATAGTTAATGCTGTTTCTGGTAATATAGAACTGAAAATGTAGAACAAAAATTGCCACTGAACGCAATATTAATACGTATCACCATTTCATCATATATTTTTATACATGAACCTAAGGGGCGGAGGCTTATGGTTTATATTAAAATAGTATTGTAATGGAAACATGAAATCCATCATTGTTCTGAAATAAACCGCATTCTTATTGCAGTGTTCATCGTTTTGATTAACGAAAGATGTCGTAAAAAATAATAAGCCCAAATAATTTTCTTCTGAATATTTGCGATATTATCCCTGATTTATAAGAGGAGATATTAAAAATTGCTTAGCGAAAATTATTAACGATCAAATAATTCAAGTAAACGCTAGAAAGCTAATTTTTTATTATCTATATTTCCTCTCTAAAAATATTAATAATATGGATATTAATGGAATTATTCAGATCATTGCATCAATTGTAACTGTAATTATATCCGCAGTTATTGCCCCATTTTTCTTAAACTTTTTTTTAAAGCGGAAGTTTCAAAAAATGCAATATCTAATTGATTCAAAACATTTGTTAGAGAATATTGATGATGATTTTAAAAATAATTTTGTAAAACAAACAGTACAGGAAAATCTTTTCTTTATTATGACCGGAATCAAAACAAATTGTAAAAGCATTCCAGCATATATCGAATTGAAAGATTTACTGGGGGAAGATTATCAATGGGGCCATATCAAAAGTGCAAAACCGCACTTACGTTTCGGTGAAGATGGATCACTTATAATAAAACTATCCCGACGGATACTGCTTTTTAAAAATGCAACTGTGATTAGTTCTCTTATCTTCGTGATGCTTGGATTTTCAATAATTATTTATTTTTCGCAATTTGAAGTCAGCAAGCTTTCAGAGGTTTTGCTGATCTATATTTTAGGATCGCCGCTCTTTATATTAGCATATTTTAGCTTTAGCGCAGTCACTTCGATTATTGATGCTGACCGTCTTAAAAAGAGAATTGAAAAGATCAATGACAGGCAATGAGGGTGGGGATGATTTTGAATTTTGAATATTGATTTCGGGGTTTGAATTCTACCATATTAATCGACAAGATCTATAACAAGTATAAATATTTCATCCACTGATTAAGGAATTACTTGTGCTAAGTGTCTTTTATTAAAAGAGACAGGCTTACCTACATAGAAATATGAATTCAGGTATGGAGCTGGTTTTACAGCCAATGACGGAATTTGTTACGTGATAGAATATTATTTGGAGCCTGAGAAATAAGCTGAAACATTAGGCAAATAAAGGAAAAACAATACCTCAAAATTCCAATTTGACTGAACATGTACTTTTAAATAGAAATTTTGTATACATCAAAATTTTTAGATATGGAGACAATCACAAAAAAGGATCTGGAATTACTCAGAGCTCAGATCATTTCAGACATCGGAACATTAATTGACACCAAACTTAAAGGTGAGAGTGCGAAGGGAAATGAAGAATTTGGCTGGATGCGAAGTAAGGCTATACGTAAAGCTCTAAATATTTCTGCCTCTACTCTACAGAATCTCCGGATCACTGGAAAAATTCGACACAAGAAAGTATTAGGCTCTTATTATTATAATAAAGAAGATCTTCAACACCTTTTTGACGATGAAAGCAAATGACCTCCAAAGATGGTTCGATTTTTTGGACGAATTAGATCATGATCATGATCTGAATGTCTGGCATATTTCATTACTGCTTTCCATCGCAAGGCTTGCCTGTAAACAAAATGAAAAATGGATTATCCGGGTGAGCAGGAGCAAGCTTATGACTCTTTCTCATATCAAGACAATAACCAGTTACCATAAGTATTTTAAGGAGCTACAGAAGCTCGGTTATATCAAATATGTACCATCCTACCATCCTGATTATCGAAGTACCGTAGAGATCATTCGCAAACAGAAAGGATGATTCACAAACACTAGACGCAATATTATTGAGTGAGGCAATTTCTAAAAAAGTGATCTTTGATATATTTCAAATTTTACAATTGAAATAAAAGCCTTTCAACAACATTACTGAAAGGCTTTTGTTATATATTCAATTATTTTGCTATTTTCTTAGCAATTCCAATGCTTTGATTATTTTATGGTCATTTTTTAAATATTCTAAATTATCTCCACCTAAAACTTCAAAATCAGGTAAAATGTTTGATTTATAAACCTTTAAATTTCTGTCCACAACATAATCTGTTGATAAATTAATTCCGGCATTTTCATTTATTACAAAGCCTTGTACTGCCGTGGTATAATTTGCCGTTGGCTCTCCTACAACATATGTGTTATTTCTTCCTATAAAAGATATGACTGTCATTTCTCCTGCACTAGCAGTATAGCAACTCGTTAACATAACTACAGGAATATCAGTTTTTATAGGGTAATCTAAATCTATTTGTCTATCTAGCACAATGCCGTCAATCAACAATTTCCCTTCTTTGATTTCCCAATTTCCTGTAGTTTTGTTTTGAGCATTTCTAAACCCGCCGAATATTACATTATTTCCAATCAACTCTTTCAAACCAAGTAATATCGGATACATATTCCCGCCCGTATTTAATCTCAAATCTATAATCCATCCTTTAATTTTATTTGAATTTACAGCATTGATATGAGATACAATATCGTTTGCTAAACTATCTACTTTTTTAAAAGCAAAATCATTATTTCCTGTAATTCTGATATATCCAATTTCCTTTTCAATTACTTCACTATATGTTATTTCGTTAATTTTTATTTTGTCCTTTAGATAGGCATTGGTTATAACATTGGGATTATTCCATCCATATGTTTTTCCTTTATATTTTAACCCTCCATGATAATCATTAAGCTGTTTAAAAACTTCATCATAAAAAGGTGCAACTTCATCTATTGAGTTAAGAGTTTGGGATTTATTATATAATTCACGTTTAATATCTATGAGTTTTTCTGTATGAATTGAATTTGCCTCTATCAATTCAATAGATTTATCAATAAATAATTTTATACTGTCATTTTTAAAACTTTGAGAAAATGAAAATGTCCAAAAGAATAAGAAAGATATCAAAAAGAAGGGTTTATTCATAATTAGATTATTAATATGGTTTAAATTTTGGTTAGTCAAAATTATAAAATATTTGAAGGTTTTAGTTGTTTTACCATTCGTTATTAAAAATTTGATTCACAAAAATAAGCTTCAATATTTAATTTATTGAAGCTTATTTTTTTCATTAGACAATTGCCTTTACCCTATCAAGCATATTTTTAAAAGAATCACATCTATCTGCAAAAGAAATATCAGAGTGATTGTCCCGGGAATTCTTCAAATCGTGGAATTCTTTTTCGAGCTGTTCCAGGAACTTTCCTAAGTCTTTGTTGAAATTGTCCCTATTATTCAATTTAGATTCAAGTTCTTTCATTTCACGGGAAATTGATGCCTGTTCTGTAATAGCATATTCTTCCGTCTGTTTTACAGAATAGTGTCCCAGCATCTCTTTAACAACATGTATCGATACACCGTTGTTTAAAGTAACTGTACTGGCAAAGGTACGTCGGGCTTTATGGGTATTAAGCGTTGTGCTTAATTCGCAGAGAACGGCGATCTCTTTTAAATATTCATTTGTTTTCTGATTAGACCGACCCGGAAGAACCGCTCCTCTTTTCAGGCATAATGGATCAGTTTTATATTTAGCGATTATTTCCAACGCTTTGGGAAGGAGAGGAATATCGGTCTGTGATTTTGATTTTTGCCGGCTTGACATAATCCACATGCTTCCATCGTCTGCTTCTTTAATATTTTCCCATTTTAACTGAAAAGCATCAATGTAGGACAATCCAGTGTAACACTGAAATACAAAGATATCCCGGATGGCCGTTAATCGTTCTGAACTAAATTCTTTTTCTTCTATTCTTCTCAGTTCTGCTTTTGTTAAAGGCTTCTTTTTAACCTTGGTTTTCTTGCTCACAAACATCCTGAACGGATCTTTCGCAATGATTTCTTTTGCCACAGCCCTCAAAACAATTTTTTTAAAATTACTGATATATTTCAAGGATGTGTTATTGGAACAATTTCTTACGGTCTTTAGGTATAGGTCATAATCCTTAACAAATTCATAATTAAGCGCACTGAATTCTAAGTCACTTTTATCGTACTTAAACTTGATAAATTCCTCCACGTGAGATCGTGCAGTAACATAACGTTCGTGGGTGCCTCTGGAATATTCTTTTGTAACAACCAGTTTAGCCATCTCATCATTATGTTCCTGAAATTCTTCAAGAACTTTATTGTGAGGCTTATACTTACCGTTTACAAAATTAATAAGATCAATAGAGGTAATAGGAATATTATTATTCATTAACTCCGTTCTATAACTATTGATCCTGGTGGTTAAAGATTCAAGGAAAAGATTGAGCGTTTTGGCATCTTCTTTAGTACCTATAGCCTTGCCTTCTTTTTGATCCCACCTGTCGGGATACCATTTTCGTTTGGTAGATGTTTCTTTGGGGATACCATCTACTGTTATCCGCACATAGATGTGGCGAATCTTCTCATTTTTTGAGCTCTTTAGGAAGAAAGTGAGCCCATAGCTTTGTTCTACTAACATAATTCAACATTTTTGAAGTTATAAATGTCAAACTAAAAGCTCTACAAATCAAGATGTTTAGATTTACAACCTGTTCATTATAAATTAATTACAGGTGTTTTTGTGGCAATTTGAACTCTATTTTGTGGCAATTTTTATCGGATTTTAAAATTGCCACAAATTTGCCACAAACTTTTGGAGTATTTTTGAAAATTACAGCAGTCGCCATAAACAAAAAATCCTGCAAATTGTTGATTTTGCAGGATTTATCTATTTTTTGATGCTTTTTGAAAACTTCCGTTTTCGCTAAATGCGGAGAGTGAGGGATTTTGTACCCTTTCTTCATCGCTTTATTGATAAGCATTTGCTGTAGCATCTTTGTGAATGGCCCTAAATAGGACATTGGCAAAAAAGTGGTAAAATCCTAATTTAAATTTTACGTAGTAAAGCTAAAAATTTTTGCTCAAAACTGCAAGTAAAAAGACCAAAATTTGAACAGGTTTTTTTAGGTTTCAAATAAAAATTTAGTCCTTCTCTTTGCGACTGAAACTTCTCAATTAAAATATTTCTAAAAGAAAACGAAAAAAAAGAAAAAAAGAAAGCCTTTTGAAAATGAGCGTGGCATCTGTCAAGGTTTTTTGGAAAAAGTTTTTGCGTAGATTTTTATACGCAAAAAGTTTTTCCGAAAATCCGGAGGGCTTGACCTTGACAGAATTTAGCTGTTGGATTGGGGAGCGAATTATCTTTGGCTTCTGTTTTTATTTTTTATTTAACATCTACAATTTGTAAAAAACACCTTAATCATTTAAAATCTTTGTTTTTCATTCTAATTTTCACATTATCTCGATCAAAATCTGGCGGTGTTGGTTTAAGTGTTGTTTTACCTTTATCAATATCGTCTTTTTGTAAGTGGTACTCTTTAAATTGAAAAGTTCTTAGATCTGAAATTTTTAGTTTATCAATTAGAACGACAGAATTTAAGCCTCCTTTTACTTGAACTAAATCCTTTTCATATGATTTTGCTGGCTGAATAATTCTGGAATCACCAAAATCTGAAGAATTGACTTGAATAAAATAGGAATGGATATCACGAACCCAAGCTCCTGCTATATCTGAAAAATAATTTGTATCTCTATTATATTCGGAGGCTACAATAAAATCAACTTTAGATTTAAAAATAGATCTATGATAAATATCTGCTAACTCAAAACAGTTATATACTGAAAAATAAGTTTTTCTCCAATGAAAAAGGTCGTATGTCATCTTAAAACAATCTTTTCCCTCTCGATTAGGTATTTTAAGTCTGTAACCTTTGATTAAATGTGTTTCGGAGTGAGAGTAATGATTTTTTAGTCTCAATTTCACTAGTGAAGTATTATAATGATTAATTTTAAATGGTAAGATTGTCACCAAAAAATTAAATACAATCTTTTTCTTATTTACCCAATGCTCTAATCCTGCTACGATTCCCATATATCTTTTGTGACTTCTTTCTGCAAGTAATCTAATCCAAGAATAAGGTATTGACACTTCTGGGAAAACTAATAAATCAGCATTACCTCTATCAGCATCATTAATTAGATTGAAAACCAATTTCCTCCGATCCTTTTTAACATTAGCATTATTGTGAATACTTGCAAACATATCACTTGTATGAACTTTCATATTTGCAATTGCTACGCTTTTATCAATTCCATTAAGTTTTTCATCTTTAAGAATATCTCCTTTAATATCAATATTTAATGCTTGAATACTTCCATTTGAATTCAATACAGAAATCTGAAAATATTTATTTTTTAACTTTTCTCTTTTTTTTGTAGAGAAACCTGCTTTCCAAGAATAATTTATAAAGTAATATAGATTAAAACTGTCATCAGGAATCCTATTGATAATATGCTCAATATTTACATTTAAAGTTTTATCTTCTTTGATTTCTTTAGAATCAATTATTGGATACAGATAATTAAATTCAGGAATTTCTATTTTTTTCTTTTTATCATCAAAATTAGAAATTACATCTATTATTCTTAAGATATTTACTTCGTGAAATTGTACATAGTTAGGTGCTAAGTAGCATAATTTTTTACAAAGGTGAAATAATTCATTTCTTTCAATGTTTTGTTTACTTTTTTTTCCTAAATTTTCAAAATCATAATAATTGAAATCTTTTTCAAGCAAACTAAGCTTTGTATATAAAATATTTGTCAAATTACAAGCCGGGATTGACATCAGAGAATGCCTAAACAAATTACTAGCACGTAATTTAAACGCAGTTATTTCACATAATCTAAAAAACTGATATTCATCCTTTCCAATATTTCTAATATTTCTTACAAGAGAAGGATTCAACGCTAAAGGAATTGAAATCGACACACGTAGATATTCTATAAAAATATCTTTTTGAAACTTATTAATTTCTATTTCATTACTAAATTCTGTTTTGATAATAGAATTTTCAATGTTGCGTTTAAATTGAACTAAATAATCTACGCGATTACTTACAATAAAGTAAGTTGCGACTTTTTCCCAAAGAGAATAAAACTTTACAGCTAACTCTCCTCTAAAAAAAGTTAAAATTTGATTGTCTGAATCTTCATCGAACTCTTGATTCCCATAACTTTTAGCAAATATCATTTTTGCTAAAAACTTGGAGGCACCATATTTGTTTTCCGAAAAATCGCTAATACTTCTAAACTTATTAATTGAATCATTATATTTTAGTTCAAAAGCCTCCTCGTCAAATTTTTCACTTATTTCATCTTCATCTGGTAAAAAACGAAATTCGCTCCTTTGATTATCAAGTTTCCTTTTAAATATATTAATAATTGCTTTGGATTCCTTATGAGCTAAAAAATGCAAGACAATTTTACTACTTTGAATTTGTAAGTTTTCATAGTTAAAAACTTGATTATATCTTTCATAATCGTCGATATCAATATTAGTTACTTCGAATTTAATATTATCAACAAGAAAAGAGTTTAATTGACTATCGGAAATATTAAACTTAGAGATATATTGTTCTAAATCAGATAAATTTATATTATTCTTGTATTCAACAAATCTATTATTACGAAAATAAATATTCTTTATATCAGTATTTTCAATCTTAAAATTAAGAATTCCTTTTTCAACAAAATTTTTGTTAAGAAATGAAATTATTGATGAATTTAAATTACTGTCTATATTGCTATTTAAATCGGAAAAAACAAACATCAGATCATCAACATATCGACCATAAAATGCAGGGTTAAGATTATCTACTATTCGATTATCTAATTCGCTTAAATAATAATTAGATAATAATCCTGAAGATATTAGCCCAACAGGTAAAGGAAATACTTCATATTTAGTATTCTTATAATCTTCTAAAATTAACTTATATGAGTGATGAATTTTAAAAAAAATAGAATTAATTGATTCAATTTTTCTTAGAATAATTTTATCATTTGATATTTTCTTAAAATTAAAATCAATTTTTTCGAAAACATCTTTTATGTTAAGAGATATAGAATGAAAAAAATCTTTTATATCCAAACTCAAAATTGTTACATCTCGTTTTTCTTCTAGTAAAGATTCAGCTTTTTTAATAGCAGTATCTCTCCATAGTTGATATTGTACGAAATATGGTTTAAATAATTTTAGATTTTCAGAAGGTTCTGATTTGTGATTTAAAAACTCAAAATCTAATATATTAGCGAAACTTGCACTATGAATATCAGGCTGTAGATATCGACCACTATACATAATCCAAAGAACTGATAAAATATGTACTTCTACTGGAAAATCAGCAAACTTGCTACTTCTCTCAATTACATATTTTTCTTCAGAATTCGATTTATTTGTTATTATATCTAATTTAGAATCTTTTAATTTCTTTGGCAGTTTTATCAACCTAATTTTTTTACTTAGTTCTAAAATACCTGATTTAGAATTAAAATATTGATTAACAAAATTTAAAATATGAACATATAACGCATTTTGTACTACAATAAAATCAGATTTACAATCTGTATAAATATTTTCATAAAAAACAAATTGTTCAAAATTGGCTAATTTTTCTTTTTCTAATAAGTTAGCATTATCATAGTAAAAAAAATGTTTAACTTTTTTGTATGCTAAGAAAACTTCACTTGGAGTGAAATATTCAATAAAATTATTATTATTCATAATTTACATTTTGTTTTAACTTGCCACCCCATCAATAAACACCTCCACAAAATCCTGCACTTTCTGAATAATTCGTCTTCCGATATTATTTCGTTCAGTAAGCTTTGGCTTTATTTCAAGCAGTTTTAAGGTGTCACTTATCTTTGGAGTTTTGGAAGTGAAAAGAAAATCATCAATGGCATCCCGGAATCTGTCTTTATTCAAAGATTCTTCGGTTGCAATTTTTTCAAAAGCAGAGTTTTTTTCTTTATTCCAGTATTTTTCAAATTCTTCATTGACGTTGTCTCCGTCAGAAATATGAGGCAGGTTTTCTTCGATGAATTTTTCTATGAGTTCTTTTTTGCTTCGTAATTTTGCATCGCCGGAAAGAATATCCCTGATTTCTTTTTTCTTTTGTTCCAGCTTACTGCCTTTCAGATTAGAATCCGTCAAATTGGCCAGTAATGAAAGAATATAACTTACATTGATTTCATCTCGATGAATCAGTTCCAGCTCAAAATCAACATCATCAAGGATGCTCACTTTTCCATTTCCATTATTTATTCCTACTCTAACTTCATTCCATAAATCTAAATATTTACCTTTATATCCTTCAAATTCGTCTTCATCTATTTCAATTTTATCAAAACTAAAATCTGCAAATGATTTTAATACATTCAGAACACGCATTAACTCACGAAAAGCTTTGATGAATTCCAATTTTTCTTCTTCAGATTTATAAGTACTAACGGTTTGTATTTCTGGTGCTACAACCTTTAACTTTTCTAGAGCATCATTAAAAAGTTTAACATAGTCTTCTATTGGAAGAATAACAATATCTTTGATAGCATTTTTGTTTGAAAAAAGAGTTATTGCATCATCCGTAGCAGATTTAAGGTTTCGGAAGCAAACAATATTACCTTGAGATTTACTCTTGTCAAGAATTCTGTTAGTTCTTGAAAACGCCTGAATTAAACCGTGATATTTTAAATTTTTATCAACAAATAGTGTGTTTAACGTTTTACTATCAAATCCTGTTAAAAACATATTTACTACTAATAGCAAGTCTATGTCTTTATTTTTAACTCTTTTAGAAACGTTATTATAATATTCATAGAAGCTTTGGCTATCTTTTGTAGTGTAATTCATACCGAACATTTCATTATAGTGTCCAATATATCTTTCTAATACTACTCTGTCGTGAGAATCTCCGTAATTAGCTTTTGGTTCAGCAACACGTGCCAAATCATCTTCATCTTCCAATTTAAAGTCCCCAGTTGCATTTTTTTCAGGAATGTTAGTTCCATAGCTAAATATTGTTGCTATTTTTAAATTGTGTTTTCCTTCTTCCTTTTTCTTTTGAAATAAATCGTAATATTGCTGTAAAACCTCAATGCTGCTTACACAAAACATTGCATTGAACATTTTGTTATTAGTTTTTCTGTCGTATTGAGAAATAATATAGTCTGCTATCTTTTCAATACGTTTAGGGCTATCTAATAATTCTTGTGTATCTATTGCTTCAACATCCGTATCTATATAAGTGTTACTGTTCTCTTTTTCTCTATATCTACCTACATATTCTACGGAAAACTTCAAAACATTTCCATCACCAATAGCATCAGTAATTACATATTTATGCAAAGGTTCCTCAAATAAGCGATTCGTTGTAGCGGGTTTTCCATCCAACAATCCCACAGAGTTAACCTCTGAAATCGGAGTTCCGGTAAAACCTATCATCTGTGCTTTCTGGAAGTGCTTTTTAATGTTTTGGTGAGTTTCTCCAAATTGACTTCTGTGACATTCATCAAAAATAAAAATTACTTTTTTATTTTTCAGATGTTCAATTTTATTTCCGTGCTTTTCTTTAGTGATTGCGGTATTGAGCTTTTGAAGTGTTGTAACAATTAATTTAGTATTACCCGCAAGTTTTTGAACTAAGTTTTTTGTATTATTTGTAGTATCTACACTTCCCGCTTCAAATGCATTAAACTCAAGCTGGGTTTGGTAATCCAAATCCTTTCTGTCAACGACAAAAATTACTTTTTCTATATTTGATATTTCTTTTAAAATCTGACTGGCTTTAAAGGATGTCAATGTTTTCCCAGAACCTGTAGTATGCCATATGAAACCGTTTTTATTGGTGTTTTTTACGCGGTCTACAATTTTTTCAACAGCATAATATTGATATGGTCTTAAAACCATTAAAATTTTGTGAGCTTGATTGAGTACAATATATTTTGTAATCATTTTTGCTAAATGGCAAGGTTCTAAGAATGAGGAAGCAAATTTATCAATTTGAGTGATATTATTATTTTCTTCATCAGACCAATAAAAAGTTTGTTCAAAACTCTCGCTTACTTTTTGACGTACATTGATGCTGTTAGCATAATATTTTGTGTTTTCTCCATTACTGATAACAAAAATTTGCACATAATTAAATAAACCATATCCTGAATTAAAAGATTGATGCCTATATCTATCAATCTGGTCAAAAGCCTCTTTCATTTCCAGTCCTCGACGTTTCAGCTCAATCTGTACCAAAGGTAATCCGTTAATGAGAATGGTTACATCATATCTGTTTTTAAAGTTTCCTTCCTGAGCAATTTGATTTGTTACCTGAAACTGATTCTGGCACCAATGGTCCTGGCTGATGAATTCAATCCATTCCGAAGTACCGTCATCTTTAAAAAAATGAAAACGGTCACGTAATATTTTGGCTTTTTCAAAAACATTTCCTTTGGAAAGATGATTAAGGATTTTTTCAAACTCAGTATCTGAGAATGTTTTTTTATTGTGAACTTCGAGCTGAGTCTTTAGGTTTTTAATGAGGTCTGCTTCATTACATATTGTAACTTTTTTATGACCTAACTGTTGTAATTGTTCTACTAATTTCTGCTCTAAAATATATTCCGGCTGACTTGACATTCGGTTTTGAGTTTTTGGTTAAAAACTTTGTCAAAGCTCAGAACTTTGACAAAGTTATTTCAGTTTTACCAAATGTAAGAAATTATCAACGATAACTAAAACTATTTTAGCGCTTTAAACATCTGGTCGATTGCTTTTTTCTTCTGTTCAAGATTTGGATGCACATATAAGTTCAAAGTTGTACTGATATTCGAATGCCCAAGCAAAACACTCACGGTTTTATAATCACATTTGCTTTCGATACATCGTGTTGCAAAACTGTGCCTTAAACCGTGAAATTTGATATCCGGAATTTCCAGAAAACGCATCAGATTTTTGTAATAACTCCGGTAAGTTCTTGGTTCTGTAGGTTTAGAATCGTTGGTCAACACATAAAAAGCAGGATTTACAATTTTCTTAAATGGCTTCAGCATTCTCAATAAATCTCTACTCATCGGGATTTCCCGGATGGAATTTTTGGTTTTAGGCGTGTCAATCAACAATTCTGTTTTTCGTTCTCCACCTTCAATCACATAAATTCTTTGAATGGTTTTTCTGATATTGATAATCCCGTTATCCGTATCAATATCTTCCCAGGTCAACGCACAAATCTCACCAATCCGCATTCCCGAACAAAGACAGATATAAACACCCAGATTTCTAAAGGTAAAATGCTCCTGAATATAGCTCATCACTTTTTTCTGATGGTTTCTGCTCAATACCTCAATCGTATGCGTTTCACGAACTGTAGGATACTGAACGTCAAAATTGATAAACTCAATCCATTTATTCTTTGCCCCGAACTTTAACACCATTTTCAAAACAATCAGAATGTCTTTAATACTTTTCTGACTCAATCCCTGCTCCAATTTTTGAAATACAAATTTTTGTACATCTTCATCCTCAATCTCAGAATATTCTTTGAATACAGGCAATAAATGATTTTCCAGCAACAGTACATAAGCCGAAAAGGTCGATTTTTTCACATACAGCTTTTTGTCATTCTTCCATAGTTCAGCGATTTCTGCCAATGTCTTCTTTCTTGTCATAATTTTTTTGATTTTAAATGATTTTCTAACTAATCTCAAAAGTTATGAATTAAAGATTGAGGATTTTTAGTTATTGAGCTTTAAGCTAAGTTTTAATCAATCTTTGCCTTTCCTAATTTACGATTTCCAGGGTTTGAAGGAGAATGGAAGACAACAACTTTAGGAGAAATTGGACAAGTAATTAATGGGTTAACTTATAGTCCAAATGATATTGATGAAAATGGAATTTTAGTTCTCCGCTCTTCAAACGTGCAAAATAGAATAATCACTTTTGAAGATAATGTTTTTGTTAAAGCTGAAAATTTTAATCCTGTTAAAGAAAATGATATTTTGATTTGTGTAAGAAATGGAAGTAAAAATTTAATCGGAAAAAATTCTCTTATTAAAAAAGAAAATGAAGGATTAGCATTTGGTGCTTTTATGGCTATTTATAGAAGCGAATTTAATAGATTTCTTTTTCAATGGTTTGATACTAATGATTATAAAGAGATTGTTAATAAAAACTTAGGTGCAACAATAAATTCAATTAATGGTGGAGATTTAAAAAAATTCACAGTTCCTTTTCCATCCTTATATGAACAAGAAAAAATTTCTTCTTTTTTATCACTTATAGATGAACGTATACTATCACAAAAGAAAATAATTGAGGGTTTATCATTACAAAAGATTTCGATAGTTAAAAAGCTATTTGAAAATAAGATTAAGTTTAAAACTAATAGTAAAACGCAGAATTGGGAACGAAAAAAATTAGCTGAAATATCAGAAGAGCACTTACATAAAAATCCCAATAATAAATATAATGAAGTATTTTCTGTAGCAAAACATAAAGGAGTTATTAATCAGATTGAACATTTGGGACGTTCATTTTCAGCAAAAGAGATTTTACATTATAAATTAGTTTATCCAGGTGATTTAGTTTACACTAAAAGTCCTACTTCTGATTTTCCGTTTGGAATTATTAAGCAAAATCGAACAGGAAGAATAGGTGTGGTTTCTCCGTTATATTGTGTCTTTACCCCTAAAACTTATGTTTTAGGATATTTACTTCACGAATATTTTAACTCAGCAGTAAATACTTTTAATTATTTAAATCCATTGGTTCAGAAAGGAGCAAAAAATACAATGAATATCAATAATGAAACATTTTTGAATGGAGCAAGTATTTTATTACCAATGAATAAAGAAGAGCAAGAGAAGGTTTATAAATTTTTGCTAGCTCTTGATGAAAAAATAAATTTAGAGAACGAGTTATTAACTCGATACGAAAATCAAAAAAAATATTTATTACAAAATCTTTTTGTTTAGGTTCAGGAAGTTCGAATAACCTCATTAAGATTTATAATCTTGATGAGGTTTTTTCAAACAAATAAATTAGCCAAAAGAAACTTCTTCTGAAGCTCTAATTTTTCTAAAATTTGTTTTTCCATTTCTATTTTATCTTCAATTGAGGAAAGATAATTTGTTATTTTATGCTGTTCCTTTAAACAAGGAATTGATATTTCAATCTTTTCAATTGTATTTTTAGATAAGCTTGGTACTCCCGAAGCTTCATTATACTCTTTCCAATTTATATTTTGAAAAATATTAAAAACAAATTTAGGAACTGAATTATTAAATGAATATGTATAAAACAATGTGTCAACAGTCCAAATTTTTCCATTAAAATATAATGGCTTATCTATAGTTCCTTTTCTTCCAATACAAACCGTTTCACCATCATAAAGAAAAGAATCCACAAAAGTTATAACTCCTCCTGTCCCATAAACAGGAATAGCACCATTTTTTAAATGTTTATAATCTTTTCCACTACCTATCGTTAATATTTCTTTTATTTTCTTCCTTTCCCAAGCAGGAAAATCACTTCCGTATTCATCTTTAAATCTAAATTTCTGAGAAAATAACTTTCCACGACTTGCCTTCATTAAGGTTTCTAATTGTTCAATTATTTTCTTTTGGGTTTGGATTCTACTTTCAATAAGTGATAAAAATGCTGATACTTTTTTTTGTTCTATAAGGTTAGGAATATTAACTTCTAAATCTTTCAAATCTTTTAAATCAAGTTTTCCAGCTCCAATTCCAGTTCCACTTACAATATTTAAAATTGTAGGTTCAAATGCTAAAAACCAATATAGAATATATTCTGAAGATGATTTTTCATTTACGACTATAGATTTAACATCCTGATTGAAAGCAACGTCCTTAGAAACAATTCCAATTGGAATTTTATTAAATAGCATACTTCCTCGAACTAAAATAAGCAAGCTTCCTTTTTTTGCTAATCTAGAGCCTTTAAGTAATCCTGCTTCTGTTATCTTGAGTTCTGAATCTGAATATATATGTCCTCGCATACTTGATGCACTAATCCAAGGTATTTCTCCGTCCCAGAAAGATGGATTTTCTTTTGATGGAGTTCCTCCAGAACACCAACTTGTTATATCTCCAAGTTTTACTGTTTCCCATTCTCCTTCAAACCCTGGAAATCGTAAATTAGGAAAATTCTTTACACTTTTATTTTCTTCTGTCATCTTGATTATTTATTTGTTACAATTCTAAGCCTTGAGGATTTTGCTAAGCCAAAAAATTTAGCTTACTAATCCCAATTCTTTCAAATAAACTTCAATTTCAGAATCCAGCTGAGAACGCTTTGCTTCAAGCTCCTTAATTTCTGCCATTACCGCCTGAATGTCAATTTCCTCTTCTTCCTCGAAAGTATCCACATAACGCGGAATATTTAGGTTGTAATCATTATCTGCAACCTCCTGCAATGTCGCTTTATGACTGAACTTTTCAATTACCGTACGGTTTTGGTAAGTATCAACAATTTTATTGATATGAGCATTGAGCAATACATTTTGATTTTTCTGCTTTTCAAACTCTTTGCTGGCATCTACAAATAGGATATCTTCATCAGCTTCACGGCATTTCTTAAAGACTAAAATACAGGTCGGAATACTTGTTCCAAAGAAAATGTTAGAAGGCAAACCAATTACTGCATCTAAATAATTCTTCTCTTTAATCAGATATTTTCTGATAATCAATTCGGCGGCACCACGGAACAGAACACCGTGAGGCATTACGACAGCCATAATTCCATTCTCATCCAGATGATGAATCATATGCTGGATAAAAGCAAAATCAGCTTTTGAAGAAGGCGCTAATTTTCCGTATTGTGAAAATCTTTCATCCAACAAAAGCAGTTCATTAGAACTCCATTTTGCTGAGAAAGGAGGATTGGCTACAATCGCATCAAAAGTTTTATCAAGATGTTGAGGTTTTTCAAGCGTATCTTCCTGACGGATATCGAAGTTGCTGTAATTGACACCGTGAAGAATCATATTCATCCTTGCCAGGTTGTAAGTCGTACGGTTCATTTCCTGACCGTAGAAATCGCTTACTTTTGCTTCACGGGCAACACGTAAAAGTAAGGAACCACTTCCACACGTTGGGTCATAAACAGATTTCAATTGCGATTTTCTGCTGGTGACAATTCTTGCCAAAATAGTAGAAACCTGTTGAGGCGTATAAAATTCACCTGCTTTTTTACCAGCGCCACTTGCAAACTGTGCAATCAGATATTCGTAAGCATCTCCTAAGACATCGGCATTGGTATCCGATAAATTGAAGTCAATATCATCCAAATGATACAGGACTTTGGAGATTAATGTATTTTTTTCATCTTCCGTTCGTCCTAATTTTGCAGAAGTCAAATCTAAATCATCGAAAAGTCCTTCAAAATCATCTTCACTGTTTGTTCCTAATGTGGATTGCTCAATATTATTAAGGATTTTAGAAAGTTCAGCTAAGATAAAATTAGATTTACCTTCCTGTTTCTGATGTCCTTTTTTAGCAATATTACTGAAAAGTTCCGAAGGTTTCAGGAAATATCCTAAATCTTCAACAACTTCTTCATAAATGGCTTCTACAATTTCTTTCCCTTTCTCAGTATTTTCATCAACATCATTGTAATCAACATCTTCCCCTGAATCTAATAAAATTTTGTTAGCCGTAAAATGTATTTTCTCGGAAAGATATTTATAGAAAATAAATCCTAAGATATAATCGCGGAATTCATCCGCATCCATTTTACCACGTAAAGTATTCGCTATATTCCAAAGTTGCTGTTGTAGCTGGCGTTTCTGTTCTTCTGACATTTTAAATCCTAAAGGTTAATTCCCAAAGATAAAAAATGTTAAATGTATAAACCCTAAAAATAGCTATAAATATTAAATCGATATTGGAAAAGTAATAAAGATTATTTATTTCGTCTTTGTTTACCAACCATCAACTCCCCACTAAAATCCACCATCACCACCTGGCTTCCCTGAAACGGATTATACGACGGCTGATAATCAATATAGCCCGAAGAATGCAGATTCTTCAGGCATTTATGATAGGTGGCTTTTGAACGGATTTTACTGATGCGCATCACTTCATCGCGGGAAATACTGACCGGATTTCGGAAACGGCTGAAATTCCAGAACTGGAATAAGGCTAAATAGAGGCTGATGTGTGATGGATTAAGCGTATGATCCTGAGCCACCTTTTCATAAAAAGCTGTGAGGTGTTTGATATAATTCATAATCGGTTTCGGTACTTTGAAATATCATTGCTTCTTCTTCAGCATTTCTTCGATGTCTTTGTAATTGTAATATAGTGTCCCGCCGACACGGGTGTAAGATAAGCTTCCATTGGTGCGCAGGTTTTGCAATGTTCCTGAGGAGATTTTCAGAAGCGCTTTGACCTCTGACGAACGCAACCATAATTTCTGCTGGGAGATCTTTATTTGAAACAGGTTTTGCAGGTCTTCCAGCAATTCGGTTTTAAATTCCTGGAGGTCTTCTTTGGTGATTAGGTTGACGATCATAGCTACTTCATTTTTGTTTTTGACTAAATTTTCTTCTGCAAATTTGGAACATCAAAAGCTTGAAAACAATAGTGTCACAGCGGTCTGGGCTAAATAAGATTAATCTGGATTGATCTGAAAACCGTGGAGATTAAAAAAGAATGAATTGGAAGTTATACCTAGTTTTAAAAGAAAAAAGACAAGTTCCGAAGTCTTTTTCCCCTTTTTGCAAAAAAAGGCAAGAGAGTCTTTAGTAGTACAAAATGTAAATTTTGTATATACAAAGACACATCTTGCAAAGCAATACTGCTCTTTTTTTCAGAGCTCTTAAAAAGATTTTATTTAACTGATTAACAATTATTTACACTAATTGCTATCGAAAAGAAAAGGAAGCGGAACGGTAATGAATTTAAGGTTGCTCAATTTTTGAGCAGCATTGACAATACTCTGCTCAATTTTTACGCAGGTTGTGAAAGAAGCTGCTTAATTGTTGGGTCAGGTCGGCGTTTTCTTGTAGCATTTTTAAGCAGGTTTTAAAATGAGGTGCGCAATTTTTAAGCAGGGGTATGCGCTGCTATATTTTCTTAAATGAAGCTAAGAAATATGGATGCTCAAATTTTGAACACAAAAATAAATACCCTGCTCAATTTTTACGCAGGATTGGTGTTGGGTTGCTTAATTTTTGAGCAGGTTTTAAATTGACCTGTGCACTTTTTACGCAGGTTTCCAGTTGACCTGTATTTAAATTAAGCAGGTTTATGATTGAATATTCAATCCATCTCTTATACGAAGATTGATTATATTTGAATTACTTTGAAATTTTTAAGTAGAATAACTTTCAGCAAAAGAAGCCCGATGAATTACCAGACATTTGAACAGGATCAGGACTTGACAGCATTTATCAAATGTTATTGGACATTGGAAAGCCCGAAAGCGGAAACGCCTGAAAAGCAAATCGTCGTTCCTGATGGATGTATGGAGATGATCTTTCATTATGGTGATTTGTACAAACAATACTTGGATAATGGAAACAGCATTACCCAGCCCAGATGTTTCGTCATCGGACAATTGACTCGCCCACTTGAGATCGAGCCAATTGGCGAAACCGGAATTTTCTCCGTTCGCTTTCATCCGGAAGGATTTTTGCCTTTTATCGCCATTCCGATAAAAGAGATGGAAAATACCGCCGTTTCATTGGAAAAGCTGTTTGGAAAGGACGGACAGGAAATTGGGCAACAGATCTTAAATGCCAGTTCCACTTCGGAGAGAATAAAACTTGTTGAAAAATTTTTACTTAATCGTCTGACTGATACAGAAACCATTGACAGCATTGTTAGATCAACGGTTGAAACCATTATAACAGCCAACGGACAACTCCCGGTTGACGAACTGTCCAGACTTACCAAAATCGACCGCAGACAATTATTACGCAAATTTTCTTCAGCTATTGGGCTAAGCCCGAAACAACTATCCAGGACGATCCGATTGCAGTCTGCTCTCAAAATGTTGCTGAGCGACCAGTTCTCCAACCTCGCAGAACTGGCTTATGAAAACGAGTATTATGACCAGGCACACTTTATCAAAGATTTTAAAGAATTTACAGGATCTACGCCCAAAGAATTTTATGGTACTCACTTAAAGATGTCCTCGCTTTTTTACGGAACGGATTAAGCTTGTCCCATTTTTACAATTTTAGTTTTCAAAAACATCGCAACTTTGCCAAATGAAAATTCATTCAATGAACTAAAATTATGAAAACAGGAGCAAAATTTTTTATTACAATAGTTAGTTTAATTATTCTTTATGCCTGGACAATAAAGCAGAAAAAAGACATTCAAAAAGTGGAATGGCTGATCGGCACCTGGGAAAATAAAACCCAGAAAGGCAGCATCTACGAAACCTGGACCAAATCAGGACAAAATGAATTTTCAGGGAAAAGTTATAGTGTCAAAGATAAGGATACAATTGTTTTTGAAAATATCCGACTACTGCAGGAAAAGAACGGCCTGTATTATATTCCAACCGTCAAAAACCAGAATGATGGTCTGCCTGTTCGTTTTGTCGCCAAAGCAATTTCAGAAAATCAATTGGTCTTTGAAAATCCACAGCACGACTTTCCGCAGATCATCGCTTACACAAAAATTACTTCTGATTCATTAATAACCGAAATTTCAGGAACCAAAAACGGGCAGAATCGCAGACAGACCTTTCCAATGAAAAAGGTAAAAAGGTAAAAAGGTAAAAATTTAGATAAGCTTTTGTTAATTTAATAAATTCAAATATATAACTGCAAAAATTCTAAATATCGTTCCTTCCCTGACTGTCAGGAATATTAAGATCTTCTAAAGAACTTTTACCGCCTGGGGTATCCGATTTTTTGATGACACTGATCTCTCCATTGAGCTCGATGACAACTGCCAGAACATCATCTAACCTTTCAATTCCTTCCTGACGAACTACTGCATTGATCTCATCAACCGTTATAGCTTCGCTGCTCATATTGTCTTCGAGGTATTTGCCTTTATAGAACAGTAAGCGTGGAGAGGAATTGATCAAGTGTTCCATTTTGTCCGATGTACTTGCCAATTTTGCGAACAGGTATTGTAAGGCTATTATCAGAAATAAGACCATTACACCTTCTGCTAATGGAACCATTGCAAGCATCATATAGGCCAGGGTGGAACCGAGAGCAACCGTGACCACAAAATCAAAAGCGTTGAACTTAGCCAAGGTTCTTTTTCCTGAGATCCTGATAAAAAGGAATAGAATGACAAAAGAGGCAATCGTCATCAGTGCGACCTGACCAAGTTTTTCCCAATTTTCAAACAACAAATCTTTCATTTACTATTTTTATCAGTAGTGTTGATAAAATAATGCCAGAAATGACCTGGAATGAAAATGATCTTTACGCAAGTGTTTACGGTGAATCTCTTCCGTCAAAGTTGTTTTTAATTCAATTTTTCTCCAAATGTGATCAGATTACTATCGGGGTCAAGAATGGAAAATTCTTTTTGTCCCCAAGGTTTTTCCGCTAAATTTCCATTGGGATGTATCGGAACTTTATTTTCGATGAAAGTATTGTACAAATTTTCAATGGATGTTGTCCGGATGTAGATTTGTCCATAATTTTCGGCCGGAACAAGGTTTTTAAATTCAAAAAAATGCAATTGCAGGTCATCTCTTTGTAGCATTAAGTAATGATCATATTCATTTCCGAAAACGGTGAAGCCTAATTTTTTATAAAAAGCTGAAGTCAATTCTTTTTGCCTCATTGGCAATTTTGCAATAATATCAGTAATCATTTTTTTCTTTCAAATTTCCATAATTAATCTCGAAGCAACACTTGATTGAAATCAAAAAATCACATTAGCCCTTACCCGGCTCAACGTTTCCTGGCGCATTTTCAAATAAGAAGCAATCATATTCAGAGGGAAAATTTTAATGATCTGAGCTTTGTTTTTAAGAAGGTAATTATATTTTTCAGTCGGGTCCAGATTACTGTCATAAATATGAATTTTAGCAGACAACGAATTAAAAATCTTATTGAGCTGCAAAAAGTTTTGTGAAATTGAAATCAGTTTATGTAAGTTTTCCAATTTTAGCTCTACAACTTCAGATTTAGCAAATGCCTTTATAATGGTATTGGAAGGATTTTGATTCGTCAAACTATCAAAATTGAAAACCCAATCATTCTGAATATTAAGATCAATAATTTTTTCTTCATCTTCAATCTTTTGCACTTGAAATAGAGCTCCGGCCTTGATAAAGAAAATCGATCTTGAAATTTCACCTTCAGAAAGTAGAACTTCATTTTTTTCAACGATTTTAGTTTCAATATTTTGATTAAACAATTGAACTTCAAAATCCGAAAAAACGCCCAGGCTTCTTAACATATTGCAATAATTAGCGATCAGCTATCAAATTTACACAATAATCACTTCTCTTCAATTCATTCAATCTCGTGAATCAGAGAAAATCTATGAAATTGATTTAGGCAATTTTAAAATGCAGATATCAGAAAACTTACGATTTGAGGAGTGTTGTAGACATCATCCAAACACAACTTAATTAAGATCTTCATTCGCAGCAAACTTTTCTCTGCACTGATGCTGATACTCTTGCAGCGACATACCATAGATCTCCGAAAACAGTTTTAGAAAGTTAGAGCGAGAGGCAATTCCGCATAGTTTGGCAAGAACTTCTGTTTTCTGATGAACTGCTATAGGATCTTCTGCGAGCAATTCGGCGATATACTTGATGCGCAACTCACTTAGGTAACGGTTAAAATGCATTCCTTTCTCTGTGTTAATGTAGAAAGATAGATAATTAGGGTTTGTTCCTACTCTTATTGCAATTTTTTTCAAACTCAGGTTCGGTTCCAAAAACTCTTTTTCGTCTTCAAATTTCTGTAGATTCTTCCGAATTCTATTGCGAATCTCTGCACTCAATGTCCATTTTGGTGGTGAGACATCGGGCTCTAGTTCCTTAATATCAATACCCACACCCGCTAAGACCACATCGTATGTTTTCTCAGTTTTCTTTTCCAGATAAGTGTTGACCGTGAACACAAGTAAAAAAATTGAGACAACTACAACGCCAAAGAGAATATTCCTGTAACGCTGTGTAATACTCGAATATTCAATATTTATCCGCTCGGCCTCAAACTTTATAAAAAGATGATGTGTGTCTTCTATGTTTATTTTTTCAATTTTGTGGAGGGTATTGGCAAAAGATAAGCTCTCATCTATATTTGATTTTTTACGGGCATTCTCCAGTAAAATCTTATAGTTTTCCGTAAGCTCAGGAAAGAAAAAATGGTATTTCTGATAAAGAGAATCAACTTTTCTAAAAAAACTAAAGGATTCTTGTTCTCGGTGCTGAGCCAATTTATTCTTTCCCAGATAAAAGTAGATCACTGATACCCCGGCAAAGTCATTTACCCTGACCAGTTCCGGAAGTGCACGATTGAGATCGGCAATACTTTGCTCGTAATTTCCTTTACGGAATTTAGAAATGCCTTCTGATTTAAAAAAACAACTCCTTAACTGGACGAAATCTAAATCTTTGGGTATTTCCCTCTTGCCTATTTCAATTAAGCGGTCGGCACTATCATCATCTCCCATTTGCTGGTAGCAATAGATAAGTTGATGTAAAGTATTATAATAGCCTTTGCGCATATTGTACAGGATATCTGGGGAATTATTTTTCAAAATTTCCTGTCTAAAGAATGCAGAACAGGCCTCAAATTGACTGACCGCTTCATTATAATATCCCAGATAACTCTTCATTACACCCAGGTGATATAATATATTATACTTTATGTATGGACTAGTGCTATATCTGGCGTAGGATAACGCTTTTATATAATCATCCAATGCAGGTTGATAGTCTTTAAAAATAAAGTAAGACACAATTCCCCTTCCAAGATAAGCAGAGGCAATAAGATCGTTATTACAACTATGCTGAGCGGAAGTTATTGCACTGTCTGCATACAGCTTTTTGCGGTATACTGATGGCTCAAAATGTAGGGCATCTTGGTATGCATATGTTAATTCGGAATAATTTTTTTCTTTTTTCGCGAGGGCAATTAAAAGGTCAACGTAAGAAAGCGCTGTAGTATCATTAACCTTCTTGTAATCGTACTTTTTTCTGATTTGATGATAGGCCACATTGTCTGTACTCTGCGCAACCCATAATTCCGCAGTGGAAACGAAAAGCAATATAAACAATCTGAACATCTGCACGTTATCTTCATTTTATTAAAACCTTTTATAAAATTACATTATTTTTTATGGAATATCCAAGCGTTTTGTAAACTACATAACCAAAATGCTATCAATCACGGTTCTTATTCACACAAAATAACATTTGATGTGCTGAATAAGCATCATTTGTCTTTTTAAGCACAATGTCTAATTCCAACTTATAATCACTTTTATGAAAAAAACTATAGCCTAAAGCTATGTGGCTCTGGGATTTTGATACAGAGAATCAGTTTATAAACTGGCATCAGACATGGGAAACAGGCATTGTAAATCATTTTTTTTGTTGAAATTCTGTTTTACATTTGGTCAGTAATTGTTTGAAAAACAGACATACTTTACACAGAATACTGTCAACAAAAAAAACTAATGTCGTGAAATATTTAAAAAAAATAATACCATTTGCAGTAAGCGTTTTCTTTGTTATTCTCTTCTGCTATGCAGCTATCAGTAAGGTATTGGATTTTGAAAACTTTCAGACTCAGATTTCAGCATCACCATTGTTGAATGGATTCTCGCAATTCCTGCCTTACACGATAATCATTGTTGAATTTCTAATCGCAGGATTATTGTGTTACCCGAAAACCAGAACTACGGGGCTGATAGGAAGTTTGATTTTGATGATTGTTTTCACCGGGTATATCGCTTTACTACTAAGGACAGGTAAAAATCTGCCTTGTTCCTGCGGCGGAATATTGGAGAAAATGAGCTGGAACCAGCATCTGTATTTTAATATGGGCTGCGTCATTCTTTCTGTTATTGCTTTAGTTTTAAATCTAAAATACAGCAGGCCTGCTGACTAAGTATGTTACCGTAATTGCTTACGGATGATTACGACTGAATTTGCTATTAATGTTAACCTTAAAATTAGACAGCCGAAAGCTGTTTAAACAACCGACAATTTTAATGTATTTACCAACCACAATTTGTCCGGGAACACAAAGAATGCGGTATAATGGTACGACAAGTTTTGAAAACTATGGGTACAATGAGTAATTCTTACCGGTTCATCCGTAATTCCCAGGCAGGTTTCTAAAGTTTTTAAGGTAATCTTTTTTGATGTATAAAAAGACCGGAATTATGAAATTCAACCAATTTTTAAAAGTTAATGCGGTAGCGATTGCTGCTGTGATTTTCTCAGGGGCTGTGATGTCCTTCAAAGTGATGGAGAAAAAAGCAGCTACGACGTATTTCTATAACAGCACGGATATTGCCTCCGGAGCATTTGCCAATACCTCGCACTGGCAGACCACCAATGCTTCAGGATGTGAGGTTGAAGGCGAAAGACCTTGTAGTATTGTGGTTCCCGACGGACAGACCCTGAATGATGTATTAGATGGAAAAAGCAATGCGCAGGTTCTATCTTTGAGTTCCAATCGTAAGCCCTAACTACTTTTGGCAATAAATGATGAATAAATTGAAGGCTGGCACTTGCCAGCCTTCTTTCATAGGTTTTATTCTACTGCTTTAGAATTTATCTTGGATTCTGAGGCATTCCGCTTAGCGTTATAATATCTTCCGGAATAGCGATCGCATACCGAAGATCATTCGGAGGCAGCGTGTAAGTTTGTCCGTGAATAGTTCTGGTAAGGGTAATATTCGCGCCATCCCGGTTGTACCTTTTAAGATCTGCCCAGCGAATCCCCCTGAACAAGAGTTCTTTGCATCTTTCTTTTTTAATAATTGTTAAGGCTTCCTGCTTTGAACCGGCTGTAAAAGGAATATAGGTTCCGCTTTTCCATCTTTTAATGAGGAGATTATTAAGCATCATCATAGAACTGGTGATGTCATTGGTTTGAGCATAGGATTCTGCCGCAATCAGGTATAATTCATCCACTGCAACACTAGTCATCTTCCCTGAGGATCCTCCGGTATAATTGCCCTTAAAGGAAACATCGCCATTAGCATTGACTCTGAAATAGGCCGACTTTCTGAGATCATTAGCGTGATAGCTCTGATACAGCGTATCGGTCACCTTAGCTGCCGCAAAGCGCACAGTTGCTGAGATCCGCATCGTTGTCCGCAGCAAAACTTCAGGATTCATATCCTTGATGGGGTACGATTCTGCTACGTTCAGGGTATTAAAATCCATCAGTGTGTCTTTGTAGCTCAATGCCTGCAAGGCATAGGTCAGGGCTTTTTGGTAATCGCCCATAAAGAGATAAGTTCTTGCCAGGTATCCTAAGGCTAAAACCTTGGATGGCCTGCTGGCAGCAACTTGTTTGACCGGCAAAAGATTCACCGCTTCCTGCAGGTCCTTTATGATCTGTTCATACGTCTGTTTCACAGTAGAACGCTGGGAGGGAATATTCATATCCGGATCCAAACGAAGCGGCAGTCCCAGATCTGTTGAAGCCTTATCGCTGCTATAGGAAGGACACCAGATCTGCGCTGCATCCAGGTAGCGTATGGCTCTCATTGCCAATGCCTGTCCTTTTACATTTTCGGCTCCCGGAATGGCATACGTGTCCAGGTTATTGAGAACAACATTAGAAATGTAAATACCTTTGTAAGTATAATACCAATCATTGCCTGCACCCTGACTGGCGGACACATAATCTTTCTGCCAGGTGTACAATCTTTTATCCTCCTGATATTCCATAGCATCAAAATCGGCATCCGACAAATAGAGCTCATCACATGAAGCCAGTCCACTGGATGCAAAATTGATCATCACATCAGAAAGGCGATCCATCAATGCCTGATTATCTTCAAGGCTCACAGGCACGGCAAGTGTCGAATCAGACCTTTCATCCAGAAAGCGGTTACAGCCTGTCAATATCATTAATAAGGATAATAATCCCAATGTTATTTTAAATGACTTTTTCATAATATAAAATGTTAGATAAAAGATTTAGAAATTTGCACGTAATCCGATGGTATAGACAGAAGGTGGTTTTAATCCGTTGCCACCCAGATTAAAATCCGGGTCAATTCCACTTTTATTGGCTTTCCACAATAAACCAAGTTCACTGAGGTTTATAAACAAACTGAGATCTTTGAACATTGTCGATTCAAAAAAATTTTTATTGAAACGATAGTTGAGATTGATGTATTGCAGACGGATATGGTCAGCCTTCTCTACCAGTACGCTCGAACCATTATAAAAAGCATCCCTGTTGGCGTTGCTTTGTAAAGTATTGGACGGAACATCCGTGAATACTTCGTCTCCCTCTTTCTGCCAGCGATCGGCAAAATCACTATGCCCCGTCCAGCTCCTGTATAAATTGGTATAGTTAATAGAGCTCCTTCTGAAGTAGTATCCCAATTTAAATACAATACCGATATCGAGACTAAAATTTTGATAGCCCACAGAGTTGATGAACGATCCATATGCCGTGGGTAAAGCAGAACCAAAAAACACCAGGTCATTGACCGACGTTCCTGCGCCGGTAAGAGCTGCGTAGTCTTTGCTGACTGCGCCATTAAGATAGCCTCTCGGATCTCCCGTTTTGGGATCGAGCCCTGCCCATTGATAAGCGAAGATCGAATACACCGGTCTTCCTTCAATTCCTGAAATGGGTACGGAAGATCCGTTGCCAATAAATTGATTGGCCATCGGATTCAACAGATAGTATTTTGAGATCTTATCATGGTAAATGCTGAAATTAAGAATCGTATTCCATTGAATACCCTTATCAATGTTGAGCGTTTTAAGAACTATATCCATTCCTTTTCCTTTGATCTCTGCGACATTGGAACGCATATAATCGATACCGGTGGTGTAGTCCATCTGCGCAGGACCAAAGAGATTGGTTCCTTTCTTCGTAAAATATTCTACAGAGCCGCTGATCCTGTTGTTCCGGGAAGAAAAGTCGATGCCTATATTGAACATACGTGAAGTTTCCCATCGAAGATTTGGATTGTAATAATTGTCGATACGGGCCATTGGCGTTCCGGTGTAAACTGAGTTATCCAGGTCGTAAGCAATGGTACTTACTGCTACCATTGCAGGATCGATATTCCCATTATACCCGAAAGAACCTCTTAGTTTCAGGGTCGGAAGCCAGGCTATCCTATAGAAATTTTCTTTTGAAATATCCCATAAAGTACCGACCGACCAGAAAGGATTCCACTGGTCATTTGTTTTAAGACCGAACAGGTTGCTGGCGTCCCTGCGGAAACTTGCGGAAACCATATATCTGTTATCGAAGGTATAGGCTGCATTGGCAAAGAGGGAGACAAAACGGGTAGTACGTTTTCCCAGAGACTGGTTTCGCTGTATGAAATCAGTACTGCCTGTGGGAAGCAGCGGGTATTGATGAGCATAATCTACGGCACCGGAAGTCATCCGGTCCTGATCAAATCCATAATAACGGTTATAATTATAGGTTCTGGCCGCATCACGGCTTTCACCTCCTGCTATGGCAGAGATGTTATGCCTTTTCCATTGCCCGGAGTAGCTGAGTTGCCCTCTGATATTGTTAATGGTGGTCAGAGAAGCGGATTGGTCTAAAATACCTCCCTTGGGAACAATGAACGTTATATTGCCGTTATTGATCTGCGCAAAACTATTGACGTAGTTCCTCGCATAGTAACTCTGGGCATTATGCAGGTTGTCAGAATTGTCATTTAAACGTTGATGTTGATATTTAACATCCGCTTCCAGTCCTTTCCATATTTTATAATTGATGCCAGCGTTGACCATTACTTCCGAGGCTTTGGTCTTTACCTGGTCATTCTGCCAGTCCGTTAAAGGATAATAATTCCAGTCATTCAGCTTGCCCTTTTCAAAGCTGTCCTTGTAGTTTTGATTATAATCCTTATTCACGACAAGAGGACGGCCGTT
Source organism: Chryseobacterium cupriresistens (assembly GCF_046614675.1). Lineage (NCBI taxonomy): Bacteria > Pseudomonadati > Bacteroidota > Flavobacteriia > Flavobacteriales > Weeksellaceae > Chryseobacterium > Chryseobacterium cupriresistens. The sequence goes on along the minus strand of NZ_JBKKJT010000003.1, from coordinate 449,345 downwards.
CTCATCTGCCAGCTGCATATAAGGAACAAATGAGTTTCTTCCCATTATAATCCCGCCATAGGCAGTGCGCCCGCTTTTCGTAGTAGTTTCCGTGTAATAAAGGCTGCTGGTGACCGATATTTTATTTACTGGTTTCCATACATTCTGGAAACGCAGGTTCATTCTGTTATAGTCTTCCCCGAGATTGCCGGTGTTATCATCATATCCCAATGCGGTACTCCACAAAAATGCAGGAGCTCCGCCTGTGATGCCTACATAGTATTGTCTTTTCTCCGAAGGCGTGTACATATAGCGGCGAAACTGTTCTCTGGCATCAACGTTCCTGAGCTGCTGGATCTGACGGTCAGCTTCGTCCGAAGAGATCAATCCGTTTTTGGCTTTATTCAACAGATCGACTACCGGTGACAGCACAGGATGAGAGGAAGAATTGATATCACTGTTATAAAAGCCTTTTTGAAATAATCCTTTTTCAACCTCTATGAAATCGGAAGATGATATTGTTTTCAGATATCCAAAATCCGGCTTGGGACTATAGCTTGTATTGAAATTGAATTCCACTTTGACAGGCTGATTGAATTTTCCCGTTTTTGTAGTAATGACAATTACCCCGTTGGCTGCCCTTGCACCCCAGATACTGGCCGCTGAGGCATCCTTCAGTACCGTAATGCTTTCCACCATATTGGGATTGATATTACTGATGTCGCCTTCATAGGGAAAATTATCGACCACGATCAAAGGCGATTTAGGGCCGTTGATGGTGCTGAGTCCTCTGACCATCAGCTGCGGATTTCCGGAACGCCCCCGCTCCAGGAAAACACCTCCTGCAACATTGGCAAGCCTGTCGAGTATATTGGTGCTGACCTGTTGATTGAGCAGTTTATTATCCGTGAATGTAAAGGATCCGGTAGCTCTTTCTTTTGGAATCTTCTGGTAACCTGTGGAAATATTCACTTCCTGAATGTCGTTTACCTTGTGGGAAAGAACGATTCGCAGGGGTGTATCAAGCGGTAATGCAACGGCAAGCGAAATCGATTTGTAGCCGCTGTGCGAAATATTCAGGGTGGCTTTTTCCCCATTTGCAGGAAGTTTGAAAAAGCCATTCTTATCGGTGATTATAACGGTTTTTGAGTTAGAAAGACTGATCATTGCTCCCGAAAGCGGAAGCGAATTCTCTTCAGTGATCACATAACCTGAAACAGTATGCTGTGCCGTGAGTGACAGCGTACAGCACAGCAATAGCGGAATGTATAATTTCTTCATAGTTAAAAATTACAGTTTGAATAATTGTTTAGTTTTTGAAATGAGACAGGAAAATGCTTTTCCTAATTACTATTCTCTTTAGAAAGAGAATAGTAATTATATCAAGGATCTAATCTTTCAATTTGTCTTTGATGATCAGCATATCAAGTTCACGCTCTTCTTCCTGAAGGTCCAGGTCATATTTTGAAAGCGCCCTTCGGATGGAAGATAAATCGGAGATTGCCCCCATTGTAAGGTCTACATTGCCGGTGATTCCCGTATCGTCCACTATGGGTAAGGAAACCGTGGGAATGGCATTCAGGTTATTGACCAATTTATAGAGTGAAGCATTATTTAAATTTGTTTCTGTCATTGAGAATGAAAAACGCGTTGGCCCTCCATTGGTCTGTAGCTTATCGATGGATGATGTTCTTTTTAGTACCAGGCATCTGACCTTTCTTTTTTCGATCGTAGCCTTATAATCTGCATATTCGCTGAGATTTTTCAGCATTAACGGATAGAGCGAATTTGCTCTGGAAAGAGGAACAATGTATTCATAGCTGTAGAGATTGCTGTCTTCTACAGATCCGTCTGCTTTTTTGATATAGTCCAATACTGTAGGGTTTTGAACTTCAATAATTCTTCTTTTCTCACTAAAAGATTCTTTACGCATCTGAAAGATCTCATCGGCAAGCGTGGAAAAGATCTCGAGAAGGGAAAGATTGGTAAACTGTCTTCCATATATTTGGTTACCCGATCTTCTAAAACCGGAGCCAAAGCCCATTCCCCGTATTCTTCCTTTTGCGAAAAGGGAATAATTGATCATTGACAGTCCTTTTTCACGATCAAAGTCTTCGGAAAGCATCAGAGGTCTTTCCCTGCTCATTTGAATAACGGTCTGAAGACCTGCACTTTCTCCACCTAAGACCTTACTGATGGTGTTTTCATTGACCTGGGCACCATCTGTTGTGTTGAGCAGCTTTCCATCTTTGATCCATACAACATAGGGAACGCCCTGATGCGGAAACAAGGGATGAAAGAGCTGGTCTCCAGCCAGGGAAACAACATTATTGAAACGCTGACCGTTTTTGGATGCAAAGAACTTTTCAAGAGTCTGGCGGTCCTGATTGCTTACGGCCAGGATTTTTACTTTGTCCCTGAACTGTTCTTTCAGCTGTTCCATTTTTGGAAACGCTTTCAGGCAGGCACTGCACCAGGTGTTCCAGAAGTCCAGCAGGATGAGTTTGTTCCTGTCTTGGGAAAAATCTAAGGTTTTCTGCGAATGGTTCACCACCTGAAAAGAGGTTGTCCAGAAGCTTTCGGGAAGAGGTTCTCCGACTTTAACAGACTTGTTTTGGGCAAAGGATGCGGTGGCTGCTAAAAGGGTAAAAACAAGGGACAGGATTCCCCTGCAAAAGATATTTTTCATACTTTTGAATAGGTTTTTAATAATTATTAATCACTGATTATGCTCTTTCCTGTGGTCTGCAAACTGAGGGAAAGGGCTTTCTTAGTATATTGGGGTAATTTCTAAGTACTGTTTTCCATTCTCTGATTTTTACTTTTTAAGGTTATTGATTCTTTTGGATTCTTCTTTCCAAGATAAGATGTGCCGCATCCAGCATTTTCGTAAGGTGGATGTAAGGACTGATAAGGCTGCTCTCCTCAGCATTTTTAAATACTCCCATTGAGAAATAGACCGCAATGGCTATATAGTAGTCGAAATCCTTCAAACTGTATTCTTCAAAAGCACTTTGGAAAACCAGGGTTGGGTTTAGGTATTCCTCATCCGAAAGGGAAGCCTGCAGCAGTGGAGAACGTTTCTCGGGATTAATATTCATTTCCCAAGAAGTTTCTTTCATCCTGATTGCATAGCACGCCCGAACAAAAGACCGCAAGGCCTGATGAAAATGGAAGATTGCTGAAGAATCCTCGTTGATCGCCGTTTTCTTTTTCCCGGCGTAGACCATAATCTTGTTGAGCATCTGTTTGGCAGTGACCAGATCGTTAAAATGGAAGAATGATTCAATAAGTTTTATCCCGGAATGTTTCCTGCTGCCTGACCAAAACCGGGCTTCAAAGTCTATCCTTTTATTTTTCAATCGTTTTGTTTGGTTTACTGACCGCATAGGAGGAAGTTTTGGAGATCTTTTATACAAAGCTCCCTGCCCATACAAGCCAAAAATTAATATGAATGAAAATTGCGTCCCGTGAAAGCTTTTAAAGCCGCAATAGGTTGTACACCCCATTGTATCGTACAGTCTGATACTATATCTTAAGAAAGCGGCTTAGGAATGACTGTAGAGAAAAGCGGACTGCATAGAAAATAAAACGGCGTGGAACTCTACATATCCGGTTTGAGGTACTGGTATACCCTGAGACAGATAAGAGAGCCCACGCCTAGGTCGTGAGCAATCTGCTTATCCTCTTGTCTCTTTTAAAAATTACCAGTTTTCAAACCAAGATTCTAAGCAATAGCTTCTATTATTCGTTGAAGTATCGCAAAGTTACATTTCTGTAACCTATTTTACAAATATAATAATATTTTCCTATTGCGCACAGAAAACCGCACTATTTTTTTGTTCTTTCTTTTAATTTGTTCCGATGGACGATGAGAAAGACGTAATTATTAATATTTGCAAATACATTTATTCTAACTGGATTTCAAAAGCGGAATCACAGAGAGATTTTGCGTCAAAATGTGGTATTGAAGAAAGTACAGTAAGAAGAATTAAAAATATTGCATTAGGAACATCGAAGACTGATTACAATATGTCTTTAAAAACTTTGATTAAAATTTGTCAAAAAAAGCAAATGACTTTAGAAGATTTTTTTGGCAATATAGATAGATAAAATCCTGATAATGTCAGGATTTTTATTTATCAATAGTTTTTAATACCATTTAAGTATGCTATTCTCAAAAAATTCATATCATACAAGCGATTAGCCTCTAAAGTTGCTACATATTGATCATGAGTCTTTCCAAAGTTCAAATCTGCCACATATTGTTCCTCATAATACATGTACAAATCTTCTGAACAACATTCCGCTAAATAGTTTTCTTTGATTCCAAAAATTCTATCCCAAGAATCTACTTGTTCTTCATAGCCGGCACAAATCAGGTCTACACTCATATCCACAGGCTCGATATCCTCAGCTAATGCTCTATTAAAAGTAATTTCAACTTCAATTCTTGGATAAGGTGTAATCTTACTAAATGGAAAAAAAGCTCGTTTTCTAGTTTTAGAAACGATCTCATTATTGCGTTTTATTACTTCAAAAATGGTATTTTCTGCTAATTTGTATTTACTGTTACAAATATCACAAATCGGTAATAGATTGTTTGTATTTATGGACGTAAATGGAAAATGGTTTCGAGGTAAATAATGGTCTAATGCACTTCTTTTAGAATGGAACTTAATTAAAACTTTATTTATTCCACAGCATCTACAAGTCCTCGATTTTCCAACAAGATTTTTATAATAATCTTCAATCTTTCCATATTTACGATAAAATACCGCTTTATTCACAGCTTTATCATAAAGTTTATCAAAAAAAATTTTGATTTGTTTACTTAATTCCTCACTTATTAATTCAATATCAGTATATTCCAACGGAGTCAAGTCACCGTTGCACAATAGTCTGATTTTATTATTCTGATGTACTCCTCGTTTTAATATTTTTAAATGCTTTTTTGAAAGTGTTTTACAAATTGAAAAACATTCAGTAATTGGATTTAATAAATATTCATTATTAACTTCATCTATTAAGGGCTTGTATTTTGGAAGAACTAATGATGAATCAAATACAGCTTGGGTAATGTAAGGAGCACGGAATACAATGTCTAAAAATAAGTGATTCACAAAAGATTGAATTTTATGAAACTTAGAATTGCTATGTCTGTATGGTCTTATCATCTTTTCTTAATTATATCCGTCATTTCTTTTATTAATAAAACTTTCTCTATTGAATCTCCTAGCTCAGAATTTAACTCTTCAATTAATCCTTCTACATTATCAGTTTGTAAAAACCTTTCTCTATATGCATTCAACTTTTTAAGTGAGTATTCTCCAATAGTATTCTTTCGCTTAAAGATCTTATTAGTTAAAATATTAACAGATGTTCCGAATGTGTCTATATCCAAATCTTGAGCGTTTTGCGGTTGATTACCTTTATCAAATACTATTACCTTATCAGGAAAGCAATCCGAAATAATAAATGGAGAATGCGAAGTGATCAGGATATCACGCATTAGATGATTTGTACCGCTTTTGTTTAAGCAATCTTTCAATAAACTTATAAATTCCGAACGCCATTCTGGATTAAAGTGTGTTTCAGGCTCATCTAATAACATCAGTGTGCTTTTATCCCCTAATAACAAGCATATCCCCATTGTATGCAAAAACTGATGTTCACCATCAGAAAACGCTTTTAAAAGCATTTTGTCATACGAGTTTTTCTTTTTCAATCGAAATAGATTGAAATGAAAAATATGTTCACGCTCTTTGAATGCTGGTATTTTATACATTGCATATAAACTATTAGAATTGTACACTTCTTTTTTAAGCTCTTTATCAACTACTCTCTGATTGAGTAATGTAAGAACTTGAAAAGCTTTGAACAACTGCAATGGAGACTTGAAATGTTCTTTGAATGCAGATTTTAAAACACTTTTTCTTGTTTGCTTATTTTCATCAAAGTAAAAATCCAGCACTTCATATTCATATCCTCTTTCGTCATCAACGGGTTGAGTAAATTTTACAGTAGCACACCTACGTAACTTATCCAATGTTTCTTCAACCAATGGCAATAGATATCCCAAATCTGATTCTTCTCGGTCATAGTATAACTTATGGTTGTTTATCACCAAACGGAAACTATGTAGCTTGTCAATATTTAACTGCTCCTTAATGGGTTCCATTGTATCATCATTTTGTAAAAGGAAGTTGGCCAAAAGAATAGCCTGGCTCATATGATAATCCATATAAACTAAACTACTTTCGGGTTTTTCTTCTACCTTATAATCCAAGACAAGCTTCTCCCTATTGCGTAAATGATAGATATATTCATCCAATTGTAATAGTCTAGATTTTATAAATGGGAGGCTCAATATTTCATTTTCGCCTGATGAATATCCGATAACTAATTCTGGTAAATAGCTTCGGATTGAACCAGAAATATCTATAAATTCAGGTTCACCAGATTGGTCTAATGCCTTTACTTTTATTTGAGGAATTTTATCTTTCTCTTTTCTAATAATTACATTATGATAATTCTCTACCTCTTTATCCGCTTCACGGGGAATAATAAAATATTCCAATTCATAGGCAATAGGATCAGACTCTTCTTTTTTAAAATCATTTTTCAAAAATTCCGATGTTTCCGGATCCAATGTGCAACATTCCAAGTGATAGAAAATATTTGATAATGCTTCTAAAACGTTTGATTTTCCACTTCCGTTTAGTCCAGCAAAACAATAAGGATGAAAGTTCATCCAGTCTTCATTGGGCTCATCATCTCTAAAGATAACGGTAAAATCTTCCCTACCTTGATTTGTTTTTACTTCATCAAGACTTCTGAACTTTTCTAATATGGTTAATCGGACTAATTTCATTTTACCTGTAATTTCACTTTATTATCAGTTCCAAAAATTTGAATGATTTCTTCTTCATCCATTAGCTCGAACAAGATTTTTCTTGTTTCCGTAAAGTCTTTAAATTCGTCAAAATTTTGTTGTTCAAATAAATTTATTAAATACTGCAGCCTTTGTTTATTACCTTTCAAATCCTGAACAGTAAACTTCTTAATCAAATCCTTAAAAATAGGTTCTTCATCTATCTCGACATCAGGTTTAAAAGCATTTTGAAGAATTACCTGAAACAATTGTTGTAATATTTCTAATGATTGCTCTACTTTATTCTTTACATCCTGAATCGATTCATAAATTTGACTAAACCGATTTTGCAAATTAAGATCTTTAGGAACAGGAATTTCTATATTTCTTAATTTCTCCAATGTAATTTCTTTGAAAGTTGAGCCTTTTACATACTTATTAATAAGAAATTGAAATCCTTCGCTTTGTAAAGTGACAAATAGATAATTAGGGTTGATAACTATTTTGTTAGGACGAATTCTTGCTGTTCCTTGGGTTAAATTCGCACCATCTAGCTCTTTAGGTATAATTGCACACTGCCCAACAGTTGCTCTTATACTGACAATTATATCTCCCTCAATACACTTTGACCTATCGTGTTTTTTCGCAATTTCAGGTGTTGTACGCAGTAAGTTTTTGCTTACAATTTTTCCATTTTTAATATCTCCCGTTCTAATATATGGTATACCATCATCAATGTGAGGCCCTGCCTGAACAATTCCATATGTAATTATTTTATCTTTTGGAGTAACTTGGGATAGCTTTTTTCGAGGAAACCCTTTCTGATTATTTACAGGATTTCCAAACATTTTGAAATATATAGATTGGATTAAATTTTCCAATACATTAATTGTTTTTATCTTATCATTAATATATGTCTGAACACTATCTAATTGAGAAACAACTTTCCTCTGGAATTCTAGATCATTAGGATAACTTATATCTATTTTTCTTAGATTAGTATTGTTTAATATAGGAACTGTTACCCTATTAGCCTTAAAACTTAGGTATTGTTTATTTCTAATAATCCAATAGTAGAAAAACTTAGGGAGAATAAGATTTTCTTTTACTCGAACACCTGTTATTTGTTGGTTGCTGGAAGCTGCTTTTTTTATTATTGCTGTTTTACCAATATCCCCAATACAACTTATTAGTACAGTGTCCTCTTTGTACAAAAAAGCTTGATTATCTAAAAGTGCTAAATCTGATATTTTAGTGATAGTATCTGAAATATATTGTTGTCCCTGCAAATCTGTAGGGGTAACCCACATCACATCACCTTCATAATATAGAGGCTCTTTAGTGCTGGGAGTTTTTCCTGTTTGGGCAGTTTCTATGATTTCGCTTATTGTTGTATTTACATATTCCATTACAACTCCTTTTCTAATTGTTTTAAAGAATTAAACAATTCTTCCTCAATCTTTAAAACTTGTTTCAGCAACTTTGTAGGCTCTTCATATTTAGTCTCGTCAAAAACAAACTCTTTGTACAAATTGTAATTTAATTCAAATCCATTCTGCTCAATTTCACTTACAGGCACATAAAAATGTTTCTGCTTACGGTCTTTCTGTGGATTAGTTTTTTCGTTTCTGGTCTTGTATTGTTTAACAGTTTCCGGCAGCGGAAAATCATTCTTTATTTTTTTTCGGCTATTGTCTAAGGTATAACCATCTGATTCCATTCCGTAAAACCAAACTTTTTTAGTATGGTAGTTGTTCGAACCAAACTGTTTTTTAGTAAATAAAAGTATAGAGGTTTTTACTCCCGTATAAGGGTTAAATACTCCGCTAGGTAATGATACTATAGCTTCTAAGTCGCAATCTTTTAGTAATATTTCCCGAGCAGTTTTGTATGCTTTTCCAGAATTAAACAGCACTCCTTCAGGAATAATTACCGCAGCTCTTCCATTTTTCTTTAGCATATATACAATACGCTCTAAAAATAAAAGTTCTGTTTGTAGCGATTGCGTTTTCCCTTCTTTTATTTCATAAATTCGATTCAAATTTTTGCTAATAGATTTACTATTGACTTTAGCAGCAAAAGGTGGATTAGCCAAAATATAGGTGTATTCTTCTCTACCCCAAAAGCTGTTTTCTGCATTTTGTATTTCTTTAGAGTTAGTTGTTTTTATCTCTGTTTTAATTTTTCTACTAGTTAAATTTTCAACAGTTATTTCATTTTCAAATTTCTTTCTAAAGAAATCTTCATATTCAGCGGAGAGAGTATTCAAATTAATAATATGAGGTTTTTCGATACCGTGCATCATCATGTTCATCATTCCAATCCTAACCATTGTAGCATCAATATCAAAGCCATAAAATGTATTCTCTGTTAATTGTTTTTTCTTCTTTGCAATTAGTTTTTTACCATCAAGTCCTTTTTCAAGCTGATTCTCCTCATCAAGAATAATCTTTTTACTATTTTCTTTTAGAATATATTGATACGCACCAACCAGAAATCCAGAACTACCACTGGTTACATCACAGATTTTGATATCTTCATCATTAATATTCGGAGCAACCAGTTCACACATCATTTGAATAATATGTCTGGGTGTTCTGAATTGACCATTTTTGCCTGCTTCATTGGTTGCACGTAAGAGATATTCATAGACATCTCCTAATAAATCTTGGAAATGTTGATGTTGCTTTTCTTCTTCTTCAACTAAATAAAAAATCTCGTCAATTATTCTCACCACTTCTTCTAATAGAGAGGGAGTATTTATACCAAATCGGGCATTTTTCATCTCAATAGCAAAAGGTTCATCCTCTTTAGATAAGTCATTTTGAATAAATCTAAATACATTATCCACTTTAGACTTTAGCTCAGATCCCTCTAAATTGTTATAGCTACTCCATTTATATTCGTCTTTGACTTTCGGATGAAATTTCTCTAAACGTTTCATAAATATCAAATATGATATATTATCAATCGCAGTTATAGGGTTGGATAATCCTCCTGCCCATAGTCTGTCCCAAAGTAATTGAACTTTATTTTTTATTTCTTGTGATAACATTTATCTTTTCTTTAACAGTAAAATTGTTTCAACAAAACAACATATGCAAATATACTTTATTATTGAAAGTAGTAATCTTATTTGTAAATTGAAAATAAGGTTTTCTGCGTGATTAAGGGGAAATTATTTAACATTATTATACTTTGAAAAATAATTGTTATAATTGTTATAATTGTTATAATTGTTATAATTGTTATAATTGTTATAATTGTTATAATTGTTATAATTGTTATTATCGTTTAAAAAATATTCCGTAATAATACTTAATATAAATTATAGTGTTTTATCGAATTTTACATTATGATATAAATGTTTTACAATTACGGTTTTCCATATTTTTTTATAAATTCAATGTTGTATTTTAGGCATATTTCTTTTAAACATCTTTAATTCAATTAAATTTAAAATTGTAGGTAGCAATTTATTGGAAATATTTAAAAGACAAACTAAAAAAACTATATAAAATAATAAATATTAATGAAACCACATTGGGCTAAACAAGAAGTGTACGATTACTTTGATTCATTTTTAGAGCAAAGTATTTTAAATAACGATAGTTATATAACTGATAATAAAGGCGTTTTTTCAATTGAAAATTTAAATAACTGCGTATCTGCTTTTGTTGATAATCCCGATACAAGTAATAGAAATTTTGACGAAAAATCAAAAGACCAGTTTGCAAATACTTCTAAAGAAACAAAAGAAGTTTTTGCTCATTTCATTTGGTTATGGGGCTTGCCTACTTCAGATATGAGAGTTTGGGGTAAAGAAAGTGCTGTGATCCGATTTTTAGGAGATGAATATAATGATTTAATATCCGACGTATTTGTTGATGGTGGAATTGGTTCAGCTGGACAACGGCATAAACTGAATAAGCCTTTTGAGATTTCATATTTGCTTTTATTATTTAGAGATATAAAAATCAATTTATTATCTAATGGAATAAATGATATTCAATCTTTAAAGGAATATATTGAATCCCTTTGTAAAGAACTATATTATAACAATGATGAAACAGGATTAACAACAGATGAAAAACTAAAAAAGGTAAGTAAAGAATTTCTTGCTTTGCATCATATAATATTGCATTTGTGTAATCCGGATAAATATGAAGCCATCGCAGCCCAAAAACATAAAGATGCTATCATTAATACTTTTTTCAGTTTACTTGACAAAGAAAATACAGATGGCTTATGGGACGATATTGATGAAAGTATCTTGGCAATTAGAAAAAAGCTAGATGATGTTTTTGGGTATGAGATTACTTTTTATGATGATGAAATACAAGATGCGTGGAACTTTGGAGAAAGTAAAAATGATATTTCCGAAGTTACCCTATTCGAATATAAAAAAGCAATTATTTTTTATGGACCTCCGGGGACGTCAAAAACTCATTCAGCTACTCGCTTAGCAGAATTACTAATTACAAAACAGTACTTCAGAAATAAACAAAACATCATGGAATATTTTGAAAATTCAGATGAGATTTTTGAAAAACACATACATCGCTTACAGTTACACAGTAATTACAATTACGAAGATTTTATTGTAGGGTTGCATATTGAAGATAGTAAGAGTATAGCAAAACCTGGTTATTTGCTGAATCTGATTGATAAAGTCCGAGAAGATAAATTACCTCATATTTTGATATTAGATGAAATAAACAGAACGGATATATCCAGACTCTTTGGCGAATTATTCTCTGCGTTAGAGTACCGAGATAAAAAAATTAAACTATCAGTAGGAGACTTTGAAATCGCTCTACCAGAAAATCTATATTTCATTGGAACAATGAATGAAATTGATTTTTCATTAGAAAGAATAGATTTTGCTTTACGAAGAAGGTTCTTATGGCAATTTAAGGGATTTGACAGAAATTTATTATGGAAAATAATCAATGAGAAAAGACACTCATTAAAAATCAGTATTAACGACACAGAAATAGAAACATTCATAAATAAATGTGAGCAACTAAACAATGAAATTTCTCAAATTCCTGAATTGGGAGAAAATTATCAGATAGGGCACACGTTTTTTGCGGAGATAGTCGATATATTCAATTCATTCAGAAATATTCATTCAGGAAGACGTTATTTCCTAAATCAACCTGTTAACATTTTATGGGAAGTGAGCATTAAGCCAATATTACAGGCATTTTTAGGAAATATGGATGCTGATTCAAAGAGCCAAAAGATAAACCAATTGCAAAGAATATTCATCAATGCTTAACGATTACATCCATATTGAAGCTTTTGATTGCTTACCTTTTTCAATGGAAAAAGTATCTGCTGATGTTTTACAAGCATTTATCAGTTCCCAAAGTGAAAGTGTATTTTGGTTTTCAAAGGAGTATTGTATTGATGAAGATTCAAAATTAGCTGAATACGACTATAAAAATCATTGCTGGATAGCTGGAAGATTCGTGGGGGAAGCTATTTTCTCTTTTCAAAATCAGGACTATAAAATCACGATCAAACCCCGATTTGGAGAAAAAATGCTTTTTAGGATGTTAGAGGAAATCTTCAATATTCGTATCACCTCTTCCATAAGTCAGGCAAATAAAAACAATTGGCAGCACTATATCAAACGTATAATTGCTTTTATTTGGTTACAAAAATTAGCAAATGCCAATTTACACGGATTGCCTAAGGTTCACATAAAAAAGGAGCATAGAGGACAAATAATAAGAGGCAGATTAGATGTAAGAAAGTCTATTAAGCCATATTATCAAAGTAATGAAATTGTTTCAGCATATAGAGAACGGCAAATTGATAAAACAATTGCACAAATTATTTTTCAAGCGTACAATGTCCTTAAAACAGAATTTGCAATTGGTCAAATAAATATTCCTGATTCTGCTCTAGAGGCACTTAACCAAGTGCGTAGTACAATACAAAGCAAAAAACATATAAGCTATGATGATTACAGAAAAATAAGTTATAAAGAGATTTATCTAGGTTGGAAACCTATTGTGGATCTATCTTGGGACATTATCCAACGGAAACAAATCAGCCTGAAGCAAGACAAAAACAAAAAAGGATTTGGCTTCTTTATAGATATGGCAGAAGTCTGGGAACAATATTTAAAAGCTATTTTAAAAAGAAATCTATCCAAAATTGGTTGGCAATGTATAAATGAAAAACAGATAGCTTATCCGAATCATTTTTACAAACGAGAATTAATACCTGATCTTGTGTTTCAAAAAGGAGATGAAATTGCTATTTGGGATGCAAAATATAAAAAGATGCTAGGCAGACGTTTTGATGTTGATCGTTCCGATTTTTTTCAAATACACACCTATATCCAGAACTTCCTAAATCATAAATTTGTTAAAGTTGGTGGGTTATTATATCCAATTTCTAACCGACCAGATTTTAATAATTACAAAAGCCCGTATTTAATTAACGAACGTGGTGCTAAAGTTAATTTTATTATTGACGGTATTGAATTGACAGAAGAAATCGAAATCGAAAATCCGATTGATAAGGAACAGGAATTTATCAATCGAATCGTGAATGTGATTACAGTATAGTCTATATAGTAGATGAATAATAAAGATCTTTATACCAAATACGATCTCCTACTTCCCTCAAAATTTAGCGGAGGTTATTTGGTTATTGCTCTTTATAAAAAAATCAAAAATCGTGAAATCGAAGAATACTTTACACAAAAAGAGATTAATGAAATCCTAACGGATATAAAAACGGAGTTTAATCTTGATTCCATTCGTCCATGGAATAACATTAAAGACAATCTTTTCCATTACTTCCTGCGAAGCCATCCCGATGAACCGTGGAAATATTATCTGACAGACTACGCCAAAAATATAGTGGATTTGATGATAAGCAAATTAGAGAATCCTTACAAGAATCATCCGCTCAAAAAAAGTGTGCAAGACTCATTTACAATACGGCATGGTGAAATCAATACTATTGAAGAACTTGAAAGAAAATTCGGGAGAATATTTATACAAGGCTCAAAGAAAATCATTACGGATCATTTAGAAGCATTAGAAGATGAATTGAGAGAGGCTTACAAAGAATTAAATGATATTCTCCGAAAGGAAGACGAACAAAGTGCAACTTCTTTAGTACGAGAGTTTACTGTTGTTTTTAGAAAGTTTGGAGAAAGAGCAGAAGATATTACGGAAGCTATTATATCCAAAGACCAATTTCTTAGTAATTTACTAAATGTGGTCGATCATTTTTATAGAAAAATGGAAGATGATGGAAAGTTTTATACAGACAATGTACAGAAAAGTAAACGAAATTGGGAAAAGGCACAGGAAATTTATACAGATATCAGGGCGTTTTTCAATTCGGTAGACCGTAAAGTACACATTATTCGCAGGCAAATCAACCACGCCAGTGAGAAATTGACGGAGTTGCAGGAGCAATTTTCAGCACGAGCATTTTTTAGATTACAAATAAAAAAGCTACACCGAACAGTCTTGGAAAGCTCTCAATATACTATTGAGGGTATAAAGTTTGGTAACAATTTCCCATTAAAGCGGTTGATATATGAGCCTGTCCGATTGCTATACCCAAGATATTTTGAATTTAAACAACCAAAGCCCAATGTCATTATAAACATTGAGGTTGATGAAACTTATGAACATAATGAAAAACAGAAAATAGCAAAAGAAATTAACCGTCAACAAATCATCAATCAATGGGTTGATAAAGCCAAAGATATTTTAGAAAACAAAGGTCAGTTATCTATAGATGAATTGATGAATAGTATCGTGGATGAAGAAAAAGACCTGTCCATTGCTTATCAGGTGGCATCTCGTATGACAGCTTATAATTCAGAGAATAACGATGTATTTATTGATGTAGAACAAAAAATTATTTCCTTATCTCAACAAAACCTATTCCTATGGAAAACGAAAATTATGAAATAAGCGATTATTCTTTTCTGTCAGAAGAAGGTGTCGAAAAGCATTTTGCGGACATCAATATTCTGTTGTTGTCTGGCAAGCATATTGACCACAAGTATTACGCAGAATATACCGTACTGGAAAGCTATGAATCACAATGGATAAATTTTTATAGTAACTTATACAGGCTTAATCTTGTTGCTGATATCTCTGATAGAAGTCGATATTATTATCTTGATTTCACGGAAAACGGGAAAGGAAAATTAAGCGATACAAACCGTAATAAAGAGCTTACTGAATTACAAACACTGATGGGATTGACACTTTTGGATATGTATTACCAAAAGTATTTTGACGAGGAAAAAGTCATTCACTGGAACGACATCAAAACACAAATACTGGAGAGTGACCATCAGGAAGCATACAAAAGGGTTTTGTTCAATGATATAAGAGATTCTTATGATGAAAGAGAATGGAGTATAGTAGAAAACAAATTCGGCAAAACTATAGACAGCTTTGATAAATTAGGCTGGGTAGAAAAGCAATCAGGGAGGAATGAAGAATTAGTCTTTGAAATAAGACCTGCTATTCACCGTTTAACCAAATTGTATCAGGATGAGCTTCAGGATTTTGAGTCATTTATCCAGCAACTTAAAAATGATGAAATGCTATGAGTTATCCAAGAATTTACTCCTTATCTACTGTTGGTATTCTGAAACACTATATACACGATTACCTCTTTCATCCAACAAGAACAGATTTTGTTGGTGCAAACGGTGTCGGGAAATCTATTATTGCCGATTTACTCCAAATGATTTTTGTCTATGATAAAGACCTTATCAAATTCGGTACTGATGGGGTAAAGAAAGAAGAACGACAAATCAATACCCTTCCGTATAAAACAAAATGTGCCTACTGTTTCTTAAATATTGGGGTAAATGCCGGTAAATTTATTACCATCGGAATACAGATAAATAACCAAAAGGGAAAACGTATCATTCCTTTTGTCATTACAAAACAGGCAGATTTAAGCCTGAAAATAAATGAACTGGCTCTTGAAAAAGAAGAGCTTATTTTCGCCAAAGATTTATTAAAGGAAAAAGAAGCAGGAGAGAAAGAAATAGTGGACATACAGGATTTGGCAACGTTGCTTTATGAAAAATATAAACTTCGATTGAACTTCTTTAGCAATAATGAAACCGTCGGCACTTATTACAAATTCCTTTATGATAAAAACATATTGCCTCTGAATCTCAGCCAGGACAAAAACCTAAAAGCCTTTGCCAAGGTCATTCAGTCATTCTCGAAAGCTAAGACGCTAAATTTAAGTGGTAATCAGGCTTCCAGAAACTTAAAAGAATTTCTCTTTGAAGAATCCGATGAAGATATTCTGACCAATTTTCAAAAAGAACAATCCGAACTTGAAAAGATATTGAGGGAATATGAGAGCCTGAATAAAGACATTCAAAATTTGTCCAACAAACAAAAAAGGTTAATCAATTTACGAGAGTTGGAACAATCCCACAAAGTAAAATTCAAAGCATTTAAAGAGGCTGAATTACAAAACGCATATATAGAATTAAAACAATTAGAACAAAGAGAATCAGAAGGAAAAACACTGATAACGACCCAAGAAACTGAATTTGCTGAACTAAAAACGGCTATCGAAAATTTTCCAGTGAAAGAAGAAATATTAAAAAAAAGTTGCGAGGATGCAGATGAAAATTTTAATATGTTTAACCGTTATCAAGACTTATCCAACAGCGTAGAAAAGTTAGGTAAAGAAATAGATGAACTTAAAATGTTTATTCGCCCTGAAGTAGATGATAGGTGGGCAAATGAGATACAAAGAATTGATATTTTAAACAGAAATAATGAAGGTATTAAAAAAGAATTCACTTTTGCAAAACCTTATCTGGAAAAGTACAAAACACTTGAAAAAATCGTCCAAACCCGAAAAGAACAATCGGAGATTTTGGATGAATTAAAATCATCGTTAAAAAATGATAAGGCAACCAAAGAAAAACTATTAGCATTATTGCAGGACAATGATGAAAACGGACTTTTACACTGGTATATTAAGAATCTACCCTCATTAGATAATGAACAGTTACAGACGGTTTTGCATTACGCGACCAAACCTATTTCTGAAATTTCTAATCCTGACAATTTATCTCAATATATCAGTCCAGATGAGCTGATTAATAATTTTGAAGCTAATCCATCTAAAAATGGTATCTGGCTAAAATTGGGTGCATTATACCAATTTATACAATTTAATCCAGATGCAACACTATTGGGAGACAAAGCAAATTTGGAAAAATCTGTACAACAGTTAATTCAAAAATTGAACACCGAAATCAGATTCATAAATACCAAACTAGAAGCATTGGAGAATATCGTAGATGGAAAGCCTTACGATGTAAGTCTATTTGACTATTCCTTTGATGTCTCTATTGCTGTTTTTAGCAATATTGAAAAATTAAAAAATGCTGTAGCCTGTATTTTACAGATTGATGAAAAGATTTCTCAATTGCAATCACAAAAGAAAAGAGAAGAAGAAGAACTATTGCAAATTAAAAATAAGTTTAAGGTTGAATATGATGAGCCAGAAGTCGTAAAAAAGGAGTTGTCGAAGGTTCGTAAAGAATGGAGTGATAAGAAAGACCAGTTTTATGAAGAAAAAGGAGCTAAACAAAGCAAGTTCAAGTCTCTGGAAAGTAAAATAAAAGATGATAAACAAGCCTTGCAGATAATCATTGGTAATCTGACTAAGAAGCAAACAGAATTCACTACGCTCAATAATGCTTATTACCAACATTTCCAAGAGAACATAACAGACTTTCCTTTAACACCTAGAAACACTGAAGAATTGGAGCAAGCCTATAATGTGCTGTGGGAAGAATATAAAACAGCATTTATTGGCATTTCGAATTCATTTGAAGAAACGAGTGATGAGAAAAATCCGGCAGTACAATTAACGATTAAATACCAAGATTTTTCATTCAAGGTTTTGGAAGAAGCCTTATTGGGTAATAAAATCAAATCTACTGATGATATCACTACCGCTTTAGATGAAGCTAATCAAACCCGAACAACCATAGCCAATGGTATCAGGGATAATATGATTAAGATATTCAGTAAAACTACTGAGCGATACGAAAAATATGATGACCAGGTAAAAAGAATAAACGCATTCTTTGTTGATCGAAAGATTAGTAATAAGTTTTATTTCAAACTTGAATTTGATGGGAATAAAGAAGTAAAGATTGATTACATCAAACAGATAGCTTACGAGGTTCGTAATACAGTGACAAAAGGGGAGTTACAGTTTGGACAATCTATAATAGATTTCATTGAAGATTTTTTCAGAAAACAAGCAAAAATCAAAAACAAAGTTCCGATTGATAAATTACTAAATCCCAAAACATACTTTGAACTGTCAGCTAAGCTCACGGATCAATTTGGAACAGAAGTTCCCGGTAGTACAGGAGAAACTTATTCAGCTATTGCGTTACTGGGTATCGCAAGACTTTCTGCCGTACAAAAGGAAAAACGTGACGGTTTAAGATTTATTATTTTGGAAGAATTAGGAAGTTTGGATAATACCAATTTTAATACCTTTCCTGCTATCGCAGAGGAATTCCAATATCAGATAATTACAATGGCTCCTCATACATTCAATATCGGATTGTCTGATGAATGGTACGCCCATCATTTGATTAAAGGAAAAGAGGATGACAATATCAACTATTGCCCTTCAGCCTCCTATTTTAAAACAAAGGATAACAACGAAGATTTGAATATATATGTAAACCGAATAGAAAAATGAATTGGATTGAGTTAAGAGCGTTAAATAATTTATATTCAAAAGGTGACGTAAAAATAAATGATACTCTAGCACAAAGTGGTGAAATTAATTACCTTATTAATTCTCTCCGAATACTTGACAGAACACACAATAATCTTTTTGTTTTAGACGGATTTGCTGAGATATATGAAAAAGATTATTTGGAGAAATTTAACCGTTATGAAACTTTTTTATCAGACAATGAATTATTAAAGCCCCAACTTCGCTTTGAAGAATCTGATATTCAAATCTTAATTGGAATAAAAGAAGATATGGACAATGGCAATTTAGAGCCATTGCGGGAGCAGATTATAAAAAATGAAGCAACTGTTAGAATCGTATCTCTTATGTTTTTCAAAAATGAGAAGTATCTATTGGGAAAAGAGGCTTTAATAAATGCTGTTAAATTACTTTTGGATATTGATGAATTAGCTGATGATAAGGATCTACAGTATAAATATGTGCTCGAGTGTAAAGACACCAATTGCATTGTACTATGTGAAAACATTGATTTTTTAAAGCGCCCTACATTAGCTAGAGCCAACAACATAGAGTTGTGGTATGCTGGTGGTAAAAATGTTGCCAAATTGGATTATGCAGATACAAGAGGATTGCCTATTTATTACTCTTGTGATTGGGATTTTGACGGCTTGTTTATCATTTATCCTTTAGTAAAAGAAAAAATACAAACCATTCAATTGCTTACACCAAATGGGGTTCCAAAAGGCATCATAGAAACCGAGCATGGTAGTAAGTGGGAAAATATAAAGGATAAAAATATAGATTTTCTGCTAACACCTAAACAATTAAATTTAGTAAAGGAGTTAGTCAGAAAAAATCAGTGGATAATTGAGGAGTCTAATGATTTAATAAAAATGCTTGATCTTAATAAATAACTATACTGATTTGGGTAATAAAAATCAAGTCATAATCGAACTATTTTTTGCATAATTAGCCTATTGAATTTTTTTGGTTGCAAATATTTTAATGTTTAAGATATCTCGGTTTGTACAAATTGATTATTGATTTAACCTTTAGAATTTTTATAATCTTTAAGTTTACCTTTCAAAACCGCCATATCATCACTCACTTTCTTATCCAGAATTTTCGCATAATGCTGTGTCGTTTTTATATTCGTATGCCCCAGCATTTTACTCACACTTTCAATGGGAACGCCGTTGGACAAAGTAACAGTAGTCGCAAACGTATGCCTTGCGATATGGAACGTCAAATCTTTATTGATTCCGCAAACGCTCGCAATTTCTTTGAGATAAGAATTCATTTTCTGATTGCTGAGAACAGGAAAAAGCACATCTGAATTGACGCATTGCGGATGATTCTCATATTTTAAAACCATTTCTTGAGCTAAAGGCAATAACGGAACCCTAGTTGAGGTATCGGTCTTTTGACGATGGGTAAATATCCATTGGTCTCCATCAATACCTACATTGATGTTAGATTTTGACAATTGCTTGACATCCACATAAGCCAATCCGGTATAGCAGCTGAAAAGAAAGATATCGCGAACTTGGTTCAATCGGTCTGACGCAAATTTCTTTTCATAGATCATCTGAATTTCTTCTTTGGTTAGGTAAGGACGTTCCACAGCTTTTATCTTTGCTTTATAGCCCAGAAAAGGATCTTTGGTGATCCAGCCGTGCGCCATACACAAACGAATGATCTTTTTGAAATTTTTGAGGTATTTAACGGCTGTATTGTTTGCGCATTTTCTTACACTGCGCAGCCAGAAATCATAATCGCTGATAAAACCGTGATCGATTTGCGTGATATCAATATCAGAAACTTTGTATTTCCAATTAATGAATTCCTGGGTATGCTTTAAAGAAGTTTTGTAACGTTCCAATGTTCCGGGAGCAAAATCCTGACCGACCAAAGCTTCCACTTTGTCATTATGCTCCTGGAATATCGGAATAAGCATTCTTTGCTCAATATCAATTCCAAGCAGTTTAGATTTTAAACTCTCTGCCGTTACAAAGTTTTCTTCTTTCAGCATCAGGTAGTGGAAATCGTAAACTTTCTGTTCCAAAGTTTTGAGATAGAGATTCAGTGTTTTGGCTTCTTGCGAATTGCCTAATGCCTTGTGTGCTTTAACATCCCATTTCTTAGGATCGATATACCTTTTGGCAGCAATATCTGCTGCCTTGCCGTCAATCGTGATTCGTAAGTAGATGGGAGCGGTTCCGTTTGTTCTGATCTTGTTCTTTTTGATAAAGAATAACAGGTTGAATGTTTTGTTCATTGCGTGATAACATTAAATGATTAATAATTTACTTTTTGTTACCACTTTTTGCAAGATGTACAATCGTTAAACAGCCTATTGGTCGGCTTTTCCTTGATTTTTCGTGACCCATTTTTGTAATTTTTTGAATGGGACACGAAATAGGACATATAAATCGTGACCTATTTTGGTTTTTTTTGATACAAGCGTAAAACAAAAAACGCTGTAAACATTGATGTTTACAGCGTTTTAGCTTATTTTGGTCTCTAACCTGGCGGAGAGTGAGGGATTCGAACCCCCGGACCTGTTACAGTCAACAGTTTTCAAGACTGCCGCAATCGACCACTCTGCCAACTCTCCCTAAACTCCGGCTATACCGTTGTTTTCAGTGGTGCAAATATAGAACGATTTTTAATTTCTGCAAAACTTTTCCCCCACAAATTTTAACAAAACTTAATAATAGACTAGGAATCAGGGGAATTATTTTTCACTCTTTCGCTAAAGTTTCAATATAAAAATCTAAAACACCCATGTTTTGGGGAATCCCATCATAGAAAGGCTTTTGTATGACAAAACTTACAGCTATATTTACAAACACACATATTTTTCACTACATTTGTAAAAACACAGCCACCCTATGACAATGGAAAAACTAAGAACTTTAAGAAAGCAGAAAGGCTATACTCAGCAGCAGATTGCTGATCTTCTTGCGACCGATGTCTCCAACTACAGCAGAAAAGAAAATGGAGATGTCAGAATATTTGATGATGAATGGGAAAAACTGGCCAAAGCACTAGATGTTTCTGTAGAAGATATTAAAGAGGAGAAAGCTCTTCAAACACAAAATCAGAACTCTACTCTTAATGACAACTCAAGTCTTAATGATAATGCAAGCATTAATTACAATCTTTTTTGTAACGTTCCCAATTACTTATTAGAAAACCAACAGGAATACATTAATCTTCTGAAAGAGCAGATTAAAGCTTTAAAAAAAGAAAATGAAAAACTAAAAAAGGGATAATCACCACCACATAAAGAACAAAACGGCTTCCAATGGAAGCCGTTTTTATTTTATACCTGTAAAAGCTACCTATTCCCTATCAACAATGGAAATAAAACTGTTTTTTAAAAAATCAGACGGATATACAAACTGATCTCCATCTTCTCCCTTTACTACAATTGCGCCCTGTTCATCATTAAGGCATTTGTCCAGCTGGGTTTTCATGTCATTAAGGGCTCCATTGGGAACTTCAATGATATAGGTTCCGGTAACGTGTGTAACTTTTATGATTTTTGTTTCCATTTTGTTTTTGATTATGGGCTAATTTAGGGATTTTACTTTACGCAAAACAAGATGATCATAATAACTTATCTATCACTTTTACTCAATTGTATAGTCGTAACCACCCCGTCAAAAATTCAAAGAATTTTTGCCACCCCTCCGATGGAGGGGAATGTGTACGTCTTCAGTTGTTATATAGGTGGTCATGAGGACTTTGGAAGTATTTCTGGAAAATAAAGCTATTTATCTAATTTCTTATCGAATATTGGGTATGGAGAGATGTTGAATGTTGTAAGCGCAAAGGCGCAAGTAATATTAAAAAAAGACTGTTATAAGGTGCAAAGATTTTATCTCCGATAAAATTGATAACGTATATTCTTTACTGAAAATCTCATATTGAGCGAAGTCGAAATGTTCTTACACCTTAAAATCATACATAAAGTGAAAAAAAACTTTGCGACATTGCGATTACCCAACAAAGCTCAGGTATATAGGAACAAAAAAGCGCACCCTTCGGGTACGCTTTGTATTGTATACACTGAATACTATCCGTGTAATTCAGCTAAATATTTCTCTGCATCCATTGCCGCCATACATCCGCTTCCCGCAGCTGTAATAGCCTGTCTGTAGATATGATCCTGAACATCTCCGGCCGCAAATACCCCCGGAAGATTCGTTCTTGAAGAACCTTTTTCAGTCACGATATATCCGTTTTCATCAAGATCTACCTGACCTGCGAAGATATCCGTATTCGGCTTGTGACCGATGGCGATAAAGATCCCTTCCACATCCACTGTAGATTTCTCCTGAGTCTGATTGTTGATGATTACAGCTCTTTCTACAAGGCTGTTTTCTCCTTCAATCCCGATTAATTCATGGTGGAATTTCACTTCGATATTCGGCGTATTTTCCACTCTGTGAACCATTGCTTTTGAAGCTCTGAAAACATCTTTTCTTACCAACAGCGTTACTTTTTTACAAAGCTTTGCTAGGTATGTAGCCTCTTCAGCAGCTGTATCACCCGCTCCTACTACTACAACATCTTTTCCTCTGTAGAAGAATCCGTCACAAGTAGCACAAGCTGATACACCGCCTCCTGCATATTTTTTCTCATCTTCAAGACCTAAATATTTTGCAGTAGCTCCTGTAGAGATAATAACTGTTTTGGCAAGGATCTCCTTGTTTCCTGCATATAATTTGTGAACACCGCCTGTTTCCTTAGAGAATTCAGCTTTAGTGATCATTTCGTAATGAACTTTGGTATCAAATCTTTCTGCCTGTTTTTGCAGATCCATCATCATTTCAGGACCTGTAATCCCGGCTGGATACCCTGGGAAGTTATCCACTTCAGTAGTGGTTGTTAATTGTCCGCCCGGCTCCAAACCTGTATACAATTCAGGTTTTAAGTCTGCTCTTGCTGCATAGATAGCAGCTGTGAAACCAGAAGGCCCAGATCCAACGATCACACAATCTAAAATGTTTTGCTCCATAATTTGCTTTGTTCGAAAAGATTTAATTTGAATTAGACCGCTAATTTCGGAATTTTTAATTTCTTTTTAAAGTTATTTTAATGATACTTGTCAATATCTGATATGTTGAATTTCGATGGTAACTGTTGTGGGGTGAATTCCGGGGTTCGGGATTCGAGATTCGGGGTGCGGGGTGCGGGTTTCGGGATTCGGGTTATTGTGTTACGGAATTTAGATTGGCAGGAAATTTAAAACTTTTTTTAATGTCCTTTATCCACCATATCCCGAATCTCACTATCCCGTAACACGCATCACGCAACACGCAACACGCAACTCGCTACCTCGCATCTCGCCTCACACCTTCATTTTAATCTTATCTACATTGATGATCTTATACACAAGTTCCCGAATCAGCTCAGCTTCTCCCATATTTACCGCTCCAAGTCCTTTTCCTTTCATATCGAATTCACGTAAAATAGAAATGACTCTTGTAGCATGTTTCAAAGGGTAAAGTCTGGCACTTTCCGCGTAGTCTTTGATAAAATAAGGATTCACTCCCATCTGTGAAGCAATGGTCTGTGGAGACTGCCCTGCCATGGTCTGATAGATAATAACGTTTGAAAAATAATTATAAAGGCTTGCCAGCATCATGACAAAAGGATTATTCTTCGGGTTTTTACCCATAAAATGAGCAATCTTAAAGGCTGCATTGGCATTTTTAGTTCCTAAAGCCTTCTGGAGCTCAAAAATATTATATTCTTTGCTGATTCCTATATGATTTTCAACGATGGTTCCATCAAGGATTTCTCCTTCTTTAAGGATCATCTTCAGCTTGTTCAGCTCGTTGGCAATTCTGGACAGGTCATTTCCCAGATATTCTGCCAGCAGATGGGAAATATTGGGAGCTGTATTGATTTTAAGCTTTACACACTCATCTGAAATCCATTTGGCAAGGTTGCTTTCCTTTACAGATTCGCTAAGGAAAAGGGCTTTGGCTTTATCCAATGCTTTGGCCGCTTTTTTTCTGCTGTCCAGCTTCTTGTGTTTATGGGCAAAAACCAATACCGTTGAAGGAACGGGATTTTCTACATAGGCTTCCAGAATTCTGTTTTCCTCTTCATTGAATCGTAAATCCTGAGCTTCTTTCACAATAATCACCTGTTTGTCTCCCATCATCGGAAACTGTCTTGCCAGGGAAAGAACTTCCTGATAAGAAGTATCTTTTCCATAAGTAACTGTCTGGTTGAAAGCTTTTTCATCTTCTTCCAAAAAGTTATGTTCAAGAGCCTTTACAGCAACATCAATGAAGTAAGCTTCTTCTCCGTGGAAAAAATAAATAGGTAAAACTTCTTTATTTTTAATATTTTTGAGGATTAAATCTAATTCTTTCATCTTATTAATGGAACTTCCAAAACTGAATTTTCAGGAAACTTTTGATTTTAAATTCAAGAAAGACAAAGATAAGTTTTTTATTTATGATTTGGTCCGCAAAACTTATCTTCTGCTCACTCCTGAGGAATGGGTCAGACAACATTGGGTACATTATTATCTTACTGTAAAATCCTACTCCACATCGGCTCTGATTACCGAAAAAAAGATTATCCTGAATGGTCTTACCAAAAGAATTGACCTTCTGGTTACTGAAAAAACAGAACCTATAATTCTGATTGAATGTAAAGCTCCGCAGATCAAATTAACGGAAAAAACTTTTGAACAGACTGCCCGATACAATTCTATTATCGGTGCCAGGGAAATTATTTTAACAAACGGTTTGCAGCACATTAATGCCTATTATGAAAATGAGCAATACCAGTTTTACAAACCTGAGTAAGGCTTATAACATCAGATAATTTCTGAAAAGTATTAAATAATATTCTATTAATATTCTTTCTGAGTTATTTTTATTAATTTCGATAAGATTTCTTTTCAACACTAATATCACAAATTTTTACACGAATTGCACAATTGTTATTGGTTGTATTTGTGAAAGGATTAGTGTAGTTTATATTAAAATAAATTACAAAAATATGATACGTTTCATCTTATTAACTGCAATGATTATGGCTTCAGGAAATCTTTTCAGTCAGAAACTTAAACCTGTTTCCTACCAGGACGGTTCCCAGAAACTTAATGGTCTTATCACTTCCAATGCAGGAAAAAGACTTCCCGGAGTACTGATTCTTCCAGCCTGGAAAGGTATTGACGAAGAAGCTAAAACAGCTGCTATTGAACTCGAAAAGCAAGGGTATATTGCTTTTATCGCTGATATTTACGGTGAAGGAAAAATTCCTGCAGATAACGAATCTGCTGCAAAAAGCTCAGGGTATTACAAACAGAATTACCAGGAGTACCAGAAAAGAATTTCGCTGGCTTTGGAACAACTGAAGAAAAACGGAGCCATTTCTGATAAGGTAGCGGTAATCGGCTACTGTTTCGGAGGTACGGGAGCATTGGAATCCGCAAGAGGTCATCTTCCTGTAGTGGGTGTTGTTTCCATCCACGGAAGTCTGGGCAGAGATCAGAGCAGAAAAAATGAAGCTTTGACGGCCAAAATTCTTGTTGAAAATCCGGCAGATGATAAAAGCGTGACGCCTGAAGATTACAATAACCTCATCAAAGAAATGAACGATGGAAATGCCGACTGGCAGATCATCACGTATGCCCATTCCAAACATACTTTCACAGATCCGAAATCACCGGATTATAATCCGACAATGGCCAAAAGAGCATGGAACCACACATTGCTGTTCCTGAAAGAAATTTTGAAATAAACATAAAAAAGGCAAATTCGTGAATCAATGAATTTGCCTTTATTTTTTACCTGAATCAATTATGGTTGAGCCTCCAGCTCAACATCATATTTTTTTGGAGAATATTTGGTTAGAGAACCTGTTGCTGCATCAATTCCTACTCCTATTGCTCCTCCAAGAATAATATTGAGTAAAGTTACGGCATTAAAAGTTTTTGTCAGTTTTACTTCTTTCTTCTCAAATCCTTCTTTTTCAAATGTAACCATCTGCTTACCCAAACCTCTTGGAATTTTGGTGGTACAAGGTGTTGTACATTTTTCTATTCCTTTGTGAAATACTTTTGCCCCTTCAGGGTTTGAAGTAAAAGCTATTGGATCCTGAGTTCCTGTAAAAATGGTTGCACATGAAGTGGTAGAAAGCGCAATACTCAGGGACAGCACAATTGATAATTTGTTTTTCATAGATCTTAGTCGTTCATTTTTTAAGTCCGCGAACTTACAAAATAATTCAAAAATCAGTACTATCAATCAGAACAAATATTTCAAAAAATATAGTATTAACCTATGTTCTCATTACCTGCTTCCTGAAATCTGATCTCAAAAGACTCAATACCATACAATTGCATCGTCTTTTGAAAATTGGGAATAAAAAAACAAACCCACTGATATGCAGATTTGCTTTTATATTTTTTTAACAGCTTTTTTAGTCTACGCCTTCCTCTTCCCTATGCACCAATTCCATAGAAAATGCAGGAAGGCAAATCGCAAGATATTCACATGGTTCTGAAAACGGATTACTATAACGGATTCTTGCTCCTTTTTCAATAAGGATGCTCTGTCCTTTTTCAAGAACAACAATTTCTCCGTCTATTTCAAATTGCTTTTTTCCTGAAATAATGTAGGTAAATTCATCAAACTCAGGAGTCTGGTGAGGCTCACTCCAATCCGGAGGTGCTACCATATGAGCAATGGAAACAGTAGAATTTCCTGTAGAGTTTCCCCAGTGTTCTTCAATCAGTTTTCCGTCTGTAGTAGGTACTACAAATGGGGACTGCTGTATTTTATATTTTTTCATACCCAGTTTTCTTTTTTAATTTCATAGACGAAATTGGTTCTTGAAGGTTCTGCAAAATAAGCCACTTCTTCTTCAGCTATTTTTTGTCCTCCCAGCCTTTCCAAAGCGGTCTGCGAACGGAAATTCTCTTTTCCGATATGAAAATGAACTTTGTCTACAAACTGGAAGATATAATCCAGCATCAGCTTTTTAACCTGAGGATTAATTCCTTTTCCCCATGATTTTGTTCCGTAGAAAGTATATCCGATGAAAATATGATTGTTCTCTTCATCAAAATCATAATAACGGCTGCTTCCCAATACATCTCCGGTAGCTTTCTCCATAATTTTGAAAGCACCTTTACTCTCCATAGCTCCTGTGAAAAAGTTTTCAAAAACTTCTCTCTTATAACGGTCTTTGTTAGGATGCTGTTCCCAGACTTTAGGATCGGAAGCCACTTCATATAAAGATTCAAAATCCCCTTGCTGTAAGGGGATTAATTGAAATTCTTCATTCTCTAAAACAGGCTGAACAGAAAAATTCATTGCTTAGCCTTTTTTAGTAGAATCTGATTCTATTTTCTTGATTTCTTTCAACTTGTCGGAAATCTTGATGACAGTGTCTAATTTGGACGGTTTCAAAGGAACTTCTGCCTGAGCCATATCCCATTTGATAACCAGGTTTCCTGAGTTTTCATCTGTAGGATTTAAAGTGATTTCAAACCATTCCTGTTTGTCTGTCAGTTTGTTAACCGGTACCGTAACGTCTACTACATCCTGTTTTGGATCGTAAGTATAAGCTCCCCATTGCTGGAAATCTTTATTAAGGATAACTTTCCATTCTTTTTCTGTAGGAACGATGAACAATCCGTATGTTCCTGCAGGCACTGTTTTCCCACCGAAGTTAACGGCCTGTCCGAAAGTAATTTTTGTAGAAGAGTTCGCTCCCGCTCTCCAAACCTGGCCATAAGGAACCAGTTCTCCGAAAATTTTACGTCCCTTCACTCCCGGTCTTCCATAATCAATGGTAATTTTAGACATTGAAAACTGCTGCTCAACCTTCTGGCGCGGACTTGCTGCCGGCACAGAATAATCCTGAGCAAAACTGAATGCTGAAACTGAAATGCAAACTGCTGCTAGTAACTTTTTCACGTGTAAATTTTTGTTTAAAATTACAAAATTCAGAGCGAATTAGCTTTCATAAACTTCGTTAAAATTTGTTTTACCGATATTTTTCTATACAGGTATTTTTTAACCAAATCCTTTTTAAAATTAAATAATCAACTATTAAATATTTTACTTTTCTTAATAGTTTTCCCTTTCCTAAGTCGTATTGAATGAAAAACAGAAGGAACATCATTCGTCCAGGTTTTCAATATAAAAAGAATAGCAATAATCTCTGCCCTTGTAAGCAGGCCAACCCAAAAACAAAGGTTGAACAGAATGACAGACTGACATTGTAAAATAACCTGAATTAATGTTCCAAAAAGTAATAAAGTCCAGATCTTGGCACCAATAGAATGGGTAGCAACTTCTTTTCTGAATTTTAAAAAGCTTACCAGATAAATAAGAGCTTCGGCTCCTGCCAGAATACTTATTTTGTAAACATGGGTTTCAAAGAAAACAGGGCACTGGATATACGTAGCCACTCCCACTGATATAAAAAATATCTGGTCAACTGTAGAATCAAGACGTCTGAGTTTCTGAGTTGAGACATCAAGATATCTTGCTATAATCCCATCAAAGATATCAGTCAGTAAGCCTATGGATAAAAGGACGGCAGCAATTATCTGATAATTTTCTACCTTAATAAGGCTTAAAGAAATGATGATAAAGCCAATTATGAGTCTTGCAAAAATGAGAATTACCGGAATTTTCGATTTCATAAAAAGATGGAAAACGTTTTGTAGCAGCGAAAGATAAGAATAAATTATTTTCTAAAATAATATAGCCTTTTCCAATTCCAACAGCTTTTGTTTCCTCCAGATTCCACCTCCATAGCCTGTTAATTGTCCGTTGCTTCCAATTACGCGATGACAAGGGATTATAATGGATATCTTATTCAGACCATTAGCATTGGCTACAGCTCTTACGGATTTAGGATTTCCCATAATATCTGCCTGTTCCTGATAGCTTCTTGTTGCACCATAAGGAATTTCCTGAAGAATAGCCCAGACTTCTTTCTGAAAAGCTGTTCCTACAGGGGAAATAGGAACTGTAAATGCGGTTCTTTTTCCTTCAAAATACTCTTTCAATTCTTCTTCCAGCGTAACAAAATGAGGATTTTCTCCTTGTATAATGTTTGCTTTAAAATATTCCGCAACACTTTTTAATTCTGTCGGAAGCGCTTTTCTGTCGGAAAATTCTAAAAGACAGATTCCATGTTCATCGGCACAGGCTATCATTGTTCCCAGCATCGTTTCTATTCTCTTCAGATCAATGATCTTTTCCATGGAATTATTCTTAGGTGATACTCCAAAAATATTTTTAAAACTCTCATTAAAACCGCTCAGACTTTCATATCCTGTGTCAAATGCTACCTCTGTAACCGATTCTCCCTGTTGAAGTTTTTTAAATGCTGTATTGAGTTTTGACATTCTCTGGAAAGCATGAAACGTAATCCCATGGTGTTTCAGAAACCATCTGCGGACTGTTGCGGGTTCCAATCCTCTTTTTACAAGATCGTAATCTTTAAGCTTTAATGCGGGATCGTTGGCAATTTCTTTCAATAAATCTTTGATATACGGAGGTGTGGCATTGAGGTTTTCCAAAGGTCTGCACACTTTACACGGGCGATATCCTTTGAGCATTGCATCTTTGGTATTGGAAAAAAACTCTACATTTTCAAATTTCGGTTTCCGTGCGGTACAGGTCGGTCTGCAGAATATCCCTGTGGTTTTTACGCCCATCCAGAATATCCCTTCAAATGAAACATCTTTGATATAAGATGCCTCGTACATTATTTTTTCTGTAAGTTCCATCATGAGATAAAAAGAGGTGAAAAACTTCTTACGTTTGTAATTTCCTGACTTGCTTTTTCGAGCTCTCGGTAGATATGTCTGTACATAAAAGCACCTGAAGTAACTCTTTTTACCCCTAATGCTTTAAGCGTATCAAAATCGGGTAAATCAGGAAGAGCCATAACATTCACGGGAAGAAAAGTAGCTTCTGTAATAGTTCTGATCTCCTTTTCAGCTGTCATGCCCGGAATGAAAACGCCATCGGCTTTAAGTTCTTCAAACAGTTTGATTCTCTCTAAAGTTTCTTCCAGCGCATTTTCAATATTCAGTAAAAAAGGATCTGTGCGTACATTGATAAATACCTTATCTCTGTTTTCTCCTAATTTGATAAAAATATCTTTTAATTTTTCATAGAAAACATCTCTGTTTATGAGTTCTCGTATTCCGTCAATAACGTTGGTATCTTCAATATTAATCCCCGATATTCCAATTTCTATAAGTTTCATGATATTTGAAACTACCGTATCATTTTCAAGACCATATCCGGATTCCAGATCTACCGACAAAGGAATTGAAACGGAAGCTCTGATTCTCTTGATGATATAAAAATATTCTTCAAAGGTCATCTCTTCTCCATCTTCATATCCTAAACTCAGTGCGACTGCCGAACTTGAGGTTGCCAATGCTTTATAGCCCAGCTTTTCGTATACCTTTGCGCTTTCTACATTCCATACATTACCCAAAAGTAACGGTTCTTCACCATGATGTAACTGTTTAAAACTGATCATAATTTTTTTATTCAAAAGTAGAAAGATTACTACCTGTTCTACAACCGAAAAATGAACACCTATTTTTTATAATTCTCCGAATGTAAATTTTGGTTTAAAATAAGATGGCCTTTTCAAGCTCCAGCAGTTTTTGTTTTCTCCAGATTCCTCCTGCATAGCCTACCAATTCACCGTTTGAGCCTATCACACGATGACAGGGAATCAAAATCGCAATTTTATTGATTCCATTGGCTGTTCCTACGGCACGTATCGCCTTGGGGTTTCCCAGTATTTCTGACTGCTGCTTGTAGGTTCTTATCTCTCCCATCGGAATTTCACGCAGCAGCTGCCAGACCTTCTCCTGAAACTCTGTTCCGGTAGTAAACAACGGAACTTCAAAACGGTTTCTTTTTCCCTCAAAATATTCTTTCAGTTCGTTCTCCAGCTGTACAAAATGAAGATGCTCTTTTTCTGCAATATCAGCTTTTAAAACTTTTGACAGGGCCTTCAGCTGTTTTTCGATATTCTTCCGGTCAGTAAATTCAAGCAGACAGATTCCCTGATCCACGGCACAGGCGATCATTTCACCCAAAGGGGTTGATATATTTTTTTGGTGTATAATTTCCATTCGTTTAAAAGTAAGCATTTTTGGAAATCATACTTGTTTTTAATCCGTTAAAATTATTTTTATCTGTTCAACATGCCTTTGATTGTGGTAAATAACAAACCGGAAAGTGTCTCCCAGCTTCAGCCTGATCAGCTTTGAGATACTGATATTTGTTTTTGTCTTTTCCAGATCAACCTTTTGTGCTTTTTCCAATAACTCAAGCATTTTTTCCTGCTGTTTTATGAATGTATCCACTACACCTTTATTCAGATTACTGTGGATAGGATTCATGGCTTTAAGCGTTTTCATCTTATTCAGATTCTCTTTGGGAAGCATGCTTTTAGCAAAATAGTTTCCAAGAATCCCGGGCTTAAAAAAAGTTGATGAGGATTTTCCAGCATAGGAAATAGCACGGCTTATTTCAGGAATATAGAAATCACCATAGCGGTTGAGATGTTCCAGGCATTCCAATATACTCCAGCTGTCTGCGGAAGTTCTGAAATTCAGATCATGTTCAGTCTTTGAAGACAACATTTCAGCAAACTGTAAATGCTGCTTTGTTCTGTTTTTTAACTCATCCAGTAATTCTGAGGTTGAAATTTTCATTACGTTTTTTATGCAAATATGCTGATCTGGTTGTTCTTAAATCTTGACTGAACTCAAGATTTTTTCAGTCTGGACAAGGTTTCCGGTGACATTCTCAGATAATTGGCGATATATTTATTGGGAACTTCCTGAAACAGCTTCGGACTTCGTTTTAAAACTCTTTCAAAGCGTTCTCCGGGAGCATTGATCAGCAGATCTTTTTCTCTTTCAAGCTGTTGTAGTACGAGATCTTCCAGAACACTCATCCAGAATTTCATGTGTTCTTCATTTGATTGTATCAACGCATAGAAATCCTTTTTCGAAGCTACTTTCACCGTTGTTTTCTTAATCGCCTGAATGTAAAGTTCCGAAGGCTTTCCCGACAAAAAGGAATCCAGGCTGACAATAATATTTCCTGTGTATCCGAAACGAATGATCCTTTCTTCATCTTCATCCATCATAAAGATCCGGACACTTCCTTTTTCTATAAAATAAATAGAGGTATCTGTACTGCCTGAAATCTTCAGAAACTCATTCCGTCTGAATGCTTTCTTTTCCCAATGGATTCCGCTCTGAAGCAATTTTTCAACCATTTCATTTTATTATTTGCTTTTCCAAAGATAATAGGTAATTTTAAAGTTTTAAAACACTAATCACTGATAATGCTCAAAAGAACAGTACTTTTCATACTGCTTTCTGCCGGATTGTATGGTATGAAAGCACAGCAGACCATCCCCTTCCGGATCACAAAACACAATAATATCATTGTCAAAACCCTTGTCAACAAAAAGGATTCTCTGGATCTGATGTTTCAGATCGCCATGAAGGATTATTCAATTTCTCCCGACAGCAAGCGCAAAGCAGGTCATCTTATTTTTAATAAAGAAGAAATCAGCGATAATAATACTGTTGAGATCGGAAAGATCATCCAGGAAAATGTGCGTTTTTTTGACAATCAGCTGACAGGTCATGAAGCGGACGGAAAAATCGGAACCGGAATTTTTGAAGGGAAAGCATTTAAAATTGATTACGATAACAACCAGTTTGTGATCTACGACAAAATGCCGGATCTGAAAGACTACCAACCCATCAATATCATTCTGGATCATGAAGGATTTTACCTAGCCGCAGATAATATCCTTGAAGATGATCAGCAGCAGGAAGCCTATTTTGTTTTGCAATCCGGGTTTTCAGGAGCTATACTCTACAGCAACGAATTCGCTGAAAAACAACATCTTGAAAAAAAATTGAAGATAACAGGAGAGAAAATCCTAAAGAATTCTGAAGGCAAAACTTTAATTACCCAACAAGCTGTTCTTCCCTATTTTAAATTGGGAAACAATGTGTTTAAAGATGTTTCCGTAGGGTTTTTCTCCGGGGAACTGAAAACACAAAATGTAAGTTATCTCGGTGCCGATATGCTCCGAAGATTTATCTGGATCTTTGATGCAGAAAGGAAAATGGCTTACATTAAACCCAGCAAATATTTTTCAGAACCTTATTACAAAATGAATTAGAATATGATAAACACTTTAATGCTAAAAAAGATTATAAAACCCCAAACCGTCGCTGCGCTTTTATTTTTGCCATTGGCTATTGTAAGCTGTAAGAAAGAAGAGAAAAAAACAGTGGTTACAGAAATAAAAACAACGAATGATTCTGTAAAAACGGTAAAAACTGAAGAGAAAATAGATTATACGGATTTTAATATTTTCAGTCTGTCTGTCATTTCATCTGCAGAAAAAGATTCTGATATGGATATTTTCATTTCTGTTTCGGATATCTATAAAGGAGTACAGCCTGTACCTGAAGCTATTATGAAAAACCGGAAACAGATGACTTATGAGGAACGCCAGCATTTTGAACTGGATGCTCCCAGCAGAAAAAAACTGCTTGAAGGAATTCATCTCACAGAAAATGATTCTCTGTACATCTATGAGTATCGTTCTAATCAACTTCAAAAAATGCCAGTCAGCCAATTAAAAGCCGTGGCCTACTTAAGTCCTTATTCCGATGATCAGGATTTAGACCCGGATTCTTATATGATGGGATTCCAGGTGGCTACTCATCAAAAAACAACAGAATACGACCGTTATACTAATGCTATCGCTTATTTTGGAAATAAAAATCCTTTCGTAGACCATAAAATGAAAGCTGTGAAATGGCAAAAAGCTGATGCGGCCAGTTCAGGAAAATATTTTAGTCAGTCCAAACTTACCAAGGGAAAAACCTATCAGTCACAATATGAAAATCTGACCTATTATCTTCAGGATTATCTTGAAGAAGGAAATATCACAGAACGTAAGCTTGCAGTCATCAATGATCGTAAGGAAAAAATTGCGGAAAAGACCTTCAGCCTTGCAGGAAGTGATGGCGGAGAGTTTGTTCCTCTGTATGGAATAGATGCTGATGAAGCCAATGTTTTCCAATATACCGGCCACCTGTTCAAAGGAAAGCCTCCTGTTATTTTTGGATTCATGGCACAGTCTTTTGGCTGTCCTTCCATCAGCTTTTTAGATCAAAAGGAGAAGGATTTCCCGATTAATTGTGATAACAGGCATTAATTCACTGAAAAATTATTCAGATTTCTACCGGAATAATCCATTATACACTCAGTTGTCCATTCCGTAGGAATCTATACTCTTATCATCTAAATAAAAGAAATCGGAATGACAAACTGTGAGGATAGTTCTTTAGAATAAATCTGCTTTAGCCAAAGCTTACTTTAGAATCAAGATATAAAAAACCAAATCTGTTGGTAAACGGATTTGGTTTTTATTTTCAATGCATTATTGCTCAGGATAATAGTTGTCTTTCAGATTCATAAAATAAGTTTCGGGCTCTTTAAAACCATTACTTTTCATAAATTTGATCACTACATTCAGATAGGCCTCTGAAGGAATAAAATCTGTTCCCATCTTTTCGGAAAACTTTTTATAGTCTTCTTCAAGCAGTTTGGGATTTTTGGCAAGTTGTTTTATATCGGTTCTGAAACCTTTGAATATAAACTTTAATGCTTCATAATTTCCGGGATAGGAAACAGTTCCGTGGGTTTCTCCTTCGAAAAAGCTATGTTTATAGTTTAATGATCCGTTTTTTTCTATCATTCCTTTAAATTCTTCAATAGCCTGGGTCATATCGGAGTTCCAGTTTTTCTGCTGTTCTTCATTGTCTGCCTGAGAAACATACAAAGATTTTTTTGCAGGAAAGTTCTTATTCTTTTCCAGATACTCTTTCGTTCTTTTGATGGTTACTTTATTGTCCCACCATAAACTGGGATCATTCGCAACATAAGCATTGAAATAATCCGGATGTAAAAGGAAGGTATTGATCGCAAACAGACCTCCGAAAGAATGGCCTACCAACACTGAATAATCCTGCGTTCTATAGTTTTTATTAACGAATGGTTTCAATTCTTCCTGTATAAATTTTACAAAATTTTCACTTCCGCCACTGTCTGCAAAAAGAGTGATATTAGGGTTTACAGGACTTTTCTTCTGAGCTTTCGTTGGGGTAAGATCTCTTGTTCTTTCTGTATTTTTTATGCCTATCACAATACATTCAGGAATGTCGGCATAGGGAGTTCTGGCAATGAAATCCGTTAATCCTGTGTAATATTCAAAATTGATTTCTCCATCCAGAAGATAGATCACCGGGTATTTAGCAGGATTGATAGTATTGTCGTTATAGGTTTTAGGAAGATGAATCCAGATTTCTCTGTTTTCGTTTAAAACTTTTGAAAATAGGTTTTGTTTTTCTCCTATCACCAGTTTGTCCTGAGCTTTTCCGGAGGTAAATACTAAAAGTAGTGAGAGGGCAATAATTTTAAACCAGCTGTTCATGGTGCGAATCTTTTCTGTGTTGATGAATGTTCTTAATTTCTTTATTCTTTTTGGGCGATTTGTTTCCTCTGCCACACCAGATCAGGAATCCGGTAACCGGCAGACTTGTACAGATGATTCCGATAATGAAGGTGAATATTTTACCAAACATTCCGCCCCAATACCCTACATGAAGGTCAAAGTTCATGTGCTCTATCACTTCGTGCTTCTGTACTTCTTCAGGATAATCAATTTCTTTTCCGGTGTATTTGTTGGTTTCCATCCTTTTTCCGTTGATAAGGCTTTTCAGACCAATAAACTGAGCTGCCACCACATGATAGACCGTTGCGGAATCATTTCTCGAAATACTCATTCTGAACTGTTTTGCATCAGGAAACTCCTTAAATTTTCTGTCAAGAAAATCAGTATAGGTCAGAGCTTTTTTCTCCGGATCAAACTTAGGTTCATATTTTTCTGCAATGGTATGGGCATCCACGGCTCCTCCGAAAGCCTGCTGGGTAAGATCGGTTAAGACCTTGTATGCCATAATCAATCCTGTAATGGTAATAAACACAGCCGGAAGCAATGAATAAAACCCAAAGACATTATGGAAATCGTAGTTTTTCCTGCGCCATTTCGTTCCGGATTTGATTTTAAAAGCGGTTGTTCTGGTTGTTTTGTTCCATTTTTTTGGCCACCAAAGAATCAGTCCACCGATAAGCTGAACAAAAAAGATGATGGAAGCAACGCCAACCACCGTTTTCCCAAACTTTCCTGCCAATAGCTGCGCATGAATATGGGCTACAACATAGAAAAACTCATAGCTTTTGGTAGAACCGATTACTTTTCCGGTGTAAGGGTCAAGATAATGATAGGCAAATACACCTCGTGAACCACGGCCTTTTTTCTTTGGTTTGTCTGCCTTGTCCGCACTTTTATCTTTAGGAGGCTTCGTTGCTGAAGCTACTCTGAAACTTCTGTCAGCATCTTTGTAGGTATCAAAATAGAACGCTTTTCTGTCCGGAACCTGCTGGTGAAAGTGGGCAAGCAACTCTTCGGGGGTCATTTTTTCTGCATTAGCCGGAGCCTGGACATATTTTGCGCTTCCGCCGCACAGATCAATGATTTCGTCACAGAAGACAAATACAGTTCCTGAAAGAGTCACTGTAAGAACAATGATTCCCGAAACCAGCCCAAGCCAGAGGTGTATCCAGCCGGTGATCTTTTTGGTGATGGATTTTCCCTGTTTTTTCTTAGGATTAGTTTTTTTGTTCTCCATATCTGTTTTTCATCTACTCAACATGTTTCAGCAGAAAATGCAAAGGCACAAAAGGATTATAATAACGGCGCATTTGTAAAGTGAAAGAGTTATTCCTGATGCCATTTACTTTAGCATATTTGAGGCATCAGAAACATTGTTTATTATTAATCAAAGCATTGTGCCTTTGCGGTTTTCCTCCTTATATTTTCGTTGAGATTATTTTTGTTTTTTTAGATTTAAAATTTGAATGCAAAATTGGCAAGAATTTCTCTTGGCTTCTGTGGCTGTCCGTAGAAGTTCCAGTATTTTTCATTCAGCGCATTATTCATTTTCAGACCGATTCTGTATTTTTTCCTGTCATAAAAAACTGTAGCACCTACCGTAGTATAAGAAGGAGCAAGAAAATGATTGGTGATGTTGATATAGGTCTGGTCTACAAAATTAAATCCGGCTCCGAAACCAAGTCCTTCATATGCACCATCCATAATTTTGTAGCTTGTCCATAGATTGGCAACATGTTTTGGAGTCCAGGCAATTCTTTTTCCGCTGTCTTTGCTCCGGTCATCATATTTGTTATCGTTATAACCATATCCGGCAACGATATTCCATCCTTTGAAAGGGTTGGCAATGATGCCTATTTCCAGTCCCTGACTTTTGATATTCCCATCCTGAATACTTCCTATTCCGCCCGGATCTGCAACCAGTCTGTTTTTAACATTAATATTGTAGTAACTCACGGTCGTCAGTAGTTTTTTATGGAACAGATCCACTTTAAAACCTGTTTCAATCTGATTTCCCTGTTCAGGATCCCACTTTGTCAGGATACCCACTTCATTCAGTGATGGAGCATAGTTTTTAAATCCATTCACATAATTGGCAAAGAATGAGATCTGATCTTTTACAATTTCATACACCAATCCGAACTTTGGTGAAAACTGGGTCTGGCTGTAACCGGAAACTTTATTTTCAGGATATCCGTTTTTGGTAGAGATCTCTACACCATTTACCACCATATCATCATTTTTATAGCTGTCTACTCTCAAACTGGCCATTACCAGCAAATTATCTGTGATATTTAAAACATTGGAAATATAACCGCTGATGGTTCTGAATCTTGTAATATCCGATTCTGTGGATTTTCTTTCCTTATTCATGAATTTGTTTCTTGAGATAGGATCCCATGCGGAAGAGCTGTCGAGATTCACTTTATCATAAGGCATGAAAACATTACTGTATCCGTTGGCCTCATAGTAAGGGAACTGATATTTTGTTGTTTGCTGGAAGTAATCTATTCCTACTACCAGACGGTTTCTTAACCCTGCTATTTTAAAATCTCCTGTAAAATTCTGCTGGATATTGTCTGTGGTCACTTTAAAGCTGTCAAAAGGACGGATCATTCTTTCTACCTGATTATTATTCAGATATCTGAGTACTAAAAAGATAGATTCGCTTTCATTGGCTTCTCCTCTTTGGTAAGATGTCCTTGACGTCCACTGGTCATTGAATTTATGGGTAACCTCAGCCATCGTTACAAAGTTGGTTCTTTTGGAGCCGATATCATTACTAGTAAACGCTCTTTTGTAGGCTACTTCCAGGTCTTTCATGGAGTGTAAGGTCAGCTTTTCTGAGTTTCTTACATAAGCATTCAATGTTTTATCCGGAGCATGGAACTCGGTATCAAGTGTCACTGTGGTTTTGTCGCTTACTTTATACAGAACGCTTCCGGAGAAGAATAATCCTTTGTTATACCCTGCATCCTGAAAAGAATCCTGGGAATAGGCTGCCACATTGAATCTTGCCAAAGCTGTTTTTTCTTTGTTCAAAGGGGTGTTTACATCGGCTGTGATTCTGTTCATTCCCCAGCTTCCGGTGGTATAATTGATAATTCCTCCGAAATTTTCCTGTGGTTTTTTCGTAACGATATTCACCACACCGCCATAATTGGCTAATGTTCCTCCGAATAAAGTTCCGGATGGACCTTTTATTACTTCTACTCTCTCGATATTAGCGATCTCAGACTGCACTCTTGGGTTTTGAGTCAGTCCGTTTCTGAAACTGGCATTGGAACTGAAACCTCTCATAAAAATATCATTTCCACTGTCGTTTACACTATTGCTTACGACCACTCCTGGAGCAGAAGCCATCGCTGTGTTGAAATCCATGGCTCCCATTTCACTGATGATTTCTTTGGGAACAAGATTATAAACAGTAGGGTTTTCAAGATTTTCCAGAGGAAGCCTTGCGATAGATTCAGATTTTTTTGTTCTGTAATTGTGAGTTCCCTGGAGCGATACGGATTGAATTTCAGCCACTTTAATGGTATCTGTTTGCTGGGCACTCAGCATCGTTACGGCTAATAGAGCTGCAGAAATAATAGTTTTTTTCATGTTTATAATTAAGTTAGTTCTACAAAATTATTTTATTTTTATTAATTCTAAATAAAAACATGACACAAATCATAAAACTTACTCAATGAAATAGCCCATAAATAAAGGGTTTTCGAAAATTCCGAAAACCCTTTATTCAATCAATATATAAGTTTTTTTATTTATTTTTCCAATTTTTAATCATTTTCATATAGCGATCAATATTAATTTTTTCCTCCCGCAAAACATTACCTTCTATTTCTTTTGCGTTTGTATTATCCGCATACACAATTGTTTTGCCCAATACGGGATATATAATGAATAATGAGTCAAAAGTTTTGCCACAGCTTTCATTATAATAATTTTTCTCAATAACAATCTTCTTTATTTTTTCATTTTCAGAAAAAAAATATCTTTTGGTATTTTCTCCACATTCTGGATGATTATTAAACTCAAGACCTTTTAATTTTCCATCTTTAAGATAGGCATAAGCAGGATGTAAAATATCACCATTGGATAAAACCTGATCAGAATCAAAAACAAATTTTTCAAATTCTTTTTTGTAATTTTTGCTAACAGGATTACATTGAAATAGTAATAGCAGTCCGAAAATACTCAGGACACAATTCTTTTTTACCATAAGGCCAATAAAAATAAAGGTAACTTATTGCTAAAGTTTTAATTTAACTGTCTTATATAACAGCAGCGGCCATCATCGACATATAATAATTGGCGCAATGCAGTGCATTAATTAAAACGATTTCTTTTTCCGGAAGGGTTTCATAGGCATCAGAGGTGGTGATCTGGTATTCGTAATTCATAGAAGTCCATTTCAGATGGGGTTTTATGATCATCAGCTCGATGCCGTCCTGAGCTGTAAGGACAAATGATTCTTTAAAAATGCCTCTGTGTTTAAAAAGATAGCCAT
Source organism: Chryseobacterium cupriresistens (assembly GCF_046614675.1). NCBI lineage: Bacteria > Pseudomonadati > Bacteroidota > Flavobacteriia > Flavobacteriales > Weeksellaceae > Chryseobacterium > Chryseobacterium cupriresistens. The sequence continues at coordinate 408,621 of NZ_JBKKJT010000003.1, read as the reverse complement.
TCTTCACGCCGTCAAAATAAGTCTGCACTACAATTTCCCCGTTCCAGTTCATTCTGAATTTCAGAAGGACTCTTTCCTGATCTTTCAGCTCAATGGTAGTTCCCCAAAAACCTTTCGGCTCTACCTGATAGATCTTACCATTTGCAATTTCAATGACAGCATTAAATTTAAACCAACTTGTGTAAGCAAGTTTCCCAATTAATTTTTCTTCTTTTGTAATTTCAAAAGTTAAAGAATTGCTTGATTTTGCATAATATTCTGCCATGGTTATATTTTGATTTGGTGGAATTGTATTAGTTTTTAAATAATAATAACAGCTTGAATTTTAACGCTCTAATTTATAAATAATTCGGCAAACATAAATGCATTTTTAGGTTGATGTGATTAAAATAACTGATAATTAATCGAAAGTTGTGTGTTTTCAATCAAGTTTTTCATAATAATGGTTTGAATCTGCATTTAGACTAATTTTAGGCTTTTCAAAAATCCCATTTAAAAAATAGGTTTTGTAAGCAGCTGGTTGACCAAAATCAGTATAATGAAGTTCTATTTCAGGATTTATTCCATTATATAATTTATATGTACCCATTCCATAAAATTTACTTCTAAATGTATTGTCTTCATATAAAACTAAAGTATCAGCAGTGTGAGGAGCTTCCACACAGCAAATTGGCTTATCAAAATTCATGTTAATATATTTTCCATAGATATCCTGCTTTTTTAATGGAAAATTGATATTGAGAATACATATAACTCCTAATACAAAAGTGAGCGCAAATAGTGTTTTTTTCATAGAATAATTGATAATACCACAATATTCTTTTTAACCGAAATATTGACTAAACTAAATTATAGAATTTATATAGAAAAACCTCATAAATTGCTGAAATGTATGAGGTTTAAACTGTTTTTCAGATCAATTTCATTTAATCTTTGTAAGTGTCATTGTTTCATCATGATCTATACTTTCAGGCCGTTTCCCATTCATGTTGATCAGCATAAGGAATTTTGAATAGTTAACAGGTACGATAATTCCTAGCAGTCTTCCTTTTTCCTGATTATCTTTTAGTGCAATAAAATCAATATGAATTGGTGTCGTTTCCACATCAATTTTATATTTGAGTTCACCCTTTTGTCCATTATTAGGACCTCCGTGAATGATAAAATTCTTGCCGTCAATTTCTTCCCCGTTAATTGTAATAGATACATATCCATCCTTAGTAAAGCCTGCTTTGCCTTTACTCTTCCAGTAATCAATGGATTCCCAGTTTCCAACAATATTAAACTGGGATTTTTGAGCTTTGGCCTGAAAACCCATAATAAGTATAAACGCTATTACGCTTTTTAGAAAAGTCTGTTTTATTTTCAAATAAAAATTCATAGTAAACTTTTAATTAATTTTATAAACATAACCCTTACTGATATATCTGCTTTTATTTATTAATTCTGAAGGATAAAAAATGGTTCCATTAATCTCAACACTTTTAATCCGATATCTCCAGCTTCCATTATGGCTTGTGTAAATTTTTGTTGTTGAATTTGGATAAAGCTCAAGAACAATGGAAGAATCTTTTATTTCTATTTTTTCAAGAGACTTTGGATTTTTGATTTTATAGAAAGATCGAGGGGACAATATTCTATTTTCATAATTAAATGCAAAGCTATTAACCTCATTATCAATTGCTTTTGAGATGGGATAACTGTAATTGATCTTAATTATTTTTTTAGATCCAGTCAGGTTTTGAATATAGAAATCAGTTATCCAGGAACATCCTGAAAGCACTGTTACGAAAATACAACATAGAAATCCTATCGTAATTGATTTTATACTCATTATATTGAAGTTTAAATGGCTTTTGCAAAAATAAACAGAATCCTCTCTGTTTAGATTAAATGATAAAAAAATTCCGCAAGAAAACTTGCGGAATTTAAGTATTTATTCTGGCTCGAAATTACATTGTCTCCATTTTGAAGCTCATGCTTTCGATTACTTTTAAGATGGCTTCTACCGTATCCATTGAAGTTAAACAAGGAACACCGTTTTCCACACTCATTCTTCTGATCTGGAATCCGTCTCTTTCTGCCTGCTTACCTTTTGTAGTGGTATTCACAACATACTGAACTTTTCCTTTCTGAATCAGGTCAATAAGGTTTACATCTTCCTCTCCTATTTTGTATCCGATCTTGCAAGGGATTCCTTTTTCTTCGAAGAACTTTGCAGTACCTTCCGTAGCCCAGATTCTGAATCCAACTTCATGGAATCTTGCTGCAAGAGCTGCTGCTTCATCTTTATGCTTATCAGCTACTGTGAACAGGATAGATCCGTGCATAGGGACTTTTCTTCCCGCTGCTACCAATCCTTTGTAAAGTGCTTTTTCAAGGGTTGTATCTTTCCCCATAACTTCTCCTGTAGACTTCATTTCCGGGCCTAAAGAGATATCAACTTTCGTTAGCTTAGAGAAAGAGAATACCGGTACTTTTACAAATACGCCTTCTTTATTTGGAACCAATCCGTTTTCGTAACCTAAATCTTTCAGTTTTTGTCCCAGGATTGCCTTTGTTGCAAGGTTTGCCATCGGAACTTCTGTGATTTTAGATAAGAAAGGAACTGTTCTTGAAGAACGTGGATTTACTTCAATTACATAGACATTTCCTTCGAAAAGAACGTACTGGATATTCATTAATCCGATAACATTCAGTCCTTTTGCCAGTCTCTGCGTGTAATCTACCAAAGTATCGATTTCACTCTGAGAGATATTCTGTGGAGGATATACCGCGATTGAGTCTCCGGAGTGAACCCCTGCTCTTTCGATGTGCTCCATAATTCCAGGAATCACTACCGTTTCACCGTCGCAGATGGCATCTACTTCGATTTCTTTTCCTACCATGTACTTGTCGACCAAAACAGGGTGTTCAGGACTCGCATCTACTGCGTGCTCCATGTAGTGAGCCAATTCTGTTTCAGCATATACGATTTCCATTGCTCTACCTCCAAGAACGTAGCTTGGACGTACCAATACCGGATATCCGATTTCGTTGGCAATTTTTATCGCTTCTTCTTTGGAAGTTGAAGTTCTTCCTTTTGGCTGAGGAATTCCAAGCTCCTGAAGTGCTTTTTCAAATTTATCTCTGTTTTCAGCTCTGTCAAGATCTTCCAGTGAAGTTCCCAAAATCTGTACTCCGTGAGCGGCTAATTTATCTGCAAGGTTGATGGCAGTCTGTCCACCGAACTGTACCACTACTCCTTTAGGCTTTTCAAGCTCGATGATGTTCATTACATCTTCTTCAGTAAGCGGCTCGAAATATAATTTATCAGAGATGGAGAAGTCTGTAGAAACTGTCTCCGGGTTGTTGTTGATGATGATCGCTTCGTAACCCATTTCTTTGATTGCCCATACGGAGTGAACGGTTGCGTAGTCAAATTCTACTCCCTGCCCGATTCTGATTGGTCCTGAACCTAGTACGATGATTTTTTCTTTGTCAGAAACTACACTTTCATTTTCTTCTTCGTACGTACCGTAGAAGTAAGGTGTTTCACTTTCAAACTCAGCGGCGCAGGTGTCTACCATTTTGTACACCGGCATGATTCCGTTTTCTTTTCTGAAGTTGAAAACCTCACGCTCTTTTACATCCCAAAGAACTGCGATGTTGATGTCTGCAAAGCCTAATCTCTTCGCTTCAATCAGGGTTTCTTTATCGAATTTGTTTTCAGCGATTACTTTTTCGAAGTCAACCAGTTTTTTCAGCTTCCAGATGAAGAACTTGTCAATTTTACTCCATTCTACGATCTGCTCCCAGTCGTATCCTCTTCTTAAAGCATCCCCGATGATGAATAATCTTTCGTCATCACATACTCTGATTCTTCTTTCGATTTCTTCAGCAGTAAGTGCCTGAGCCTGCTTGGTTTTTAAACCTAAATGCTTGATTCCTGTTTCCAGTGAACGAATCGCTTTCTGTAATGATTCTTCAAGGTTTCTTCCGATTGCCATTACTTCTCCAGTAGCTTTCATCTGAGTAGAAAGTCTTCTGTCTGCCGTTTCGAATTTATCGAATGGGAATCTTGGGAATTTTGTTACCACATAGTCAAGAGCCGGCTCAAAACATGCATATGTTTTTCCTGTTACCGGGTTCATGATTTCATCCAGAGTCAATCCTACAGCAATCTTTGCAGCAATCTTTGCAATCGGGTAACCTGTTGCTTTACTTGCTAATGCTGATGAACGGGAAACTCTCGGGTTTACTTCGATGATATAGTAATCGAATGAATGCGGATCTAAAGCTAACTGTACGTTACATCCTCCTTCAATTCCTAATGCTCTGATGATTTTCAGTGAAGCATTTCTCAGCAGCTGATATTCTCTGTCTGAAAGCGTCTGAGAAGGCGCAACTACGATAGAGTCTCCTGTGTGAACACCTACAGGGTCTATATTTTCCATGTTACAAACCACAATGGCGTTGTCGTTTGCATCACGCATTACTTCGTACTCAATTTCTTTGAATCCTGCGATTGATTTTTCAATAAGGCACTGTGTAACCGGGCTGTGCTTTAATCCCAATTCAGCGATTTCTTTCAATTCAGCTTCTGTGGAAGCGATACCACCTCCGGTTCCTCCCATTGTAAAGGCAGGACGAACAATTACAGGATATCCGATTTCATCTGCAAAAGCAAGAGCTCCTTCTACCGTATTGACAATATCAGATTCCGGTACCGGCTCGTTCAGTTCTCTCATCAGCTCACGGAAAAGGTCTCTGTCTTCTGCTCTGTTGATGGCAGAAAGCTTGGTTCCCAATACTTCCACTTTGCACTCTTCAAGAATTCCTGATTTCTCCAGTTCTACCGCCATGTTAAGACCTGTCTGGCCTCCAAGAGTTGGTAATAAAGCATCCGGACGTTCTTTTCTGATGATGTGGCTTACAAACTGTAATGAAATCGGCTCGATATATACTTTATCAGCGATTTCCACATCCGTCATGATCGTTGCAGGGTTTGAGTTGATCAAAATTACCTTGTAGCCTTCTTCTTTCAGAGACAGACAAGCCTGCGTTCCTGCGTAATCGAATTCAGCTGCCTGACCGATGATAATAGGTCCTGAACCGATTACTAAAATTGTTTTTATATCTGTACGTTTTGCCATTTTTCTTTTTTTAGATACAAGATGTTAGATGTCAGATTTCAGACTTCCAACAGGTTGTTTTACTTTTTTAAATTAGATTTGAATGTATAAATCATTCTTTGAATTTCATTTAGATTTGATATTAAACCATTAACTTTTTCTGCTTCAAGTAAATTTAATTCTCTAGTTAAAATTAACTGGGTCTGTAACTCAAAGGAGGATGCATTTGCTATTCCAAGAAAATGATAAAATTCTCTATCATTATTTCTTCCTGCACCTTCAGCTATATTTGAAGGAATAGAGATTACAGATCTTTTAATTTGAGAAATCAAACCAAACTTTTCATCTTTAGGTAACTCTGCACAAATGATATAAACCTGTTTTGCAAGTTCAATAGATTTCTGCCAAAAGACCAATTTTTCAAAATTATGCATGATAAAGTCTGCTATCTGATGTCTAATATCTGAAGTCTCTCTTATTTCTTAAAGTCCTCCATCATTTGAATGAACTCGTCAAACAGGTAGTTTGCATCTTCAGGACCCGGGCTTGCTTCAGGGTGATACTGAACGGAGAAGCAAGGGTGGATTTTGTGTTTTAATCCTTCGTTTGTTCTGTCATTCAGGGCGATGTGCGTTTCGATAAGGTCTGTCCCTTTTAAACTTTCCTGATCTACCGCATATCCGTGGTTTTGAGAAGTAATGGCTACTGTATTTTTCTCCAGATCCAATACCGGGTGGTTTCCTCCTCTGTGTCCGAATTTCAGTTTGAAAGTTTTTGCTCCGCAAGCAAGACCAATTAACTGGTGTCCTAAACAGATTCCGAAGATTGGGACTTTTCCTAATAATCCTCTGATCATGTCTAAAGCATGTGGTACATCTTCAGGGTCACCAGGACCGTTTGACAACATAATTCCGTCCGGATTCATCAATAGAATTTCTTCTGCTGTGGTATCCTGAGAAACCACGATGATGTCACAGTTTCTTTGAGACAGTTCTCTGATAATTCCCAGTTTGGCTCCGAAATCTACCAATACTACTTTGAAACCTCTGTTTGGATTAGCATAAGGTGTTTTTGTAGAAACCTCCTCTACCTGGTTGGTTGGGAAATTTGTTGATCTCAACTCAGAAGCTACAGCAGCTTCGTCTGCATCAGCGTTTACAATCTTACCTTTTACTACTCCATGGTTACGAAGAACTCTTGTCAGTCTTCTGGTGTCGATTCCTGAAATTCCTGAAAGGCTTTTCTTTTTAAATAATTCATCTAAAGTGATCTGAGTACGGAAGTTGGAAGGAAGATCGCAAAGTTCTTTTACGATAAGCCCTTTAATTGCCGGCTCGATACTTTCATAATCATCACGGTTAATACCATAATTCCCGATAAGCGGATAGGTCATACAAACTATCTGACCGCAATACGATGGGTCAGAAATCAATTCCTGATACCCTGTCATTCCGGTATTGAAAACTACTTCCCCTGCAGTTTCCAATTCTGCTCCGAAACCTTCTCCATGAAACACTTCACCGGACTCCAGTATTAATTTTTTCTTCATTTTAAACTTTTATCTCTTATTATTTTATTATATGTCATTAACAGGTCGCCCCTACCGGGCTCTTTACCTTTTTACTTTTTACTTTTATCCTGGTTCTTATTTAAAAGTATACCCTTTGCTTTCCAATGCTCCTTTTAAGATGGCCATTCTTGCGAATACTCCGTTTTGCATTTGTTTGAAAACTCTTGATCTTTCGCATTCCACAAGATCCGAATCTATTTCCACTCCTCTGTTGATGGGAGCCGGATGCATGATGATCGCTTCTTTTTTCATCGCCTTTTCTCTTTCTTTCGTCAGACCATATCTTTTATGGTATTCTGAAGCAGTGAAACTCATCGCGGAATCGTGTCTTTCGTGCTGGATTCTTAATAGCATTAACACATCCACTTCGCCGATCAGTTCATCTACCGACATATAAGTTCCGTTGATTAAGGCTCCTTCGTCAAACCATTGTTCCGGTCCTGAGAAGTAAACTTTTGCTCCCAGTCTTCGTAATGCCTCTGCGTTTGAGTTGGCTACACGACTGTGTTTTACATCTCCTACAATTCCTACTTTCAATCCTTCAAACTTTCCGAATTCCTGATAGATAGTCAGCAAATCCAGCATACATTGTGAAGGGTGGTTTCCTGTTCCGTCTCCTCCGTTGATCACCGGAATGTTAATATTTTTCAGTTCTTCAAAGTATCTGTCTTTCTTATCGCGGATTACTACAAGGTTCACTCCTATACTTTCAATAGTCTTTACAGTGTCATAAAGACTCTCCCCTTTGTTTACCGAACTGTGTGATGCATCAAAAGGAACTACCTGAAGTCCCAGTTTTCTTTCTGCAAGATCAAAACTTGTTTTTGTTCTTGTACTGTCTTCGAAGAAAAGATTTGAGCAAAAAACTTCTCCTTCAATTTTAGCAGTTTTACCGTTTGCAAAAGCCAGTGCTTCTGTCAGTATACTGTTGATTCTCTCGGTGCTTAGTTCTGTAATCGTAAACATATTTCTAATTTTTGGGCATAAAAAAAGCGAAGACAACAATCTTCGCTAATAACAATAAATATCGTAAAGGGCGCTTTCGCCCGGTAAATCTAATGATATAAATGCTTTTTTATTCATTAGGTGCAAAGATACAACAATTTTATGAACTGGCAAAAATTATGTTTAAAATAAATTAAAAACTTCAGTCTTCCCTTATTCTCATTTAAAATTAATATTTTTGTTAACACTCAAATTTATTCTATGGATTTAAAAGACAAAATGATTCTCAGCATTATTCAGGAAGACTCTACATTATCGGTAAAAGAAATTTCCGAAAAGATAGGTCTTACCTTTACTCCTACGTATGAGCGAATCAAACAACTGGAGAAGCAGGGGATCATTCAGAAGTATGTGGGACTTTTAAACCGTGAAAAACTGGGTTTAAATATTGTAGTCTATTGTAATGTGCGTCTCAAGGAACAATCCAAGAAAGTTTTGGAAACTTTTGAGAACCATATCGGAAAATATGATGAAGTACAGGAAATCATCAGTCTTTCCGGAGAGTACGACTATATGTTGAAGATTATTGCCAAGGACATCAATTCTTATAACGAATTTGCGGTTAATGTTATTTCAAACATTCCCAATATCGGGCAGTACCACAGTTCCATTGTCCTTCACGAGGTAAAAAAATCTACCAAATTTAAAATTGATCTGGAATAATCCCTTCTATTTTAAACTCATTATTCATTCTTATTTCAATTGCTGCAAATCTTTGATTTTCTTGCGTCTTAAAAGAGAAATATTTATTATACAATTCCTTGCGCATTTGCGTATACCAACCTTTTCATTTCTACTATTTTGTTAGAAAACGCAAAGACGCAAAAGAAATTTATAAACTTTATGCTTTAAGGCGCAAAGATTTTATCTCTGATAAAATTTTATACAGCAGATTTAATCTCAATTTTCAACCATAGTCAGTTTAAAGATCAATCATCAAATTCAAAGAGCAGAGTAAAATCCAACCATTAAGATCACTTAAGCAGATAAGATTTAAGATTAAGGCTTCCACAACGAAAAGACAGCAGGCTAAAATAATTTTAGAAATTCTACTGATTTTTGCCTAAGTTTTGATGACCTTAATGGCTTAGATTCTAACCCAATAATTTATTTTTCAGTTTATTGAACTGATATTCTATTTTATCCAGACAAAGATTTCCTATACTTCCCTGATGGGTATGTTCAAGATTTCCGGGTTCAAATTCAAACGTATTGTTTTCAATCTCCTGCCCTACTTTTACATAAGCATCACGGAAAGAGCTTCCGCTTTTCACCTCTTCATTGATCTTTTCCACACTGAAAAGGTATTTGTATTTCTCGTCCTCCAGAATCCCGTCTTTCACCTTAATATTCGGTAAAGTATAGCTTAAGATTTCCAGACATTCCTTTAAAGAATCTATCGCAGGGAAAAGAATTTCTTTTGTCAGCTGTACATCTCTGTGATATCCTGAAGGCAGATTGCTTGTTAAAAGGATCAGTTCGTTTGGAAGTGACTGAATTCTGTTGCATCGTGCACGAACCAGCTCAAAGATATCCGGATTTTTTTTGTGCGGCATAATACTGCTTCCCGTAGTAAATTCTTTTGGAAAACTGATAAAATCAAAGTTCTGGCTCAGATAAAGACATACATCATAAGCGAACTTGCCAAGCGTTCCCGCTAAAGTAGCCATCGCCATGGCCAGCATTTTTTCTGACTTTCCACGGGTCATCTGAGCGTACACAGAATTGTAATTCATGGACTGGAAGCCTAAGTTATAGGTGGTACTTTCACGATTGATCGGAAAAGACGAACCATAACCAGCAGCTGATCCCAGTGGATTTTTATTAATGATATTCTTCACTGAAAACAGCATTTCCACATCATCCAAAAGCGCTTCTGCATAAGCTCCGAACCACAACCCAAATGATGAAGGCATCGCAATCTGGAAATGGGTATATCCCGGAAGCAGAACATTTTTATGCTGATCTGCCAGCTGAATTAAAATCTGAAAAAACTCGTCTGTAAGGGCTGTAATTTCACGGATTTCATCCAATAAATACAATTTGATATCCAGTAAAACCTGATCATTTCTTGATCGTGCCGTATGGATTTTCTTTCCCGTATCTCCTAATTCTTCAATCAGGATCGCTTCTACCTGAGAATGGATATCCTCAGCTTCTTTATCAATTTCAAAAGTCCCATCCTCAATTTGATTTAAAATACTATTTAAAACAGATAACATCTGCTCTGATTCTTCTTTTGTAATAATGCCGGTTTCTGCCAGCATTTTACAATGTGCCATAGAACCTTTAACGTCATATTTGGCTAAACGCTCGTCGAAGTCAAGATCTTTACCGACTGTAAATTGATTGACTAATATATTGGTGGCAAGGTCATCCTTCTGCCATATTTTTTTCATGATAATATTTGATTTAAATATTTGTTGGTTCTGACATGCCCGGCAAGGCAATCCTTATTACTAATAACTATAAAAAAACATTTCCTTATGTAAAGCTTTCATTTTTAATTTTCTTTTTGCATAAATCTTATTAAAAACTGAACTTCTAGAGCCTGCCGGACGGAGTCAAAACATATATTGAGCTGGAAGCCTGAGGCTGGAGGCAGGAAGCTAATAACATACTGCAATAACTTCCCTCTTCCTACACCCATCTTCCATTTTTATAACACTTTTTCTAAAATGCTGATGTAAATTTCTATTCCTTCTTCTATTTCATGGATATAGATAAATTCATCTGCTGTATGAGAGCGCCTGCTGTCTCCAGGACCTATTTTCACTGATGTACATGGAATAATCGCCTGATCTGAGGAAGTAGGTGAACCATAGGTTGTCCTTCCGACTTCAATTCCTGCTTTTACAAACGGGTGATCCATTTCGATCTTGGAGGAATTCAGCCTGAACGATCTTGCTTTTAATGTAGATTTCATCTGAGACTGAATGATTTCAAATGCTTCCTGATTGGAATATTCATCCGTTACCCTCACATCCAATGTAAAATTGCACGATTCCGGAACCACATTATGCTGTACTCCTGCATGGATTCCTGATAAAGTAACTTTAACTTCGCCCAGATATTCTGAAACCTTCGGAAATTTAAAGGAAAGAATATTCTGCAGATCCTGCATACATTTTACAATTGAGTTATCATCATTAGGATGAGCGGCGTGAGAAGGAGTACCTTTCATTTCACCATCAATCACAAGAAGTCCTTTTTCTGCAATCGCCAGGTTCATCTGCGTGGGTTCTCCTACAATGGCGAGTTCTATGTTGGGTAGCTGCGGAAATAAGGCTTCGATTCCATCAAATCCTGAAATCTCCTCCTCTGCCGTCAAAGCAATAACTAAATTATATTTTAAATCTTCTTTATCATAAAAATGTAAAAAAACCTGTGCCATAGAAACCAGAGAAGCTCCTGCATCATTGCTTCCCAATCCGAACAGTTTACCTTCTTTTTCGATCGGTACAAACGGATCAAGTGTATAAGCTTTATTAGGCTTTACCGTATCATGATGGGTATTCAGTAAAACAGAAGGCTTAAACACATCAAAGTGTTTGTTCACCGCCCAGATATTGTTTTTAAAACGTTTGGTAGGAATCTGATGTTTTTTGAAAAAATTTTCAATCTCTACCGACGTATTGAATTCATCTTTACTGAATGAAGGAATCTCAATCAAATTTTTAAGCAATCCGACCGCGTTATTCAACAGTTCTTCTTTATTATAAACAGATTTCAGTTCCTGCATGATGATTTTCTATATGGTTTTTCAGTTCTGTTTCTTTGATCAGAAACACTTTATTTACATTATTTTTTATCGCTCCAAGAGCATTTTCAAGTTTGGGTAAAATCCCTTTATGAAGTTTTCCTTCTTCTTTTAATACCGTGAATTCTTCTTCATTGACACTTCTGATCACCGATTCCGGATCATTCACATCTTCCAAAACACCTTCTTTATCAAAGCAATACAACAGTTCAACTTCATATTTCTCAGACAAAGCCTGCGCCATCACAGAAGCAATGGTATCTGCATTGGTATTGAAAAGATTTCCTTTTCTGTCGTGGGTAATCGCAGAAAATACAGGAACAAGATCCAGTTTGATGAGTTTTGAAACCAGCTTTCTGTTTACACTTTTCTTGGTAATATCCCCCACAAATCCAAAATCGATTTCAGGATGTTCTCTTTTCTTAGCTTTAATTAAATTTCCGTCTGCCCCCGAGAATCCTATGGCATTGCATTTTTTCTGCTGCAGCTTTTCAACAATATTTTTATTAATTCCTCCCGCATACACCATCGTTACAATGTCCAAAGTTTCTTTATCCGTAATCCTCCTGCCATTGATCATTTTCTGCTCAATGCCCAGTCTATCAGCCAGCGTTGTTGCCAGCTTGCCACCGCCATGAACAAGGATTTTCTTTTCAGTAATTTCAGAAAACTGTTCTAAGAATTGGCTTAATAATTCCTCATCATCAATTAAAGCTCCGCCAATTTTTATGATGTATAACTTTTCTTTCATTGTAAACATTTTGGGATACTTGATCTTTTCTATCCTTGTCAAGGTTTTGAACCTTAACAAGGATTATTTTAAGCTTTTAATTCATCTAAAATTTCACTGAATACGGCTTGTGCAGAGAAAATCCGGTTTTTTGCCTGCTGATAAATGATAGAATGGTCTCCATCCATCACCTCATCACTCAATTCTACATTACGGCGAACCGGAAGGCAGTGCATTACTTTCGCATTATTGGTATTGGCTAATTTTTCATTCGTGAGCATCCAGTTTCCCTTCACTTCTGGCATTGCAGCATAATCATCAAAAGAAGACCAGTTCTTCACATAGATAAAGTCTGCATCTTTCAACGCTTCATCCTGATCATGGATTACTTTCACATCTTTGGTAAAGTTTTTATCTAAATCATACCCTTCGGGATTAGCAATCACCAATTCCACATCCATTTCCTGCATCCATTCTGCGAAAGAATTTCCAACAGCATGAGCGATAGGCTTGATGTGTGGCGCCCATGTTAATACTACTTTTGGTTTATAGTCTTTTTTCCAGTTTTCTGTAATGGTGATGCAATCTGCAAGACTTTGTAAAGGATGGCGTGTAGCTGATTCCAGAGAAATGACAGGTACTTTTGCATGCTTTTCAAACTGGCTTAATATGCTTTCATTCACATCATCTTCTTTGCTCTTCATCCCTGCAAAACAACGTACCGCAATGATATCGCAATATTGATTTAAGACTTCAATAGCATCTTTGATATGTTCTACCGTGTCTCCGTTCATTACCGCTCCGTCAGCAAATTCAAGATTCCAGGCTTCCTGTGCTGCGTTTAACGTCAATACATTCAATCCAAGATTTTGAGCTGCAATCTGGCTGCTCAGACGGGTTCTTAAACTTGAATTTAAAAATACAAGTCCGATTGTTTTTCCCTTTCCTTTTTGTGTTTCAGTAAGGGGGTCTGCTTTTATCTGTAAAGCTTTTTTTATGATTTCCTGTAAGTTTTCTACATCACTTACAGAGGTAAATTTTTTCATTTTAAACTAATTTTAAAGATTTTGCTTACACATTGATTGTTGATCTAACCACAAAAGGCACAAAAGTTTTTACTAAAACACTTTAGAACACTTAAGTTTTAAAAGTTGATTATTTTGAAAATATATAAGCTCACAGAAGAAGAAAATCAAAGATTTTCGAAAACTTAAGTGCACTTCTTAAGCCTTTAGTATTTTCTTAAAATCACTTAAGTGTTTAAATTCTTTTGTGACTTTTATGGTTTAAATATTTCCAAGCACTGCTTTCAAAGCATTGATGAAAAGATCCGTTTCCTCTTTTTTGATATTCAGTGCCGGAAGAATCCTTAAAACACTTTTATCATTAGAGTTTCCAGTGAAAATATGATGATCGAACAGTAATTCTTTCCTTACTTCTGAACAGTCTCTGTCGAGTTCTATTCCGATCATCAATCCTTTCCTTCGGATAGATTTAATATGTGGTAAATCTTTAATTTCATTTTCAATATACTCACCCATCTGTTGCGCATTTTCAAGAAGATTTTCATCTTTCATGACATCCAGCACAGCAATAGAAGCGGCACAGGCAAGGTGGTTTCCTCCAAATGTCGTTCCCAGCAAACCGTTGCTTGCCTGGAATTTAGGATGGATTAAAACTCCGCCCACAGGGAAACCATTCCCCATTCCTTTTGCTGTAGTAATAATGTCTGCCTCAACACCAAATTCCTGATGGGCAAAGAAATATCCACTTCTCCCATACCCGGACTGCACTTCATCCAAAATAAGAACAGTATCATATTTTTCACATAATTCTTTGATTTTAGATAAAAATTCCGGTGTTGGAATCATAATTCCTCCTACTCCCTGAATTCCTTCGATGATTACAGATGAAATTTCATTTCCAAATTTTTCAAAGGTTTCTTCAAGCTCTTGTATATCATTCCATTCTGATTTGATAAATCTTTCAGAAAAATTAACCGGAGCTACAATTTTCGGATTATCAGTCACTGAAACCGCTGCAGAGGTTCTGCCGTGAAATGAGCCTGAAAAGTAAAGCACTTTGCTTTTTCCGTTATGAAATGAAGCCAGCTTCAATGCATTTTCATTGGCTTCTGCTCCGGAATTACACAGGAAAAGGTTATAATCTTCATATCCTGAAAGTTTACCCAGTTTTTCCGCTAACTCCGTCTGCAATTCATTCTGAACAGAATTGGAATAGAAAGAAATTTTTTCCAGCTGATCTTTCAGCTTATTCTGATAGTGTGGATGGTTGTGACCGATAGAAATCACAGCATGACCTCCGTAAAAATCAAGATATTGCTCTCCTTTGTCATCCCACAGAAAAGATCCCTGAGCTTTTACTGGATTTATGTTGAATAATGGATATACGTTGAATAAATTCATTTTTTTATTTTTTATTTTTCTTTTGTCTTAAAACAAAAGAAACAAAAGTTCAAGACCTGGAAACTTCCGCTAAAAATTAGTTCTATTCACTAAAAATTCTAAAACTTGTGCGAAATTCGAATTGGTTCTTCGGTTCTCTATTTTCCTCGCACTTCGAACAGTAGAATTTTCTTAACGTTCATAGAATTAATTTTCTTAACGCTCCATTTTCCTAAGTCGGATTTACTTTCTGTTAAAATTCTCAATTACTTACCGTCAATTTAAAATGCTATCGGTTTCAGGTTTAATCCTGCATTTTCCTCCCAGTTCATAGCCAGATTCATATTCTGTACGGCCTGCCCCGAAGCACCTTTTAACAAATTGTCAATCGCTGAGTGAATAACGACAACATTTCCACTCTTTTCGATTTGAATCACACAGCGATTGGTATTGACAACCTGCTTTAAATCCACTGCCTTCCTGCTTACTGTAACAAAAGGCTCCTCTGCATAAAAATCCTGATACAAATGTTCTATTTCCTCCAGCTCCAGCTCCGTCTTCATGGTGGAACTTGTAAAAATCCCTCTTGCAAAATCCCCTCTCCAAGGAACAAAGTTCAGGTTTACTTCTTTATTATTGAATACAATCAGCTGCTGCAAAATCTCATCCACATGTTGATGAGTTAATGTTTTATAGGCTGAAACATTATCATTTCTCCAGGTAAAATGAGTGGTTGCCTGCAGAGACTGCCCGGCTCCCGTAGAACCCGTAATCCCTGTGGTAAAGACCTCATTCAACACTCCTTTTTCCGCCAATGGCAGCAAAGCCAATTGAATGGCCGTAGCAAAACATCCCGGGTTCGCAATACTTTTAGCACCCACTAGTTGTTTTTTATTAATTTCCGGCAATCCGTAGATAAAATTTCTGTTTCCGAAATTTCCTTCTAAGCGGAAATCGTTTCCAAGATCAATCACCAGCGTTTCATCCTTGACAGGGTTCTGTGTTAACCAGTTTTGACTTTCTTTATGCGGAAGACACAGAAAAAGAATATCTACGTCTTCAGATTTATCCGTCAAAACCATTTCACAAACCGTCGTTAAATCCGGGTACAGATCCGAAATTCTTGTTCCCGAATTCGAACGACTATATAAAAAACTCAATGTCACATGGGGATGAAAAGCCAGTAAGCGTATCAGCTCACTTCCTGTATAACCGTTGGCACCAATGATTCCTACTGTTTTCTTCATTTTAATTCTGACAGCATTTTGTTCTGCCTTTCATTACATCGTCCTTGCGGAACTAGTTGATATTTTGGTTAATCTGGTGGTATATATTTAAAGAATTGCTTACAATCTTCGTATATCCTTTTACATCTTCTCCCGTCCATGCTCTGTTCGCTTCTCCATAGCTTCCGAATTTGTCGGACATCAGATCATGATCAGATTCAATTCCATTCAAAATAAATCTGTAAGGATGAAGGGTTACAAATACTTTCCCGGTTACTGTTTTCTGAGAATCTACCAAGAACGACTCAATATTTCTCATGACAGGATCTAAGAAAAGTGCTTCATGAAGCCAGTTTCCATACCAGTCGGATAACTGCGACTTCATCATTTGCTGATATTTTGAAAGCGTATGTTTTTCCAATAAATGATGCGCTTTGATAATCACCGATGCTGCAGCTGCTTCAAACCCCACACGTCCTTTAATCCCAACAATGGTATCCCCTACGTGAATATCACGACCAATTCCATATGCTGAAGCCAGTTCTTCTATTTTTTGAATGGCATATACTGAATGTTCAAAGCTTTCTCCATTGACTCCTACCACTTCTCCGTTTTTAAACTCAATCTCCAGCTCTGAAGGTTGAGTTTCTTTAATTTGAGACGGAAAAGCTTCTTCCGGAAGATAATTTCTTGATGTCAACGTTTCCTTTCCTCCTACTGAAGTTCCCCAAAGTCCTTTATTGACAGAATATTGAGCTTTCTGGAATTCCATTTCATACCCATGCTGCTTCAAAAACTCAATTTCTTCCTCACGGGACAAAGCCATATCACGGATAGGCGTAATGATTTCGATATTTGGGCACATTACCTGGAAGATCAGATCAAAACGAACCTGGTCATTCCCAGCTCCTGTACTTCCGTGAGCAATGGCATCTGCCTGTACTTCAATGGCATATTTTGCAATCTCCTGCGCCTGAATAGTACGTTCAGCACTTACCGATAGAGGATATGTATTATTTTTCAATACATTCCCGAAAATCAAATATTTCACACATGAATTATAGTAATCTTCCTGAGCGTCTACGCACCTGTACTCTTTTACTCCAAGGTTTAAGGCTTTTCTTTCCAACTCTTTTTCTTCTTCTTTTGAAAAACCTCCGGTGTTTACAGTAACAGCATACACATCATACCCTAGTGTTTCACTAAGATATTTAGCACAGTAGGAAGTATCTAAACCTCCGCTAAACGCTAAGATGACTTTCTTTTTCATCTGGACTCTTTTTATTTTTATTAATGGTCACATGGAATTCATCAAAATCTTTCTGAATCATTCCATCATATTTATTTTCAGGCAGATTATTCACTACCTCCTCTTTTTTTTTATCGTTTTCCGGAACAAATAACATGGCTGTACACAGACAGTTTTTGCGTTCCTTCATCATTAAAATCTCATAGTTCACGCAGTTCTTGCATCCGTTCCAGAATTCTTCATCCTGAGTCAGTTCAGAATAGATCACGGGTTTATATCCCAAATCACTATTGATTTTCATCACTGCCAAACCTGTTGTTAATCCAAATACTTTCGCATCCGGATATTTGTCTCTAGATAACTGGAAAACTTTCTGCTTGATCTGAGTCGCTACTCCCCCGTTCCTGAATTTCGGTGACACAATCAGCCCCGAATTGGCCACAAACTTCCCATGCGACCAGGTCTCTATATAACAGAAACCTACCCACTCACCGTTTTCAGTGGCAACCACAGCATTGCCTTCTGAAATCTTCTTACTCAAATATTCTATGGAACGTTTTGCGATCCCCGTTCCTCTACGCTGTGCAGAATCGTACATTTCCTGCTGTATTTCACTCACATACATTAGATGTTCGCATGAGGAAATTTCTATTTCCATTTATTTATCTAAATTTTTTGGCAAATTTAAAATATAATTTCTTTTAAATCCAAATAAAAAAGATATTTTTTTTGTTTTATAATTTTAAACAGGTAAAATTATCTTTATTGAAAAATATACATTTGCTAATTTATTATATATTTGCTAAAATAATATAGTTATGGAAAACACCTGTCCTAAATGCAAGAGTATCAAAGTAGTAAAAAGCGGCATTATCAACAATAAACAGCGCTTCCACTGCAAAGACTGCAATTATTATTTTACTGTTAAAAAACTGGGAAAACAAATTGACGATTACTACGTAACCAAAGCTCTTCAGCTTTATCTGGAAGGTTTAAGTTACCGTGAAATTGAAAGAATTATCGGTGTTTCTCATGTTACCATAAGCTCATGGATTAAAAAATACAATATCACAAGACCTCCCCATTCCGAATTCCATCCTGTTTATAAGATACTAAAGCAGAGCGAACTGATTGAATATATCGCTCAGGAAGAGAATATTAAAAACTCCGGAATTATCATCACCCAATTTGCCGATAAGTATATGCTGATTAAGTGGGAACGGTTTAAGAAGTAGTACGGGGTACGAGTTACGGGATGCGGGATGCGGGGTGCGGGGTTTCGGGATGCGAGTCATGAGGTTTAAAAACAGAGGTAAAAATACTCTTATAAATAACTTTATATCAAATATTTAAAAAAAAGTATGATTTTAAAATCTTAAACACCAAACCTCGAACCCCGAATCCCGAAAATCAAAGTCTATCAAATACCAACTATACTATTACCACTAATATATATTAAATTTTCATAAATAAATTATTAATTACAATTTGGCATTCACAAAAAACAACGCCAAAAATTGATAATTTATGAAGAAATTACTTACATTCATTGGATTAGCTTTAATCAGTAGTTCCTTATACTCACAAGGTTCTCCTGATTATGGCAGTGGCTTAAAACTTAACCTCAACCAAAACGGGGATAAATTCGTCAGATTTATTTTATGGGACCAGTTTTGGGTAAGAAATACATCTATGAACCCCGGAACCATGGTAGGCGGTGAACCCACTGACAACTCATGGAGTCTGGGAAACAGAAGGTTACGTGCATTAACATACGCACAGATCTCTAAGAGATATATGATCCTGCTCCATTTCGGAATTAATAATCAGACTTTCATCAATGGCGGCGCTTCAGGCACCTCAGGAACAGGAGGTTATGGAAACGGAAAGAAAACCCAGCTGTTCTTTCATGATGCCTGGAACGAATATGCAGTTATTTTACCTGGAGAAGCGGGAAAATTCAGTTTAACTTTAGGGGCCGGACTACACTACTATATGGGGCTTTCCCGTATGACCATGGCTTCCACGCTTAACTTCCTTACATTAGATTCTCCTGTTTTTTCATGGCCTTTGATTGATAATTCAGATCAGTTTGCAAGACAGCTTGGAATGTTTGCCAAAGGAAAGTACGGAAAACTGGAATATCGTTTCAGTTTAAATAAACCTTTCGCCACAGATCTTGTTCCTGTGAATGTAACAGATCCTTCAAAAGCAGTAGCCGTAGACAATAATGGAAATCCAAGTTTTTCAAAAGCAGGGTATGTTGAATATCAGTTCCTTGATGAAGAATCCAACACACTTCCTTTTAAAGTTGGATCTTACCTGGGAACAAAAAAAGTCTTCAATGTAGGTGCCGGTTTTTATCATCAGGCTGACGGAACAAGAACTTCTGTCAATTCAAACATTGAAAAACATGATATTACCCTTTTTGCTGTAGATGCGTTTGCAGATATTCCTTTGGGTGAGGCAAAAAATAAAATGGCCGTTTCTGCCTATGCCGGATATTATAATTACAATTTCGGACCGAACTATGTAAGAAATCTGGGAACCATGAATATTGGCGCCTCTGATCCTAATTTTATAGGGAATAAAGCCATTGCAGGACCAGGAAATCTACAGCCAACCATTGGAACAGGTAATATTATCTACGCTCAGGCAGGTTTACTATTACCGAGTCAGGCAGAAAAGCCAAAAATCAGAATACAGCCTTTTGCTGCTTATACTCATAAAAGTTTTGAGGCTTTTGATAAATCTTCATCTCAGTTTGATGTCGGAGCCAATTGGTTTATAGACGGACATCACGCAAAAATAACGACACAGTATTCCACAAGACCTGTTTATACAAATCCTACGGAAAGTCCTTCTTCTAAAGGAGAATTTATTGTACAGTTTCAAATCTACCTTTAAAATTTGAACCATTAAGAATTAAGATGGATTGGGAATTGACTAAGTCGAATCTTCGATTTCTGACGAATGAAGAATCTTACTGACATCCAGACACACATGAGATTCTTCATTACATTTCATTTCATTCAGAATGACACTTTTTTGAAATAGTTTCATTCAAAGCCCTTAACGGTTCAAAAAATTCAAATTAATAATCCTATTCCACTAACATCAAAAACTAATCAATATGAGCGAAAATCATCACGAAAGCTACGAAAATATGACCGACAGGCAGAAAAACCGCACCATCTGGAGTGTGATCACTGCCTCATCTCTCGGAACATTGATAGAATGGTATGACTTCTATATCTTTGGAAGTCTGGCCGTTGTTTTAGCCACCAAATTTTTCCCTGCGGATAATCCTACTGCTGCATTTTTATCTACCCTGGCCACTTTTGCTGCCGGATTTGTAGTAAGACCTTTCGGGGCATTATTTTTCGGGAGACTGGGAGATCTTATCGGAAGAAAATATACTTTCCTGGTTACGTTACTGATTATGGGATTTTCCACTTTCCTGATCGGATGTATTCCAAGTTATGAAACCATTGGATTTCTGGCGCCGGTTTTGGTTTTAATTTTAAGATTACTTCAGGGGCTTGCTTTAGGAGGTGAATACGGAGGTGCTGCCACGTATGTCGCAGAATACGCACAACCTCATCGCCGCGGATACTGGACCTCCTGGATCCAGACTACAGCAACAGCCGGACTTTTCATTTCATTAATTGTTATTCTGATCACCAAGACCACTCTTTCTGCAGAAGAATTTGATACGTGGGGATGGAGAGTTCCATTCTGGATCTCCATTTTGATGGTGGCCGTATCTTACATTATCAGAAAGAACATGAAAGAATCTCCTCTTTTTGCGAAAGCCAAAAGTGAGGGAAAAACATCCAAAAACCCTTTAAAGGAAAGTTTCGGAAACAAATACAATTTCAAATTTGTACTATTGGCTTTATTCGGGGCTGCGATGGGACAAGGTGTGATCTGGTATACAGGACAATTCTATGCCATGAGTTTCCTTCAAAAGGTCATGAATGTAGAATCGGCGCAGGTAGATTCATTGATGGCTACGGCTTTATTTTTAGGAACACCCTTCTTTGTATTCTTTGGATGGCTTTCTGACAAAATCGGCAGAAAAGCAGTGATGATGACCGGAATGCTGATCGCTATTTTAGCGTACAGACCTATTTACGACAGCATGTTTAAAAGTGTAAACCTCGAAAACAAAACAATTGCAGCAAATGGAATTACAGAAAAAAGAACGGCGAAAATCCACAATGATATTGCGACAGACAGCCTGGTGACTTTTCACAAAGAAACACTTTATACAGACGGAACTTTAATTAAAAAAGACAGCGTAGTTCATTGGTCTCCGTCAGGAGTTGCTATGAAAGACGGAAAACCGGAGGAAGCCAAAGTTTCTCAAAGTTTAAAATTAAGTGACAACACCAAATGGTACCTGGTATTCCTTGTTTTCATCCAGGTGATCTTTGTAACCATGGTTTACGGACCTATCGCGGCTTTCCTTGTTGAAATGTTCCCTGTGAGAATCCGTTACACCTCAATGTCATTACCTTATCATATTGGAAACGGGGTATTCGGAGGACTTCTTCCGGCGGTAGCCACTTATCTGGTAACTACAGGAAAAGAAGCAGGACATACAACATGGTATCTGGAAGGACTCTGGTACCCGATTGGAGTCGCTGCCGTATGTTTGATCATCGGATTATTTTATCTTAAAAATAAGAACAATAATCTTCACGATTAGGTACTGAATCACTCAAATTTTTATTAATTTTAAAACTACTAAAATGAACGGACTAAAAAAAATATTAGGCATTCTCTGGATCGCAATAGCAGTAATTGTGGGTTACTTCGGAATTACCGTACTGGGAATCCCGAAAATAACTTCCGGAAAACAGGAAGATCTGGTTTTTGGCATCATCATTCTTTTTGTACTGATGCCGATTATCTCAGGCGGAATGGCAGTTTTCGGTTATTACGCCTTAAAAGGAGAATATTCTGACGATAAAATTTAAAAGCAAAAAACAGATCATTGATGAATGCGGCATTCATCAATGATCTGTTATCAATTATAAAAAAATGGATATCACGATTAAAGCAATTCCCCGTCCTTCTCAGGATAAGAACGTTATTGACCTCATCTGCAGATTAAATACTTCTCTTATTACAATCTCTGGTGAGAGTGGAAGCAAAAGTGCAAACCTTGATGACTTTTCTCAGGAGAAAGCTTTGTTCCTCATTGCTGTAAGTGATGAAAAACCCATAGCCTGTGGAGGTTTTCGCCCCCTTTCACCAGAAATATGTGAAATTAAACGCATGTTCTCCCTGGAAAAAAACATAGGCCTGGGCGGAAAGATTCTCTCGGCGTTAGAAAAAGCCGCAAAACAATTCGACTATAAATACATCTATCTGGAAACCCGTAAAAAAAATGACAATGCCGTAAAGTTTTATCTGAAAAACGAATATAAGGTCATTGAAAATTATGGAATTTACATCGGACGTGAAGAAGCGATATGCTTCAGTAAGGAAATAAAATAATTATGAAAAAAAGACACGAACAAAAACTTATCATACTGAGCGTAGGGCTTATGATTGCTTTCAGCATTCCTATTTCACTGCTTTTCAATAGTGACAGGGAAGTTTTGGGCTATCCTATGATCCTTATTTACCTGTTCGTGGTCTGGATGATTTCCATTGTGATTTCTTTTGTAATTGTAAAAAGACATGATGAGTAGTTTCGCATTATTTTTTGTCGTTCTGTTTTATCTGGCCCTCCTTTTCTTAGTTGCCTACCTGGCAGAGAAGAAAAGAAGCAAGCTTTGGATCAATAATCCATACATCTATGCTTTATCTCTTGCTGTATATTGTACTGCCTGGACGTATTATGGAAGTATCGGTGTGGCAGCGACAAGCGGATTAAACTATTTGCCAATTTACATTGGACCTATTATGATTATTCCGGCATGGATCTATATCAATACCCGGATTGTAAGAATTTCAAGGGTCAACAAAATAAGCAGCCTGGCCGATTTCATTTCATTGAGATACGGGAACAGCAGAAGCCTGAGTGCCATTATCACGATAGTCTGCCTTCTGGCGATAGTTCCTTATATCGGCCTGCAGATTAAAGCCATTTCTGAAACCTTCCATCTGGTAACTGAAACTCCGATGTCGAAAGACATTCTGACTGATAATGCAACTTTCGTGGTAATTTTAATCGCTTTATTTTCTTCTTATTATGGAACACGATATGTAGATGCTTCAGAAAAAAGGCTTGGAATTATCTCCGCCATTGCTCTGGAAAGTTTTTTAAAGCTATTTTTTATTATTATTCTCGGATTTTTTGTCATTTATTATGTTTTTGATGGTTTCTCAGATATTTATGAGAAAGCCAGTAAATTTGAAGATTTTAAAGAAAAAAACACCTTCAACGGAATTGAAGGTGCCCTGAACTGGATGGTTCTCTGCATGATTTCCGCAACAGCGATCTGCATTCTCCCAAGACAGTTCCACACTGCTATTGTTGAAAACAGGCAGGAAAAGCACATCAGAACAGCTATTTGGTTTTTTCCACTTTACCTTCTAATCTTTACTGTATTTATTTTCCCGATTGCCTGGGGAGGAAGATTAATTTTTGACGGACAGAAAGTAAATCCTGAGTTCTACTCTATTCTGATTCCACAACATTTCGACAATACTTTGATCACAGTATTCGTCTTTCTTGGAGGATTAAGCTCATGTATTTCCATGATCATTATCTCTGCCATTACTTTATCCATCATGCTTTCCAACAACCTCATCATTCCATACGGATTGCTGGGAAAATTAAAATCTGAAAGCGAGGAGCAAAATACAAGAATCATCACCAATATCAGGAAGTTCAGTATTTTCGCATTGATCATTATGGCTTTTGCCTTCTACAAGTATTTCATTTTGAAAACTTCCCTGGATTCGGTAGGATTAATCTCATTTGTCGTGATTGCACAGCTGGCACCTGCATTTTTCGGAGCTTTATTCTGGAGAAGAGGAAGCTATAAAGGTGCTGTTACAGGACTTTTAGCCGGATTGGTAATATGCTATTTCGGGCTGATTATTCCCCAGTATTATTTTTCGTACAATCAGGAATTTAAAGGGGTCTTGAGGGATATGTATAATGCTTTCGGTTTTTTTACCATTCCTTATTTAGGAAGAATTCCACAGATCTTTTTCTGGTCGATGCTGGTCAATACAAGCCTGTTTACCATTGTTTCCGTAAGTTCAAAAGGAAATTACCGCGAAAGAAACTTTGCTGAGCTTTACGTAGACATCGATAAGTACATTCAGAATCACGAAAATGCTTTCATCTGGCGCGGAACAGCCTACATATCTGATATTCAGAATATCCTGGAACGTTTCTTAGGTAAGAATAAAACGGAACAGGCCTTAAGGATTTTTAATTTAAAATATAACATCGACTCCAATACTGAGACAGCCGATTCAAGGTTTATCAAATTCTCAGAAAACCTTTTGGCCGGAAGAATCGGTACAGCTTCCGCAAAAATATTGATTGAAGGAGTAACCAAGGAAGATAAAATATCTTTAAAAGAAGTTTTAAACATTCTCGAAGAATCGCAGGAAAATATCAGCTTGAATAAAAAGCTTACCGAACAGTCTGCAGAACTTCAGAAACTGTCTAATGATCTGAGGACTGCCAATGAAAGTCTGATTATTAAAGACCGTCAAAAAGACGATTTTCTGGATTCTGTCGCTCACGAGCTAAGAACTCCGATTACGGCCATCCGTTCAGCAGGAGAAATTTTAGCGGATGACGATGATATCCCTTTTGACATCAAACAGGAGTTTTTAAACAACATCATCACAGAATCCGACAGATTAAGCGAAATCATCAATGATATTCTTTATCTGGATAAATTGCAGCATGGTGAAATCTCTTTGCATATTCAGGAAAATAATATTGTTGACACGTATAAAAAAGCATTGAGTCCGCTCCTTCACCTGATACAGCAGAAAAATATTCATTTAAGTGAAGTTAATCTCCTGAATCAGTCTATATTTGAATATGATGAAGCAAGAATGATTCAGCTGTTTCAGAATATCTGGGGAAATGCTTTAAAATTTACGGAAGAACATGGCACCATTCAGACCAAATTGTTTGAAAAAGATCAGCAGCTGATCATTACCATCTTCAATACCGGAAAGCATATTCCGGAAGAGGATCTGGAAATGATTTTTGATAAATTTTATCAATCGAAAAACCAAAACATATTAAAGCCTACAGGAAGCGGACTGGGATTAGCCATTTCCAAAAAAATTGTAGAGGCACATGGAGGAAGTATAAAAGCAGAAAACAGCGGGCTGGGCGTAACTTTCACCATCAACATTCCCAAAAAAACTAAAAAAGAGATTACAGATGAAGTTGAACACCATTAAAACCTTCTTATGAGAAAGATAATCATTGCGGATGACGAACACAAAATATTGATGTCGTTGGAATACAGCTTTAAGAAAAACGGATATGATGTTTATATTGCCCGTGACGGAATGGAAGTCCTTGACTTTTTGAAAACCATGGTTCCGGATGTGATTCTTCTCGATATTATGATGCCGAATCTGGATGGCTACAGCACCTTGGATCTTATTAAACAGGATGAAAAACTGAAAGACACCAAAGTGATTTTTCTAAGTGCTAAAAATAACCCAAGAGATATTGAAAAAGGATTGGAAATGGGAGCTGACGCTTACGTTACAAAACCCTACTCGATTAAGAAACTGATGCAGCAGATTGAGGAGATGTTTTAAGAGATTGCTTCGCCTGCGGCTCGCAATGACATGCAGACACTAAACACAACTATTGACCTTAATATTGATATGAATACAGATACCTTATTTAAACAAAGCATAGAAAACAAAGAAGACTTCTGGAAGGAACAGGCCGGGAAAATACAATGGTTTGAATTTCCGCAACAGATTCTTTCCAATGGTGAGAACGATTACCCACAGTGGTTTTCTGACGGAAAGCTCAATATGTGTTACTTATGCATTGACAGACACATTGAAGACGGATTCGGGGATCAGGTTGCAATTATCTATGATTCTCCTGTAACCCATCAGAAGAAAACCTACACATTTCATCAGGCAAAAGAGGAAATAGCAAAACTGGCTGGAGGACTGGTTTCTTTAGGATTAAAAAAAGGAGACACAGCCGTTATTTATATGCCTATGATTCCGCAGACACTTTTTGCCATGCTGGCATGCGCAAGAATCGGGGTGATTCACAATGTGGTTTTCGGAGGCTTTGCTCCTCACGAGCTTGTTGTCAGAATTGATGACTGCAAACCGAAAGTTTTAATCACAGCTACAGCCGGTGTGGAAATTGCAAAGAGAATCCCTTATCTGCCACTGGTAGAAAAAGCAATTGAGCTGGCTCAGGACAAAGTAGACAATATTGTTGTATACAACAGAAAATTAGTAGATAATCAGGATGAGATGTTTGACGGATTGATTGATTATGAAGAACTGTTAGAAAAATCAGCTCCTGCGGACTGCGTTTCTGTAGAATCCACTCATCCGCTTTACCTTCTTTACACCTCAGGAACTACCGGAAAGCCTAAAGGGATCGTTCGTGACACGGGAGGTTATGCCACTGCATTACAATTCTCAATGACTTATATCTATGGTGTAGAACCGGGAGAAACGTATTGGGCTGCTTCAGACTTCGGATGGGCGGTTGGCCATAGCTTTTCCGTGTACGGACCCTTAATCAATAGAAACACGACTGTTATTTTTGAAGGAAAACCCATCATGACTCCTGATGCAGGAACTTTCTGGAGAATTATCTCAGAATATAAAGTTTCGGTGATGTTTACGGCCCCTACTGCTATCAGAGCTATTAAAAAAGAAGATCCGAACGGAGAACTGGTAAAAAAATACGATTTAACCCATTTTAAAAAACAGTTTCTCGCTGGTGAAAGATGCGATGTTGCCACTTTGGACTGGTTTGCAGAACATATTGGTGTTCCGGCAATAGACCATTGGTGGCAGACAGAATCCGGCTGGCCAATGCTGGGGTTGTTGACTCATGATGAAAATTATCAGATCAAAAGAGCATCTGCAGGAAA
Source organism: Chryseobacterium cupriresistens (assembly GCF_046614675.1). NCBI lineage: Bacteria > Pseudomonadati > Bacteroidota > Flavobacteriia > Flavobacteriales > Weeksellaceae > Chryseobacterium > Chryseobacterium cupriresistens. The sequence continues at coordinate 381,474 of NZ_JBKKJT010000003.1, read as the reverse complement.
GCCTGTTCCGGGATATGATATTAGAATATTTGATGAAAACGGTTACGAACTCAATCCTCATCATGAAGGTTATCTGGTGATCAAACTTCCCCTCCCACCTGGCGCCATGCTTGGAATATGGAAAGACTACGCCCGTTTTGAAAGCAGTTACCTGTCTCAGTATAAAGGGTATTATTTTTCGGGAGATGGTGCTATTCAGGATGAAGACGGCTATATTTTCATTACAGGAAGAGTGGATGATGTGATTAATGTAGCAGGACACAGGCTTTCGACCTCTGAAATGGAAGAAATTGTTTCCTCACATCCTGATGTTGCCGAATGTGCCGTTGTAGGTATTGATGATGATTTAAAAGGACAGGTTCCTTTTGCCACAGTGGTTTTGAAAAACGGCTCGGCGATTTCTGAAGAAGATATTGAAAAAGATATCGTTCAGATGGTTCGCAACAAAATCGGAGCAGTTGCTTTTTTAAAAAACGTAATGGTTCTCAAACGTTTACCCAAGACGAGATCCGGAAAAATTTTAAGAAAGCTGATCCGGACACTGCTGGACGGTAAAGATTTTCAGATTCCATCCACTATTGATGATGAAAAAATCATTGAGGAAATCCAGGAAAAAATCCATGTTTATAGAGCTTAAATAGGAAATTAAACATAAATTTAAAATATAATAAATTCAAATTTCAAAAAACGATAGGGATATGAGAAATTACTTAATAGAAGATTTACCACAATATTTTGAAGACTATAAGAAGTCTATCAAAAATCCTAAAAAATTCTGGGATAAAGTTGCAGATCAAAACTTCGTGTGGTATCAGAGATGGAGCAAGGTTGTTAAGTACGACATGAATGAAGCGAAGATCACCTGGTTTAAAAATGCGAAACTCAATATTACCAAAAACTGTCTCGACAGACATCTTACCATCAGAGGAGAAAAAACAGCAATCATCTGGGAACCCAACGATCCTAAGGAAGAAGCACAGTATATTTCTTACAGCGAATTATACACCCGGGTGAATAAAACGGCCAATGTTTTGCGCGATATGGGTATTGAAAAAGGAGACAGGGTCTGTATTTATCTTCCTATGATTCCTGAACTGGCTGTTACGATGCTTGCCTGTGCAAAACTGGGAGCTGTTCATTCTGTTATTTTTGCAGGATTCTCAGCTTCAGCAGTGGCTTCAAGGGTCAATGACTGTGAAGCCAAAATGGTTATCACATCGGACGGAAGCTACAGAGGTAATAAAGTTCTGGATCTGAAAAGCATTGTAGATGATGCGCTGGAAAAAACGCCGACCGTGGAAAAAGTTCTTGTTGTAAAAAGAACCCACAACGAAATTAAAATGCAAGAAGGAAGAGATTACTGGATGGCCGATCTGTATGAAAAAGCTTCTCCTGATTTTGTTACTGTCATTATGGATTCTGAAGATCCTCTTTTCATTCTTTATACTTCCGGATCTACAGGAAAACCTAAAGGAATGCTGCACACCTGCGCCGGGTATATGGTGTACACCGCATATACTTTTAAAAATGTATTCAACTATAAAGAAAATGATATTTACTGGTGTACGGCAGATATCGGATGGATCACAGGACACTCCTATATTCTTTACGGGCCGCTGCTGAATGGTGCTACTACAGTGATCTTTGAAGGCGTTCCTACTTATCCGGAACCGGACCGTTTCTGGGAAGTGATTGAAAAACACAAGATCACTCAGTTTTATACGGCACCTACTGCGATCCGTTCCTTAGCAAAAGAAAGTGCTGAATGGGTGGATAAGCATGATCTGAGTTCTCTGAAAGTCATTGGTTCTGTAGGTGAGCCCATCAACGATGAAGCATGGCACTGGTTCAACGATCATGTGGGAAAGAAAAAATGTCCGATTGTAGATACATGGTGGCAAACGGAAACCGGAGGAATTATGATTTCACCTCTTCCTTTTGTGACGCCTACAAAGCCTACTTATGCTACTCTTCCACTTCCAGGTGTACAACCCGTTCTGATGGATGATAAGCGCAATGAAATCACAGGAAATCAGGTGACAGGAAATCTTTGTATCCGTTTTCCATGGCCGGGAATCGCAAGAACCATCTGGGGAGACCACCAAAGATATAAAGAAACTTATTTTACAGCTTTCCCTGGAAAATATTTTACAGGAGACGGAGCTTTGAGAGATGAAGTGGGCTATTACAGAATTACCGGGCGTGTAGATGATGTAATTATCGTTTCAGGGCATAATCTTGGGACAGCTCCTATTGAAGACAGCATCAACCAGCATCCGGCTGTTGCAGAATCCGCCATTGTAGGTTACCCTCATGACATCAAAGGAAATGCGCTGTATGGCTATGTAATGCTTAAAGAAACCGGAGAAGGACGTGATAAGGAAAATCTTAAAAAGGAGATCAATCAGTTAATTTCGGATCAGATCGGACCCATTGCGAAACTGGATAAGATACAGTTTGTTTCCGGGCTTCCGAAAACCCGTTCCGGAAAGATCATGCGTAGAATTCTAAGAAAAATTGCCGAAGGTGACTTCAGTAATTTTGGAGATATCAGTACGCTTTTAAATCCTGAAATTGTAGAAGAAATTAAAAACGAAAGAATTTAATTAATCATTATTTAACCAATGGAAGCCCCGGAATTTATTTCGGGGCTTTTTATTATAGTACAGTAAATAAAGGAATTTAAATACATCATCATCCGATGCTATTGTCTATTATCCAATTGTTAAAATTAAACACCCGTTCAATAATTATTTTTAAATATTATCTTTTTCTATTAAAAACAGAATGTTAATTAACAAATTATATTGCCTTAAATGCAATGATAATCAGAAAATTATTAGTAACTTTAATGGGAACTTAAAACCAATTAACTATGTCACATATATTAGCTGGAGTATTTGGTCATCACAGCGACTACAAAAAACTGGAAAGTGATCTGGAAAATTCAGGATTTGAAAACTCAGATTATATTGTATACCTTACTGATGGTTCCGGTAATTCTCAATTTCTGGCAAGTGTTACCGTAAATGACCTTAATCAGATTGATCTTGCACGTAATGCATTTATTCAGAATGCTGCATTGAAATCCTATTTATTTGAAAACATGAAGATCAATGAAACCAATTATGATACCATCAAAAAATATATTGATGCAAGAAACAGAGCAGAAATCCATAGCAGCCCTGATATTAAAATCAAAACGTCAAGTGACGGTATGAATTCTGAAGTGAAATTCTAATCGATATAAAATCTAATAGCCGGAGATCCGTAGTGTTATACTGCGGATCTTTTATGTTTGAAAAAAGTAAAAAATTTCGTATTTTCGTCTAATTATAGGCATGTGCACAAATGAGCTACGATTTAGAACAAGAGAATAAAGAGATACTTGCCAGATATAAGGACCTGATCTCTAATACATACAGAACATTGGATGAGGAAAATAACAAGCTCATCCGAAAGGCATTCGATATCGCGCTGGATGCCCACAAGGATCAAAGGAGAAAATCCGGAGAACCTTACATCTACCACCCTATTGCTGTTGCTAAAATTGTAGCAACAGAGATTGGTCTGGGTGCTACTTCTATTGCCTGTGCACTTCTGCACGATGTGATTGAAGATTCTGATTATACCTACGAAGATCTGAAAAAAATATTCGGAGAAAAGATTGCCAATATCGTGAATGGACTGACGAAAATTTCCATCATGAACCACCAGAATATCTCTGTGCAGTCTGAAAACTACAGAAAACTCTTACTGACATTATCTGAGGATTTCAGAGTGATTCTGATTAAAATTGCAGACCGTCTCCATAATATGAGAACGCTGGAAAGCATGGCTCCGGATAAGCAGAAAAAAATTGCTTCGGAAACAGTGTATATCTATGCTCCGATGGCTCACCGTCTTGGATTGTATAATATCAAATCTGAGCTTGAAGATCTTTCTTTAAAGTATAATAATCCGGAAGTCTATAACGAGATCACGGAGAAATTGGAACTGGCCAAGGAAAGCCGTGAAAGGTATATTGAAGAATTTAAGAAGGAAGTATCCGAAAGACTTCATGAAGAAGGTTTAAATTTTAAAATCAAAGGCCGCGCGAAAGCTATTTCTTCCATCTACAGAAAAATGCTGAAACAGGGAGTTTCCTTTGAAGAGGTTTTTGACAACTACGCCATCAGAATTATTTATAAATCGGATGCGAAAAATGAAAAATTCCTGGCCTGGAAAATTTACTCTATCGTTACGGATGTATACCACAGTAACCCATCCAGAATGCGTGACTGGATTACCCAGCCCCGTTCTACAGGATACGAAAGTTTACATTTAACGGTTTTAGGCCCTGATAAAAAGTGGATTGAAGTACAGATCCGTTCCGAAAGAATGGATGAAATTGCTGAGAAAGGGGTTGCTGCACACTATAAATACAAAGAAGGTTACAAACAGAGTTCTGATGACAGAAATTTTGAAAAATGGGTAACTGAGATCCGTGAAGTACTGGAACAGCAGCAGAATCTTTCCACCTCGGAGCTTCTGGATAACATTAAGCTTAACTTATATTCCAAAGAAGTATTTGTCTTTACGCCAAAAGGAGAAATTAAAATCCTTCCGACTAATGCTACCGCTCTGGATTTTGCCTTCTCTGTTCACTCCGATCTGGGAATGAAATGCTTAGGTGCCAAGATCAATGGAAAACTGGTTCCTATTTCCTACATCCTTCAAAACGGAGATCAGGTAGACATCCTGTCTTCTCAGAACCAGAAACCTAAATCGGACTGGCTGGAATTTGTTGTGACATCTAAGGCCAAATCCAAGATTAAAAGTTATCTGAACTCTCAGAAAAACCAATTGGTGGAAGAAGGAAAAGAAATTCTGCAGAGAAAACTTCGTCATGCCAAAATCAATTTTAATGATGAAGAAATTAATAAACTGCAAAAGTTCTTTAATTTAAAATCATCTCAGGAGCTCTTCCTTAAATTCCAAAGTAATGAACTGGATGTAAGCAGCCTGAGAAAATATATAGAAAGTAAAAACGTATTCAACAACTTACTTTCAAGATTCAGAAAATCGCCCAACAAAAATCTGCATTTTGACGATCCGAAAGAGGAAAACCTTGATATGATTGTGTTTGGGAAGGACGAAGAGAAACTTAACTACACGTATGCAAAATGCTGTACCGTAATTCCGGGAGACAAAATCTTCGGATTCATCACGATTTCAGACGGAATCAAAGTGCATAGTGACAACTGCCCGAATGCCATCAATCTGAGAGCTCAGTATGATTACCGTGTTATTCCTGCCAAGTGGGTGAATGCGGAAAGCTTCAAAAACAGAGTAAAAATTGAAATTGAAGGGCTGGACAGAATGGGGATGATTAATGATATCACCACTGTCATCAGCGGAAGTATGGGGATGGATATGAAAAGTATGTCTATTGAATCCAACAATGGTGTTTTCACGGGAAATATCAACCTCGAAGTCAAAAATAAAGGTCAGTTGGAAGAGACCTTTAGAAAACTTAAAAATATTAATGGTGTTTCCAGAGTGAGACGGGTACAATCGTAAACATGAATTTATCTCTTTATTTTAAAAAATTTTTCAACAACAGTCAGTCCTCAGGAATTATTCTTATTTTCTGTGTGCTTATTTCATTGCTTATTGCCAATTCGTCTGCTGCAGAAAACTTTCAGCATTTTTTAGACCAGGAAGTGGGCACTCATCTTTTTGGGTTGGAATATCCTGTCAGCATCTGGATCAATGACGGATTAATGGCAGTTTTCTTCCTTCTGGTTGGCCTTGAAATAAAACGGGAATTGGTAGAAGGTGAGCTTTCTTCTTTTAAAAATGCCTCCCTTCCTATTTTTGCAGCCGTAGGCGGAATGCTTATTCCCGCTGTTATCTACAGCATTTTCAATACAGGAACGGAATACAGCAATGGCTGGGGAATTCCTATGGCAACCGATATTGCCTTTTCTCTGGCTATCATTTCGATGTTGGGTAAAAAAATTCCCAACTCTATTAAGATATTTTTAGCGGCATTAGCTATTGTAGATGATCTGGGAGCGATCCTCGTGATTGCTATTTTCTATACAGAGCAAATTCACTGGAGCTATCTCCTGCTATCTTTTGGGGTAACAGCCTTACTTTTTATTTTAAACTTTTTAAAAGTAACTAAAACAATATTGTACATCATCCCGGGACTGTTTTTATGGTATTTCCTTCATCATTCCGGAATTCATGCAACCATAGCAGGTGTTTTGCTGGCGTTCTCCATTCCTACCAATGCTTCGAATGTAGAAATTTCACCTCTGGAAAAACTGGAGCATCAGCTTCATATTCCGGTAAGTTTTCTGATCATGCCGATATTTGCTTTAACGAATACCAATATCACTTTTTCCAGTGAAATGGTGGCAGGAGTTACAAGCACATTAGGATTGGGAATTATCTGTGGATTGGTATTGGGTAAACTGATTGGGATCAATCTGTTTTCATTGATTGCTATTAAATTAAAGCTCAGTTCACTGCCTCAAAACAGCAACTGGCTTCAGATGATTGGTGTAGGATTGCTGGCCGGAATCGGGTTTACTATGTCTATTTTTATTGCATTGCTTTCTTTCAAAGAAGAAATTCCGATTCAGGATGAAGCGAAGTTTGCAATTCTGATTGCGTCCTTTATCGCCGCCATTGCCGGATTTATCATACTTAGTCTAAGTTCAAAAGAAAACCCTGAACTGGAAGAGAATTAATCTTCCTTCCGGTTCTCCAATTTTCTTTTGTGTTCCTCATCACTATCAAAGTCCGGTTCAGTAATCTGTGCATGATATTCTGAGGCTTCTTTCTTAATCTCATCAGACAGCAGCTTTTCTATTCTGAGTTTTCGGATCGCCATATTCAGCTCATTTCCGAATAAAAGGAGATATACATTTACATTTACCCAAACCATCAGTAGAATCATACTGCCAATGGATCCGTAAAGAACATTATACCGGGCGATATCCTTTACATAAATCGCAAAAATATACGTTGTAACCACAAATAATACTGTAGTCAGAATAGCTCCCGGAACCGCTTGTCGGAACCTTGTAATCTTCACGGTACCCAACCAGTAAAATAAGGTCAGAAGTATAAAATAAAAAAGCGGAAAAGAAACAAACCCGATAATTTTGGAAAGGTTGTCTACAAGCCACGTTACATCATAAGCCGGCGTAAAAAGCTTCATTACAACCTCTGCGTAATACACTCCAAACAGTGTTAAAAAAACGATGGTAATAAAGCCTATCGTGATAAAAAACGAAAGAATAAACTCTTTTACGTCACTTAATTTTTCATCTGTATTTTCATTAAATCCGTTGATCAGGGAAAATGTACCGTTCGTTGCAAAAACAAGAGCCAGAAGAATGGTCAGGTTACTGATTCCTTTCATATTTGGTATGATATTGCTTACAATGTATCCTTTTACATCTCCTTCCATGTTGGATGGAAAAACATTATGCATCAGCACATCAAAAATATAGAACTGAAGCTCATCATACAGCGGCATATGAGGCAGTACAGAAAGCAAAAACAGAATAAACGGAAACAGACTTATGGTAAAACTCCACGAAATAGCAGCCGCTTTTCTCCCTATTTTGCCTTTAAAAATCCCGGAGATATAAATCTGAAACATCTGCCAAAGTGATATTCCCAAAACAGGAATATGGATGCTGTCAAAAAAATCTTGAATCTTTAAAATAAATTTAGGAACCTTTACACTCATCGATCTGTTTGTCTTTATACAAAGGTAGGGGAATTAAATTAAATGGGGAAAAGATAGGTGGCAGATATTAGGTAGCAGGTGGCAGGTTTTAGGGATCAGGCATTAGGGATTAGGGATTTGAGAGTGGGAGAATTTGAGAGTTTAACGTTGAGAGTCAAAGGTTCATGATAACCCGCAACTAATATAACCTACAACTCGAATCCCGAAACCCGAAACAAATAACCTTGAATCCCGAAACTGCAACCCAAAAACCGGCAACAAATTAACCGGGAAACCCTATCTTTGCCCTCTGAAACTTCTTACAATGCGAATCAGCTTACTTTGTATCGGAAAAACAGATGATAAGGAAATTACCTCTTTAATCAATTATTATCTCAACCGTTTACCCAAACACTGGAATTTTGAAATTACAGAAATTCCGGATGTGAAAAATGCCAAAAACCTATCCCCTGACCTTCTTAAAAAGGAAGAAGCCAAGTTATTCTTAAACCATATCGACAAAAACGATCTGGTGGTGATTCTTGATGAAAAAGGAAAACAGTTTACCAGCCGCGAGTTTTCACAGAAAATTGACACCTGGATGAATTCTTCTGTCAAGAAAGTACATATTCTGATCGGAGGCGCTTATGGCTTCGCCGAAGAGATCTATAGCAGAGCCAATGAAAAAATGTCTTTATCCAAAATGACTTTTACCCACCAGATGATCCGCCTGTTTATTGTAGAACAGCTGTATCGCGCTGATCAGATTTTGCAGGGCAAACCTTATCATAACGATTAAAACAAAAGGTATTATCTCAAAAGTCAAATAATTGTTTTTTGTCATTGACTACGTCGAATCTTCGATTTCTGACAAAGGAAGAATCTCATTGACAAGCAGAAGCATGAGATTCTTCATTACATTTCTGAACTACGTTCGCAGACTTTCGGTCTGTGTCCAGAGTGACATTCCTGAAACAATCTCTTTTTTATTTCAGACTGATCTGCCTTTTGGCTTCACCCACCACAAAAGCAACGGAATTGGCAATATTAAAGCTCCTGATGAGTTTTGACATAGGAATGGTCAGATGATTTTCAAAACGGTCCAGAACCTCTTTACTCAATCCTACACTCTCCTTTCCGAAAACCAGCCAGTCTCCGTCCTGAAAATCAGTTTCAAGATATGATTTTTCGGCATGGGAGCTCATTAGAAAAACCCTTGATCTGTCAGGGATTGTACTGATCCATTCATCCACATCTGCATATTCAGAAACATCCAGATGCACCCAATAGTCCAATCCGGAACGCTTCAGGTTTTTATCATTAATTACAAATCCAAACGGATGAACAAGGTGTAATCTGCTTTCAGTTCCTACACACAATCTTCCGATATTTCCTGTATTATTGGGTATTTCGGGCTCTACAAGAACAATATTTAACATCTCTTTCTATCTCTTTATTTGTTTTAGTGTGGATTTATTTAATGATTTGGCAGAGTATTTTTTTAAATTTATTTCTTTACACATTTAGCATAAGAATCACTGAGGATGGCTTTTTCATAGCCTAAAGCCACTGCTTTATCCAGGTTTTCACAGGCTTCCTTAAGTTTGGAAGTGTCCATCAGAATCATGGCTTTGCTTACATAAGACTGGGCAAATTTCGGATCTATGGAAATTGCTTTATTAGCATCTGCCAGCGCTTCCTTATATTTTTTCATTTTAAAATATACGTCTGATCTTCCGTTATAAAGTAATGATTCCGGTTTTTCAGCAAGAAGTTGATTATAATCTTTCAACGCTCCATCCAGGTCACCACTATTTTTTTTCAGATTGGCAAGCCCTGTTTTTGCAAAAATGTTATCCGGAGCAAAAGTGAGAATCTGATTAAGGTCTTTGATGGCAAGGTCTTTTTTTCCCTGGTTGTCGTATATTTTGGAACGGGTAAGATACAAATCAGCTGTTTCAGGATTTACTTTGAGTCCTTTCTCTACATATTCCAATGCCTTTACTTTGTTTCCTTTCTGGCTGTAAAGCGATGACAGATTCACATATACAGAAATAGACATAGGGTTTGCTTTTAAAGCAGAATCATAAGACTTAAAAGCCTGAGTCGTTTTTCCAAGTCTTCTCTGAGCTGTTCCGAGGTAATTGTAATATTCAGATTGAAATTTTTGGATCTGTTCTTTTTCTGCCAGTTTTAAATACTGTTCTTCTGCACACTTATAATCAGCTTTTTGGAAACATTCTTCAGCCAGTTTTTTATTCTGGGCATAGAAATTAAGGAATAAACAGAGGGAAGTTACTACCAGTAAAGTTTTTTTCATGAGTTTATAGTTTGTTTGTTGATCACTTTTTTGGCGAGTGCACCAAATATCACTCCCAATAAAGATCCAACAAACGCCCCCACCAAAATATCTATCGGGAAATGCACTCCTAAATATATCCGGCTGTAGGAAACCACCAGAGCCCATACAAATATAGCATATGGAAACCATTTAAGCTTATTTTTTAATAAAATACTTAAAAAGGATGCCAAAAAGAATGTATTGGAAGCATGAGCAGAATAAAAACCATATTGCCCACCGCATTTCACGATTCTCATATGATGTTCCAGTGTAGGGTCATGACAGGGTCTCAACCTTGCTACACCATATTTGAAAACACTGGCCAGCTGATCAGAAACCGTCGCACCGATGGCCAGAAATATAAGGATAAAAACTAATGATCTTAGTTGATGGTTTTTGTATAAAAAATAAAGAAATATAATATAGAGAGGTACCCAGATCCAGGTACTTGAAATCAGCATCCAAAACTGATCAAAAGATGAATCCCCCAAATTATTAAGGTAAAGAAATACCTTCTTATCTTCCTGAATGATTTCCTCCATGATTATCTGCTTACAGGTCCTTCATAAGTCTCATCATCTGCAGGCTTCGGTTTTGGAGGCTCATTGGAAGCAACAGAAGAAGAAGGTTCCGTCAGAATATTTTTTTGAATATCATTCATCGGATTGAAATCCTTTGCAGCATCTTTTACCTTCTCAATCTCACGTTTGATTTCAGAAACAGGGTTATCTGTTTCTTTCATAATTTCAGTTTTAATATCTTCCACTGCTCCACGCATCTTTCTAACGCCTGCACCTAAGTCACGCGCAATCTGGGGCAGCTTATCCGGACCGAATAATACAACGATTGCAATGGCAATGAGTGCCATTTCTCCAATGCTTAATTCCATGGCGTAAAATTACGAAAGATTATTGCATTTATGGACTGTAAACTAAAAATTTAAACAAATTTTAAGATTTTATAATGAAGTTCAGGATTCAAGGTTCAAGGTTCAAAGTTTAATGTTTTGTAGACGGGTTGCGGGTTTCGCGATTATTTTGGTGCAGGTGGCTTGGTAGCGAGTTTTTGGTGTTGTTACGAGGGCGAGTTGCGGGTTCTTTTTATTCCTGTTTACTCATAAACTTAAAACCCTGAACCCTCCAACTCTCCAACTCTAAAACTTAGCCTCCTAATCCCTGCTACCTAACATCTGCAACCTAGCACCTGCAACCTCCACTTATTAATTAACAAATATTTAATTCAAAACATAGAGAATTAAGTAATAATTATGTATATTTATAATACACAACCAAATCAATATTCATTATGAAAAAACTAGTGACTACTTTTAAAGTTTTCGCCGTATTATCGGTAATGGCACTCTACAGCTGCCAGAATGAAAACAATGAAATGAACCAACAGGAAGCTGTTCAGGCTAAGACAACCATCGATGAGCTGAAAAAAGAAATTACTCCTTCGTCTTCTCAACTTATTCCTGAAGCAGTACAGCTTCAACTGAATGAATCCACCAAAAATCTTGAAACGTATTTAAAAAATGATTTACAGATTGTGGGAGTGGCTGTATTGGGAAAAATTTCAACCCAACAAGGGGTAGAACTTTCTAAAAAACTGATTACGGATAAAGATCAGTTCATTGCTTCCGGGAACATAATGGATCCATCCTCTGTAAAAATTGGAAAAATCGATGATTTGTATACCGGAGAGGATCTGACAACTGCACAACAGGGATTAAAAGAAGCCATTACCGAAGAAGTAAAACCGGGCACCCAGGTTATGGAAGTAACATGGAACGGCAAAAACGGAAAATTTACCACCTTATGTTTTTATGGAGATTCAGGGATTATCTGGGACAATATCTTCGGAGGACTTGTGATGATGGATACCCGAGGAAATTCAGAAACATCTGACAGAGAAGCTTCAAAAGTAGCTTCTACATGGTATAAACAGTGGTGGACAGCCAATTGGCTTTGGGGTTCTAAACGAGGTGAAGCCGGATATAAGATTACCATTTACTATTCAGGATCCACCGTTTCCAATGCAGATGTAAGTGATTGGGGCTATATAAGCTTAGGGAAAGCAAAAAGCGAAAGTAAAATAACCAAAAAGACAGGAGCTTACGGGCAATGTCGCTATGCACTGGGGCTTTGTACACCAACAGGTTCTTTAAGCTTTAACTCCACTAATTTCTCTGTATCATTCTCCGGATTAGGCAGCAATATTGTAAGTAACGGGACAAAATCCCTTTATCCATAGTTATTTTCATAAAAATCAGATTTTAATCAAAACGGGAAGCTCACTGAGCTTCCCGTTTATTATATTTTATAAGTCTTACCAGATTCTGACTTTTGACTTTAGTGCTTCTATTGCATTTTCTTTAAGGCCGAAAGTATTCATCAGTATTTCATAAAGCTGTACATCATTTTCTATCGCTACAGCTTCTTTTTCACCATCGCCGGAGCGTATATTCAGTACATGATCCGTATAGGTATAGCGGGCATTTTCATCTACTTTTGAAAGAATCAGTCTGTTTTTAAAATGGGAATCCGGATGGGTAGACAGATACCAGTTGGAAATATCCAGATCAATAAGTTCTACATGCTCAGGAATAAACCGGTACACCGGAAGCCACTGCTCTTTCCACATCCAGAGTGTGTAGGTTTCTTGCCTGCGCGAGATTTTAAATATTCCGTTGGGCGTTTTCTGCTGATCTTCTTTATTTAAAAGTATGGGTGAAGTAAGCGTAGCTGTTCCAAATCCGCAATCCACTATATATTGATCACCATCAAAATCCACAATAAGCAAGAGATGAGTCTGCGCCGCAATACTGTCTTCCTGCCTTCCCCACACTACCCTTCCAAGCTGAAGCTTTACATTGAAACCTAATGTTTTTAAAACTTCACTTAAAAGCAGGTTTTGTTCATAGCAATATCCGCCTCTGGATTCGATCACCAGTTTTCTGAAAACATCATCTAACTTTAAAGAAGGAACCGTCCCCGTATAAGGGTCAATATTCTCAAAGGGTATATGTTTCGGATGAAGCTGATGGATCCTTTTCAGTGTTTCCATACTCAATTCCGGAGTTCCGAAGAAATGAATCCGTTCAAAATACTTTTCCAGGTCTTCTATATTCATAATTTTGTTTTTCCTGTTTCAGCAATGAGCAAAACTATTCACTCCTGTAAATTTATTGAAAGATGTAACTCAAAATCACCTATATCTCATCAATAGAACAAATCTATGGCTTGTGAAAATCTTTTTCAGAGGTGATATCAACTAAATTTTTATTTTTTTTCTGAAAAGCAGAATAAGTAATTACCACACTGACCGCCATTAAAATAAATGCTAAAAAGAAAGGTGCCCCTGAAAATTTGAACGGTGCTTCATCATGCGTGAAATAGTAAAATAAATTAGTCATCATCGGAGGTCCTATAATGGATGTAGCACTCATTAAACTCGTTAATGCTCCCTGAAGTTCTCCCTGTTCGTTGGAAGGAACACTTTTCGTGATGACAGACTGTAAAGCCGGTCCGCAGATTCCTCCTAAACAGTAAGGAACCAGAAATACAAACATCATCCAGCCTTCTGAAGCAAAGGCAAACAACAGCATTCCTACAGCATAGAAAGCCAATCCGTAATAAATACTTTTCTGCTCTCCCAGCCTGGGCGTTGTATATCTGATAAGCCCGCCCTGTACAAGACCTACCAGCAAACCTACTACTCCCAATGAGATTCCTACCATTCTTTCCGTCCAGCTAAACTTATACATCGTAAAGAAGCTCCAGTTACTCTGTACCGCATGGCCTGCAATATAGATCAATATCAACGAAACAATCAAACCTGAAATTTCAGGATGTTTCCCCAGAAATTTAAATGAGCCTATTGGATTGGCACGTTTCCAATCAAATTCTCTTCTTTTATCTTTATCCAAACTTTCAGGAAGGATGAAATATCCATACAAGAAGTTAAGCAGACACAGACCTGCTGCAGCATAGAAAGGAACTCTGGCTCCATAATGCCCGAGAACTCCGCCCAGAACAGGCCCAATGATAAATCCAAGACCAAAGGCTGCCCCTATCAGTCCAAAATTCTTGGCACGGTCTTCATCAGTGGAAATATCGGCAATATAAGCACTGGCCGTAGTGACACTTGCTCCTGTGATCCCTGCAATGATTCTTCCTAAAAACAGCCACCAGATCGTTGGAGCCAGCGCAAGGAAAATATAATCGATTGCAAATCCGAAAAGAGAAATCAGAATGATGGGTCTTCTTCCGTATTTGTCACTAAGATTTCCGACTAACGGAGAGAATATAAATTGCGTAAATGCATAGGCAAATCCAAGCCAGCCACCATATTTTGCAGCTTCACTAATATCTGCATGAATAAGTTCCTCAATTAATTTAGGAACAACAGGGATGATGATTCCCCATCCCGTAATATCGATCAGTAAAGTAATAAATATGAAGCCTATAGCTGCTTTTTTCTTTGAATTTTCCATGATGGTGCAAAATTAATCAAATCTGAAAAATAATGATTCTAAATTATCAATAGTTAATATGTATACTAAAAAAAGTAAAGCAATACGAGCACGAACAGCTGACCACTATTTGTGCTTTCATTAAAAAAAGGCCGTTTCTTTCGAAACGGCCCTTACTAATTTATTGTAGTTTGTATTACTTAGAAGCGAGTTCTTCTTTAGCAGAAGTAGATTTTCCATGTACCTCTTCTTCTTTCCCAGTCTTAAGGAAGTCATAAGCAATTGCAGACGCCACAAAGATGGATGAATAAGTACCAAATCCAATACCGATTAGCATCGCAAACATGAATCCTCTTAAGTTATCACCTCCGAATATGAAGATCGCAAGGATCACCAAAATCGTAGTGAATGAAGTGTTGAATGTTCTACCCAACGTACTTGAAATAGAGTCATCAAACAGACCAGCTAGTGTTAATGATTTTTTCTCTCTCAGGTATTCTCTGATTCTGTCGAAGATAATTACCGTATCGTTAATTGAATATCCTAACACAGTAAGAATCGCAGCAATGAAGTCCTGATTGATCTCCATGTTGAACGGCATATATTTGTGAAGCAATGAATATGCTCCTAAAATAATTACCGCATCGTGGAATAGAGCAGCAACTGCTCCAAGAGAGAACTGCCATTTTCTAAATCTTACAAGAATATAGATGAAGATCATTGCTAATGCAGCTAATACCGCATAGATACCGTGAGTCTGGATATCATCAGCAACAGAAGGTCCTACTTTCTCAGAAGAAATGATTCCTGCGTGGTCTTTATCAGCAGATTTGAAATCTTTCAATGTCGTTCCTGCCGGTAAGTTTGATTTTAAACCTTCAAATAATTTCTGTTCGATAATCTGGTCAGCTTTTAAAGATTCATCTTCGATAAGGTAATCTGTAGAGATCTTTAATTGTTTGTTGTTTCCGAAAGTTTTAGCTTCTACAGAAGAGTTCTTACCGTCTTCAGTTTTGAATAATGCTACTAATTTTTCTTCAACATCTTCAGCTTTTACATCTTTATCAAATCTAACGACATAGTTTCTACCACCGGTAAAGTCGATACCGTATTTGAAACCGTGTGTTGCGATAGAAATAATACATACAACTGTAAGAACAGCAGAAACGATGTAAGCATATTTTCTCTTTCCGATGAAATCGATCCAGGTATTTCTGAACAGGTTCTTCGTTGCCGGAGTCCATACAGAAAGTCCTTTTCCTTTATTTAATCTTGAGAAGATCATTACTCTTGAAAGCAATACAGACGTGAATAATGTCATTAAGATACCGATCATTAACGTCAATGCAAAACCTTTAATAGGCCCTGTTCCGAAGAAGAACAATACAACTGCCGTTAGGAAAGTCGTAGTGTGACCGTCAATAATCGCGTTTAATGCATGTTTGAAACCATCTTTGTAAGCTTCAAGAATACTTTTCCCAGCGAATAATTCTTCTTTAGTTCTTTCATAAATGATAACGTTCGTATCCACCGCTACTGCCATGGTAAGAACGATACCCGCGATACCTGGAAGCGTAAGGGTAAAGTCACCCGAATCCATAATACCGAAAATATAGAATAAGTTGATCACCATCGCAATTACCGCGTATACACCAGCTCCACCGTAGTAGAAAATGATATAAACAATGATAATAGCAAATGCAATGATAAACGACATTAAACCAGAATCAATAGCCTCTTGTCCTAAAGATGGACCTACAACGGTAGCCTGAACTACTTTTGCACCTGCAGGCAATTTACCGGCACCTAACACGTCTACCAGTTCTTTAGCCTCTTCCTGAGAGAAGTTACCAGAGATCTGGGTTCTACCGTTAGGGATAGCATTAACAACGTTAGGAGCTGTGTATACTCTGTTATCAAGAGTTACAGCAACTGGTTTTCCAACGTTTTTCTCGGTTAATGTTTTCCATTCTTTAGCTCCTTTAGAGTCCATCTGCATATCTACCACTACTCTGCTTAGTTCATCGTAGCCGATGTTTGCAGTTTCAACAGCACCGTCTACCGGAGCTTTTTGGTTGATGTTACCTCTGATCGCATACAATACTAAACTTTCAGTATCGGTAGCTTCAGGCTTGTAACCCCACATGAACTGTGTATATTTAATGTTAGCCGGACGTAAAGACTGACCTACTTTGCTGTTTAAGATTTTGTTTACAACAGCAGTATCGGATAATTTTACGTTGGCAACACCATTCGTTCTTAATTTGTCAAGCTGTAAAAGGCTCATGAAGTTCACATTCTTTGCAACTCCCATAGAATCTCCTTTTGTAGCAACCATAGTTGTCAAAGTCTGGAAATAAGGCGCAATTTCAGGAACCTGCTGTACTTCCCAGAACTGAAGTTTTGCAGAAGTCTGAAGCATTTTCTTCACTTTATCGATGTCCTTCATACCAGGCATTTCTACAGAAATTCTCGCAGTACCAGGTACTCTCTGAACGTTTGGCTGGATCGCTCCAAGCTTGTCAATTCTCGTTCTGATTACCTCGAAAGCAGTTCCTACAGATGCATCGATTTTTCTTTTAACAATGCTTTTTACCTGATCATCAGGCGTGTT
Organism: Chryseobacterium cupriresistens; assembly: GCF_046614675.1. Taxonomy (NCBI): domain Bacteria; kingdom Pseudomonadati; phylum Bacteroidota; class Flavobacteriia; order Flavobacteriales; family Weeksellaceae; genus Chryseobacterium; species Chryseobacterium cupriresistens. Next base: position 364,313 of record NZ_JBKKJT010000003.1, on the reverse strand, counting down.
GTACTTCACTTCAGTAAGCGTTGTATTTCCGAAAATTTCCGGATCAGCCAACTTCAGGTTGGTACCTTTAGCTTTGTTAATTACATCGAACTGCTCAAAGAAGTTGTCGATGTAAGGTTTGGTAGAATTCTTCTGTGCTTCATCAGTTTTGTTTAAAGCCTCAATAAGAACAGGATTTGTAGAATAATTAGTTAAATCATTCACAAGATCTCTTTGGTTAATTTCCAAAAGAACGTTGATCCCTCCTTTCAGGTCAAGACCAAGTTTCATTTCCTTGTCTTTGGCTTTAGTGTAATAAAGTTTTGTGAATCCTAAGTTCAAAGTATCCTTAGAAAGTCTTGCGATTTCTTTCTGATACTTCTCCGGATTGTCTCCTGCAAAAGCAGTCGCCTGCTTTTCAATTTTGCTGGCGTACCATGTTGGTAATAGCTCGTTTAAGCAAATCAACCCTAGTACAATAGCGACAATTGTAATAAGTCCTTTTCCTTGCATTTTGTTATAACTACGTTAAATTAAGTCGGCAAATATAATGATTTTCTTGTATTTTATGAATTTTTAACAACAGAAATGGTTTATTTCCAGATATATTGGTGTGGTGATTTCTATTTAAGATTTAACAATTTTTTCATGCTATCATAATGAAGTCTTCAAAATCGATTGGTATAAAATTTTCATTTACTTTTCCAACACACTAACTCTCAAAATATTATGAAAAAATTACTTTTTTGCATCAGTGTTTTTTCTTCCTTAATTGTTAATTCTCAAAGCATTAATTTGGAAGAATTTGCCACAGGACTTACGAGTCCTGTAGAGATTACGAATGCCAATGACAGCCGTCTTTTTGTGGTTCAACAGAACGGTATCATTAAAATTATTCAACCCAATGGGACAATTAACGCTACCAATTTCCTCAATATCGGAACAAAGATTATTTTTGGCGGCGAAAGAGGTCTTCTAGGTCTTGCATTTCATCCTCAATACTCTGCTAACGGGTATTTTTTTGTGTACTACAACAACCCTTCTGGGAATATTATTGTTGCAAGATACAGCGTAAGTTCAACAAATCCGGATGTAGCGGATCCCGCTTCTGAAAAAATTCTGCTGAACATTCCCAAGCCATTCGACAATCACAATGGAGGAAGTATCCATTTTGCCCCTGACGGAAAACTCTGGATTATCACCGGAGACGGAGGAAGCGGTGGTGACCCGAATAACAATGCTCAAAACAAAAATTCACTGCTGGGGAAAATGCTTAGAATAGATGTAGATGCTACAGGCCCCTATAACATTCCTCCTGACAATCCTTTTGCAGGAGCCGGAGTGGATGGTGCAGACGAGATCTGGGCTTACGGGCTCAGAAACGCATGGAAGTTTTCGTTTGATCTTACAACAGGAAACGCCATGATTGCTGATGTCGGACAGGGAGCAATAGAGGAAATCAATAAAATGCCTATTACCCAGGGTGGCTTAAACTACGGCTGGCGATGTTATGAAGGGAATAATGCGTACAATACTGCAGGATGTGCCGCACAGTCCACCATGACCTTCCCTGTTGCCGTATACGACCATTCCGGTGGCAAATGTTCCATCACGGGTGGTTATGTCTACAGAGGAACGCAGTATCCGTCACTTCAGGGAAAATATTTTTTTGCCGATTACTGCTCTACCCAGATCGGAATTCTGGATAGCAATAATGCCATCACATGGACAACTCCTTATTCCGGAAATAACTTTTCCACTTTCGGAGAAGACTACCAAAAAGGATTGTACGTAGCTGCCGTAAACAGTGGAAAGATTTTTAAAATAACCACTGGTACTTTGGGAAACCAGGAAAATAATGCTTTTGGAAATATAAAAGTTTATCCAAATCCGGCTTCAAAAGAAGTTTTTATTGATGGAGTTAAAGATAAAAAAGCAACCCTGGAAATCATCAGTGCAGAGGGAAGAAAAGTGATGGAAACGGATCAGATTATTAATGGCAAAGGAATTAATATTTCAGGGATTCCTGCCGGAGTGTATTATATTAATCTGAAATCCGGGGAACTGAAATCATATAGTCAGAAATTGATTATCAAATAGTAATAGCCGGTTTTAAGCGCAGACGAAACGCTAAGGTTTTCACATTCTGTGAAAAAGGATCGCAAAGGCATTTCACTAAGCAAAAAACATTGGATATTTCTTAAACCATTAAGAAGGATTTAACGAGTAAAGCATCGTTAAGTTAAAATAAATCATTCTGATTTTTAAGCTTAAAGCGAAGCTCATCTTAATACTCTAAACACTTTACTACAATCTTAATGTTTCAAAAAAGTTTAAACAAGTTCAAAATAAGCCATAGGTCAATAAAAAAGCGGTTCAGAACTGAACCGCTTTTGCTTATATTGTCATAGAGAAAATCCTGGTTTCAGGTTTATTTCTCATCATTCTCAAGTCAAAAACCATGGCAACGTTCCTTGTGAATGCTCTTCCGGCTTCTGTAATTTTAACTTCAGTTCCATTGATCTCAACCAAACCGTCATTTTCCATTTCTTTCAGCATTTCCAGTGCATTTTCAAGCTCAGGGAAAGAGTTGTTGATATCAAAAGTGGTTTCAAGCTGGCACATCAGATTCAGAATATGTCTTCTTACTGTAAGATCCTCTTCGCTCAGAACATGTCCTTTTACAACAGGAATTTCACCTTCTTCAACCATTTTCTGGTATTCCTCAACTGTTTTTACATTCTGGGCAAAAGCATACCATGAATCTGAAATAGCAGACATCCCAAGTCCTACCATCAGCTGGGTTTTGCTTGATGTATATCCCATGAAATTTCTGTGAAGTTTTTTATGAATAAGAGACTGATACAGATCATCATGCTCAAGAGAGAAGTGATCCATCCCAACCTCAATATATCCTAAATCCTGAAGAAGCTTTTTCCCATCTTCATACAAACGGCGTTTTTCTTCACCGCTTGGGAGGTCATTTTCATCAAATCCTCTTTGTCCGACACCTTTCACCCATGGAACATGGGCGTAAGAATAGAATGCTAACCTGTCCGGCTTCAGTTCCATTGTTTTCCTGATGGTATGTTCCATTGCCTCCCAATTCTGGTGTGGCAATCCGAAAACCAGGTCATGACTGATTCCTCTGTACCCTATTTCCTTTGCCCATTCTGTAACGTTTTTCACATTTTCAAAAGGCTGGATTCTGTTGATGGCTTTCTGAACTTTAGGATCGTAATCCTGAACTCCAAAGCTCACTCTTCTGAAACCAAGGTCGTATAAAGTCTGAAGATGTTCCTTCGTTGTATTGTTTGGATGTCCCTCGAAAGAAAATTCAGGATGCTCTGCAATATCCACTGATGAAAAGATACCTTCCAGCAATGTTCTTAAATTTTCAGGTGAGAAGAACGTGGGTGTTCCTCCTCCAAGGTGTAGTTCTTTCAGTTTAGGTCTTTCATTGAAAAGATCAAGATATAATTTCCATTCTTTTAAAACACTTTCAAGATAAGGAACTTCAACACTGTGCTGTTTGGTGATACGCTTATGGCATGCACAAAATGTACACAATGCCTCACAGAAAGGCAAATGGATATAAATAGAAATTCCCTCCTCTGCATTGCTTTCATGAAAAGACCTGATTACGGTTTCCTTCCATTTTTCTGGTGAAAATGTTGACTCATCCCAATACGGAACGGTAGGATAAGAAGTGTAACGCGGTCCGGGAATATTATACTTATCTATTAAAGAGTTCATTGTGAAAATTAAATTTTATAAGGGTATGAAATTTAACATAATTAAAATTCATCTTACAAAATTAACCATTAGTTATGAATTTTAACCTATGAATTATATTAGGTTCTATTTTATAATGAGTCTAAATACGTATGATCAGGCTTTTGGCCAATAGTGATAAATTCTATTCCTGATATTTAAAATTTTAATTTCATGACGGCAATTTTGCTATTTCCTGCAAGAACAATATTATTCCTATTAATCCATTGGCAGACAAAGAAGCCTTTTTCATCAGAAATCTTTTTCCAGGTTTTCCCAAAATCTGAGGAATAGCTGATATGCTTATCTCCTACTGCAATGATTTCTTTTCCTTTTGATCCCGGTTTAATTTTCACACAAGTGGTATATCCAGCGTTCTGCCCTGAAGCCTGAATCTGCCAGGTCTCGCCGGCATCAATTGTGGTTGCAATATTATTGATATTGGCATCCTGCTTAGTATAATCTCCTCCTGCTGCTATTCCGAAACGGTCTTCAAAAAAATCAATGGAATACATTCCCTGCGAAGGTTCTCCTTGTATGATTGGAGTGTTGAATACTTTTATTTTTTCATCTTTCAGGTTCATTCTTAAGATTCTTGAAGCTTTTCCTCCAGTCGCAATCCATAAGTATTTTTTACAGGATGAAATATTGGTATTGCTGGCGGCAAAAGCAGCTTCGCCATCATTTAACGTTACATTATTTTTAAACATATTCCATTTCCCATCCTTATATACCGCCAGTTTCAGCAGGTGATGTTTATCTGCGTCACTGAAGGTATAGGCAAGTTGATCATTCACAAAATGCAAAGCATCATAAAACGCTGTTTTTGCAGTATCTTTAAAAATCACCTGTGATTTCAGATCTTTTTTATCAATTTTGAAAAAACGTGCCGGACTTTCAATATTGATTGCATAGAAAGAAGTTTTATTCTGTCCTAGTGTTCTGAACTGAAGTTTTTCTTCAGATAGCCTGATCTGTTTCTGGTTTTTATAGTCTTTAAGATCTACAAACCCGAATTTGGAATCCGTACCGCTGTACCAGACCTTGTTATCATATAATTCCAGCGCTCTGATACTGATTTTATCATTAAGAATAGTTTCAAGGCTTTCTACCTGCTGGGAAAACGCGGTAAGACCTACGGATAGGAATAAAATGGAAAAAAGTTTTTTCATATACTGATATTGGGACAAAAAAAACCGCCGAAGCGGTTTATATTATTATTAATCCTGATTCTGATATTTTTCAGGGTTGTTAAGCTTACTGTTTGATTTTCCGTAAAGGAAGTATACCAAACCTCCTAAGAACAACCATACTGCAGAAAGTTCCAATGCATGGGCACTTAGGTTAAAAATCAAATATAGGTTGATAATTACTCCTAATGCCACTACGATTTTATAAGCAGGAACTTTGAAAGGTCTGATCAGGTTAGGTTCTTTCTTTCTCATCACCCAAACTGCGATACAAACCAGTGTAAATGCAAACAGGGTTCCGAAACTTGTCATATCTGCCAATGTAGAAATTGGTGTAAATGCAGCGATTAAAGCTACTACAATTCCTAACAGGATAATTCCTTTGTAAGGTGTTTTTGTTTTTGGATGAAGCTGTCCGAAGAATTTAGGAATCAACCCGTCTTTTGCCATACCGATGAAGATTCTGGACTGCCCCATCATCATTACCATTACAACAGAAATCAACCCTACGGTAGCAGCAATCGTTACGATATTACTCGCCCAGTGCTTTCCTGCAATTTCAAAAGCATACGCAACAGGCGCTTTGATGGCATCCGGATATCTTCCTTCAGGATTAAAGTCTGTATAATGCATCATCCCTGTCAATACAAGAGATACACAGATATACAATGCTGTACAGATCAATAGTGAAGCGATGATAGCGAAAGGTACATCTTTTTTAGGGTTAATAGCTTCTCCAGCCTGTGTAGAAACAGCATCAAAACCGATATAAGCAAAGAAAATAGCTGCTGCTCCGGAAATAATCCCTTTAATACCATATGCCGAGACCATATCGCCCTCGGAATTCTTGATCTTTATCGGATCCGGAATAAAAGGCTTCCAGTTTTTAACCCCATCTACAGCGTTATAAAGATCTGTATTAGAGAAGATGATATATACTCCGGCGATAATTACAAAGATAACGGCTGAAGTTTTCATTAAAACGATCAGGTTATTTGCTCCTGCAGCTTCTTTAGTTCCTTTTACCAATAATGCAGTAATCAAAAGAACAAGAATAAATGCAGGCAGGTTCATTGAAAAACCATCTCCTGTATAACTTGCCGGGTCTGATGTCAGATAGGCAGGCAAATGAATATTAAAAATCTTCAAAAATTTATTAAAATAACCGGACCAACTCACGGAGACGGCCATACTCGCCATCGCGTACTCGAGGATGAGACACCATCCCATGGCCCATGCAAAAATTTCTCCTACTGTTCCATATGCATAAGCATAAGCTGAACCCTCTACAGGAATAATGGATGCAAACTCTGCATAGCATAATGCAGCAAAAACGCAGGCGATCCCTGCGATAATAAAGGAAATGGCAAGTGCTGGTCCTGCGTGATAATAGGCTCCTGTTCCTGTAAGAACAAAGATTCCACCACCGATGATAGCACCTACTCCAATTGCTGTTAAACTCCATTTTCCAAGGACTTTTTTCAGCTCACTTTTCTTCATATCTGCCTCATAGGCACTTAGTGGCTTTTTAACCCAAATTTTCGACATGTTTTTTTATTTATTAAGGATTTACGAAAATATAAAAAATTTAGAAACTCTCACGTTAATCGTTAAACTTTCCTCATTTATTTTACATTAAAGGTTTAAAAACCTGAACAACACATTATATAATCCATTTTATAAAGTCCATATTTTTGCTTATTTTTGATTGCATGAATTTATATGATCTTTTTGTAAAGCCTTATGAAAGCTATGATTCTTTACAAATTATGTTGGAAGCATCAGGTGCAGTTTTCGGAATACTGAGCGTATTTTTTTCCATAAAGAAAAATATATGGGTGTATCCTACCGGCATTATTTCAACGCTGATCTATGTATATCTTCTTTTCAATGCCGGGCTGCTGGGAGACTGTATGATTAACGTCTATTATACTGTCATGAGTATTTATGGATGGGTTCTATGGGCAAGAAATTCTGAAGATCATGTTCACGTAGAAGTTACATGGGCTACCCGAAAAGAATGGATACATGCAAGTATTCTTTTTGTGCTGAGTTTGGCATTTGTTACTTTTATTTATTATTGCAAACCTTATATTGATCATTTAGAAGGTGGCTATTTGGGATTGTCTCATCTCGACTGGGCCAATTGGATGGATATTTTTACCACTTCCATATTTTTAGCAGGAATGTGGTTGATGGCCAAACAGCGCATTGAGAGCTGGATTTTCTGGATTATCGGAGATTTGATTTGCATTCCAATGATGATTTTTAAGGGACTTGGAATCACTTCGGTTCAATATTTGGTATTTACTATAATGGCGATCTTAGGATATGTCAATTGGAAAAAAAGTTTTAAAGAAAAAAAAAGTACAATAAAGTCATGAAAAATTTATTTAAAATAGCATTCAGTATTTTTGCTATTACCAGTTTAACCTCTTGTTTAGCATATACCGACGGATACGGAAGCAACGGAAGCTATGGGTATGGAGATCCGTATTATAACAACGGATATTACTATGCTCCGTCAGGATATTACGGAAGTGGTGGATATTGGGGTAATGACGGCTACTATTATAGAAACAATATTAATTATTACTATGATAATGGTATTCCTTATTACTATGATAGCTATAATAACTCCAGAAGAAAAGTATACGTAGAAAGAAGATCTTCTTCATCTTCGAGACCTGAAAACGGATTCCAGAATACGCGTACAACGAACAGTAACGGTTCATACAACAATAACGGAGGATTTAATAACAACAGAAACTCCAACAGCAACAGCGGATTCAGAAACCAGAATAATGGTAATCAAAACAATCAGGGTAACCAAAATAACAGCGGGTTCAGAAACCAGAACAATGGTAATCAGAACAGCCAGAGAAACCAGAATAACAGCGGGTTCAGAAACTCCAATGGTAACAGCGGCAGATCAGAATCTTCCGGCGGTGGATTCAGGAATAGTTCAGGCAGCCAAAGCAGCAGTTCAAACAGACAGCAGAGCAGCGGAGGCGGCTTTAGATAAAACGATTATAAATAAGAAAACGAACAGCTAACACTGTTCGTTTTTTATTTTAAATATAGTAATTTTGCTTCTTCATTTAACAAAAAAATATGGAATTTTATAAATATCAGGGAACAGGGAATGATTTTGTAATGGTAGATAACCGGGATCTGCAGTTTACCAAAGATAAAGACAGTATTGAAAAATTATGCGACAGACGTTTCGGAATAGGTGCTGACGGTCTTATTCTATTGGAAAACGATCCTCAATATGACTTCAAAATGGTGTACTACAATTCTGATGGCGGAGAAAGTACGATGTGTGGAAACGGAGGAAGATGCCTTGTCGCTTTTGCTTTTTTCCTTGACATCTTTGAAGACAAATGCAAGTTCATTGCGACAGATGGCGAACATGAAGCTGAAATCCATAACGGAATCATCAAATTAAAAATGATCAATGTAGATACCGTTTCACAGGACGGAAATGACTTTGTGCTGAATACCGGATCTCCACACTACGTAAAATATGTAGACAACCTGAAAGATTATGACGTTTATGACGAAGGATATGGCATCAGAAATTCTGAAAAATATAAAGAAAAAGGAATCAATGTGAACTTTGTAGAAAAAATTTCAGATAATGAAATTTTTGTAAGAACCTATGAACGAGGCGTTGAGGACGAAACTTACAGCTGCGGAACAGGAGTTACAGCTTCCGCTTTAACTTTTCTGCAAAAACATAATCTAACCTCTGTAAAAGTTAAAACTTTAGGCGGAAACCTTAAGGTATATGCTGAAAAAAGCGGTGATGCATTCCAGAATATTTGGCTGGAAGGTCCTGCAAAGCAAGTTTTTAGAGGTAAAACAGATCTTCTTTAAAACAAAAAACTTTTAATCAACATTTAAGAATGAAAAAAGCTATTCTCATTATCATTCTGCTGGTTTTTGTAGTGGCAGGATTTTTTGGTTTGAGATTTTATAATAAGTATTTAGGAAACAACGTAGAAAAAGATGGTTATGTTCTGATTCCTCATAGAGCAGGTTTTAAACAGATCCTTGATTCTATTGCTCCTTATATTAAAGACAGGGAATCTTTTGAAGCTGTGGCTAAAGAAAAAGGTCTTGATACCAATTTCAAAGCAGGACGTTATCACATCCAGAGCGGAACAGGCAACAAAAACCTTGTCAATATGATCAAAGCAGGTAACCAGACAGCCAACTCTTACAGAATCGGGGATTTTGGAGATATGTATCAGATGATTGGTAAGGTGACCAAAAAAACGGAAATTGATTCATTACATTTTGTGAATGATCTGGATGCCGTGGCACAGGAGAAAGGCTATAAAAATGTTGAAGATTTAAAAAAATATTTTTTCATCGATACGTATAATTTTTTCTGGACAGTAAGTCCTAGAGAATTTTTTGCCAAGTTCGAAAATCAGTATAATGATTTCTGGACGAGTGAAAGAAAGAACAAGGAGCAGCAGTCCGGGCTTACAAGAGATCAGATTTATGCTTTGGCTTCCATTGTTTATAAAGAGTCAGGAGGGAAAAAGGATGAAATGAAAACTATTGCAGGATTATATTTAAACCGTTACAGAAAAGGAATGAAGCTTCAGTCCGATCCTACGGTGATCTATGCGATTAATAAACAGACCAATTTTAAAGAACCTATAAAAAGAGTATTATATAAGCATTTATCGACACCTTCACCTTATAACACTTATGCCAATGCAGGTATTCCTCCGGGACCCATCTGTGTAGTGGATAAAAACTCAATAGATGCTGTTTTAAATGCTGAAAACAACAATTATATATTTATGTGTGCTGATCCGGCAAGATTTGGATACCACAAGTTTACGGCAAGCGCAGAAGAACATGCTGTAAATGCGAAGGCTTATCAGGACTGGCTCAACTCAAAAAATATAAAATAAGCTTAGAAAGCACCAGGAAACTTATACAGTTAGAAAACAATAAACAACCATAATGTTTTGGCTATCAAATTGATATGGATATTCAAAATATTAAGGGTTATTCTTTCACGATCTTATACAAAAAAATAACCTATGAAGAATAAGACAGAAATTGTCACTATTTTCACCAGAAAAACTTTAGGACTTACATTAGTACTTTCAGCAGCAGCGATGGCTTTTGCACAGGAGAAGGCTGGAATTTCAGGAATCATTGTCAACAAAAAAAATCAACCGGTTCCTTACGCTTCTGTAACTTTCAGCAATAAGGCCAACAAAACATTAAGTGATGCCGTACTGACTGATGAAAAAGGACAGTATCAGCTGCAACTTATGCCCGGCGATTACGAAATTACAGTAGAAGCTATTGATTACAAAAAAAGTGTAGTCAGCAAAAATATTGCAACAGCAGGTAATATCGGTGCATTATCTATTGAAGCAGAGCCCTCTTCTACGGTTGATGGCAAAACAAAAGAAATTCAGGGTGTTGTTATTACTGCTTCAGCAGCAAAACCTTATAAAGTAGAGCTTGACAAGAAAACATATGATCCTTCACAGGACATTGTGAGCAAAGGAGGAAATCTTCAGGATGTTTTAACCAATGTTCCTTCAGTATCTGTGGATACGGACGGAACAGTTTCGATGAGAGGAAGTACCAATGTAAAGTTTCTGATCAATGGAAAGCCTTCTGCCCTTCTTGGGATAGATGACGGCGCTAATGCATTGCAGAGTATTCCGGCTGACCAGATTGAAAGAATCGAAGTAATTACCAATCCTTCTTCTAAATTTGAAGCAAGCGGAACATCCGGTATCCTGAATATCATCCTTAAAAAGAACAAAAAGGTAGGATTTAATGGTAGTGTGGTAGGGTCACTGGGATATTTTCCAAGAACATCCCTTAATACGAACCTTAGCTGGAGAAAAAACAACTGGACCTGGTTCCTGAATGGTGGCGGCGGTTACACGGAAAACAAGACGAAGAATAATTCGGAAACAACCTATCACAATCTCACATTTCCCAATGTGATTCCTTTCCAGCAGCCTAATGATGTTCTTGAACATCAATTGCAAAACTCCGAGAATAAAACGTATAATAAAAATTATAATGTAAGTGCAGGTTTTGTCTATGATTTATCTGATAAGACTTCAATCAATTTTACGGGATTGGTAAGAACATTTGAAGGAGACGGAAATGAACTTCTTGATACGTATGACAGTTTTTACAGGTTTTTCAGAGATTCACCGGATCCAAGTACTACAGCAGGAAAATGGAATTTATTAAATCCGTATGGAAGGAGAGATTCTAAAAGCGTCTTCAATAACCTTGCTTTCCAGGGAGATCTGGGATTAGATCACAAATTTGATGATAACGGGCAAAATTTATCCGTATCATTAAGTCTGCAAAGAAACAGAAGTAACAATAATGCGGATATTCTGGAAACATACGACCTTCGTCCTGATGTACAGGATATTACCAGAAGATATTCACTAAGTAAAACAATCATTGGTAAAGCTGACTATGAGCTGCCAATAGGAGAACAATCCAGGCTTGAAGCAGGATACAGATTGGATGTGAATGATAATACTTACGATAATTTTGTAAGCAGTACTTCCAACAATCCTTTTATTCCAAGCTACAATAACAATACAGATTATAAAGAAGTATTCAATGCTTTCTATCTGCAATTTAAGAGTAAAATCGGTGAAAAATTTGCTTATCAGCTAGGCTTAAGAGATGAACTTTCCAATGTAAAGATCAATTACATCAATCAAAATCCTAATGATCCGCAATTAAATAAAACAAAGAACTACAACAATTTATTTCCAAGTGTATTCTTAAGCTATGACGTATCTAAAAATAATCAGATTTTGCTTAATTATTCCCGTAGAATAGACAGACCAAGGTCATTCTTTATGGTTCCTTTCCCGAATTACAGCAACAGCCAGAATATTTTTGAAGGAAACATAGACCTGAATCCATCGTACGTAGATTCATTTGAAGTAGGATATAATATTACCAGAAAAAAATTTACGGTTAATCCTACCCTATACTACAGACACGCCACTGATGATACCAAAATGCTGGTATACAGACCTGATGAGAGCTTGGGTGTATTTTATACAAAACCAATCAACTTAGGAAATGATGACCGTTATGGATTGGATCTGAACTTTACTTATGATCCATTTGCATGGTTGAAAATCATGGGAAGTCTGGATATGTTCGGATATAAAACAAGTGGAATTGCTTATTATGATGCCATTGATAAAAATAAGCTGCAGCAAACCCGCAGTATGGATTTCACAGGAAACGGATTTTCTACCAGAGCCCGTCTTAATACAACATTTAAACTTGACAAAACTTTAAGTGTACAATTACAGGGATTCTATAGAGGAGCACAGAAAACAGCCAGCCAGAATACAGAGGATATGTATGCTCTGAATCTTGGTGCCTCCAAGACAATCTGGAAAGGAGACGGAACAATTTCCTTCAATATCCAGGATATATTCAATACAAGAAGCAGAGAAGTATTCAGTTTCAATGATGATTATACAAGAAGAAACTATATGCAGTGGCAGCCAAGACAGTTTGCTATTTCCTTAACTTACAGATTTAAACAGGGAGAAAAAATCGAACAGCCTAAAAAGAAAAAGGATATCAATTCCAATGCAACAGGTGATGATCAGCAAGGCGGTCCAATGTAATACAACAAAAATCCCGAAAGTAAGTAACTTTCGGGATTTTTTATTGTTGTTATTTTACAGGTTCTGCTTTCGAATATTTTTCTTTTTCAGCTTCGTAGATCCTTCTTCTCAGATCACTGGTGGAAAACCTATGGTCTCTCTTGTTGAAAAAAATTTCAATTCCTTTTTCTTCACAGTATTTTTTACCTGTAAAGTCTTTGTCCATATAATCATCTCCTATGATTCTTACATCAATTACAAATGATTTAAGAATATCCAAAAGGTCTTCTTCCGTGTAATAAGGAATGATCTCATCCACAGCATTCACAGCTTTCAGTTGAATATATCTTTCAACAATAGTCTGGCTTGGCTTATTTTTAGTAGGACGGTCGTGGGACGGATCAATTTGAAGTCCGACGATTAAATAGTCACATACAGTTTTAGCTTCTTCAAGCATTTTAATGTGCCCCGCATGTAATAAGTCAAATGACGAAAATGTAATACCTATTCTCTGTGTCTTCATACTAATTTAAAATTAAAGCTTCACTGAATTCAATGTTTTTAGGATAACACTTAATCTTCAGGAAAATGTTTTGTAATTTGTTTTATGATAGTTTAAATTATTGTTTTGATGCAATTATTTCTCAATGCTAATTTACGAATTTCTGGTGTTCAGATATTTCTGCCATTCCCAAACTGTTCTCAAAGCCTCTTCCAGAGACGTTTCAGACTTCCAGTTGAGTTCTTTCTCTGCTTTTCCGGGGTTGGCATACGCTATAGTAATATCCCCTTCTCTTCTCGCACAGATCTGATAAGGTACTTCCACATCATTAGCTTTTTCAAATGCTTTTACCACTTCCAGTACGGATGAACCTTTTCCTGTTCCCAGGTTGTAGGTATCAATCACCGCATCAGATGAAGAATCTTCTATCAGTTTCTTTAATGCTGCAACGTGCGCTTTTGCCAGGTCAACAACATAGATATAATCTCGAACAGCAGTTCCATCCTCTGTAGGGTAATCATTACCCCAGATATTCAGTTTCTCCCGCACTCCTGAAGCCGTCTGCATTACATAAGGCACTAAATTATTAGGAATCCCGATTGGCAATTCTCCCAACTTTCCGGAAGGATGCGCTCCGATTGGATTAAAATACCTTAATAGTGATATTTTACTTTGATAGGCTTTGGCAAAATCAATCAGGATCTGTTCGCCCATTTGTTTTGTTTTCCCATAGACACTTTCAGGGGTTTTCAACGGAGTATTTTCATCGATCGGCATTACATCTGCCTGTCCGTATACCGTACATGATGAGCTGAAAATAAAGTTTGAGATCTTTCTTGTTTTAAATTCCTGAAGAATATTAATCAAGGAAAACAGATTATTCTCATAATAATCTACAGGTATTACCTGACTCTCTCCTACTGCTTTAGAAGCTGCAAAATTGATACAACCATCGATCCGATGAGCATCAAAAACCTGGGTAAGAAGCTCTTTTCTTCTCAGATCAAAAGGATAAAAAACAGGTTTCTTACCCGTAATTTCCTCAATATTATTTAAAATAAACCTTTCCGTATTGGATAAATCATCTACAATAACCACTTCAAAGCCGTTATTAATAAGTTCTACCACTGTGTGAGAACCAATATATCCAAGTCCGCCGGTAACAAGTATTGCCATTTTATTTTTTAATCTTCGTGTTTTCCTATAAACTCAATGCTTTCATAATGTAGTTCTTTGTATCTAAATTTATTTATTAATACAATTAAAAATACAACAGCACCTATTGTTAAATAATTTTCCAATGAAATATTTTCTTCCACATCATTAAACTTTCGCAAAAGCAGTGACGCTAAAAGTCCAAAAGCGAGAAAACCATAAAATATATTCAGAATTAGTATACTTCTTGAAGATCTTGCTATAACCATTATTAAACCTATACAAGCTAATAAAAACATAAAAACTCCAATCGATAATACTGCATATACTTTGAGCGTGATATTGTTTGTCTCACTTTTAAAAAGGTTATAAGTATCATAAGTCCCAAATCCAATTATAAAAATCATCAAAAAATTGAAGATAATTACAAGTGCATTTATGATCTTATATCTAAATAACCTCTTGTTCATAAATCTATCCCATAAACTCAAGCACTGCATCCGTAATATACTTCAGCTGCTCTTCGTCTAATTCCGTATGCATCGGTAAAGAAATTACCTGATCCAAAAGCCTATCTGTATTCACAAAATCTGCAGCATTACTTTCCTGAAAGTATGCTTTTTGCTTTCTTAATGCTACAGGATAATAGATCATTGCAGGAATATCTTTTTCTGATAAAAACTTCTGAAGCTCATTACGCTTTCCGTTCAGAATTCTTAACGTATACTGGTGGAATACGTGAGTAGAGTTTTCCGCTCTTTTTGGAGTCAGGATAGCCGGGTGACCAGCAAATGCTTCATCATAAAAATCTGCTGCTTTTCTTCTTGCTTCGTTGTAAGAATCCAAATGAGGAAGTTTTTTTCTTAAAACTGCTGCCTGAATGCTGTCCAGACGTGAGTTTACCCCTACCTCGTCATGATAATATCTTTCATACATTCCGTGGTTTACAATTCCTCTTAAACGGTGGGCCAGTTCATCATTATTGGTAAAAATAGCACCTCCGTCTCCGTAGCATCCCAGGTTTTTGGAAGGAAAGAACGAAGTTGTTCCCACTGTTGCCATTGTTCCTGCCTGTTTTACTGTTCCGTCGGAGAAAGTATATTCTGAACCGATTGCCTGGGCATTATCTTCAATAACATATAAATTATGCTCTTCAGCAATTTTTAAAATTTCTTCCATATTGGCACACTGTCCGAAAATGTGTACCGGAATAATGGCCTTTGTTTTGGGCGTAATTGCTTTTTTAATCTGTTCTGTAGAGATGGTGAATGTATCATAATCTACATCTACCAATACAGACTTTAATTTAAGCAAATGAATTACTTCTACTGTTGCAGCAAAAGTAAAATCAGCCGTGATAATTTCGTCTCCTTCTTTCAGATCCAAAGCCATCAGGGCAATCTGTAATGCATCTGTACCATTGGCACACGGAATCACATGTTTTACGTCTAAATAAGACTCCAATTCATTCTGGAAAGACTTTACTTCAGGACCGTTAATAAATGCCGCAGAATCCATTACATTCAAAACTGCATTGTCTACATCATTCTTTATTTTGTAATACTGACTTTGCAAATCAACCATCTGAATTTTTTTCATATACTAAATATTTCTGTAAAAATAAGGAATTTAAAATCCTATCAAAAATTTTATTGATTTTGTTTTTATCTTTATACAAATAAATTTTATGAAAAAACTTTTACTCTTTTGTTTCCTAACAGGTTACCTGACCGTTTCCGCACAAACGGAGCTCGTTTTTGTTTACTTCACGGATAAGCCTAATAAAGCTGCTTTTTATGCAAATCCGTTGTCAGAACTCAGCCAGAAATCACTCAACAGACGCACTGCACTGGGAATTCCGCTTAATGATCAGGATGCCCCTATTGAACAGTCTTATCTTCAGAATCTTCAAAATCTGGGATTTGTTGTGACAGATTATTCAAAATGGCTTAACGGAGCTGCGGTAAATGCTACTCCGGCACAAAAAACTTTATTACAGGCTCAATCTTATGTTTTGTCTGTTGAAAGTTTTGCCAGAAACAGTTCTACTACCGTGAAAACAGCACCGGGAAAATGGAAAGACGATTCAAGTATCAATAAAACAGTTACTAACTTCAATTATGGTTCAGGAGCCGGACAAATTGATCAGGTCAATATCCGGCCGCTTCATCTGGCAGGCTATACAGGCACAGGAGTTTCCATTGCGGTAATTGATGCCGGATTCCCAACAGTGAATACAGGAACTGCTTTTGCAAGATTATGGACCAATAATCACATCAAAGCTTCCTATGATTTTGTAACCAAAACCGGAGATATTTATAATACTTCACTCAGCACACATGGCTCTGTCGTGTTAGGAGTTATAGGAGGATATCTGCAGAATGTTTTTGTAGGAGCAGCACCGGATGCTGATTTTTATCTTTACCGCAGTGAAAATGCAGCGGTAGAAATTCCCGAAGAAGAGCTATACTGGATTGAAGCAGCTGAGGAAGCAGACCGTAAAGGGGTTGACATTATCACCTCATCATTGGGATATAATGTTTTTGACGAAAGCCGGTACAATTATACATATGCCAATATGGATGGTAACACATCCTTCATTGCCCGCGGAGCTGGTATTGCGGCTGAAAAAGGTATTTTTGTTCTTGCCGCTGCCGGTAACTCCGGACAACAACCGTGGCATTACCTTATGACACCCGCTGATAACGCTAAAGTATTTTCTATCGGATCTGTAGATTCAGCCGGAAATGCTTCAGCTTTTTCTTCTTTCGGGCCCAATGCTCTCGGAGTGGTAAAACCGGACGGAAGCACCCAGGGAACCGGTACGACAACCGTTTATGATAATGCTACCTTAATCGTGAATGGAACTTCAATTGCTACTCCTATTGCTGCCGGCGGCGTTGCATGTCTTATTCAGGCATTCCCAGCGATGAACAGAGAGCAGATGAGAGCAAAGCTGAGACAAACTGCTTCACTATATCCTGCCCATACCGATCAGATGGGATATGGTATTCTTAATTTCGGAAGTTTATATAATCTCGTTCTGAATACCTCTGAGACTGTAAAAAAAGACAGGTTCTCCATATTCCCGAATCCTGCAAAAAATATCCTGAATATTGCATCAGAGCAAGAAGTTCAATCGTTAGAAATATATGATAACCTTGGAAGACTCATCAGGAAAAGCAACAACCAGAAATCTATAAAAGTGGAAGATTTTTCCAAAGGAACTTATTATCTGAAGATTCAGATGAAGGACAAGGTTTTCTACGAAAAATTCTTAAAAGAGTAATTTTTGTTTCCCTCAGATTGTGCAGATTGATTACAACATAAATATCTGTGCAATCTGTGGGAGATATATTACTATTTTGTGTCGTATTACAACATAAAAATAAGTTTGAGCTAAAACTCATTGAATGGTTTATAATAAAAAAACGGGCTAAAGCCCGTTTCTATTTATATTGATTATCATTCCGTTATGATCATTCTTATTTTTTAAAATAGCTTATGCCGAATTTCTGCTGGCATTAATATTCCCAAATAAAGAACGGGTCACCAGCTTTTCATAAGCTTCTTTGTTTCCTTCTCCTTTCTGAATTTTCATTAAGGCATATTGCTGAATACTTAACAACGGAAGTACAATCTTTTCACGGATCTTCACCGATTTTCTGGAAAGTGGGTCTTCTTCCTGAAGCATTTTAAATCCTGTCAGTTCCAGCATAATGTCTCTGGAAAGCTCATATTCATCAAAAAGGACATTCCAGAAAGCACCGAACTTCGGATTATTTTTGATATAGTAAGTCAATGGGAAGTAAGACTTGTTCATACTCATCATGGAGTTCAGAACTAAAGTTTTAAAGAAATCTGAACCTTTATACAGCTCTCTTACTTCTTCAAATCTGCCCTGTTCTTTCATCTTTTGCATCGCATATCCAAAACCGAAGAACCCTGGTACGTTTTGCTTCAGTTGTGACCATGATCCTACAAACGGGATGGCTCTCAGATCTTCAAACTTCAGTTCGCTTCCGTTTCCTCTTTTTGAAGGCCGGCTTCCGATATTCGTTTTTCCGTAATATTCAAGCGTACTCATTTCCTGCAGATAGGGAACAAACATTGGGTGCGCTTTCAGATCTGAATATTTTTTATAGCTGATATCCGCCAACTCAATAATCAAAGCTCTTTCTTTTTCTGTAAGTTCTTTTTTTGAATTTTTGAATACGTCATTTTCAACACCAGCCGTCAGAAGCTGTTCAAAGTTGTATTTTGCCTGCTCTTTGTTTCCGAAAATACTGGTAATGGTCTGCCCCTGAATTGTTAGTTCTATTTTATTATTGGCAATTGTTTTTCCCTGAGAAGCATAGAAATCGTGAGTCTTCCCTCCTCCTCTTGCCGGCGGTCCTCCTCTGCCATCGAAAAATACGACTTTGATATTATTCTGCTCGGAAAGTTTTGTCAGTACTTCTTTGGCTTTATAAATTTCCCAGTTGGCTTTTAAATAACCTCCGTCTTTGGTTCCATCAGAGAATCCAAGCATGATCGTCTGCTGATTCCCTCTTTTTTCAAGATGCTTTTTATAAACAGGATTATGATACAGCTCATTCATTACATTTTCTGCATTGGCAAGCCCTTCCATGGTTTCAAAAAGCGGAACAATATCCATATTGATATTTTCATCTTTATAACCGCAGATTTTAAAGAAGGCATATACATTCATAACATCTTTTACCGCGTCAGAATTGGAAATAATATAGCGATTCATTCCTCTTAATCCGTTCAGATGCTGGATATCCTTAACCTGTGAAACCGTTAACAAAGTATCTTTCACAATGTCCTCAAAATCTTCAGCAGCTACCGTTTCTGAAATCTGAATAAGCTTATTGAATTTCTGTTCGTAATCAGCGTCTTCATTTCCGTATACTTTTGCATAAACCTCATCAATAACTTTCTGATGAATTCTGCTGTCCTGGCGGATATCCAGCGTCGCAAAGTGAGTTCCGAAGATCATCACACGATCCCTGAAATTCACCAAAAGATCTAAAAACAAAGAGTTATGCTCGTTGACCAGTATTTTTTCTGCCTCAGCAGCTTTGTTTAAAATATCTTCTGCTTTAATACTCTTTCCGTCAAAAATGGCTGCATACAATTCTTCACTTAATTGGGTTAAGACTTCAGAAACACCTCTGAAACTCAATCTTCTTCTGATAAATTTCAAATGGCTGTAGTATGATTTCAGAATCGCTGAACGAAGTTCTTCCGCTACTCTTTTCGTTACATCCGCTGTTACAAAAGGATTTCCGTCCCTGTCTCCTCCCGGCCAGAAACCAAGCTGGATAATATCTTCATGAAGATGAAAATGGCCATTTCCGAAAGTCTTTTTGATCTTCGTAAACAATTCCCCAATGGTATCATAATATACATATCTCAGGTAAGAAATAATACTCAGCGCTTCATCTATCGGAGTCGGTTTTTCTTTATTGACAAAAGGAGTCTTGCCCAGCTGCTGAAGAAGCATATCAATCTGGGTAACCGAATCACTGGTAATAGCCCCTCTCAAATCCTGAATAATTCTTTGTACCGAACTTGGATAAAACTGGGTCGGGTGTGCCGTAAATACGACCTTAACGCTAAAGTCTTTTAATTTCTCGCGTACTTTTTCAATTTTATGATCCTGAAAAGAACGTTCAAAAAGATTGGTTACTGTTCCATTATCACTTTCTGAATGGAGATTAGGAAATGCAGCATCCTCAATACTGTCAAACAAAACGACCTGTCTTTCTATATATTGTATGATCTTGAAAAGCAGTTCCAGTTTCTGCTCTTCCGTCTGGAGATCGGTATGGTTTTTAAAAAATTCTTCGACGATATTTTCAGGAGTTTTTCCTGCTTCATAGCCGGTCCTGCTTTCCTCATAAAGAAATGGAAGCAGCATTCCGATATTCGTCATTTTATCATAAGGCAGGCTCATAAATAATGAATTATAGATCTGGAACTTATTTTCCACAATCTGCCTGAATTTTTCTGCGCGTTGGTCATGTATCATACTAACAAATGTAAGCGATTTTCAAATTAGTTGGGTTGACAAATGGCAAAAATTAAGGACGAAAATCAAAAAATATATTTAAAATTTATAAGTACTTTTCAGAATAAACGAACGATTAACCATGAAATATTGTACAGGTTTAAAAACATAGAAATCCGTTTTACTCATTCAGGATTAATATAATTTTGATTAACTTTACTGTTAACACTATCCATCATCCATGAAAAAAATATTGACTTTCTTACTTATTACCCTTCTGTTCATCTCTTGTGAAAAAGATTGTTACAGTGCACCATTACCTGTCATTTTTGAGTTCGTCAATTCCAATAATGAAAATCTTATCACCAAGGGAAAATTGACGACCTATTCCGTTCAGGATGAAAATAATCTCAGTGTACAATTATCCAAAACATCCGATGACAAAGTTCTTTTAGAAAATGTAGGTGCCTATAACGGAACAAAAAATTATAAATTTTATTCTAATATTAAAGACATTGACTTTTCCATCCAGTCATCGGAGTTTAATGGAGGCTGTGATGGTTATCAGATCAATAAACTGACTTTTACAGGTATAGATATTGATGTAACTGCTGAAAAAGGATATTATAAAATTGTACTGGAATAATTCTCTTTCTTACATTTGCACCGGAAACCCACTCTCTATGAAAGTAATCATCACATTTTCCCTGATTCTCTCCAATCTGCTTTACAGCCAGATCAAGGTTCCCGATGATTATAAAAAAATTCCCGATATTCTTGATACTGCAGAATACCTCTACCCTTTCATTATTCCTGATAAAGAGTATGCTTACTGGCGTGTTCTCAGCAATGATATGGATTATGAAAAAGCAGTTATCTATGAAAGCCAGGCTCCTGATTTTATGACGATCAATGAACCTGTTCCAGAAAGAGGCTTTTTCCAGAAATGTATCGGGAACAACTGTTTTTCATACATTCTGGCGTGTAAGAATGAAAGATCAGTTTATTTTTCCAATGAACAACAGTTGAGAGATTTTATCGGAACGGTAGACAATCTTCCGGAGGCTATTTTACTGGCAAAAACATATGGGTATTCGATGGATACAAGTAACCGATTTACCGGATCATATAAAATTGAAGACCGTCATATTTCAATGTACCTTATGCAATCTAAGGGTTGTCCGGCTGTGAAAGAATCTTTTTGGGTTAAAATCAACAGAAAAACAGGAAAACTGGAGGCAAAAAGCAATGGAGTTTATGCCAAGGATGAAAACTGTAGTTCTTTGTAACTGAATTAAAAAAACGCCAAGGCGCAAATTAATTCATCAACATACAGCTTTAAGGCGCGACGATTTTATCTGCGATAAAATTTACAAACTGCTAATGTAAACCATTAAGATTTTTTAAGTTGATAAGAAAGTTAAGGAATAGCTAAGCTATTTTTCAGCGATCCGCTTTATCTTCCATCAAAGATGGATCTTAATTATTCTTATTGTCTTCATTAACCTTAATGGTTTAATTTCTTATATATTAATAGCTCCCTGCCCAGATGCAATCAGGTAAGCTTCCTTCAATGTTTCAGAATAGGTTGGATGCGCATAGGAAATACGGAACATATCCTCCGCAGTCACCTCATATTCCTGGGCGATAACACCCTGTGCAATCAAATCGGCAGCTCTGGCTCCAATGATGTGAACTCCCAGCACTTCGCCATATTTCGGATCCACCAAAACTTTCGCAAAACCTTCCATATCCATTGAAGCGCGGGCTCTTGCACTGGCAGAAAATGGAAATTTCCCTACATTATATGCGATATTATTTTGTTTCAGATATTCTTCGGTGCAGCCTACTGAAGCTACTTCCGGCCAGGTATACACCACTGAAGGAATACGGTTATAATGAATATGACGTTTTTGCCCATTAATGGTTTCAACTACAAAAACACCTTCTTCCTCAGCTTTGTGAGCCAGCATTGCACCACCAATAACATCACCAATCGCATAGATATTGGATGCGGAAGTCCGGCTGTTTTCATCCACTTTAATAAATCCTCTCTCATCCTGCTGTACATCAGTATTTTCAAGACCAAGACCTTTTACATAAGGGCTTCTTCCCACCGCTACCAATACATAATCTGCTTCCAGCTCACCTTCTGTTCCGTTTTTATCTTTAAAAAACACTTTAGCAGCAGATCCGGTATTCTCGGTTTTATACACTGCATGATTAAGGCGGATATCAATTCCTCCTTTTTTCAGGATTTTCTGAAGGCTTTTCCCCAATTCATGATCCATAGCAGCGATCAGATGATCAGCATATTCAAGGATAGTCACTTTCGTTCCGATGCGGTTGAAAACAGAAGCCATTTCCACCCCGATTACTCCCCCGCCGATAATCACCATAGATTCAGGTTTTTCCTTTAATGATAATGCTTCTGTGGAAGTAATAATTCTTTTTTTATCAATTTCCACTCCGGGAATAGTGGATGGTTTCGAACCTGTAGCAATGATATAATATCGGGCAGTTATTTCTTTAACTTCAGATCCGTTTACAACTCTGATGGTAGAATTATTGATAAATCCAGCCGTTCCCTGTAGTCTTGTAATATTATTTTTACTCATTAAAAAATCCAGACCTCCTGTATTTTTTGAAACTACATCTGCTTTTCTTCTGTACATCTGAGAAAAGTCCAGTTCTATATGATCCAGCTTAATCCCATGTTCATTGAATTGATGCTTTGCTTCTGAATAATGATGCGTACTGTCTAATAAAGCTTTAGTCGGAATACAGCCCACATTGGTACATGTTCCTCCCAGAGTATCATATTTCTCGATAATCACGGTTTTATATCCCAGCTGGGCGCTTCGTATCGCCGCTACATATCCGCCGGGTCCTGAGCCGATTACGGCAATGTCATAATGATCCATTTGATTTATTAATTTTTTATGATTAAATTTACTTGCAAAACAAAAGCAAATTTAAATTAAACACTTTCAATTTGCAAGTATTATTTTTAAATTAACAAAATGAGTAAAAAAAGATCAGACTGCCCCATCAGCTGTTCATTGGAAATGTGGGGTGATAAATGGTCCCTGCTCATCATAAGAGACCTTATGCTGAAAAAGGAATGCACTTACGGAGACTTCCTTAAGGCTGACGAAAAAATTGCAACGAATATTCTGGCTGTAAGACTTCAAAACCTGTTGGACAATGGAATCATTGATAAAAAAGACCATCCGGACAGTAAGCTGAAAATTCTTTATTTTCTGACCCAGAAAGGAATTGACCTTATTCCCGTAATCGTTGAGATTAATCTTTGGGGAGATCAGTATCTTACGATTCCTGATGACCGGAAAAAATTGCTGGATGAGATGAAAAAGGATAAGCAAGGTTTTATAAAAAGAGCAAAGACCTTTCTTTCTTCTTAGATATAATAAATGTTACAAGAGAATCGGAAATAGGAATCGGAAAGACAGAAAGCAATAGCTTTCATAAAATGGAATAATAGCAATTTTAAAATTTCATTAACCTACTTTTCTTTTTTCATTCCGTAAATTTGACTAAAATAAATATAGAACAATGCTTAATTTCGAGTTTAAAAACCCTACAAAAATACTTTTTGGGAAAGGCGAAATCGCTAAAATTTCCAAAGAAATCCCTCAAGACGCAAGAATATTAATGATTTACGGTGGCGGAAGCATCAAAAACAATGGTGTTTACGATCAGGTAAAAGAGGCTTTAAAAGATCATGAATTATACGAGTTTGGCGGAGTTCCTGCCAACCCTGAATATGAAGTTCTGATCAATGCTTTAAGCTTTATTAAAGAAAAAGATATTACTTACCTTCTTGCTGTAGGTGGCGGATCTGTCATTGACGGCACAAAATTCCTTTCTGCAGCAGCCAATTATGACGGTGAGCCATGGGATATTCTGAAAAAATCGGTAAGAACTTTTGAAGGGGAAGGAATGCCTTTCGGAAGTATTTTAACACTGCCTGCAACGGGATCAGAAATGAATTCCGGTTATGTGATCTCCAGAAGGGAAACCCATGAGAAATTATCTTCAGGAGGACCGGGACTTTTCCCGCAATTTTCTGTACTGGATCCGGAGGTAATCAGATCTATTCCAAAAAATCAGATTGTGAACGGAATCACAGATGCCTATACTCACGTATTGGAACAATATATGACCACTCCTTCTTCCGCCGACCTTCAGGAAAGAATTGCAGAAAGCATCCTGATCAGCCTGCAGGAAACGGCTCCAAAAGTATTGGCTGATGATTTCAACTATGATGCTGCAGGAAACTTTATGTGGTGTTGTACAATGGCGTTAAACGGACTGATCCAGAAAGGAGTTATTACAGACTGGGCCGTGCATGCAATGGGACATGAGCTGACCGCTTATTTCGGAATTGATCACGCAAGAACACTGGCAATCATTGCTCCATCGCATTACCGTTACAACTTTGAAGATAAAAAAGGAAAACTGGCTCAGTACGCTGAAAGAGTTTGGGGAATCAAAGACGGAAGTGTAGAGGAAAAAGCTGAACTGGGCATTAAAAAGCTGGAAGAATTCTTCCACAGTCTTCATATCAAAACCAGGCTTTCCGAATATACGGAGGACTTTAAAGGAACCGCTGAAAAGGTTGAAAAAGCCTTTACAGACAGAAAGTGGCTAGGCCTTGGAGAATATAAAAAACTGACTCCGCAGGATGCTTATAAGATTGTAGAGATGAGCTATTAAGGGATTCGGGGTACGAGGTTTGAGCTATGCTGTTTCAAGATTCGGATGAAGCGCTTATCTTCATTTTCAGTTTGAAAATATATAACCCGAAACTCGCATCCCGTATTGCAACCTCTATAAAATTATTTAATTTACAAACATTCGTTTAAAAATTCACTATTTCATTACAGATATTTCAAATTTATTTATATTTTAGCATATTCTTAAATTTGTGAAAATGAAAAAACAGCTACTTTTATTTGCCTTTTCTGCCTTGGCACTTACTTCTTGTAAAGATGACAATCTCGAAGCTTATGATATGGAAATCATGAAGGGAGATTGGAAGGAAGTTAAAAGGGAAGTAATTTCCGGAAAAGATAATAAAACAGTGCTCTATACTGAAACTTTAACAGGATGTGCAGCTAAAAATACTCTTTTCTTCAGAACAGATTATTATGTAAGCTATACAGCGTATACGGGAGAAGGTGCAGACTGTACCCCATCGCCAAAAACTGAAGGAACATTTACCTACGATGCCGATTCAAAAATCATTGGAATTAAACTTGGTGATGAAGGATCAGTAAACTACAGAATTGATATTCTGACAGCCAAAGATCTTAAACTTGCCCAGCAGTCAGGAATCTTTGATATGGATGGAGATAAAATACCGGATGTCCCTTACGTTACCTACAAAAGATAAATTATAACTCCCGCTAATCGGGAGTTTTTTATTACTTTTATATCTAATTTAAAACTGAATATAATGAAGAAGATTCTATCAGCATTTCTATTGCTGTATTTTGCTATTGCTTTTTCTCAGGAGAAAAAACCGATGTTCTGGCAGGACATTCAGGAATTTAAAAAGCTGGACCAGCAAAACCCGCCTCAAAAGGATGCTATTTTATTTATTGGAAGTTCATCATTCACCAAATGGACTGATGTAGCAGATTATTTTCCTGGTAAAACCATTATCAACAGAGGGTTTGGAGGATCAAGACTTACAGATCTTAATGATTTTTCGAATGACCTTTTAGCGCCTTATCAGCCCAAACAGATCATTATTTACTGTGGCGAAAATGATTTTGCAGATAATCATAAGCTAAAAGCCAAAGTAGTTGTTGACCGATTCAAAGCTTTTTACAAAAAAATCCGTGAGAGGTTTCCTGATATTGAAGTAGATTATATCTCCATCAAATATTCGCCGAGCCGAGAAGTGATCTGGCCGCAGATGAAGGTTGCCAACAAAAAAATTGCTGCTTTTATGAAAAAGGAACCAAACGCGGAATTTATTGATGTTACCAAAGCAATGGAAGATGCTAATGGAAATGTAAGAAAAGATATTTTTGTGGAAGACATGCTTCATTTTAAGCCGGAAGGATATAAAATCTGGGCTAAGGTGATCACTCCTTATATGAAGTAAACTCAATCCATGATAAAAACAATAATATCAAATTCGATTAAAAATAAAAAACGATTCCTGAAATGGGAATCGTTTTTTATTTTATTTCTTTCTTTTCGATTTCGAAATTGCTTTCTGCTGCGCTCTGTTGGCTCCAAATTTCTTAGGTGCTTTTCTTTTGGAAGGTCCACCCCAGTTTTCTTTGGTATTTTTAGCTTTTTTCTCGTGAAATGCTCCGCCTCCTTCGTTCAGTTTTACCTGTACAGGATTTTTCATGACTACCTGATCTTCTTCGGCAGCAATCTTTTTAGGATTGATTTTAACATCCTCAGGGAATTCATTAAATTTCAATTCCTTATCCATCAACAGCTCAATATCAAGAAGCAAAGGTTCTTCTTTTTTCGTTACAAAAACCAAAGCTTTCCCTTCTTTGTCTGCTCTACCTGTTCTACCGATTCTGTGGATATACTGCTCCGGAATATCAGGCGTTTCAAAATTGATGACGTGTGTAATGTTCGAGATATCCAGACCTCTTGCCATGACATCTGTGGTAATCAAACCTCTGATCTCTTCATTCTCAAACCTCTTCATCGCTTTCAGTCTGTAATTCTGCGATTTATTGGAATGAATCACATCAAACTGTTCAGGGAAAAGCTCATCGATTTTAGTAAAGAGAAGGTCTGCATGTCTTTTATTGTTATTGAAGATCAGTACTTTGGACATGTCTGCATCACTTTTAAGCAAATGCTCCAGTAAATTGATCTTGGTATTAAAGTTTTCTACTTTGTAACCAATCTGCTCGATTTTCTCAAGTGGTGTTCCTGATTTAGCCAATGAAATTTCAATCGGATTGGCAAAATAAACATCCAGCATTTCATCTACCGCTTCCGTCATGGTTGCAGAGAAAAGAATATTCTGTCTCTTCTCCTTCATCATTTCAAAAATGTGGGTAAGCTGTGGTCTGAAACCAAGATTAAGCATCTCGTCAAACTCATCGATGATCAGTTTCTGAACCTCTTTCAGAGAAATCGCGTTGTCTATGGAAAGATCCATCACTCGTCCCGGTGTTCCTACCAGAATATCACAGCCATCATTAAACAATAGTTTTTGAGTATTGATATTTTTTCCACCGTATATTCCGATTACTCTTGCCGTAATATTTTCTGTCAGTTTTTCAAGGATTTCTGTTACCTGTACCACCAGTTCTCTTGTAGGAACAAGCACCAAAACAGTTGGATTTCCTGTCTTGCTGTATTTCCATGTTTTAAGAACAGGTAAAAGATAAGCTAATGTTTTCCCGGTTCCTGTCTGCGCAATTCCCATTACATCTCTTCCCGAAAGTATAGGCTTTAAGCTCTTCTCCTGAATTGGAGTAGGTTCAAATAATTCCAGATCCGCTAAAACATCGAGAATTTTAACCGGAAGGTCAAAATCCGCAAAAGTGAGTTTTTCCATTTTGCAAAGATAGGTATTTAATTTTGTAGTATGGAAGCACGAAGTCTTAAGCTGGAAGATTATCAAACGTTCTTTTAATTTTTTGAATGCATAATGAAACAGATCAATATATTAATACAGGTCATTTCCTTCCCTCTTCCAGCCTCAAGCGATTGTAATCAATTCACTTTTACACTTTTACTACTGATTTTAATGTCATCATCTTCCCATTTGCTGGAGGTAACAATAACATATCCTTTCTTTTTCGGATCTTTTTTAATAGGAAACTGATCTTCTTCCCACTGATTACAATGGGTTGAGATAGAAGGCAATAATGGCTTCCAACCCGTTTTACCTAATGTATACACATAGAACGGATGCCAGCAGCTGGTGCACCAATTGGGATAAAAGCCGATCTCTTCTTTTCCGTCACCATTAAGATCTCCTAAATTATACAAACTTCCCTGGTTTGCAGGAGTAATGGTGATCGGCTGTATATTTTTATCGCTGAAATAAATGGTGGTTTCACACTTTCCTTCACATTCGTCGCCACAGTCGCTGACTTTTGTGTAAGCGTATTCTTTTGTTCCGTTTCCGTCAAAATCTCCCTGAAGCTTCTCTTCATTTCCTTGTTGAGCCATACAAAGTGTGCTGAATAAGGTAATGGATGTTATAATAAGTATTTTCATTGTTTTTGGTTTAAATACAGGGTGGCGGGATTAGCGTTTATACATTCTTCGGGTTCAAAGTCAACTTCCATTTTATTTTCTGGTTACTCTTAGCAGAAGGATAATGACTAAAAGAATTGAAAAAATAAAACCTAAAACTGCAACTAACGACAGTTCTCCGATTCTTGGTCCGGATTCTGAGGAAAACACGATAGCCGTGGCAATGATATTCGCTCCTAAAACCATGGCCAGAATCAGATTGATGACACTGGATTTGATGAGCTGGTTGGTCTTCTCTATATTTTTGATTTCGCTGGAAACCGTAAATTTATTTTCATCCAGTTTTTGAAGAACGGAACGAAGTTCTTTCGGAATTTCATCTACATTATCCGTGAAATTCATCATACGGTCCATCCCTGTTTTCAAAAGATTTTTAGGACTGATTTTCTTGGTGAAAATCTTTTTGGTGTAAGGGTGAAGACTTTTAACAATATCAAGATCAGGATTAATGCTCCTTCCCACTCCTTCTATCAGACTGATTCCTTTGAACAGAAGATAGAAATAATCCGGCATATAAAGCCTGTTGTCTTTCAGTATATCCTTCATCTTGTTGATAATCACCTGTACATTGATATCCTGTAATGACGAGCTGTGAACAAAATTCAGAATATCATCCACATCATTTTCAAACCTTCTTTCGTCCGGAATTTCATAGCTTATGGCCATTTTTTTGAGTGAACGGACTATTTTATGCGAATTTTTAGCAACAAAACTGACAATAAGATTTTCAAGAATTTCTTTATCATTAGGCTGAATTTTCCCTACTGCTCCGAAATCAATGAAAACAATTCTGCCGTCTTTTTTTACCAGAATATTTCCGGCATGAGGATCGGCATGGAAAAATCCATAATCTAAAATCTGCGATACAAAGAGTCTCAATCCTGTTTCTGAAACCTTTACAGGATCGATATCATTGGCCAAAAGAACAGATTTATCGGTTACTTTGATTCCATCAATAAATTCCATACAAAGAATATTGTTGTTGGAAAATTCTTCGTACACTTTAGGAACGTATGTTTCTTTATTGTTCTTAAAATTCAGACGGAACTGCTGGATATTGTTTTTTTCATTAATCAAAGAAACTTCTTCCAGTAAAGATTTTTCAAAGGTAGAAATGGCCTGTTTCAGATTGAGTTTTTCTCCTATCTCCGAATAAGTGGATATCAGCTTTTCAATATCTTTAATCAACAGTAAATCATCTTCAATGACAGACTGGACATCAGGTTTTCTCAACTTTAAAATTACCGGACTGCCATCCAGCAGAACAGCTTTATAAACCTGAGCAATGGAAGCTGTAGCCAAAGGCTTTTTCTGAATTTCACGGAAATAATCTTTCACGGAAATATTAAATTCACTTTCCAGTGCTTCCTCCACATTCATATCTACTGTTTCCACTTTGTCCTGAAGTTTCTGCAGTTCCTGGATCATTTCCGGCGGCAATAAATCTTCCCTGTTACTGAATGTCTGACCCAATTTTACAAAGGTAGGCCCCAACTCTTCAAGAGCCAGTCTGATTCTTTCGTAAACGGTTCCTTTTGAGATGATTTCATCTGAATGACCGGAAGCTTCTTCCTGCTTATTTCCGTTCATTCTGGCCAGAAGATCTTTGAATCCATATTTACTGAGTACGGAAATCAGTCTTGCGGATCTTTTCAGTTTTCTTTGAGGTTTATCAAACATAGTGTATCAATAGTAGGTGCAATTTACTCCAAAAATTGTTCCTTTATGAAAACAATTATGACAACAACGCCAACAAATAAAATTAAAAATAACAACACATAATCAGTATTTTAAAGAATAAAATACACCAATATCAATAAAAACACATCATATATTGTAAAAATTAATATATTTACAACGTACAAAATTAAAACAAATCAAAAATATTAGAACATGAAAAATTTACGTAACAACAAACTTTCAAGAGAGCAATTAAAAGGAATTGCAGGAAGCGGAATTATTATCGGAAACTGCTCAAACCAATGCTGCCCTACAGACGGAAGACCAAAATGTCCTGGACTGATCTGTCCTGCTGTAGTATGCCCTCAGTATATGTAAGATCAAATTTTATACAGAATTATACAGTACCCGAAGAAATATTCTTCGGGTATTTTTTTTGCCCTAAAAAATGCCTACGTACCTCAATTTCTGGCACATTATTTCCATCTGGAAGAACAAAAAAATTTTATAAATATTTAAATACAACACTATGTTAAAAAAAATTATTTCAGCTGGTCTTATTGTATCAGCAGTTCTGTTTACAACACAAATAAAAGCTCAGGTAGCATCAGCTCATTCTATTGCCGAAGTAGCCACAAAAGAAATGAGTTATTTAGGACTTACAGAATCACAGGTGAATAAAGTTGCAGAGATCAATAATACTACAGCAGATGTACTTATTGCTCTTGATAACAAAGCCGGTAACAATAACAGCCCTGAAAACAACAAAATTATTGCTGACGAATTTATAAGCATCATTGCCCAACGTCATCAGGCGATGGAACAGATCCTGACTCCTGAGCAGATGGCAATTGTAAAACAAGACAGGGCAGAAAAGATTGCTCTTTTCAGAACATTGATTATGATCCCTATTCTGGATCTGACCGAAAGACAGGTTGAGCAGGCCTATGAGATCAACTTTAAAGGAGTACAGAAGGTTCAGAAAGACTTTGGAAAGCGTCTTAACAAGAAAAATGCAGGTCCTGAAGATGCTGACAGCAATAAGGCAAAAAAGGTTATCATCAGTGATTTTAAAACACTGGATAAAGATTTTAAAAAGATACTAAGTCCTGAGCAATATGAGGTGTATAAAAATAACCAGGATTTAATCAGGGAATCTGTTAAAAAAGGATAATTCAGTTTGTGTTAATACTTAAAACTTCGGGGCGGCTCCTATGGAGCCGCCCCGAAGTTTTATTATTTAAGATAAGTTTCGTAAAGATCTTTTCTCCGGTCTTTCATGACCTGAACAGAACCGTTGTGATGAAGATCTTTCAACAGGTTCAGATCTACATCCACAATCAGGGTCATTTCGGTGTTTGGAGTAGCTTCTCCTTTTACGGCATTGGATGGGAAGGCAAAATCGGAAGGGGTAAATACAGCAGCCTGTCCGAACTGAATATCCATATTGTTTACCTTCGGAAGGTTTCCTACACAACCAGCAATGGCAACGTAGCATTCGTTTTCAATGGCTCTTGCTGCGGCACAGTGGCGTACTCTCATGTAGGCATTCTGAGTGTCTGTAAGATAAGGAACAAACAGAATTTTCATTCCCTGATCAGCCAGAATTCTTGGTAACTCCGGAAATTCCACGTCATAGCAGATGACAAGACCTATTTTTCCGCAGTCGGTATCAAAAACTTTGATTTCATTTCCGCCTTTCATTCCATAATATCTCTTTTCGTTCGGAGTAATATGAATTTTTCTGTATTCATCCATACGGCCGTCACGGTGAAGAAGATAGCTTACGTTGTACAGTTCATTATTTTCAAAAACAGGCATGCTTCCCGAAATAATATTGACGTTGTAACTGATGGCCAGCTCTGAAATTTTTTCTTTGATTTCCTCTGTCAGCTTAGCCAGCTCTATCATACTGTCCCTTTCGGAAAGATTGTTGAAAGGAGCAAGCAAAGGAGTGTTAAAGAGTTCCGGGAAAAGAACAAAGTCTGATTTGTAATCCCCCATTACATTCACAAAAAATTCCACCTGTTCATAAAAAGCTTCAATATCTTTGAAGTGCCTCATCTGCCATTGCACCAATCCGAGACGGATAATGCTGTCCTGCATGGTATTCGGTTTTCTGCTGTAATAGATGTTGTTCCATTGTAAAAGAACAGCATTTTCTCTGGAAGCTTCATCTTCCGGAAGATATTTTTTCAGGATTTTTATCGGAAGAAAATTATTGGAAAGCTGGAAAGACAATACCGGATCATAGATCTCCTTATCTCTTACTTTTCGGATATAATTTCTTGCAGAAAGTTCGTGGCTGTATTTGTGATAATTGGGGATTCTGCCTCCAAGAATAATCGATTTCAGGTTTAATAACTCACAAAGTTCTTTTCGTGCATCGTAAAGCCTTCTTCCCAAACGTAACTCACGAAACTCAGGATCTACAAAAACTTCAATTCCATAAAGGACATTTCCTGTGGAAGTATGTGTATTGAATGTATAATTTCCAGTAATATCACTATAGGTATGATCGTCCCCGAATTCTTCATAATTGACGATAATGGAAAGCGCTACAGCAGCGAGTTTTCCGTCAACCGTGATACAAATTTGTCCGTTAGGGAATATTTTTGTCAGTTTATCAATACTTTTTTTGGACCATATAGACTCCGACATCTGTGGGTAGGCCCTTTTCATCGTTTCCGCCAGTTCATCATAATCCTGAAGGGTCAGGTTTCTTGTTTCTATTTGCATTTGATGTAATTTTACTTAAATTTAGTGAAAATATTTTACTTAAATCCTTATAGATAACTACTTCCCCAACTATTTATACAAAATTTAACAGTGGATATCACCGAAATTTTACAAGCAGCAGTTCACTCAAATAATTATTGGAAACACTCTGATTTCAGTTCTGTAATCGAGGCGCTTTCATTTCCTTATCGCACTGATATAGAAATGGAAACAGAAAGAATTGCTATTCTAAATCTGGGAAATAAAACTGTGGGATATATCTGTCTGAATTATCCTCTGATTTTTATAGAAAAGCTATATGCTTTACAGGTTAAAAATATTCTGCATACATTTCGTGATACAGAATATATTATTGTCGATACGCTATCTAATCCGTATTTGACTGTAGATCCTGATATTTATAATGCTTATTTTGACTTTATAGAAAACCTGAATGCTTTTTCTGCGGAAGATTTTTATTTTTACAACGTCAATTAAAAATCATTCTTGTCCGATTAAATTAAATTTTTATTAGTTGATGAAACCATACGCAGTAATTTTACTCATAAGCGTCACCATTATGTTTATTTTAAGAATCTTTTATGCTGATACATCAGTCAATGTTTCGCATAATTTAAACTTGTTTTCAGCATCTGAAATAAAACCCCAGGAAGCAAAAAGTTTTATTTACTTCTATTTAATAGGTACTATGTTAACAAGTTATGTCATTTTTCATAAACATATACTCTTCAAGCTGATATATTGCTTGTTAATTGCTTTAAATATTTTACTGATCATTTCTTCATTGAAACAGTTTTAACAAAAAAATCCCACCCAAAAAACGGGCAGGATTTATATTTTAAATTCAAGTCAAAAATTATTCCCACTCAATCGTTGCAGGCGGTTTGCTTGAAATATCGTAAGCTACTCTGTTGATTCCTCTTACTTCGTTGATGATTCTGCTGGAAACGGTATCCAGGAACTCGTAAGGAAGTCTGCTCCATGTTGCTGTCATGAAATCGATGGTATTGGCAGAACGAACTACAGCGGTGTATTCATATGTTCTTTCGTCACCCATTACTCCTACAGATTTTACAGGAAGAAGGACTACGAAAGCCTGAGATACTTTTTCGTAAAGGTCATTTTTGTATAATTCTTCGATGAAGATATCATCAGCTTCCTGAAGGATTCTTACTTTCTCAGCATCTACCGCTCCCAATACTCTGATTCCTAATCCAGGACCAGGGAAAGGGTGTCTGTATACCAGGTGATGAGGAATACCCAATTCTTCTCCTACTCTTCTTACTTCGTCCTTGAAAAGCTCTCTTAATGGCTCCAATAACTCGAATTCCATATCTTCAGGAAGTCCTCCAACATTGTGGTGAGACTTGATTACTGCAGATGGTCCGTTGACAGACTGGCTTTCGATAACGTCAGGATAAATGGTTCCCTGAGCTAAGAACTTAGCACCTTCAATTTTGTGAGATTCTTCGTCAAATACGTGGATAAATTCGTTTCCGATGATCTTTCTCTTTGCTTCCGGATCGTCTACTCCGGCTAGTTTTGAAAGGAATCTTTCTTTAGCATCTACCATTTTAATGTTCATATGGAAATGCTCTCCATACTGATCCATTACTTTTTTCCCTTCATCCTTTCTTAATAATCCAGTATCTACGAAAATACAAGTTAACTGATCACCGATGGCTTTGTGGATCAAAACAGCAGCTACAGAAGAGTCTACACCTCCGGAAAGACCAAGGATCACTTTGTTGTTACCTACTTTCTCGCGGATTTCCTCAACTGTTTTTTCAATATAGTTAGTCAGTTTCCAGTTTTTCTCTGAGTTACAGATTCCGAAAACAAAATTTTCAAGCATCTTTCCACCTTCTTCTGTATGAGAAACTTCCGGGTGGAACTGAACGCAGAAGATTTTTTTATCTTCATTGGAAATAGAAGCAATTACGCCTGATTTTGCATTTAATTCAAAACCTGCAGGCAATTCTCCTACTTCATCAAAGTGGCTCATCCAAACGACAGAGTTCTGAGTTACTCCTTTTAATAAAGAGCTTTCTTTAACGATCTCTAAATTGGCTTTACCATATTCTCCTTTCTCTCCTTTGTTTACTTTTCCTCCTAAAAGGTGCGCCGTCATCTGCATTCCGTAGCAGATTCCCAATACCGGAACTCCCTGCTCATATAATTCTTTTTCAACCAGGTGGGCATTTTCTGCATTTACAGAACTTGGTCCACCGGAAAGGATGATCCCTTTTGGCTGTTTTGCTAAAATATCTTGTAATGGTGTATTGTAAGGCAAGATTTCAGAGTACACACCCATCTCACGGATTCTTCTTCCGATAAGCTGGTTGTACTGGGATCCGAAATCTAAAATAATAATACCGTTGTTCATTTTTGATAATTGATAAATGATGATTAAATTAAAAGCTTTAAGTTATAGGCTTCAGGCAATAAGCATGCTGCCTGTAGCCTAAAGCTTATTGCTTACTTAACTGTTTTACAAAAAAAGACTTGGATTAGCTCCAAATCTTTTTTCGTGATTTTTATTAAAACTTTCCGATGTCTTCTCTGTAGAAGCCGTAATCGAAATGTACGTGCGCTGCATCTTCGTAAACTTTTTTGCGGGCATCTTCGTAGGTAGCTCCTGTAGCCACAATGTTCAGTACTCTACCGCCATTGGAAACCACTTTATCACCTTTCGTGACTGCTCCTGCATATAAAAGTTTACTATGTTTCAGTTTGTCTTCTCCTGTAATTTCGAAACCTATTTCGATATTTCTCGGATATCCTCCTGAACACATAACAAGGCAAACTGCTTTTTCGTCTTTAAACTTAAGCTCAATGTCTTTTCCTTCCATACAGTCCTGGATTACATCTAAAAGATTGTTTTCCATTAATGCCATCAATACCTGAGTTTCAGGATCTCCGAATCTCATGTTGTATTCAAGAAGGTAAGCTCCGTTTTTCGTTACCATCAATCCGAAGAAGATGATTCCTTTAAATCCGAAACCTTCAGCTTTAAGACCTTTAACAGTAGGCTCTAAGATGTTTTTCTCAAAATCTGC
Source organism: Chryseobacterium cupriresistens (assembly GCF_046614675.1). Taxonomy (NCBI): domain Bacteria; kingdom Pseudomonadati; phylum Bacteroidota; class Flavobacteriia; order Flavobacteriales; family Weeksellaceae; genus Chryseobacterium; species Chryseobacterium cupriresistens. The sequence continues at coordinate 328,281 of NZ_JBKKJT010000003.1, read as the reverse complement.
GTAGTGCTCCTGAGTAAATTCCGGACTTGGCGCTACTGAACCCATACCTCCTGTGTTAGGTCCTGTATCTCCGTTTCCAGCTTTTTTATAATCTTTTGCCGCTACACAAGGGAATAATTTTTCCCCGTTAGAGAAAGCAATAATAGACGCTTCAAAACCTTGTAAATATTCTTCGATAACTAAACGAATACCGGCATCACCATAGATTCTTCTGATCATGAAATCGTGGATTGTAGCTTCCGCCTCTTCAAGAGTATCACAGATTACCACACCTTTTCCGCCTGCTAAACCACTTGCTTTGATTACCAGAGGATACTGCTGTGTCTGCACATATTCTTTTGCTTCGTTATATGAATCAAATACCACAGCTTTAGCTGTTTTGATATCATAGGTCTGCATAAATTTCTTAGAGAAAGCTTTACTTCCTTCCAGGCTCGCTACTTTCTGAGTAGGCCCGAAAACCTTAAGATCATGCTTTTTAAATTCGTCCTTGATACCCGCTACAAGAGGAGCTTCAGGACCTACGATCGTAAGATCAATTTTTTCTTTAATAGCGAAATCTCTAAGTTCTTTGATTTCTGATAAATGAACATTTTTCCCTATTACATCGGTAGTAGCATTCCCGTTGGCAAAAAACATTTTAGAAATTCTTGGGTCATTCTGAAGCTTTGCCGCTAAAGCAGATTCTCTACCGCCTTCACCTATGATTAATATTCTCATACTTTATTTATTATCTAGTCTTAATTTACAAATATATAATTTTGAATGCTAAAAATACAATCCCTAATTATTTTTTAATTCTATTTTAATTAGTGGAAAAAATGTCTGACACCTGTAAACATCATTGGAATACTGTGCTCGTTTGCTGCCTCAATACTATCCTGATCTTTCACACTTCCACCCGGCTGAATAATCGCCTTGATACCTTCCTGAGCGCAGAAATCTACCACATCACGGAAAGGGAAAAATGCATCTGAAGCCAGTACTAAATCTCCTGAGAATTTTTCTTTTGCTCTTTCGATAGCCTGCTGTGTTGCCCAGATTCTGTTTACCTGTCCGCCTCCGATACCGAATGCCTGAATTCCGTTGGAAACTACGATTGCATTAGACTTCACATATTTTACTACTCTCTGAGAGAAAAGTAATGCTTTTTTCTGTTCTTCTGTAGGCTGTACTTCCGTTACCACTTTGATATCATCTGAGAAGTGAAGGTCATTATCCTGAACAAGGATACCTCCGTCTACTTTCACCCAGGTCTGTTTGTCTGAAACAGGGTTTACGATTTTGATGATTCTCAGGTTTTTCTTTTTTCTTAAAATTTCTAGGGCTTCTTCATCAAATTCAGGAGCCATTACAATTTCAAGGAAAGTTTTATTTAATTCTTCAGCTGTAGCTGCATCAATTGTATAGTTCATTGCAACAATTCCGCCAAAGATGGAAACCGGATCACATTCGAATGTTTTCTGGTACGTTTCCAATGCTGAAGTTCCGATCGCAACGCCACAAGGGGTAGAGTGTTTTACGGCACAACAAGCCATTTCTTCTTTGAACTCCGTTACCACTTTCCAGCAAAGGTCCATATCACGAAGATTGTTGAAAGAAAGTTCTTTACCTCCAAGCTGTTCAAAGTCTTTCATCGCTCCGTTTTCGAAAGTAGAAACGTAGTAAGCTGCTGTCTGGTGAGGATTTTCTCCATATCTTAGATCTGCTACTTTTTTATAAGAAGCATTCAGATAAGTAGGATATTCTTCATCTAAAAGCATTCTTGAAATAGCCGCATCATATGCAGAGGTAAGGTTGAATACTTTTCCTGCAAGTTTTTTACGGGTTTCGATATACGTATCACCGTTTTGCTCCATTTCAATTTTCACTGCTGCATAGTCTTCAACATCAGTGATTACTGTTACAGAATCAAAGTTTTTCGCTGCAGAACGAAGCATTGAAGGTCCACCGATATCGATAAACTCTACTTTTTCATGTAAAGAAATGTCTTTGTTTACATTTTCAAAGAAAGGATAAAGATTTACGATTACCATGTCAATCAGACCAATTCCGTGTTCCTGAACGGTTTTCATGTGCTCTTCATTGTTACGAACAGCGAGCAATCCACCGTGAACTTTTGGGTGTAAAGTTTTCACTCTTCCATCCAACATTTCAGGGAAATTGGTAACCTCATCAATCTGAATAGGATTTAAACCAGCGTCTTTCAAATGTTTGAACGTTCCTCCTGTAGAGATCAACTCATAATTCTGAGCTTCCAAAAACTGTGCGAATTCTATTAATCCACTTTTGTCAGAAACACTGATTAAAACTCTCTTTTTACTCATTTTACTTTCAATTTTTTACTTTTTACAGCTATTTCAAACTGTGTCCGGGTCTTTCACCTCCGAACTTACTTTTATTTTACTTAGATTTCTTTTTATTAATGTAACAATGTATCAGTCCAGCAATGTAAAAATACCTTCAACATTGGTAAATTGGTACACTGATACATTGTTATATTTATTCATTTCCCAGGACCTTATTGATCGCTATCGGAAATATTTCATATTCAATCTGGTGAACTTTCTGAGCCAGGGTTTCAGGAGTGTCCTCAGCGGTTACTTCGAAAGACTTCTGAAGAATAGCTTCTCCTTCGTCAATCCCTGGTGTCACAAAATGTACAGTTGCCCCACTCTCTATTTCTTTCGCTTCAATAACTGCATTGTGAACGTTCATTCCCCACATTCCTTTTCCTCCGAATTTCGGAAGCAAAGCCGGGTGAATATTGATTATTTTACCATTCCAGTTTTCACAGAATTCAGATTTTAAGATGGATAAAAATCCTGCCAATACAATCAGATCTGTATTTTCAGGGATTACTTTGGCCAATTCGCTGCTGAAGTTCTTTCCTCTCGGAATGAGTATGTTTTCTATATTGTGATTCTTTGCTCTTTCCAGTCCGAAACATTCTCTGTCTGCTACCACCAGAGTTACTTTTGCATTCCGGATTTCTCCTGAGTCAATAGTATCAATGATTCTCTGCAGATTGGTTCCTGAACCGGATACGAGTACAACAATGTTCTTCATTATTCAGATGTTAGATGTCAGATTAAAGATTACAGACTTACGTCTTATATCTAAGATCTGAAATCTGATGTCATTTAAAATTTCAAATTGATTTTCTCTGCTCCTTCAGTGATTTCACCGATTTCGTAAGCGTCATCTAAAAGGTGTAATACTTTTTCAGCATGTTCAGCATCTACAACGATTACCATTCCTACACCCATGTTGAATGTTCCGTGCATTTCTTCACGTGCCACTCCACCTCTTTTTTCAAGTTCAAGCATCACACTAGGAATTCTGATTTTTGATTCGTCGATAGAAGCACAAAGTCCTTCAGGAATAATTCTTGGAACGTTTTCGTAAAGACCACCTCCTGTGATGTGGGCAATTCCTTCTACTCTTACTTCTTCCAATACTTTGTGAATATCTTTGTAGTATAGTCTTGTAGGAACTAAAAGCGTCTCGTATAATGGTTTTCCTTCAAACTCTTCTTCAAAATCCGGGAATACTTTTCTTACTAAGGAGAATCCGTTTGAGTGGAATCCTGAGCTTGGCAATGCAATAATTTTGTTCCCAGCTTTGATCTTGGACCCATCAATGATCTGGTCTTTTTCTACAATTCCTACACAGAATCCGGCAACATCGTAATCTCCAGGCTGGTACATCCCTGGCATTTCAGCAGTTTCTCCTCCAATCAGTGCACAGTTGTTATCCTTACAAGCAGCAACCATTCCTAAAACGATTTCTGCAGCGATCTCTGAATCCAGCTTTCCACAAGCCAGATAATCTAAGAAGAATAAAGGTTTTGCTCCGTGACAAAGAATATCGTTGGCACACATTGCGAAGCAATCTACCCCGATAGAATCATATTTTTTAGTATCTAAAGCTACCTTCAGCTTTGTTCCTACTCCATCTGTTCCTGATACAAGAACCGGATTTTTGTATCCTCCGATTTCATAGAAAGCACCAAAACTTCCCAAGTGGTTCAGTACATTGGAATTGTGGGTTTCACCGACCGCTTTTTTGATCTTGTCAACCGTTTTGTATCCTTCTTCTTTGTCTACTCCTGCTGATTTGTAAGTGTTGCTCATGTCTGCTTAGATTTTTAGATATAGGATTTCAGATCTCAGATTTCAGATGATTCTTATCTTGTATCTGACGTCTTGCGTCTTCTTATCTTTTAATATTTCAATTACTTTTATACTCGATTTTAGAAAACAAAAAAGCCGACAATCTTTTCAGATTATCGGCCGTTATTTTATCTCAGAATTTCAGAGCCCACAACTTTCCCTTTATGAGAAAAACATTGTTTATAGGAGGTCTGAATTTTCATCTCTTTTCTTTTTGCAAAAATAGTAATTTTAAATGAATATTCAAATTCTATTTTTCAAGGATTGTTTCAATGGCTGCAATCTTCTTAATTTTTTCTTTTAACTCACTGTCTTTCTCTTCATTAGAAATTTTCTGAGCGGCTTTATCAAAGTTATCATTAAAGAAAGGAAGTGAAAATGTTTCCACCACATTTCCTCCGTGGAAAGGGAAACGCTTTGATGCTGCTTCCAAAACACCTGCACCACCTCTACCGCCCGGAGATGTAGACATCAATAGCATTGGTACTTCGTTCCAGACAGTTCTGTCTTTGATTCTGGATACCCAGTCGAACACATTTTTGAATGCTGTAGAATACGTTCCGTTGTGCTCTCCCAAAGAAACCAGTAATACATCAGCACCGTCAATTTTTGCTGCGAAATCATGAGCTTCCTGTGGAACACCGCCCGCTAATTCTCTTTCATGTTTATAGATTGGCATTTCGAAAGGATTTAAATCGATTACTTCTACTTCTGCATTTTCAAATAACGTTGATGCATAGGCTACCAACTGTTTGTTCATTGAAACTTCTGAATTACTTCCTGCTATTGCTAAAATTTTCATAGGTGAGGTTTATTTTAAGATTACAAATTTAGTCTTTTATTTAAGATAAGATGGCAGTTCCATTGGTACTTCCATTAATAATACTTCGGTGTCTTCTACGGCTTCGATATTAAAGCTCTGTGTATCCCAGATTCCTAATCCGTCTCTTTCGTTCAGAACGCGGTCCCCGATTTTTGCGCTTCCTTTTAAAACAAACGCATAGACTCCGTTTCCTTTTTTGTTGAGCATATAATTCTTGCCGTTTCCTTTTTTAAAGTTGGCCAAGTTGAACCATGCATCCTGATGAATCCAAACTCCGTCATCATTTTTATTGGGAGATAAGATCTGCTGGAATCCGTTGATTTTTTCCCCTTCTTTGATACTTTTCTGATCGTATCTCGGTTCAACATTCTGTTCTTTTGGGAACACCCAGATCTGAAGGAATTTTACTTCTTCATCTTTATTTTTATTGTATTCGCTGTGCATAACACCGGTTCCGGCACTCATCACCTGAATTTCTCCTTTTCTGATCACCGCTGTGGTTCCCATGGAGTCTTTATGTTCCAGATCTCCTTCCAAAGGAATGGATATAATTTCCATATCTCTGTGCGGGTGTGTTCCGAAGCCCATTCCCTGCGAAACGGTATCATCGTTCAATACTCTTAAAACGCCAAAGTTTGTTCTGTCTCTGTTTTGATAGTTGGCAAAACTGAATGTATGGTAAGAATTTAACCATCCATGGTTGGCATGGCCTCTTGAATCTGCTTTATGATATACTGTTTTCATTTTCTGTGATTATTTATGGTACAAATGTACGGGATGTGGGTGTTTAAAAAGTTGATGTAGGTTAAGAAAGGAAATTGGAGAAGTAAAAAGGGTGAAAAAGTGAAAATATAGGCTAGGTTGGATTACGCAAAGACGCGATTTTTTGCATTTGATATGTTTTTAGGGCGCAAGGATTTTATCTGGGATAAAATTTTATACTGGATATTTTTTCTTCCAATGATTAAACAAGTGCAAGCATCTGTGATATCTGTGAAAATCTGCGGGAGATTATTGCAATCTTAAGATCAAAAAATAATAAGCATACGAAGGATAGGTTTTAAGTTTTGGCCCTAAAGCCAATTGATGGATGTTTAAAAAGAAAGCGGGCTAAAGCCCGCTTCTATTGAATTTCATTATAGTATTAAATCTAAATTAAAGTTTTCAATGCAACTTCTAATTTCTAACTTCTAATTTCTAGCTTCTAACTTCTAATTTCTAGTTAAAAATGTACCTGCTTGATTTCTTCTTCAATTTCCTTAGCGGTTTCATCTTCAGATTTCACAAAAATCATGGTTACTACAGCTCCGATCAGCATGCAAACGCCTCCTACCACAACATAATCCATCGCCTGTTTTCCGAAAATCCCGCTTACGATGGGACCTCCGAACAAACCATTGATGATCTGCGGAATCACAATAAAAAAATTGAATATTCCCATATAAACGCCCATTTTCCGTTGTGGAATCACCTCAATAAGCATTGCATAAGGCATTGCAAGAATACTTGCCCAGGCAAAGCCTAATCCGATCATTGAGATCCATAAATTGTTGACATCTTTAATGAAATACATGGAAACCAATCCCAAACCTCCACATAATAAAGCTAAAGCGTGTGTCTGCTTTTTTCCAATCATTTTTGCTATTGGAGTCAGCAGAAATGCAAACGGAATCGCCCAGAGATTGTACATTCCGAAAAGCTTTCCGGTAAGGTCTCCGGCATCATTGAATGCCTTGGAATGGGTATCTTCCGGGGAAAGTCCAAAATGATGGGTGGCCAGCGCACTGGTTGTGAAAACCCACATGGTAAATAAGGCAAACCATGAGAAAAACTGAACAATTCCCAGCTTTTTCATCTGCAAAGGTATTGCTGCAAAGTCTTTGAAAATATCTGAAAACTTAGACTCATGTTTTTCTACTTCTTTTCCATCTTCAAAATCGGCAAATTCCTGTGGGGAATATTCTCTGGTTGTCATGATGGTGTATAGAATTGATATGATAAGCAATCCCGCACCGATATAAAAAGAATAAATGACATTATCTGCTACAAACCCTGCCGGTGCTTCGTTGGAAATTCCCATTTTTGTTAACCAGTCCGGCAAATAAGATCCTAATACAGCTCCGATTCCAATCAGAATTGTTTGTACAGAAAATCCTATCGTACCCTGATGTTTAGGAAGCATATCTCCTACCAAAGCTCTGAAAGGCTCCATTGCGATATTCACTGAAGCATCCATCATAGCCAGGAATATTACGGCTAACAAAAGCGCATTGGCAGCAAACATCTGAGTAACAGAAGCGGCATTAGGAAGTAAAACCAATCCTATCGCACACAAGACGGCTCCAATCAGGAAATAAGGTTTTCTTCTTCCCAGCGGACTCCATGTATTATCACCCATATGGCCGATAATAGGCTGGACAATGAGTCCTGTAATAGGAGCCACCAGCCAGAACCAGGATAACTCGTGAACATCAGCTCCTAAATTACCCAGAATACGGCTCGCATTTCCATTTTGTAACCCGAATGCCATCTGAATTCCCAGGAATCCCATGCTCATATTGATAATCTGGAGCATAGATAGGTCTGGTTTTTTCCTTTTTCCTACCTTGCCAGTATCGTATTTCCCCATCATTATTGCCATTACGACTTCAGTTTTTGAATTAATGCATCTTCGATAGGGGCCTTCTCAATAACCACTTTATCAACAACCTCATTAGGCACTGTCACAGAAAGAACATATTGTTTTACCTTCCAGCTTCCGTTGATTTTCTCTACCACTCCTGAGCCTCTGCAGATCTTCATCTGTGTATCCAGCAATTCGTCAAACCAGGCCAGTTTTCCGTCTTTGCTGAAGTAAATATTTCTTTTAAGGGCTTTAAAATTCCAGGTTTTCTTTTTGTCAAAATAAGGTTTTGCCCATACCATAAATGCTTTTTTGTCCCAGATTTCAGTAGCGTCTGTACCGATAAAGGTAGATTCATCTGCAAACAGATTAAAATAGGCATCATAATCTGCTTTTGCCGCCATTGCATTGAAGGTATCAAGCATGGTAGTGATTTCCGATTTTTCTTTTTCAAATCCGGTCTTCGACTGTGCTGTAAGTAAAGAAACCCCCAGTAAAAAAAGGATTAATGTATAAGCAGTCGTTAGTTTTTTCATAGGTAATTATTATTTTTCTAGTTCAATGATGAATGGCGTTTTTGCCGGAATATTCATGCTCTTTTGCAATGAAATTTCTTTGTCTGAAATAATTTCTTTTCCTTTTGTAAATCCATTCAGCGATTCTGCAAACCGTTTCAGATCTAACGTCTGATCTTTTTCATTATTGTTGACCACCACCATTACCGTTTCTTTTTCATTATATCTGAAATAAACAAAAACACCATCCTGAGGAACGAAATTTTTAGTTTTTCCATGATGTATCACGTCTTTGCCTTTTCTCCAGTTCAATAACTTCTGAGTAAACCGGAAAAATTCTTTCTGCTCCGCAGTTTGAGCGGATGGATTGAAAGCGTTTTGTGTGTCAGATTTCCAGCCACCAGGAAAGTCTCTGCGGATATCTGCGTCACCACCGGTCTTTTTATCTCCTCTCATTCCTATTTCAGATCCGTAATAAATCTGCGGAATTCCTCTTACTGTCGAGATCAGAGTGAGCGCCATTTTATAGGCATCTGGATTTGCATTAAAGATTTCGTTCCATCTTTCGGTATCATGATTTTCAAAGAAAACAAGGGTATTATTGATATCCGGATAAAGGAAATCGCTGGTAAAAGAATCGTAAATACGAATCATTCCTTTATCCCAGCTTTCTTTTTCTTTGAGTGCTTTAGGCATATTTTCAAACAGCATAAAATCCATCACAGAAGGTAAATTTGAATTGTACCCTTCTATTTCTCCTATCTTCGAATTTTTCTGCCATGCTGCAATTTGAGCTGCTGTATACAGCCATGTTTCCCCTACGATATTGAATTTCGGATATTCATCGGTGATCGCTTTGGCCCATTTTGCCATGGCATCTTTATCATTGTAGGGATAAGTATCTACACGAAATCCTCCCAGTTCTGCATATTCTATCCACCAGATTGCATTTTGAATCAGATACTTCAGAACCAATGGATTTTTTTGGTTGATATCAGGCATGGTCGTATCAAACCATCCGTCCAGTGCATATTTTTTATCAATATCTGAAGCATTGGTATCAAACTGTGTTGTCGTTTTATAATTGGAACGTTTAAACCCTTTCTCTCCTTCATCAAACCAATGAATCCAGTCTTTTGAAGGAAGGTCTTTGATCATCCAGTGTGATCCGCCCCAGTGGTTGGTTACATAATCCATCACCAGCTTCATATTTCGCTTATTCAACTCCTGGGATAATGTTTTATAGTCTTCATTGGTGCCGTAGCGGCCATCTATTTTATAGAGATCAGTCTGGGCATAGCCGTGGTAGGAATACACTTTTTCGTTATCCTCATTCACAGGAGTAAGCCAGACCGCTGTAGCCCCCAGATTCTGAATATAATCAAGGTTGTTGATAATTCCACGAAGATCTCCACCATGCCTGCCGTTGGGAAGACTACGATCTGCTTTTTCGGTAAGTTCCGGTTTTGAATCATTCTTTTCATCCCCGTTGGCAAATCGGTCCGGCATGATCAGATACATAAAGTCTTTTGAAGTAAAAGACTCGCGGCTCGCAGATCCGGGATTTCTTTGCTTTAATTCATAAGTGTATGAACCAAGATTCTTTTTACCTTTTTTAATATTGATAGCAAACTTCGGAACGTTTATTTCGTTGGTATTGACTGTAATAAAAACATAGTTAGGATTATCTACTTTCCTGATGTCTTTGATCTGTATGCCATCAGAAAGCGTAATCTCGTTATTAGCCACTTCTTTTCCGTATACAAGAATCTGAAGTTCAGGATTTTTCATTCCCTTCCACCAGAAAGCCGGCTCTACTCTTTCCAGATTTTTCTGGGAAAAAGCAAAAGAAGCTATCGAAAGCGTGAATGCTGCATATATTGTCTTCATATTAGTGTTCAATTTAGCATTAAATTTTTATATATACATCGAAAAATATAAGAGAAAGTCTATTTTTTATCTCTTTTTACAACAACGATAAGATTACGTATCTTCATATAGACTTCATCATGAATAATTGGATTTGGACAAAATGGGAAAATCAGCCAGACAGCGGACAAATACTAAAAAAATACCCCGGAACATTAAAAAATCAATGAACCGGGGCACCTTAGTGTATCTTACAATTATTTTACTGGTTTAATAGAAATTGCGAAACCGCCGCTTCTTGCCATTTTAAAATTAATTTTTGATTTTCCTGTAATCTCTTTCTTGTAGATGTTATAGCTTTGAGGATTATCGATATAATCGGCATCTTTTCCATCTTCATAGATGGTTGCCTCATATTTCTTTCCTTTATCCAGGAATGAGAAATCTACTGTATATTCACGTTTGTTTTCATCGGTAATACCTCCTACAAACCAGTTTTCAGTTCCTTTTGCTTTTCTTGCTGTCACCACATAATCACCAGGTTCTGCGGATAAGATTTTTGTATCATCCCAATCTGCTGCCACATCCTTGATAAACTGGAACGCATCCATATGCTTTTTGTAGTTTTCAGGTAGGTCTGCAGCCATCTGAAGCGGCATATACATCGTTACATAAAGCGCCAACTGTTTTACCAGCGTAGTTTTTACGAAACGGTTATCTCCAGGGAAATAATAGTCAAGTTTCGTCTGGAAAATTCCCGGCGTGTAATCCATCGAACCTCCCATCCATCTTGTAAACGGAAGAACCGTCTGATGATCCGGCTTATTTCCTCCGAAAGCTTCATATTCCGTTCCACGTGCTGCTTCTGCAGAAATATAGTTTGGATAAGTACGGCTTTCTCCTGTAGGACGTACGGATTCGTGAGAATTCACCATGATTTTATAGTCATTTGCTTTTTCTGCAATTCTATAATAATGGTTAATGGTCCATTGAGAGTAATGATGTTCTCCTCTAGGAATGATATCTCCTACATATCCTGTTTTCACGGCATCATATCCATACTTATTCATGGTTTGGAAAGCTTTATCCGCCCATCTTTCATAGTTCGTGGCAGAACCAGAAGTTTCATGGTGCATGATCAGCTTGATTCCTTTTGAATGCGCGTATTCATTCAACATTTTAATATCAAAATCCGGGTAAGGAGTGATGAAATCGAAAACAAACTCTTTTGAATGTCCGAACCAGTCTTCCCAACCGATGTTCCATCCTTCGATCAGTAATCCCTGGAATCCGTTTTCTGCCGCAAAGTCAATGTACTCCTTAACTTTTGTATTGTTGGCTGCATGCTTTCCGTTTGGAGTAAGCTTAGCAAAATCTGTTTTACCCAAATGCACATTTTCAGCAGTAGAATAAGCCCATTGTGATTTTCCGATAATCATTTCCCACCAGACTCCCATGTATTTTGTAGGGTGAATGTAAGATGTATCGGTGTACTTCGTAGGCTCATTCAGGTTGAAGATCATTTTAGAATCCATTACCTGTTCTGCTTTCGGAGCTACAATAATCGTTCTCCAAGGCGTTACTGACGGAGTCTGAATATATCCTTTCGCTCCCTGTCTGTCGGCAGTCAAATGCGTTTTGAATTTATAATTCTGTGCATCTACCTCAAGATGTGAAGCCGGATAATCCAATACGGCTGCTTCTGCAACATTGATATACAATGGTTCTTTTCCTTCTTTTTTAAGCATTAAAGGAGACTGAACTGCATTTTTCACCAATGACTGGGAAGCGTTGGCATCATATGCTTTATCCCATTTTGAAGGAATCTCGGATACTTTAGTTTCCTGATACTGATACTCCTGAGAGTCGTAATCGGCAACCATCCACCATGCCTTCATATCGGTAGGGAAATCGATTTCAGAGTCTTCTTCTCTGATCACAAAGTAATTAAGGTTTTTCTGCTGTGGGAATTCATATCTGAAACCCAATCCATCATTGAATAATCTGAACTTTACCACAATACTCCTGTCTGTAGAAGCCTGGTTCAGGGTAACTGCCAGCTCGTTGTAATGATTGATATAATTTTTCTTTTCTCCTAAAACCGGCTGCCAGGTTTCATTTTTAGAGTCTCTTTTTTCATCTGTTTTTGCAAAACCGTTGTTCAGATCGTATTTTGCATCTTCTGGTTTGGCAATCTCAGAAGCGAATTTTATGGCTGTGTCTTTAAATAATCTCAATCCCAATTTAGAATCTTCCACCACTACTGCCCCATTGTATTTCAGGTTATAGTAAGGTACTCCTTCTTTCAGCTGAAAGTTCATTTCGAACTTTCCGTCCGGAGACTTTAAAGATTGGGCTTTCACACCTGTAAACATCATTGAGAGCAAAAGCGCTCCAACTGTAATTTTCTTCATAATGACTATTTATTAACTTAAAAAATAAAGTGCTGCGGTAAAGCAGCACTTTGCTTTATTTGAGTTGAGTTTGATTTACAATTTAGTAACGGTTAATTTGTAATATGCTGAATTGTGTAAATCCAGTTCAATTTTATAATTTCCTGCCTGAGAAACTTTATATCCAGGATCTCCTGTAACAGTTCCCTCTGAGCTTAAATAGGCTTGAACACCTGTTCCTGAAACCAAAGTCTGCTCTGCATCTTTTGGCTGGAACTTTATTGCCCAGTCATCATTGGCTCTGAATTTAAATACTCCTGTATTGGATAAAGCAATTGAATTGATAACATAGGTTTTGGTTGCAGGATTATAAACAAAATCCGTATCTGATCCCCATCCCGTAGGCGTTGCATCACCAATAACTCCGAAGTTGGCTAAAACTGAAGAGTAGGTATTGGCAGCCCAGTCTACTTTAATGTAGTAGGTTCCTGCTGCAGGAGCTTTTATGTTTTCTCCATCCGCTTTCAGTTTTCCGGAATTGGTACCATCATCTCCTTTATTTCCCGGCCAGTCCTCATTAATAGAAAACTTATATTTTCCATCATCAACACCGGTAACAGTATTAATCCATATAAATCCTCTGTATTTATCATTTTTCTCAGGTGAAAACAAATTCGGTGAGTTGCCCGGAGTCCAGTTGGCATAACCTGCAGCTCCTGCATAGCTACCCGGTACATTGATCTTCGGATATACTAAATCCGGATTCGGAGTATAAGGAGTTACCTTAACTGTGATTACATTCGAATAAAAAGCTGCGGGCCCTACAGAGGTTTTCAATCTTACCTCAATATCATTTACAGCATCCGGTACGGCACCAATAGAAAACATTGCTGCATTCATTGCTGCATGGGTAACAGCTCCTGAGGTCATATCATTAGAAAAGTCAATAGTAGCAGTTTTTTTGAAACTATTTCCCTTGATTCCAAATTCTAATTTTTGGTTGGGAACTACAGCAATACTAAAGGTTGGTTTTGTCCATGTAAAAGTAATTACAGCATCATTGGCATTAAGCTCATTAAGAACTATTGTACTCTTATCAGCAGCTATTTTACCTGCAGATGTTTCATTAACAACCGCCTGATCTTCATCTTTTTCACAAGAAAGAACTAAAAGTCCGGTAAAAACCAGGGCTAATATTTTGAATAAATTTTTCATTTTAAATAGTATTTAAAATTAATACCCAGGATTCTGAACTAAATTTGGGTTAGCAATAATATCTTTTGCAGGAATAGGATAAAGGTTTCTGTAGTCTTCAACACTTTTTCCGTCTTTAACACCTCCTTTCCATGGCCATAAATATGCTCCCGTAGTAAATTTACCATAACGTATAAGGTCTGTTCTTCTGGTCATTTCCCAGCCCAGTTCTCTACCTCTTTCGTCTAATATATAGTCTAGATTGATTGACGCTACTGTTCCTGCACTTGCGCGGGTTCTTAAAGCATTCACATATCCTAGTGCTGTAGCTGCACTTCCGCCACTTCCACCTCTTAATGTAGCTTCTGCATACATCAGATAAATATCTGCTAATCTAAAGATTGGAATATCTGTATCACAGAAGTTTCCTGAGGCATCAGATCCTGGCTTCCCATCACTTGTTAAATTTTTATATTTAACAAATGCATAACCGTCTGTAAAGACTCCCAAATCATTAATTTCAAGATTCTGACCATCTGTATAAAAACTTTTTCTTTGGTCAGAAGCTGATCCTGCAAATAAATTAACATAAGCTTTTGTAGTTCTTAGACCACCCCAGCCACCACTGATACCGAAACTAGAACCTGGCATACTTCCTCCTACTCCAGCATGGATAAGATATGTTGTACCTCCCGATGTTTGGATATGAACACCATCGAAAGCAATTGGAAATATAACTTCAGGATTATTTTTATCATTATCCGCAAGGAATAAATCAGCATATTTTGTTTTCAGAGAATATCCTGCCTGTATTACTTTGTTACAATATGTTATACAATCTGTATAATGGTTCGATCCGTTATATACCTGTGAGTTGAGATAAAGACGAGCAAGTAAAGACCAAGCCGCAGCTTTATCAACTCTTCCATAAGCATTCGCTTTTGGATCTTTAAGTTCTCCTGCTACTGCCATTAATTCACTTTCAACAAAATTAAAAAGTTCTGCACGAGTAATTCTTTTAGGTGGATTTACCGAACCTGGTAAATAGCTTTCGTCCACAAATGGAACATTACCAAATAAATCCAAAGCATAATAATAAGATAAAGCACGCAGATACCTTACTTCTGCCCTCATATATTTAGCTTCAGTTAAATTTGCTCCTGTAATATTATTCGATGCTAACTTTTCATCAGTTACATTTCTTAAAAATTCGTTACTTGTAGCAATTTGTGTAAAGATTCTGTAATATGCACCTTCAACAAATTCACTGGAAGAATCCCAGGTCATTTTATGAATTGTTTGCAAAGTACCATCGTTCCAAGCAATTACAGCTTCATCTGTTGGCAATGTTTGTAAGGTGTACAGTACCCTTGTATATTGTGAAAAGTTTCCATCAATTCCGTTGATATCAGAGTTTCCTCCATTTGCACTCTGTCCTCCATTTGCAAAACCTCCATAAATTTTTGCTAAAGCCATAGGGTAATTTGCAAAGTCCGTAAAAACACTTGCAGAAGTTACATCTGTAATAGGCTGCTGTTCTAAATCGTTAACACAAGATGTTACTGTAAGAATACTAAATAATGCTGCAACAGCAATTATATTTGTTTTAAATTTTTTCATTTCTCTTAAAATTGAAAGTTAAATCCTAAAGAATACACTTTTGGCATTTGATAATATCCATTGTCAATATTTCCAAATACTTCGGGGTCTATTCCGGAATATTTGGTAATCACAAATACATTTTGCAGCATTGCATATACTCTTACATTACTACCTTTATAGAAGATATCTTTAAAATTATATCCGGCATTGATATTATCTAATCTAAAGAATGAAGCATTCTCTACAAAAAGGTCAGAGAAATATTGAGGACTTGAAAATCTATAATCTGCTGCTGTAGAATATGTATTCTGCAGATAATTATTGGTTGTTAACGATTGAATAGAACTATTGGAAGCAGCATTATTATACACATAATTTCCTAATACAGCTCTTGCACTCAAACCAATATCCCAGTTATTGTGAGAAAACTTGGTATTAAAACCTATAATAGCATCAGGCTGTGTAGACTTATAATAATATCTGTCATTAACATCAATTTTACCATCTCCGTTTCTATCTAAATATACACCATCCAAAGGCTTTCCATTAACATCATAAACTTGTTGGAATACATAAAATGCATTAGGCTGACGCCCTACAGTATGAGCTTGAATTGTATTATTAACACCACCTTCAATTCCTCCTACTAAAATTCTGTACGTATCATCTGCACCATTAATCAGTTTAGTTATTTTTGATTTATAATGTGTAGCATTGAAGGACACTTCCCATGTAGTATTCTCTCTTTTTATTGGGACAAAAGTGATAGCAGCCTCAATACCTTTTGTCTGCATGTTACCTACGTTCAAAAGGTTATGATTACTTAAATCTCCTGCTGCAATAGGGGAATCTACGATCAGGTCTTTTGTATCTTTCTGATAAACATCAATGGAACCTGTGATCCTATTTTTTGCGAAACCAAAATCAATACCTGCATTTTTCGTTGTTGTAATTTCCCAGCCCAGATTCGGATTGTAAATCTCTGGTCTCATCATGAAAAAGAACTGATCTCCAAATTGATATTCAGCTCCGCTAGAACTTAAATTATAAGCAGCATAGGAGGGGTAATTTCGTGGTTTATTGGTATCCAGAGCAGGTAGTTCCTGTTGCCCTGTTTTCCCCCACCCAGCTCTTAATTTTAAAGTATTAATACCTGTATCTTTCAGGAAGTTTTCTTCATTAATTTTCCAGGCAAAGGATACTCCAGGAAAGTTCCCCCAAACGTTGCTTTTTGTACCATTATAAAATCTTGAAGATCCATCTCTTCTGATTGAAGCGGAAAGGATATATTTATTAGCGATTGTAAAGATTCCTCTTCCGTAGAATGACAGAAGCACATTTTTGGTTTCAAAGTCATTGGTAAATGTATTCTGCCCTCTTCCTTTAAGTGTAGTAGAACCGGGAATAATTGTATGAAAGTCCTGGTATGCGTAACCTGCTGTAAGATCAACTGTTGTAGAAATAGAGGTAATTGTTTTTAAATAATTTAAATATGTTTCCAACAATTTATTCTTTTTCTCCATCGTATATTGGTTATAGGTTCCCAAATCAACGATACCTGCTCTATATATAGGACTTACGGTTTTTGCCCCGTTACTCTTAGAATAATCGTATCCTGCATTAACATTTACATGCAGATCAGGCAGAAAGTGTAGTTTATAGTCCAATTGAATATTTCCTAAGCCTCTCCAAACAGAAGATACATCATGTACCCCATTTAAAAGACCTAATGGGTTTGATGTACCATTTACATTCAGTCCGGTAACATTATTATTAGGATCTGTCCATTCATAATATCCTCCATATTTTGAATTCCCTGAATATACGGGCTGAGTTGGATCAAAATAAGTAGCAGCTTTAATAACTCCACCATCCACAAACCTGTTATCCGTAAAAGTACCTTTTGCATTAACATTTACGGCAAGGTGATTATCAAAAAACTTAGGATTTAAATTTAACCCCACAGATGTTCTTCTGAAAGAGTTTGTTTTTACAATACCATTCTGATCATTATATCCAAGTGATAAACGATATGGTAACCATTTAACTCCCCCTGAGAATGCAAGGTTATTATCTGTTCCCCATGCTTTCTGATAAATCTGATTCTGCCAGTTTGTGTTGGCATTGCCAAGCCTTGATGCATTTGTTGCAACAGCAGCATTTGTTTTTGCCAGATCATTTACAAAGGATCTGTATTCATCGGCATTCAGGACATCTACATTGCCCATTTTTGTTGAAACAGATGTAAGTGTTGAAAAATTCACTTTAAATCTACCAGCAGTTCCTTTCTTTGTGGTAATTAAGATTACTCCGTTCGAAGCTCTGTTACCATAAATGGCAGTAGCTGAAGCATCTTTCAGAATATCAAAACTCTCTATATCATTTGGATTAATAAGTGATAGAGGATCTGATGCACCGTTTACCCCTGAAAAATCCTGAGGAACACCATCAATAACAATTAATGGTGAGTTTTCACCATTCAAAGAAGAAGTACCCCTAATTCTGATTTTTGTACCCGAACCCGGCGCTCCACTGTTGTTGGTAATCTGTACCCCCGGCGTTTTACCCTGGATCAGCTGCCCGGCAGAAGTAGCTCCTCCATTGAAGTCTTTAGCCGTAACAGAAGTTATTGAACCGGTAAGGTCAGATTTTTTCTGTTTTCCATATCCGATTAATACAACCTCGTCAATCTTCTTCTCCTGAGGAAGAGAATCTTTTTTCTGCGCGTGCATTACTGTACTGGCCAGTAAAAAAGCGGGCGCGATTTTTAATACTGTTGTAAAATTCTTCACAATCTTATTTTTTTATAGTTTCGTTTTTTTAGTCATGTTCAGGCCTCAAGCCAGACTCGCAATTTAAAAAAAAATTAGAATTATTATAAATTTAATATAATTTTAGTTAAAATTATGTATATTACGAAACCGATTTTAGTTAGTTTTTTAGGATACAATATTTTACAACGTCTTATGCATTACATAACATTTGTTTTAATTTAAGAAAATGTTAAACAATTGTTTAACTTAATTTGGTGTTCGGCCCTTAAAATTTGTATTCTGCAGCATAATAACACCACCAATAGCGGTATTCAACAGATATTCCTTATCTTTGCAGTCAAAACTTTACTATAAATGTCAAACAGAAAGATGATTACGGCAGCTTTGCCTTACGCAAACGGGCCGGTTCATATAGGACATTTGGCAGGTGTTTATATTCCTGCGGATGTTTACGCAAGATTTCAGAGAAGATTAGGAAAAGATGTAGCGTTTATCTGTGGTTCAGATGAGCACGGGATTCCTATCACCATAAGAGCTAAAAAAGAAGGAGTAACTCCTCAGGATATCGTGGACAAATATCACGAAATCATCAAAAAGTCTTTTTCTGATCTGGGAATTTCATTTGATGAATATTCCCGAACAACATCTAAGAAGCATTATGAAACCAGCCAGGATTTCTTCAAGGTTTTATACGAGAAAGGAAAATTCACGGAAGAAGTTTCTGAGCAGTATTTTGATGAGCAGGCAGGAGAATTCCTTGCTGACCGTTATATTGTAGGAACTTGCCCTAATTGTGGTAACGAAAACGCTTACGGAGACCAGTGTGAGAAATGTGGCTCTACCCTTTCTCCTTCTGAGCTGATCAATCCGAAATCAATGCTTAGCGGAAATGTTCCTATCCTTAAAGAAACAAAAAACTGGTATCTTCCATTAAATGAATACGAAGACTTTTTAAATGAGTGGATCATTGAAGGTCATAAAGACGATTGGAAGCCTAACGTATACGGACAGGTTAAATCTTGGTTAAATGACGGTCTTAAGCCTCGTGCCATGACCAGAGACCTGAACTGGGGAGTTCCGGTTCCACTTCCAAATGCGGAAGGAAAAGTATTGTACGTATGGTTTGATGCTCCTATCGGGTATATCTCTTTCACCAAAGAATGGGCAGAGAAAAACGGAAAAGACTGGAAAGACTACTGGCAGAGTCCAGAAAGTGACCTTGTACACTTTATCGGGAAGGATAATATTGTATTCCACTGTATTATTTTCCCTTCGATGATGAAAGCACACGGAGATTATATTATGCCGGCTAATGTTCCTGCTTTTGAATTCCTGAACCTTGAGAATGATAAGATCTCAACGTCAAGAAACTGGGCGGTATGGGCTCACGAATACGTAGAAGATTTCCCAGGACAGCAGGATGTTTTAAGATATGCGCTTCTTTCATCGGCTCCGGAAACAAAGGATAATAACTTTACATGGAAAGATTTCCAGACGAAGAATAATTCTGAATTGGTAGGGATCTTCGGAAACTTTATCAATAGAGTTGCAGTTCTTATTCATAAATATTATGACGGTGTGGTTCCGCAAGGCGATGTAAACAGCCCTGAACTGCAGGAAATAAGTAAATCTGCAAAAGAAATTTCAGGATTCCTTGAAAATTACGAGTTCAGAAATTCATTAACAGCCTTAATGAACCTTGCCCGTTTTGGAAACCAGTATCTTCAGACGGAAGAACCTTGGAAAACTATTAAAGATAACCCGGAAAAAGCGGCTCAATCTTTATTCGTTGGAGCTCAAATAGCTGTTGCTCTGGCTCAGTTATGCGAACCTTTCATGCCTTTCAGCTCTGAAAAGCTATTGAACATGTTCAATGTTGAGAAGAAAGACTGGAACTCTATTGAAAACCAATCAGTATTGATTGAAACAGGGCACAAAATCAACGAATCTTCCCTTCTTTTCTCAAAAATTGAAGACGATGTCATCGAGGCTCAGATCCAAAAACTGGAAAACACAAAACAAAACAATAAAAAAACAAACCCTAACGCAAACCCTATGAAAGAAGAGATCACGTTTGATGACTTTACTAAAATAGACCTTAGAACAGCAACCATTTTAGAAGCTGAAAAAGTAGAAAAAGCAGATAAATTACTAAAACTTACTGTAGATACAGGAGTAGATGTAAGAACTGTTGTTTCAGGGATTGCAGAAAGTTTCACTCCTGAAGAATTAATCGGGAAGCAGGTTATGATCCTTCTGAACCTTGCGCCAAGAAAAATCAGAGGAATTGAATCTCAGGGAATGTTATTATTAACAACAAAACCAGACGGAAAATTATCTTTCGTAACACCGGACGACAGCAATGTTGAAAACGGTATTGAAATCGGATAATGACCATCTTTATAAGATCACAGGCTGTTTCTCCGGAAGCAGCCTTTCTTTTATCTACAGCTTATGGTTAACAAAAATGTTTTAAGAAAGCTTTCCAATCTGGAATTAGAAGGATATTTAAAAGAAGGCAACCGCTTTGTTCCGGAGGCTGTTCAGACCGCTTTTGAAATTCTG
Organism: Chryseobacterium cupriresistens; assembly: GCF_046614675.1. Lineage (NCBI taxonomy): Bacteria > Pseudomonadati > Bacteroidota > Flavobacteriia > Flavobacteriales > Weeksellaceae > Chryseobacterium > Chryseobacterium cupriresistens. The sequence continues at coordinate 307,748 of NZ_JBKKJT010000003.1, read as the reverse complement.
GAAGAAAGAGGACGGGTTTTCAGTGAAATGAAAAAAACAGCCGTTCAGCAATTGATTCAGCATAAAAAAGAAGAAGAGGAAGCAAAACATGCAGAAGAAGTAGAGGTCTGGAAAGATCATATTACTGAAGATCCGGATGCTATCAGGCTTTATTCACGAATGACTATTTTTGTCAGCAGTATTCTTTTCAGTACAATTCCCGGAGCTATTCTACTCGCGTTTAATTTAATCAAACTCAAAAAATACTTTCCTGCGTTTCTTACGGTGGTATTTGGCTTCCTTTTTTTAATATTTCAGAAGTACGTTCTGGTTTCTCATTTTAATTTTGGTACAACTTCCCGATACAGTCCCGAAATTGGGGTCATTGCAGCAGGAGCTTTGGGTTTACTTGTCATCAGCGTTTTAGTAACTCCTCAAAAACTCCCTTACCGTGCAAAATCCTATGTATTTCCGGTAATTTTATGTGCTGTAACTGTTGTTATGATGTATTTCTATTTCCCGGAATGGTTTTCTTTTTATCCGCTGGCAACGGTTATCAATATATTCAGACAATAATTAAGAAGCTGATTCCCGCTATCCACTTTTACTCCTCGCTCCCGGCCGTCACCCTGAGCGTAGTCGAAGGGCCTGTTCTTTGCTGCGGGGTAACCGTTTCTATCGGGGCTAGGATAAGTACAAAAAGTCATCCCGGTGTACAGAATGACAATGTATGAATTCATGAGATTGCTTCGCTTTCAGCTCGCAATGACTTGTATAAAAATTATTTTTTGGTCAGTTTTGCCAGGTAAGAATCTTCATCTTTCAATACTCTTTCTATTTTGAAACCATTATTTATGGCAGCATTTTTCAAGGTATTAAAATCAAGATACAGCCAGGTAATCGGTTCCTCAGATTCTCCTTTATAATGAACCACATAATCCAGCTCGCCATAATATCCGCCTGCAGGAATGTACACTCCGCCATCTTTATCACGATCGAACATATAAAGAATATCCGTACTATCAATTAAAACCTGTCCGCCATCATTCAGTAATGTATGCAGTTTCTGAAGATAGGTATCTATTTTTGCCAGGCTTTCAAAAACTCCGGTACCGTTCATCAGCAATAAAATAGTATCAAAAGTTTCTCCGGAGAAATCAAGCATATTCTCACAAACTGCTTTTTTAATGCCTCTCAGCTTGCAAACTTCAACAGATTTGGGTGAAATATCCAATGCGGTAACCTCAAGATTTCTTTCATTCTGAAGGTATAAAGAATGAGAACCTGCACCCGCCCCGATATCCAGAACTTTTCCGTTGGATAACTGCAGCGCTTTCTGCTCAATATCATTCATTTCTTCAAAATCTCTGAATAAATAATCCACTGGAAGTTCATCCAACTCAGAAATTGACGTTTCAGTCTGCAGATCCTCCGGATTTTCATTGTGATAATAATCCCAGATCGCTCTTCCCATTAAATCTTTCATAGTGCAAAGATAATAGTTCAATGTTCAATGTTCAAAGTTTTTGGTTGAATGTTGCGGGTTTGCGAGATACGAGTTACGAGTTTCGAGGTACAAAATTCGGTGTAATTACAACTTTAAACCTTAAACCTTAAACCTTAAACCTTAAACCTTGAACTTTAAATCCTTGCCTTCTACTCCATCGATTCCTTCTCCTTATGTCTGTCAGCCTGAGATTCGTTTTCTGCTACACCTGCCTTCCAGTAAGAATAGGCGTACAATTCCTGTGAAGTCCAGTTTTTCTCTTTTCTCAGATAAGTTCGGATTTCTTTTACACTTGAAAACTCACAGGCAACGTAACCGAATTTTGAAGTTTCAGGGATCTCAATACTTTTTACCGCATGGGTAATTTCACTGCTGATCTGAGGCTGCGCATTGTGCAGCCACTTAAAATCAATCTGTGCTTTAGTTTCAAGCAGCTGTTCGTCTTCTTTTCCATGAACTTCAATAATACAGGTTCCTTTTGCTGTTTCGGGAAGTGTTTCCAGAATAGCGCTGATCACCGGAATGGCCGTAGCATCACCGGCCAGCAGGTACCAATCTGCTGCAGGGTACAGCTCTTTACCTTCCATGCGCATCATCACTCCCAGTTTGGAGCCTGCTTCAGCTTCTCTTATCCATCTGGAAGCCGGTCCGCCGTCTCCATGATCTACAAAATCGATGATCAGTTCATTTTTTTCCAGATCAATTCCTCTGTGGGTATAAGTTCTGATTGCAGGAGCCACTTCTTTAGGTGGATACACCCATTGATGATTTTCATCCAGTGTGGGAAAATGAACCTCATTCAGTCCGGCCGGAGGAACTGCGATCTTATTATTATCTCCCACCATGGTATTTTGGAACAAATAAACTTCCGGCGAGTAGAGATACACTCTGATAAAATGGTCAGTAATGTATTCTTTTCTGGTGACTTCGGCAACGATCTGCCCTGTTGAAATTTTAGCCATAACTGATTTTTTTAAATTAAAATCCGGTTTCCGATTGATTCAGAAACCGGATTTGAAATATAATATGTTTTCAGATCAGGGTATTTTAAATCCCGATCATTTTTTTAAAATTCAAAAGTGTAAGAAAGGTTGAATGTTCTTCCTCTTCCTTTATAATTAAACAATTCCGGAAGTCCGTAAGTAGAATACAATACTTGGGAACGCTTGCTCCAAATTGTCTGATAATCTGTATTGAACAGATTCTGGATTCCTAAGTTGAATTTTCCAAAATGAAATTTGTATCCTATCATCAGATCTGATGTATTATAGCCTTCCACTACATTATTAAGCTCGTCTTTCTGCTTGAAATTCTGTAACGACTGGAATCTGAATGACCAGTTCTTAATATTATACCCGATATACGTCACAAATTTGGAAGGGGAAGCATTGTAAATTTCCTGCTTCTGCCATTCTCCTTCCTTGTCTACCTCAGATTTGATCAAAAGTCCGCTGGCACCGAAATACACTCCATTGCTTAAAGAATAGGAAACCTCAGCTTCAATTCCCATGTTTCTTAATTTCAAATCATTCACAAGAATCTGGAACGTCTTTTTATCTACAGCAACGGTTTTGTCTGAATTACTCAAAAATCCGGCAATCTGCGCTCTTAAACCTCCTCTGTTCACACGGTATCCTACTTCAAACTGATTGGTTTTGATAGCCTGAAGCGGTTGTTCTTTCACATTGATACTGGATACTACATCCCAGTTTGTTCCTACCAATTTGTACTGTCCTATTCCATAAAATTTGGCAGGATCTGCTAAGCTTGCTCCCTGGGAAAATGTTCCCCAAACCTGATGCTGCTCATTGAATTTATATAATAAACCTGCATTAGCTAAAGTCACATTATAAGAACTTTCACCTCCGGGAATTGCCGATGCTGAATTTCCATACCCCATAGCAATCTGTGTCTGCTGCTCTGAGCCTACAAAATCATCCATTTTTACGTTGATATGCTGATAGCGGATTCCGGCATTCAGTTGTAATTTGGGAAGAATATTGTATTTTGCCTGAACATATCCTGCATAACTCTGTGAATGATTGGTTGGATATCTGCCAAGGCTGTATTTTGTTTCATTGATTAAACCTCCACTGGACATTGTTTTGGCCATATCATAAACAGACTGTGTTCCTTCAAATTTTTCAAAATCGAAATCTGCTCCGTAAGTAACATTTAAGCCTCTCCATGATTTTGACAACAAAGCTTTAATCCCGGAATAATAAGTATCTTGCTGAGAAGAAGACATATAAGGTATTTTTCCCGTCTTTAAGGTAACATTTCCCGGGAATGGATAGAATCCTAATTTTTCACCTCGGGTAGCCAATTGCACATATAAATCCTGGCCGCCTAAAATTCCGTTTCCGTTATACGCTACGGTTGCCATATAACGTTCCGTTCCTACATTTTTATCGGATGAGAAACCATCTCTCATTTCCAGCAATGAAGCATTTTTTGTAGTAAATGCACTTAAATTTTCACCTAGAAATAAGCTTCTGTCTCCATTAAATTTAGAATTGTAATACTGAACAGAGGCTGTTATTTTATGTTTATTGTTAAACTGATATCCTCCGGTAGCCAGGATATCAATAGACTGATTATACTGAAGGTCAGTCTGGGTAATATCGGTAAAAAGCTGTTTCTGATCTGCTCCATACACTCCACCATTCTGCTGATAAGCTACTCCCAGTCTTCCGAAAAACTTATCTCCTTTAGCCGCAATAGACTGAGCAGCACGGAAGTCATGGTCATCTTTTCCCATAAATCCTGTACGTACACCCAGTTCAGTTTCACCGCTGATTCCTTTTTTGGAAGGTGTTTTTGTAATGATATTGATAATACCACCGGTAGCATTACCTCCATAAATTGAACTTGCTCCTGAAAGCACTTCAATTCTTTCGATATTAAAAGGATCAATAGCATCCAGCTGACGGCTGATCGCACGGATACTGTTCAGAGAAACGCCGTCTATCATCACCAGGGCAGAACGTCCTCTCATATTCTGACCATAATTGGTTCTTCCCTGCGGACCAATATCCATGGAAGGTATCAGAATTGATAACATTTCTTTGATCGGAACTCCGCTTTTGGCCTGTTCCTGAATCTTTTCTTTCTGTACTACCCAGACCGTTCCCGGAACTTCAGAGATTTTTGTAGGTTTTCTGGAGGCTACGATTACCACATCTTCAATACCTTTGGAGGCAATAGAATCTTTTACGGTCTGGGAAAGCATTAGTCCCGAAACTAAAAGACCTATGAATGCATACTGCTTTTTCATTCTTTCTACTCAACGTTTTATAATCTTGCAAAGATAATTCTTATTTAGAAAGAATAAAAATAACCAAACATGAAATTTTCCCTTATTTTATGATAGTAAACCTCTTTTACAGAAAAGTTTTCTAAATCCGGATATATATACACCATTAAGAATGGATTTAAGGAATAAAGTATAGTTAAGATAAATCATTCTGATTTTTAAGCTTAAGGCGAAGCTCATCTTAATACTCTAAACACCTTACTATAATCTTAATATTTCAAAAAAGTTTAAAATTTGATATCTTCTTCTTAAAACGTAAAATCCCAGCCCAACTAAGGACCAGGATTTTACTGGTAAAAACAAGGTTTCTTTTTATACTGCAGGACCTGCAGCATCTTTTATTTCTTCTAATAATTTTTTTCTTTCGCGAAGTCTTCTTCTCGCAATGACCGATTTACCGCCAAGAACTCTTACAAATCTGAAATACTGGAATCGTTTTGCTCCGAAATGATGAGTCGCAACATAAATCAGCACTCCCAGTCCCACCAGAATAATATATCCGAATATCTTCTTGGTGGCTATGATAATGGCATTAAGCTGAATGGCTTTCATATTGGCTGCTACATTCTGAGGAGTCACCGTCATTCCATCCATATAAACAGCAAGATCTCCTATTGCCGTAACCTGAAAACGGTATTGAAACCAGGAATATAAAGTTGAAAAAATTCCTACGGCGAGGAAGGTTCTCCAAACCAATACAAGCCCGATGGCCGCCAGCATTTCATCCATTTCAAGCTTATCCAGTGTATAAAACCATACGGAGATAAACAATGAACACATTCCGTAGCCTTTTAAAAACATAGGCAGATACCAGTTGTCATAACTGAACTCCAGCACCATGGAAAAATACATAATAATAGCATATCCAACCATAGCGGCAAAACCGGAAAAAATATACATTTTCAATGGCTTTTCTTTTTTGAACCAGAAAATAGCAAGAGCTCCGGCTAAGATAATTCCGGGAATCATCAGTAGACTCAGCCTGGTATTGGTCAATTGATCATATCCCAAAACTCCTACCGCAAACGTATTCTGAATAGAAGCTGTTCCCAGAAACATTCCCAGCCAGAAAAGCATGAACAAACCGTGCTGCACATTATTTTTTGTGAAAATTTTAAACGAAAGGTAGGGGCGTTTTAAAGTCAACTGACGGATAGAAAGTAGTGCAAAACTGACAAAAGCTGCAATACTTCCATAGATGATGTTCCTGGAGTTGAACCAGTCCTGCTGTCTTCCAAATGAATACACATAAGCCGAAAACATGAATGTTGAAATGAAAAGCAAAATACTCAGCCAGTCAATATAGTGCAGCGGTACTTTTAATGCAAAATATTTGTCATGCATAAAAATCCAGTGTATCAATGCTAAAATAAAGCATAAAACAGCTGTAAGCAGGTAGAACTGCTGCCAGTTGTAAAGAAGGGCAAACTCAGCAGCATAATAGGTTGCCACCTGGTTCATTACAAGAACGAAGGTATAGAAAGCTCCGTAAAATACTCCACGATTTCCGATCATAACCATTAATGGCAGAAACAGTTCTATGGTAACCATCATTTTCATAAAGCCAATCATTAAAGAAGTAAAAATAAAAATCATTGGCTGTAAAGTAGTCCCGTTCACGTAGCTCAGCAACCCTAAAAGCACCAGAAGCAACACCATCTTGTCCCTTACTTTGAATCTCATTTTGATTCTCAGAACAACAGGCATGCAAGCTCCCATCCCAATGGTAGTGGCGTAATTGGCCCACATAAAATATTCTGTCATGGCGCCGGTACCGCTTACCAGAGAACTGATATTTCCTGTATACACCCCGCCGATGGGCATTACCACAGCAAGCAGTAATACAATCAGCAGCAGCTGTACGGGTTTCGGTACCCAATCGCTATATAATCCTTTGTTGTACATGATTTTTTAGGGAATAGATTTCAGATATCAGATGGCAGACTTTCAACATTCAGCGTTAGCTTTCCATACGCATAATACCCGGCATCTGATATCTTTCATCTTTTAGTCTTTATTAATATTCACATTCATATTCATTCCGGCGCTCAGCTTATCCAGATCTTCTTTTTTGTTAGAAGCTGTAAACTCAATTCTTACAGGGATTCTCTGTTGTACTTTGATAAAGTTTCCGGTAGAATTGTCTGTAGGCACGCTTGAGTATCTTGATCCGGTAGCCGCTGAAACAGCAGTCACAATTCCTTCGAATTGTTTCCCTCCTAAAGCATCCGCTGTCATAGAAATTTTTTCTCCTACTTTGATATTCGGCATCTGGCTTTCCAGGAAATTGGCAGTTACCCACTTCTGGCCGTTCAGAACGATTGTCGCAACCTGCTGTCCTGGTTGGATGAGCTGGCCTTCAGAAATAGTTCTTCTTCCCATTACTCCATCATAAGGCGCTGTAATCACAGTGTACGAAAGATTGATCCTCGCCATATCCAAAGCAGATTTTGTTCTTTTAATTTCAGCATCATTGATTCCCAATCTGCTTTTTACTTCAGTTGTAGAAAGGTTTGCAGATTGCTTTTGATTGACTAAGGTTTCATAAGCAGCCTTCTGAGCATCATATTCTGTCTTCACCTGATCATATTGTTGTCTCGTAACGGCTTCGGCTGCCAAAAGATTTTTATATCGGTTTAAATTCTGTTCGGCATTCCACAATCTTGCTTTTGCTCCTGCAATATTGGACTGCATCACATTGATATTGTTGGAAACTGTGTTTACAGAAGAGCTGGTCGCTGTTTTTTGAGCCATAGCATTCTGATAGGCGGCTTCAGCCTGTCCCAGTTGCGTAAGGATTTCACGGTCGTCAAGAATGACCAAAGTATCGCCTTTTTTTACACGCTGATGTTCAATAAATTTAATTTCTTTGATATAGGCAGAAACTCTGGTATTGATAGGATTGATAAATTCTTCTACCTGTGCTGCTTCCGTATAGGTTTTACTTCCGATATGAAAGTATTCTCGTATTAACCAGAATAATCCGAAACCGATCACCAGAAAAACGATGATATTGGATATAATGGCTCTGATTTTATTGGTTTTATTTTTCTTTTTTTTATGCTCTGCAGCAGATGTTGCTGGAGTAGGTGTTGTATTTTGAGTAGTTTGTCCCTTGTTTTCCATTGTGTTGATTTTCAGTTTTAAATTAAAGTGTTCCTGTAGATTTCAAAAGGTTGTAATACTGATATAAAACATTGATTTCAGCATTGGCGTAATCAAGCTCTGCCTGCAGTTTCTGGTTCTGTGCATCAATCATTTCCGCCTGCACGGCCAGCTGATTCAGATATTTGGCTTCCGTAATCTTGTAGTTTTCTTCCGCCAGTCTTTTGGAATCATTCAGAATATCTGCCTGCTGAATCGCTTCCTGATATTTGGTATAGGCAGCATTCACTGCCATATCTACATTCTGCTGCACCAGAGTCATGGCATCATTTGCCTGATTCTTTTGCAGTTCTCCTAATTTTACTTTTTCTTTTGTTTTATAGAGAGTATCAATGTTGTAACTCAGAGAAACCCCAGTCTGCCAGCCCCCTGAGTACATATCCAAAACAGGATTTCTCGTCGTGATCGGTCTTTGCAGCGTATATCCGCCAAATCCGGCCAGCGTAGGTGAATTGTCTGTTTTGATGATTTCAATATTCTTATCTGCTACCGCAATGTTTTTTTGAGCAGATTTCAACAAAGGATTGCTTTCGTGTGCAAGATCTGTGTAGTAATCCATACCTATTCCTGCTTCTTTAGTCTCCAGACTTTCAGTAGGCACAATCTCCGTGTCAGAAGATAATCCTAAGGCAATATTCAGATTATAATTAAGGATTTTTTTATTGTTGGTAAGGGTAAGAATCCCCTGATCCAGGTTTTTGATGGCCAATTCTCCACGAATCACTTCGTTTCGGGTTACCATTCCCTGCTGATAGAACTTCTGGATATTTTTCAGACGTTCCAGAGCCAGTTTTTTGTTATTCTGAAATACTTCTTCCTGATTGATGATTTTATAGACATCCAGATAATTGGAAATCACTAAAAATTTCACATCCTGTTTATTTTTCTCTAAATCCAGTTCCGAAAGCTGTTCGCGAAGCCCAGCCATTTCAATAGATTTATTCACCAATCCTCCTTTGAAGATCAGCTGTGTTGCCTGTACCGCATACGAACTTCCGTAATGTGGCATCGGAACGTTTGTAGAATTTGAAAAATCTTTATCAATGGCTACTGCATCTCCTAAATAGAACTGGCTTGTAGAAGCTGTAATTGTAGGAAGTTTCTGAAGCTTAACCACATTGGTGTTCTGCTTTGCAATATCAATATTCTGTGCGGAGACTTTGAGCTGCTGGTGATTCTGAACAGCGAGTTCCGCCACCTCACCTGCGGTCATCTGTTTGATCTGTTGTGAAAAAAACAGCGCAGGAAAAGCTGCTATCAATACTGATAGTGCTGTTTTTATTTTCTTTGTCATTTTACCTTGTTTTACAGATGCAAAGTTAGGTCAGCAACAAAATCAATCAAATGTTTGATTTTTGGAAAAAGATGTTCAAATGTAAGATTTTAATTTTCGAACTGATGTCTGTACTGTCTAGGGCTTACCTCAAGATGCTTCTTAAAAAAATGAGAAAATGAGTATTGATCGCTGAATCCGAGAATTGAGGAAATCTCCGAAACCGGTTTATTGGAAGAGTTTAAGAGCACTTTCGCTTCATTAATAACAATTAAAGCAATGATCTGACTTGCAGATTTTCCCGTAATGGTCTTTACTACAGAAGAAAGATGTCTGGTTGTAATTGACTGCCGTTCGGCATAGAATTCAACGGTTCTTTCAGTAAGATGATGCTCTGCAAGATCGGTAAGAAAGACAAATACAATTTCTTCCTGTCTGGACATCTGGTTCATAGAGCTGTTATCCTCCTTGGAAATAATTCCTGCCATCTGATAGCAGAAAACAGAAAAAAGGTGCTCTACCATTTCCTTCTTATAAAGCATTTCGGTATCAGAATCCAGGATATATTTCAGGAAATTGACGCTTTTCCAAACGACTTCCATTTCGTCTTCAGGAAAAGGAACTCCTTTATTCATCTGCTGTCTGAAATATCGGTAAGTAATCAGACGATTAAATTTTAATGATAAGGCAGAAATAAATTCTCTTTTATAAGAAACCATCCTCGACTGAAAGTCAGCCGTTACTCCTACCACTTCATAAATAGTTTGGGGATCGGTTACCATAAACATGTTGGCAGAAACCTCCAGATCACTGAAGTGCTGGCGAAGTTTTATAGTTCCTGATTTAATAAATATAAATGCAGGATTTTCGGGACGAAACGGTTTACCTACAGCTATTCGCTCGAAAATATTCCGTTCCGTAAAAATATCGACGCCAAATTTTTCCAGGGCAGACATAAGACAAATGTAAGCAATCTTACCAGTGATTACAAAATTTTATTATTTTAGCAGGAATCCAATTTCCCTTTAGTATGAGAAAGGTTGATCTATTATTTGCAGAATACAGTAAAAGCCATAGAAACCCGACCAACAAGTTCATTCACTGGATTTGTGTACCTTTAATTTTCTGGACGATTCTGGGGTTCGCCTCCCTGATTCCTTCCCCTCATTTCTGCGCTTCCTATTTCGGATGTGCCAGTATCGTAAGCCTTATTGTGATTATTCTGATCACCCTTTTCTATATAAGGCTGTCTTTATTGATCGCTGTTATCATGATCGTGGTCATGCTCATGATGGAACATTTCATCTATCTGGCCAATATCAGTTTCGGAAGACAATCATGGATGGTTTACCTTTCTGTGTTTATCATCACATGGATTTTTCAGTTTATTGGGCATAAAATTGAAGGAAAAAAGCCTACTTTCCTTAAAGATCTCCAGTTTCTTCTGATAGGACCCATATGGCTTTTAGGCTTTGTTCTTAAAAAGACAGGAATCAGATATTAATCTTCCAGCGCATATACCGCAAAACTGGCCAGCCAGTGATCCCCGCCATAATTTCCCTGAAAAAGTAATGGTAATCCATTATTGAGAAATACATCAGCTGTTTTCTTAAAATCTTTTTTCAGGGGATGATTAGCGGGAAGTGCATTTGAGATTCCTTTCATACACCATGCTTTAGAAAAAGATAGCCCTACAAGATGAACGGTTTGGTAATCGCTCAGATCACTTACTACAGGAATTTTTTCAACATTTTCAAGACTTCTCTTTTCGTAGAAAGCATTCAGCCACTGTACAAATTCTTTTTGAGGAAGCACTCTTCGCATCAGGTCTGCAATTTCAAGACTTGGCGAAAAGAAATCGGATCCGTCCGGTTCCAGATAAGCAGGTGTTTTCAGTTCTTTCAAGAAAAAGTATTTTGCCTTTTCCGTCAACTGGCTTTCAAACTCCTTATCTTTATTGGCTCTGGCCCAATCGATGGCAAAAGACATGGCAAATGCCGTGTTAGGATGAACTCCGGTTCTGTTAGGATATGTTTGCTTTGGAAGATAAGTTTTCCATGATTTCAGGATCTGATCTGTCAGCGGTTTCAGATTTTGGTGCCATATTTTAGCTTTCGGATGATCCCAGGTTGTGAGTTCTTCATCTAGTTTTAAGATCCACGCCCAGCCATAGGTTCTTTCAAAAGTTCCTGTCAGCTGATATTTTGTAAAGTAATCTGCTTCTGTCTGAAGTTTTTCTTTTTGAAATGATTCATCCAGAATTTTTTCAATCTCTTTGGCATTGGAGAGATTGGGTTTCGTTTTCAAAAGTCTGGTCAGCATCCAATGACCGTGAACAGAGCTATGCCAGTCGAAACATCCATAAAAACTAGGGTGAAGATCTTTTGGAGTCAAAGGAACTTCGCCTGCGTTATTGATGATATGGGCAGTTTTATTAGGATATTCCTGCTTGATACAGTGAAGAGGCTTGTCGGATAATTTCATTGCCATTTCGTCTGTAAGTTTCGGAGCTTCCTGGGCATACATCAGAAATGGAGAAAACGCTAATGCTAAAAGACTTTTTTTCATGAATTAAAAATAGAAATTATTTACCAGTCTCAGCAATTTTCAGATTGGTTTTACAGCGAATTATTTTTAAATTTTAATCAATCTTACCTTATAATCATTTTTGAGCACACTTTTTGATCATACCCATAAAAAACTAATTAACCCATGAAAAAAATTATTTTCCTGTTATCAGGTCTTATTCTAATCAACTGCAGCAAATCAGGCGGCGAAAAACACGAAGCGAAAGCCGACATGATGGAAGTTATAACCGAGGATAAAGCGCCTTCTTCCGCAGCTTCATATTCACCAATTTCTGTTTCCGAAAAGCTGGTATCTGATGAAAATGGAACCAACAAAGATGTTCACCCCTCAAAGAAAACAGATACAATCTCCAAAAAAATCATCAAAAACGGAGATATGAAGATTCAGGTGGGTGATATTAAAAAAACACAGAGCCAGGTTAATGAAATCATTAGAAAAAACAATGCTTATATCCAGAAAGAAGAATTTCAAAATACGGATATGGATGATAACCTTAGTCTGATTATCCGTGTACCTCATAAAAATTTTGATGCTCTGATCAATTCTTTTTCAGATGGCGTAGGAACTGTTTTATCTAAAAATATTTCATCCAATGATGTCACAGAGGAATATACCGATGTAGCGATAAAGCTGGCCAATAAAAAGATATATCTGGAAAAATACCGTGATATGCTTAGAAGTGCTGCTACCACAAAAGATATGCTGGAAATTCAGGAAAATATCCGTGAACTGGAAGATGAAATTGATGTAGCCGAAGGCAGACTTCGTTTTATTGATGACCGGGTAAATTACAGTACTCTGAATTTGAATTTATACAAAGAAAAAGTGAGAAGTTCCGCCACTTCAAAAATAGGTTTTGGGAGCCGTTTTGTAGATTCGGTAACGGAAGGCTGGAACAGTTTTGTAAGCTTTATGCTTGGAATCATTTCTCTGTGGCCTTTCTTTTTGCTTATTCCTGTTATTATTTTTATTTGGAGGAAATGGAGATCAAAGAAAAAAGAGTAAAATTAACTTATTAAAAATCCGGGCATCTTCGATGCCCGGATTTTCACTGCATTATCTACAATTTAACTATTAAAATATTCTTTTACTGTTTCAAGTACCTTTTCATCTGCCATTTTCTGTGAGGTTCCCAATGTAATTTTCAAATCTCTGAACTGAGCCGTATCATGAAGGAAGTGCTTAAGTTCCTCTTGTGTTACACCCGGTCCTGTAATATACACTTCCTGAGAATTGGTCAGTAACTTTTCAATTTCTTTAAAAAACTTGTTTCTGTTGGTAATTTCAGCATTATTTCCTGCATTCTCACTGGAGTTCCCGTGCTGTATCTCCGCTTTCACCGGTTTGCAAAGGATAAATTCAGAAACATTTTGTGCATCGTGATTCCTGGCTACAATGGCTTTCTCTGTATCAATCCAGATTCCTGCTAATTTTTTATCAGGCATAATCATATAATTTTAAGTGATAAATACTTAAAAACAAGAATAATGCAATAGTCCTGTTAAGGGCTGTTAAATATTTTTATAATTCTGCAAAAAAAACCATCCACAAAATATGGACGGCTTTTTTGATATTTCAGATCGTTTTTGTTATTTTCTGATGGTTTTAGTAATATTTTTTCCGTCCTTATAAAGGATTTTCACAAAATAGATTCCGGATTGAAGACGGCTGATGTTCATACTGTTTTTATCGGGATTTATAAAAGTCATGATCTGAAGTCCGTGAGGGGTAATGACATCTACCCTGCTTATTTGAGCATAATACGTTTCCGGTGCAAAATTGATCATATGTTCGGATACAATTACTGAAAGATCATTTTCTGTATTGGCAAGAGCTGATGTCTGACAGTTCTGTCCTTCATTGCAGTCGCTTACAATTTTCCAGACAGCATTATTTCCCGGTGTTTCCCCCGGATTTGCGTACCATTTGTTTTCCCAGATTTTGCAGGTATAGAAAACCTTTGTTCCTGTAGTTGAATACGTTTTCGCAGGATTATATTCCTGTGCGCCACAATAAGTAACCGCACCGCCTGATGCGCAGCCTGTCCCTTCAGTACATGTACTTATTTCCTCCCATACCATATTGGTTCCCGGCATTTCTCCCGGATTTGCGTACCATTTGTTTTTCCAGATTTTACAGGAGTAAAAAACTTTCGTTCCGGCTGCAGGATAAGCATTGGCAGCGTTATACTGCTCTGCTCCACAGTAAGCCTGGCCATTTCCTGATGTAATTTTTTTTGTTCTGACTTTTAATTCATTACTTACATCAGAAAGCTGATCGTTCATTGCAACAGATTTTACCGTATAAGTATATTCTGTGTCCTGTGCCAATCCGGTTCGTAAAAAGCTTTTTTGCACAGTCTCTCCTACTTTGATTCCATTCTCAAATACCTGGTAATTCTTGATTCCCTGCGAATGGGTGGAAGCTGTCCACATTAATGAAACAGAGTTTTCAGTAACTGCCATTGAATGCAGGTTGGAGGGTGCTGTTGGCTTTTCAGGAGTGCCCTCACTGTTTGTCTTTACATTGAGTGGCGCACTTTTCGCTGAAGTAAGCCCTGAAGATCCCTTCGCCTGAATTTCATAGGTATATGTCGTATTGGCTGTTAAACCAGTATCCTGGAATGTAGCCGTAGTTACCTGCTGAATGTTTTGTCCGTTGCGGAAAACGTTATAGGATACCGCGTCAGACTGTGCATTCCAGCTTATTTTGGCAGAAGTGCTTGTTATTCCTACCAGTGCTAAGCTTGTTGGGGTGGCAGGTGCAGAAACTCCTGTTCCGGAGGTTACGTTAACATCAATTACATTATAAAATGCATTGGTAGTATCTGCTACATCCCAGACCGCTAAAATAATATGATAGCCGCTACGGTTTGCAGGAACGGTAATCTGATGAGGAACATTATCCTGTGGAGGTGTTCCATTGTGCGCAACTGTACCAATAAGCTCAAGATCCTGACGGGAAAGCGGTTGATTGGGATTCCAGCCTTGCTTTGTCATATAATAATGCCATTTTGCTGTCGCATGATACGCCGAATATTTCCAGATAAAGGCATTCACACCAGTGGAAATATTGGTTTTCTTCCAACGGTCGGCAGTCTGGATATCCAGTGTAGTGTCTCCACCGATGCTTCCATTAGCAGAGGCAATCTTTCCATCTGCAGGACCCGCCGCAGGAAACCCTTTTGGGGCTTCAAGAGATCCAGGTTCATTAATAACAGATCCATAGATACTAAATGCGGCAGAATAACCTAGTGAAGCCTTGTCCAGACTTCCCTGATATCCTCGTGAAGCAGGGCTCATTACATATCCATGGGCTGATACATGAATTAAAGAAGGTACCAGCATGGCCAGCATCAGCAATACCGGAAAAAAAATTTTACGTGTCATCATATTTTAATATTTTGGTGTTGATTGGGCTGAATTGATTGTAAGCAAAACGGAACTTACATCATTTGTAATTCAATAAATACAAGCTAAATTAACTTGCAGCGTTTAAATCAGTTTAATTATGATATGTATAATAAAAAATCAAACTATATAAAACAAGATCATAAATATTATCAATTACATTAAAATTTTAAAATTCATAATGCGTTATATTTAAATATAAAATTATAACATTTTACATTACAAAAATATATAAATGCTATGATATTTATCACTAATTATTGAAATATTTTTAGTTAAAATTATACATCAATAAATGAAAGAACGAAAAAAGAAAACTTATAAATCGTATTTATAATATTCCAACCCATTCTAAATAAAAAAGCAAAGGCCGCGAAATAATCACAGCCTTTTTCTATTTTGTACTCAAAAACTCTCGTACTTATTGTCAACTACAGGAGCAAAGTTTATTTCCCAAGTACGAAGACTGCAGGAATTTTATGAAGTTCCGGCTTTTGTTTCTGCCAGTCTTTTATGGTTTTTGTTTTGATAAATTCATGTTCCGAATCGTTGATATTGGCAGCAATACAAAGCTTTGTATTGGGTGATAAAAACTTGCATAAATCTTCAAAAAGCTGGTTATTTCTGTAAGGAGTTTCCATAAAAATCTGTGAATATCCGGTTTTCTGAACAAAGCTTTCCAGGTTCATGATCTGTTTCTTTTTCTCTCCTTTATCAATAGGAAGATAACCATGGAAGGTGAATTCCTGCCCATTAAAACCACTGGAAATCAAGGCAAGAATAATGGATGAAGGCCCTGAAACAGGAACTACTCTGATATTTTTTTCATGACACCATTTCACAATCAGATTTCCGGGATCTGCAATACATGGCAGTCCTGCTTCTGACAGTAATCCGAAGTCCTGCCCTTTCAGCATGAGCTCCTGAGCCTCCTTAATATCTGCATTTTCTGTGTATTTATCCAATAGAAATAACTTCAGATCAGCCTGTTTTTTTTCGGGAGCGAAAAATTTAACAACTTTTCGAGCTGTCTTCTCATTTTCCACAAAGAAATAGTCCGTCTGCATGATATAATCCTTCAGGACAGGGGAAAAGTGGTTGATAGAAGTATTTTCTGATAAATAAGCAGGGAGTAAAAAAAGCATTGTATTATTTTTTTTGTTCTTTCGTTAAGTGAAGGTTGTGGGAAATATTTTGCATTTTCATGCTTATTATTTTGATAATTGATTTTTGATAGCCTCACATCCTTTATCCAAAAGCTGGAAAACCTTTTCAAAATCGTTCATATCGCCCCAATAAGGATCCGGCACTTCAGCATTTTTGTGATCTCCCAACACCTCTAAAAACAATGATACTTTCTGACGTTCTTCTTCATTTTTAGTTTTAGAAACAACATCTCCGAGTACATCAACATCCATACAGTAGATTTTATCAAAGGTTTCAAAATCTTTCCTGGTGATAGGTCTTGATCTTTGCTGCGATATATCAATATGATGATTGGCAGCAGTTTTAATGGCTCTTTTATCCGGATGTTCGCCTTCATGCATTGAAATAGTTCCGGCAGAATCTACGAGATAATGATCCGGTAGTTTCGTTTTCATAATTCCTTCTGCCAGTGGGCTTCTGCATATATTTCCCAGACAAACCATTAAAATTTTCATATCCTGTTTTTTAAAAAAAGTCTTTTGTTACGACAAAACTAAATAAAAAATGAAGAATAAAACTATCCTTCATTTTAATTTATGTAAGCTCAACCTTATTTATTGTTTGATTCTTTCAGTAAGGTCTTTTACGTATTTCTTGATTTCTTTATCAATTTTCGAAACGTCTTTAATCGTATCACAAGCGTACATTACCGTAGAGTGATCTTTTCCTCCCATTTCCTCACCAATTTTGGTAAATGTAGAATTGGTAAACTCTTTGGAGAAGTACATCGCAAGCTGTCTTGGTAATGCAATCTCTCTTTTTCTTGTTTTTGAAAGCAGCTGCTCTTTTTTGATTCCAAAATAATCACAAACCACTTCCTGAATGTAAGGAATATTGATCACCTTCTTCTGGTTCGCAGCAATTCTGTTGATGGTCTCTTTAAGCAACTCAAGACTAAGGTCTCTCTTATACACTGTAGAGTAAGCGATCACCGAGTTGATAACCCCGATAAGTTCTCTTACATTGGTTTTTGCTTCAGCAGCAAGGAAGTCAAGCATATCGCCAGGAAGAACAATTCCGTCTCTGCTTAGCTTATCTTCAATGATCTGTCTTCTTGTAGATAGATCCGGAGATTTGATTTCTGCAGAAAGTCCCCATTTGAAACGGGAAACAATTCTGTCCTGGATATCCATAATATCTGCAGGAGCCTTATCTGAAGTAAGGATAATCTGTTTTCCATTCTGATGCAGGTGATCAAAAATATGGAAGAAACTGTCCTGTGTTGCCGATTTTCCGGACAGGAACTGAATATCATCAATAATCAGTACATCTACCATTTGATAGAAATTAGCAAACTCAGTCTGCTTATGAGCTTTAGCCGCAGAGATAAACTGCTGGATAAATTTTTCAGAAGACAGATAAAGAACTACTTTATCAGGAAACTGATTTTTTACTTCAAGACCGACAGCCTGTCCCAGGTGGGTTTTTCCAACTCCATAACCTCCATATAGGAATAACGGGTTGAAAGCTGTTGCTCCAGGTCTTTTTGCAATGGATCTGGCTACAGTGGCTGCAAATTTATTACTTTCTCCTTCTACATAACTATCAAATGAATAGTCAGGCTTCAGGTTAGAATCTATATTTACTTTTCTAATTCCAGGGACGACAAACGGGTTTACAATATTAGCAGAAAAACCTTGCGGCATTGTTTCCTGTGTTTTCGGAGTAGGAACGCTTTGTCCCTTAATGTTCATGGTAACAGGTTTTTCTTCACCTTTTGGTCTGTTTTCCATCACAGAATACCATAATTTCACTCCTTTTCCAATATTTTTCTTCAGGGCAGCAGAAAGTAAGGACAGGTAATTGTCCTCTATATATTCCTTGTAAAAATCACTCGGCACGATCAGCGTAAGGTTGTTGGCCACCAATGAAAGCGGCTGAACCTTATCGAATAGCATATCGAAAGATTTTTCAAGTTTTTTAAGGTCAGAATTGTCTTCAGCAGCGTTCAGGTTATCGCGCATAAACTGAAGGCATTTCTGCCATATCATCATTAAATTGTCATCCATTTTTTAAGCCCCGATTATTCTTTGTTTGTACTGTGTTTAGAAGGAAGACAAAGGTCTAATTTTTTCTTTTCAAAAAAAAATATTGCAGGTATTGATTATTTAAAAATATATTTGTATGTATAATTTAACACCTAAAATGATACACACAACACACTCAATACGAGTACGTTACGCAGAAACAGATCCAATGAAATACGTATACTACGGAAACTATGCAACGTACTTCGAAGTAGCGAGAGTTGAACTCTTCAGAAGCATAGGAATTTCATACGATGAAATTGAAAACCAAGGAATTTGGCTTCCCGTTTCGGACTACAAAATTAAATATATCCGCCCTGCTTTATATGATCAAAAATTAGAAATCCATACTTATGTTAAAAAAATTCCGGGGGTAAGGATTGAATTTGAATATGAAATTTACAATGAAGAGCATATTAAAATAACAGAAGCTTCCACTACTCTATTCTTTTTAGATTCAAAAACTAATAAAGTAATCAGGTGTCCGGATTTTCTGATGGAACTGATTGAGAAGAACTGGAAAGGATAGGTAGCAGGTAGTAGGTTATAGGAATTAGGGAGATACCCGACGAAATATTGGGTAGAGGTTTTATAAAGGTGAAGGGTGAATTTTCAATAGAGTTAAAATATCTATCTCAAATTATCCGGTCACAAAATAAACCCGCAACTCGTAACCCGTAACTCGCAACTAAAAACATTACACTTTAAACTCTAAACTTTAAACTCTACACCCTCTCTGTTTATGAATTAATTCGCACCTTTGTACCATTATTTTAATCATCCCTTATATATTATATTATGAAGATTGCATTTTTGGGACCTCATGCCAGTTTCACCCAGCTTGCTACAGCACAGCTTTTCCCTGATGACGAAATAGTACCTCAAGCCAGCATTCTGGATTGTTTTGATGCCGTTGAAAACGGAGAGGTAGTAAAAGCAGTAGTACCTTTGGAAAACTCTATTGAAGGAACCGTATCGATGACGCTGGATTATTTATATAAGACTCCGTCTATTAAGATAGAAGCAGAAGCAGTAATGCCTATTGCGCATCACCTGATGATTCATCCGGAAAATTCTATTGAGAATATCGAAAGAATATATTCTCACCCACAGGCTCTTGCACAGAGCTTCCATTTTCTGGACACTCATTACAAAGAGATTCCGAAACAGGATTTTTCCTCCACTGCAGCGGCCGCAAAATTTGTTTCTGAAAACCCGGAGACTCCTATTGCTGCAGTAGCCAATCAGTATGCTGCCAATTTATATGGCTTAAAAATTGTGAACCGTAATATTCAGGATTTTGAACAAAACCATACCCGGTTTATCATTATTTCCAAAGAACAGAACCAATATCAAAATGACCAACTGGAAACACTGGGTGAAAAATCAGGAATGCTCATCACGCTTCCGGAAGATCATCCCGGTGGTTTACATCAGGTTTTATCGGTTTTTGCATGGAGAAAAATGAACCTTAGCAAAATAGAATCCAGAACCTTAAAAACAGGTTTGGGAAATTATTTCTTTTTTATCAATGTGGAAGGACCATGGAAGGAGGTTTTGCATGAAAATGCACTCAAAGAGCTTGAATCAATCAACGCTAATGTAGATTTTCTTGGGAATTATAAAGAATTCCTGTTGGAAAGCTAAGAAAACAAATAAATCTGTTCAAAAACACTGTCGTTACGGCAGTGTTTTTTTTATTCATTTGAGAAATACTAAATTCAAAAAAACTTTTATAATAAATTATCTATGGATAACACCTTCTGTTTAAACCAATAAATAACCCACACAATAGGGAGAATTATATTTTACCAAAACACTGATAAACAATATGTTAAATTAAAAATAAATATAATAAGTCGTAACCAAATTATGTCTAAATATTAACTAAAATATAAACATATGTTTAAATATATTACATCATAATAATGTTAATTTTAAAGATTTCACAATGCAGGGTATAATTTTTGTTGTATATTTGCTTAGCAACTAATTTAAAAATCTTGATCATGAAAACTAAACTTTACAGCTTAATGTTAGCATGTGCAGCGTTACCATTATTCTCACAGGTGGGTATCAATACAGCCAACCCATCTGCAACTCTAGATGTTAATGGAACTTTGAAAGTTCGTGATACCCCTGCCGCTACAGCCCTACCCGGATATCAGATTTTAGCTGTTAACCAGGGAACTACCCAGGTATTCTCAGTTGACCCGTCATTGCTAAGTGCAGCTGCCGGAACCAACACTTCTGTATATTCTGCGAAAAAAACAACTGGTATAACCCTTCTGAATTTAGGGGTTTTACCTGCTGATTTCCAGCCTGTCAGCTTTGTACAAGCCGACAGAACGATAGGAACTGCGGCGTTATTTACCAATGCTGATGGTTCTTATAATATTCCATCAACCGGAGTATATGCTGTTGGATTTGCGTTCAGATATGGTACAGGTTTACAGGCTTCTTTATTGTCAGGATCTCCCGGTATCGCTATCGCAAGAACCAGATCTGCAGTAACCACTTTGATAGACACTCGTCCATTCAGTGGGGTCAATCTTGCATTAGCAGTTAACTTAACACTTTCCGATTCCAGCATCAATTCTTTGTATTCATTCCAGGCGGGTGACAAAGTTTCTTTCGGACTTGTAGATTCCGGTGTTATCACGGCAGGATTATTAGGATCCAGTATTGCGTCATTCTACATTTACAAAGTATCAAACTAGTAAAACATATTGTTAGTTATCTATACCATTTAACCCATCGCTTATACCGCGATGGGTTAATTTTTAAATAGCATTTGAAACATTTCTTTATATTTGATAAAAAACTAATGAAATGAATGAGTTTGTTGCAGTTATCATCTTTATAATTATCTTCATCATTTTCAATAATCTGAACAGCAAAATCAGAAAATTGAAAAAGGAGATTTCAGATCTTCATTATAAAATCAACGAGACTGCTCAGGCTCAGACAAAAGTAATTCATAAAACAACCTCAACGGAAAACAGTTTGATTCCGCAGCAAGAGGTACCTCAACAGGTTCAGCATGAAGATATACCATACCGTGAAAAAAGTGAAGAAACCTCAACACCAGTTCAAAAAGACTGGCTTGCTCCTGTTTCTGATTTTTTAAAACAAAATGTTCTTACCATTATCGGAATTTTTACCCTTGTTCTCGGAATTGGTTATTTTGTAAAATATGCCATTGATAAAAACTGGATCGGCGAAGCAGCAAGAGCGGGAATCGGTTTTTGTACCGGAGCAGGAATCATCATCACCGGGCATTTTCTCAGAAAAAATTATCAGGCTTTTTCTTCCATCATTACAGGAGGCGGTGTTGCTGTTCTGTATTTCACAGCTACCATTGCCTTTCGTGAATATCATCTGTTTACCCAAAATACAGCTTTTATTATAACGGCACTGATTACCGCAGCCTCTATCATCCTGTCCTATTACTATAAAAGTGAAGTACTGATTATCTTTTCACTGATAGGAGGTTTTGCAGCTCCTTTCATGATCAGTACAGGACAAAGTAATTATCTTTTCCTTTTTATTTATATTACTCTTTTAAATACAGGAATGCTGGCTGCCTCTTTTCTGCAGCACTGGAAAAGTGTGGGATGGACAGCTTATATTTTTACAACAGGCTACCTTTTATTCTGGACTCATGAAAGCCCGGAGCTTTTAAGCATTACTTTTTATCTGATCAGTTATGCAATTTTCTATATTTTTGGTCTGTACGATTACTTCAGAAGAAATATCCTTTCAACCTCTGATATTTTAATACTTGCTCTCGCTAATTTTTCAAGTATTCTGGGGCTTCTTTACATTTTTGATACATTAAAATATGAACCCCCGATTGTTTTTCCGCTTATTTTTGCTGCTGTAAATGCTATTTTACTTTTCAGAGAATATACCCGCAAAAGCTTTGGAGTAGCTTACTCTGTATTTGCAGGGCTTGTTACCAGCCTTATAACCATTGCGATTGCTATTCAGTTTAAAACGCATCTCATCACCAGCATCTGGGCCATAGAAACCACCCTCCTTCTTTTTATCTGGAAAAAAACAGGTCATAAGATTTTCAAAACTTTCTTTTATATCCTGTTTCCATTGGTGATGATCGCCCAGCTTATAACCTGGACTGAATATTTTGGAACAAAAGATTTCAATATCATATTCAATCCTCCGTTTATCACAAGTTCCTTTACTATTGTTTCCATCATGATTAATCTGTATTTGCTAAGGAATACCGTGAAAGAGACACAGGAAAAAAGCAATAACTTTTTTGAAGATCTTATTACTGTGATCAGTTATGGGGTTATCTATATTACTTTTCTTCTTGAAATCACTTATCATATTTCGGAAATGCCATGGTCAGCCATTACCAGCACAGGATTTTTATTCAGCATTTATTATATTTTTATTTTATTGCTTTTCAGGAAACTGCTGAGCATCAGAAATGATGTTCAAAACCTACTGATTTATCTGTTTTTCTTCCTGATCGTAATAAATACATCGGTTTCGACTCTTCTGGTTGTGACCGCTGTCTTAACAAAAAAGCTCCATTTAAGCTTTTATTTCCTTCATCTTCTGCAATGGATTCCTTTTATATATATAGGATACAGAATTATTCCTACTTCAGCGTTTCATAAGCAAAAGATTTCTTACTGGATACAGGCTCTGGCGCTAATCATTTCTGTAAGCTGCGAGCTGCATCATTTTTATATTTTAATGGTTTCCAATGATCTTCCCCATTCTTATAAAGCAAGTGAACATTTCAATATTCTATATCTGCCTGTTATCTGGACAATTCTTGCCAGTATTTTTATTTATACCGGTTTGAAAAAGAATATTCAGGAATATAACAAGATTGGCTTTGCGTTGGTTGGCCTGATGGTATTGAAACTTTATGGTTATGATGTATGGCAAATGGATAATATCTCAAGAATCAGTGCCTTTATTGCTCTCGGGGTTATTTTATTATTAAGCTCTTTTACTTTCCAGCGACTGAAAAATATGATCAGAAATATGGTAGATAAAAAGGATAAAAAAGATGAAAGCACAGACTGATAATCAGAAAAAAAGTTTTTATTTATAAATAGAATGTAAAACAATTCAAGATTTTATTCAGATTTTATAAAAAATAACTATATTTATCACGTTTTTAACAGTTACATATTCCAATTATGAAAAAACTATTCTATTCTTTTTTACTTCTATCCTCTGCTACTTTATTGGCCCAGCAAAAAAATCCTGCTGTAAAGTTTGCAGTGGCTGACAATGCCATTGGGACAGTAGAATTGTTCAATACAAAAAAGAACGTATTACAGGTTTCTAAAGTATACAATACTCCAGCCAGTCTTCCCCAAAGCTTAAAAAAATACAGTTCTGTTTTTACGAAAGGAGTGACCGAATATAAGTTCAAGAACGGAGAAAATGTACTTGATAGAATGACGTTATCCAATATGAATGCACAATACAATATTCCGGCAGACAATCCTGTATTTATTGAAGGATATGAATTTACGGACACCAACACTTGGATTTATCCTGAAATCAAGAAAAGAACAGAAACAAAAGATTATAACGGTAAGAAAACATTGTTTATTTACACTACCGAATAATTTGATTTTTTTGAAACATTAAGATCGTATTAAGCTGTTAAGATTATTAAGATAAGCTTCGCTTTAACTTAAAATCAGCATGATTTATCTTAACTATACTTTAATTCTTCAGTCTCCTTAATGGTTTAAAAATATTTACCACTATTTTTCACTTTATAATAGTTGAAATGGTAGGTTAAAAAAACAGATTTAATATAAAAAGGATGCCGTTTTTTCAGCATCCTTTTTTATTTTAGTATTTATTGTTCCACTTTTTCTTGAGCTCTTCGTAAATTTTCTTTTCTGTAGCATTATTACCAGGCTCATATAATTTCACATTCCTGATTTCTTCCGGAAGAAAATCCTGTTCTACAAAGTTTCCTTCGTAAGAATGGGCATATTTGTATTCTTTTCCGTAATCAAGGTCTTTCATCAATTTTGTAGGTGCATTTCTCAAATGAAGAGGTACAGGCAGATTTCCGGTCTGCTTTACCAGAGCCAACGCTTCATTAATCGCCATATACGCAGAATTACTTTTAGGGGAAACCGCAAGATATACCGCTGTTTCGCTTAATATAATCCTTGCTTCAGGATTCCCGATCACATTGATCGCCTGAAAACAGTTGTTGGCAACCACCAAAGCATTGGGGTTAGCCAGCCCTACATCCTCAGCAGCTAAAATCAGCATTCTCCTTGCAATAAACTTAATATCTTCTCCCCCGGCAATCATTCTTGCCAGCCAATACACCGCTCCGTTCGGATCACCTCCACGCATAGACTTGATAAAAGCTGAGATGATATCATAATGCTGCTCTCCGTTTTTATCATACAAAGCCATTGTTTCCTGGAGAACTTCAAGAACATCAGAATTCAGGATTTCCGTTGTACCCGAATTTTTATACTGATTCAAAACCAGTTCTACGGAATTGATCAGTTTTCTGGCATCACCACCGGAATACTGAATGAAAGCTTCTTTTTCAAGGATTTTAAAATCTGTTCCTTCATCTTTATTGTATCTTTCTGATGCGATATCAATCAGTTCTTCCAGTTTTTCATAGCTCAAAGCTTTTAAAACATAGACCTGGCTTCTTGAAAGCAATGCTGAAACCACCTCAAAGCTTGGATTCTCAGTAGTTGCTCCAATCAAAACAATCCAGCCTTTTTCTACCGCATGCAATAATGAATCCTGCTGCGACTTATTAAACCTGTGAATCTCATCAATAAACAAGATCGGTGATTTTCCGGAAAACAAATTCTGCTTCTTGGCATCCTCAATGACATCACGCACATCTTTCACCCCGGAAGAAACTGCAGAAAGTTTATAAAACTTTCTCCCCGACTGCTCAGAGATAATTTCAGCGAGTGTTGTTTTCCCCGTTCCCGGAGGACCCCAGAATATCAGCGAATTCAGGGTATTGTTTTCAATCATCTTTCTGATTGTTCCTTTGTCGCCGGTAAGGTGCTCCTGCCCCAGAACATCGTTTAGGGTTTTGGGTCTTAATTTTTCAGCTAATGGGATATTTTGATTCAAAGTAATTCTATTTTTTAAGATCAATGTCCCGGATTTCCGATCTCCGAAACTTATAACAAAATTAAACTAATTTTCATTTTTTTACCCTATTTTTGCATTGTTTTGAAACTTACATTCAATAAAATCATTACATTTCCACTGGTAATTTTGATCAAATTTTACCAATGGTTCATCTCGCCCTTACTTCCCAAAAACTGCCGTTACGAACCTACCTGCTCTCACTATATGATTGAGTCGCTTCAGGTACATGGTGTTTTTAAAGGTTTCTGGCTGGGATTTAAAAGAATTTTAAGATGCCATCCCTGGGGAGGAAGCGGTTATGATCCTGTTCCACCCAAACATAAATGTCAATAATCAAACTATTAAATCAATAGAAAAATGAATACTATCTTTTTCAGAATTTATCTTGTGCTGTTTGCGTTCACCACGCAGCTTCTTTTTGCACAGGAATACCCTGGAGGTTTATCTGACGGAACTTTAGATATCAATGGAAGCAATGTTCCTGTAAAAATCTATTCTACCACAGAAATGGGAGACCTTACAGCTTTTCCGGACAGAGAATCAGACAAGAACCAGTCTTTCGTTGTGATTCTTAATGAATCCAATTTTGAACCTGCTTATTATAATTATGGGGCTTCCACTTTAGCAAAGTATAAGGATTCCAGGTATCAGTTTTTTGATAAAAACTTTAAGTTGATTGATACTGGTGTTACCAAAGAAAATATCACCACTTTTAAATATGCAGTAAAGTCTGTAAAACCTATTACAGATTCTGATAAAGTAGAACTTAAGACTTCATTTAAAATATGGGATCCATCAAAAGGTATTCACATCGGATCATTTACGCTTCACTTTTATAGTTTGATGTTTGTTTTTGCATTTGGATTCGGATATGTTTTAATGACGAGAATCTTTAAGATTGATAATGTGAACCAGAAATACCTTGAACCTCTGTTCACATGGACACTGATCGGGACTATTCTGGGAGCAAGATTAGGACATGTTATCTTTTATCAGCCGGAACTATTTAAAGAGGATTTCTGGAGTGTATTTTTACCGATAAGCACAAAAAACGGTTTAAAATTCACAGGTTTTTCAGGACTGGCGAGCCATGGTGCTACAATTGCCCTGATCTTTACCACGCTTTATTATTCATTTAAAATCATTAAGAAAAATCCGTTTTGGGTATATGACAGACTTGGTATTGTCGTAGCTTTAGGTGGAGCGTTTGTAAGAATGGGGAATTTTTTCAATTCTGAAATTGTTGGTAAACCAGCTGACCCGAATTCTCCGTTTGCTTTGCTTTTCCCACAACAAAGCAGTGAGTATGGTCTTACGGTACCCCGTTATCCGAGCCAGTTATTTGAAGCAGTAGGATATGTTCTTCTCTTCATTTTACTATGGATATTGTACAGAAAAACAAATAAAAAATACCAGCAGGGATGGTTATTCGGTCTGTTTTTCATCATTCTTTGGGCGATCAGGTTCTTTGTTGAGTTCCTTAAAGAGCCGCAGGGAGATGAATTCATCCAGATCGGCGGTCTGAATACAGGTCAGGTTCTTTCGATTCCTTTTATGATTGCAGGTGTTATCATCATGATCGTTTCCAAGAAATTTAAGATCACTGAGGCAGAAAACGAGAAACCGGAATAAGCCATTTAAGCTGAAAAATAAAAAGGCAAATTTGTAGAAATACAGATTTGCCTTTTTTATTAGCTGTTTACTTACAGATTTCTCTCCGCCTTTCTGTTCAGTTCTTCGAAAACAGACCCAAAGGCATCAATGACATCAGTAGGCAGCATCGATTCTTTTGAATGTTTTTCTGAAGCAATATCGGCAGCGCTGCCATGCAGCCATACCCCAAGAATACAAGTCTCCTCTTCAGAGTATTTCTGAGCCAGAAGCGAAGTGAGAATTCCGGTAAGAATATCTCCGCTTCCTCCTTTCGCAAGACCTGCATTTCCGGTTATATTATAGAATACTTTTCCCTGCGGAGTAACAACCTGGGTATGGTGGTCTTTAAGGACAATATAAAGATCAAGTTCTTTTGCCTTTTTCCTTGCCAGTTCAAGTCTTTCAAAAGAATTATCTGTACTTCCGAAAAGTCTTTCAAACTCTTTCGGATGAGGAGTTATGATTGATTTTTTGGGAATGAGTTTCAAATTTTTTGGATCAATTGAAATAATATTCAATGCATCTGCATCCAGAATCAATGGCTGAGAATAGTTTTTCAAAAAACTCAAGAAGCCTTTCTCTGTACCGGAATGCGTTCCCAGACCAGGACCGGCACCACAGGTAACATCTTTGTCCATCTCAAAATTTGTGATAAACTGCTCCCCTCCTTGTATAAACATGGCTTCAGGGCATGAAGTCTGCAAAATATTATATCCGCATTCCGGAGCGAGTGTAAAGGTCAGCCCTGCTCCGGTTTTGAGAGCTGATCGTGTTGCCAGCACTGCCGCCCCTATTTTTCCATAGCTTCCTCCTATGATGGCAGCCTTACCATAACTGCCTTTATGAGAAAATTCCTGTCTTGGAATAAATATCGATCCCACCAGCTGATCATCAATTACAGAGTAATCAGAATCAGTTGTATCTGCGTATATTTTGCTTAAATCAATATCCAGCTGTACTACTTTTCCGGTATATTTCCCTGTTTCAGGATGAAGGAAGGTTCTTTTCCAACATTGAAAGGTTAGTGTATAATCAGCTTTCAGAATAACCGGATTATTATCAAACATTTCATCTGCAGACAATCCGGAAGGAATATCGATGGATATTTTACTATTTTTTTTGCTGTTCAATTGTTCAACAAGCCTTTTATAATCACCTTCCAACGGTCTGGATAATCCCGTTCCGAAAAGAGCATCTACAATAATGGTTTTCTCATCAAAATGATAGTGTTCTTCAGGATCAAATTTTCTGACGGTAATTCCCGACAAATCGCGGAGTCTTTTCAGGTTAACGGAAGCATCTTCTGAAAATTTCCTTTTGGAATCGCTTACAAATACATCTACATCAAAACCTTTCAGATAAAGTAGCCTTGAGACAGCCAGGCCGTCACCTCCGTTATTTCCGTTACCACAAAATACAGCCAGCTTTTTATGGTTTTTACAGTGTTCCGAAATCCAATGAGCTGCAGCCATTGAAGCTCTTTCCATTAATTGAATAGAAGAAACCGGCTCATGGGAAATCGTAAACTGATCCCAGCTGCGTATCTGTTCTGCGGTGAAAATTTTCATAGGTGAAACAAACTTTTAAGCAAATTACAAAAGATTTTTCATTATGCTATCACCTCATTAATAAAAATAAAAAGTCATCATTAATGGCATAATGTATTGTTACAATGCTGAAATATTCATTAAAACTGTTAGCAGGAAATGAGCGTAAATTTCAATATTTTGGGAATAAAAAACGATTAAACGTAGTGTTTTTTACATTTTTTAATTATATTTTTGTGTATATACTAATTAAAAAAATATAAATTATGGGATTTGTAAAAGAATTTAAAGAGTTTGCCTTTAAGGGCAATGTTCTCGATCTTGCTGTCGGTGTGATCATTGGGGCAGCATTTGGTAAAATTGTTTCCTCATTAGTGGAAGATGTAATCACTCCTCTTATACTCAACCCGGCATTGAAAGCCGCCGGCGCAGAAAACATTGCAAAACTTACATGGAATGGTGTTGCCTATGGAAACTTCCTTTCAGCAGTAATCAGTTTCCTTTGTATTGCAATGGTTCTTTTCTGGATCATCAAACTGGCTAACAAAGTGAATAAGAAAGAGGCTCCTGCTCCTGCCGGACCTACAGAAGATCAAAAATTACTGATGGAGATCAGAGATTTGCTGAAAAGCAAAAATATCTAATCTTTAAACAACAGTTTTAAAATAAAAAGCACCTCGGTCTAACCAAGGTGCTTTATTTATAATATCATTTCCAAATTACTGAATCTGTAAGATGCTTGAAATCTGCTCTGCCAGGGAAAGACCGATTCTATCCTGCGCTTCAAGCGTAGAAGCTCCCGTATGAGGGGTAAGGGAGATTTTAGAATGAGTAAGGATTTCTTTAGAAGGTGTTGGCTCATTAATGAAAACATCTAATCCGGCAAATCTTACTTTACCTGAGTCCAAAGCTTGAATTAAAGCTGCTTCATCAATAACTCCTCCTCTTGAGCAGTTGACAACAGCCACTCCGTCTTTCATTATTTCAAACTCATTCTTTCCGATCATATAACCATCCTTCTGTGCAGGAACGTGCAGAGTAATGAAGTCTGAATGTTTTAAAACATCCTGTAACGGCTCTGTTTCAATATCAACATTGATGAACTGGTTGTTGTAAAATTTCACTTTGATACTTGCTCTTCCAACGTTATTATCAGCTGCAATCACTCTCATCCCAAGTCCTAAAGCAATTCTTGCCACTTCCTGGCCGATTCTTCCCATTCCCACAATACCGATGGTTTTTCCTCTCAGTTCTATACCTGCAGCATATGCTTTTTTAAGACCTGCAAATTCAGTATCTCCTACAACTGGCATTTTTCTGTTAGAATCCTGAAGAAATCTCGCCCCGGAAAACAAATGGGCGAAAACAAGCTCAGCCACAGATTCCGATGATGCTGAAGGAGTGTTGATCACATGAATCCCTTTTTCTCTTGCATAATCTACGTCAATATTATCCATACCAACACCTCCTCTTCCAATAATGTCGATAGACGGACATCCATCAATAATATCTTTTCTTACCTGTGTGGCACTTCTCACCAATAAGGTGCGGATTTTGTGCTCATTAATATAATCTACTAAAAATTCCTGGGGAACTTTTGTAGTAATCACCTCAAAGCCTTTTTCTGTCAATGCATCTATTCCAGATTGATCCAGGCCGTCGTTTGCTAAAACTTTCATAAAATATCAAGTATATTAAAAAATGAAAGATTTAAAAATTAAAGGTACTGGTTCACATTTAATCTTTAAATCTTTGAATTATATTTTTATTCGCCGTCTTCTTTGAATACCTCAATGGTCACTTGTTTTTCTACCAAATCCGTAAATCTTCCTTTGTATCTTGTAGCTCTTACCAGATGGTTGTCTATCCAGTGATAATTTCCTCCTCTTGGTTTTCCGCAAAGCACGCTGTGGTATTTGAAGCCATGCTTATCCAGCCAGTCGATCGTAATTTGTTTCAGATTTTCGGTTCTTGAAGTAAAAAAGCAGATCTGATGTCCTTCGTCATACCATCTGTTGATCGTTTCCAGAGCATCAGGATAGGGTTCGCAGGTAACCATTCTTTCCGGCTCTTCATTGGGAACGTCATCGGTAATGGTTCCGTCGATATCTATTAAGTAATTTTTTATTCCATCCTTTAGAATAGGACTAATGTGTTCAATGTATTCTAATTCCATTACTAAATATTAAAAAACAAAGTTAGCGTTTTTACCATTATCAGGCATATTAATCTTGCCTTATATTAATATTTTACTATAAAAACTAGTTTTCTAAGAATTATATTAATATTTATCAACCATTCAGGCCAAATTAGTTAAAAATTTTCATTTCACATTTATTTTTACATCATAAAGTGGAGATCTGAAAGCAACTACTCAGTGAATGGACAAATTTACCTGCCAGTCTTTTCTGACTTCCTCAATTTCATTGCTATGATTACAAAAAGCATGATGTTTATCTAAAAATTTCCAAAATACATTTATTACTCTTACATTTGTAGGAATGGAAGAATTTGTTGTTTTAGTAAATCCTGAAGATGAGGTTTTAGGGCTGATGGAAAAGCAGCAGGCTCACATCAATGGCCTGTTACACCGTGCTTTTTCTGTATTTCTTTTCAACAGTAAAGGAGAAATGCTTCTTCAGAAAAGGGCTTCAGGAAAATATCATTCTCCTAACCAATGGACCAATGCCGTATGCTCGCACCCGCGTGACGGGGAAACTTATCAGCAAGGAGCGGTACGCAGACTAAAGGAAGAACTGGGAATTGAAGCAGAACTTTCAGAAAAATTCCATTTTATTTACAAAGCAGATGTAGGCGGTGGTCTTTGGGAGCACGAGCTGGATCATGTGTTTGTGGGAAATCATGAAGCTGATTTCAATTTGAATAAAGAAGAAGTGGAAGAAGTACGATTCATATCCATGGAAAATCTGGATAAAGAAATTTCCGAACATCCTGAAAACTTTACGGAATGGTTTAAAATCATCCTCGAAGAATATAAACACCATTTTTAACGATGAAAAAAATATTGCTTTTTTCTGCACTTTTTACAGGAAGTCTGTTTTTTGCCCAAAAAGCAAAGATCTATGAAAATTCCAATTATTCTATTACTGTTCCTGAAGGCTGGAAATCTACCAACGACAGTGAAATTGTTAATATTTTCCCTACCAGTCAGATAGGCGCAATTACCATTTCGGAATATCATGATCTTCCCCTTCCCAAAGCGGAAGTAAAAAAATTTATGCTGGCGCTTTATCAATCACAAGACCCGGAGGACAAAGTAAAAGAAAAAAAGAGCCAGAAAGGATATACAGAATATTTCTATGAGCATTTTGATGAAAAAGAGAAGCTGTTCTGGGTAACCAAAGCTTTTCAAAAAGATAAAAACTTATATTTGGTTTCCATCAACTGTGGCCAGAAATTCTGGAACGGAAACTATATGACCCTATTCAATGAGACTTTTAACAGTTTTAAAATAAAGAAATAAAAATTAAATATGAAGAAAACAGCCTTGTACGACAAACATGTTTCTTTGGGAGCTAAGATCGTACCTTTCGCAGGTTTTGAAATGCCTGTTCAATATTCAGGGGTTACAGAGGAGCATTTTGCAGTAAGAGAAAAAGCGGGATTATTTGATGTTTCCCACATGGGACAGTTTTTCATCGAAGGGCCGGGTTCAAAAGACCTTTTGCAGTATGTAACTACCAATAATGTAGATGCACTTGAAAACGGAAAAGCTCAATATTCCTGCCTTCCGAACGAAAACGGCGGAATTGTAGATGACCTTATCGTTTACAAAATGGAAGATGACAAATATTTTGTAGTAGTCAACGCATCCAACATCGACAAAGACTGGAATCATATTTCAAAATACAATACTTTCGGGGCTAAAATGACCAATGCTTCTGATGAGATGTCATTATTGGCAGTTCAGGGGCCTAAAGCTACCGAAATTCTTCAAAAGCTTACGAACGTAAATCTTTCAGAAATTCCTTACTATCATTTTACTGTAGGAACTGTTGCGGGTGAAAACGATGTGATTATTTCAAACACAGGATACACAGGAAGCGGTGGTTTTGAGATTTATTTCAATAACGAAAGTGCTGAAAAACTTTGGGATGTCGTAATGGAAGCTGGTAAAGAAGAAGGGATCATTCCTTGCGGATTGGCTGCCAGAGACACTTTAAGATTAGAAAAAGGATTCTGCCTGTACGGAAATGATATTGATGATACAACGTCTCCAATTGAAGCCGGTTTAGGGTGGATCACTAAATTTGATAAAGACTTCGTTTCTAAAGATGTTTTCGCAAAACAAAAAGAGGAAGGAGTTACAAGAAAACTAGTAGGTTTCGAACTGACAGATAAAGGAGTTCCAAGACATGACTATCCTGTGGTGGATGCTGAAGGAAACGTGATCGGAAAAGTAACTTCCGGAACACAGTCTCCAATGAAAAAAGTAGGATTAGGTCTTGCTTACGTAGACAAACCTCACTTCAAATTAGGATCTGAAATCTTTATTCAGGTAAGAAACAAGAACATTCCTGCAAAAGTGGTGAAAGCTCCTTTTGTATAATTGAAAAAAATAGCAAAAAAGAGGCTGTGATTTGTTCACAGCCTCTTTTGGGTTTATATCCAAACCTTATAGGTTTTAAAAACCTATAAGGTTTATTATTTGCAAAATTAGTTTCCAGTTAAATTTATTCATTTACGCCAAAGAACTTCTGCAGTTCTTCAACATTTTTTTTGTCATTACCCACGAAAATCTCTTTATCGGTAACAAATACAGGTCTTTTCAGGAAAGTATAATGGTCCAGCAGCAATTCTTTAAAATCTTTTTCTGTTAATGATTTTACATCCAGACCTCTCAGTTTGATCTGAGTAGATTTTTTACTGAATAATGCTTCGTATGACTTTGTTTTTTTATGCATTTCCGCCAATTCCTCTTTTGTAATTGGTTCTTTTTTAATTTCACGGAGTTCCCAGTCTGTAAGGTCAAATTGGGCTAAAATTTTTCTGCATGTATCGCATGTATTGAGATAAAATACTTTCTTCATTACGGGTTCTAAATCTGTTATGGGTTAAAATTCTCTTTCATTGAAAGTTTCGTCTTTCAAAAGTAGGATTTAATCTAAAACTTTGGAAATTATTAAATAACTTTATTCAAATTTTATAAAGATGCAGAACAAGCCTATTACTTTTCAGTTTATTTCGGAGCCTTCAGATGTTAATTACGGAGGAAATGTACATGGAGGAAGTGTTATGAAATGGATTGACCAGGCCGGTTATGCATGCGCGACAACCTGGAGTGGTAATTATTCTGTCACTGTTTATGTGGGCGGAATCCGTTTTTATGATCCTATTAAAATCGGTGAAGTAGTAAAAGTAGACGCTCAGGTGATCTATACCGGAACTTCAAGCATGCATATTGCCATCAATGTTTTTTCAAGAAATTTAAAACAGCCCAACTTTGAGAAGAAAACACATTGTATTATCGTATTTGTAGCTGTGGATGAAAATGGAAAAAAACTCCCTGTTCCAAAATGGACACCGGAAACAGAGGAAGAAAAACAGCTTGAAATGTATGCCAAACGCCTGATGGAGCTGAGAACGCAGATTGAAGATGAAATGAAACCTTTTTTGTAAGAGCAGGTTTCGGGATGCGAGATTGCAGGATTTAAGGTTTAAGGTTTTGGGAAACCAGTAACAACAAACGACCAATCACATGATATGAAAAGTTTTTTTACTTTATCAGCATTGCTTGTAACAGCTTTGGTGCAGTCTCAGACACACCGGTTTATTTATGAGCTTCAGTATAAAATGGATTCTACCGAGGCTGGATATGAAAAAGTGAATATGATCCTGGATATCACCCCGAAGGAGGTAAAATTCTATGGAAAAGATCTCGCTATCAGAGACTCACTGAATAAAAAATTCGGAACGAACTTCAGCTATACTGATATGACCGGACAGGTAGTTAAAAGAAAGATCAATTCTTTTGATAATGAAAATTTCATCAACATTAAAAATGGATATTATACATTTAAAACTACGGATAAGATCAATTGGACAATTGCTGATGAGATTAAAAAGGTAGAAAACTATACTTTACAAAAAGCAACTACAAAATTTGGAGGGAGAAGCTGGACGGCCTGGTTCTGTAAAGACATTCCATTTAATGAAGGACCATTTAAACTGCGTGGATTACCCGGTTTAATCTTTGAGCTATCAGATGCTAAGAAAAATTTCCTTTATACGCTCGTTAAAAGCAGAGAACTTCCGGAAGTCTCCTCTACTTCAGATTTCCTGGAATCCAGCTTTGGTAATAAAGCAATTCCTATTAACGAAAAGCAAAAACATAAGCTGCTTATGGAATTTTATAATGATCCTTTTGCTTTTGAAAGAAATAATATCAGCAAATCCAATAATGACCTTAGAATTAATATCAATGGAAAGGAAATTCATAATGTTGATGAACTGAATACCCAAACCAAAAGCATGCAGGAGGTTATCAGAAAATATAATAACCCAATTGAAATCAATAAGGCTATGCATTATCCGGTATATTAAAGCTATGGTTATTTTTAAGTTTGGGCTAAAGCCAATGGGATTTAAAATTTATTTGGCTGGGCTAAAGCCCACCCCTATTGAATTTTAACAATAAGATCTTTTATCTTTTATCTTTTTATCATAATTCATATATTTGTATCATCAAAAGGAAATGGTGTTCTTCCTTACCCAACCGCTTTACAAAAGCTGATGACGCCTGATTAAAAGATTATTAACAAATAACTAATCAGGATTATTATGTCAAAAAGTCAAAGAACACAAGGTAAAAAAGCTGTTTTTCATACTCGCTTTTTCTTCAGAAAATTTCCGGCAATTCCTTATATTTTAAAATGGCTGTGTATCAGTATCATCATTGGTGTATTGGTAGGAACCGCTTCTGCAGGATTTCTTCAGTCTTTAGAATGGGCAACAAACTTCAGAGAAAATCATCTCTGGCTGATTGCTTTACTTCCTGCTGCAGGATTTCTGATAGGACTTCTTTATCATTATTTCGGAAAAGATGTTGAGGCTGGAAATAATCTGTTGATCGATACCATCCATGAACCCAAGGGAATTATTCCTTTTAAAATGGCTCCTTTTGTGTATCTGGGAACAATTGCAACGCATTTCTTCGGAGGTTCTGCCGGCCGTGAAGGAACAGCTCTTCAGATGGCGGGAGCCATCGCGGATCAGCTCACCAGGCCTTTTAAGCTTGACAGAAATGAAAGAAAAATATTAATTATTGCTGCTATTGCTGCCGGATTTGGCTCCATTTTCGGAACACCGCTGGCAGGAGCCGTTTTTGGTCTTGAAGTTTTTCTGATCGGAAGGATTCGTTACAATGCGATCTTTCCGGCATTTGCTTCTGCCATTCTGGCGGACTGGGCTACCAATCTCTGGAATGTAAAACATACCCATTACCATATTGATTTTATTCCTAAACTTGAGTTCTTACCAATTCTATACAGCATTCTGGCAGGAATAGCTTTTGGAATCTGCGCTGCTGCTTTCAGTAAAATCATCCACTGGATGAGCTCTCTTTTTAAATCAAATATCAAATATCCTCCACTTCGTCCAGTAGTGGGAGGAATTATTATAGCACTTGCCGTTTTTGCAATGGGAACAACCCGTTATATAGGACTGGGAGTTCCTGTAATTGTGGAATCTTTTGAAAAGCAGCTTCCACTGTATGATTTTGCTCTAAAAATGATTTTTACCATTGTTACGCTTTCGGCCGGATTCAAAGGTGGAGAAGTGACACCTTTGTTCTTCATTGGTGCTACCTTAGGCAGCGCTCTGTCACTATTCATTCCTTTACCCTTCGGATTATTAGCAGGAATGGGGTTTGTAGCGGTATTTGCAGGAGCCACCAATACGCCTTTAGCCTGTATGCTGATGGGAATTGAATTATTCGGGGCAGAATGCGGTGTTTATGTAGCTATTGCGTGTGTCGTTTCTTATCTTCTTTCAGGACATAACAGTATTTATTCCAGACAGAAAATCGGAGAAGCAAAAAACAGAAGATATGAAAGTCAGCAGGACAAGTCTGTTTCGGATTTTTTATAAGGGGTTTCGAGATGCGGGGTGCGGGTTACGAGTTACGGGATGCGGGGTGCGAGGTGCAGGGTCACAATTATTTGTTTATTTTGTTGCTGGATGCGAGATGCTGGTTTTTATTAGTTCTCAGTTCTTCACTTATAACATCTCGAACCCAAAATCCCGAAACCCCGAAACCCCGAAACTCGCAATACGCAACACGCAACACGCAACACGCATCTCATTACCCTCAAACCCTCCCACTCTCAAACTCTCAAACTCTCTTCACCATTTCCAACTATAATTCGTAATTTTACCCCATGTTCGATTACAGATTAAAAGTTTTCCATACGGTGGCTACCCGATTAAGCTTCACCAAGGCTTCAGAGGAGCTTCACATTTCCCAACCCGCTGTTACCAAACATATTAAAGAGATTGAAACTCAGATAGGTGCTAAGCTATTTGACCGTAAAGGAACTTCTATCCAGCTGACCCAAAGCGGAAAAATTCTGTTTGAACATGCAGAAAAGATCAGAAACATCTATCGTGACATGGAATTTGAGATCAGCCAGATCAGTCAGCAGCATAAAGGAAAGCTGATTATCGGGGCGAGTACAACCGTTGCACAGTATATTTTACCAGAGATTTTGGCCAAATTCAATTCTTATTATAAAGATATTAAGATTGAGCTTCTTACCGGAAATACGGAAACCATCTCAACACTTTTAAAAGAAGAAAAAATTGACCTGGGTATCATTGAAGGGGAATCACAGTCTTCTTATTTTGAATATAAAACTTTTAAACCTGATGAAATTGTTCTCGCAGCAAAATCAGATCATCCTCTTGCCCATAAAACATTAAGCTTAAAAGATCTTTATCAGCTGGATCTTATCTTCAGGGAACAGGGTTCCGGTACGCTGGAATTCATCCAAAACAGGCTTAAAGAAAAGGAAATTAATATCCATGAATTGAATACTGTCATACAGTTGGGAAGCAGTGAAAGTATTAAAAATTACCTTCTTCACTCCGAATGTTTGGCATTTCTTTCTATCAGCACTATTCTTAACGAACTTAAAAACAACATCCTTACAGTGATTGATATTAAAAATTTCAGTATCGAAAGAGATTTTCATTTTATCCTTCCCAAAGGAGAACAATCTGAACTGATCAAACTTTTTTTGAGGTTTGCAGAATAACAGGCAATAAGCAATAAGCAATAAGCAATAAGCAATAAGCAATAAGCAATAAGCAAAGATATAACTTTTAGTTATCCGATATAACAAAATACGATTTACTTTGTAATACTTTATTTCGGACTTTTGATGCTCATTTTAAAAGTTCGCATTATGAAAGATTTCATTCAAAATGAAATAACAAGGAAAGTATTTTTTATTGTTTTGGCTGTATTATGCCTTACACCTTTTATATCTTCTCCAATTGCTCTTGCTTTGGGATTTGCCCTGGCTGTTTTTATCGGAAATCCTTTTGAAAAACACCTTCATCAATATATTCATTTACTGCTGCAGATTTCAATAGTAGGTCTTGGATTCGGGCTGAAGCTTGATGAAGCGCTTCATGCCGGAAAAACAGGCTTGATGCTGACTGTTGTAAGTATTGTCACCGTTATGGTTTTAGGATATTTTCTGGGAAAATTATTTAAACTGGAAAGACCTTTATCTTATCTTCTCTCCGCAGGAACTGCTATTTGTGGCGGGAGTGCTATTGCTGCTGTTTCTCCCATCATTAAACCTAATACAAAACAAATTTCTCTTGCGCTGGCTATTGTTTTTACCTTAAATTCGGTTGCCTTGTTTGTATACCCTGCAATAGGACACCTGCTGAATCTTTCACAGGAGCAGTTTGGGCTTTGGTGTGCAGTGGGAATTCATGACACAAGTTCTGTAGTGGGTGCTGCCAGTAAATATGGAGATGAAGCTTTGAAAATAGCCACCACAGTGAAGCTGGCCCGTGCTTTATGGATTATTCCTGTCTCACTGATAACCATGTTTATTTTTAAAAGTAAAGATTCCAAAATAAAGATTCCCTGGTTTATCGGATATTTCATTGCAGCAATCCTTTTGAATACTTATTTCCCCTTTCTTGACCGATTCAGTACTTCGATTACTGTTCTGGCAAAATCCGGTCTGAATCTGACCTTATTTTTGATTGGTTCTACCCTTTCTATTCAAACGCTGAAATCAATCGGATTAAAACCTTTGGTAATGGCAATTATACTATGGGTAACGATAAGCATCGGCAGCCTTCTTTACATTATCCGTTAAAAGAGCAGAACCCTTTTGAAATCAAAAGGGTTCTGCATATTAAATGTGGAAATGTTTATTTCTAATTGAAATAATTTCTTAGATCTCCCCGCAGGTATAAACCTGTGGACAGCCAATATATTGTACACAATACCAAGGTCCGGTTACTGCTCCTGAGCAGCTGCATCCGCAAAGTGATAAATCAGGGTTTCCGCTTATTCCTCCGGTAATGTTTTTCAGATCCTGTTTTCTTAATTTTTTAGCGTTTTTCATAATGTTCATGAGATTTAGTTTGATTAAAAATATAGTTTTAGTTACCTTTCAAAGTTAAACAAATATTAAATACTCGCAACAAAAATTAATGTAAAATTGAATAATTTATTGATAATAACCCTATTATTACGTTCAAAATAAGGAATAGCACTATGTTATTTATTAAACAAGTTAAATTATTCCGTAAATTCAAGATCTCTGTCGTGGGTTTCTGAAATGGTAAGTGAAGAATAAAATGCCAGCCCGAATACCACCACCCCTACTATGGCAGCACTTTCCACAACCGGGAAATGTCCTTTAAGAGAATCAAAAGCAAATATCATTACCGGCACCAGACCTCTTACCATGTTGGGAACGGTAGTTGTTGCCG
Organism: Chryseobacterium cupriresistens; assembly: GCF_046614675.1. Lineage (NCBI taxonomy): Bacteria > Pseudomonadati > Bacteroidota > Flavobacteriia > Flavobacteriales > Weeksellaceae > Chryseobacterium > Chryseobacterium cupriresistens. Next base: position 267,941 of record NZ_JBKKJT010000003.1, on the reverse strand, counting down.
TATTTCTGATATTCGTTCCGAACTGTTCTGCTGCCAACGTTACAAACATAGCCCAGTATCCTGTTCCAAATCCCAACCATACACAAAACAGGTAATATCTGGTTTCCGTGTTGGTATTCCCGAATAACATAATTGCCACCCCGATCAGCGTAAAAATCAGCATATAAAAGATGGCCATTTTACGGGATTTTAAAGCATGGGAAATAAAACCACTCAACAGGTCACCGACAGAAATACCTACATAAGCCCACATAATGGCTTTTCCGGGGTTGATATCCTTTATGCCTAATTCAGGGGCAAACTGATTGGCTAAAACAGCCAGAATCCCTATGCAATACCACGTAGGTAATCCCACTGCAATACATTTTAAATATCTTATCAGTCTGTCTTTATTGGTAAAAAAGGAGAGAAAGTTTCCTTTGGAGATATTTTTATGCTCAAGATTCTTATAAATTCCGGATTCCGATACGCTTATTCTCAGTATCAATAACATAATTCCCATGATCCCACCGATAATGTAAGAAATATTCCATCCTCCGGCCAGCTCTACAGTTAGCTGAGCTACAACGGCACCCATTAATCCGAAACCGGCAACAACCGAAGTCCCTATGGCTCTTAAATTCTTCGGCAGACTTTCAGAAACCAGTGTAATTCCGGCTCCAAGCTCTCCGGCAAGTCCTATACCTGCAATAAACCTTAAGCCTGCATATTGGTATATCAAATGCTCTTCCGGAAAATAAGGCAGAAAACCACAGGCAATATTGGCTAAAGAATACACTAAAATGGATCCAAAAAGTACGGAAAGCCTTCCTTTCTTATCTCCAAAAATTCCCCAGAACACCCCTCCGATAAGAAGGCCTACCATCTGACAGTTCAAAATAAAAGTTCCGTCCGCATCCGGATTAAGCCCCAAAGCTTTTAAACTGGGTATTCTAACGATACCGAATAAAAGAAGGTCATAGATATCTACAAAATAGCCAAGGGCGGAGATAATAACGGGAATAGAGAAAATGTACTTCAGTTTTGAAGACAGGGACAGTTCTTGCATTTTTAAGTTTTGATAAAAATAAAAAACCTTTCAATTTCTTGAAAGGTTTTTATCAAATATCTTTTTCTGATTATTATCTGGCAATATTGACAGCTCTCGTTTCTCTGATTACTGTTACTTTTACCTGCCCCGGATAAGTCAGTTCATTCTGGATTTTCTCAGAGATGTCGTAAGATAGCTGAGACGCTACTTCGTCATTTACTTTTCCGCTCTCTACCATTACTCTCAATTCTCTACCCGCCTGGATGGCATAAGCACTGGATACTCCATCGAAGCTTAATGCTGCAGATTCAAGATCTTTTAATCTCTGGATGTAAGACTCCAATACCTGTCTTCTTGCTCCCGGTCTTGCTCCTGAGATCGCATCGGCAACCTGAATGATCGGAGATAATAACGATTTCATTTCAATTTCGTCGTGGTGAGCTCCGATTGCGTTTACAACTTCAGGGTTTTCACCGTATTTCTCAGCCCACTGCATTCCTAAAAGGGCGTGTGGTAATTCTGATTCCTGCTCAGGAACTTTACCGATATCGTGTAAAAGACCTGCTCTTTTTGCTAATTTTACGTTTAATCCTAATTCAGCAGCCATCGTTGCAGCAATGTTGGCTACTTCTCTCGAGTGCTGTAGTAAGTTTTGTCCGTAAGAAGAACGGTATTTCATTCTACCTACGATTTTGATCAGTTCAGGGTGTAATCCGTGGATTCCTAAATCAATGATGGTTCTCTTCCCTACTTCAATGATTTCCTCCTCAATCTGCTTTCTTGTTTTTTCTACCACTTCTTCGATTCTAGCCGGGTGAATTCTACCATCGGTTACCAATCTGTGTAGGGATAGTCTTGCAATTTCTCTTCTTACCGGATCAAAGCATGAAAGAAGAATAGCTTCAGGAGTATCATCAACGATAATTTCTACTCCGGTTACCGCTTCCAAAGCACGGATATTTCTACCTTCTCTACCGATAATTCTACCTTTTACTTCATCAGACTCGATGTTGAAAACGGATACTGAATTTTCGATTGCCTGCTCCGTTCCGATTCTCTGGATTGTCTGGATAACGATCTTTCTCGCTTCGTTTTTAGCATTCATCTGAGCTTCTTCCATGATGCTCTGAACATGTGCCTGTGCTCTTGTTTTAGCCTCTGCTCTCATGGTTTCTACCAATTCTGCTTTAGCTTCCTCAGCGGTGTAATTAGAGATTTTTTCAAGTATTTCTACTTTCTTGGCAGTAGCCGTATCTAATTCCTGCTGTTTTCTATCCAGAATCTCGTTCTTCTTGGCATAATCTGCAATCTGCCTGTCGAGATCTTTTTCAAGCTTCCCAGTCTTGCTAAGCTCGTCATTCAGCTTGTGTTCCTTGTCTTTGATTCTTTTCTCAACTTCCTGCATTTTCTTTTCGCGAGACTGAATATCAGCGTCATGCTGTGATTTCAGTTCCAGGAATTTTTCTTTAGCCTGAAGATTCTTTTCTTTCTTTATGGATTCAGCCTGTACATTAGCTTTTTCTATAAGGTTTTCGGCATTTTTCTTGGCATCATCTATGATGAATTTTGCTTTAGTATTCAGAGAACTTCTGGAAAAAAACATTCCCACGACAGCTCCGATTACCAAACAAACAACACCGACTATAACTTCTATCATAATTTATATTGAGTTTTAATTGTATTCATATCCTTGTTCAATAAAAAAAGCCCACAATAATCCAGAGATTGAGAGTAAACTCCTAATCAACACGATTTGAACTGATTTCCACTGTCTGTAATCCGGAAGCCCGGCACGCCATTCAATGGACATTTGTTCGGTAATTGTTTAGCGTTGAGTTTACCTTTAATGTGTTAGAATTATTGTAGGCAGTAATTTTCAGGAAAAAAAATCTATTTCCCGATTTCATTCAACGACTGATTAATCTGCTTTAACCTTTCGTTGGTAGAATTAATATTTTTTTCGTAGTTCAGAGAAACTACTTCCGCATTGGTTCCCAGTTTAAGGGCACACATAGCCAAAGCATCCTGTTTATCTCTTACATCGAAGTTTTGTTCAAAATCTTTAATCATATTCTCGATCTGCTTCCCTACTTTACGCAAAGTTTCTTCCTCTGCTGCCGGTACGTTCAGCGGATACACTCTTCCTGCAATGTTGACGGTTATTCTCCTTATCTCCATTATAATCCACTGTTTTGAAGCTGAGCAATACAGAAATCAATTTCTTTTACCAATCTGTTGATATGGTTTTTCATTAACCTATTGTGTTCAGGATTTCCTGATATTGCTGAATAAAGTTTTATATTTTTTTGTTCTTCTGCTAATACCTGATTCTTTCTTCTTTCCTCATCATATTTCTTCTTCAACTCTTCATGCTCAATACTTAATTCTTTTAAATTTTCCGTAAGATTTTTATAGTTCTTTTGCAGAGTCGAAATCTTTCTCTCTAATTCTGAAAAATTGTTTTCTAAATCTTGAAGCATTTCAGGTTTGTATATTCTAACTAAAAGCAAAAATAAAAAAATAATAACACTAACAAAAATAAAACACTCTATATTTTGATATAACAATAAAAAAGGAGGTGCCAGCGCACCTCCTGTGTATTTTTCAGTGAAAATATTTTTATTCAAATTTCAGAACGAACATTACTGCTCTTGTCTGCAATGTAGAGATTGCAGATGACCAGTAAGGAGGTGTAGTAGCGTTATCCGCCACTTTTTCATTGTTCATGAAGAATGTTCCTCTTACGGCAGGAGTCAGTTTAAATTTGTTGAAATAAAACTGGATTCCCATTTCTGCAGACCATGCAAAGTTGTGCGTAGTAGATCTGAAGATTCCCTGCATGTTGTCGTCTGTAGAAGTTGCATTAGACTGAAGGTTTACGACGTAATTCACCCCTGCTGCAACATAAGGTCTTGAGTTGTACCATCTCTGGCCGTGAAGCTCCAAAAGTACCGGAATATCGATCAAAGTAGATTTAATTTCTCTTACTTTATCTTTTTCCTGTAAAGGGAATGGCATAAAAGGATCATTCGTTAAAGATCCCCCTGCATATATGTCATTGGATTGTGTATTAAAAGTCAACTGTCTTTGTGCAAACTGTAAACCTGGTTCTATTCTTACGTCAAGATAGTCATTCAGTCTCCATTTTGCAATAAGCCCGGCACCGAAACTATAGCTTTCCTTAGAGGTAACAAGGTTTTCATTATCATTCATCCCGTATTTCGGATGTAAAACAATGCGGTAATCCAGTCTGTTCCCGTTCAAATAAAACCCCCAACTGAATTTCTGTTCGTCGAAATCTTCCAACTTGTCCATTCTGTTTCGGGTTCTGAATTGCGCGTTTGCAAAAACGGCAACATTTACTGAGGTTAAAACCAGTGCTTTTAATAGAAATTTATTCATAGGTTACTTTGTTGCTTTATAAATTGTGGCTATACCTAAACTTAATTTTTTATATTCAACTTTCTTAAATCCCGTATCTAAAAGAATTTGCTTCATCTTCTCCCCGAAAGGAAAAGCATTTACAGAATCCGGAAGGTATGTATACGCCCTATTATCCTTAGAAACCAATCTGCCGATGGCAGGTAATATATTTTTGAAATAAAACATATAAAATGGTCCCATGAAACCCTCAACCTTTGAAAACTCCAGTATATAAACACTTTTGTTATCTTTAACTACTCTTCTTAACTCTGCCAAACCTTTGGTAAGGTTTTCAAAATTCCTTACTCCAAATGCAACGGAAACAGCATCAAATCTATTGTCCTCGAAGGGTAAATTTTCTGCATCTCCTTTTTGCATGGAAATTTTGCCGTCTAATTTAAGTTTTTTTATTTTAATAACGCCAACATTCAGCATTTGTTGTGATAAATCTAATCCAACTACTTTAGAACCGGTTCCTTTTTCAATAGTAATTGCCAGATCTCCTGTTCCTGTAGCCACATCCAGCACTTCCTGCGGATTATCATTTTTCATCCATTTTACCAGTTTATTTCTCCATAGAACGTCAATTTTCATGGATAAAACATGGTTCAGAAGGTCATACTTCGGTGCAATGTTGTCGAACATATCCTCTACCTGGCTTTTTTTGGTAGCCTCTGAATTGTAGGGAGTAACTTTGGTGATATCTTTTGTCAAAACTTAAAACTTGTAATATTCTTTGTAATAATTTAGGTAATCCTGCTTTCTGAAGATTTTGGATCGTGATTCCACTTTCTGGATATTTTTGATCACTTTGTCATAGTCTTCATCTACATTGTAATAAAAATCTTCTGTGTAAAGCTTATTGAAGCGTCTTGCTCCTCCGTAATAATCCTTTCCGTCGATAACCGTTTTATCAAGTGCTGTCAGCAACGAATCTTTTTTAAGATTATATCCGTAATACTGATCATTTACGTAGTAATCCTGATGGGTAATATTAATCAGACCACGAAGCTTATTCACTTCAAATGCTGAATCGTAAAGCATTTTCTTATTCTGATCAAAAACCTGAATAGAGTTTTTCCCTTTATTCAAATCCACATGCACATACTGCCCCGCTGAAATAATTCCTTCAGATCCGTTATTGATCTTAAAGTAATACGTATTCGGGGTAGGATTATCTACAACATAATAATTCTTCTTGGCTAAAAAAAGGAAGTAGATCCCAAAGGCAACGATAAATGCCACAGCTGCAATAAGTAAGCCTTTTAAGGACGAGTTGTTTTTCATAGATTGTAAAGTACAATTTTTGCAAATTTAATAATATTTTTAATTCTCCGTTATTAATATTAATTATTAACTTTGCATCTTTAAAAAAATCATATAAACGAATGCCGAATACGATCATTATTGGCTCTGGATGTTATATTCCGAACAGAGTTATTGGTAGAGATTACTTCATGAATTCCGAGTTTTATACTGAAGACGGGGTAAAGATTGAAAAGCCTGTGGAAGAGACCATTGCGAAATTTGTAGAGATTACAGAAATCGAAAACAGGAGATTCATTGAGGATGATCTTTCCAACTCACAAATCGGTTATGAAGCTGCAAAAATTGCCCTTGAGGACGCAAAAGTAAATGGCGAAGACCTGGATTATATTATTTATGCAAGCAATTTCGGGGAAGTTACTGAACACGGATATGCTGATTTTATGCCTACAATGGCAGCGAGAGTGAAGAATAAACTGGGAATCAAAAACAGAAAGTGCGTAACCTACGATATGCTTTTCGGATGCCCGGGATGGGTAGAAGCAATGATCCTTGCTGATAATCTTATTAAAGCTAAAGTAGCCAAAACCATACTTGTTATCGGAGGAGAAACTTTAAGCAGAGTAACAGATCCGCATGACAGAAACAGAATGATCTTTGCAGACGGTGCCGGAGCTGTAGTGGTAAAAGCTACAGATGAAGAGAATGTTGGAATTATTGCCCACAACACAATTTGTGATAACGGACCGGAATTAAACTATCTTGAAAACGCTCCTTCCATCAATAAAGAAGTAGATCAGAGACGTCTGTATGTAAGAATGTTAGGAAGAAAAATCTACGAATACGCTCTAAAAAATGTACCGGTTGCGATCAAGGATACCATTACTGATGCCGGTCTTTCTATTGAAGATATAGACAAAATCTTAATTCACCAGGCCAATGCTAAAATGGATTATGCAATGATTGAAAGACTTCATAAGCTTTATGACGTGAAAGAATACGATCATGCCATCTCTCCTATGACTATCCAGGATTTCGGAAACACTTCTGTAGCAACGATTCCTACCATGTACGATTTAATAATTAAAGGAAAAATGGAGGGTCAATCGTTTAAAGATAATGGTAACATTGTAATGACTTCGGTAGGTGCCGGAATGAACATCAATGCTATCGTTTATAGATTTCCTAAAAAGTAATATTTAAACCATTAAAAATATAAAAGCACAGGGAAGTTTATTCTTTGTGCTTTTTTTTGATCAGAACATGCAAAAGAATTTTTTAATCATCGCCGCAATCTTCCTTTTTCTGGAAGTGTATATTTATCAGGCCGTCAGAACACTTACCGATAATTTCTGGATCAGAATCGGATACTGGGTCATATCTTTAGCCGTGTATGGAATTTTCGCGTATGAAGTTACCCACTACCAAAGATCAGACAGAAGTATGGTAAGAGCTCAGATCATGATTTCGTTATTTTTAATCTTCATCCTTCCAAAGATCTTTATCGTTTTATTTTTATTGATTGATGATATTGTCCGAACGGGCGGTTACCTGATCGGTTTCGCCAAGCCATCGGAAAATTTCTTCCCGGAAAGAAGAAAGTTCCTGAGCCTGGTTGGATTGGGAATGAGCGGCGTTCTTTCCGCTCTTTTCATAGACGGGATTACATTTGGAAAGTACAGGCATAAGGTAAGAAGGGTAAGAGTAAATTTCGCCAACCTTCCGAAAAGTTTTAAAGGATACAAAATCATCCAGATTTCTGATGTTCACAGCGGCAGTTTCTCTGATCCCGGCAAATTAGAGCATGCCATTGAGCTGATTAATGAACAGAAGCCGGATCTGGTATTATTTACCGGAGATATGGTGAATAACGTTGCTGATGAATTTAAACCTTTTATTCCTCTGTTTTCAAAAATCCAGGCTAAGGACGGCAAGTTTGCGGTATTGGGAAACCACGATTACGGAGATTATGTAAGCTGGGAATCACCTGCAGCTAAAAAAGAAAACCTTGACACATTGATTGATTATGAAAAGCAAGCCGGATTTGATATGCTGAGAAATGAACACAGAGTGATTGAAAAAAACGGTGAAAAATTGTATATCCTAGGTGTTGAGAACTGGGGTTTGAAGCCATTCCCACAATTCGGAAAGATTGATGATGCTCTAAAAGGAGTACCAGAATCTGCCAATAAGATTCTGATGAGCCACGACCCTACCCACTTTGATTATGTGGTAAAAAAGCACCCCGCAAACATTCACCTGACACTTTCGGGACACACGCACGGGATGCAGTTTGGGCTGGATCTTAAGAATGTAAAATGGTCACCGGTACAATACAAATATCCAAAATGGGCCGATTTATACGAAAGTGAAGGGAAACTGCTGTATGTCAACAGAGGATTCGGAGTATTGGGCTATCCGGGAAGAGTAGGTGTATTGCCAGAGATTACGCTTTTTGAGTTGAGCTAGTGAAGTTCAAAGTTCAAAGTTCAAAGTTTAATGTTAGAGGTTTAGAAATTGAGTATTGTTGAACATGTGAATAGTTCTCCCTAATCCCTTTAATCTAATAGCTGCTACCTAACACCTAATATCTGCAACCTATAACCTGCAACCTAAAAAATATAATCTTTCATACGGGAAGTAGCCATTTCCCTGTCGTTAAGAAAAGTAAGGAGGGCATCTAATTTGTCCTCCATTTTTTTGCCCGAAAATAAGCTTCGGTAAAATGGAATATCAAAACGGTATTTCTTGAAATCCGTAAACTGCCATGTGTTCAGGTAGATCAGCACAAATTCTTCATTCTGCAAAGTTTCCAGTACCATATTCTGATAGTACTTCATCGGCAGAATCTGAAATACAAAATCATTATAGGGAAGCTGACTGTACGGAGAAATACTTTCCGGGACAATACTCAGCCCATCCTCCTCTATAATTTCAGTATCTCTTTTAAGCCTTTTGAAAGGAAAAAGAATATTGGCATTATCAATATTGGAGACATAATTGAATTCCATCATCTTTAACATTTCGTGAGAAACCTTTATGTCTTTCTGACGGATTCCTCTGATTTGTTTTTCCAGAAGATCCTGAATATTCTTCTTGGCATTTTCAATTTCTTCAGGATTTGAACCTTTGTTATAAAAAGCAATTTCATGCCCTTTGGATGAAATTGCTTTTATTAAATGATGAAGTTTTTCAGTAATAGAAACCTCTACAAAAAAACTTGATTTAACATCATGAATATCTAAAATTCTCAGAATCGCTCTGGTATTATCTTCAGTGATTTTTAATCGTTCTTCATCAGAAATTTGAGAGCCGTTTTTTACTCCAGCTTCAATACAAGTGATGTTAAAAGTCAATAATACCATTTAAATTAAATTTTATGTAAATTCTACAAAATATTAAAAATCAGATGTTAAATATATTTTTAATTAAAGTATTACTTTACATTATTAATCCTTGGCTAATTTTACCTTCAGATTCTTAATCATATCTTTTGTCATCTCAGAAATTCCGAAATCATACGTCAGACCCCAGTCTTTTTTAGCTACGGAATCGTCAATTGATGCCGGCCATGAATCTGCAATTGCCTGTCTGAAATCCGGGTTATAATCGATTGTAAAATCCGGAATTTCTTTTGTGATTTCTTCCGCCAGTTCTTTTGGAGTAAATGACATTCCGCCCAAATTATAAGAAGAACGAACCGTTAAACTTTCTTTAGGAGCCTCCATAAGTTTCAGGGTTGCATTGATAGCATCATCCATATACAACATCGGCATTCCTGTATTCTCCGAAATGAAACTTGTATACTTTCCGTCTTCAATTGCTTTGTAGAAAATCTCAACAGCATAGTCGGTTGTTCCACCTCCCGCCGGAGTCTTCCATGAGATCAATCCTGGATATCTGATACTTCTTACATCCACACCATATTTATCGAAATAGTACTCACACCACTTCTCCCCTGCCATTTTGGAGATTCCGTAAACGGTTGTTGGGTTCAACACCACATCCTGTCCTACGTCATGCTTTGGAATTCCTTTTCCAAATACTGCGATTGAACTTGGCCAGAAGATCTTTTTAAGAAGTCCTTCTTTTGCCATTTCACAAAAATGAAGCAGCGGTTCAAGATTCAGCTTCCACGCAAAAATTGGCTGCTTTTCCGAAGTCCCGGATAAAAGCGAAGCAAGGTGGTACACTGTAGTAATATCATAATCTTTGATTACCTGCCTTACCAACTGGGTATTGGTAACATCCATTCTTTCATAGTGTCCTGCAGAGGTAATTCCTTCCTGCCATCTGTCCAATCCTGAAGCAACAACGTTTTCCGCTCCGTGGATTTCAACAAGTCTGTTCGTCAATTCGGTACCAATTTGTCCCAAGGCACCTGTAATCAGTATTCTTTCCGTATAGGATTCCATTTTTCAGATTTTTTTTAGAATTGTACAAAAGTAAAAAAAACATGCCAACCATAATAAAAAAGGTATACTTTCGTACACCTTTTTATATTCCTGAAATTTGTAATTAAAAAGTAAGATTTACTCTGGCAAAAAGAAATCTGCCGTTCATCCCGAACTGAGAAACATTTCTCGAGTATACAAACTGATTCTGATTAGACAGATCGATAGTAGACGTATTAACATACACAAGGTTACCGGAAGCATCCAGAGAAGGAGTTTTTACCGTTGCCGGGCCGTAGTTTTTATCAGGATAAATATCAAACAAATTATTCGCCCCGATTGTCAGTTTAAAGTTTTTATTAAAATTATATCCAACAGACAGGTCGGTAATTATTTTTCCTCCCCAAACCGGATGTTCAGTAGCGACAGCCTGGCCGTTAATGATTTCTCCGCTTACGATTCCGTCCCCGTTAGCATCCATCGTATTAGGGTCGGTAACTTTCCCGAAATAAACATTTCTTAGCAGCACACTGAATTTATTAATCTCCAGAGCATTATTCAGGGAAGCTTTAAACCTTGGAATAGCTTCTTCAAGGTAAACACGGCTGGATTCCGAATAATACCTGTTGATCTGCCCTGCATTGATTAAAATATCAGAACCATGTATATCGCCTATCCTGTTCGTCTTTGACACCGTAACTGCAAAATCAGAATTCAAAGCTACCGACTGAGAAAACCTTGCTTTATGTGAAATCACCCCTTCAATACCCTTAGTCTGAGTATCAATCGCATTTGCGAAGAAAGTGGCAGCATTTGCATTGGCCTTATCAAAGGCAGTCTGTAATTTAGCAAGATCACTTCCCGCCGGATAGGTTCCCGTCGGTCTTGAAAACTGATCTGTTAAGACCACCCTGTTTTTAATCTTAATGTAATAACCGTCTACTGTGAATGTAAGATTCGCCTGTGGAATCTTAGCCGTAAAACCGGCAGAATAACTCACCGACTCTTCCTGTTTCAATTGTGGAATTCCAAGAATATGTGCTACATCGGAATCATTAGAAAACGTGCCTACTTCATATGCTGTTCCGCCCACAAACTGTGTCGCTGTAGCATTAAAATAAATCTGCTGTAAAGATGGAGCTCTGAATCCCGTGGAATGTGCCGCCCGGAGATTGATATGATCCGTCAGCTTATATCTTGTTGCCAGCTTATAGTTGAATGTAGAACCAAAGTCTGAATAGTTTTCATATCTCAAAGCAGCACTCACCAACCATTTATCCGTAACATCCAGCTCCGTATCCACATAAGCTGCTACAGACTGCCTCCCTTTATTTAAAGCATTTTCAGGACGAAAACCAGGGAATACCTGAGCTCCTCCGGGCCTTGTGTTTCCAAAAAAATCAGTAGGCTTTAGCGCAGCAGCTGTTGCAGGATTCTGAATCTTCCCATTAATATCATAAAGAGCCCATGAAGCTTCTTCGCCATTTTCTATTTTGTATTTTTCAAACCTCATTTCTCCTCCAAAGGCAATATTAAATCCTTTTAACCAGTCTAACTTTGTATCGAAATCTGCATTGATGGTATTTTGAGAGAATCCCAAGCCACCAGCATTAAACTCTCTTTTACCAGGATACAGCATGGATGCATTGGCTGTATTTTTTATTGTATAGTCAAAAGTATTGCTTCCGAAAGTGTTACTGAGATCATAATTAATATTTCCTAATTTTCCTTTAAACCCTGCTGCAAAAGAGAGATCTATAACATCAGAAGCAATTTCCGGTAAAAAACCATTAGGATATATTGACGTTGAAGTTCTGTTTTGATTGGGCCTTCTGTAAAACCCAGCTGCATTTCCCGCTCTGTAGGAGATTCCTCCAAAAGCATATCCCCGGATTGTTGAGGACAGATCAAATTCGGAGTTCATAAAAAACTGACCGGATCCTAATCTGGACTGCCCCACCCTCATATTAAAGTCGTCTCTTGTTAACCCTCTGTAGGCAAGTTCATTTTCAGTTACATCACCCTTCAGTAGATTCTGCAGGGCTGTAATTGTATTTGCCGACTGAATATCAGCCTGCTGTGCTGCAGTAAAATAATTGACATGCGGAGCATACTGATGTATATAATCTATAATTTGCTGCGTATTGGAAGTGTTATTGATATTTCCAAAAAGAGCGGAAATATTCACTCCTTTTTCTAACGCTCTTTGCTCAATAGCATTATATGCATTAAAAATATCACCTGCCGCCGACTTGGCTCTTCCGGTATCATTTCTGTTCAGAAAGCTTGCCGTAAAATTGACGAACCCATTATTACCAATTTTTGTTCCGTAATTAAGATCAAGCTGATATTTCTCTCCATCCCATCCTCCGGTATGATCATTAGCTCCTTTCGAATTAAATCCACCTCCCATAATTGCTGCGGTAAATGCATTCGTATTTTTTTTCATGATCACATTAATAACCCCGGCAATTGCATCAGAGCCATACTGCGCTGAAGCCCCATCCCTCAATACTTCCAGCCTTTCAATAGCAAAAGCAGGAATAGCATTCAGATCAGTCCCTACAGATCCTCTACCCGGAGAACCGTTAATATTAACCAGTGATGAAGTATGCCTTCTTTTTCCATTAAGTAAAACAAGTACCTGATCCGGCCCGAGTCCTCTCAATTGAGCTGGATCAACATGATCCGTACCATCTGCTACAGTTGTTGAATTGGAAGTAAAAGACGGCGCAGCATAGTTTAAGATCTGATTAAGATCGGTTTGCGGACTTAGCACAGATTGTGATCCAATATTGATAACATCCACAGGAACAGGAGTATCAGTTGCAACTCGGCTTTTATTTCTGGATCCTACAGTAATTTTAACTTCATCTACTGCCTTTACTTTTATAGAATCTTTCGTTTGTGCATTTAGGCTGGCTGACACAAAGACCAAGGTTCCCAAAAAGATAATTTTCTGGTAATTTTTTTTCATGTATTTTTTTTTCAAATGTAATGATTCAAATTTTAAAAAATGAAAATAATATCATAAAAAATCCAAATTAATTAAATATTATACAATAAAATTAAATAAATAAACACATAAACAAAATAAAATTTAAAAAATATTAACAAATACAAAAAGTAAAGTATAATTTTCATATTCATAATAAAAACAACCATTTACACAAAAAAATCAATAATTTTGTTGTAAGAAAAAACAATCATATGAAGAAGATTTTAATTGCTTCGATGCTTTTGGCTGCACAGCTCAGCTGGGCACAATTTACTGACATCAATATTATCAAAGAAGTACAGGTAAAAAAGAAAGGTGTTGTAGTCTCTGCACATCCGTTAGCCAGTGAAGCAGGAGCCAAAATCTTAAAGATGGGCGGAAATGCCTACGATGCTGTTACCGCAACACAATATGCCCTTGCTGTAGTGTATCCGCAGGCCGGAAACATCGGTGGCGGAGGATTTCTCGTAGGTGTAAAGAATAATGGTGAAAAATTCACACTGGATTACAGGGAAACAGCTCCGAAAAAGGCTTCCCGTGATATGTATATTGATAAAAAAGGAAAGGCAGATACAGATTTATCCCAGAACGGCAGACTTGCAGTAGGCATCCCGGGAAGTGTAGCAGGATTTTTTGCTACGTTGAAATACTGTAAACTTCCTATGGAAAAGATTATTCAGCCCGCCATTGATCTTGCTGAAAAAGGATTTGCCATCACAGACAAAGAGGCAGAAATGCTGAATAACCAAAGAGAAAAATTCCAGAAACATAATAAATCTTCCATCATTTTTGTAAAAGATACCCCATGGAAAGCCGGAGATCTATTGGTTCAAAAAGATTTAGCTGAAACTTTGAAACTGATCCAGAAACAGGGAGCTAAAGGTTTTTATGAAGGAAAAACAGCTGAACTTTTAGTTGCTGAAATGAAAAGAGGGAACGGAATCATCACATTGGAAGATCTTAAAAACTATAAAGTTGCTGAGAGAAAAGCATTGGAATTTGATTACAAAGGAAACGATGTTGTCACCATGCCTTTACCATCAAGCGGCGGAGTGCTACTTGCCCAGATGCTCAGAATGGCCAGTTTTGAAAACCTTGAAAAATATCAGCAGAACTCAACAAAAGCAGTTCAGATTATGGCTGAAGCAGAAAGAAGAGCGTTCGCAGACAGAGCTGAATATATGGGTGACCCGGATTTTATTCAGGACAAGACCTCTTACCTGATCTCTGATGATTATCTGAAAGGGAGATGGAAAAGTTTTAGTTTTGACAAAGCAACACCAAGTGCAGAAGTCGGTAAAATCATAGCACAACCGAAAGAATCAATGCAGACCACACATATTTCCGTATTGGATAAGGATGGAAATGCAGCTTCTGTAACCACGACTCTTAACGGATATTACGGAAGTAAAGTTTTAGTTACGGGAGCAGGATTCTTTTTAAATAATGAAATGGATGACTTTTCAATCAAACCCGGAGTACCGAATATGTTCGGAGCTGTGGGTGGAGAGGCCAATTCAATACAGCCCAACAAGAGAATGCTTTCTTCAATGACGCCAACGATTATTCTTAAGAATGGAAAACCTTTTATGGTTGTGGGAACTCCCGGAGGCACTACAATACCGACTTCAGTATACCAATCCATTGTGAATGTGGTTGATTTTAAGCTAAATGCGAATATGTCGGTCAATGCACCAAAATTCCATCACCAGTGGCTTCCTGAAACCATAACGGTTGAAAATAATTTTCCGGAAAGTACTATTTCTGAACTGAAAAGCAAGAATTACGTCATTGAAAAGACGAAGTACATCGGAAAAACAGAAATGATTGTTCTTGATGAAAACGGAAATATTCACGCAGTAGCAGACGGCCGTGGAGATGATTCTGTAGCAGTGGAATAAACTACATATTAATATATAAATAGAGTCATGGCTTCATTCTTCGAATGAAGCCATGACTTTTTAATTAATTTATAAAACAAGGTCAACAGATTCTTTTGAATGACTTTTGTCATGTTTTCAGATAAATTTTCTTAATTTTCGCCCTTAAAAAAACAAAACGACTGTTCTTTGAAAGCAAAAAAAATACACCATCAGCTTTATTTCCAGGTGATTATCGCCATCATTGCGGGTATTCTTCTTGGAAAATTTTACCCTGAATTGGGAGAAAAGATGAAACCATTGGGGGATGGATTCATCAAATTGGTAAAAATGATTATCGCTCCGGTAATTTTCATAACCCTTACTTTAGGGATTGCCCATATGACCGATTTGAAAAAAGTAGGCAGAATTGCAATCAAGGCAATGATCTATTTTTTTACCTTTTCAACCCTTGCTCTTATCATCGGATTAGTGGTAGGAAATATTCTGCAGCCGGGACATGGTTTGAACATTGATCCTGCTACCCTTTCGGGCGATGTTTCACAATACCAGGCAAAAGCTCATGAATCTACTCTTACGGGTTTTATTATGAATATTATTCCGGAGACATTATTCAGTCCTTTGGTGGGTGATAATATCCTGCAGGTTCTTCTGGTTGCTATTTTAATGGGAGTTGCTTTGGTTTTAACAAAAGAAAAGAGCCAGAAAGTAACTGATTTTCTACAGGATTTGTCGACTCCGGTATTTAAAATCGTCCATATGCTCATGAAACTTGCCCCGATAGGAGCTTTCGGTGCTATGGCCTTTACCATCGGAAAATATGGACTTCATTCTGTACTGAATCTTATATTCCTGGTAGGTACCTTTTATATTACGTCTATCCTTTTTGTGGTCCTGGTACTGGGAGCGGTGGCATGGTATAACGGATTTAATATTTTCAAACTTCTTTTTTATCTTAAGGAGGAGCTTCTTCTCGTTCTGGGCACAAGCTCTTCAGAGTCTGCCCTACCGGGAATTATGGAAAAACTTGAAAAAGCCGGCTGCTCACGGGCTATTGTAGGCCTTGTAGTTCCTACCGGATATTCTTTCAATCTTGACGGAACAAATATTTATATGACACTGGCCTCTCTCTTTATTGCACAGGCATTAAATATTCATCTTCCTCTCGAAAAGCAACTGATGCTTCTTTTGGTAGCCATGTTAAGTTCAAAAGGCGCAGCTGGTGTCACAGGTGCCGGGTTTGTTACGCTTGCAGCAACATTGGCCGTAGTTCCTGAAATTCCGATTGCAGGAATGACTTTAATTCTTGGAATTGATAAGTTCATGAGCGAATGCAGAGCTTTAACCAATGTTATTGGAAATTCTGTAGCTACAGTTGTAGTGGCCAACTGGGAAAAACAACTTGATAAAAAGCAACTTCAATACTGTCTGGAACATCCGGCTGAAGTGGAAAAGAAACTGGAAGTGTAGACAGGTGGCAGATGGCAGGTTTTAGGTTGCAGGGAATAGGGATAGAATTCAAGGTTCAAGGTTTAAGGTTGTGTGTAAAACGTAACTCGAAATAAACCGAACTCACAACAAAACAACCAGCAACTGGTAAACCCGAAACAGATTAACCCACACCAGTGACTGGCTTTAAATCAAAATATTCAAACTTGAAGGCTGTACTTTAACATGAATTGGTGATTTTATCTTATTGAATTCACCGTCAAGATGCCAGTTTTTGGTATTGACTTTAAATGATATTTCAGAGACCGGAAGATAGGTTACGTATTCATCATCTTTCAGCCTTTTGGTAAACATTCTGAAAGCAAACAGCGCAGAATACGTTAAAGGAAACTTTTTCACCAAAACCATATCAACCAATCCGTCACTTTTACTGGCTTTTGGTGCAATATAGGCGTTGTTACCAAACTGCCGGGTATTGGCGATGTTCATCATCAGATATCTGCCGTTATACTGCTGATATTCCTCATCAAAAAACTTCACTTTGATCGGTTTGTAATTGAAGAAGGTTTTCAGAGAAACTTTGATATAGTTTTTGAATCCACGACTTGTTTTTTCAAACTCTTTAACTACTTTACCGTCAAAACCTGTTCCCGAAACATTGATGGAAAGCCTGTCGTTCACGGTAAATGTATCGATCTTTCTGGAATTTTTTGCTTTTATTTTTTCTAAAAGTTCGTCGAGATTTTTACTGAATTGTGTTTCATTAGAAAAACCGTTTCCTGAACCTGCGGGGAAAATTGCGAGAATTTTCTCTGTATTAATAAGGTTCCTGGCTACTGTAGAAATGGTACCATCCCCTCCTATTGCCACAAAAATATCTACCTTTCCGAAGTGAGACTGGATAAATTCATCTGTCCCGGGAATAGATTCTGAAACATAATACAGAGGATTGTTAACCTTTGCTTTAAGTTCGTTCAAAAACGGCTGATAGTTTTTTTTGGCCGAAAAAGGATTGATAATAAAAGCTACTTTGTCCATTACCGCAAAATTAAAAAATGCTTCCAAAACTGGAAGCATTAATTTACTTAATTTTCATTCTTTCTTTAAATTCTGTATTTAATGTACCTTTCAGATCTTCCCACGAAACAGGAATGGTAATATCTCCGGCAGCAAAAGCAGCAATTTCATAGGGACTGTAGTGAAAATACAGGTTTTTATCATCAAAATAAAAGTTATCAGATGCCGGAATTTTATCCACTAAAAGCATTTCTGAGTTTTTCACTTCTCCGTCACCATCCATCGTACCACTATTCATTTTATCGATATTCTTCATCAGAATGGCTTCAATTTTATTTTTAGGCATTGAAGTAATGTCTTTCAATTCTAATTTTTTGCTGTTTTTCAGATCAAAAACCCTTTCGGAAAATCCGTAATTATCATGTGCTCCACCTTCATATCCGCTTCCCACATATTGGATATGCATATAACCGTTGGTATTGGAAATAAGGTTCATGTGTGAGCTTGAATACCAGTTTTGAGCATAAGTGACATCTGAAGCCCAGTCTTTATTATCATTTTTTACAGAATTGAAATAACTATTTTTTTCATTGTCCAGATAAGCCTGAAGACCTGCTTTGGAAAAGTCTTTAATTTTTTCATTCTGGAAATAGATGCTGTCCAGTAGTTTTTTATCTTTTAAAGAAGGGAAAACCAACAGTTTTGAAGTGTAACTCACTTTTAAGGAGTCTGTAATTTTTGTAGAATCATTGACTTTCACAGAGTCCACTACAAATTCTTCAGTCGCTTTATTTTCTGTTTTTTCTGCTTGCCCTGCCTTTTCATTTTTTTTACAGGCCGTAACTACCAGGAAAGAAGATAATGCTATAACAGCAATCGTATTTTTCATAATTTATTTTTTTGAGTATATATACAAAAACCATTCAAAAGATGAATGGTTTTGGAAAAAAAAATATTTTTTTACTCAGATCACGTCAGACATTACTTTTTAACAAGACTGATTACCTGGTTTTCAAATTTTGAAGCGACGCCCCAAATTTGTTTAAATGCAGGATAGTACTCTTTCGGATAATCTGAACTGTTAATTTTTGTGGTGGTCGTTACCTCCAGCTTATTTCCTTTTTGTACGATAGAATAGGTATATTCTATTTCTTTATCTTCTGTAACAATCTTTTTTTCTTTAGGCATTTCCTCAATCACATATCCTTCCGGAATTTCAAGAGTTACTTTTTTTACTTTCGTGATCGGTGATCCAAAATCGATAGGATATTGTCTTACTTCCGTCTGATCAAATTCATTGGAACTTTTGTTTAAAAACAGCATAGGATTAATGATCATTTTCTTTCCTACTCTGTCAATCAGGTTGGGAGAAGAGAATTTCATACTGCTTTCAAAGTCGCCATTTTCCAGGACTTTTGAATCGATATCCGTAAAGTCCATGGAGAAGTTTTCCTTGTACTGTTTTTTGTATTTCTCGGCATTATCGTCATAGCTGTCTTTTACATACATTGCGTAGGCGCCTGTATCTCTGTCAGAATACGTTCCTGAAATACTTCCGTCATCATTGATTTTACCATTGACTGTAAGGAAAGTATTACTTGACTTCACATTGGCCATTTGAATCAGAAGAGTCTTGTCTTTGGTGACTAAAATTCCATATTGATTCCAGTTTTTAAGAGGAATTTCATCCAGAGAAGATTGTTTTGAGGTGGCGTCATAGATATGCAGCTGGTCATCGATACTGATAGCTGCTAATACAAAATTCATATTGGAAATATTAGGCGAAACCAAGTTGATTAACCCGTTTTCCACCGTAGAAATTACCAACGGATCAGCTTTAAGACCTGCTTCACGAAGCATCATAACAAGAAAAAGACTGATTTCTGCAGCGTTCCCAACTTTAGTTTCCAACAGTTTCCTGATGCCATCTTCTGTGTAGATTCCTTTATCTTTATTCCAGGTAAAGGTCTTTTGAACATAGGAAAAAATAGCATTTGCCTTTTCAAGATCCGTTTTCATTTCTGAAATTCCTGCCGGCATATTTTCTTTTGCCAGTTTTGTTCTTTTCAGTTCTCCTCCAAAATCTTCACTTTCATACAATCTCTTTCCAATCTGATCCCATGAGGAAGAATACAGCTTAAGCTCTCCGAAATTTGTAGAATTCAGCTCAGCACTGATTTTTGTTCTGAAGTTTCTGTCATTTCTTACAAATTTTTCAGTTTTAAAGCCTTTCAGATTTTCATAAGCAAATCTGTAGGTTCTGTATTGTGCACCATATAGGTATCTTTCCTCCATCTCTCTGTACTTAGGAGTAATTCCCCCTGTATAATTTACGTTATATGACATATTAATCGGAGTATCAAAAACGTATTCTGTATTCAGAGAAGGCGTGTCGGATTCTATCAATACTTCAGGAATCATAAATCTGAACGGAGATACAATTTCATATTGATACTCCAGGATTGATCCATTTTTCACACCTGGGAATGCAAATTTTGTGAGAGTAACATATTTATTCTCTTTGCTTTTATATTGAGAACTCTTTTCTACTTTTATAGGAACAGAATTTCCATTTTCAAGATTATAGGTAAAAGCCTTGAATTTACCTAGTGATTCTCTGTTTGAACCGATATTATAGATAGGGATTTCGAGATTCAGCCAATCTTCAGCTTTATCTTTATCATAAATCTTAACTCTGTAAAAATATTTTTTATGCAGATTACCGGTATTGTTATCGATCATAAAATAAGCAGATTTATACAAGATCTCTGCAGGAGCATTTTCATCCAGTAATGATTTGGTTTTAGATAAATCTGCATCATTAAATTTCGGAGGATTCAGAAATTCATATTTCTTCTGAGCATTTACCAGTATTGTGCCGGCTGAGCAAAGAAGCAATACTATTATTTTTTTCATGGCTATATTTTTGTTATTAAAATTTTTGAATTATCCATATTCAGGATCTTTTTTCTGAAACTGATATAGTCATTGTACTTTTCCTTTGGATACAGCCCTTTATTAATCTGTATTTTTCTGATCACTTTTACCTGATCATCACTTTTAACAAAGCTTAGCTTATAAGATCCGAACTCGGAAGTAATGCTTGAGTTATCCGGAGTTTCATCAACTTTATATCCTAAAGGAAGAACAAAAGCAATTTCATATTCATCCTCATAAGACATGCCTACTTCAAAAGGAAGCTCACGGTTTTCATCAGTTTTAAAGACTGCATCATTAAAAATAGGCACAGATCGGAACAATAGGCTGTTTCCTGCTTTTTTAGAGAAATTGTTGGTTTTAAAGTCCAGATCATAGGTAATAACGGCATTGTCTCTGTCGTTATTAAAATTTTTCATTTCAACTTTTTCAAAGTTCAGGATATTAAATCTTTCTTTAACTGCATCATTCTTTTCTTTAGGATTAAGGTTGGCAAATCTCAGATTATCATCATATTGATTTCCGGTATAAGAAAAGTTACCGGTGCCGATAATACTGTTATCCTCATTAAGATTAACTCTCAATGTTTGTTTTTCTTTATTCTGTTCAGCTTTATACACCGGTGTATTGATCAGTTCGATTCCTTTCGGAGTCACAGCAAGTACATTTCTGTCGGTAGTACTGTAATTTAAATGGTTAAAAGCAATTTGCTGAGAGGTATTTTCAAGCCATATATTTCCTTTTTCTGTTGGAACCATAAGAATAATATGATTTCCTCCCATAGAAGGAAATTCGGGATCAAAAGAAACCTGTGACCGACTGGAGGTAATAATACAATAGTTGGAAGGAATCCCTGCTTCATTCAGAAGAACTTTCATATAATTCGTAAGCCCCTTGCAATCTCCATAGCCTTTTTTCTGAACCTCATCCGGCATCATAGGCTGCCATCCACCTATTCCCAAAGCCACAGCAATATATCGGCTTTTGTTCTGCATGTACTGATAAATTTTCTTTACTTTATCTTCTACAGATCCCTGTAATTGTAAAGAGGCTACCTCAGCTTTAATAGCAGGAGTAGATGCAGAAACAGGTACCAAAAGATCATTGTAAATCCAGGTTCCGAAATCTGTCCAGTTATTCAAAGTTCCCTGTTTTCCTGCAAGGCTGAATTTTGTAAGTGTAAAGTTGACCGCAGGTAAGATTTTAACAGGCTCTGGAATCATAAAAGCATCGTCAATAGCAGGTACATTTTTGTATGAATAGGTTTTATCATTTCCACTACCGCTTTCTATCACAGAGGTATAATTGTATTTTGAAGGGTAAATTTTAGATCTGAGTTCTATTCCAGAAGTGTTAACGATTTTAAACTGTGCTTCTTCAAGAGATATTTTAGTAGAAGTAAAAGGTACAAAATCCGGGATAAAAACAGTGTCTTCATCTTCAGCTTCATAGGAAAAATCAATAGTATAAGGATATTGCACCGGTGTATATGAATAAACCAATATCCTGTTATCAGAATAAAAAACTCCCTGAGGATTGTTCGCTACGTCTTTAAAATCAGATTTTGAAACACTTTTAATTTTTTTGCCGGCCTCATCGTAAATCGTAAGTTTTATGTTTGAAATACTTTTTGATTTATCATAAGGGATGTAAGCTACTGCCTCATCGTCACCGTCTTTATTTAAGACTGTAATTATCTTATTTTTCTGATATTTTATTTCATCGATTTTATTGATCTGAACGGTTGTAAATTCTTTTCGGATTACAGCACTCGCATTTTTCTTTAAATTCTCAGGAATGGCAGAGGCAGGATAGCTCTGTGCGAAATATAATGAGGCGGTAGATAATGCCCCGAGGACTAATATTTTCATCATAGTTATTAAGATGGTACAAAAATAATAAAATCTTAATAACTGTTAAAAAAATATAAAAGGCTCCAACATGTGAAGCCTTCAACCTAATACTTAAAAAAGTACTGTTTTAAATGTACCTATAAGGCAATGAACACATTATCAACTTTTCATTGCTTATTTCTGAAAAGTTAAAACAGAATATTTATATTCATTCTATATTGAAATAAGAATATATATTCTGTAACATGAAGGGATAAACTTCAAATTGTCTGTACTCAAATTTATAATAATTTACAATCCATATGATTCAAATACTGTAGAATTAATAATAACGGGAAGTACAATTAATTCTACAATCCTATCGATGATTAATAAAAAAAAGACTTCAGCAATGAAGTCTTTTAATTTTTTTCTTTCTATTTAATCATTCGGGACCAGTTTACTGTCAAAACGATCACTTCCCAATCCCAATACAGGAATAAAAATAAATCCGAAAAGGAGAATCAGAATAGTGTACAGAGGTGTTTCTTTCGCAAAGCCTTTGGCAAGTCTGTCATATACCACCCAGCATGCATAAATGTTTACCAATGGAATAAAGAAAAGAATGATCCACCAAATCGGCTTTTTCACAATTTCCAGTAATACGATCGTGTTGTAAATAGGAATAAAGGCAGCCCAGGCATCTTGTCTTCCTGCTTTCTGGAAGATTTTGTACATGCAGTATCCATAGAATATATAGCAAAGCAGTCCGAAGAACATTGTTCCGATCCCTAATCCTGCAGCAACTGCACCAGAAGCCGCATCTGCTCCGTTGTAAGGATCTGTTTGTAAAAGAGTTAACATATTATTGTTTTTTTGGTTTATCCAAATATAAAAAAAGCTTCTAAATAATCAGAAGCTTTTTTATTATATTTTTAAAAAGGTTTATGCATCAATTTTTGCATATTTCGCATTTTTCTCGATAAATTCTCTTCTTGGCGGAACTTCATCTCCCATCAGCATTGAGAAAATACTGTCTGCTTCCACTGCATTATCAATGGTTACCTGCTTCAGAATTCTGTGTTCAGGATTCAATGTAGTTTCCCACAACTGTTCAGGGTTCATCTCTCCAAGACCTTTGTAACGTTGTACCTCTACTCCTTTTCCGTCCGGAGACATTTCTAAAGTAAATTCCTCACGCTCTTTTTCGTTATAAGCATACACTTTTTTATTTCCTTTCTTTAAAAGGTATAAAGGCGGTTGAGCGATATAGATATAACCATTCTCAATAAGTTCCTTCATATATCTGAAGAAGAAAGTAAGAATCAGTGTTGAAATGTGAGATCCGTCAATATCGGCATCGGTCATGATAACGATCTTGTGGTATCTTAATTTTGCCAGGTTCAATGCTTTGCTGTCTTCCTCAGTACCTACAGAAACCCCAAGAGCAGTATAGATATTTCTGATCTCTTCGTTATCATATACTTTGTGAAGCATAGATTTCTCTACGTTCAGAATTTTACCTCTTAACGGAAGGATAGCCTGGAAGTGTCTGTCTCTTCCCTGTTTAGCCGTACCCCCTGCGGAATCTCCCTCTACAAGGAAGATTTCAGATTCTGCCGGATCTTTTGATGAACAGTCTGATAATTTCCCTGGAAGACCGGAACCTCCCATCGGAGATTTTCTCTGAACCATTTCACGGGCTTTCTTAGCGGCCTGTCTTGCTTTTGCAGCCAAAACCACCTTCTGAACGATCTGTTTCGCTTCATTTGGGTTCTCTTCAAGGAAATTGGTAAGCATTTCCCCTACAATTTTATCTACAGCCCCGGAAACTTCAGAGTTTCCTAATTTTGTTTTAGTCTGTCCTTCAAACTGAGGTTCCATTACTTTTACAGAAACTACAGCTGTTAATCCTTCACGGAAATCATCTCCTGTAACTTCTACTTTCTCTTTCTGTGGAATTCCTAAATCATCAGCATATTTTTTAAGGGTTCTCGTCAAAGCACGTCTGAAACCTGCAAGGTGAGTTCCTCCTTCATGAGTGTTGATGTTGTTGACGTAAGAGTGAAGATTTTCGTTGAAAGAAGTGTTGTAACGCATTGCCACTTCTACAGGAATATCGTCTCTTTCTCCTTCCATGAAGATCACATGCTCCATGATAGATTCACGGTTGCCATCAATATAAGCAACGAATTCTTTTAATCCGCCTTCAGAATGAAAAACTTCTGAACGGAAAGATCCGTCTTCCAGTTTTTCTCTTTCATCCGTTAAAGTAATGGTAATTCCTTTATTAAGATAAGAAAGCTCTCTTAAACGGCTTGCTAATGTATCGTAATTATAAATTAGTTCTGTAAAGATGGTATCATCCGGCTGGAAAAACTGCTTGGTACCTCTTTTTTCGCTGTGACCAATCTCCTCAACACCTGTCTGGGCTTTTCCTCTTGAATAAATCTGCTGGTAAACGTTTCCGTCTCTGTAAACCGTAGTGATCATCTCATTGGAAAGGGCATTCACACACGAAACCCCAACTCCGTGAAGACCTCCTGAAACCTTATAAGAGTCTTTGTCAAACTTACCTCCGGCTCCAATTTTTGTCATTACCACTTCAAGGGCAGATTTCTGCTCTTTTTCGTGGAAATCAACCGGGATACCTCTACCGTTATCACTTACCTCAATTCCGTTTCCTTCCTTGATGCTAACGAAGATCGTGTCGCAGTACCCTGCCAATGCCTCGTCAATAGAGTTATCTACTACTTCATAAACCAAGTGGTGAAGTCCTCTGACTCCTACATCACCAATGTACATTGAAGGACGCATACGAACGTGTTCCATTCCTTCCAATGCCTGAATACTACTAGCTGTATATTGTTTTTGACTCATATTAAAAATTAAAAATCCTGCTATATGCAAAGACTCACAAATATCGTGATTTTTTTCGAGGTATGAAAGTTAAAAAGTGTCAAAAAAATGTGGAGTTTTCTTTAGAAAAACATAAGGATTAGTGAGCCGGTAAAAGAAACAAAATTAAAATGTATTGATGAGATAGCAACTGTTGTAAATCATATTCAACATCAATAATTTATGCTTAAATTTATTATCTGAAAAGTTGAAATTATGGATGATTTTATCGCAGCACGCGCTCAGATGGCACTCTCTCTGGGCTTTCATATCATATTCTCCTGTGTGGGTATGGTGATGCCTTTTCTGATGGCTTTTGCCCATTGGAAATATCTGAAAACCAATAACGAGGTATATAAAGGACTTACAAAAGCATGGAGTAAAGGTGTGGCTATCCTTTTTGCAACGGGAGCCGTTTCAGGAACAATGCTTTCTTTTGAACTTGGGCTTCTATGGCCAGGTTTTATGAAACATGCAGGTCCGATTTTCGGGATGCCTTTTTCTCTGGAAGGAACAGCCTTTTTCATCGAAGCGATTGCCATTGGTTTCTTTTTATATGGATGGGAAAGATTCAATAAATGGTTTCACTGGTTCTGTGGTTTTCTTGTTGGAGTAAGCGGGCTGGCTTCCGGGATTCTTGTAGTAGCGGCCAATTCCTGGATGAACTCTCCCACTGGTTTCGATTATATCAATGGACAGTATCTTAATATAGATCCTATCAAAGCGATGTTCAATGATGCGTGGTTTCCACAGGCTCTTCACATGACGGTTGCTGCATTTTGTGCAACAGGATTTGCTGTAGCAGGAGTACACGCTTTTATGATTATGCGAAAAAGAAATATTGAATTTCACACCAAAGCTTTTAGAATTGCCGTAGGTTTTGCCTTGATCGGAGCATTCGGTGCGCCTCTAAGTGGTGATGTTGCAGCTAAATCTGTTGCGGAAAGACAACCGATCAAGCTGGCTGCCATGGAAGCTCACTTTGAAACTGAAAAAGGTGCTTCATTCGTAATTGGCGGAATTCCTGACGAAGAAAAAGAAGAAGTAAAATATGCGGTGAAAATTCCAAAAGTGTTGAGTTTTCTGGTAAGTAATGATTTTAATTCTGAAGTAAAAGGTCTTAAGGATTTCCCTAGAGATGAATGGCCTCCGATTGCTGTGGTTCATTATGCTTTTCAGATTATGATTTTCTTCGGTGTGGTGATGATTGTTATCGGAGCTGTCTATTTATATGCCTTCTTCTTCAAAAAAGAATGGCTGAATAAAAACTGGTTATTAAAAACCTTTTTAATCGCAACACCTTTTGGATATATTGCTCTGGAAGCGGGATGGACGGTAACAGAAGTAGGAAGACAGCCCTGGATTATTTATGGAATTATGAGGACAGCAGATGCGGTAACTCCTATGCCGGGAATACAGTATTCATTCTATTTCTTTACGGCTATTTTCGTATCATTATCATTGATCCTTGTTTTCCTTTTAAAGAGACAGATTCAAATGGTACCGAAGCTTTACGATCCTACCGATGCTCAGTTTAACGATAAAAACAAAAAATCATGATTTACATTGTAATAGGTTTTCTCTGGCTATCCATCTGTCTTTATATTATTCTGGGAGGAGCTGACTTTGGAGCAGGTATTGTAGAAATGTTCACCAATAAAAAAGCCCGCCATAAAACCCATGAGATTATGTATGAATCTATTGCTCCTGTTTGGGAAGCCAATCACATGTGGCTGATTATTGCCATCGTTATCCTTTTTGTTGGCTTTCCGGAGATTTATACCACTATGTCTACTTATCTTCACATTCCTTTAGTCTTAATGCTTTTAGGAATTATTGCAAGGGGAACAGCTTTTACGTTCAGGCATTATGATGCTGTGAAAGACAATTGGCAGGTTTTATACACTCATATTTTCTACTACGCAAGCCTTTTAACACCTTTCTTTTTAGGGTTAATTGCTGCTGCAACAGTTTCACATTCTATCAATCCTGATGCTGTAGGTTTTCTGGATTTGTATGTATTCAGCTGGCTGAACTGGTTTGGGGTTTCTGTGGGCTTATTTACGGTAGCCCTTTGTGCTTATCTTGCATCTATATTTTCATTAAGAGAAACCCGTGATAAGGCCGATCTTTTGTTAATGATAAGAAAATCCAAGCAGACCATGATCTTTGTTGTGATAACCGGAATACTGGTATTCGCAACCGCTTATATTTCAGACATTCCTCTTTTGATGTGGGTATTTTCTAAACCTTTGGGTATTATGG
The DNA here is from genome assembly GCF_046614675.1 of Chryseobacterium cupriresistens. Classification (NCBI taxonomy): domain Bacteria; kingdom Pseudomonadati; phylum Bacteroidota; class Flavobacteriia; order Flavobacteriales; family Weeksellaceae; genus Chryseobacterium; species Chryseobacterium cupriresistens. The sequence goes on along the minus strand of NZ_JBKKJT010000003.1, from coordinate 240,552 downwards.
CGATTGCTTTTGCCACCATTGCCTTGTTGCTTATTCTAAGAGCGATGAACCGTCAAAAACTACTTCCCGTACGTGCTTTAGCAGGATTCCAGATGGTGATGATTTTAGTAGCGGCAACGTATCAGCATAATCCGGATATTATTTTATTAGGAAACGGACAGCATCTTTCATTACTGGAACATATGGCTCCTGAAAAAACTATCGCTGCATTGGGATGGGCATTGATGCTGGGATCACTATTTATTCTTCCTTTCTTATTTTATCTGATGGCTTCTTTCAGTAAGTTAAGAAAATAAATATATGCAGACTTATAAAGACAAAACAGAACTCATTGAAGAGCTAAAGAAAAGATATCTTCTCTATGATCAGGAATTTAATGATATCAAAGAAGAGGACAAAGATCTTTTGCAGCCGGGAGTTGATAAAACTCCATCACAAAATATTTCCTATCAATTGGGTTGGACTCACCTCCTTTTACAATGGGAATCTGATGAAAGCAAAGGAATTGAAGTAAAAACTCCCACTCCTGAATACAAATGGAATAACCTGGGAGGATTGTACCAGTCTTTTTATAATCAATATGGTTCTCATACTTTACAAGAACAAAGAGAACTGCTTCGAAATCAGGTGGATGAAATTATCAACTGGATAGAAAGCCTTGATGATGATATACTATTTATTCCTGGCAAAAGAAAATGGGCAACTACTCCCGCCCAATGGCCGGTCTGGAGATGGATTCATATCAATACCGTGGCTCCGTTTAAAAACTTCAGGGCACAGCTTCGGAAATGGAAAAAAGAAAAAGGTACAGCATAGCACTGTACCTTTTTTATTTATGTTTTCTGAGAAATCTTAAGCCAGTTTCATCAAAAGATTTTCATCAATCTTCTCCACTTTCACAATATTGTTTTTTGTTAAATTCTTGGAAGCTTTATCCCATTTTTTACCGGATAACTGGCTTCTTTCTTTTACTTCAGCCAAAGCCATTGGCTCTTCCTGAGAATTAAGGATTTCAAGGATTACTTTTTCATCCTCTCCTAATTCAATTTGTGGAACTGCTTTTTCAGGTCTCATCTGAGGGAAGAATAATACTTCCTGGATTGAGGCATTATTCGTTAAGAACATAATTAATCTGTCCATACCGATTCCTAATCCTGAAGTTGGTGGCATACCGTATTCCAGCGCTCTTAAGAAGTCCTGATCGATGAACATCGCTTCATCATCTCCTCTTTCAGATAACGCCATCTGTGCTTCAAAACGTTCTCTCTGATCGATAGGATCATTAAGCTCTGAATATGCATTAGCGATTTCTTTACCGCATACCATTAATTCAAAACGCTCTGTTAAACCTTCTTTGCTTCTGTGTTTCTTTGTCAGTGGAGACATTTCGATCGGATAATCCGTAATGAAAGTTGGCTGAATGAAGTTTCCTTCACATTTCTCACCGAAGATCTCATCGATTAATTTTCCTTTACCCATCGTCTCATTTACTTCGATACCGATAGACTTGGCGAAATCATATAATTCCTGCTCAGTTTTTCCGGTAATATCGAAGCCTGTAAACTTCAGGATCGCTTCTGTCATGGAAACTCTTGGATAAGGAGCTTTGAAATCTACTTCATGTTCCCCGAATGTAGCTTTTGTAGTTCCGTTTACCTGGATAGCACAGAATTCCAGTAATTTCTCAGTGAAATCCATCATCCAGTTATAATCTTTGTAAGCTACATAGATTTCCATAGCGGTAAACTCAGGGTTGTGAGTTCTGTCCATTCCTTCATTTCTGAAGTTTTTAGAGAACTCGTATACTCCGTCAAAACCACCTACGATCAGTCTTTTCAGATATAATTCGTTGGCAATTCTTAAATATAATGGAATATCCAGCGCATTGTGGTGCGTGATAAACGGTTTAGCTGCTGCTCCACCAGGAATTGACTGTAGAATTGGTGTTTCCACTTCAAAATACCCTGCATCATTAAAGAATGTTCTCATGGCATTGAACAATTTTGTTCTTTTCACGAAAATTTCTTTTACCTGTGGGTTTACCGTTAAATCTACGTAACGCTGTCTGTATCTTAATTCAGGATCTGTAAAACCATCGTGTACTACTCCGTTTTCATCAGTTTTAGCCTGAGGCAGCGGGCGTAAAGCCTTTGTAAGAAGCGTAAAGTTTTTCACTAAAACCGTCTTCTCTCCTACCTGAGTAGTAAACAATTCCCCCTCAATACCGATAATATCTCCAATATCCAGAAGGTGTTTGTATACTTCATTATACAGTTCTTTATCTTCACCGGGACAGATCTCGTCTCTGTTGAAGTAAACCTGGATTTTTCCTTTAGAATCCTGCAATTCTGCAAAAGAAGCCTTTCCTTGAATTCTGCGGGACATCAATCTACCAGCGATCTTCACCTGTTTACTTTCAGAAAAATCCTGTTTTATAGATTCTGTAGTATCTGTAATTGTATACTCATCCGCAGGGAACGCATTAATCCCCATTTCAGTAAGCTTATTCAGCTTTTCTCTTCTAATGATTTCTTGTTCTGATAATTGCATTTCTTATTTTTCTAAAAGCGTACAAATTTAGGCATTTTTGACATGACCGTCAATGGCTTTTTTAAGAAATTTTAAAAAGTGGTAAAGATGCGGGGTATTGGGGTTCGGGATACGTGTTTAGAGATCAAAGATTTGAATGATTGTGCTATAACATTAAACTTTGAACTTTAAACTTTGAATTTTAAATCAACCAGCTTTTTCTGTCTTTTCGAGGAATAAACGTCCACGCCAGCATTCTGCTTACTTTTTGTCCCTGAGCCATATCGATGGTTTTCACCTCTACAGCATTTACTTTCTTTAAAAGATTGTTGAGTTTATTGAGATTGTCTTTTTTGGAAACCAGACACGTGAACCAAAGAACCTGTGATGAAAACAATGTGCTTTCATTGATCATTTTAGTAATAAAAGCAAGTTCACCACCTTCACACCAAAGTTCAGACTGCTGACCGCTGAAGTTAAGAAGAGGTTTTGTTTTCTTTGATTGATGGAGGTTTTTTGTTTTTCTGATATTCCCTTTCAAGGCAGATTCTTCGGAATCATGAAAAGGAGGATTACACATGGTAAAAGTGAATCTGTCGTCAGAACCTATAATATTCGTAAAAATATGATCAGCATCAGGCTGGCTTTTCAACTGAATAATAGTTAAAAGATCCGGGTTCTGATCTAAAATATGCTGAGCATTTTTTAAAGAATCCTGGTTGATATCCGTTCCCAGCATGGTCCAGCCATAAGATTTGCAGCTGATTAAAGGATACACGAGATTCGCACCTGTTCCTATGTCTAATCCTTTTACAGAATTTCCTGTGGGAATTTTATTAAGTGGTTCACCTAATAGATCGGCAATATAATGTACATAGTCTGCCCTTCCCGGGATCGGTGGACAAAGATTGGTGTCAGGAATGTCCCAGCCTTTAATGTTGTAGAAATGTAAGAGTAAGGCTTTGTTGAGCAGTTTTACAGCCTGTGGAATGCTGAAATTAATGGTTGCCGTCTGATAGGCATTCGTAAAAACATAGTGTTTCAGTTCCGGCACACAAGAAATAAGCTGATCAAAATCGTAGGGATTACGATGCAGATTTCTTGTGTGCAGACTGGATTTTTCAGCAGGCATATTTTATTTCTTCTGACTTAAAATATATTCCACCATTTTTTTGGCATCTTCTTTAGATACCTGGGGATGGGCAGCCATAGGGACACTTCCCCATACTCCACTTCCGCCTTCTATAATTTTGGAAGCCAGCAGTTCAGTATCCTTTTCAGAGTACTTTCCTGCAATTTCCTGATAAGAAGGTCCTATCATTCTCTCATTCACAGAGTGGCAGCCTGAGCAGTCCAATGTTTCCATGATCTGATCACCGGAAAGATGAGACTGAGCAGATTCTGAAACAGCTGTAGTTTCAGAAGAAGATGCCACTTCTGCTGTATTTTCTTTTTTAGAACAGGAAATGATCATTAGACCCAGTGTTCCTGCCAAAAGTATTTTTTTCATTATTTCTTCGCTGTAGAATCTGTTTTAGCAGCTTCAGGGGCAGCCGGAGTTGCAGCAGCTGGAGCAGCAGTTTTAGCAGTAGAATCTACCACTGTAGTTGCTTCCGGTTCCTCAAGCATTGTGTTGCTATCCTGTAAAGAGTGATCTGGCTTCTTTTTGCAGCTTGCCAATAATAAACCTCCGATAAATGCGATTGCTAATACTTTTTTCATTTTTTTCTAATTTGGAAGCAAAAATATAAAAAATAAACTTTTAAACTTATGACAAATGTTTTCTTTGAGAAATATTTTTGGGATCGAAGCTTTAATTTAACAATAAAAAAATAATTCAATACATAGGGAGATTTAAAATAGGTTATTATTTTTGTATATCGGATAATCCGAGCCAAGACCAAAATATAAATATGAAGCTTATGGCTAAAAAAAAATTGTTGGCTACAACTTTCTTTGTTGTATCCTCATCCCTCTTCCTTTCGTGTGACAATTCATCTAACGAACCACAATCAGAATATTCTGATAAAATTGAATCGGTGACACTTTTAAAAACAACTAAATCATGGGATGGAACGGTATATCCGGCCTATCCTACCACACAGCCGGAAATTTCGGTTCTTAAAATTGCTGTACCTCCCAATTCGGCACTGAGCTGGCATAAACATCCCGTCATCAATGCGGCGTATGTAGAAAAAGGTGAAATTCAGATTGAAAGAAAAGAGGATGGAAAAACGCAATGGATAAGAAAAGGTCAGGTGCTTCCTGAAATGGTTAATACCGGCCACAGAGGTAAAACCGGAGACCTCGGAGCAACGCTGATTGTTTTCTACAGCGGAACTCCGGACATTCCTTTATCTGAGCCAGTACAATAAATAGTTCAAATGCTGGGTTCGCAAGGTAATGATGATAAAACTTTATTTTTTTGTTTGCAAAGATCTTCATTCAGCTAATGACAGCGTCTTTTGCTAAGTGAAACGCCCTTGCGATCATTTTAATAATCATTTAATAACATCTTTTAATAACATCTTTGCGATCTCAGCGTTTAAATAAATGATTATTATAGTTATCTTTAATCCATGGTTTTAATTTCAAAAATTCTGTTTTTCACCAGTCATCATGGTTTTTATACTGTGGTTCTGTTGTTTGCATTCTTTGGATTGCTCTCCTATCTGACCAAAAAAGCATGGTTTTTGATTCCGATCATTCCACTTGCTATATTGAATGGTTTTGGAGGACAGTTTCTAAATGCATGGTTTTTAAACAAATACGGAGTAGAAAGCACAGCTATTATCACCTCTGATGTAGAAACCAATTCTACTCTGAATGACATGTACATCCACGATTATGAAGCCATTGTAAAGAAACAGGACGGAAAATATACCACTACCTTTTTCTCCACTACTACTGCAGCCATTTATCCTATCAGAAATTCAATCAGAATTCCGGGTGATAAGGATATTCCTGTAAAATACATTCCAGGATATGAAAAAAACATGGTCATCCTTTATGATCAATCCAGGGAAGGAAAAATTGTATTACAAAATGAAAAAATGGTTCCTGTGAATTCTGCAAGAATCAAATATGAAGCAGACAGAACAAATAAACAATTCATTGAAGAATATATTGCTGCATTGGAAGATTATGTAAAAGACTATGATGATGAAACTTACAGAGAAAAAATCAAAGTATTAAAACAAGAACTCAAACAGCTTAAATAAGAGGTTTCAATGTTAAGTTTTTTTATTTTCAGAATTTTTTTCGTCTTTGTATAAAAAAAATTTCTACATTTGTCCTATGTTTAAAATGAACAACAATATTTGGTGGTGGCTTTCAAACTCTTCGTCGGGTCTGGAGGTATTGTCATGTTGTTAATTACAGCAGAAATAATCAAAAAACAATATATAGGCTTTGACGGATACCGTTAAAGCCTTTTTTTATTCCTTAATCTCACAAAAAACAATAAAATGTTGACCAAAACAATTACGATAAAAACCGTTTCGAAAAAAACACTGGGAGACCTTCATACTCCCATGAATATTTACCTTAAGATCAGGGATAAATTCCGTGATACGATTCTTCTGGAAAGTTCAGATTCAAAAAGTATTGATAATAACTTTTCCTTCATCGCCGTGAATGCCATTGCCGGAATTGAGGTGAAAAATCTTAACGAATATGAAATCAAACTTCCTTCTTCTGCTCCCGTAAAGCAATTTATTATGGAGCGGAATATTACAGATGTATTTGAAGAGTTTCGTCAGATTTTTAAATGTGAAGAAACCAGTGATCCTATTGAGCAGACGGCTCAGAGCCTTTTTGGCTACACAAGTTTTGAAGCAGTACAGTTTTTTGAAAACATCAACCTTAAAGCACAAAGCAAGGAAGTAGAGATTCCTGTTTTAAGGTATAGATTGTACCAATATGTGATTGCTATCAATCATTTTAATGATGAAATGTATATTATTGAAAACTGTATCGATGGCGTAAAATCTGAATTCCATCTGTTGGAAAATCTCATTAAAAATCAGAATACTCCGGTTTACCCATTCGAGAAAATAAGCGAAGAAACATCTAATATTACAGATGAAGAATATATTGAACTGGTAAAAACAGCTCAGAAACACTGTATGCGCGGAGATGTCTTCCAGCTGGTTCTCAGCAGAAGATTCGAGCAGAAATTCAAAGGTGATGAGTTCAACGTGTACCGTGCTTTGAGAAATATCAACCCTTCCCCTTACCTGTTCTATTTTGATTACGGAAATTACAAATTATTCGGATCGAGTCCTGAAAGCCAGTTAATCATCAAAAACAATAAAGCCATTATTCACCCGATTGCAGGAACATCCAAAAGAACAGGAAATTTTGAAGCTGACCTTGAAGCTATTGAAGTCCTGAAAGCCGATCCCAAAGAAAATGCAGAACATACCATGCTGGTAGATCTCGCTAGAAATGATCTTGGAAAGCTTGGGAAAAATGTAACGGTTACTAAGCTTAAAGAAATCCAGCTTTTCTCTCACGTTATTCATATGGTAAGTGAGGTGACTGCAGATGTTGCTGATGACATCAATCCTCTGGAAATGGTTTCCGCTACTTTCCCTCAGGGAACATTAAGCGGTGCACCCAAGCATAAAGCGCTTCAGCTGATCAATCAATATGAAAAAGATTCCCGCGGCTATTATGGCGGCTGTATAGGAATCATCGGACTGAACGGAACCTGCAACCAGGCCATTATGATCAGAACCTTCTTAAGTAAAAACAATACCTTATTTTACCAGGCTGGTGCCGGTCTTGTAGCAAAATCTGTCCCTGAAAGTGAATTACAGGAAGTCAACAACAAACTGAATGCACTGAAAAAAGCAGTAGAAAAAGCAGAAAAAATAGTTGAAAAATAAACCCACCAGCTAGCAACAAAAAAAAACCAGCAACTATCTAACAAAAAAAGCAATGAACAGCAATATAAACACTCAGCAGACGCCACTTAAAGTTCTCGTTTTCGACAATTACGACAGCTTTACCTATAACCTTGTTCAGATTATTGAAAGAATTCTGAACCAAAGAGTAGATGTGGTAAGAAACGATGAAATTACCCTTGAAGAGATTGGAAAATACGACAAAATCATCCTTTCTCCCGGTCCCGGAATTCCTGAAGAAGCAGGTATTTTATTAGACCTTATTAAAGAATACGCTCCTTCAAAAAGTATCCTTGGAGTATGTCTCGGACAGCAGGCCATAGCTGAAGCTTTCGGAGGAAGTCTGATCAACCTGTCTGAAATCTTTCACGGAGTGGCTACCACTACCGACCTGGTGAAAGAAGACACCAAATTATTTAAGGATTTACATTCAGGATTGGAAGTGGGAAGATACCACAGCTGGGCAGTCAATACTGAAGATTTCCCGGAAGAACTGGAAATCACAGCCGTAGATAAAGACGGAATGATCATGGCTTTGCAGCACAAAACCTATGATGTACACGGAGTACAGTTTCACCCTGAAAGCATTTTAACGCCGGAAGGAGAAGTAATCATTAAAAACTTTCTGTTGTCATGAAAACCTTAGAAAGTCCTTCAACAACCATAAAAATACCACAAATGAAAGAAATACTTCAATACCTGTTCAACCATAATACGCTTTCAAAATCAGAAGCGAAGGCTACCATGATTGAGATTGCACAGAATAAATTCAACGCTGCGGAAGTGACTGCTTTTATCAGTGTTTTCCTGATGCGGAATATCACATTGAAAGAGCTGGAAGGTTTCAGAGAAGCATTATTACAGATGGCTGTTCCTGTAAACATCGATGCCAGTGATGCGATTGATATTGTAGGAACCGGAGGTGACGGAAAAGATACCATCAATATATCCACTCTGGCCAGTTTTGTAGTAGCCGGAGCCGGACAGAAGGTAATAAAACATGGAAATTACGGAGCTTCTACCACTACAGGCTCTTCCAATGTACTGGAAGAACTGGGATATCAGTTTAAAAACAGCTCAGAGCAATTGAATGAAGATCTTGAAAGGGCTAACATCTGCTTTTTGCACGCTCCTTATTTTCATCCTGCGCTGCAATCTGTCGGGTTATTAAGAAAATCACTGGGATTAAGAACCTTCTTTAACCTTTTGGGTCCTTTGGTCAATCCGGCAAAGCCCAGATATTCAATGATTGGAGTTTATAATCTGGAAATTGCAAGAATTTATCAGTATCTTCTTCAAAAGGAAGAACGTGAATTTATTCTGGTGCATGGCCTTGACGGATATGATGAAATAAGTCTTACCGGCGACAGCAAAATCATCACCAAAAACGGCGAAGAAATTTATTCTGCAGAAGATTTAGGTTTCAATCCGGTAACGCTGGAAGATATTAAAGCAGGAAACTCCATTCGGGAAACGGCAAAAATATTCATGGATATTCTGGAAGGAAATGGTACAGAACAGCAGAACTCAGTAATCCTTGCCAACGCTTCAGCAGCACTTTACAACACCCATAAATTCGGGACCTACGATAACTGTCTTCTCATGGCTGATGAAAGTCTGCAAAGCGGAAAAGCATTGAATAGTTTTAATCTTTTGATCCAATAAGATTCACCATTCACTTGCAAAGCAAAATTCACTATTGACTATATTACAGACACAAAAAAATGACTATACTGGATAAAATTATTGAACGAAAAAAAGAGGAGGTTGCTGCAGCAAAATCGCGCATTTCCCTTGACCGGTTAAAAGACACCTCTTTTTTTGGAAGACCAACCTATTCATTAAAAGAATCTATCAGCAATAAGAGCGGAATTATTGCTGAGTTTAAGAGACAATCACCTTCAAAAGGGATCATCAATAATAATGTACAGCCTTTGGAAGTAGTTTCTGCTTACGAAAATTCTGGAGCCAGCGGAGTTTCTATCCTGACTGATCATGATTTTTTCGGAGGAGATTTAAATGATATTCTCAGTGTAAGAAATGACATTAATATTCCGATTTTGCGAAAAGATTTTATGATTGATGAATACCAGTTTTACGAAGCTAAAAGCATCGGTGCTGATGTAGTATTACTGATCGCTTCATGTCTTTCACCAGCTCAGGTACAGGAATTTACCGAATTAGCTCACCAACTGAAATTGGAGGTTTTACTGGAAATTCATACAGAAGATGAACTGAAACATTTCAATTCAGAAATTGATTTGGTAGGAATTAATAACAGAAACCTTAAAGATTTTAAAGTGGATCTTCAGCATTCCGTTCAGCTAAAAAACCAGCTTCCAAAAGAAGTTTTATCTGTTGCAGAAAGTGGTATTTACAGCCTTGAAGATTTTCAGTTTTTAAAAGAAAAAGGATTTGACGGTTTCCTGATGGGTGAATATTTCATGAAAAATACAGATCCGGCCAAAGCTTTTGAAGAATTCGCTTCTCAAATTTAAACTCAATAATAATCAACAATGAACCTGCAACCTACAACCAGCAATCTGTTACCTCAACTCAAAGTCTGCGGCCTGACCAAACAGGACCAGATTCAGGAACTGATTTCCACGAATGTAGATTTTCTCGGTTTTATCTTCTACGAAAAGTCACCGAGGTATGTTTTGAATCATCTGAGTCTGGAAGAACTCTCAAGTATTGACCACCAGGGAAAAGTGGGCGTTTTTGTTAATGAAGAAGCAGATATCATTGTAAAGATCGTTCAGTCTGCAGATTTGAATTTTGTACAGCTTCATGGTGATGAAAATAACGATTTTATTGCTGAATTAAGACAAAAGCTGAATCCGGAAGTTGGTATTATTAAAGTCATCAGAATAGGAAACAATGCAGCTGAAAATAAAATTAATATAACGCAGGCTTTTAACTTTCAACCGACAACCTGCAACCTGCAACCTATCACCTACTACCTGTTCGATACTGACAGCAAAGCCTTTGGCGGAACGGGACAACAATTTGACTGGAATATTCTGAATGAACTTGAGATTCCACTGCCTTACTTTCTAAGCGGCGGAATTTCTGAAGATAATATCTGTGATGTAAAAACATTGAAGCAACAGCCTTTCGCTTTGGATATCAATTCAAAGTTTGAAACAGAGCCCGGAAATAAAAATATTGACAGCATAAAAAAGTTTAAAACTTTATATCAGCAAAATAAATAACACATAAAAACACACAAGGATGAATATACATTTGCTCAAAAAGACATTTTACAAAACCTTATTTCCCCCTAAATTCGGGAATGAAAAAATCCAGAATCTGTATCACTTTGTTTCACAGAACGACAGTAATACAGAACATTGGGAAGTGGGTGGATTATTGTCTGATTTCATTTGTATTATTAAAGATTTTGAAGAAACAGATATTCAGTATTTTTTTGAAAGAATCAGCTTATGGAACAGCTATTATCTGGTGATTATTTCAGATAAATTTCTGGAAACTCATGTCAGATCAAGTATAAAATATGACTTAGGATTAATTTATGCCAAAATATTCCTGTTATATGAGGATTCCGATCCTTATTTTCTGATTGACAACCTTGAAATTGCCATTACCATGTATCAGTCGAAAATAGATAAAGCAACCTTAATTGACTTAATGCATAAAATAGAATTATTATATTATAAAAAGCTGATTACCAAACAGCAGTACGATTACCATCTCACATTTATTAATAGTTTGAACCCATGAAATATCACGTAAAAGAAACGAAAGATTTAACAGAAGCCGAAATAAAACACATCCTGGAACTTTGGGATATTTCTGCATGGAACACCATGAAATCATCCTACTTCCGCTCTTTTTTTAAAGACTCGGAATTTCATTTTCTGATGGATACGGATGAAAGCATATTGGCCATTATGAGAGTGAATTTTGATTTCACCTTACAAATAGCAGACACCGGTTATTCCTTTGCGGAAGCCGTAGGGCTTGTTTCTGCTCATAAAAAGAGAGGGTATGGAACCGCTTTGGTGAAACATTTCAAAGAAAATGTTACTCAGAGAAATCTTGAGACAATTGGTTTCTGCCACGCTGATCTTCGTTCCTTTTATGAAAAATGTGACATAGAAATCCTCCATGACAAGGCCAAAATGATCAAAGAAAGTATCGGCCCGGAGTGGGTAAATTCTGAAGATGATGATATTTTGATTTTTCATACCTCGCAGAAAAGAAAAGAGCTGCTCAACCAGCTGAGTGTACAAAACAACGCTTATTTAATGACTAAAGAATAAAAAATGAATTATAAAAACCCCGATGAAAACGGATATTATGGAGAGTTTGGAGGTGCTTTTATCCCCGAAATGCTCTATCCTAATGTAGAAGAACTGCAAAAAAACTATCTTGAAATCATAGAGTCTGAAGATTTTCAGGCCGAGTATCAGGATTTGCTGAAAAACTATGTTGGGCGGGCCACTCCACTCTATTTTGCTAAAAATTTAAGTCAGAAATACAAGACTCAGATCTATTTGAAAAGAGAAGATCTCAACCATACCGGAGCTCACAAAATCAATAATGCTCTGGGCCAGGTTTTATTAGCGAAACGTCTTGGAAAAACCAGGATTATTGCGGAAACCGGAGCCGGACAGCATGGCGTTGCTACCGCTACAGCATGTGCTTTGCTTGGTCTAGAATGCATCGTCTATATGGGAGAAATTGATATCCAGAGACAGGCTCCCAATGTAGCGAGAATGAAAATGCTGGGAGCAGAAGTAGTGGCTGCCACTTCAGGTTCAAAAACCCTGAAAGATGCAGTAAATGAAGCATTAAGAGACTGGATCAACAATCCTGTGACGACTCATTATGTGATTGGAAGTGTAGTGGGACCTCATCCTTTTCCGGATCTTGTAGCACGATTCCAGAGTATTATTTCAAAGGAAATCAAAGAACAGCTGAAAGAGAAAATCGGAAGAGAAAATCCGGATTATGTGATTGCCTGTGTAGGTGGAGGAAGTAATGCAGCAGGGACCTTTTATCATTTCGTAGAGGAAAAAGAGGTGAAAATCATTGCTGCTGAAGCCGGAGGATTGGGAGTGGATTCCGGAAAATCCGCTGCTACTACTTTCCTGGGAACGGTTGGTGTCCTTCACGGAAGCAAAAGTCTTGTGATGCAGACAGCAGACGGCCAGGTTATTGAACCCCACTCTATTTCTGCCGGACTGGATTATCCGGGAATCGGGCCTTTTCATGCGCATTTATTTAAAGAAAAAAGAGCTGAATTCTTTAGCATTAATGATGATGAAGCTTTGAAATGTGCCTTTGAACTCACCAGACTGGAAGGAATTATCCCTGCACTGGAAAGTTCTCACGCACTGGCTGTTCTGGATAAGAAGAAATTTAATGAAAATGATGTTGTGGTCATTTGCCTGAGCGGCCGTGGAGATAAGGATATGGAAACGTATCTTAAAGAAATTAGAAGTTAGATACTGGAAATTAGTAAGTATTACCTAATAACAAGTATTCACCTTCTAACTTCTACCCTCTAATTTCTAACCTCTATAATAAAAAAATGAAAAAACTAAATATATATTTCACAGCAGGAATTCCACAACTGGAAGATACTGCTGATATTATACAACTGATTCAGGATTCCGGGGCTGATATGATCGAAATCGGAATGCCTTATTCTGATCCTGTAGCAGACGGCCCTGTCATTCAGAAAGCTCACGAACTGGCTTTACAAAACGGAATGACCATTGAAAAACTATTGTCACAACTAAAAGCAATCAAAGACAGGATCAAAATCCCAATTATTCTGATGGGTTATATCAATCCGGTACTAAGTTTCGGATTTGAGAAATTCTGTGCAGCATGTTCGGAAAGTGGTGTTTCAGGGCTGATCCTTCCTGATCTTCCTCCTATTGAGTTTGAGAAAAACTATCAGCATATCTTAAAACAATATAATCTTAATTTCACTTTTCTGGTAACTCCGGAAACCTCAGATGAAAGGATGATCTATCTGGATTCATTAAGTTCAGGATTTCTGTATGCCGTAAGTTCTTCTTCCACTACCGGAAATGAAAATGCGGTTTTAAAGAATGAGGACTATCTTTCCAGGCTCGCTGCTCTTCCACTTAAAAATCCGGTGATGATTGGGTTTGGAATTAAATCGAAAGATGACTTCGAAAATGTAACGGAAAAAGCAGATGGCGGTATCATTGGAACAGCCTTTGTGAATATTTTGCTTCAGGATAGAGACTGGAAGAAAAGGGCTATAGATTTTATCCATTCCATAAAAGGGTAAAATTCACTAAATTTGTATATCAAAAATTGAAATGAATACAAATCAAAATAAAGCAGTAGAATTTGAAGATTTAGGAGTCAAAGAATATCAGCCTGCCTGGGATTATCAGGAACAGCTGATGAAAAACATCATTGATACCAAAATAAAAAACAGAGATCTTCCTGCAGAACAGCATAGTATAACTCCCAACCACCTTCTTTTCGTAGAGCATCCTCACGTGTATACGTTAGGAAAAAGCGGACATGAAGAAAATATGCTTGCCGGTATTGATAAGCTGAAAGAAATTGAGGCTACCTTCGTGAAAGTAAACCGCGGCGGTGATATTACCTATCATGGTTACGGACAAGTTGTAGGTTATCCTATTCTGGATCTTGAAAACTTTTTCACGGATATTCATTTATATATGAGAAATCTGGAAGAAGTGATCATCAGAACCATTGCCGAATATGGTATTAAAGGAGAACGCTCTCCGGGAGAGACCGGAGTATGGCTGGATGTGGGAAAACCTTACGCCAGAAAAATGTGTGCCATGGGAGTGAAAGCTTCCCGTTGGGTAACTCTTCACGGCTTTGCATTGAATGTGAATACGGATATGCGTTATTTTGAATACATTATTCCGTGTGGGATCAAAGATAAGCAGGTTACTTCGTTAAAAAGAGAGCTTGAAAGAGAACTGACACCTGAAGAAATGGAAGAACTGAAAGCAAAGATCAGGAAGCATTTCGCAGACGTTTTCCAGGCAGAATTGATTTACAAATAGTCAAGTTTACTTACAATAAAATAAACCCGGGTTCAATCGTTGAAACCGGGCTTTTAGTTTGATGATAATGTTATTTTTCCACAACGTTTGTAATTCCGCAGGATCCATACCTCAAAATCTATTTTAAAATTCTTCTTGCTTTTCAGAATTCTACTATTATTGAGACTTTTTTTAGATTTAATCCGTATTACATAGTTTAGATTCCTACGGAATGAACAAAGTATAAATAGACTTATCTTATTGAAGAACATTTGTATGTCAGGAATAAAATATCCATTCACCTTGTCCATTCCGTAGGAATCCAGATCTCGAAATTCTATTTTAAAATTTTCTATGTTTCAAAATTCTACTATTAAAAACCTAAGGTTTTTTAGTTGTTTTCAATATTATAAAATCAATAAAACAATAGAATAATATATTTTTTCAAAAAAATTCTTGCATATATTTTAATTTTTATTACTTTTAATGTCACAAATAAGTGAACTATCATAATTAAAAAGTTCACTGAAAACTAACCACAAAATATAAAACTATGAAAAAATTTCTGTTATCCATGATGGTATTCGTGACGGTACTGTCAGTGAATTCCTGCTCAGATTCAGCTGCCAACCAGGATCCTAATCTTGTAGCCAAGGAGTCTAATGAAATTGCAATGAAAGATTTCGGTAAAACTGTTCCGGTAGGGATTGAAAAAGAAGATGGAAAATTTAAAATCTCATTTATGGTTACTGCACAGCCGTATGAAATTGCGGACAGTAAAGAGAATGCAGGTTATATTTCCATGATCAGACAGGCTGTTGAAAACGAAACTCCTGTTCATGTTTTCCTTAAAGCCAATACCAATAAAATTGCAAAAGTAGAAAAAGCAACTGCTGATGACATCCGTTATTTCAAATCGGTATTCAACAAAGAAGAAAGAGGAGAAAGTAACAAGGCAGTAAGTGTTATTCCTAATCTTGCTACATTAAACAGTCTTTTTACCCAGATCAAAAACCAGGCTTGTGGAACTTCTACGGCATCTTCACCATGTATCACATTCAGATATCCGGTGGATGGATGCTATGCAAGAGCCCACAAAATGAGACAGATCCTTTTGAATGCAGGCTATGATTGCGAAAAGCAATTCGTGTATGGTAACCTTAGAGCATCTACCGGAACATGCTGCGTTTCATGGGTATATCACGTAGCCATTTTGGTAAGCTTCAAAAATGCATCAGGAATTGTTGAGAAAAGAATCATTGATCCGTCATTATTCTCCAGCGGACCGGTAACCGATTCTGCATGGAGAGCTGCTTGCACCAACACAAGCTGTGGGTCTGCTTCAGTATCTTCTTATGCCAATACTGCAGGAAACGTATACTACAGAAGTCCATCAGGATCTCTGTTATATGATAACAATTATGTAAATACCAACTGTGTATTGAACATATTCTCATCCCTTTCCGGATGTTCTCCTTCCCCTGCACCTAGTGTAGCGAGCTGTGGATTCTAACTAATTTATATAGAGCTCCTGCCGATATTTTGATATATTGCAGGAGCTTTTTACTTAATCCTTTTTATTATGAAAGCCTGGTCCTGTTTACTATTACTTTTTATTATGATTACATCGTGTTCCGGTAATTCCACTCCGCAGAATTTAACCTGGTACAATAATGCCACTATTTCCGATATTACTGAAGATCCGGACAAACCCAATGAAGTGGTGCGTGTCGCTATTGGAATCAGTGCACAGGTTTTTTATCTCTCTAAAAAATCACCGGAATATAAAAGCCTGATGGAAAAAGCAACTCAAAGCTTTAAAAAAGGTAAGGCCTATAATATTGGTATTGAAAATAAAACCAATATCATCAAAGAAATTAAAGAGGCCAAATAATCCGGATTATCTGATCACAGAAATTCCGGCATCCACTTTTATCTCCGCTCCATGGATATAGGACGCTTCTTCTGAAGCCAGAAACAGAACTACACTGGCTATTTCTGAAGGCTCTCCCTGTCTTTTAAAAGGAATTGTCGGAATAATATCATCAATAGCGCTTTCTATCTGCTCTCCGGTTAAACCAGTATTATTAAAAATATTGGTTTTGACATGTCCGGGACTTACTCCATTCACACGGATTCCACGTTCTGTAAGTTCTACAGCAAACGTTTTGATCATTGACTGCACTGCAGATTTTGCTGCAGAATACACCGAAAAATTAGGCATCGCAATCTCTGTTGCCACGGAAGTATTGAAAATAACGGAGCTTCCGCTTTTCATTAATGGCAACACCTGCTGTACCGTAAAAAACGGACCTTTCACCAGCATATTAAATAATTCGTCAAACTGATTTTCATCCACATATTCCACAGGTGCAAATCTTCCATATCCTGCATTGGCAAAAACCAGATCAATATGTTCTGTATATTTTCTGATTTCATGCTGCAGCTTCATAAGGTCTTTCATATTTCCGGCATTGGAAACAATTCCAAAAGCCTTTTCTCCAAGTTTCTCTAAGGCAGTATTCACCGTTTCTTCACTTCTTCCGGTAATGATCACAGATCCTCCTTCTTCAATGAATTTCTGAGCGGTAGCCAAACCCATCCCATTGGTTCCTCCGGTAATTAAAGCGGTTTTGTTTTTAAATCTCTGCATTGTTTTAAGTTTAAAATTCTACGGCAAAGATTGGAATACTACGGTTTTGAAAAAATCCAGTTCTTGTGGAATTGAGTGGAAAGGCAAAAAGTTCATCAATGATTGTTATCAATAAAATCATTCAAAATTAAATTGCGAACAATTAAATTGGTTATATATTTGTATCGTTAATTGAGTCAGTTCAAAACTGACATTTAATCATCAATAAGGAGTTTAATTTAAAACAAAAAGAAAAATGTCATTAATAGAAAATCTAAACTGGAGACATGCTGTAAAAGCTTATGATCCGACCAAAAAAGTATCACAGGAAGACCTTAATACGATTTTAGAATCAGCAAGACTGGCTCCTACTTCATCGGGCTTACAGCCGTTCAGAATTATTGTAGTGGAAAACCAGGAACTGAAAGAAAAAATGGTGGCGGGTGCATTAAACCCTGAAGTAATGAGAGATTCTTCTCACGTTTTGGTCTTTGCAGCATGGGACAGTTATTCTAATGAAAAAATTGACAAAGTTTACGATTATCATACGGATGTAAGGGATCTTCCAAGAGGCCGCTTCGGAAGCTATACCGATAAAATTAAAGAAATATACGGTGCGCAGACTCCTGAAGAGCATTTTGCCCACACTGCCCGCCAGACTTATATTGCCTTAGGAATTGCACTTGCACAGGCTGCAGAACTTAAAATCGACAGTACTCCGGCAGAAGGATTCAGCAATGAGGTGGTAGATGAAGTACTGGGATTAAAAGAATTAGGACTGAAAAGTGTAAGTCTTTTGTATCTTGGATACCGTGATGAAGCTAATGACTGGCTTTCTACTATGAAAAAAGTCAGAATTCCAATGGATGAATTTATCATAAAAAAGTAATACCTTCATCGAATCTTTCGTACTCAAAAATTATGGAAAATCCGAAAACACCCAAACTGGAAAACCAGATTTGCTTCCCGTTATATGTCATTGCCAAAGAGATTACAGGGCTTTACCGTCCTTTTCTTGATGAACTGGGCATTACCTATCCGCAATATCTTGTGATGATGATATTATGGGACGGTGACGGACTTACGGTAACCCATATCGGAGAAAAACTGTTTCTGGACAGTGGTACTTTGAC
This sequence comes from Chryseobacterium cupriresistens, assembly GCF_046614675.1. Taxonomy (NCBI): domain Bacteria; kingdom Pseudomonadati; phylum Bacteroidota; class Flavobacteriia; order Flavobacteriales; family Weeksellaceae; genus Chryseobacterium; species Chryseobacterium cupriresistens. The sequence continues at coordinate 222,314 of NZ_JBKKJT010000003.1, read as the reverse complement.
CCCTCTTCTTAAAAGGCTGGAGTCTAAAGGATTTATTATCCGAAAAAGAAAAAAAGAGGACGAAAGAGTGGTTGAAGTATTTTTAGACGAAGCAGGAAAACAGCTTCAGCAGAAGGCATGTGAAATTCCGGGAAAAATTCAGGAAAAACTGGGAATACAACCGGAAGAGCTGTTGCATCTTAAAGACACCGTCTTAAAAATCTTAAACAAAATAGAAAATAAATGAAAACGTTATATACAACTCAGGTCACTGCTCAAGGAGGAAGAAACGGACATGTGAAGAGTGAAAACGGAGTGCTGGATCTTGATGTAAGAATGCCGAAAGCTTTAGGAGGAGCCAATGATGATTTTGCCAATCCTGAAATGCTTTTTGCAGCGGGATATTCTGCCTGTTTCGACAGCGCACTGAACAGAGTGATCAGTCTTTCTAAAGTAAAAACAGGTGAAACAACAGTGACTGCTCAGGTGAGCATAGGCCAGCTTGAGAATGGAGGCTTCGGACTGGCAGCAGAACTGGATGTGAACATCCCTGGAGTTTCTATTGAGGAAGCACAGGCTTTGACAGAAAAAGCACACCAGATCTGTCCTTATTCTAATGCGACCAGAAATAATATGGAGGTGAAACTATCAGTCACCAACAACGATTAATCCAATTTTTTTAAGCATAGTTATAACGAAAGGAGCTGTTTCCATGGAAACAGCTCCTTTTTATTTTTTTATTTTCCCGCTGATTTCAATGATGGCGCAGATCATTGAGGATATTTTTTATATATATAGTGTTTATGAATGTCATTCGTCATTTATAACTCAATATGATATTAAAATAGAGTAATTTTGTGTCATGGAAATCATTATAGATATTGTATGCCAGGTGTATGCAGGGCAAAAATCAAGAAAGACGATTGATCTTGTTTTGAACACATTCCTTCCCGGATATGAAAAATTAAATCTCGATTATACTTTCCCAAGGCACGACAAAGATTATATTTTTAAAACAGAAGACGAAATGATTGGTTATTTCATCGAAAGCCCTGCCCTTGACCAAACTTTTTACTGGAATAAATATCATGATAATCCGGACAAAATAATGGTGGGTGCCAATATTACAGATGACGATAGGCTTATTATGAGCTTAACAATGGACACTACGGAAGAGAAAAGAGATATGTACTTCAATAAACTAAAAGAAGTTTTACAATCAGATATCGGGGTAATTACCTATGTATATCCCGCAGGTTATGAAGATGGAGAAGATTTCATTGTAAAATATGGTTAGAAACATACATTTACTTAGCCTTATAACAACTTCTCATCATTCATCATTCATCATTCATTATTTATAATTCATCATTACCTTCTGTCTTTATTTACATCACTTTTTTGATAGGCATCTACTTTTTTATAGGAATCATTTTTCTCTTTTTCCTTTTTATCGGAAATCAGGATGCCGAAAAGGTGGTCGATTTCATGCTGGAAAATCACCGCAGTAAAACCTTCTACGATTTCTGAATATTTCTGTCCTTTCAAATCCACATATTCCAGTTGGATAACTTTGCTTCTGTAAAACTGATCTCTGAAATCAGGAATAGATAAATCACCTTCGGGGCCAAGATTCTGCAGATCGGAACGCCATACAATGACCGGGTTAATAAAATATTCCAGCGGTGTACCTTCCTTATCAAAACGCTGTACCCAAATGATCTTTCTGTTGATTCCCACCTGAGGAGCAGCAATGCCTACTCCACCATCTGTTGAAAGAAGAGATTCTTTCATCCTTTTTACCAGAACAGCGGTGTTAGGATCAAGAGGATCAGCTTCTGAAGAAATGTTCAGCAGGGTTTGGTGCTGATTATTATCTGTCGTCTGATAGATGGGTAACGCCGTGTTTACATCTCCCTGATTGATGATTGAAACTTCACTGGAGGTGAGTTTCTGAGCATTAAAAAATCCGGTAAAAAAGATCAGCAGGATAGGGATTTTTTTCATATGTTTTTGAATCTGATACAAAGGTAAATATTGTGGTGTAAAAATAATTTATTTAGCAATGAATTTTAAGTTTTGGCTAAAGCCGTTGCCTCTTGTAATTAAAAATGGCCGGGCTTAAGCCCGACCCTATTGAATATTTTTCTCTCAGAAATACGAAAGTTTAAAAAGTCTTTGTCATATCCGCAGGAATCATCAGATTGAAATCTGTTGGGATATAATCTTTAGCAGGTACTTTCAGTTCAGGATCGTCGGATTCAAAAACGGAGATAACTGCCATTTTCAGGTTTGGATTCTTCTGTTTGATATACCAATAGATTCCTCCGAATTCTTTGCTGTGATAGTTACCGTTGTAGTGGATAAAGGTCTTTTCGGCCTGATAATTTTTCAGGATAGATTCAGCCATCGTAGCGTCTTTTACAGCCTGAGCTGAAATGAAATTCATCACTTTGGTTCCTTCTGCATGATCTCCCATCATCTTTTTCATTTCCGGATATCCTGGAGTGTCTAACGTTACTTTAATCGGCAGCTGGGCAATGTAGGTTTTCTCTTTTTCGCTTAATTTATTCAAGGATTCAAGACCTTCTTTGGCGGTTTGAGAGGCATATCTTCTTGGAATATTGGTAGCAACAAAATTTAGCTTCTTATCCTTAGCAAAATCTACCAAAGGCTTGTAATCGGTTGCATAATTGTTCCACAAACGGGCAGAATCTTTTAATGTTTTTGCATCAAATTTTCCGTTTAAATATTGATCCAGCTGAGCCTGATTATCTCTCTCAAACATCTCTGCTCCCAGAATAAGCTGTCCGTTCTTTTTTGCAAACAAAGCTTCCGTAATCTTCAGCTGAAGCCAGTGATTGATAGAACAGTTATGATTTTCGCCAAAAAAGACCACATCATAATCCGCCAGTTCTTTTACCAGCTTTTCTGTCTTTACTTCTTTTCCTTTTTTATCGTAAAACTGATATGCTTTTAAATCCTGTGCCTTCAATGCACAGAAACCAGCCAGCAGTATCGCTATGAAAATATTTTTCATTTTTTTATATTTAGTCACAAATTACACAAATATTCATGCATTTGCAGATTGTTTCAATAAAAAAGACCGCTTTGAATTTTACAAACAAAACGGTCTCATTCAAATCATCTAATTATTATTTCTCTAAAGCTGCTACAAGGTCCTTCCACTCCTGAAGCTCAGGAATTCCAGGTTTTCTTTTTCCAAAGAACTGAACGATAAAGTCTCCTTCTTTGTTGAATACTTCGATAGCGGTTACTTCTCCGTCTTCAGTCGGTTTTTTCACGATCCACGCTTCTGCAATTTTCGTTACGTCAAGATGTAAGTTGAAATCAGGATCCATTACATTGAACCATTGCTGGTGCCAAAGTGTTTTCTTCACATTTCCTGTGTGGATCTGGATAATCCCTCTGTTTCCAACGAAAACCATGATTGGAACGTTCTTTTCAGAAGCATCTTCAAGGATATTCACCACTTTCGCATTATCAATTTTCTTAGCAAATCCTTCCGGAGCCAATCTTAATGCCTGCGTTCTGCTTACTCCATATTTTCTGGTCATCATGAAGAAATCATGAGTATCTTTCAATTCTGTCCAGGCTTTTTTAAAGCCTTCTACATCAATGTCTGAATCTGCTTTTTCAGCCTGTTTTGGAACGATTGCTTCAAAAGCCAATGCCTGATTCTGATCTTCTGCTCTGAATTTTTCTACGATCGCATCGAAAGCAGCATCATTACTGTCTTTTGTCAAATAAATCTTGTGAAGTGCCAGTCCGTCTTTTCCGAAAAACTGAAGGCTTTTCTTCTCTCCTTCCAGTACTGCAAAAGCAAATTTCCAGTGGTTAAGGAAAATTCTGAGATCGATATCTTCACCCACAAAAAGCTGTGCATGAGGACTGCTGAAATCTCCGTTCAGGTAAGTCCCTTTTCTTTCATGAACACATTCATCATTACGGGTAAGCGCCATTACTTTTCCCAACTGCTCAGCTTCTGTAAGGATTCCCTGGAAATCCGGGTTCAGGACAGTAACGCCTTCTCCTATGCTTGTTGCCAACAATTCTGCCTCACTTACTTCTAACTGTGCTGCTGCATTTCTTATTCTGATATGTGGATTTTCTGCTTTCAGAGCTTCCCATTTTTCCTTTAAATCATTAACTAATGTGCTCATTACTTTACTTTTTTATGGTTAAAATTGTATAAATTCTTCGTATGGTTTCGTTTCCTGTTTTACTTTTTATTTCTTCTTCTCTTTCAGAAGTTTTCATTCTCTTAAAGCGGCTTTTAGAAATCATTTCTTCCATTTCACTGTTGCTGTACAGAGTGAAATCGTACTCTGTAAATGGAAGCTTTTCCATGAATTCTTTTTGTCCGAATGTAAGAACAAATGTTCCGTCATCTTTTAAAACCCTATAGATTTCGTTTAAGAATTCCACGGGATTTTCCCAGAAGTATACGGTATTGACTGTAAATATTTTATCAAAAGTTTCATCTTTGAAAGGAAGCTTCTTCCCTTCGTATAAAACAAATTCCGTCTGGCTTTCAAATTCTTTATTGAGCCTTTTGGCTTCATTGTACATGGTTTCAGAAATGTCAATCCCTGTGTATTTCAGGTTTTTGGCAAGGCTCATGATACTTTTCAGGTGTGCGGCATTCCCGTGTCCTATTTCAAGGATTTGCTGGCCGTCATCAATCACAAGTGTTTTGATACTTTCTAACGTCATGCTGATGTTAGTGGCATTCATCATTTCACCAATCTCAATGCCTTTTTCACCCTGAGGATTGGCAAGATTCTGTGCAAGGATTTTGAGTTCTTCTTTTTCCATGGTTATCCAAAAATGATCATTGGGTTATTCGTAATAGGGTGTCCGCAGATGGTACAGGGGAAGTTATAGGCATTGCTGATATTTTCTTCAGTAAAAACTTCCTGTGGGGTTCCATAGGCAGAGACTTGTCCTGATTTCATTAATAAAATCTTATCTGCAAACTGTGCAGCAAGGTTCAAATCATGCAAAACAACAATAGCACTGTTGGCTTTTTTGGTGAAATTTTTGATAATTTCCAATGCTTTGTACTGATGTTTTATATCTAAATTATTCAATGGTTCGTCCAGAAAAACCAGTTTATGGGCAATTTCATTTTCAAGCTGAGCCATTACTCTTGATAGATGTACACGCTGTTTTTCTCCTCCTGAAAGGGTGTTGTATTCTCTTTCTTTGAGATGAAAAATATCGGTTTCGTACATCATATTATTCATCGCCTCAAGATCTTCTTTTCCGGGCTGGGCATCAAAATAAGGATACCTTCCCATCATGATCACATCCTTCACTTCAAGCGGAATATCATTGCTGTTATGCTGCGAGAACTTGGCTTTGTGTTTTGAAAGTTCCCGGATATTCCATTCTCTGATGGGTTTATCTTTAAACAGAACCTTGTTATGGCCGGACTTCACTTCATCTGCCAATACACTCAAAAGACTTGACTTCCCTGCTCCGTTCGGTCCCACAATGGCCAGAAATTCGCCGTATTCCAGAGATACATCTACCCCGTCCAGAATCCGGAATTCTTTATGTTGATAATTAATCTGATGTGCCTTGATCATTACAGTGATTTTTTAAATTTAACCAAAATAGCGATAAAAATAGGTCCTCCCATTAAGGCTGTTAAAATCCCTATCGGCAGTTCTGACGGTGCCACAATACTTCTGCTGAAGGTATCTGCCGTTAATAACAAAATGCTTCCGCACATTGCCGATAATGGCAAAATAAAAACATAATTGGATTTGAATAAAAGCCTTAAAATATAAGGTACAATAAGCCCTACAAAACCAATTGTTCCTGAAAATGCCACGCAGGTTCCCACCATTAATGCCACGGTGATGATGATCTGTTTTTTCAGTCTTTCCACATTGATCCCCAGATGCTGTGCATCTTTTTCTCCCAGCATCATTGCATTTAAGGCTTTTCCTTTGGGTAATAAAATGATGTAGGCGATGGTGATCACAATGGCGAGAATGATATTCTTCGTCCATGTTGCTGCGGCCAGGCTTCCCAGGTTCCAGAAAGTAAGATCTCTGAGCTGTTCATCTTTTGAGATATAGATCAAAAATCCGGTTATCGAAAACCCGATAGCCGTTATGGCAACTCCGGTAAGCAGCATCATCACTACATTGGTTTTCCCTCCGCTTGTTGAAATTCTGTAGACCAGCATCATGGATAAAAAAGAACCGATAAAAGCGGCTATTCCTACCAGTGAAAATTGTACAGCTTCAGGAAGATATTCTTTGAAATGTCCTCCTAAAACAATCGCAATGGCTGCCAGCAATGTTGCTCCTGATGTAAGTCCTATTAAATCGCCGGTTGCCAGAGGATTCTTGAAAAGTCCCTGAAGACTTGTTCCTGAAACCGACAACATACTTCCTATTAAAATGGCCATGATAATTCTGGCGGCTCTTACGTCCCAGATCACATATTTATCACTGAGTGACAAACCGGAATCTCCTTTTATAAATTGCCACAGAGCCCTGAACGGAGAGTTTTCTCCGAAATCATAGACTCCTGTATTAAGTGACAGCACTGCTATAATGACAAGCAGTACCGCACTTATAACAAGATAAAAGTATAGTTTACTTGGTGCTTTCAATTAAAAGTTTGTTTAATCCTACTGCTGCTTCTCCTACTCTTGGTCCAAAACCCGATACCAAACCTCCGTCCATTGCAATGATTTTCTTGTTTTTACCTGCATTAGTCTGAGATACTCCCGGCATTTTTAGCGCACCTTCGTTTCCTCCTGCTCCCTGTAAACCGGTTTCAAAGAAGAATAATACATCAGGATTAGCTTTTACAACGGCTTCCGGTGTCAATGGTTTGAAATCTTCAAAATCAGTCACTGCATTTTCTCCTCCTGCAAGAGTGATCAATGAAGCCATTGGGGTATTTTTACCACTCACCATCAGCATATTTCCTCTTGCGTAGATGAACAATACCTTGGGCTTTTTAGCAATAGGCTGTACTTGCTTTAAGTCAGCATCAATTTTATCGTTTAGTTTCTGATAATCTGTATTTCCGATCGCTTTTGCTACCTGTTCGATCAGTTTTTTAGTTCCTTCAACCGTATATTCCTGTTTAAAAACTTCGGTTTGAATCCCTGAGGATTTGATTTTCCCCATTAATTCCGGGTTGATATCTTTATCAGAAGCAAGAATCAATGTTGGGTTTACAGCCATGATCGGTTCAATTGTAATTGATCTCATGTGTCCTAAATCTTTCGCTGTAGCTTTTAATGAGGCAGGATAGGTACTGGTAACATCAGTTCCCACTATTTCTTTCTCGTGGCCTAAAGCAGCTACGATTTCAGTAATTCCTCCGTTTAATGTTACTATTTTATTGTTGGTTTTGGGTGCTTCTGAAATGGCTTCTGTTGTATTTTCTTTTGCTCCTGTCTCTGCTTTTTTGCAAGAATATACTGCTACAAGAACAGAAGCTGCAAGGATGAATTTTTTCATGATATACTATTATTTGATTATTTATAAAGGTTCGAATTCAAAATTGGTGTATCCTCTTTCTCCTTTTGTATTTTTCATGGTATTGAATCTCAGCTTGAAATAAAAGCCTTCAGCATCTTTCAATACAAAAAAACGGTCTGCATACACAAAAGGAACAGGATTGGATGCTGTACCGGTAGTGGTTCTCCATTTATCGCCGATAGCCCTCTGGTCATTGAAAACAAATTTTGAAGACTCTACATCTTTTAGTTTAAATGCATTGTAAGCAGCATCAAGATTTCCTGTAACTGTTACCTGGTAAGCACCTACTCCATTCAAAGTATTGGTTGTTACAAAATCTGCATAAAAATAGCTACCTGCACTGGTTGTAGGTCCCATGAAAACTTCATTGGTAAATGTTGTGAATGCCAGATCCCATTTCTTTTTCTTTGGCTGAATTTTTACCGGGGTTCCTGTTTTCAGATTGAAGAATGAGAAGCTGTATTCTGTATCTTTGGTAATGATATATTCTTTGATGTCTGCTTCTGCTGCATTCACGTCAGCATAACGGATTTTGTATCCATTCTGAGCTCTCAGAATCTGAATTTTTTTCCATCCTCTCGGATCACCGGACAATGAAACTGAACCTGCCCCGATATTGTTAGCAGAAGGTATTTCTCTCCCAAGATTGATCAGATAAACTGGGTTATCAGCATCATTTTCTTTGATGGCATCAATTCCTGAAGTCTGATTCAGGAAGTCACCATTAGGATTGTCAACATATTTCATATTGGCAGCATCAAATGTTCCTACCTGGGCAATGTCTTTTAAACTTGAAATATCAGCTTCCTTTACTTTACTGATGTCTGATGCGTTGGGTATTTTGATCACCGTCATGGCAAGAGATCCGTTCATGATCACTCTGTAGGCATCGCCGCTGTAAAAACCAAGATCCCAGTCTGTCCTGCTGTTGACCGCCGGATTGGTGTAGTCACTTAAATCGATCCAAACCTGGTTAGGTTCTGTAGGGCCGCCAATTGGCACACTTACTTCAGATCCCGTCATAGGCGGAACCGGAACCGGATCTTCGTCTGCAGAAAGACAAGACTGTGTGGCTGCCATGATGGAAAGAACAGATACTACTTTTAAATACTTCATAATCGTAACTTATTATTTAAAATTGAAACATTAATCGGGCAAAATAGCTTCTGCCATAATATAAATTAACAAACCCATTGGCAGCTGTATGAGCTGAACCGGCCACTGCCGTAGAGTTTAATCTTGTTACATCAAATATATTTTTCACTCCTGCAGAAATTTCAAAATGTTTCTTCCAGAAAGGCTGGCTTACGATGAAATCCATCATATGGAAACTATCTATTTTTCCAAGGCGGAAGTCATTAGCTCCATCGGACACATAAATTCTGTCCGGACCAGTGAATTTGTAGTAAAGGGCAAAATTAGTGTCGGTACTTTTCAGTTTGTAAGTTGCTGAAGCGCCTGCCTGTACCAGATACTGAAAGTCTGTTGGGGAAGAAGATTTCAAATCAATCATCGATACTGATGTTCCGTTTACTGATCCTCTTAAAGACAGGGCAAACTGATCTTTTCTGAAATCTACATTAGCGGAGAATAGTAGATTTTTATAGGTATTAAGGTTCATATATTTATAGGTGGAAGGCTCCTTTACCATTACCATTTCAATCCTGTCACGTACATCAAGGTATAATGCGTCTACTCCATAAGCGATCTTCCAGCCATTATCTGCTGAAAAGTTCTGATTCCAGAAAAGTCCTGCAGAGAATCCCTTTTCAGGATTCAAGTCCTGATTTCCCTGTACATCATGGTTAAGATTCACAAAATAGGTGTACAACTCGTCATATTTTGGAAAGCGGTTAGCAGATCCCACCACTGCTCTAAGGTTTGAATTCTCAGAGGTTTTATATCTTGCTGATAAAGAATAGTTGTATTGATTATTAAAGTTTTCGCTAAGAGAAAGTCTTACTCCCGGTCTTAAAGAGAATTTGTCTGACACATTCCATTCTGCAGAAAGGAAATTGGAATAGGTGAAGATCTTTCTTTTTACCGCTTCACCAAAGAAATCTCCGGCAATTAAAGCAGCATAGCCATTGGTATAGTCTAATTCATATCCTAACTGGAAATCAAAAACTTTGCTGTCGACGAAATTGCTGAACATTCCTCTGGAGTAGATGACATCAGTCTTATAATAAGATTTTTCTTCCTGGCGGCTTTTGATTTGTCTGTTCGGGATATCGTAATTATAATCGTAGTATTTCCTGTCCTGGTTCTGATACGAGAAATCGCCCATGTACCGGATGTGTCCAAGATTAGTCTGAATATTGAACTGGTGAATCCATCGGTCGGTATTATATCTTCTGTCTCTGCTTTCATACGAAACACCGCCCAAACCATCATTAAGAGGATTTCTGTTGACCTCCGGATTGTAGAAGTTGAATTTTTCATTCAGATAAGACAGTTTGTAAAAGAATGTCGTTTTATTTTTGGTATATCTTAATAAAGCAGACGCATCATACTGATCTTTCGGGTTCCATTCATACCCTCTCTGGTTATCCTGCCCGAAATATTTGTAGCCTTTGCTTTCCCCTTCATATCCCATAAACTGGTTATGGTTGAAATTGATGCTGGCAAACCATTCATTGCTGATATTATAATCTACATTAAGGTTCTGGATATGCCTTCCGTTTCCTCTTTTCTTAAGATCATAGTTGTCCCTTACTGTTTCTTCCTGTATCGAACCTCTAACACTGATCTTTTTTGTACTGTTTTTTTTGGTAATAATGTTGATGACCCCGGCAACAGCTCCATTTCCATATTCAACCCCCATACTTCCTTTTACAATTTCTATTCTTTCGATATTGCTTAAGGTAATTTTGGTAAGGTCAATATTACTTCCCAGCCCTGTATCCCCTACTACCGGTATATTGTCTATAAGGATTTTCACATAGTCTCCGTTAAGTCCCATGATGTTGGCGGTGGAATTTCCTGAACGCGTATCCGGAGTGATCTGTATATTCAGACTTTGATTCAGAACCTCGGCAACATTCGTTGCTGCCATATTTTTGATCTGTTCTGCATCAATAACATCAACCTTATATATCGATTTGTTAATGGACTGTTGCATATACTGTCCTGTAATAACAACTTCTTCAATTTTCTTTTGATTAAGAGAATCCTTTTCTTGTGCATTTACCCATAAGGCCACGGATAATGATAGAACGGAAAGCACTTTCTTCTTCATAAGGGTACAAATTTTCAGCAAATATAAAACTTTATTTAGACTCATTAAAAATAATTATATATTTTTGTGGAATAATTCTAAATAAAAATAATCTTATGAAATTACAATTACTTTTAGGAGCTCTGATGTTGACAGCCTTAACGGCGAATGCTCAGGTGTCTAACATCAATGAAAATTTCAACAATTTTACCGCTGGGAACACAACTTTCCCTCAGTTTGGATGGTCTGCCATTGTTGCACCCATCACCGGTGAGTTTCCTCCTGTACCTCCAAGAATGATTGTAGCAGGAGATTCCAACCGGTTTGTTCAGTCGTATGCAGGAAATAATGCTACAGGTTCATCTTACCTTATTACACCACAGATTGAGACTCCGACCGGAAACAAAACACTGACATTTGATACTACTTTAGTATCACCGTCTCCCGGCCCTGGAAGCATTCAGATAGGAGTAGCATCCAACCCTGCAGATATGTCAACATTCGTTCCTGTAGGAAACCCTATTAATGTAGCCACTATCGGCACCGTGCAGAATATCAGTGTTAATATTCCGGCATCCACAGGTTCATACATTGTATTTAAGTTCACTCCTACTGCTACTCACGTAGCAATCCAGGTGGATAATGTAGTGTATAACACGACCGCCTCTTTAGGCGTATCAGACAATAATAAATCGACAGAAAATTTCAGATTTGCCTTAAATTCTGATCAGTCTGCAATAGAATTCATTGTCAAAAAAGATCCTAAAAACATTCAGATTTATTCTGCAGCAGGCAGCAAAGTAGCCGAAGGAAAACTCAATGGAAGAAGTTTTGACATCAATACCCTTCAGACGGGTGTTTATTATATGAATATTGAGACTGCAGAAGGCAGATTGATCCAATCAAAATTCATCAAAAAATAAGGTTTATCAGACTATTATTGGCCTTTATTAAAGCCGGTAGGACTTTTCTTACCGGCTTTTCTATGTTCTGATTTTAGCATTTTTTTATGTGACTAAAATAAAAACACGATAAAAATCATGTTTTTATTTAGACTTATTAAAAATAATTATATACTTTTGTGGAATCATTCTAAATAAGGATTAAAAAAATAAATTATGAAAACAAAACTATTATTGGCATCAGTACTGGCATTGTCTGTTCAGCAGACTGTTTTGGCGCAGACTGACGCGTTGGGATACTCACAGGTAAATATGACCATGGGAAGCGGATACCAAAACCGCGTGTTTGTAAACCTTGCAGATGGTAATATGGTTTCTCAGCCAGCCAATACGTGGGATATTGCTTTTTATAGGAACTCAAACTATGCGTTCGGATCCAGAGTCAATGATGCTAAGGATATTGAAGTATTCACTGCATCAACCAACTTAGCAGACTGGGATAACATCAGCATCAGCAATGAAGCTTCATGGGGAGATCCTCTTTACAATCCGGACCAGACCACTGACTGGAGCCAGGGAGCTTTTGAACAGGGACCTGTGACTTCTCCAAACCCCAATATTCCTTCAACCGGATGGGGCGTTTATAACCCGGTGAACCACCACATTCAGGGGAAAGCTATTTTTGTTTTAAAATATGCTTCAGGAACTTATATCAAGTTTGCTATTGAAGATGCTTTTGCAGGATATACCTTCAAGTATTCAAAATGGAACGGGACTTCATGGGGAGCTACAGAAACCAGAACCATCGCCAACGGAACAGATGATTCATATTTCAACTATTTCTCATTTGATACCGGAGAAAAAGTTCCCAATCTTGAGCCTTCCAGAACGGCATGGGATTTCGTATTCACCAAATATTACACGTTCTATATGGGTGTGCAGATGTACCCGCTTTCCGGAGCGATTCAAAGTCCGAACGTAAAAGTGGCAATGGTTCAGCCTGAAACCCAGCAAACCGCATCATATGCAATTCCTGCTAATGCAAGTTTCTCATCTGCTATCACTACGGTAGGACACTCTTGGAAAGGGATCGGGACGGTGAAAAATGATGTGGTATACTACGTCAAAAAAGGAAATGATTACTACAGAATGTACTTCACAACCAATGGTGGTGCCAGTACAGGAAATATGTATTTTAAATACAAAAAGATCACGGAAACGTTAGGAATTACCGAAGTAGGAAAAAAAGCATCATTCGGTATTTATCCTAATCCAACTACGGCGGATAAAAAAGTAACGGTTCTTTTTGATGTTAAAGAAAAAACAGGTAATAAGGGAAATGTAGAGGTCTATGACCAGACCGGGAAAAAGGTATATTCAGATGAACTTACCAACCAGGCAGGATTCTACAAGCAGGACCTGAACCTTTCTACACTTCCATCAGGAAATTACCTTGTAAAAATTACTTACGGTGGTCAGTCGGAGACGAAAAAGCTTATCGTGAAATAAACTTTCAATTTTAATACTTTCTATTTTTTCTAATAAAAAGGCGGTTTCAGATTGTTGAAACCGCCTTTTATTTTTTCTTCATTAAAGAACTTAAAAATATATAAAACAAATAGTTATATAAGATTCTTCTTTAAATTTTTAAATCTTTAAATCCTTCAATACCATTAATATATTTTAAATCCTTTATAAACTTCTGCAGAACTTTCCATAATTTTTGAAGCATCCTTACGGAAATCCAAAAGGTGATCCTGCCCGTTATGCCTGTTATGATGTTCTACACTTTCCCAAAGCTCGATCAGGAAGAAAGTTCCTTTATTATCTTTATCTTCAATAAGATCGTACTGCAGACAGCCTTCTTCTTTTCTTGTTTCTTTCACAAGTTTCTGAAACAGCTCTACAGCGTCCATCAGATAATTTTCATTAAACTTAAAAAGTGCAATGATATGTAAATTCATGTTCTAATATTTAGTGATGTAAAAGTAAAATATTTTCAAAACCGAAAACCTTTTTAATCCTTTTATTTTTCCACACCCAACATAATTTTTAATTAAAAACTGATTTATAAATAGTTATAGAACTCATCACAATCACCAGAGTTCCGATAATCACAAACATTTTCTTCACAGGAAGCCTGGCAGTAAGCATTGCTGAAAAAGGAGCGGTCACAATTCCTCCGATCAAAAGCCCGAGAATGATATTCCAGTGCTGGATTCCCAGGGTAAAGAAAAAGGTAACGGCAGCCGTTATAGTAAGAATAAATTTGGCCACGGTAGAACTTCCTACGGCAAATCTTGGGGTGAATGCATTTTTAATCAATGTTCCGGTCACCAAAGGCCCCCAGCCTCCTCCGGCAAAAGAATCTATAAAACCACCTATTACACCCAGCCTGGTCAGATTGGTTTTTCTTTTCAGGGCTTTGCTCTGCTTTTTCTTAAATGCATTTGACAGGATTTGGAATCCAAGGTATAAGGTGTAAAAAGCAATGAGTGTTTTAGTGATTTTAGCATAATATTCTCCCAGATAAGTAAGACTGACAGCTCCGATAATTGCTCCGATCACAGCCGGAATAGCTAGCTTTTTCACCAAACTTTTGCTTACATTTTTCAGTTTAATGTGACTGAGGCTTCCCGCAGCAGTGGTGAAACTTTCTGCAGAATGAATACTTGCACTTACAATATGCGGTGGAATATTGAGGAGCATAAGGGTTGTGGTACAAATAACACCATATCCCATTCCCATGGAACCAGCCACAATTTCTGCAAAAACACCTACCAGGAGCATCCAGTAAAAAATATAGTGATCTTTGGCCAGAATGGTCTGTAGTTCTTCCAGATATCCCAGTTCATACATGGAAAAAACAGCAATGGATATAATAGCAGCCGTTACCAAAAGGACATTCAACCTTACCTGAATTTTTCTTGAAATCACCATATTAAAAAATCGTTTTGGTCTGTATTTCCTGATTATCCGTCACATTGAAAATAAGGATATTTAACGATCGTATGTTTTCTGCGCTTCTGTACAAGGAAATATTTTCAGGTATGCCATATGCAGCATCAGAATGCATTGCAGTAATGGAGCGTGTAAGCTTTTGTAATTGGTTTATCTCTTCTTTTGAAATCATAGTTTATTCATTTGAAGTAGTGCAAATATCTGATAAAATATTTATCCTACAAAAAAAGTAGACTATTAATTCAAAAAAAAGGACCGGGTTAATCTACCAGATCCATTAAAGTTTTACTTTCCAGAATATTCAGTGAAGCATCACGAACTTCTATCAGGACATCATGAAGCCCGCAGTGATCTTCATTGCAGTCCTCACATTTTTCATAAAAGTTGAGACTTACACATGGCAGCATCGCAATAGGACCGTTGACAAGACGAATGATCTTTGCCAGTTTCACATTTTCCGGATTTTCTTTAAAAAAGTATCCTCCACCCTTTCCTTTTTTACTGTCGAGGATTTCCGCTTTTTTCAGTTCAAGAAGGATGTTTTCCAAAAACTTTAAAGGAATTTTTTTATGTTCCGCAATTTCAGAAATAAGAATCGGGCCGTCATTTCTTTTTTCTACAAGATATGACAGCGCCTTAAAAGCATATTGAGATTTTTTTGAAAGCATTAAAGCAAAAATACGAAAATTGTTTAATATTTGAAAAAGACCTGAAAACAGGAATAACAAACGAAAAAAATGTCGGTGTATGTATCCGTAATTTTACGGTTTTAGGTACCACAATTTTGCCTTTCTCCTATTAAATCATTATGTTTGCCATATGTTCAGCAAACAAGAAGCACAGCAATTAAAAAAAGAATTTTGGACAGCTTTCGGAAGATCATTTCCCAGAAAATGGATTCTTTATGATACCAAAATCAAGGACATGGCATTTAAGTTTTCTGCCGACAACAAAAAAGCAGAAGTTTCTCTGGATATCGAAATGAAAGATGAAATTTTCCGGAATGCCTATTATGAGAAGATCTGGTCTTTGGAGGATATATTAAAAGATTTCATCGGAGATTTTCAGAAGGAAGAATATTTCACTCTTGAAAATGGTAAGATCATCAGCAGGATATGGGTTGAAAAACATAATGTTTCCGTTTTTAATAAAAATACCTGGCAAGAAATTTTTGAATTTTTTGTGGACAAAATGGACGGTTTCGAAAGGTTTTACTACGAATATGAGGATTTTATAAAGGATATATAGAATACTTACGAAATAAATACCACTTTATACTTCAGGTTGAGATAAAAAAAGAAAACTTATCTTTGCACTACCACTTAAACTAATAGATGAAACAAACTAACATGATTAAAAATGAGAAAAGTGTACAAAAACATTTTTGGAGAAATCATCTCTAAAAGTAAAGCTGTGAAGCTAAGCGAATATCATCTGTATTATTATGAAGAAGGCTCCGATTTCCTGAAAGAAATTGAATTCATCAATGAAGACAGTGTTTACAACATCAATTATTTTCTAAGTGACGAGGAAGACGAGGTGAAGGTAGTGGATTATCTTAAAGAAAAATCTGACTTTTTTGATATTGAAAGAAAAGAAACTGCCGACGGCTATATTATTTCTACCAATAAATTATATTCTTTATCCGTAGATGATCTGCCCCTTATTTCCAAAACTGTTTTCAAAACGGACGATCCTGAAAACTTTATCTGCTCACAGGTCATCGATAACGAAACCCATCAACCACACCTTGAAAGAACCATAAAATGCTGGTATACGAATGACGAAAACGGTGAAAAATACGCAGCCATAGAATGCAGCTATCAGGAAGACGGAAAACTGGAGCTGGCTGTAGATAAAACACCTGACCCGGACAATGAAGAAAACTGGATCCATTATGATTATGATACTTTCGAAGATCTTCAGGCACAGATCCCTACTGACATCAGCTATTACAAAACAGCAGCCTTACTTCCCAAACAAGCCTATCAGCAATAATCTTATATTCTTTAACACACCACATCCCCAATTATTAAATGGAAGAGAACCCAATTTTTTTTGCAGACGGAAATGACCCGCAAATGATTGAAGCTTACAGAAAAGCTCAGGAAACCTTTAAGTATTTCTGGCGCGAACAGTCCTGGGAATACAGAAGAATCATTCCCGGACTGAATGTATCATGCGTTAAAACAGCTTTTGAAGAACAGGATGAAGAAACCGGAGAAAGCCTGGTAGAACATATGTGGATTAATGAAATATTCTTTGACGGAGATCACGTGAGAGGATATTTGATTAATGAACCCAACAGTCTTAAGAATGTACAGGTGGGTGATTATGTTGAAATCCCTTTACAAAACATCAGTGACTGGCTTTTTGCCATCACTCCAAGTGTACAGAAACCAAAGGGACTTTCCAAGTTATTTTCATCCTCATCTTCTCCACTTCCGAAAGCTTACGGCGGGTTTACCATCCAGAAAATGCGTGCTGACATGTCTGTTGCAGAAAGAAAGGAACATGATAATGCTTGGCAGCTGGATTTCGGAGACTTTAATGATATCCTCGTTGTGAATAACCAGAAAGAAAATCCCGAAAATCTTATCGAACATCCGATGAGTAAAAATATGAAGGAGGAATTTGTAAAATTTTTACAACAATATCCGGATGAACTTACTCAAACCGATGAAGACGGACTGACGCTTCTTCACAAAGAAACCATTGCAGGAAATCTAACCACGGTACAGGTTGCTTTAGAAGCCGGAGCAGATAAAAATATCCGGTCTAAAAAAGGAAAAACAGCTTTGGATTATGCAAAACAGCTGAAATGGGAACATCTTATTCCTGTATTGGAAGGATAAATTGTTAATTAAGATTATTACAACTCAGAATTTGTTTTAGACTTTTATTTATGAAACATTAAGATTGTATTCAGTTATTGAGAGTATTAAGATAAGCTTCGCTTTAAGCTTAAAAATCAGAATGATTTATCTTAACTATACTTTATTTCTTAAATCCTTCTTAATGGTTTTTAATATATTCAACATCTTTTATAAGTCTGAACAACTACTCAATAATAAAGTTGTCAAAATAAAAATTCCGGAAGATGTTCTTCCGGAATTTTTTATGCTTTATCCAAATTTCTTTTTCCTTAACCAGAAGAACAGTCCTCCGATAAGGCCGATAATGGCCAATGGAAGCAGCAAGTTCAGCCACTGCCATGTGGATTTCTCTTCAGTAATTCTTTGCCTGTCGAGAAGTCTTTCTTCAATGTTTCTGTTTCTCAGTTCCATCAGGTTGCTGTCGTCAAGAAGATAGTCCAAAGCATTTCTCAGGAACTGTTCGTTTCCAAACTGTTCGTTTGTTAACAGATCTACCCCTAATGGAAGCGGTTTACCTTTGATCACTTTGTTTCTTCCTACATCTCCGTCTGCAATCACAATCATTTTATTTTCCGGGCTGGATGTTTTAAATCCAGGGTAAGATTTTCTCTCAATTCTCGATGCATACGCAGAGTTGAATTTTCCTTCCAAGGCTACAGCGAAGATCTTCGGTGTACTTGGTTTCTCCATTTGTCCAAGGCTGTCTACGCTTGCAATTTCTTTCAGATCCACATAATTCGGAACCTGTTTCAATAAAGTTCTTTCACTGGATTCGAAAAGGACTTTTGTTTTGATATTCTTTCTTCCTCCTAAAGTATCGATGGAAGTCGGGAATTCAAATTTTACAGGGTTGATATTCTTGGTGACCGGATTATTATTTTCGGCAATTCCAAGCGGATAATAAGGCCAGGGTAAGCTTGTATACTGAGGATTTCCACTCACTTCTCCTGTAACCAGTCTTAACAGGGCAAACTTTTTAACGTCTTTTACCAACGCGGGATTGATTCTCAGCCCGTAATTGAAAAAGAAGTCTGTCATATTGATATCGACAGGGAAAGGCATTACTTTTTTGGATCTTGTCAGCGTATCCATTTCAGCATTTACGGCATCAATCATCCAAAGGGTTTTTCCTCCGTTCATGATGTACTGGTCCAGAATTACTTTTTCATTATCGGTAAAAGCTTTTCTTGGTTTCGCAATCACCAGGGCACTCATCTGCTTTAACAACGGAACATCTTCCAGTGAAAGTTCAGTCTGATTTTTAGGAATGATAGGTCCTGCATCATAGTTTTCCATGGCCAGCTGTACAAATCCCTGGAATTCATCCGGATTCAGCTCATCATGGTTGACCAGGATTCCGACCTTCTTTCTCTTGGCGGCTGCAATGTTTTTAATGTTGGAAACAAGATTGTACTCCAATCCTTCAATCGATCTTGTCAGCTGCTGATCGGCATCAATTCCGGCCTGCTGAACCACTAAAGGAATAGAAACCCCATCATTTCCATATTTAATCACAGCGTAAGGGAAAAGGGTGATCTGTGAGATTTTCCCGTCTTTTACATCCGGAAGAATAGACGGCTGCATTCCCATAGCCATCAAAGTGTCCTGAGACATTTTTGTTTTAATCGGATCGATAAATTTAAAATCAATCTTCGGATTAATTTTTCTGAATTCTTCCAGCATGAATTTCGTTTCGCTTTGCAGCTGTTTGAAACTTGCCGGAAAGTCACCTTCCAGATACACTTCTACCGTCAGAGGCTTTTTAACAGACTCCAGTACTTTGATGGTGTTATCAGAAAGGGTATATCTTTTTTCTTTTGTTAAGTCTAATCTGATTCCCGAATAGGTCAGGATAATAACCAAAGGAACAATTGCAATTAAGAAAATTCCCAGTGGAGATTTAGCATTGAACTTCTTCATGATTCTACTTCTTTTTGTTAATAAAATGATTAGCCAATACTAATGAAGCGCCGATGACAAGTACAAAATACGCCACATCTTTAACATCAATAAGTCCTCTTGTGAAGCCTAAGAAATGCTGATAGAAGCCAATATTCTGAAGGATAAAATCTGCACCTCCCAATAGTTTATAACTTGCCAGCTGTTCGATCCCAAAATACATAATGAAACACATGAAAACACCCAGCAGATAAGCCATAATCTGATTCTGAGAGAGAGAGGAAGCAAGAATTCCCACTGCTGAAAATGCTGCGATTAAGATTATCAGTCCGATATAGCTTCCAAAGGTCATTCCCAGGTCAATATTTCCTGCAGGAACTCCCAAAACATATACCGTATAAAGATAAATTAATGATGGAATAAGACATAAAATTCCTACAATCCATACGGAAAGGAATTTACCTGTCACCAGTTCTGAAACTTTTAACGGCTGTGAAAAAAGCCAGTTCAATGTTCCGGTTTGCTGTTCTTCCGCAAAAGTTTTCATAGAAAGGGCCGGGATGATAAACATCAACAGCCATGGAACTAATACGAAATAGCTCTGCAATGAGGCCATTCCAATCTCAAAAATATTAGAATCGTTGTCGAAAAAGAACAGAAAAAGAGTCGCTATCAAACTGAAAGCGGCAATAATCACCCATGCACTCCAGTTTCCAAAGTAACTCCAAAGTTCTTTCTTTAAAATTGCAATCATAGTTTTTTTATAAGATATAGAAGGGATGAATATATTCGGACATGCACCCTACTCTACAATTATTTGTTTTTTTTATTTTTATTAACCAGTTTCACTGTCATCATAATCAGAAATACAAGAACGAAAAATCCTGCAATTAATTGCCACCAGTATTCGATCACCATTGATTTTAAAATAACGGTAAATACGACCAGAAACAGAATGAACGTTGCAATTTCATTGGCCTGTCTCAGTTTGATATTGGCAATGGGCAGTGTACTTCCATTCAGAACTTTTAAATGAAGGACTTTTTTCCAGCACCAGTAATGGTAGATGGCAAGCCCGATCAGGAAGGTTAGTTTTAAATGAAACCATCCCATCTTCATTAATCCCGGGTTTAAAAAGATCATCACCAATCCGCAGACCGCCATGATTACCCCGGCAGGAACTGTGATAATGTTCCACAGCCTTCTGGCCATAAAAGTGTACTGCTCTCTCAGAATTTTCTTTTTTTCTTCAGAAAATTCATCGGTATCTTTATAGTAAACGAAAATCCTCACGAGGTAAAAAATTCCCGCAAAGTAGCTTACCATAAAAATAATGTGCAGCGCTTTGATTATTGTGTAAAGCATTCAGAAAAAATTAACAGCAAAGATAAGCTTATTATATAATTGTTAAAAATAAATTTCTTTTGATCAGGAAAATATAAGTAAAATAGATTTTATATAAAAAATAGTTCGGCTCGGGGCAGCAAAGCTGCCCGAGCCGAACATTATATTTTTATTGTGGTAGCCACTTCAATAATTAAGAGATCACTCCTAATTCTTTTCCAACCTTTTCAAAAGCAGCAATCGCTTTATCCAGATGTTCTTTGGTATGAGCCGCAGATAATTGTACTCTGATTCTTGCTTTTCCTTTCGGTACCACAGGATAGAAGAACCCGATGACGTAGATGCCTTCATCCATAAGCTTTTCTGCCATTTTTTGAGAAAGCGGAGCATCGTAAAGCATTACCGGAACAATAGCAGCATCCCCATCAGGAATGTCAAAGCCTTTCGCTTTCATTTCCGTTCTGAAATATTCTGCATTTTCCATTACTTTATCACGAAGAGAGGTATCATCTGAAATCATATCCAATACTCTTAATGCAGCTCCTACGATACCAGGTGCTAAAGAGTTCGAGAATAAATAAGGTCTTGAACGCTGTCTCAGCATATCAATGATCTCTTTTTTACCGGAAGTAAATCCTCCCAAAGCACCACCTAAAGCTTTTCCTAAAGTAGAAGTAATAATATCTACTCTACCCATTACTTCATTCGCTTCGTGAGTTCCACGGCCTGTTTTTCCGATGAAACCTGTTGCGTGAGAATCATCTACCATTACCAAGGCATCATATTTATCGGCAAGATCACAAACTCCTTTTAAATCTGCAACAATACCGTCCATTGAGAATACTCCGTCTGTAACGATGATTTTAAAACGGTGGTTCTTCTCAGAAGCTGCAATCAGCTGAGCTTCCAGATCCTCCATATTATTATTTTTATATCTGTATCTCGCTGCTTTACACAAACGAACACCATCAATGATTGATGCGTGGTTCAGTTCATCTGAAATAATAGCATCTTCTTCTGTAAACAGGGGTTCAAAAACACCTCCGTTGGCATCAAATGCTGCAGCGTAAAGGATGGTATCTTCAAGACCTAAGAAATCAGCAATCTTTTTCTCCAAATCTTTGTGAATATCCTGTGTTCCGCAGATAAAACGTACAGAAGACATTCCGTATCCGTGAGATTGGATCATATCCTGCGAAGCTTTCATTACTTCCGGATGGTTGGATAATCCCAGATAATTATTGGCACAGAAGTTCAAAAGCTTTTTTCCGTTAGCTTCTATTTCTGCACTCTGCTGAGAAGTGATGATTCTTTCTCTTTTGTAAAGTCCGTCATTCTCAATATTCTGAAGTTCGTTCTGTAAATGTTGAAGGTATTTTTCAGAGATCATTTTTAGTAATTTTTTAGATGTGCTAATTTACTAAAAAGGCAGTAAAATAAAACCTTTTATCAGTTTAATTCTAAAAAATTGAAAAGGCTTTCACTTTTAACATTATTAGTCTACAAATTTAGTAGGATAATATTTATATTTGTTTAAAATTTTAATGCATGAGATTAAAGCCGGTACAAAAAATAAAGACGATCAGTTCAGGAACCTTTATCAATAACCACATGAAGCCGGGAATTCCGGTTATTATTGAGGACTTTGTGCATCCGGAAAGTCCAGCTTTTAAAAAGTGGAATTATGAGTATTTCAAAGAGATTGCAGGAGATCATAAAGTTAACATCTACGGAAGTGAGCTTGATTCCCTGGACAGAGTGGCCAGTGATCCTATTGCACAGACTACATTTTCAGAATATCTGGATCTCATCCAATCTGCTCCCACCGAACACAGGCTTTTCTTATTTAATTTACTGAAAATAAAACCTGAATTGAAGAATGACCTCATCTACAATGATGTAACGAATGGTAAAATACTGAAATGGCTGCCCTTTATGTTTTTTGGAGGAGAAGGTTCTGTCACCAGAAATCATATTGATATTGACATGTCCCATGTTTTTATCACACAGTTTCAGGGAAACAAGAGAATCTGGCTCTTCCCGTGGGAACAGTCTGATTTTATGTATAAGCTGCCCTACAATTTCCATAGTCTGGCTCAGATTAAAAATCCTGATTACAAAAAATATCCGGCCCTTCTTTATTTAAATGGCTATGAAGCTATCATTCGTCCTGGTGAAACCCTTTATATTCCTTCCGGCTGGTGGCATTATATTCAATATGATACGGAAGGTTATTCGATATCAGTGAGGGCACTTCCCTCAAGTCCTCTTGAAAAATGGCGTGGCTTCAAAAATTTAGTCATCACAAGACATTTTGATAATCTGATGCGTAAAATATTCAAAGAAAAATGGTTTGAATACAAAGTGAAAACGGCCAGAAAAAGAGGAGCCAGAGCAGCAAGAAAACAAAGAAGCTTTCAAATCTGAAAGCTTCTTTTGTGATATTATGATTCACTTTGGTAAAAGTACTCATTCATACTTCACCATTTGTTATTTTTAATGTTTGATAAATTTGATATTCTTTTCATCAATCGTAATGAAATAAGCTCCGGGAGCTAATTCTGCTATTCCAATCGCTTTACCCGGCTGATACGTTCCTTTTCCTACCAGTTTTCCGTCTATGGCATGAATCGTAAAGTCCATAGCCTTATTAATTCCTTTCAGATTAATTTCATTTTTTGCAGGGTTCGGATACAAACCAAATTCTTCTTTCTCAACAGAAGAAACACTTAATGTATTATCCTGAACAACTGTAGAATTTTTCTCAAGAATCTGATATTCATAATTAAACTGAACACTTGCAATAGGAAATGTTACCGACTGTAAAAAGCTTTGATTATTGGATGTATTATTAAGGACAAAATAAGCAGTCTGGCCTGCAGTTCCTGTCACTTTAATTGGTAAAGGCATTTCAAAAAAGCCAACGGTAGGACTGCTTTGTGTCTGAGAAACTTTAAATAAAGCCTGATTTCCGCCCTGCATCCACTTGATGGTGTACGTAGGATATCCTTCTCCATAGACCCAGTCATTGAAAAATTCTGTAAAATCTGTTCCGGTTGACTGAAGCAGAGAAGCGTTGAAATCAGTTGTACGCACATAGCTGTATGCCAGGTTCGGTCTCGCATGGTAATCTTTAAGCGCCTGATAAAATACAGCATCACCTAAAATCCATTTCAGCATTCTCAGCACATATCCTCCTTTGGCGTAAGACAATCTGCTGTCGAATATTCTATTAATACTGGAAAGTCCGGAATCCGGCACATACACACTTCCTGTTGTACTTGCGGTAATGTAATTAGACTGACCTTGTAAATAATTCAGAAATTCTGTGTTGGTCATCAATAGTTTTTCGTTGGCAACATGTTCTCCAAAAGTTGCAAAACCTTCATTCAGCCAGATATCATTCCATGCACCACAGGTTACCTTGTCCCCAAACCACTGGTGAGTAAGTTCATGGGCAATCAGCTGTTTGCTCCATCCTCCCATAGAAGACATGGTCTGATGTTCCATTCCTCCTCCATACATAAATTCCATGTGACCATATTTTTCATTACGGAAAGGATAAGATCCAAAATAGGTTTCAAAAGTATCCATCACCTGCTTTGTCCAGTTGATATTGGCTATACTGGTGGCATTTGAATTCGTAGACGGATAAATATAATTCACAAAAGGAAACGGAGGATTTCCGATGGTATCATTAAGCTTAACAAAGTTGGTAATGGACAGCGCGATCAGATATGCCGGTGTAGGATACATTGTTCTCCAGAACGTAAGTTTAGTGTTTCCTGTAGGAAAAGTTTCAGACATCAGCTTTCCATTCGCTGCTACGCTGTAGTTCGATGGAGTTGTAATTTTAAAATCAAATCTTTCAATTTTATCATTTAAACTTTGCTTTGTCGGAAACCAGTCCTGGGCGCCATAAGGTTCATTCAAAGTAGAAAGAACTGGAGTTCCGCTCTGAAGAGCAGTTTTGAATGCATCATTACTTGTGGACGGTGCTCCAGCATAATAAATGGTAAGAGAGTCCAGTGTATTGGCAGGAATAGAAGCTGGAAAATCAATCTTCAGTTCTTTTGAAGGAAGCTGCTGAAAGCTTGTAATGTTAGTTCCGTGGTATTTCACCTGAGAAACCGTTAACGAATTGGAAAGATCAAAATAGATGCTTCCCATACTTTGAGTAGGTTTAAAATGTGAAGTTACCGAACCGGAAATATTATACACCGCAGGATCAAGGCTGACTTCCATTCTCTGATACTGCAGGTCGTAATTCAGGGTATTGGGATTAATATTCCCGATATTCATTTTTTGAGTGAAGGATTTTTTCTCTTTTTCAACGAGTCCCTTCATATCAATGTTTTGTTCTTGCTTCTGGCTATAGAACTGTTGGGAAAATAGAAATCCCAACACCAAAAGGTACAATTTTGTCATGTTTTGAAAAATTTAATCAAATATAAAAAAAAACCTTTTAATCCATGATTAAAAGGCTGTTATAATATATAAAATAAAAAAAATTTAAAGATCTAATGCGGGTTCAAGAATTTTTTCCATTCTTTTCTTCACCATATCTACTGATCCGGAATAATTATTCACCATTAAAGAAAAAACCAACGTTTTTCCTGAATTGGTTTTCAGATAACCGGCTAATGTTTTTACTTTATTCAAAGTTCCTGTTTTCGCAAAAACCTGTCCGTTCCCTCCTGCATTGAACATTCTTTTCAATGTTCCGGATTGTCCTCCGATAGGCAAAGAAGTCAGATAAGATCTGTAGTATTTCTGATCCATCAGAGAAGTAAGAAACTTCACCTGGGAAATCGGGGTTACGTTATTACTTCTTGACAATCCGCTTCCATCGATGTAATTAAGTCCAACCATATCAAAACCTGCCTCTTTCAGGTGATTAGTCACCACGATTCTTCCGGATTCTGAAGTCTGATCACCCATTTTCTGATATCCTACGGTTCTCAGCAAAGCTTCTGCCAGTGAGTTATCACTATGCTGGTTGGTATAATAAATAATATCACTTAAAGTAGGTGATTTATACGCTGAAAGCATTTTTCTGTTTTCAGGGGCTGCATCTGTCATTTTCGGAGTTACTTTTCCGGTAACAGGAATTCCGCTTTTCACCAGTGTTGTTCTGAAAGAGTTGGCAAGATAAGCCGGTGCATCAGGAAGTTTGGTTGTTAAAACTCCGTTTCCTTCGTATTTATCAGCATATACCATCTGATGATTGTAAGGAGAAACGTAGAAGAATTTCTTTTCTGTAGAGAAACCACCTTTTTTAACGATCAGTTTTTCGTTGGCCGGGTTGATATCGCGGGTACTTCCTGCCGGTAAATAATAGTTATTGTTTTCCAACCATACAACATTTTCCGGAAGCACTGAAATATTGCCTTTGAAAAGCGCTGTCTGAATGATAATATCACCATTTACCTTTTTGATTCCCTCTCTTGAAACACCGCCTACGAAATCTGAAATAATATCTCTATAAGATGCTGCACCTGCTTTGTTTGTTCCCAAAGAAGGGTCTCCGCTTCCTATTACATAAAGATTTCCATTCAACACTCCGTTTTCATCTATAGTTCCTGAGTACTCCAGCTGAGTCATCCAACGGTAGTTTTCACCCAGCATATTTAAAGCCGTTTCCGTTGTCAGCAATTTGGTCGTAGAAGCAGGTACTAAAGGAGTATTTTCGTTGTACGAAGAGATAACCTTCTTCGTTTTCGGGTCATACACTACGAATCCCCAGGTTGCATTTTTCAGCACAGGATCCGCCATCATTGTGTTTACATTAATGTCCACCAGTTCTTTTGCTGACAAAACAGTTTTCTCCACTATCGTACTAACGGGTGAAGGCAGGTTTAAACTGCTTTTCTGATTGTCATAATTCTGGGAATAAAGAACGGTAGAAACGGTAGATTGAGCCAGGAAAAGACCAGAAGCCAACACCGCCGCACTTGAAATATATTTTCTGAAATTTACCATCTATCTTCTTTTTGTTCTGTAGTTTTGACTCTATAAAAAATGAAAGGTTAAATCATTCAGTAAAAGAGCCAAACACTTAATCAACGTCCAAAAGTAGAAATTATTGTTATATAACGAACCACCGCCCCGTTATAAAAGAGTGTAAAGTTTGTTAAAAATTGTTAAAAATCAACAAAAACATCTTTTTTAATGCTTTGATACGCAGTGATTTCATCAAATTCTTTCAAACTTATCAAAACCATTTTTTTGAATTTTTCATAATTTTTCCCACGGGGAAGCTTCAGCATAATCTGGAACTGATAGAAGTTATTTAGTTTTGCAATCGGTGCTCTTTCCGCACCTAAAACACATTCTTCAGGAAGATATTTTCTGAGGATAGAGCCCAGAAACTGTGATGCCCGGTCGGCTTTATCCTCTCTTCTGTGTTTCAACTCAATCATAATGAGCTTGGTGAAAGGTGGATAATGAAATTTCTGACGTTCTGTAAGGATATATTTATAGATCTTGGCAGGATTATTCATCTTGATGAGCTGAAATACAGAATGATCAGGATTAAAGGTCTGAATAAGGATCCTTCCTTTTCCGGAAACCCTGCCAGCCCTTCCTGAAACCTGTGTGATCAGTTGATACGCTCTTTCTTCTGCTCTGAAATCCTGTACATATAATAAGGAATCTGCTTTTGGGATGGTAACGAGTTCAATATGATCAAAATCCAGTCCCTTGGAAATCATTTGGGTTCCTACAATAATATCTGTTTCTCCGTCTTCAATCTTTTCGTACAATTTTTCGTAGGCGAATTTTTTGCGCATGGAGTCTACATCCATCCTGTCTACTTCATTTTCCGGAAACAATTTGGTAACCTCTTCATGAATCTGTTCTACACCTACTCCTCTTTCGTTCAGCTTTTCAGAATTACATTTCGGGCAGGTTTTCGGTTTTGAAGCTCTTTGCCCGCAATAGTGGCATTTCATTTCATTTGCCGCTTTGTGATACGTCATGACCACATCACAATTAGAGCAGTAGTTCACATAGCCACAGCTTTCACATTCTATGACATTGGAATAGCCACGACGATTGTGTAAAACGATTGCCTGATTCTTTTCATCCACCGTTTTCTTAATCTCTTCGATAAGCTTCAGAGAAAAGTTCCCTGAAACCTTTTTAGATTCCTGAGCTTCCTTGAAATTGATCAGTTCATATTCCGGCAGATTGACATTCCCAAATCTTTCATTAAGGAAAACATATTTCATTTTATCTTTCCGGGCACTGTAGTAGCTTTCAACAGAAGGGGTAGCTGATCCCAGAATCACTCCTGCCTTATACAGCCTGCCTAAAACCAGAGAAGCGTCTTTAGCATTAAAATAAGGGGAAACTTCCCTTGGTCTGTACGCAGAATCATGTTCTTCATCAACGACAATAAGCCCCAGATTCTGGTGAGGTAAAAACAAAGCATTACGGGTTCCGATCAGAATACGGATGTCGTTCTGCTTAATTCTTCTCCATACTTCCACTCTTTCAAAATCAGTCAGTTTCTGGTGATAAAAACCGAGCTGTCTTCCATACTTCTTCTCTAATCTCTGGGTAATCTGTTTGGTAAGCGAAATTTCCGGAAGCAAAAACAGAACATTCTTTCCGTCACGGACGCATTCATCAATTTTCTCTAAATAGATATGGGTTTTCCCTGATGAAGTAACGCCATGAAGCAGGACATTCTTCCCTTCTTCAAAAGCGTCATCAATTTCAGCTTTTGCTGTTTTCTGCTGTTCGGAAAGCTCTTCAAGTTCCTCGATTTCTCCATCATAGCTTTCAATCCTGTCTTTCTGCATAAAGTATTCCTCCACAAGGCCTTTGTCTGCCAAAGGTTTGAAGTGGGAACTTCCGAAATAACCGTCTTCAAACAGTTCAGATTTTTTAATAGGAACGTCAGGATGTTCCGTCTGTTTTTCCAATATAAGAAGGAAAAGATCTTTCTGTTTCTGCGCTCTGTTCAGTTTTAAAAGAATATCCGTAAGATTTTGATTGGCCAGAACCTCATCATTAATTCTCACATAAGCAACTTCTCTGGCTTTATACTTTTCAGCAATTTTCTCATCAATTTCAATGTACTGAAGATCAATCAGAGAATTGATGGTTCTGATGATATCTTTTTTAGGAATAAAAGCTTCAATATCTGTAAGATTAATCAACTGCCGTACTTCCAGTGCCTGAATCAGATACATTTCGTTAACATCCAGATTTTCAAAATCTATAATGGCTCCTGGTTTTAGTTTTAAATAGGTTTCACTTTCCAGTTTTAAAGAAGAAGGAAACGAAAACCTGTAAATTTCTCCGAGGCTGCACAAATAGTATTCCGAAAGCCAGTTCCAGAAATCAATCTGTTCATGAGGAAGAATCGGTTGATCATCCAGCATGCTGATGACTTCCTTGGCTACAAAGTTTTCCGGTGCATTATCATGAAGCTCAAACACGATTCCCGTATAGATCTTTTTTCCACCAAATGGTACCAGAACACGCATTCCTGGTTGGATTTCAGACATCATTTCCTGAGGAACTTTATAAGTGAAAGATCCTTTCAGGTTGAGGGGTAAAACAATTTGAGCGTATTGCAAGGGAAATATTTAAAGTGTAAAATTAGAATTTTCCTGAGAGAACTGCAACTTTGTGGAGATTCTTTAGTAATCTTTAACCAAGAACCTTAAACTGCATTCTATTCTTTACTTTCTCCTTATTTCCATTCCGTAGGAATCTAACCCATTCAGATATTTTTTAATGTCTAGAATTACATTGATCAAAAAAAATGATATGACAGGCTGGATTCCTGCGGAATGACAAAGCGTGTGGATAAAAGAACAACCACAAATTCAGAAAGGATCGAAGAAAGGATTCATGAAAAACTAAAAAAGAAGTTCCGTAATCTGATACCAAAATGCAGACGTAATAAATCCTACAATGATACTGACTCCAATGATCAGGTTGGTCAGTTTTGAGTTCAGCCTGAACTGTTCTGCAATAATACTTGAAGTAACCAATGTTGGCATCGCTGCTTCAAATACTGTAATTTTAGCCACATCTCCTTTTATTCCGAATAACAGAGCCATTCCCAGAACAATTGCGGGTGCCAGAATCAATTTATAAAGCATAGACATCGACATCTGAGGAATCAGTTTTTTCCATCCATTGAATTTCAGCTGTAACCCGACTGAAAACAGAGCTAAGGGACTTACCGTGGCTGCCAGCTTGTCAAAAAACGGTTCCGCAACAGTAAAATCAATAAACTGAGACAAAACCAAAGCAGATATACAGCCAATTAAAGGTGGAAATGTTATTAATCTCTTTAAAATAAATGCCGCGCTCACCTTTCCTGATTTACTTCCCCCTTTTACTGCAGCAATAATTCCGAGGGTGGAAAGCGCAAAGAACATCGTCTGGTCGCAGATAATGGCGATACTCAAAAGCCCTTCGCCATAAAAGGCACTGATTAATGGAAATCCGATGAACGAAGTATTACTATATCCGCTTGCCAATTCTAATGTACTTCTGGACCGCCTTGAATATCCCCTGCTTTTACTGTAAAACATCATAAAAAAGAAACAGAACACCGAAATTAAAAATGTGGCTGCAATCGGGAACAGCATTTCTGTTGTCCATTTTACTTTGGGCAGATATTTAAACGAAACTGCCGGAAGAGCAAGATAAAGAATCCAGGTATTGATGCCTTTGTGAGCATCGGGGTGGATAGATTTTGTTGCTTTGAATATCATTCCTGCAATGATACACACTGCAATCAGAACAAAATTTACCATAACTGTAATAAAATATGAGGCAAATTTACGGCTGATTTTTGAGTTGGAGGGGGTAAAATTTATATTTTTTTCGGGAGAATTTCTAATGAAACTTTTCAGTATTAAACCTTATAGGTTTTGAAAACCTATAAGGTTTGGAGATCTACCTTCCGGAAATTTATAACCCTTGTCAAGGTTTAAAACCTTGACAAGGGTTGACTTCTGACTTCTTAAGAGTTTTTTCAAAAATAGATTTTACTCCTTCATCGCATCCCAAAGGCTCATTAGTTCTACCTTTTCCAAAGGCTTTGAAAGGGTAATTCTTTTTGAAGTTCCTGGCAAAAGATCAAAGAAATTATCGCTGAAATGAGTATCACCGATTAAATAAATGTCCTTAGCCAGCGTATCTGTTGAGATTTCAATTTCAGTGGGTGATATTTTTCTGATTTTAATATCAGGTTGTAAGAGTTTCAGATCTTTTGGTTTACTAAAGAAGAACAGCTTTTCGAATTTTGTATCTTTTTCGGAACTGATCTTTAAAACAGTTGCGAACAAATCAAACTGACCCAGTTCTGATTTAATAATACTTCGTATTTTCTTACTTACATTAGCTTTTACATTATCAGACTGATTGCTTTTCCAAAGTATTTTTCCTTTAAAATCAATCAATTCAAATTTTGTCTCTGCTTTCAGTTCTTTCAGGAGATCGCTTATCAGATAGACATCATAGCTTTTTTCGGTTTCCGCTATTGATACCAAAACAGGTTCAAAGCTTCTTTTCGCCTGATAGTGGAAGGCTTTCCAGTTTCCAAGATAATCAATGGAAGACCAGGAAACTACCGGCCAGCAATCATTCAGCTGCCAATACAAAGTTCCCATATTGTAAGGCTTTGCACGGCGGTGAGCTTCAATAGCAATCTGCATTCCTCTTGCCTGTAACAGTTGTGAAACGTAATTGTATTGTGTAAAATCTGTTGGAATTTTATAATCACGCTTCAGATATTCATTAATAATATCCCAGCCGCGGGCATGTTTTTCGTGAGCTTTAATGGTTGGATTCTGAAGGCTTAAATCCAGAGTTCCGGAGAACATTGATTTTGTAGTTTCAAGGCTAGGTGTACCCTGAAAGCCATATTCAGACATGAAACGCCCTACTTTTTCGTTGTAAATTTCAAAAGGCTGCTCACCCCACCAAACGCCCCAGTAATGAGAATCTCCTTCGGTAAGACTTTCTTTATGTCCCCAACCAATGGAGGGAGAACTTGGCCAATATATATTTTTATCCGATTTCAGATTTTCTGCCAATGCATTAGGAATTACCTCATGAAACAGCTTCTTATAATCTTTCCAAACCTGAAGAGAGTCATTTTTTGAATATTTAAACTGTTTCTGATAGCCCCAGTTGACAATCGCTTCATCAATTTCATTATTCCCGCACCACAAAGCAATGGACGGATGATTCTGAAGTCTGTTGACCTGGTCTTTTACTTCTTCTTTTACATTGTTTAAAAATGCTTCATCTGCCGGATAAAAGCTTCCCGCAAACATAAAATCCTGCCACACTAGTATCCCGTTTTCATCACAAGCTTTGTAGAATTCATCATCTTCATAAATACCTCCGCCCCAGATACGGATCATATTCATATGGGCGTCTTTGGTATCCCTGATCAGTTTCTGGTATTTTTCTTTGGTCATTCTCGGCGAAAAACTATCTCCCGGAATCCAGTTGGTTCCTTTGATATACAGTGGTTGCCCATTCACTTTAAAATAGAATGATTTTCCCTTTTCATCTTTTTCCTGAATCAATTCAACGGTCCTTAAGCCTATCCTGATATTTTTAGCATCAATATTTCTCTGATCTTTGGAAAGCTTCACTTCAAAATCATAAAGATGAGCTTCACCACGCCCGTTAGGCTGCCAGAGCTTCATCCCTTTTGTTTCATAAGGAACCGATATCTTATTAATCCCTTTTTTTAAAGATATTTTTTGGTGAATTTTATTAAGATCCAAGGTATAATCTCCGGCATTTTGAGCATAAATTTCAACTTCAAAGCGCAAATTATCAGAAGTGCCGGAAACTCTTTTCTGAATATCCTTAACCGTAATAATTTTAGCATTATTCCAGAATTCCAGCTGAACATCTTTCCATATTCCTGCAGTAACCAGCCTTGGTCCCCAATCCCATCCAAACTGGTATTGTGCTTTTCTCACAAAACTTCTTGGTGATTCCGGCATAGTGAACGGAATTTTTTTCGCTAATTCCTTTCCGGTATTCACAGCGGATGTAAACTTAATCTGCAATGTATTATGACCCGGTTTTAAATATTGTTTTGCAGGAATATTCCATTTACGGAACATATTATCTGTTTTCTTCAGCAGCTGACCGTTAAGATAAATTTCAGAAAATGTATCCAATCCATTAAAAACCAGATCAATGTTTTCGTTCTTTAGTTCATGAGGTGAAATAGTAAATGAGGTCTGATAAT
The DNA here is from genome assembly GCF_046614675.1 of Chryseobacterium cupriresistens. Classification (NCBI taxonomy): domain Bacteria; kingdom Pseudomonadati; phylum Bacteroidota; class Flavobacteriia; order Flavobacteriales; family Weeksellaceae; genus Chryseobacterium; species Chryseobacterium cupriresistens. Next base: position 189,348 of record NZ_JBKKJT010000003.1, on the reverse strand, counting down.
CCCAGTCCTCATTTTCAACCCATTGTACTTTCTTTTCATTTTCATCCTTAAAAGGATCAGAAATGATCTTATTATCCATTAAATCCAAATGAACGGTTCCCGGAACTTTCGCAGGAAACCAGTTTGAGTCTTTTGAATTTTTAAACTGCCAGTTCTCCGAAGACAAGCTTCTTTCTGAAAACTGTGCAGAAAGGATATTCTGCATAAAAAGGAAAGCAAAAAGGGTCGTTCTATTCATCAATAAATTTGTTTGTATTGTTACCATACCAGTGATTTTGTCATTCCGAGGAACGAAGGAATCTCTATTTTATCAGTCTAGATTCCCGCTACGCTTGGAATGACAACCAGAGTGCATATTATTTATTCTTCAATGCAACCACTTCATCCGCATTGGCAAAAGCCCCACCATCCGTAATGGCTGAAGAATGGAAGTAACCCGCATGGGTAAATGCTCTAATCTCTTCAATATTAGATGAACGCAGACCTCCTCCGACAAGGATTTCTATTCTTCCGTTGGATAATTCAACAAGCTTTTTCAGATTCTCTTTTCCTTCAGATACATTGGGTTTCTGACCGGAGGTAAGAATGGTTGTAAAACCACATTCGATTACTTTTTCCAGAGATTCTTCCAGACTTGCAGCACGATCAAAAGCACGGTGAAAAGTACATGGAAGCGGTTTTGCCAATTCGACTAAAACTTTATTCTGCTCTATATTAATCTCATCATTTTCATCCAGGATACCGAATACAAAACCATCTGCATGTAAAGATTTTAAATGAACCAAATCATTTTTCATCTGCTCAAATTCCGAATCAGAATAGGTAAAATCTCCACCTCTCGGACGGATCATCACAAAAATCGGGATTGTAATTTTTTCACGAAGCTTCTTCATCGTTTCGAAATCCGGAGTAGTTCCGCCTTCACTGAGTCCATCACATAATTCTATTCTGTCTGCCCCGTTTTCAAAAGCGATAATCGCTGATTCAGGATTAAAACAAGCTATTTCTATTTTTGACATTGTATTGTATCTATTTAATTTGATTTTGGTTCGTCCTGCAGTACATCTGCAATCAAAAAAGAACCGTTTTCTTTTACTACTTTTATTACTGACGGATATTCTGCTTTAAAATTTTTGTCTGTCAGCACTACCTTGAAGAGATATTCATCTGTTGAGGAGAGTTCTAAATCACAGCTTCCAACTTCAATTTTATCCCAATCCTGTGCTGCAATCAGGAAGCCCGCTCCAACACCTGCTTTACTTACATCAAATCTGGTTTTCCATTTATCCTGAAATTCTTTTTCAGTAAGGCCTCCGCTTACATCCAGGTCAACATTCATTGCATCCATTTTATAATCGAAGTAGTCTTTGGTTGTGATTTTCCGCATATTCTTTTCTTCACTTCCGATATCGGCTTTAAAGTAATCTACAATACTCTTTTCCAGCCATTTCTTAGCATCTTCTGCCTCATTGGACTCATTATGCAAAACTACTTTTTCTTTTATTGGCTGGATTTCACCATCTTTTTTTATCTCCTTCTTTTCTTCCTTGCAAGCAATAATCATAAACAAGGAAGCGATAATCGTTCTTTTCATATTTGTTTTATGTTTTGGTTAAAGCCAATGGGTATCTTTTATTTGTTTAAATGGGCTGAAGCCCATTTCTATTGAATTTTTAATTATTTCAAAGCAAATTCAGGCTTTTCAAGGCGGTTTCCTTTCTGATCGTACACCGCAAAATTGAATCCGTCCTGAATACAGTAAGAACCATATTCCCCCTGTTTATTGATGGCAATAAAACCTACCTGGATATCTTTCAGATTTTTATTTCTTCGCTGATTGATTTTTACAATTCTCTCTACAGCTTCTTTACAGGCTTCCTGAGGATTTCTGCCCTGTCTCATCAACTCAACCACAAGATGGGTTCCCACGGTTCTTATCACTTCTTCACCATGACCTGTTGCTGTAGCAGCACCTACTTCATTGTCTACAAATAAACCTGCTCCGATGATTGGCGAATCTCCTACTCTGCCGTGCATTTTGAAAGCCATTCCACTGGTGGTACAGGCTCCGGAAAGGTTTCCCTGTGCATCTAAAGCGATCATTCCTATGGTATCATGGTTTTCAATATTGGCAATGGGCTTGTATTGGCTGGTCTTTAACCATTCTTTCCATTCTTTTTCCGATTCGGGAGTAAGAAGATTCTCTTTTTTAAAACCTTGTGAAAGGGCAAACTGCAATGCACCGTCCCCAACCAGCATAACGTGTGGTGTCTTTTCCATGACAGCTCTGGCTACAGAAATAGGATTTTTAACATATTCCAGACATGCTACGGAACCGATATTATAATTCTCATCCATGATACAAGCATCCAGCGTTACCCTTCCGTCTCTGTCCGGACGTCCTCCATATCCTACACTTCTTTCTTTTGGATCTAATTCTACAAGACGGACTCCTTTTTCTACAGCATCCAAAGCTCTTCCTCCTTTTCCAAGGATGGTCCAGGCTTCTTCGTTGGCTTTTAATCCGAAATTCCAGGTGGAAAGAACGATAGGTTTATTGATGATTTTTTTACTTTCAGGTCGTTCTGCGGCCATTAGTTCTAGAGGATTAATGGTAAGTGCTGCGGTTGCAATTCCCAGTTTTTTGATAAAACTTCTTCGGTTATTGTTCATTGGATGTAAGAATTATTTAATACAAAGCAAATATCTTAAAAAAATCCGTTGAAAATCTTATGGTTTTCCCACTATTTTTCTTTACCATTTTTTATTATTTTTATAATGGTTATTTTAATTAATATATATGTTTAAAACCTTTAGAAAAATGGATTGCTTTAAGGAATTATCGGATGAAGAAATCCAGGTCCTTGCAAGCATCAGTACTCCTAAGCTTCTTCGGAAAAAAGAAAAACTGTTAGAGCCAGGTCAGCCGTTTAACCATTTATTTATATTGACCAATGGTCTTTTGAGATTTTTCTTTGATGATGAAAATGGAGTTGAAATTAATACTTTCCTGCCCTCAGAAAAAGAGGTTGCCTTTCTGGAGAGTCCGGAATCTTATTCTGCTGAAGGTACTAAAAAGTATACCATACAAGCCGTGATTGATTCTCAGATTATTCTTTTTAACAAAGGTGAATTTGAGCAGACTGCCTTTCAGCATAAAGGAATTTACAATTTGTATTTGAAATCGTTGAAACAGATTATCAGCATTTTATCAGCACGTACAGAGCAGTTCTGCAGGAGCTCGCCGCTTTCCCGTTATGAAGATTTTCTGAACAGCCATCCGTTTGTCTGTCAAAATGCCAACCGAAAATACATTGCTAATTTTCTGGGCATCACTCCCAATTCCCTTTCCCGTATTACTGCCCGCGGCAATAAAAAAAAGAATCAAGGAAAAAAATAACTTAAGAATATTTTTAATTGTTGCATTCAGTATAATTTTGTCCGGTCAAAAACTTGTTCTTCACCACTAAAAAAAACAAATGAAAAAAAATATAATCATCTTCAAAGCATTCCACCTTATAGAATAGTCTTTACATCTTAACAGGATTAATATGTGATTGCCCGGATATTCATCGGGATCTGAATCTGTATTTTCTTAAGTCAAAATTTTATTACCATATATATTTATGCAAAGAATAACCACCATTCTCTGCCTGTTACTGGCATGCAATTTTGCTCAGGCATCTACAGGCAATCTTGAAGACAAAATAGCCGATGGAGCTTCCTGGCTAATACTAGTTGTATTGCCAGTTGCCGGAATTTATCTCTTCTGGAAGGTTCATATTTATCCGGAAAAGGTAGCAGAAAAGAAAAATCATCCTCAACTGAACGCTATCAAAAGCATGTGCCTTCTTTCTCTAGTCTTTGGCGGCCTTTTATGGCCGGTTGCCTTAATCTGGGCCAACTATGATTATGGAAATCAAACGACTCCTGAAAAGGAAACAGACAACACAAATTTACCTGAAGAAGAATTTAAACCCATCGAAAATTAAAAGACATGCTGGAATTACTAGTCGCAATATATGCCGGGATTTGCTGGCTTCTCATTAAAAAATTAAAATTGATCCCGTGGACATTTACCACACAGGTAATAGTGTATTCACTGCCTATTTTCGGATCTATCGCCTTGATATTGAGTTTAAATTATTACTGTCCCATTACCTCTGACGTAAAGGTAGGAAACAGAAGTGTGGATATCACCACACAGGTTTTGGGAAAGGTAAAAAAAGTATATGTAAGTACCAACCAGGAAGTAAAAAAGGGAGATACTTTATTTATGCTTGACAGGGAGCCCTATTTACAGGAAATTAAATCACTGGAAGCTAAACTGAGCAGTATGAAAGCCACGGTACATTCTTATGATGCAGACATTTCGGCCTCCAGAAAAAATATTACGGCATTACAGTCACAGCTTGATCTTGCCAACAAAAGAGTATCTCAATATCAGGAGCTTGTACAGGCTGGAGCTGCCAACAAATTTGATCTTGAACAGGCGATAACCAATGTACGTGATCTGCAATCCCGAATCAGTGCTGCACAGTCACAACAGCAGTCTTTGGAAACAAAATCCAATGCTTCTTATGGTGGAGAAAATTCATCAGTGTCTGAGATCCAGGCTAAGCTGGAACAGGCTAAATGGAATCTCTCCCAAACCGTTGTTCTGGCACCTACGGATGGTGTGATTCCGAATGTTCAGCTGAATGAGGGAGCAATTATGGCACCCTTCAAATCTGCATTTGTTCTGATTCAGAAACAGCAGTCAGTCATTGGATTTTTTGCTCAGAATGAGCTTGAAACCGTAAAAAAAGGAGATGAAGTGGAACTTGCACTTAAAACCGAGCCGGGAAAAGTGGTAAAGGCCAAACTTGAATACGTCATCGATGCTACCAGCCAGGGGATCATGAATAATGCAGGAGGAATGCTGGGCGGAAATGGTTCTACAGCCGGACTTCCTGATACGGCAAGACAATTGCCGGAAACCGATGGAAAGCTTATTGCCAAATTTGTACTGGAAGATAATCAGAAACAGCTTACAGTGGGAGCAAGAGGAACTGCGGTTATTTATTCTGATCATATTAAACCTCTTCATCTTATCAGAAAAGTAATGGTGCGTATCAACAGCAAAATCAACTTCCTGATTCCTAAACTTCATTAACATGTATAAAAAGTTAATTTTAGTGAGCATACTTGCTGGATCTTTAAGCTCCTGCATCGGTTATAAAGAAGCTACGAAGGAAAATATAGATCAGCTTAAAGAAAAGAGTGAAATTGCTTCTCATATACAAATTCCTGATGACTGGATTTTTGACAGAAAGGCTGGATCAAAATCAATTTCCTACGACTGGATCAATGATCTTAAAACCTCACAGCTGGAAGCCCTGGTTAAAGAAGGAATGTTATACAATGCAGATCTTATTATTGCCAGAGAGAAGCTTAACCAGATTGAGCTGGCAATGGAAATTGCCGGAAGCGACCTTTATCCAAGCGTAAGTGCTGTAGCCAACACTTCGAATAATCTGGTTAGTGGCAGCCAGGTTCAGCGCCTTGCGTTAAAAGCCAATTGGGAAATTGACCTTTGGGGTAAAAATAAATCTTCACAGATGGCCAGCACCAGCAGCTATTTTTCTGCAAAACATCAGAATACACTGCTGCATCAGTCTATTGCAGGAATGATTGCCAAAGCTTATTTTCTGAATATTGCAGGAAACATTCAGGAAAATAAGATTGAAAGCTATATTCAGAAGACCAAAGACCTGGAAAAGCTCTACATCATTCAAAAGAAAGTTGGAACGGCAAATGCTATTGATGTGTCCAATATTTCTGCTGAAATTATTTCCCTGCAGGGTTATCTTGAAAAGATTAAAAATGCCAATATGCAGTCGAGAAGGTCTCTGGAGCTTCTTACCGGAAAGTATCCGGAGGGAAAACTGGCAACCCAGAATTTCTTTAATTCTGTAAAAAGCAGTATTCCTGAATCTTTTCCTCTGGAACTTCTTGAAAACCGATCAGACATACAGGCAAGTCATTTCCAGATCGAAAAGGCTTTTTATGAAGTACAGGAAGCTAAAGCGGCAAGACTTCCTTCATTAAGTATCAGTTCTTCACTTGGTAGTGCCGGAAGTAATGTGGAATCCATTAATTCTTTATTTTCCAATCCATTAATAAAAGTGGGAGGAGGATTAGTTTCTCCCCTGTTCAACGGTGGAAAGCTTAAAAAGAATGTGGAAGTAAAAAATTCCCAGCAAAAACAGGTTGTTGAAGAATATTCAAAAGCTGTTCTGAATGCACTGAACGAAGTGGAATCATCTTTAGCTAATCTCCGTTCTATTGAAAGACAGATGGCTTATACAACCAACGCTGTCAATGAAGTGAAAAACAATATTTCTCTAACTGAGAAACAAATAAAGGTCGGTACCAGCAACAGTTTTGTACTGATCCGTAAACAAAGGGATCTTTTGAAAAATGAAATGAACCTCATCAATCTGGAACTTCAGTACAGAATAGAGCGTATTAATCTTTATATGGCTTTAGGTGCGGAGAACTTTATTTATTCATAATTTTTATACTTGGAGAGACTGCAGAAATACTCTGCAGTCTTTTTTATAATTTATAAGGCATCAATGAGGCAATTTGTCTCTGAAATATCCATATACCCATGTTCCGGCAATAGCGCTCAGTAAGGTAACAGATACGGCTAAAGCACCTGTTCCGATCTGAGCAAAAAGAGGCCCTGGACAGGCTCCGGTAATGGCCCAGCCAAAACCAAAAATCAATCCACCGTAAATCTGACCTTTATTAAACTTTTTAGGTGCCAGAGTAATAGGTTCCCCATACATTGTTTTTATTTTAAATTTTTTAATCAGCCACACTGAAATCATTCCCACCAATACAGCACTTCCAATAATTCCGTACATATGGAAAGATTGAAGGCGGAACATTTCCTGTATTCTGAACCAGCTGACCACCTCTGCTTTCACGAAAATAATTCCAAAAATAATTCCGGCAGCAAGGTATTTCAGGTTGTGATACCATTGGTGAGTAAGGACACTTTCGTTCACACAAACAGCATCCTGATGACGTATATCCTGTTCTTTTTCTTTGATCATAATGTAATTCTCTTTTTAAAATTATATTTATAGGGAAAGAATGATGGGCAGAACAAAGTTTGCCATTAAAAATCCACCGATCATGAAACAGACTGTTGCCACCAAAGACGGCCACTGCAGGTTGGAAAGTCCCATGATTGCATGACCGCTCGTACATCCGCCCGCATATCTTGTTCCGAAACCAACCAAAAACCCACCCACTACCATCATGATAAATCCTCTAAGGGTCAACAGGCTTTCGAAATTCATCAGTTGTAACGGGACCAGATTGTTGTAAGCTGTAATTCCGTAGCCCGCCAGCTCAGCTTTCAGATTGGGATTCACTGTTATTTCATTAGGGTTCACCAAAAAATGGGCAGCAATCAGTCCTCCGAAGAAAATTCCCAGGACAAAAAACAGATTCCAGGCTTCTTTTTTCCAGTCGTATCTGAAAAAATTCACATTGGCAGGGACACAGGCGGCACAGATATGCCTCAGTGAGGAACTGATTCCAAAGGATTTATTTCCCATAATCAATAAGGCTGGCACGGTAAGCCCGATCAACGGACCTGCAATATACCATGGCCAGGGTTCTTTTATAATCTCCAACATCTTTTTTATTTATTTAAAATTTTAGTCTGACATACAAAATCACTTTTCGGAATATCTGTAGACGCAATGGCTTTAAAACCTCCTTCAATTTCTGAAAAATTCCTGTAGCCTCTTGCCTGAAGGATACTCGCTGCCATTGTACTTCTGTAACCGCTACCACAATGCATGTAGAAATGTTCTGTTGGTTTTATCTTATGAATCCAATCATTGATATAGGCCAGAGGTTTGCTGTAAGCTTCATTAATATGTTCTGCATTGTATTCACTTTCTTTTCTTATATCAATAATTTTCGCTTCTTTTCCTTTGATTTCACTTTCAAACTGTTCTGCAGAGATGCGATTGACAAGGTCTGTTTCCTTTCCGCTTTTTTTCCAGCTTTCAAAACCTCCGTCCAGAAAACCTAAAATATGATCGAATCCTACTCTGCTCAAACGGGTTACCGCTTCTTCTTCATATCCTTTTTCAGTAACCAGTAGAATAGGCTGGCTTACATCAGCAATTAAAGCGCCTACCCACGGGGCAAAATCACCATCCAATCCTATATTGATAGACTGTGGGATAAAACCTTTGGCAAATTCACGGTTGGATCTTACATCTAAAATCAAAGCACCTGAGGCTTCAGCAATTTCCTCAAACTGTTCAGGAGAAAGAGCGTGCAACCCTTTTGAAAGTACTTCATCAAAACTACTGTACCCTTTTTTATTCATCATCACATTCATTCCGAAATAAGCTGGTGGAGGTAAAAGACCATCCGTTACTTCTTTTATAAAGCTCTGTCTGTCCTTTTGATTCAGGGCATAATTGGTTCTTTTTTGATTCCCCAAAGTATCTACTGTTTCTTTCTGCATATTTTTACCGCAGGCTGAACCGGCTCCATGAGCTGGATACACCGTAATATCATTATCTAAAGGCAAAATCTTATTGTATAGACTATCATATAAGAGTCCCGCCAGCTCTTCCTGCGTCATATTGGCTCCTTTCTGTGCGAGATCAGGACGCCCCACATCCCCGAGGAATAAGGTATCACCACTAAAAAGGGCCTTTTCAACACCGTTTTCGTCAATCAACAGAAAGCATGTGCTTTCAAGAGTGTGTCCCGGCGTGTGAAGAACCTTAATTTTAATGTCTCCGATTTCAAATATCTGTTCATCCTCTACAATGATGGCATCAAACTCCGGATGGGCTGTCGGACCATAAACAATCGGAGCTCCCGTTTTATGGCTTAAATCCAGATGTCCGCTTACGAAATCTGCGTGAAAATGGGTTTCAAAGATGTATTTCAATTTTACTCCATCTTCTTTCAGTCTGTTGATATAAGGCTGTGTTTCTCTTAAAGGATCAATAATAGCAGCTTCTCCTGCTGAGGTAATATAGTAAGCACCCTGAGCAAGACATCCTGTATAAATCTGTTCTATTTTCATTGTATTTTATTTTTTATTCTTTATTCTGTTATCTGATACAAATTTCCTGCTTTGCTTTTTCCTGTACAGCTACTTTTGTTACACAAGAAAATTAAAGAAAGACTTCTTTCGTAATGATATAAATACCCATGATCAGGATAAACCACCCAAATGCAGGTTTCAGTTTTTTGCCGTCTATCTTTTTTGATAGTTTTGAGCCCATTATAATTCCTGCAACAGCAATCACCGTAATAGAAACCAGCAGTTTCCATTCTATTTTCACCTGGTTTACTGAAGAGAGGAAACCGATTAAAGAATTGAAAGAAATAATCACTAAGGAAGTTCCTATTGCAGTTTTCATGGGCACTTTTAATAGATTCACTAATGCCGGAATGATCATAAAACCGCCTCCAGCTCCCACCAGTCCCGTTAAAATACCAACTATTGAACCCTGTCCGGCTGCCAGAAAAAAATTATTTTCATCCTGAATGTTTTCTAAAGTTTCTTTTGAGGAATTGCTTTTAATCATTTTATAGGAAGCAAGAATCATCAAACAGGCAAAAACCAGTAATAAAAAAATGTTCCTGGTAATGGTAAAATTGTGTATTTGAAGTATTTCTACAGGAATCAGAGGAAGAATATATTGTCTTGTCAGAAAAATCGAGATTACCGAAGGTATTCCGAACACCAGCGCCATTTTAAAATTGACCAGTCCTTTTTTAAAATACGATGCAGAACCTGCAATACTGCTCATCCCCACTATAAAGAGGGAATATTCTGTTGCCAGAAAAGCATCGATCCCAAAGAGATAAACGAGTACAGGAACCGTGAGAATACTTCCTCCTCCTCCGATTAACCCCAGAGAAATACCTATTAAAACTGCCGCTGTATATCCTATAATTTCCATTTCTATTCAAATAATTCTGATGCAAAAATGGGAATATGAATGAAAGTCTACAGCTACTTTTGTTACATAAGGAGATTTTTAAACACGAATAATTTCACAAAGGACACAAAGAATTTAGAGTAATTCTGCTTCTTTGAGATTGCTTCACCTTTGGTTCGCAATGACTTTAACTACCCCGTCAAAAATTCTTTGAACTTTTGCCACCCTTCCAAGAGAGGGAAATATGAGTATTTTTGATTAAATTGAGAGAGAATTTATGAGTTCAGGGCTTTCAGGAGGGTGATTTTATTTCTGCCTAACATGAGTTTTCCGTCTTCTTCCAGTTGCTTCAAAAGTCTTGACACCACTACTCTTGCGGTTCCCAGCTCATTGGCAAGCTGCTCATGAGTGGTATGAATCGTTTCAGAGCCGGTGAGTTCAGATTTTTTCTGCAATAGGTTGAGAAGTCTTTCGTCTACTTTTTTGAAAGCGATGGCATTGATGATATCTAATAGCTCTTCAAATCTTTTATGATACAGTCTGAAGATATAATCCAGCCATTCCGGATGATCTTTGATGAATAAAGATACTTTGTCTACGGGTAAGAAAAGTATTTCTGCATCCTCTTCTATCTCTGCTTTTACAATGCTTTTTTCATTATGCATACCGCCCAGAAAAGACATGATACAGCTTTCTCCGGCTTTGATGTAGTATAATAAAATTTCACGCCCGTCTTCTTCCGTTCTGATCACTTTCAGCATTCCTTTCATCACAATAGGAATGGAACGGATGGAAGCATTTTCATCTAGAATAATATCTCCTTGATGGTAATTCTTCGTTATACCATATTGATACAGCTTTTCTACCAATTCTGGTGATGATGAGAATTCTGAAGAAAGTATCGTGTCGTTCTGCATTTTTTTATTCTAATTTACGCCAATTTCATCAACAAACAACCATGCTTTGGAATCTGCACCAGGATTTCCTGCTGGAATAATGCCTGCATTTTCAATAGTTACTTTCAGGTATTTCGCGTTCTGCGTTCCTACATTCACTTTGATTTTTCCGCCGGCCTTCTGAATTTCAGGCGTGCCGATCTCTTTAATCAGTTTGAAGTTCTTATTATCATCAGAAACAAAAATCTTTGCAGATTTAGCCAGATGAATCCAGCTTCCTTTGTTTTCAAGGGTATTGAAATACACTTCTGAAAAAGTTGTTTTCTGCCCCAAATCTATTGTTGCCACTACATCTTTTCCCTGAAAGCCCAGCCATGTTTTACCCAGTTGTTTTACATTTCCGATAATACCATCTACTAAGGTGAAAGCACCTCCAAAAGAATAGTTTTCGCTAGGTTGTTGTTCTAAAGTTATCTTTTTTCCGGTAGTCTTTGAAATGGTAAATTGCTGTGTAGACACGGCACTTTTCAACTGCCCCTCTTCAAAATAAGCTGATTTAATGGTTAAAGAATTAGGAATCTCAACTGCCGTCTGATACGTTTTAGAATTGATGGAAGGGTTCGTTCCATCCAGCGTATATCGGATACCGTTTGAATTCTGCGAAGTAGACAGTTCATAAGCAATTCCTTTATTGGAAGGAATTACTTTTCCGGTGATGTTATAAATGCTTCTGGCATAGTTGACCTTCATACCATCCAGAACTTTAAACTGGTTAATCACTCTGTTTTCAAATTCTTTATAGTTTTTAGGATCTGAGGTTCCCCATCCCACTTCAGAAAGTGCCATTAATCTTGGGAAAATCATGTACTGTACCTGCTTAAAATCTAAAATATATTCTGTCCACAGATTCGCCTGAACACCCATGATGTACTTAGCCTGCTCTGCATTCAGTTCGGAAGGAACAGGATTGTAAGCGTATACTTTTTCTAAGGGCGTAAATCCTCCAAAAGCATTAGGTTCAGACTGTGGATCTCCCTGATAATGGTCAAAATAACAGTAGGCACCAGGAGTCATTACGGCAAAGTGTTTTGATTTTGCAGCTTCAATACCTCCATTCACGCCTGTCCAGCTCATCACAGCAGCGTTAGGAGCTAATCCGCCTTCTAAAATCTCGTCCCAGCCTATGATTTTTCGCCCTTTACTGTTAACATATTTTTCAATCCGATGAATAAAGTAGCTCTGTAAGCCGTGTTCATCTTTTAAATTATTTTTCTTAATCAGCTCCTGGCAGTGTGCACATTCCTTCCATCTTGTTTTCGGGCACTCATCACCTCCAATATGAATGTATCGGGAAGGGAATAATTGGATTACCTCATCAAGAACATTTTCAAGAAACGTAAAAGTTTCATCTTTCGGGCAGAAAACATCATCAAAAACGCCCCATTTTGTAGCAGGTTCAAAAGGACCTTTGGTACATGCCAGTTCAGGATATGCAGACAGTGCGGCCAAAGCATGCCCAGGCATTTCAATTTCAGGGACCACAGTAATGTGTCTGTCCTGAGCATATTTCACCACGTCTTTTATTTGTTCCTGTGTATAAAAATAAGGACCGTAAGGTTTTCCATCAAACGTGTTATCCACATAGGCTCCAATCATGGATTCTTTACGTTTTGAACCGATCTGAGTAAGTTTAGGATATTTTTTGATTTCAATCCTCCATCCCTGATCATCCGTTAAATGCCAATGGAAAGTGTTCAGTTTATACATCGCCAGATAATCTATATACTGCTTCACTTCATCTACTGTGAAAAAGTGGCGGCAGACATCCAGGTGCATTCCTCTCCATGCAAATTTCGGCTGGTCTTCGATTTTCATAGCCGGAATATTCTTTCCTTCTTTACACTGTTCAATAAGCTGGATCAAAGTTTGAAGAGCCAGAAAGTATCCTTGTTTAGTGTAAGACTTTATATGTATCTGTTTTGGAGAAATTTCTATGGAGTAATACTCTTTTTTCTGTTCAGAATCTGTTCCTGATGCCTGAGGAATTATAGAATTCGTTAAATGAATCTCACCACCCTTCTTAGCATATTGAAATTCCACCTGAGAACCTATTCTCTTTTTGAAATATTCTGTTTCCTCTTTTGGCAGATCACCACTTAATACGAAAGCTTTTGGTATTGCAAATTCACCCTGTAAAAGTTGAACTTTTTGAGGATAAGGGATTAGATTTAATTTATTTTGGGCAAAAATCATGTTTGAAATCAATACAAAGAGTAATAGAAAAGTCCGTATCATGAGATGGGGTTAAGGTTTGAGCTAAGATAATTATTTTTCAAAACTCTTTGAGCCTTTTTAAAAACAAATTAAATACCCAATTTCAGACTCCTGTAAAATGAATAATTTACAGTTTGCAATCATTCTATATAGATATTATTCTATTAAATATGGGATATTGTGGTTTACTTTTTGATCAATTTAGTCGACTTAAAAAAATTAAAGGTTTAAATTTGTAAAAAAATAAGATGAAAAAAAATATTCTTCTGGCAGCCACTTTATTATTTTCTTTATCAGCTCAGGCACAAATTTTTGATATTATAAAATCTGCTGTTAAAGACAAAACAGGTGTAGATCTTAATGTTCCTGTTAAAAATAATGGTACGGTAACTTCTACTAAGACGACGACTACCACTTCAGGTAATTCATCTGCCAATATTGGAAACCTTACTTCAAGTCAGATTTCTTCAGGATTAAAAGAGGCCTTAAGTATGGGCGTAACGGATGGAGTAAAAAAACTAGCGGTAACGGATGGTTTTTTCAAGAATGAAGCCGTAAAGATTTTAATGCCTGAAAAATTAAGAAAAATTGATACAACACTACGTTCCATCGGAATGGGAAGCCTTGCTGACGAAGGCGTAAAATTGTTAAACAGAGCTGCTGAAGATGCCGTAACAGAAGCTGCACCTATTTTTACAAATGCTATTACTTCTATGACGATTACAGATGCCAAAAACATTTTATTAGGGAGTAATAACGCCGCAACAAGTTATCTTCAGGGAAAAACCCAGACTCAGCTGTTCAATGCCTTTCAACCCAAAGTAAAAGCTTCTTTAGGGAAAGTAGGTGCTGACACCCTTTGGAAAAACCTGATTTCAAAATACAATACGTTTACCGGACAGGCTGTTACTACAGATCTTAACGAATATGTTACTACAGAAACCATTAATGGAGTTTTTAAAATGGTAGCAGATAAGGAAAGCGGAATCAGAAATACACCTGCCATGAGAACTACAAGTATTTTGCAGAAGGTTTTTGGAGCGCAGGATGGGAAATAAATAAGATTAGACTAAATATACAAAAGCTGTTTCATGATGAAGCAGTTTTTTTATGTTTAATTTCTTTTGTCTTGAAACAAAAGAAACAAAAGTTCAAGACCTGGACCTCTCCGCTAAAAATAAGTCCTGTTCTCTAAAAATTCTAAACTTGCGCGAATCATTATTTCTTTATCGGTTCTGATTTTGCCTCGCGCTTCGAACAGGAGAATTTTCTTAACGTTCACAGGACTTATTTTTTTGACGCTGCGAGTTCCAATGTCAGTTTTAGAGTAGTAAATAGAACTATTTGTTTGTGTCTAAATGAAGAAAGGACCGTTTTTTATTGTATTATTTTCTTTTGTCTTAAAACAAAAGAAACAAAAATTCAAGACCTGGATTTCTTCACTAAAAATAAGTCCTGTTCTCTAAAAATTCTAAACTTACGCGAAATAATTATTTCTCTATCGGTTCTGATTTTGCCTCGCGCTTCGGACAAAAGAATTTTCTTAACGTTCACAGGACTTATTTTTTTGACACTGCGAGTTCCGATGTCGTCTTTAAAAAGTTTCGGCCTCACTTTGTGAGGCCGAAACTTTATATTGTTATTCAGAATTAGAACTGCATTTCAGGAATTTCCCCTTCGATGATAAGATCTGCTTCTGTTGCTTTAATAATATCTTCTACTGAAACGCCTGGTGCTCTTTCTACCAGCTTGAATCCTGCCGGAGTTACATCCAGAACGGCTAACTCAGTAACTACTTTTTTCACACAGTTTACCCCTGTTAGAGGTAGTGTACATTTTTTTAGGATTTTGCTTTCTCCTGCCTTGTTTACGTGCATCATGGCTACGATAATATTTTCAGCAGAAGCAACAAGATCCATGGCACCCCCCATTCCTTTCACCATTTTTCCGGGAATTTTCCAGTTGGCAATATCTCCGTTTTCCGAAACTTCCATTGCTCCAAGAATGGTAAGGTCTACTTTCTGACCACGAATCATCCCGAAACTGAAGGCTGAATCAAAAAATGAACCTCCTTCCAGAATAGTAATAGTCTGTTTTCCGGCATTGATGATATCAGCATCTTCTTCTCCTTCGAAAGGAAAAGGCCCCATACCCAATACTCCGTTTTCACTCTGGAATTCTACGGAAATACCTTCCGGAACATAGTTGGCAACCAAAGTAGGAATTCCAATTCCCAGGTTTACATAATAACGATCTTTCAGTTCTTTTGAAATTCTTTTGGCAATTTGTTCTTTTGTAAGCATAATAAAAACTTAGACTGCAATTTAATTATTTTCACTTGAATACAAAAGAGCTTTGTTGTATTCAACAATTAACACTGTTAGTTAAAATAATATCTGTAATTTTGTTCTATTATTTTTTAATAGAATGAAAATACTTTTTAGATATCTAAAACCTTATCAGTGGCTGATAATCATCTCTTTATTTTTGGCTACTGTCAATCAGGTTTTTTCTTTATTTGCTCCGGCGATCACAGGAAATATCCTTGATCAGCTGGTTACCCATCCCAACTTTTTTGATAAAGAAAAGCTATTGCCGAGAAGCCTGAATGAATATTTATACGGAAGTTCTGTATATCATGGGGCTTTTTACTTCTTGGGGCTTCTTATCGGAACTGCAATGGTGAGCAGAATTGCCAAAGCTTTTCAGGATTATGTAGTCAGTGTGATTACTCAAAAGTTTGGAGCGAAAATATTTACAGACGGTTTAAAACACTCTATGGCACTTCCCTACCAGGAATTTGAAGACCAGAGAAGCGGTGAAACGCTGTCTATTTTAACAAAAGTAAGAGAAGATACTGTAAAATTCATCACGAATTTCATTAATATTTTCTTCGGAATTCTCGTCAGTATTATTTTCGTTTCCGTGTATGCGATCCGTTTACACTGGTCTATTATGCCGGTTTATATCTGCGGGATTTTCTTTATTGCCATTGTCACCAATTTATTGAGCAAGAGAATCAAAGTGATCCAGAAAAATATTGTGACTGAAACCACCGCTTTAGCCGGAAGTACCACTGAAAGTCTTAGAAACATTGAAATTGTTAAAAGTTTAGGATTAACCAATCAGGAGGTAATCCGTTTAAATAACAATACGTATAAGATTCTTGGCCTTGAACTGAGAAAGGTAAAAAGCATCCGTTCTTTGAGCTTTATTCAGGGAACAATGGTCAATTTTCTTCAGCAGATGATTACGTTGACTTTATTGTATTTAATTTTTAAGAATATTGTTACACCAGGTCAGTATTTATCTCTAATGTTTTATGGTTTCTTTATTTTCGGGCCAATGCAGGAAATTGGAAACATTATTATTTCTTATCGTGAAGCAGAAGCTTCTCTTCAGAATTTTGACCGTTTGATGAAAAAAGAAGTGGAAGAAAAGCCGCTTCACCCAAAACAAATCGGGGCTATTGAGGAACTGGAATTCAAACATGTTTCATTCAAGCATCAGTCTGCACAGTATAAAGCTTTAAATAACATTTCTTTTGATCTTAAAAACGGTGAGACCATTGCTTTTGTGGGACCGAGCGGTTCCGGAAAAAGTACCCTGGTAAAACTATTGGTTGGATTGTACAGACCTCAGGAAGGGAATATTTTTTACAATGGAATCAATGGAAAGGAATTTGATTTTGATGAGCTGAGAAATCAGATTGGTTTTGTAACACAGGATACCCAGTTATTTGCAGGAACTATTAAAGAAAACCTTCTTTTCGTTAACCCTTCAGCTACTGAAGAAGAACTGGCCGTTGCTTTACAGAAATCAAGCTGTACAGCATTATTGGAAAGAGCAGAAAAAGGAATCGAAACCGTTATCGGAGAAGGCGGTCTGAAACTTAGTGGTGGTGAAAAACAAAGAATTGCCATTGCAAGAGCTCTTTTAAGAAAACCTCATCTTTTGATTTTTGATGAAGCCACTTCTGCTCTGGACAGTATTACCGAAGAAGAAATCACTACGACGATCAAAGATATTTCGAAAGAAAGGGAACAGATCACCGTCCTGATTGCGCATCGTTTAAGTACGATTATGCATGCTGATAAAATTTATGTTCTTGAACGCGGACAGATTGTAGAAACGGGTTCTCACGCCAATCTCATTGACGAAAAAGGGTTGTACTACGCCATGTGGAGACAACAGATCGGAGAAAGAAAAACACTTACTCCCCAGGCATAAAAAAAGCGCTGAATCGATGTTCAGCGCTTTTTGTTTTTATTGTTTTGAAATTATTCTTTAGTTCTTACAGTTCTCTGCTCAATTCTTTTTTCAAATTTTTCTCCCTGGAAAATTCTCTGAACCATGATTCCCGGAATATGAATTTCGTTCGGATCTAATTGTCCCGGTTCTACCAGTTCTTCTACCTCAGCAATGGTAATCTTTGCAGCACCTGCCATTGGGTGGTTGAAGTTTCTTGCAGATCCCTTGAAAATAAGATTTCCTGCATGATCGCCTTTCCATGCTTTTACGATAGAAAAGTCTGCATCGTATGCATGCTCCAGAATATGAGGTTTTCCTTTGAATTCTTTTACCTCTTTACCTTCTGCTACTTCAGTTCCATACCCTGCAGGTGTATAAAATGCCGGAATTCCGGCCTGGGCAGCTCTGCATTTTTCAGCTAAAGTTCCCTGAGGAGTAAGTTCTACATCCAATTCACCTGAAAGCATCTGTCTTTCAAACTCAGCATTTTCTCCTACATAAGAAGAGATCATTTTCTTAATCTGTCTTTTGTGAAGCAGTAATCCTAATCCGAAATCATCTACTCCTGCATTGTTTGAAATACAGGTAAGATCTTTCACATCGCTTTCCACCAAAGCATTGATTGAGTTTTCAGGAATACCACAAAGTCCGAATCCGCCAAGCATCAGTGTCATTCCATCATTAATTCCTTCGATGGCCTCCTTTGCATTTTTTACTCTTTTATCTATCATGAAATATTAGATTTTTCTGTTGGCTAAATTTAATAAATTTTCTTGTATATCCTATGAGTGGAAAGATTACTGAATTTAATACATTTTTAAAAATCGATCTGAAACTTTTAAAAACATCATAATCAAAACATTATATCAAAAACTGAACAAGTCTGTTCATTTTTTATCTTATTTCTCATCAATTTCATCTATATTTGCCCTCTCAAAGCCGGAAATACTGTTTTTCAGTTCCGACGGAAATTTAAACACAACTTTAATGTAGAAATTATTTTATGGCAGATTACTACTGTCCTCATCACTTCTTTTGATCTCTATAAAGGTCTCTTTCAATATCTGCCATCTCACTAATCATATAAAAATATCAAAGCTTACATAAAAACATGAAAAAATTATTTACCTCAGCATTACTTGCACTGATACTCAGCATCAATGTATGCGCACAGGAAAAAACGTATTTCGATGAAAACTGGGAAAAAACTACTCAGGACAATATGGAATATTACCGTGAAACGATTCCTAAAGGAAAGCTTACTCTTATCAAAGATTTCTATAAGGACGGAAAACTTCAAATGGAAGGACTGGCTTCAGACACCACTCCCAACAGTGAGATTTTTGAGGGAAAAGTAACCTGGTATACTGAAGAAGGAAAGGTTCTGAATTTTGCCACCTATTCCAAAGGACAGCAGATTGGCCCGGCACAGACTTATGATATGAATGGCAGGCTGACAGAAGATGTGGTATATAAAGCTGACGGAAGTTTTTCAGGAAAGATGTTCAGTTATAAGGATGCTGAAGATGGAATGGACTTTAATATTCTGGTCGATTACGAAAACTCAACGCCTGTAAAAACAACCGTTTATGATGATGACATTAAAGGGATCAGAAATGAAACCATCATTGATAAAGACAGTAATACCGAAACAAAATATTACGGTGAAAAAGGAAAATATCTGGGCAGCAACACTACCTCCGGTTCGGGTGAAAATATGGTGGTAGATTACTATTCCAGTCCCATGAGGATCTCTAAGATAGAAAAATACAGAAAGGACGGCAGTGTAAAAGAAGGCGTCATTTATAGCAAAAGCGGAAAGATCTTACAGGAACAGAAAATGAATAAAAAAGATGGCTATAAAACCACTTATGATGAGTCGGGGAAAAAAATAGCCCATCTGGTGTACCAATATGATAAGGAAAATGATGTTTATAATCCAATGGACGGGGATGATTATCATCTCGCTTATGAATATTCACAGATTTCCTCTATTGATACTTATGAAAAAGGCTCAAAGGTAACCAGTAAATATTTTGATGAAGACGGAAAGTTATCCTCCGAGCAATTTTTAAAAGATGATCTTATCCAGGAAATTAAATATTATTCCCCGGATGGAAAGCTGAAATCTACATTGACATACAAAGATGGTATCCCTTACAATGGTACTACCTATGAAGGCTTTAATGAAACAGTTTATAAGGAAGGTATTATTGTAAACATCAAAAACTTTTTTGAAGGTGACAATACGAAGCTAAGTTTTGAAAAAAAGCTAAACGCCAAACAAACAGGCTATGATGCAACTGTTTATGACCCGAAAGGCACTATTTTATATACATTTACACAACCGATCAGTGAAGATGGGGAAGATTATTCCTTCACAGCACAAATCACACAGTATGTAAAAGGAAAGCCTGCCAATAAGTCTTCTGTAAAAGCAGGTGTCATTCAAAGTGGAAAAATCAGAATAAAAACATGGGATGGAGCTAAAGAACTTGAACGCAGCGGGAAATGGATCTTGTTAAAGCTTTATAATATGGATGGGAAGCTCATTCAGGAAACTAAAACACTGGCCGATACTCAGGAGGAAAATGCTTCTGCTGAAAACCCGACGCTGATTAGCGAAGATGATCTGCACCATTTATTTGACTAATTACCACAACTATATATCAAAGGCGGTTTCATTTTTTGGAACCGTTTTTTTGTTTAACCACAAACGGGCACAGACTTTCACGGATGATTATGGAAATTTAAACTTTTTTACATCCATAAAAAAGAGGCTATCATTGCTGACAGCCTCTTCATTATAATTGTGTTGTAATCTACCTTACTGAATGATCAGCTTTAAAGTAAACAGCTTTCTTCCGTGTACTTTTACATAATAAACACCTGCCGGAAGATTTTCATTCACCAAAGAGAAACGTTGGTTATTGATATTTTTTGATACATACAATAATTCGCCCGAAGCTGAAACCAGCTCGATTTTTTCAATCGGGTAATCACTTTTAATAAAAGTAGGCTGTCCCGGTTTGGTTGGGTTCGGATACAATACTACATTTTTCTCTGTACTTCTGGTTTCTTCAGTTCCCAAAGTGGGTGAGGTTACCTGGAACTGTACCCTGTTTGAAACTTCTGTGTAGGAATCATTGGTAAACATCACCATGTAATAATTCCCCGGTGTTGCAGGTACTGCTGTTCCCTGAATAGTTTTTGTTCCCTGAGTTATTCCGTCAAAATAGGTATAAGAAACAAAATTATCATCCGGTGTCTGAACACTTTGAGGATAGATTCCCAACCAGTCTTTGATGATTCCCGGAGAATCCGTCCATGAAGCCGTAATATTTTCACCCAAGGTATAAACAGGTTTGTTGATCCAAAGATCTGTAACGATATCTCCTACTTTGAAGAACACTTTCTCCCCGATTCCGTTATATCCGTCTTCCAATAAATACTGAGCATAATAATACCCTTTTGGCAGTCCTGTGAAATTAAGAGTTCCTGATGCAGTTGTTACATAGCTCCATTTGATAGAAGGTGTGGTTCCCGGGGTCTGGCCCATTTTATAAATTCCGATCCAGTCTTTCTGTAAGTTGGGTCCGTTTGTAAAATTAATAGTAACGGTTCCTCCTACAGGATACGTATCAGCAGTAGTCTGCAGCTGTACTTTCGGTCCTACATAGAAATTTTTTCTTGGGGCGATTTCCGTATACCCGTTGTTGGCAAAAAATCCTGCAAAATATTGTCCTTTAGCAGCCAGACCATTATTGAAGGTTACTGTTCCAGCAATCTGACCATTCGTATAAATATACCCTTGAGAAGTTGTAGAAGCCGGAGTCTGTCCTTTTTTATAAATTCCTACCCAATCCTGCTGATTTCCGGGACCTCCTGTAAATGTAGCTGTGATAGCTTCATTCTGAGCGTATTCAGTTTTGTTTAAAGTAAATGTAGGATTTGACACTACACTTCCTGTAATTTCGAACTGCTTCACATTACTCCACTCACTCCATTCAAGGTTCCTGTCTCTGTAACGTGTTTTTACATAATAGATTCCGTTGGGGATAGAATTCGCTGCCAATGTTGCTTTGGTGATGTCTACTCCATCATTCAAGTTTTTGGTTTTATCAGGAGTTCCGTTTCCATCTTTTCCGAACCAGTTTTCAAAATCACGGTAAAATTCTTTTTCAATTACAGAAAAGTTTGAGGTTTTACTGATCTGGAACTGTGTTGTATTTAAAAGCTCTCCGTTGGAAGATGAAAATGCACTTCCATTCAATGTTAATGGTAAAGTAATTGGCCCTGAGAAAGTATTTGTAATGGATGGTTTTGCCGGCTTGGGCTGATTTTTATATCTGTGGAAAGAATCTACCAATACATTGTTTTTCTTATTGTAAATTCCACCGATCGAATAACATTCGACATCCACTTTTCCGGTTGGGACATCTACTTCCACAATCTGATAGGTCCAGTCTGTCAATGTTTTCTGAACATCATCAAAATCCTGTTCATTAGACATTCCCCAATACTGATCCCATGCTGTTCCTCCGGAAATAATCTGGTAATTCGGTGTGTTTTTAAGCTGACCTCTGTGGTATAAATGATGGTGGGCTCCCACGTGCATTAAATATTTATCAGAAGTTACCAGAAGCGGTACTGCATTTTCTCTTACCCATGTAGAAATATCTCCTACATACTGCTCAGCCTGATAAGGTCTGTGGCTTAAAGAAATAATCCAGTCTACCGTAGAATCATTGTTGGCTGCCGTTAAAATCTGCTGAAGCCATGTCTGCTGTGCTGACCCTGTATGTTCAGAACTTAAACTTACAAATAATACATTTCCTGCCTGCTGGGCATAATAATTCTCATTTCCTGAGCTTATCCCTTTATAACTGATTTCATCAATATAAAAATGAGCATAGTAAGAATTCATTCCCATCGTTCCGTAGGTTTCATGGTTTCCTACCGTTGTCTGAATAGGCAGATAAGGTGATAATTTGATATTCTTTTTAAAGTGGACATTTTCATAGTGATCCAATGTACCTACGTCTACCTGGTCGCCCACCATAAAAGTAAGCGCAATATTATCTGACGGATCAGAAGCAGCTCCGAATTTTTCCTTTAATTTTTTATAGGCATTCAAAGTAAGTGTATCATATCTCGGTTCTGCTTTGATCTGGTTGTCCCCCATAATAAGGAAGCGGATCTTTCCATTGGCAGTTACCGCCTGTCCCGGTAATGGAAGTGTTCTGAAATTATAAACGGCCGACTCGCTGGTTCCGGTTTTGATTTTATAATAGTATTTGGTATTTGGCTGAAGGTTGGTAATCTTTGCCGTGTGATAATAATAGTTGTTGTTGTATCCGGTATCCGAGAAGATATTGGTAGTTCCTGTTACCGTCACATTTAAATTTGTTGGAGAATTTCCGTAGATTACTGTTGTTTCATTATTGGAAGCTGTTTTCCAATTGACGATCATAGAATTCGGAGTCGGGTTTTGTAAATAAGGGAACAAAACCTGTCCGAAAGCCATCTGGACCGCGAAACAAAAAAAGAAGAAATAATGTTTCATAATAGCTTTAGTTTTAAAATAACATATAGTTTTAAGTTGTGAATCAGGAATTTAAAAAACTGTTATCCGGATTTTTACTTCGGGCAAAAGTAGAATTCCCATATAAACTCTGTCTGATGGGATTTTAAAGAAACCGTTAATTTTTTAGCAAAACCGGAATGAAAAAATTATAGTTTTTAGTACATTAAATATTTGGCATATTCAAAAACTATTTTGTACATTTGCAACCTGTTATTCAACCTCTGACGAAGAACGTGTAAGTTGCTTAGCTTTAACATTTTATTTTATTAATAATGGATTTATTAAAGTACGTACAAGACAAGTACATTGCGAAAAAAGAATTCCCTGAATTCAAAGCAGGTGATACAATTACTGTGTATTACGAAATTAAAGAAGGACAAAAGACCAGAACTCAGTTCTTCAAAGGAACAGTTATCCAATTAAGAGGTACTGGTTCTACAAAAACTTTCACTATCAGAAAAATGAGTGGTGATGTAGGTGTAGAAAGAGTATTCCCTATTAACATGCCTGCACTTCAAAAAATTGAAGTTGATAGAAGAGGTAGAGTTAGAAGAGCTAGAATTTACTACTTCAGAGACCTTAGAGGTAAGAAAGCAAGAATCAAAGACGCTGCTTACAAGAAGAAATAATTCAGACAACAATACATACAAAAAGAGGCTGTTTACTTATAAACAGTCTCTTTTTTTTGTGTAAATATTTTTACTTTTTATAGGGAGCTCCTTCTCCGGTTTCCAGAAATTTTTTCAGACTGCCGAGAAATTGCAGCCAGCCATTGGAGCAGATCTCATAGCATTCAATATCCGGGTTCAGGCCGATATGGGTAAGTTTTATCTGAGTGCTTTCTTTATTTTTCTCTATTTCCCAAACAATTGTTGTCCCGATCCATTCTGTCTGGTTCTTTAATTCAGGAAGGGCAATCAATGAGTCTTCAACCAGCCAGACAATTTTTGTATTGGCAGTTAATTCTTTCACACGCATTGTTTTATGGATGTTATCTCCAAATCTTATGGTAAAAAGATTTCTGGCCTCTGAAGATGAACCTTCAAATAATTCGGTCCACCAAAGGGGAATTTCATCTGTTAAAGCCTGATATACTTTATCTGCCGTGGTGTTGACCTCAAGTAGATGTACGTAGTTCTCAACACTATTTGTATTAATCGTTTTCATAAAATTATTGTATTGGTAGTACAATTTTATGAAATCTACTATAAACCACGCTTTTCATAGGACAAGAAATATTGTATGACATCAACCTTGTCAAGGTTAACAATCGTACTTTTTATCAGCTGTACAAAAGGACTATTCATTCTTCATGAGATACTGCAAAGGAGTGGAACCTGTCTGTTTTTTGAAAAACTCAATAAAAGCACTGTCTGATGAAAAGTCAAGGATATAGGACACCTCTCCTATTGAATTACCTTCCACCAAAAGTTCAATTGATCGTTGCAACCGCCACTGCTGTCTCCAATCCTGATAAGACAATCCCGTTTCTTTTTTAAAAATACGGCTGATCGTTTTCTCCACCGCTCCTGTTTTTTCTGCAAAATCTTTCAGCATTGGAGGCATAGATTTCCGCAATGTCCATTCTTCAGCTATTTTCGTAAAACGCGTATCCTTCGGCATTGTAAGTTCCAGTTTTTCTTCCGGAGCTTTACTCAATTCATCCCAGAATACTTTTAAAAGATTAGTTTGATCCTGTCTCAACCCTGACCATTCCCAGGAACAAATTCTTTCAATAATTTCTTTTAACAAGGCGTTGACATGAAGAACTTTCAGATCAGGATTCATATATCTTTGGGAATATTTTTCATCAAAATAAATGGATCTGTAGGCCACAATATTTCTGAAATTTACACGATGAACTTCATGGGCAGGAATCCAAAGCAATCTGAATGGAGGGAGAACCAGCTGCCTGTCGGAAGTCGTTACAGTCATACAGCCTGATGGTGCATACAACAGCTGAGATTTCGTTGTGTGAAAATGAAAACCGGAGTCGTGCATTACCATATCAGAGGTTATTCCAACTACTTTTTCCGGGATTGAATCAGCATCAAAGACGTCGTTTTGTTCCAGTACAGCCATGTCCTATTTTTGATATTTTTTGTTTTTATATCATTATAAATATACATTGATTTTTTGGAAACTTTGCAGAAAAAAAATGAAAAAGACAAATCCTATCTGGCTGCTGACCCTGTTTGTGATGCTTCCGCAGTTTGTGGAAACCATCTACAGTCCTGTTTTGCCAATGGTACAGGAACAGTTTGGAGTACATGAAGAAACAGTTACCTTAACAATAAGTTTATATTTTATCGCATTTGCACTGGGTGTGGCATTTTGGGGAGTGCAATGCGACAGGATCGGGAGGAAAAAATCATTGGAATATGGTCTCATTACCTATGGAGCAGGAACGTTGGCTGCTGTTTTCGCTCCTGATTTTATGGTTCTTCTGGGAGCCAGGATTATTTCTGCATTCGGAATTTCGGTGGGTTCCATCGTAACACAAACCATTTTAAGGGATACTTTTGACAAAGATAATCTCAGCAAAGTATTTTCCTGGATCGGAATAGGCTTGTCCATCAGTCCGGTAATCGGAATGGTTACAGGCTCAATATTGGCTTCCTCCGGCGGACATCAGAGCGTATTTATTACACTGTGTATCTTGAGTATACTTTTTATACTCCTTTCCAGACAGAAAATTGCTGAAACTCATCATGTAAAGAAATCCATCAACTTGAAGACGTTGATCAACTTGTTGAAACGGATGCTGCTTGATCAGAGTATCATCAAGTGCTGCTTACTGATTATGAGCTTTAATGTCTTGCTATTTTCATACTATTCACTGGCTCCGTTTATCTTTAAAGAAAATCATTATTCCTCTTATGTTTTCGGGTACAGCAGTATAATACTGGCTGGCGGTACCTTCGTGGGAGCAAAGCTTAACAGATTTTTGTTATTGAAGAATATACGGTCTGAATATTTAGTTAAAGCAAGTACATTCTCAGCATTGGCTGCCTCTGTTTTTGTCTGGATTCTGACAGGTACAGGAATTTATTTTGTAATTCCCTACTTCTCTATTGTGATGGCATTCAGCGTTGCGATTCCCAATATTTTAAGCACCGCATTGATTCATTATAAAAACGAAACAGGAAGCGCCGGAGCTTTATTAGGATTAATTTATTATGTTCTGATAGGTTTAGGATTGGTGAGTATTGGGCTGATACAAAATCTGGGAATTGCGTGTGTCCTGTTTTCTGGAATTGGAGTTGGTACTTTATTGCTGTTTGGGAACAAAAAGAATTGATTTTGAAACATTAAGTTTAATGAAGGTGATAAGATTAGGTAAGTTTCATCAAAGATGAAAAATTAAGCAAAATGTATATAAAGCTTATTATTTTACTCACTTGCAAAAACTTAATGTTTCAAATATTTTATATTTTAAAATTAATTTATTGTATAAAATCATACAGTGCTTCCATGAACTTAGGGTAGACCTCGATATGCGGAAGATGCCCTACATTTTCAATCTCGACAAGCTTTGAACCCGCAATTTCACGTTGGGTTTTCTTTCCCAATTCCTGATATTGCCCCATTTTAGGTTGAAGTTCTTTAGGAGCTCTGTCCTTTCCTATTGCGGTTCTGTCTCTTGTTCCAATAATAAGCAAGGTAGGAACTTTTATATTTTTAAATTCATAACATACCGGCTGATTGTAAATCATATCCGAAGTAAGCGCTGCGTCCCATGCAACCTGAGGATAATCTTTATGAAGTGTCCATCCCGCAATTAAGTCCAGCCAGGGCTGATATTCTTCTTTCCATTTGTTGTCATAATAGAATTTCAGCTGATAATTTTTATAGGTTTCGGCTGTATTTTTAAGTTCAGACTGATAAGCCTGGTCAATAGTCTGGTAGGCTGCAAAAGTTTTATAATCTTCCAGTCCGATCGGGTTTTCGAGAATCAGTTTCTGTACTTTTTCAGGATATAATAACGTAAATCTGGTGGCCACCATTCCTCCCATTGAATGTCCAAGTACGATGGTTTTGTCAATTTTCAGTTCATCCAGAACCGCTTTTGTATTTTCTGCAAGCTGTGAAAAAGAAAATTGGTAAGCATGAGGCTTTGAAGACTTTCCAAATCCTATCTGATCAGGAATCACTACCCGGAAACCTTTAGCAGAAAGGTCTTTTGCTGTTCTCTCCCAGTACGCTCCATTAAAGTTTTTACCGTGGAGAAGCATGACCGTTTTTCCGTTGGGTTTTTGCGGCTTTACATCCATATAAGCCATTTTCAAATCTTCACCCTGAGACTTGAAATTAAGAAAATGAACTTCGTAAGGATATTGATAATCAGACAGCATTGCATCCAGAGGTTTTACCTGTGAAAATATAAAACCGGAGACCGTTAAAGCAAAAGCGGACATTATATTTCTGAAATGTTTCATAAAACGTTTATTTAAAGATTAAAATTAAAAAAACCGCTCCAAAAGGAACGGTTTTAACTGTTATTTTTAGTTAATATTTTTCAGACCATTATGCCATTGAAACTTCTTTTTCCTGTTTTGAAGGTAAATTCATTAAAACAATTGCAAAAAGAATCAAGGCAATACCTACCCACTGAATGAAAAATACTTTCTCTCCCAGCAAAACGAAAGCCATGGTTACGGAAACCGGAAGTTCCAGTGATGAAACGATACTTCCAAGGCCCAATCCTGCATTGGGAAACCCAACATTGAATAAGATAGGCGGAATAATAGTTCCAAAAAGCGCCAGTACAAATCCATACGTGAGAAATATTGAATAATTAAATGAATGGATATGTTCTGTATTATCAGTAAAATTCAGGTATAATGATTTTAAGCCATCAAAATACATAGGCCCTATCTGGGCAAAGAATAAGAATGCAAAAACGACAACTGAACCACCCGCCAGCATAATAATACTCTTTCGGAAAACCGGAAGATGAGTAGCCAGCGTATTAGAGGTGAACATTGTTAAAGTATATGAAGCGGCTGCCATTAGCCCCCAGAATACTCCGTGCCAGTCCAGCTCTATTTCCATATTAATAAGATTGGTTGCCAGAACCGTTCCCAACAAAACGATAACCACAGAAACCACTTTTCTTGTGTTGGGAAGTTTTTTAGTTAGAATACTTTCTACCACCACACTGAACCACACCGACTGCATCAATAATACAATAGCAATGGAAACATTGATATATTGCACGGCAATATAGTAGAATAAACTTGTTCCGCCCAAAGAAGTTCCTGCAAGCAAGAGCATTCTTACTTCTTTAGAACTGGGCACCGATAATTTCTGTTTTGAGGTTAGGGTCTGAATAAAGTTCAGGATCAAAAGTCCCGTCAAACCTAATACGAATTGGGAAGTAGTTACTTCTGAGGTTGTAAAGCCATCATGATAAGCCATTTTTACAAAAGTGGCCAACATACCGTATATACTAGCTCCAATCCCTACAAATAAAACACCTTTTAGTATATTTTTCTTCTTCATAATTTTTTTAACAGCCTGCAAAGGTACAACATATAAATTAAATCATTCAGCAGTGTCATGGTGATAGATAAATAAAATCGCCACAAGCAAAGCTTGTGGCGATTTTTGAGATTGATTATAAAAGTAAATTATTTCTTAACCATTACTTTAGATGCAACTTCAAAACCTAGTCCTTTGATTTTAACCATATAAGTTCCGTTGACAAGGTTGCTTGTAGAAATTGCTTTCTTGGCATCCGGTGAGATTTTATCTTCTGAAGAAACCAGTTTACCAGACATATCATACAATTCTACGCTTACTTTTCCAAGAGTATTGCTTGGGAATTTAATATAGAATTCATCTTTGGCCGGGTTTGGATAGATAGAAATGTTGTTGTTCTTATCTGCCTTTACATCATTGGTAGCCAATAAACATGCTTCCGGAACGTTAAAGTCCTGAACCTGATCATTAATATTATTTTTAGCTCCTGCTGATGCATTCACTCCTAAACCTCTTCTTGCAAAAACTCCCCAGATCATACATTTATCCTGTCCCTGAGTTGTTGCCATCTCAGCTGCCAATATTGCATTTCTTCCATCAATAAAGCTAGGATTACAGCCCTGAAGTTTAAGAGCGTCTGTTACTAACTGTAATACTTTTGTGCTTCCGTTAGGGGTTGTTGACAGTACATCTGAAGCATAACCGTATTTTTCAACATATTTCCAGTGAAGATCCCATAACATGGTTGCCCAGACAAAACCAATAGAGTGTACATCCGGAACAATTGCTGATCCGTTATTGTATTCCATTCCGTTGGTATTTCCGTATGTAAATCCGTTAACCGTCATGTTGGTAGAATATTTTGCAGGTCTGATACCACCACCTGTTATAGGCTGACCTATTGCATAAGTACCAGTACCTCTCGCTACTGTAGCATCGTCTCCTGCTTTGTTTGTCAGCATTAAAGCAAAGAAATCAGACCATCCTTCTCCCATCTGTTCCTTACTCACGCCTGAATTCAGACAGTTGTATCCGGTACCGGTCATTCTGTTGGATATTCCGTGACCGTATTCATGGGTTACGATTCCGTTATCAAAACTTCCGTCAGGAGTCTGGTTTCCTTTTAGAGTAACATTTACTGTTGTACTTGCTGCAAGGTGAGTTTTGATATATTCCCCTTCTGCATTGGTAATCAATACTGAAGGGATTGTAATTGTAGGGTCATTACCCGCCATATTTCCCAGAGTAGAGCCATTGGTCACGTTATTATATATAATGGCCGCTTTAGCTCCGGCATCCTGAAGATTTTTCACTTTTACAGCAAAAGCACATGTTCCTCTCTCAACAAGTCCTATTTTATTAGTCAATGAGCTTGCAGGTAAAGCCGTACATCCGTCTAAAACTGATGAAAGTGCAACATCTCCTGTCAGGCCGTTCATTGGTAGTGGATTACCGAACTGTGCAGTTCCTGCTCCCGGTGTTCGGGAAACAGCAACACTTGGTGCATTATAGAAAAATACTCTTCCAACCGGAGACCAGAGATACATTTGCATTCTTCCATTATAACCATCCTGCCCTGAAGAGAAATTCGCATTATTTAATCCGCTTCCATCCTGCGCCTCTGCATATACAGAATCATCATCTCCTCCAACAGGTCCGTTACCAAAATTGTTCTGCTGGAAATTTCTGGCAGATTCTGTAAATCCAAATTTATAGAAAACGTCGTGAATTCTGTTATTCAGATAAAATAAATTTGTAATAGCAGCATTTCTGTTATTTAACGGAGTTTCATTGATGTTAAAAGGGAAATCAAAATTTCTTGTTGCTCCTCCGTCTGCCGGAGTTCCTGTAAGATAATCAGGTGCAGTTAAAGCAGTTCCAGCCGAATCTTCATAGGCAAAAACGTTATTTCCTCTTGTAATCGTGTAATGATTGGTTCCGTCAGAATGCCATCCTTCAGGAGAAGCACTCAGGATCCAGGGGTTGGTAATAATAGATCTTGAACCAAAAGTTGGTGCTTCAATAGGTAATGGAAATACATTATATGATGCATTATCCGGTAGAAGTAACGGAATATTATTCTGTGCTAGGTTATTCTGAGGTCCCACCAGGGTATTTTCAAAGTGATCGGCATGGCTATATTCCGCATCTGATGAATAAGCATCGTGATGAAAATTACAGGATAACGTAAGATTACTTTTTAACAGGATATTTCCATTATTGGCATCTACTACAATATTCCAGTAATTGGGAGACTTTGGCTCCATTAAGGTATATTCATATGCCAAACGGAGGTTTCCGCTTTCATCATTTGCGTATACCAATCTTTGATTGGCTGAAGTCGCTTTCTTCTGAG
Source organism: Chryseobacterium cupriresistens (assembly GCF_046614675.1). Lineage (NCBI taxonomy): Bacteria > Pseudomonadati > Bacteroidota > Flavobacteriia > Flavobacteriales > Weeksellaceae > Chryseobacterium > Chryseobacterium cupriresistens. The sequence goes on along the minus strand of NZ_JBKKJT010000003.1, from coordinate 158,517 downwards.
TTTTTTCAAGATACTCAAGAATAGTGAAGTTTGCTATCTCAGGATTTTTCAGATCTTCAGCAATCTTCTGAAGCGCTGTACTTTTACTGATTGCAGCTGTACCAGATGTAGATGCAGTATAATCTTTTACAAAATTATCGGTGTAGTAAACAATTTTATTGTCCTGAATCAATGCTGTTCCTACAGAGCTGTATATTGGCAAACCATTATACGTCTGTAAAAATTTAACAACATTACCATTCAATGATTTTGACAGATCTACATTATCAATAATGATATTATTAAGATCAGACTTTTTATATTCCCTGATTTTATTTTGAGAAATATAATCTTTAATGAGTTTTTCATTATCCTGTCCGAATAATATTGCCGGAAATGCAGAAAATACTGCAAATAAAATAGGTAAAGCTTTGTTTTTCATATCCATTATTAAAGGCGCTAATCTACAAATAATTCACATAACTTTAATACTTTTTATATTAAAAATTAAACATAAATCAAGACAAATAAAGAAAAAACACTTTGAAATCAATTTACATATTTCTTAATCATGAGAACCCTGCATTATATTTATGCGTACCACATTATGTTTACCGTATGTTTAATTCTTTTTCATACAAACATTTTCTTTTTATAAGTCATTTTAATGAATATAAATTTCTGCCCACAGAAATCTCTTCTTTTACTGTTTTATCTGATAGTTTTTGTTTCCGTACTGTCTTATTACACTTGTATGTTCCTTGCCGTATAGCCATAAAAAAAGCCGCTCAAATGAGCGGCTCTTATGTATTATAATGGTTCAAAGATTATTTACCTTCTTCCATTTTTCTTTTCAACTCTGCTAATGCGTCGATGTCTCCAAGAGTAGATCTTTCTTCGTTGTTAGAAGAAGAAGTTACGTTTCTAGAAGAAGCTTCTTTTACGTTTTTCTTCTCTTCGTCTCTGAAGATACCTGTGTGAGATACTACTACTCTCTTGAATTCTTTGTTGAATTCGATTACTTTGAACTGAGCTTCTTCACCTTTTTTGATTTTAGATCCATCTTCTTTCTCTAATAATCTTGAAGGGCAGAAAGCTTCAACCTCAGCATCCTCGAATTGAACAGAAGCTCCTTTATCGTGAACTTCTACAGCTTTACCAGCGTGGATAGTTCCTTCAGCATATTTAGTTTCGAATTTATCCCATGGGTTTTCAGTCAATTGCTTGTGACCTAGAGATAATCTTCTAGCCTGAATATCTAATTCAAGAACTACAACGTCTAATTTATCACCTACTGCGCAGAACTCAGATGGGTGCTTGATTTTCTTAGTCCAAGAAAGATCAGAGATGTAGATTAATCCGTCGATACCTTCTTCTAACTCTACGAATACACCAAAGTTAGTGAAGTTTCTTACAGTTCCTACATGCTGAGATCCTACCGGATACTTAGCTTCGATGTTTTCCCATGGATCTTTAGACAATTGCTTGATACCAAGAGAAATTTTTCTTTCTTCTCTGTCTAAAGTTAATACTTCAGCTTCTACTTCATCACCTACTTTTACAAAATCTCCAGCAGATCTTAAGTGAGTAGACCAAGACATTTCAGAAACGTGGATTAATCCTTCAACACCTGGAGCGATTTCTACGAATGCACCATAGTCAGCAAGAACTACTACTTTTCCTTTTACTTTGTCACCTACTTTCAAGTCAGCAGAAAGAGCATCCCAAGGATGAGCTTCTAATTGCTTCATACCTAATTGGATTCTTGTTTTCTCATCATCGAAATCAAGGATTACAACTTTTACAGTTTGTCCGTCCTCAAGGATTTCAGATGGGTGGTTCACTCTAGACCAAGAAAGGTCTGTAATGTGGATCAATCCATCTACACCACCTAAGTCAATGAATACACCGTAAGAAGTGATGTTCTTAACAGTACCTTCAAGAACCTGTCCTTTTTCAAGCTGAGCGATGATTTCTTTTTTCTGACCTTCGATATCTGCTTCGATCAATGCTTTGTGAGATACCACTACGTTTTTGAACTCAGGGTTGATTTTCACAACTTTGAACTCCATAGTTTTTCCTACGAACTGATCGTAATCTTTAATTGGCTTAACGTCAATTTGAGAACCAGGTAAGAATGCTTCGATTCCGTGAACGTCAACGATCATACCACCTTTAGTTCTTGATTTAACAAAACCGTTAACAATTTCTCCAGTTTCGTGAAGTTCGTTTACTTTATCCCAAGCTTTAAGCGTTCTCGCTTTTCTGTGAGATAACTGTAATTGTCCAGTTTTGTCTTCTCTCTTGTCAACCATTACTTCTACCTCGTCACCTACTTTCAGGCCTTGGTTGTAACGGAATTCGTTTAGAGAGATAACACCTTCAGATTTGAAGTTGATGTCTACGATAGCTTCTTTATCAGTTAATCTTACAACTTTACCAATTAGAACGTCGTTATCGTCTAAGTTGTTTAATGATCCGTTGTAGATTTCTTCTAAATCGCTTTTTTCTTTTCTCGCATCTGCATCAAGACCTGATTCGAATGAATCCCAATCAAATTGTTCTGGTGCTACATTTTGGTTTAATAAAACCTCTGCTGAATTTGTCTCTTTTGACATTTTCTAATAAATTTGTATTCCTTCTTTTTTAACGGTTTGAATAAATGCAGATTAAAAAATACGGAAGTAATTAATTTTAAGTAATTTACTCTTCAAACCTTTTCGCCACAAAAGTGGGTGCAAAGATATGAATTTTATTTAAAATAAGCAATAGATTTTGCCAGGCTAATATTTAACTTATATATTTAAAAATCAACACCTTGATTAAAAGGGTGCTTCGACTGAGCTCAGTATGACATTCTAATACTAACCGTCTTACATTCAGAATTAAGCAATATCCGATGTCATAATGACCATACACTGAAAATTTACAAGAGGCATCAATAAGCAGAAGACAAAAATGAGATTCTTCATTTCGCTGCGCTTCATTCAGAATGACAGTAAGACAGAATTAAAGAAGGACCACACTTTCCAATCCTTCTCAAACTCTCCTACTCTCAAATCCTCAAACTCCAAAATTCACTACCTTTGCAGCATGGAATTACAGCCGATCTATCAAAAACTGCAGATTCAGGATATGAATCAGATGCAGAAATCTACTTATAAAGCGTCTGAAAGCAATACAGACATTGTCTTACTCTCTCCTACAGGATCCGGGAAAACGCTGGCCTTTTTATTTCCTGTTCTCAGAAATCTGAAAAAAAATGTTCAGGGTGTTCAGGCTTTGATACTGGTTCCGGCAAGGGAACTTGCTTTACAGATTGAGCAGGTTTTTAAATCCATGGGAACAGATTTTAAAGTTTCTGTATGCTATGGAGGACATGACAAAAAAATTGAGGTTAATAATTTAATTGAAGCTCCGGCTGTATTGATCGGAACTCCGGGAAGAGTTGTTTACCACTTGAGAAATAATAATTTTGATCCGAAAACAATTAAGACTCTGGTTCTTGATGAATTCGACAAAGCTCTGGAACTGGGTTTTCATGATGATATGGGATTCATTTCCAATTCTTTAAAAGAACTTTCTCAGAGAATTTTAACGTCTGCCACAGCTATGGATGAAATTCCCACGTTTACAGGCTTAAAAGATGAAAAAGTAATCAATTTCCTTAAAGAAAATGATGTAAAACCGGATCTCCAGCTGAGAAAAGTGATGACTATTCCGGAGGAAAAACTGGATACACTTTTCAATCTGGTTTGTAAAATCGGAAACAAAAGAACCCTGATCTTCTGCAACCACCGTGATGCTGTAGACCGTATCTCTGAACTTCTTCATCAGATGGGAATAGACAGAGAAACCTTCCATGGCGGTATGGAACAGGATGAAAGAGAACGTGCGCTGCTGAAATTCCGTAATGATTCTGCAAGAATTCTTATTACTACGGATCTTGCTGCCCGCGGACTTGATATTCCTGAGGTAGAATCGATTGTTCATTATCAGCTTCCTCCAAAAGAAGATGCTTTCATCCACAGAAACGGACGTACCGCAAGAATGAATGCCAAAGGTTTTGTCTACCTGATCATGACTGAAGAGGAAAACTTCCCATTTATTAAAAACAATACTCCTGAAGAAAGCGTTGCCGGATTCACTAAAGTTCCGCAAAAAACACCTTTCCAGACGGTTTACATCAGTGCAGGAAAAAAGGATAAAGTAAACAAAGTGGATATTGTAGGATATCTGTTAAAGAAAGGAGAGCTTCAAAAAGAAGATGTGGGAATTATCGAAGTAAAAGATACGACATCATATGTTGCCGTCTCCAGAAATAAAGTAAATGCCCTTTTAAGAAAGCTTCAGAACGAAAAACTGAAAGGTAAGAAAGTAAAAATGGAGATTGCTTATTAGACCTCTCACTCTACACTTTATTGTCATTGCGAGGGGCACAGCAACGAAGCAATCTGCCCTCCCCGCAATGACATAATATTATTTAATTCCTTTCACTCTCAGAGGGAAAGTATACACTGACCTGGAGGCAGTAATGAAAAGAATATCATTGTTTTTACCGCCAAAAGTGACATTGGAAGTCCAGTCTTCAGGAATCGGGATGTGATAGATCTTCTTCCCGGAACTGTTGAAAACATGCACTCCTTTTCCTGTCAGGTACAGGTTTCCGTGTTTATCCATCGTCATGCCATCTGACCCCATTTCACAGAACAGTTTTTTCTCAGATAATTTTCCTTCTCCCAATATATCATAAACGTAGGTTTTTCCGGCATCAATATCAGATAAGTACAATTTCTTTAGTTTTTCACTCCCAACAATACCATTGGGTTGGGTGAAAGTTTCTAATTGGGTAACTTTTCCCGATTTATCTCTGTAATAAAGACTTTTATGTTGAATTTCCTGTTTAAAACCAACCCAGTAATCTCTTTCATACAAAGGATCTGTAAAGTACATTCCTCCAAATTCATCATTCCAGACATCATTGGGGCCGTTCAGCCTTTTTCCTTCGAAACCTTTTAGCAGAACTTCTACTTTTTTGTCTTTGGATATCTTCCATATCTCACCCTGATCGTCCGAACAGGTAATCAAATACCCATCTTTGTCAAAGTGTGTTCCGTTTGCCCTTCCTGTTTTATTCAAAAACTCTATCACCTGATTGGTTTTCCAGTCCCAATAATAAATCTTATCATTAGGCTGATCGGTGAAATAAACATTCCCTTCTTTATCTGCTGATGGTCCTTCTGTGAAACTGAACTTGTCCGAAACCTTTTCCGGCTGCACTCCCTCATAAAACATTTTACTATAATTTACTGATTGACAGTTTACCAATGCGAAAACCAAACCAATCATACCTATTTTAAGTATATTCTTCATGCTTCATTTTTAAAGTTGCAATTTACGATATGACCTAGAGGTTTCAAAATATTTTCCCGTTTTGATACAATAAAAACAACAGATACAAAATGTCCTAATTATCCTATTTTGGAAGTAGATCATATTAGTAATGAAAAGATATAATCCGGAGCTTTGCAGTAACAGAATCAATCACTTTTTCATGGAACAGTCAATTTGAAAATAAGATTGGTCAGGATGAAAATTGTACTAAAATACTTTTATAGCATATAACAATGAGCGCAGAGTCCAACAATATCAAGTCTTTGGAAATTGAAAATGAAGATTTCAGAAATTCAGTGGGAACCATGGATGAAACCGGTAAAAGGAAGTGGATTTTTCCCAGAAAGCCCAAAGGAAAGTATACCAACTACAGGAATTACACCAGCTATTTTCTTCTTACTTTATTTTTCGGACTGCCGTTTGTAAAGATCAATAATAATCCTTTTCTGCTGATCAATGTCATCGACAGGAAATTCTTTATTCTCGGACAGCCGTTTTACCTGCAGGACTTTTTTATTCTTGCTTTAGGGGCGGTAACCTCCGTCATTTTTGTGATGTTATTTACTGTCGTTTTCGGAAGAATATTCTGTGGGTGGCTATGCCCGCAGACGCTTTTTATGGAAATGGTCTTCCGTAAAATCGAATACTGGATCGAAGGAGACCGGAATAAACAGATGAAACTGGACAGACAGGAATGGGATGCAGAGAAAATAAGAAAAAGGTTGACGAAATGGTCTGTTTTCCTTTTAATTTCATTGATTATTTCTCATTTTATGTTCATGTATATTGTGGGCTACGAAGAAGTTTTCCGTATTATGAGTGAAGGACCTGAAGCCAACTCACTGAAGTTTATCGTTATGATCTTTTTTACCATGACGTTCTATTTTGTTTTCGCATGGCTTCGTGAGCAGGTTTGTACGCTGGTTTGCCCTTACGGAAGGCTGCAGGGTGTATTGATCGACAAGCAAACGATCAATGTATACTATGATTTTAAAAGAGGAGAAGGCCGTGCAAAATGGAGAAATAACGAAGACAGAAAAGCAGCAGGAAAAGGAGATTGTATAGACTGTAACCAATGTGTTGTGGTATGTCCTACAGGAATCGATATCAGAAACGGACAGCAGCTGGAATGTGTAAACTGTACAGCCTGTATTGATGCCTGCGATGAAGTTATGGAGAAAGTTGGCTTACCTAAAGGATTGGTCCGCTATGCTACGGAAGCAGAAATTGAAAATCAGGACAAATTCCGGTTTACTCCAAGAATGAAAGCCACAACTGTTATCCTTGCCTTGTTGATTGGGTTCCTTGGGTTTTTAATGTATGACCGTGGTTCTATGGAAGCCAAATTCATCAAACCTGCAGGTTCTACATTTTTTATTAAGAACGGTAAAATCACCAATACTTTTATCTATACCCTTCTGAATAAATCAAACGAGAAAAAGATGCTTACCATCAAAGTGATCACTCCAACGAATGCGGAAATTACCTATTTCGGTTCTGAAAAAATTATTTTGAAAGGAGATCAGATCCTGAAAGGAAACATCAACATTTCCTTTCCTGAAGACGAAATTAAATTCTCAAAACAAAATATGGTCATCGGAGTATTTGATGAAAAAGGACAGCTGGTAGATTCGTTTGAAACTACTTTTGAAGGACCGTTTAAGTTGGCTCTTTAGGTGGCAGGTAGCGGGTAATAAGTTATAGGAAGTAGGAAAAGTAGTTGATATTTCCCATTCCCCTCCTCTGGAGGAGCGGGATGGTTTTCCAACGCATTCCTCCCCAACCTTAAACTTTGAATTTGGAACTCATTAAGCCTTATATTTCCTCATAAACTGCGTGGGAGTCATTCCGGAGCTTTTCCGGAATACTCTTACAAAGTAGGAATATTCTTCGTATCCCAGTCTAAAGGCAATTTCCACCAAACTCTCGTCGAGATACATGAGCATTCTTTTGGCTTCCAGCACTACCCTTTCAGTAATGACATCAGTTGCTGTTTTTTGAACAACAGTCTGGGCAATCCTGTTCAGATGTTTGGATGAAATACCTAACAAAGAGGCATAATGCGTAATGGACTTGTGTTTTGTGAAGTTTTGTTCAATCAGATTTTCGAAATCCTGATAATGTTTAAAATAAGAAAGTCCGGCAGCAGAATCCATTGTATCAAAATCTTTTGAAAACAATCTTGCAGCATTAATAAAAATCTGAGACATTAGTGATAAAATCAGACCTTCTTTCATAATGTTTTTAGCCTGATGCTCTTCTCCCAGTTCTTTAAATAAACTCATGTTTTTCTTCAATTCCTGAGCGTTCAATTGTAGTTTTCGCGGGAAAGATACGGATCCGAAAAACGGAAAATTTCTGAGTTTCTGATTCACATAATGCATTTCATAAAATTCCTGGGAACAAAAGAAAATGTAACCGTCTATATCTTCCGAAAGCTCCCAGCTGTGAATCTGTCCCGGTGACAAGAAGAAAAGACTTCCTTCAGAGACTTCATATCTTTGAAAATCGATCTCATGCACTCCTGTTCCTTTGGTAAAGAGAACTGCTGCATAGAAATCATGTCTGTGAGGCTTCTCTATATGACGATGTCCCAGCACCAAATGACTCTTCATGGTGTTAAAATAAAAATCTGAAGTATTTTTACCCGCCTGGAAAAGATCGATATGAAGAACGGAGATCGGATTCATTGATAAATATCTTAAGGATTCACAAATTTAGATAAAAAGAACCGGTAATAGCTGCTCTTCTTCTCTGTGATGACCAAATGGCTGTTTTGTGATGATTTTACATCTTTATTTTTCCTTTAAAACAAAGTCTGACCGCACTTTTTACAATATATTTTGGATGAAACTTTAAAAAATTTTTATCTTTGAAGTTTAGGAGTTGTAAAATGAAAATAAATTTACCTGATAAGCTGTATTATTCTATAGGAGAAGTTGCGAAAGCATTCGATGTAAACACTTCATTAATACGTTACTGGGAACAGGAATTCCCTATTATCAAGCCTAAAAAAAACAGAAAAGGGAACCGGTATTTCACTCCTGAAGACATTAAAAATCTTCAGATGATCTACCATCTCGTAAAAGAAAAAGGATATACCCTTGACGGAGCCCGTATCGCTCTGACCACCAACAGTAAAATTTCCGAAACCATTACTCTGATCGACCGCCTGGAGTTTGTAAAAGCTGAACTGATCAAGCTGAAAGAGTCTTTAGGAGAACGGGAAGAGGATTAAATGCTTTGAAAATATAAAACCTCCGCTGCAATGAATTGCAGCGGAGGTTTTTATTGATAGTAACACATGGCAAAACCAATGATTCATTATTGCTTTTTGTCCAAAATTATTCTTCTTTCTTAAAACTCACCACCAGATATTCTCCGTTTGAACAGTATTTCTTACAGCTGTCATCTTTAAAGTTTTCAGGCTTTTTGGTGTACTCTTCAATATACCTCGCACTTTCAGCTGTATCAGCCGGAACTATAACAATATGGTAATTGTCAGCCACTGTACTATCGGCTTTTTTTAATGCCTCTTCCTTGTATTTCAATGCTTCAGTGTAATTCATATTCATGATCAATTAATAAGGTTAATAAGTATGATGAAAAAATTACAAAAACCAAGCCGTTTGAAGAAATGCTATATAAAAAGCAATCAAGAATTTCAGTATCAATTACGAAATTATATCGCATAAAAGACAATATTCCCTTCACCTTTTAAACCATAAAACACTTTCTCTTTATCATCTTTAACCATTTCATTATCAGCTATTGCAGTGCTTTATTTTTATTAATACGTTTACTGTGTGATGAGAAAAAACTATTACCGGAAACTGGCATTGATGGTCACATTGCTGACTGTTTTTTTAGCCTATCAGAAATACACCAGTCGTGAAAAAGAACCTTTTCCTGAAGTTACCTTTATCAAAGATTCTTCAATACGGGATCTATCAGATTTTGATCCTAATATCCTGGACAAAGAACAGTGGCTGAAACTTGGATTTTCAGAGAAACAAACTGCTACCATCCTTAAGTATAAAGATATGATAGGAGGAAAATTTACTTCAAAAGAGCAGTTGAAAAAATGTTATGCTATTTCCGAAGAGAAATTCAGTGAACTTGCCTCATTCATTTTACTTCCTGAAGTAACAGGAAAAAAGGATCCAAAAGGATTTCCTTCCTACGGAAAGAAAGAAATTCTGGTTTCAGCGAAATTCAATCCTGATCGGTTTTCTGTCCACGACTGGCTTAAGATGGGTTTCAGTGAAAAGCAGGCAGAAGCTATTATAAAGTATAAAAATTATCTAGGGGGAAGTTTTATCAGTAAGGAAAAGTTTAAAGAATGCTTCATCATTTCCCCGGAGAATTACAGCAAAATCGAACCTTATCTTTTGCTGCCGGCAAAAACTCCGGAAAACTTCAGGAATTTTACGAAGGATAATACTGTGAAATCCAGAATTCAATATCATATTTTTGATCCTAATCAACTGGACTTAGAGGGCTGGAAAACACTTGGATTCTCAGAAAAACAAGCAATCACAATCCTCAATTACCGGAACCGCAATTTAAGAGGAAACTTTAAAAGCCTGGACGATCTGCAGAAATGTTTTGTGATTTCTGCTGAGAAATTTCAGGAAATGAAACCTTATATCAAACTTCAGGAAAAACAGCAGGAAAAAACAGACTTTTCAAAAACAGACCTTAATACCATTACGTTTAAACAGCTTATAGAATTCGGACTGGATGAAAGAAGTGCGGGTTCAATCATTGGTTTCAGAAAGAAACTGGGAGGTTTTATGAATAAGCAGCAAATTCTAAGTACTTACAATATCGATCTGGATCTGGTTCAGAAACTGATTTCAATAGCTCCGTTGAATACATCAGATGTTCCCCGGTACTCATTAGTAAATGCACCGGAGGAATGGCTTAAAAATCATCCTTATTTCAAGTACTCAGCAGATAAAATCATATTCTACAGAATCAGTAATCCTGATGATAAAAAAATATGGAAACTCTTAAAACTGAAACCTGAGTATGAAGAAAGAATGAAATTATATGTAAAATAACGTGACAACAAGAAGTTGACATAAACTCTTCCAAAATAATATTCCGGAAGAGTTATACTGTAAATAATGTCCTACATTTTAGTGATGCATATAACTGCCTGGTCCGTTAGTTCCTTCAATAGATTCCGGTAGAATTCCATATTTATTCCTTAAATCTACTGTTCCTAATTTTTTCCCGGAATTAATATCAATGATACTAATCGTACCGGAATTTAAGTTAGGAAGATCCAATAGATTATTCTGTACTGCTACAACATCTTTTCCTGACTTGGTTTTAAAGAAAGCCATATGATGCGCCCCTCTGTCAGCTTCAAAAGTCTTCAAAAGCTTTAGCTGGGGAAGATTATTTATATCAAAAACAAGCACTCTTCCAGGATCTGCAAAACTTACATAGAGCTTGTTTGTATCATCAATATACATTTCAAGCGCCCAGCCTAATCCTTGTGTACTTCCGTCAAAAATCTTGGTAAAAGCATCATATTTTTTGGTTGCGGTATTGTATGGGGCAATCCAGATATCACCGCCAAGCATTGTTGTAGCAAGTGCATATTGTGGAAATTTTCCGCGAAGTAACAACACCTCAACCGGAGCGGACAAATCTGCTGGTGAGTCTGCTACCTGGTATGTTTCCTTGATTTCATAGGTATTCAGATCTAACAAAGTACAGGTATTTCCCATTCCTGTCGTAAGATCAGGGTGAATGGTAGAAGTCACCATCATTAATCCTTTTTCCTCATTAACGGAAATGCCATGCGGATACATGATAAACTTACCGGGATTAACCTGAATGGGAGCTTTAATCGTTTTGATAAGCTGATTATTATTAGCATTAAAAACGCCAATACTTCCGTCTTTCGGACCTCCTGCCCCACCCATAAAGGTCATAAAATATCTACCGTCATTTGTGAAAAACAAGTTTTCACCTACTGTATTCTCGCCCGTATCAATAGGAGTTGCACTGATTAATTTCGGCTGTCCGTATTGGTCTTTATCCGTTTTTATTTCATAGAGATAACTGCCTCCCAAAGCAGTGGTGAACATTTTTTTTGCATCCAGATTGTAATAAATATGATGGGGCAATACCCCATTACCCAATTCAAGCTTACTGCTGATGTTTCCAAAATTCGGAGCTTCAGGATCAAGTTCTATAACGGCTATTCCGTCTGATGACCCTTTTATGCTTCTGTAATCAATGTAAAACGAGGTATTATGAGGATGATCGGGATTGTGGTTCTCATTCAGGCAACCCGTGGATATTACCAGAATAACAAACAAGAACACTGAATTCATTTTTAATTTCATGGTTTTGTGATTATCATTGTTAGTATTATAAATATAAAACATTTCCAATGAAAACAAAAACATATTACACTAATATGTGAAAAATAATAAATGACATTAAAAATAATGCTTCCTGTAGTTAATACAAGGAAGCATGAAATTAAAACCGTTAAAGTATCTTGGATATTTTTAATCAAATGTTTTACTGGAATCTACCAGCAAAGAGTTTAAGGTATTAAGCTCCTCATCAGTCATATCTCTCCATTTCCCTATCGGCAGATCAAGTTTGATATTCATAATACGGATTCTCTTGAGTTTTTTAACTTCATACCCCAGATATTCGCACATTCTCCGGATCTGTCTGTTCAGTCCCTGGGTAAGGATAATTCTGAAATTCATTTCATCAATCTTCTCTACCTCACATTTTTTAGTCACAGTATCAAGGATAGGAACTCCATTTCTCATTTTCTCCAGGAATTTTGGAGTGATCGGCTTATCTACACGAACCAGATATTCCTTCTCGTGATTATTTCGAGCTCTCAGGATTTTATTGACAATATCACCGTCACTCGTTAAGAGAATAAGCCCTTCACTAGGTTTATCCAGTCTTCCGATAGGAAAAATTCTTTTCGGGTGGTTGATATAATCTACGATATTATTTTTTTCACGTTTGGTATCGGTAGTACAAACGATTCCTACCGGTTTATTAAAAACGATATACACAGGTTTTTCCTGAGGCTCTCTGATGGGTTTTCCGTCTACTTCTACGAGATCCTCATCAGAAACTTTGGTTCCCAATTCAGGAATTTTCCCGTTTATCTTAATTCTGCCTTCCTCCAAAAGTTTATCTGCTGCTCTTCTCGAACAGTACCCTGCTTCTGATAAATATTTATTAATACGTGTCTTTTCCATTAGTCTTTTCCGTAACCGGTATAATTTTTATTGCTGAAAAGGGTAATTCCATAGCTCAGCCCTATGAAAAAACCGTCAGCTCCGTCTTTCAGCCGATGTGATTCAAAAACAATTCCTCCTTCCTGGCTCAATCTTTTTGAATAGGAAACCTGCATTCCCAGTCTCCCGCCCCAGAATTCAGTATCTGAAACAGCAGAGTGATTAAGCTGTTTTCCATAATTAATATCGATATAAAAAGGTCTTTCGCCCGGAGAAAAAATAATCTTTGGTTGAATAACCCAATAAATCAGATGATAATTATCCTGGATAAAACTATATTTAAATCCTGTTCCCAATGCAAAGTTAGGAAGAAAATTATATCCACCCACAGCAGTAATCCCATAAGTAAGATTTCCTAATGAAGATCTGTTTTCAATATACTGCGAATTGCTGGTCTGGTTCTTCTTATTAATATTAAATCCTACATTCAGAGAAGGATTGAAGTAAAAATCCATTTTTGATTTTCCAGTTTCTGTATCCTGAGAAAATGCTTTACAAAAAGAAAATATTAATAAGAAAATGGATAATTTTATTTTCATAGGCTTTCGAATCTGTACTCGTTATTCAGGAACTGATCTGTAGCATCTTCAATGGCATAATCACCAATTTTGGTACGTCTCAGCTGTGTCAGATAAGCTCCTACTCCCAGTTCCTGCCCGATATCATGAGCCAGACTTCTGATGTATGTTCCTTTTGAACAGCCTACCATGAAACTCACCAAAGGAAAATCGATTTTTATGTCTTTGATATAATGGATGGTTGTTTTTCTTGCCTTCATTTCCACTTCTTCACCTGCTCTGGCAAGATTGTAAGCTCTTTCGCCATCAATTTTAATCGCTGAATAAACGGGTGGTTTCTGTTCAATTTCCCCAACAAATTTTTCCAGCACTTCTTTTACCTGTTCTTCAGTAATATGAGAGATATCCTGGTGAAGAATTTCAGGTTTTTCGGTATCATAGGATTCTGTTTGCACACCGATCTTGATCTCTGTCCAGTATTCTTTGGGAGCATCCTGAATTTCAGGAATTTTCTTTGTAAATTTTCCACAGCAGACAATAAGAAGCCCGGTTGCTCTTGGATCTAAGGTTCCGGCGTGTCCGATTTTAAATTTCTTGGGAAGATCAAATTCCCTTTTAAGTTTATATTTCATTTTATTGACAGCCTGGAAGGAAGTCCAGTCCAAAGGTTTGTCCAATAAAAAAATGTATCCTGATTTCAGTTCTTCAGCAGTCATGAATGAGTATAAAAGATTTCTTATTTAAAGAAATAGAAATAAATCAACAGAGCTATTCCTACAAAAATACGGTACCAGCCCCAAGGTTTGAATCCATATTTGTTAAGCACACCAATAAATGCTTTAATGGCAATAAGTGCTACAATAAATGCAACGATATTTCCAATTACAAAGATCATAATATGATCCTGTGAAGACATAATCATTTCATATCCTTTCTGCGGATTTGCGGTTTCTTTTCCCCAGGTCTTAACAAAAACTGAGTACACGGTTACAGCAAGCATGGTAGGGACTGCAAGGAAAAAAGAAAATTCTGCAGCAGCCTTTCTGGTAAGGCCTTGTGCCATTCCTCCAATAATAGAGGCCGCACTACGGCTTGTTCCCGGCATCATCGCAAGACACTGCCAGAAACCAATGGTAACAGCATTTCTTACGGTAATTCCTTTTTCATCATCAATTTTAGGATTCCTGAACCATTTATCTGCAAACAATAAAACTACACCACCCAACACCAATACAGAAGAGATCGCAATCTGGTTCCCAAGAACGGCTTCAATTTTATCATCGAATAAATACCCCAACACCAAAGCCGGAACTACAGCAAATGCAAGTTTAAAATAAAACTGAATATTATTTAAGTCAAAAAACTTTTTCCAGTATGCCACTACGACAGATAGAATAGCTCCAAACTGAATAGACACCTGAAACATTTTTAAAAATTCTGTTTCTTCCAACCCCATAAGATTCGCAGTAAATCCCATATGTGCTGTAGAGGAAATCGGAAGATATTCCGTCAACCCTTCTACAATGGCAATAATAATTGCTTTGATTAAATCCATATTCTTTTAAAAATTAAAAAGATTAAAAGATTTAAGAATTAGAAAAATCAGCTCATTGGCTTACATCTTTCAATTCTTAAATTTTTTAATCCTTAAATAAAATTATTTTATTTATTTTCTTTTTAAGATCGCGTACACTTCTATTGCAAATCCTATAACAACAAACAAAGGTGCTATTCTGATTCTTCTGATAGAAAAGATCCCGTCATTCCATGAGTTAGGATCAAATTTCCCGTCTACTGTATTGGCATCAGGTCCCATCATAAGTAGAAATCCTACTACAATGAAGGCTAGTCCGATCAGCATCCATTTGAAATTCTGCTGTCCGAAATAGAAAGCGTTTTCCTGTGGTACTTCAGCTTCATGCCCGTAGTCTGAAGCAGAAAATTTATTTGTTTTTTTGCTCATTATTAAGAGTAATATAAATCGTCAACGTTTGATTTCAAGAACCTCCATGTAGCGAAAATGGTACTTAAGACAGAAATAAAAATTCCAACACCCAGTACCAGGATTACTAACCAGAAGTACTGGTTGTTGTCCTGTACGAAAGCAGAACCAATCTGACTGGTGAAATAATACCAGACTCCGCCCAAAGCGAGAAGACCTATTACAGAACCGATAGCTCCTAAAATAATAGCTTCCACAATGAAAGGTTTAAGGATAAATCTTCTTTTCGCTCCTACCAGCTGCATTGTTTTAATAATAAATCTCTTTGAGAATATTTTCAGACGGATAGAGTTGTTGATCAATACAACTGCCAATATCAGGAACAGGACTGAAAATCCTAAGATCCATTTCAGGATTCTGCTCAGGTTATTGTAGACATCTACCATCAGAGTACTGTCATTTTTAACATCAATAATTCCGGGAACGGATTTGATTTCTTTAATAGCTTCATCAATTTTTGCTGGATCTACGAACTCCGGCTTTAAAGCCACTTCAATAGAAGAAGGGAAAATATTTTCCTCAAACAATGCATCACTGTCGATTCCCATACTTTTCTTGGCTTCTTTTGCCGCCATTTCTCTTGAAATATAAGTCGCTTTTTTTACAGGAGCTAATAACTGTACCTTTTTAAAAGTTTCTTCCTCAAGTTTTGCAATTTTTACAGAATCTTTAGCGTCATAGTTTTCATCAAAGTAGGCATTCACTACCAACTGTTCTTTGATATAGTCAGAATACTTCTGGGCATTAATCAGAATAAGCCCCATTAATCCTAACAAAAATAACACTAAGGCAATACTTATCACTACTGTAATATTGCTGGACCGAAGCCTTTTCTTATTAAATTCATCTACAGATTTAGCCATTAATATTAAAATTTTTGGCTAAAATAGAAAAAATCTTCCGAAATTTGGGACGAAATAAAGAAAATCACTGTTAATAAAATCATAAAAAACTTTGAGTGTAAAAGCAAAAAAACATCTTGGACAGCACTTCCTGACAGATGAAAATATCGCAAGAAAAATCGTAGAAGGTCTTAGTTTTGAGAGCTATAACAACATCATGGAAGTAGGTCCCGGAATGGGCGTTCTTACCAAATATCTTCTTGAAAAGGATCAGAACATTTACCTTGCAGAAATAGACACGGAATCTATAGAATATCTGAAAAACAACTATGCAAAAGTAACTGAAGAAACTTTTGTAGGTGATTTTCTGAAGCAGGATTTCAGTTTTATCAAGGATGATCAGATTG
The DNA here is from genome assembly GCF_046614675.1 of Chryseobacterium cupriresistens. Taxonomy (NCBI): domain Bacteria; kingdom Pseudomonadati; phylum Bacteroidota; class Flavobacteriia; order Flavobacteriales; family Weeksellaceae; genus Chryseobacterium; species Chryseobacterium cupriresistens. The sequence goes on along the minus strand of NZ_JBKKJT010000003.1, from coordinate 142,077 downwards.
CGATCATTGGTAATTTCCCTTATAACATTTCGTCACAGATTCTGTTTCAGATTGTAGACCATTACCAGCTGATCCCGGAAATGGTAGGAATGTTCCAGAAAGAGGTAGCGGAAAGAACGGCGGCTGTTCCGAGAACTAAAGATTATGGTATTCTTTCTGTTCTGATACAGGCTTATTATGATGTATCTTATATGTTTACGGTACATGAAAATGTCTTCAATCCTCCTCCAAAAGTAAAATCGGGAGTCATCAGGCTTACAAGAAACCCTAAAGAAGGGCTTGCGGGCAATGAAGTACTGTTTAAACAGATCGTGAAAACAGGTTTCAACCAAAGAAGAAAAAAGCTTTCCAATGCTTTAAAAACACTCAATATTCCTGAAGCCTTGAAAGGGCACGAATTTTTAGATAAGAGAGCAGAAGAACTGAGTGTAGCAGATTTTATACACTTTGCAAATCTGTGGAAAGAAAATCAATAAAACAATCATTATAAAGCTTCCTTACCGGGAGCTTTTTTGCTGAATACATTACAATACACTGTCCGTTAAAAGCAGAAAGCCTTTCAAATAAATTCGAAAGGCTTTCTTTTATATTACATTATCAATTTTAGTTTCTGTTTTTCAGCATGATCCATCCTGACCAGTTCATCTGAGCTTTTGATTTCGGATATTCAAAATTGAACTTATACCAGTATGTTGCTGTAGGAAGTCTCTTACCACTTACCGTTCCGTCCCAGACTGGATTTTCTTTTGAGAACCTGAACATTTCCACTCCATATCTGTCATAGATAGAACCCGTAAAGTTTTTAAAGTCTCCAAGAGCCTTAAGATCCAATACATCGTTAATTCCATCTTCGTTTGGCGTAATGATATTGTTGATCTGCAATGTAAAGAATTCAAGAGATCCCACACAATGCGTACCTACTCTTCTTACCAAAACAGTATAGTTTGTATTGTCTAAAAGATTCGTAAATACATTTGAATCCTGCCATGTGATACCACCATCAAGAGAATATTCCAAAGTGCTTGGTGTATTGTTCATTGGCGGGTTTTCAGCTGTAATTGTTACTGTTTTTTTGATGCTTTCATAATTTAATGCAGTAACAAAAGGAGTTGCTGCCCCCATTACTTTGGCTTCAAAAACTTTCTTACAGATACCATTATCAATTTCTACTGAGTAGATTCCCCATTGGTCTACATCAATTTTCCGTGTTGTAGCACCTGTACTCCAAAGATATTTATAACCATCACCGGCTCCTGCATCCAGAGTGACAACATCACCGACACACATTTCAACGTCTTTTAATGTAGAGGTAATTTCCGGTGTCACTTCAATTCTGATCGTTGCCGGATTAAGAGATTTACATCCTTTTGCTCCAATTGCATATACTGTAAATGTTGTAGTCTGATATAGAGTAACCGTCTGCATATTCCCTGTTCCCATGAAATTGCTCCAAAGATACGTATCTCCTCCTTCAGCCGTAAGGGTTACAGATTCTCCCGGACAGATTTTTATTCTCGAAGATTTCACTTTAGCGGTTGGTGTTGCTTCTTTCTGCAATGTCAATTCTACAATTTTGCTACAGAATCCTCCATTGGAAACAAGAACATACAGAATCTGGCCATCGTTACCATTATAATTTAAAGGTGTCTGGATATAGTTGTTATTCTGTGCAACAGCATCCGCCTGATTTTCATAAAATTTAAAGATTGCTCCAGGCGTTGGGCTGATGGTAGGCATAATTGTACTTAAATCGAAAGTAGTAATATCCGGTGTGGTACAAAGCAGTAATGTAGCATCCTGAGCCTGAGGTGTTGTTCCTCCGTGAATCTGGATTGAAGCTTTACCCGGACATGGATTACCAGGAACACTTACTTCGATTGTATAAGTACCAGGCTGTATTGCAGTAATGGTATTGGTTGTAGCATTCGGGATTGGTGCTCCATTAAAGAACCACTGGTATACAAGGTTAGGATCATTTACAGAAGCTGTAATGACCTGAGGTACATTATCACATACATTAATATCTGAAGGCAGTTTTGTTCCTGCAGGATCTAAAAGGTCTACCCCGATATTGAAAGATCCTCCTTCAAGGAATACAGCAGAATCATAACTATGGTCACTGTAATCAGCAATTACCATTTTGAAATGGTATTCCTGTCCTGCCACTACTGTTGCTGTGGCAGTCAATGGAATTGTTCTTCCGTTAAAGTTGGTTTCAACGTTACCTGTGTTGTAACCGGCAAAATACTGCTCGTTTACCGCACCACAACTGGTTCCGATTGCAGGGTGGATATTGGTAATACTTACCGGACCTGCACCTCCCGGAAGTACAGCCATATTCACATAAGGTCCACCTGAAGTAGGTCTCAACAAGATGGCAAATGCATCTGCAAAGGTACAAGGGAAAGATCCAGTATATTCTTCTGATGCAATAAGGTAATTAAATTTGATCTGAGAAGTTGTTGGAACGAAGTCAAACTCCAAAAGAACGGCATCATTCAGTCTGCTTTCCACAACCCCGATTACCTGTGCAAGATCAGCATCTGAACCTCCACCGTTAACATCACTCAGACCACCTTCAAAAGTATTACCAGCTCTTCTTGCATACCCTGTGGAAAGAATAAGCCCGTCTTTAAAAGGGAAATTGGTTGCAGCCTTATGAAAATATCCCCATGCTCTGTTTGCCTCACTTGCAGCGTGGTTAGGAGTAATTTTTACATTGGTTACATTGGGAGTAAGGCAGGTATTGGTCCCGGAGGAGATCAATACATCTTTAACCATTTTTTCAATAGTGTAAGCGGTTTCAGGATACTGCGGAGCATTCACATCAATAAAAGCACCAGCTCTTGCAGACAGATTTGAGGGTGTTTCTTTGGCGTGTTTTCGTGGTGGCAGGTTTTGTGAAAATAAAAAAGTCGAGATGACTAAAAAAAATAAACAAAGCGGTAGATATCTTCTCATAATATTTTTGTTTCAACAAATTTAATTTTTTTTTAAATATCTCATATACATATTTGCATTTTTTACTATAAAAAAACAAAACAAAAAGCATTTACAGTAAATTTTCATTAATCAATCCCTATCCGGACAAATCATACCTGTTGTACCAACATCGTATTACAAATAATTTTAACATATTTTCCACTTATTTTACATAATTCACAAAAGACGATTAAATATATTCATCAAATCAAAAAAAAAATCTTTCATTACTGAAAGATTTTTTGATCAATTTTTATTTTTATAAAATCTAGTTTCTGTTCTTCAGGAGAATCCATCCTGAACGCTGTTCCATTTTCTTACTGGCTGGATTTTCCCATTGTACCCTGTACCAATAAGTAGCAGTAGGAAGATTAACTCCCTTTAAAGATCCTGTCCAGATAACATTTCCTTTACTTGCTTTGAATACTTCTGCACCGTACCGGTCGAAAATAGAAGCTGCGAAGTCTTTGTATCCGCTGATTCCGGTGAAATCAATAGTATCATTGATACCATCCATATTAGGGGTAATAGCGTTGCTGATAATGAATGTAAAATAATCCAGCGAAGTACCGCATTTAGCACCTTTCACTCTTACCATTACAGTATACATGGTATTGTTCAAAATACCTGTAAACACATTCGATTCGTGCCATGTCAATCCTCCATCGATGGAATATTCTAAAACTCCGCCTGTAGGGTTACTTGCCGTAAGCGTAAGAATATGATTATCATACACAATATTGGTAAACTGCGGCAGATCAGGATTAATAAGCTGTGCCGAAAAAGTTTTGGAACAAACCCCATTACTGATTGTCACAGAATATGTTCCGGGAATATTAGTTGTTATGGTTTGAGTAGTGGCTCCCGTGCTCCATACATAAGTATAGTTTGGTCCTGAACCGGCATCCAGTGTTCCTTTATCTCCGGCACAGACAAATACATCTTTTAATGTAGAAACGATTGCAGGAACTACTTCAATAGTAACTTTAGCCGGATTCACAGAGCTACATCCGTTTCCTCCCAATGCATATACTGAATATTCTGTTGTTGCTGTAGGAGTAACTACCTGAGTGTTTCCGTTTCCTGTGAGGCCTATCCAGTTATATGTAATTCCACCTGTAGCAGTCAATGTTACAGATTCACCTTCACAGATTTTTAATTTAGATGCGGTAAGGCCGGCAATTGGCGGACCTACCTGAACAGTAACTGACGCTGGTGTGGCAGAAATACATCCGTTAGCTCCAACGGCAAATACCGTATATACAGTAGTTGTGGTAGGCGAAACAACCTGGGTGTTTCCATTTCCTGTAAGGCCATTCCCCCAGTTATAGGTTACCCCTCCGGAAGCCGTTAATGTTACGGATTCTCCTACACAAATACGGGGTTGTGATGAAACTAATGCAGCAACAGGCTGTACTTTATCTTCCTGTACTGTTACTGTCGAAGTAAATGTACAGCTCAGATTTCCTGGCTGTGAAACATTCGTCACTGTTAAAGTATAGGTTCCGCCGGCGCTTACCACAGGGGTAAGTGTATTAGCTCCTGAGACAATAGTACCTCCGGTGGTTGTCCATGCAATGGTAGATCCTACCGGTACAACAGATGCTGATGCATTGATGGTAACCTGTGGTGTTGTACAGGTAATTGTTTGTGGTGCAGCAATGGTAAGCGTAGTTTGAGCCGTGCTTAATAACTGCAGAGATACTACATAGCTGCAGCCTCCATTACTTACCAGTACATAAATAGTCTGGCTTCCTCCCGGCGGCGTATATGTTGTAGGTGCTGCAATAAAGTTTCCGTTAGCAGCATTGGCATCAGCCTGACTGACGTAGTAAGTAAAAGTAACTCCTGCAGTTGTGGTGATCTGGGGCTGGGCTTCCGTAAGATTATAAGTTAATCCCGGCTGATAACATTTATGAAGTGTTGCATTTTGCGCTGTGAAAGGTTCTGAAACTTCTATCGTTATCGTTGCAGGGTTTTGAGAAACACAGCCATTCGCTCCTACTGCTGTTACGGTATAAGTGGTGGTGGCAGTAGGTGAAACAACCTGTGTACTTCCGTTTCCTGTAAGGCCATTACCCCAGTTATAGGTAGCTCCACCTGAAGCGGTAAGTGTTACAGAATCTCCTTTACAGATTTTTATTTTGCTTGCTGTAAGCCCGGTAACCGGCGGAGCACTGTTTCCTGTCACGGTTACAGTTCCTACCGCTGTACAGCTGATATTTCCTGGCTGATACACTTTTGTGATGGTTAAAGTATAAGTTCCTGCAGCATTAATCACAGGATTTAAAGTCGTTGCTCCTGAAACAATATTCCCTCCCGTAGTCGTCCAGTTGAAAGTAGCTCCTGCCGGATAAACGGAAGCTGATGCATCCAGCGTGGTCTGAGAATTGTTACAGGTAAGCACTGCCGGAGGGGCAATGGTAGGTATCATCTGTGGAGCTTTTACCAGTTGGAGTTGTGCTACTTTTGCACAGAAACCGTTGGCTACTCTTACATACACCGTTCCACCCGCACTCTGATGAGCTGTTGGATTAGGGATTGTATTGGCATTTCCTGCATTGGCATCCGCCAAAGTAGTATAATATGAAAACACAGCTCCCGGAGTAGTACTTATAGAAGCTTGTGCTGATGTTAAATTAAAAGTTGCATTTCCGGCAGCATAACAGGCTGTTAATGTAGCATTCTGTACTGTAGGAGATGTTCCGCCAACTACTGTAATAGTAGCTTCCCCCGGACAGGTATTCCCCTGGATGAAAACCTTAACGGTGTATACCCCTGGTGCTGTTGCCGTGTAACTTGCATTGGTAGCTCCTGCAATCGGAGTAGTACCCTGATACCACTGATACGTTATATTAGGTCCCTGCACAGAGGCTGTAAAAGTTTGTGGTGTATTATCACACATATTAACAGAGTCAGGAAGCTGCACGCCAGCCGGATCCAGGATTTTCACCCCGATATCAAATGATCCTGCTTCAAGAAATACTGCTGAATCAAAGTTGGGATCCTGATAATCCGCAAGCACAATTTTAAAATGGTAGGTTTGCCCGGGGATTACAGTTGCTTTGGCAGTAAGAGGAATGGTACGTCCGTTGAAATTGGTTTCAATCTGAGCGGTATTGGTTCCTCCGTAATAGGCTTCATTCTTAGGCCCGCAGTTTTGATATTGCGGGTGTATATTCGTTACACTTACAGGTCCTGCTCCTCCCGGAAGCACTGCAAGATTGGTATAAGTAGGATCTGTTGATTTTTTTAACAGCAGGGCAAAACCGTCTGTGATGGTACATGGAAAGTTTTGCTGGTATTCTTTAGAAGCAAATAAATATCTGAATGAAATTTCAGTAGAGGCAGCCACAAAGTCAAATTCTATAGAGGTGGCATTCGTGAGGTTATTATTACCGATTCCCAACGCATTCGCAAGATCTATATCACCTCCAGTTCCAAGATCATCACTTAAAGTTCCCTGAAGAGTGTTCCCTGCTTTATTGGCATATCCGGTAGAAAGGATAATCCCTTTGCTGAAAGGAAAATTGGTATTTGATTTATTAAAATATCCCCAGCTTCGGTTCTGGTTGGTAGCGGCCAGGTTGGGGGAAACGGTTACATTGCTTACACTTGAGCTGGTACAGGTGGAACCTCCGGATATAAGAACATCATTGATCAGCTGAGTAATAGGATAGCCGGATTCCGGGTAACTTGGTGCATTCACATCTATAAAGGCACCTGCTCTCAAAGAAGCAGCAGTAGGTTTTGATGCTATTTCTACCCTTCCTTTATTTTGAGCCAAAATAAAGTTTCCCATGAAAGCTAAAAATAACGCTAAAAATAAATTTCCTATCCTCCTATTTAACATTTTATATTATTTTAAACAAAAATACTATTTTTTTTAATTGAAATTCAAGTTAACACAATTTACATTATTACTAACGCAAATTTATTTATGTTAGAATATCAACTTTGTTTATTTTAAAATAATAAAAAAAGACTGACAAAATAGTCAGTCTTTCAGTTATAGTTCAAATTATTCTATATTTTTAAGCAATATCCAGCCTGTTTTCACAGTAAGTTCCTTGCTCGCAGGATCTTCGAAGGTTACCTGATACCAATATGTTGAAGTAGGAAGCTTTTTACCTTGGAAATATCCGTCCCAATACGGTCTGGTCTTCGCTGCTTTAAACACTTCTCTTCCATATCGGTCGAAAACCTGTCCGCTGAAGTCTTTATAATTAACCACACCACTGAAATCTATGGTATCATTAATATTATCCCCGTTTGGAGTAATTACATTTTTCATGACGAATGTAAAGAATTCAAGGAAACCGACACAGCTTGTAAATTTAACTCTTACCCTGATCGAAATGATTTTATTTTTAGGGACATTATTAAATACATTGGAAGACTGCCATGTAACTCCGTTATCTACTGAATATTCCAGGATACCGTTACTTGGATTATTTGCTGTAACGATCATGGTTCCACTCTCATTATAATCCACTTTTATCACTTCCGGAATTACAGCTTTAATCACCTGAGTTTCGAACTCTTTTGAACAAACCCCGTTACTGATTACTACTGAATACTCCCCAGGAGTACCTACTGTAATGCTCTGACTCGTTTCACCAGTACTCCACTGATAGGTATATCCTGGTCCTGAACCAGCATCCAGAATAATTTTATCTCCCTGACAGATATGGCCTCCTTTTAAATTTGAAACAATAGCCGCTACTACTTCAATGGTAATACGTGCCGGCTGAAGAGATTTACATCCCTGTGCTCCGATAGCATATACTGTGTAAGTGGTAGTCTGAGTTGGGCTTACCGTTCTGATTCCGCCGGTAGCGGCTGCTGAATCACTCCATTCATAGGTTACACCGCCGGTAGCGGTTAACAATACGGATTCTCCGGCACAGATTTTCAATCTTGGTGCTGTAACCAATGCTGTTGGTGTTTCTTCTTTTCTTAACGTTAAGGTTGCAATTTTACTACAGAAAGCACCATTGGAAACCAGAACATATAATATCTGTCCATCTGTTCCTGTATAATTGGTAAGATTGGTGATATAACTGTTATTTTGAGCCTGCGCATCAGCCTGATTTGCATAAAAACGGAATACCGCTCCCTGCGTTGTACTGATCAGAGGTTTTGCTGTTTCCAGATTAAAACTGGTAATTGCTGGTGTGGTACAGAGCTTAAGTTCAGCATTTTGTACAGTAGGGCTTGTTCCTCCAATAATGGTAATAGTAGCTTCGCCAGGACACTGATTTCCCGGAACCATTACTTTTACCGTATAAACTCCCGCCTGGGTAGCTACATACACGGCACTGGTTGCCCCCGGAATGGCCACTCCGTCTTTGTACCATTGATAAGTCATGCCCGGAATTGCTGCCACCTGTGCTTTCAATTGTTTTGGAGTATTATCACACATGTTGATACTGCCCGGCAGCACTACTCCTGCTTCATCTACAATTTTAATTCCTACGTCAAAAGATCCACCCTCTAAGAAAACTGCAGAGTCATGAGAAGGATCTTTTGCATCAGCCAATACCATTTTGAAATGATAGGTCTGCCCTGGAATTACATCTGCAACAGCTGTCAGAGGTGTTGTTCTTCCATAGTAATTAATAACCAGATGCGGATTGGCCAAAGCCCCGAAATAATTAGCATTGATAGGCCCACAGCTGAATCCGTTTCCTGCAGGAACGATGTTGGTTGCGCTTACAGGTCCGGCACCTCCCGGCAGTACAGCCAGATTGGTATAAGTAGGATCTCCCACTTTTTTCAGCAAAAGAGCAAAGGCATCGGAATACCCGTCACAAGGATAGTTGGAAGTATATTCATCTGAAACGAAGATATAATTAAATTTCACCTGATTGGAATTCGGAACGAAATCAAATTCAAGAGCCACGGCATCCGTTAAGCTAACGGTAGCTCCGGTAGCGGCTACAAGATCTGCATCACTTCCTGTTCCTACTGATTGTCCTACAGCTGACACATAGCTATTACCGGCTTCTGAAGCGTATCCTGTAGTAAGGACGATACCATCGGTAAAAGGAAAGCTGGTAGTTCCTTTATGAAAATATCCCCAGAATCTGTTGCTGTTAGTCACATCATGATTCGGAGATACGGTAACGTTGGTTACATTGGCTGTTGTACAGTTGGTACCGCCATTGATCAGAATATTCTTTACCAACTGCTCCGGTGTATAATTGGAAGGTGTATATGGAGGTACATTCACATCAATGAATGCTCCAGCTCTAAGACTGGCCGCAGAAGGTTTTATTTTTTCGGACTTCCTGACGGGTCTCGTCTGAGAAAATGTGGAAGCAGAAATCAATAAAAAAGAAAAAAGGAAAAAATAGTTTTTTAGTCTATAAATTAACATTTTGTTTTCATTTGTTCAAATGTAGCAAAAATAATTATACTAATTCCCCCTTAACCACTACTATTTTATAATTCATCGTGTACATTCACAATAAATTTTTCTTATCGTTACATTTTCCATAAATCATTAAACCGAACAATTCAGACATAAAAAAACAGACTAAGAGGTTTAGTCTGTTTCCATTTTTAATAAACTTATTCCGTCTGTTTATCATCTTTTTTCAGCTGATCTATTTCATTTTGTAACTGCGAGATAATATCCTTTAAAGCTTTAATTTCATTTTTGTTGGAGCTTACATTGCTCTTGAGCATTACATTTTTCGCTCTTTCATTGTGGTCTTCCTCATCCTCTTCTTCGTTGATCTCTTCAATATCCTCACTGATTTCCTCAATGTCTTCCTGGATATCTTCAATATCCTCATTGATCTCTTCAATGTCTTCGCTGATTTCTTCAAGATCTTCCTGAATGTCTTCGATATCTTCGCTGATCTCCTCAATGTCCTCCTGGATATCTTCAATTTTCTCGTGGCTTTTATTCACAGACATCTGAATGAAGATTGCCAGATAAATAGCTTCCAGGGAAAGTACGGTCGTAAGAATCAGAAGCATTTTATCAAAATCAACGATATTCAGCATCGGAAGTAAAAACGAGGTAAGGAACAGCAGAGTATGAACAATCAGGGACTGAATAGATCCGATCCATGAGGTAATGCTGTCTGCAATTTTCTCAAGAACTTCTGTTTTTTCGTTATATTTTTTCATCCTTTCTATTTTTACAACAGTTCTTTTGTTACTCCTAATCCAAACAATGCAAAATCATATTTTGCAGGGTCTTTTTCATCAAATTTTCTGATGGCAATATCCAGCTCCTCCACTGTTTTCCAATCATTTTGTGTCCTCGAAACCAATCCCAGTTTTCTGGAAATGTTCCCGGTATGTACATCCAGAGGAATGGAAAGATATTTTTGATCAATATTTTCCCAGATTCCAAAATCTACTCCTCTTTTGTCTTTACGCACCATCCATCTTAAAAACATAATAATCCTTTTGGCAGAGGAATTCTTATAAGGTGAACTGATGTGTTTATGGCTTCTGTGCTTTTCTGTTTCCAGAAATCCGTTTCTGAATCTTTCTATGGCATGCAGAAAGTTATTTTCTGTCTTTTTTACTTTAAATAAACTTTCCAGACTCTCATTTTCATTATAAATTCTGTTGAACTGTCTGATAAAATAAGAGAAATCCTGTCCGTTGAACGTTCTGTGAATACTTTTATCCTGAATACTTTCCAGATCTTTTTCAGAATAACTCATTACAAAATCATAGGGTGAATTTCCCATAATATCAAGCATTTTATCTGCAGAATTAATGATCGACTTTCTGTTTCCCCAGGAAATTGTTGCTGCCAGAAATCCTGCAATTTCAATGTCCTGTTTTAAAGAAAAGCGATGCGGAATCTGTATCGGATCATTTTCAATAAAATCAGGAGCGTTATACTGATCTGCTTTTTCGTTGAGAAAATCTCTGAGTTCTTCAAATTTCAGCATATTATTTTAAATCTTTACACTCTCCAATGCTTTTGGCAGAAATGTATTGGGAAATATTTCTCTCGCCTCATCAGTAAATACGGTCAGGTCCCCGTATCTATTAGAAAAGTGGCCTAAAATCAACTTTCCGACCTGAGCTTTCTGAGCTATCGTAGCAGCTTCCAAAGCTGTGGTATGACCTGTATAATCAGCCATTTCCTTAAGATCATGTAAGAATGTGGATTCATGGTATAGAACCGTTACATTTTTAATAATCGGGATGACACTTTCAAGATAACGGGTATCACTGCAAAATGCATAGGATACCGATGGAGCCGGATCAACAGTCAGAATTTCATTTTTAAGAACATAGCCATCACTCAGTACAAAGTCCTTCCCTGCTTTGATATTGTGATAATCGCAGGTTTCAATTTCGCTGTATTTCGCAATCTCCTTCATATTAAGATGTCTGTCTTTTGGCTTTTCTTTAAAAAGATAACCGTTACAGTAGATTCTGTGATCCAGCGGAATAGTATATACTTCTACCCTGTTGTCCTCATATATTTTTTCAGAATAATCTTTATCCAGTTCATGATAAATCACTTCAAAACCACGGTGGGTTTCTGTGATCTGAAAAATAGTTTCCAGCATCTTCTTAATACCTTTAGGACCGTAAACATGCAAAGGCATATCTCTTCCTAAGAGACGGAAAGAAGCTATAAGCCCTGGCAGCCCAAAACAATGATCTCCATGAAGATGAGAGATAAAAATATGATTGATTTTTGAAAATCTTGCTTTTGCTTTTCTCAGCTGAACCTGTGTACCTTCTCCACAATCGATCAGGAAGAGTCTTTCTTCCATTTCCAGCAGCTGTGCTGTGGGTGACGTGTTGATGGTCGGAATCGCAGAGTTAAAACCTAATATTGTTAAATAAGTACTCAAATCAATAATTTATGATGACAAATGTACAACAGAAAAACTAAATGGGGATTTCGCCCTGATATGTAAACTTAATCGGTTACTTTTAAAAAATCCATAAACAGGTCTAATGCCTGTTTGCGGTGGCTGATTTTATTCTTGTCTTCAGGATCCATTTCTGCAAAGGTTCTTTGATATCCTTCAGGAACAAAAATCGGATCATATCCGAAACCTTTGAAACCTTTATTTTCTGTCAGTAAATTTCCATGAACTCTGCCTTCAAAATATTGCGCCCCGTTTTCATCATAATAGCAAAGAACCGTTACAAAATAAGCCTTTCTGTTTTCAATTCCCTGCATTTCTGCCAATACCTTTTCGATATTTTTTGCAAAATCATGGTCTCCGGCATAGCGGGCTGAGAAAATCCCAGGTCTTCCATCCAAAGATTCTACGACCAAACCGCTGTCATCTCCCAAACTTGGAACACCTGTTTTTTCAAAGCAATATTTAGCCTTGATCAGGGCATTGGCATGAAATGAATCTCCGTCTTCTACAATTTCTTCGTGAATATTATAATCGGTAAGACTTTTCACCACGCAGTCACTTCCCAGGATCTGTTGGATTTCTTCTTTTTTATGTTCGTTGTGTGTAGCTACTAATAATTCCATTTCTATATTCATTTTCAATTTTACTTTTTAAATCGGGTAACTTACATTTCAGCATAATGCACTTTATACTTTTTCATAAACAGGTAATAGAATAAGGAGAAAAGTACAATTCCTGCAGCTAATACAAGCCATTCTGAAATATGAAGAACTTTTGCAAAACTCTCATCTTTACCATAAAGAACCAACAATGACAGTGTTAAATTATTAAACGCATGCAGTAATATCGGCATCAGTAAAGATTTTGTTTTATAATAAACCAATCCAAGCACACAGCCCAGCATCACTGCACTGATAAACTGCCATGGATTTCCGTGAACTATTCCAAAAATAATGGAAGCATACAAAATTGCTTTCCAGGGTTCTACTCCTTTATTAATCAATCCTTTCTGGATAATTCCTCTGAAAATAATTTCCTCAAAAACGGGAGCCATAATAACAGTCATGATAATCATTATCACCGGATTATCTGTCAATTGACTCATCAGCCTTGTAAAATATTCATAAAAATCTCCAAAAAAAGGCCCTGTAGTTGGGATCTGAGCGGCTACAAATTCAGAAATAAACATCATTCCCGCCATCATTGGAAAGATGAGGAGATAGGTTGAAAAATTAACTGATGACATGTTGAAATTAAGCTTTTTTTGCGTGGTACGCCTTACGATAAAAAAGTCAAAAAAGGCAATAGCAGTAAGGAATCCTACAGAATTTGCTACCATCAGAAACCAGTCTTTCAATTCAATATTTTCCCTGAAAACCACTTTCCAGAAAGTACTGAATAAAGAAACGGCCATTGTTCCTACGAATAATCCAACCACCAAGACAACACCGCCCAACCATGTAAACGTAAACTTCGGATATTTGCTATTTTCCATCCTTTCTCTGTAAAAAGTTTATGAAAAACAAAGATAATTTTTTTGACTGCTACAGGCAACTAAAAAAGGATTTTCTTATTTTCGTTCCTTTATCCATGAACATCACAAAATGCATACAGAATTTCCATTCCAAAAAATTGAGTCTACCACCAACAGATGGATGACCATTGTCCTGAATGCTCTTTTCTTTGTGATCTTTATTTCTTTCGCTTTGATTTTCGTTTTGGGCCCTGCTTACGGAATTTATAAAAGAGGATTTGAAGCCATGCTGTACCCTGCCTTGATCAGTTGGGGACTTTCATTGTTGATTTTGATTCCTGCGATCCGTTATATTATTAAAAGGAAAAAGCCGGCCCATACAATTGTGGTTGATGAAACCGGCCTCTTATTTTATAATTCAAGAAATGAAATTGCAGATCAGATCCTCTACACAGATCTCCGGCCTTCAAAACAGAATTTTGATATTTACACAGTCAATCCGGTAGGATCAGGAATCACTCCTTTACTGGAGGTAACAGTCTTATCAGATAAAAAAGAAGAAACAACAAGGCGTATTGATATGAATCTACCTTTTAAAGTGGTTAAAAATAAATCTGCTTTGTATGCTCATTTTCTGCACGGCATTGTTATTTTCCGTCCTGATTTAACGATAGATCCTTTTGCTTTCCGTAACTACTCTATTGACACAGAAACATGGAAAGTAAACAGCAATGGAATTTCTCTGGGAGGCTGGCTCTTATTTCTGGCAGCACTCATAATTACCGCACTTATATGCGGGCTAGTTTTTTTGTTAACTGAAATCAAGAATTAAAATGATTGAAAAATTCCAGGCCATAGAATCCAAAATCAATACACCCACTACTTATTTTCTCATGGGAATTCTCTGGATCGCTGTTATTCTGATTATGGTGGTAATCGGGGTTGTTTTTAATTTTATCTACAATAATTTCAGACAATATGCAGAAAATGATCCTGGAATCTTTTTCACGATTCTTATTGCCCTGCTTCTTCTTATTTTTTGCTGGGTCGCTTTGATCATGGCTTTAACATACCGTATAAAAGAAAGAGCCAGAAAAGCTGTTGTCAATGAAAAAGGAGTTACTTTTTACAACAATCAAAATACTATTATTGAAACGATCCTGTACAGCGATCTTCAGCCCGCTGAAAATTCATCTGATGATGTATATGTCCGCAACACTCAGACTATAAAATATGGCAAAACAACATTGCAGGTTTACCTGAAAAATAAAGTTGGGGAAATTATACCTTCAACGGTAGACTTTAATTTTAACTTAATAATTCTATGCAACCAATATCAGCTTTACCGTCATTTTCTTAGAGGAATTCAACACTTTCGTCCGGATCTGAAAATAAGCCAACAGACAATTGATCAGTATAATCTTAGTTCAGAACCACAAAAAACAAAATTTGGAATATTTGAATATATCATATCTGCAGTTTTTATACTGATTGCTGCCGGATTGGTTTATGTCTTTATATTGCTGATAAAAATGTTTGTCTGATAAGTAATGTTGACGCAAAGCCAATTACTGATGAGTTTATAGCCATATCTTTCATTCTCAAATGCGGTTATCCTTCTATTCTTCTGCGTAATGAACATTGTCTTCATTTAAATTTGAAAACCTCATAAAAAATCACGATTTTTGCAACTTCAAAATACGATATGTCAGACTTAATCAAAGAAATACAAAAAAGAAAGACCTTCGGGATCATTTCCCACCCGGATGCCGGAAAAACAACTCTTACAGAAAAGTTACTTCTTTTCGGGGGAGCGATTCAGGAAGCAGGTGCGGTAAAATCCAACAAAATAAAAAAAGGAGCTACCTCCGACTTTATGGAAATTGAACGACAGAGAGGAATCTCTGTAGCGACTTCTGTATTGGCATTTGAATATAGAGATCATAAAATCAACATTCTCGATACTCCGGGTCACAAAGACTTTGCTGAGGATACGTACAGAACATTAACTGCTGTAGACTCCGTAATCGTTGTAATTGACGTTGCAAAAGGGGTTGAGGAACAGACGGAAAAGCTGGTTCAGGTATGTAGAATGAGAAACATTCCGATGCTGGTTTTCATTAATAAACTGGATCGTGAAGGTAAGGATGCTTTCGATCTGCTGGATGAAGTAGAACAAAAACTGGGTTTAACCGTTTGTCCGCTTTCTTTACCGATTGGTATGGGAAGTGACTTCCAGGGAATTTATAACATATGGGAAAACAATATTCAGTTATTCCTGGAAGAGAAAAAGCAGAAAGTTGGAGATTCTATTAAGTTTGATGATATCAATGATACTTCAATTGATGATGTTATTGGTGAAAAAGCGGCCAAAAATTTAAGGGAAGAACTTGATCTGATCCAGTCTGTTTATCCTGAATTTAATCGTGATGATTATATGAAAGGTGATCTTCAGCCGGTATTTTTCGGTTCTGCTTTAAATAATTTTGGAGTACGTGAACTATTAGATGCTTTCATTGATATTGCTCCGATGCCGCAGCCAAAGGAAAGTGATACCCGTCTGGTAAAACCTGAGGAAAGTACTTTCACAGGATTTGTTTTCAAAATCCATGCGAATATGGATCCTAAGCACAGAGACCGACTTGCATTCGTGAAGATTGTTTCAGGAACATTCAGGAGAAACGAAAATTATTTACTGGTAAGAGAAGGGAAAAAAATGAAATTCTCCTCTCCCAACGCATTCTTTGCTGATAAAAAAGAGGTGGTAGAAGAAAGTTTCCCGGGTGATATCGTTGGTTTACATGATACGGGAAGTTTCAGAATCGGAGATACATTAACAGGTGGAGAGAAATTAAGCTTCAAAGGAATTCCAAGCTTCTCTCCTGAACATTTCCGTTATATCAATAATAATGATCCTTTAAAAGCCAAACAATTAGCTAAAGGTATTGATCAGCTGATGGATGAAGGGGTTGCACAGCTGTTTACCCTTGAAATGAACGGAAGAAAGATCATCGGAACCGTAGGAGCACTACAGTACGAAGTTATCCAGTACCGTTTGGAACATGAATATGGCGCAAAATGTACTTACGAACCTCTATCCATGCACAAAGCCTGTTGGGTAGAAGCTGACGAAAAATCTGAAGAGTTCAAAGAATTTGCAAGATTAAAGCAGAGATTCCTGGCGAGAGATAAATACAATCAATTGGTATTCCTGGCGGATTCTTCATTCACCATTCATATGACGCAGGAGAAATTCCCGAATGTGAAGTTACACTTCATCAGTGAGTTCAGAGAAAGTTAAGAAGCAATCAGGCAAACCGAAATTGCTTACAATATAGATCCGCAGAAAATTTCTGCGGATTTTTTTATAATATATCGTATGAAACCACCTCGTCTAAAATTCTTCGAATTTTTGCCACCACTCCGGAGAATGGGAATTTTTAGATTTCCCAACTCATATTTGGTAAAACGACAAAGTGTATGAATAACTGAGTACTCTGTTTGTCATTCTATAGAAATCCAAATCCACAAGCAATAGAATACTGTTATTAAATGCTCCTTTGCGAAGTATAAATCCTAATCTTATTCCATCAAAACTCAGAAAAACGCTTTGTAAATCTTTTGTAAAACAAATACAAAACCGTGATAATATATGAGTTAGCATTTTACCAGTATAATACATTTCATTTACAATCTTTACAAGAACTTCCCTTCTAATTTTACTTCATCAAAAAAATTAATCTTATGAAAAAGTTCATCTTACTCGCTGCTGTAGCAGGCACTTTCATTATGTGCAAAAAAGCAGAAGCTACCCAGGATAGAATCAATGAAGCAATCCATTCAGCGGACAGTGTTGCCACTGTTGCTACAGAAACCATGGATCATGTCAGTAAAACGGCTGATAAAGTTCTGGACTCGGCCAGTATTAAAATAAAAGATTTTGAAAATTCGAAAAACGACCTCCGTCAAAAGGTAGAAAACACTTCCAAAATGGTAGATTCTTTATCGGATAAAATTGCGAATACAAAACTGGAATCCAACATAGAGAAAAAGGATTCGGTAGAAAAGAAGACTGAAAAGATTGCAGCAAAAGTTCCGGCTCCCAAGGTTATTAAAGAAACCAAAATCATCTATAAAGAAAAGCCTAAGAACGGCAGTTACGAACTGAATATGCCACAAGATAAAATGGTAAAATCAGGATATCTATCTATAACCGCAGAGAATGTGGAGACAGTAAAGGAAATCATCAGAGAAGAAATCAGCAGAAATAACGGCTATATCAAAAGTGAAAATCTTTCTTATGTAGAATCCGCCTATCTGCATGGGGAAAACCAAAAAGTATACAGTCTGGATATCAAAGTTCCTATGCAACATTTTGACAGTTTAATGAATGCTATTAACAGCAATGTTGGAGATATTGACACAAAAGATATTCAGATTTCAGGACGAAACTATACGGACAATGCAATCTGTACGATCAATGTAAATATCAGTGAGAAAGCTAAAACAGAAACAGAGCCTGAAACCTTCGGTGGAAAATCCCTGGCAGCCATTGAATCCGGATGGAATGTTATTACTTCTATATTCCTGTTTATCCTGCCGCTGTGGCCTTTATTTCTTATTGCCGGCATTGGATATTATTTCTATAAAAAGAAGAATGGGAACACCGCTGATCGTGATTCTCATTAGATTTTTAATTTTTTTTTAATGAGGTTTGGAATTGGTGTTCGATTCTTATGTTTAATTTTACCAAATATTCAACAGAAGTGTTGTTTATTAGAAAAATAACTCTTAACTTTAAGTATAAGCAAAATGCAATGAATCTCCGATCAGACGAGGTTCAAATAAATTTGGAAATTTTATTTCATATATTAATATTTTGTGATTTGGTGTAAAATAAGGCCCTCATATTGAGAGCCTTATTTGTTTTTATTTCATATTCACTACCTTATCTACGATAAATTTTGTGTTTCCTCTCCAGGGAAGTGCGCCATTATACTCTTTGTAATGCAGATCAAAAGTTTTACCACTGTTGGTTTCCAGTTGTTTGAAAACTTCAGGATCATCTACAGAAAATTCGAACTCATAACTTGTAATAGTTCCTGTTTTTCCTCTTCCAAAGCCTTCCTGAATCAGCTTGCCTTCATAAGTTTTGAAGACATAACCTTTTTTCATAGCATAATTCAGGTATCCGGATTTTACTCCTTCTCCGAAAACGAAATAGTACTTATACCAGACAAATACGCCCAGTAACAGCAGTACGACACCGAGGGTGATCCACAAAGATTTTTTCATAGGTAGTGTGTTTTATAAATGTTATTTTGCGATGCTTCTTGAAATAACGATTTTCTGAATTTCAGAAGTTCCTTCATAGATCTGAGTGATTTTCGCATCTCTCATTAATCTTTCTACGTGGTATTCTTTCACGTATCCATATCCTCCATGGATCTGTACTGCTTCAATAGTAGTATCCATTGCCACCTGAGAAGAGTATAATTTTGCCATAGCTCCGCTTTCAGAGATATCTTTTCCTGCATCTTTTTCACACGCAGCTTTGAAACATAACATTCTAGCAGCAGTGATCTGAGTTGCCATATCAGCCAATTTGAATGCAATCGCCTGGTGGTTGATGATTTCAGTTTTGAAAGCTTTTCTTGTTTTAGCATATTTCAGTGCCAGTTCGTAAGCCCCTGAAGC
Organism: Chryseobacterium cupriresistens; assembly: GCF_046614675.1. Taxonomy (NCBI): domain Bacteria; kingdom Pseudomonadati; phylum Bacteroidota; class Flavobacteriia; order Flavobacteriales; family Weeksellaceae; genus Chryseobacterium; species Chryseobacterium cupriresistens. Next base: position 123,057 of record NZ_JBKKJT010000003.1, on the reverse strand, counting down.
AATACCCAGCGCCTGAGAAGCAATACCGATTCTTCCTCCATTCAACACTGCCATAGCAAAGTTGAATCCGAACCCGTCTTCACCAATTCTGTTTTCTTTTGGAACTTTTACGTTATTAAAGATCAAAGAGTGGGTATCACTTCCTCTGATTCCTAATTTGTCTTCTTTTGGTCCGATTTCAAATCCTTCCCATCCTCTTTCAACGATAAAAGCATTGATTCCTTTGTGTTTTTTCTCAGGATCTGTCTGAGCAATTACGATATAATAAGTAGCTGTTCCACCGTTCGTGATCCAGTTTTTGATACCATTTAAAAGATAGTAATCTCCTTTGTCTTCAGCTGTAGTTTTCTGAGAAGTAGCATCAGAACCAGCTTCCGGCTCAGATAATGCAAATGCTCCGATTACCTGCCCGCTGGCCAGTGGAGTAAGATATTTTACTTTTTGCTCTTCAGAAGCGAATTTTTCAAGACCGGCACAAACCAATGAGTTGTTTACAGACATTACAACAGCTGCAGAAGCATCTACTTTTGCAATTTCTTCCATAGCAAGCACGTAAGAAACACTGTCCATACCTGCACCGCCGTATTTTGGATCTACCATCATTCCTAAAAGTCCCATTTCTCCCATTTTCTTCACCTGTTCAGCAGGGAATTTCTGGTCACGGTCTCTTTCAATCACTCCAGGTAAAAGTTCGTTCTGTGCAAAGTCTCTTGCTGCCTGCTGAATCATCAGCTGTTCTTCCGATAAATTAAAGTCCATAAAAAAAATAATTAGATAGCCGTAAATTTACACTTTTTAAGCAAATCTGAAAAAATAAATTAAAAGCGGGAAAAAGGCAGGTTTGGGGAGATTTAATGATGATGGATACGTGTTTCGGGAAACGGGATAATGCATTAGGAAGACAATATAAAATGTATTGAGAAAAATAAACCTTTATAAAAGATTAATTGAAAATATAAAATCCCCTTTTCAGGGCTTCCGGTCTCCTTTTTGATTCAAACTGTTATGGTAAGCATTTAACTAATTTCTAATTATTACCTTCGGATGGTTTCAATTAAAAAAAATGCTTATATTTAAATTTCTTTATAAATTACGTAAAAAATCATGACAATCAAGAGATTATTCGATATTCCACACTATGCTTTAGAAAAATATCCTAAAACGGATATGTTTGTAACCAAATATCATGGTGAGTGGAAAAAAACTTCTACACAGGAGTTTATTAATGAGGGAAATAAGGTATCCAGAGGATTATTGAAGCTTGGTATAAAACCAGGGGATAAAATCGCTTTAATTACAACCAATTCCCGCACAGAATGGGCCATTATGGATTTCGGACTTTCTCAGATCGGGGTTGTTTCAGTACCGGTTTATCCAAGTATTTCTCCTGAAGATTATGAATTCATCTTCAATAATGCTGAAATCCAGTATTGTTTTGTTTCTGATAAAGAGCTGTTGAATAAAGTAATGAAAGTAAAACATAATATTCCGAGTTTGCAGGGAATTTTTACTTTTGACAGTATCAGCGGGGCTGCCAACTGGAGAGAAATTCTGGATCTGGGCAAGGACGAATCTACACAAATTGAAGTGGATGATCTTTCTAATGCGATCAATACAGAAGATCTGGCAACGATCATTTATACTTCCGGAACCACCGGAAGACCTAAAGGAGTAATGCTTACCCATAATAATATTGTTTCAAACATATTGGGATCCATTCCAAGAATTCCAAAAAAGAGAGGCTTTGATTACAAAGATGCCAGAGCATTAAGCTTCCTTCCTATCTGCCATATTTTTGAAAGAATGCTTTTCTATCTTTATCAGTACAATGGTTTTTCTCTTTATTTTGCTGAAAGTATCGAGAAAATGGGTGAAAACGTAAAAGAAGTGAAGCCTCATTATATGACCGTAGTTCCGAGACTGGTAGAAAAGGTATATGACAAAATCTATAATACAGGATCTTCAGCCGGAGGATTAAAATCCAAAATATTCTTCTGGGCATTGAATCTGATCACCAAAAAGAAAACCATTTCAAAGCCATCCGGACTTCAGGAAATCATCGCAGACAAGCTTGTATTTTCTAAATGGAGAGAAGGTTTAGGAGGTGAAATCGTGACTTTGGTTTCAGGATCTGCTGCCCTATCTACAAGACTTAATTTAATGTTCCAGAATGCCGGAATTCCAATTCTTGAAGGTTATGGTTTAACAGAAACATCACCTGTAATCTCTGTGAACAGTTTTGATAAGATGAAAGTGGGAACCGTGGGAATTCCATTGGATAATTTAAAGGTTAAAATTCAGGAAGATGGAGAAATTACGGTAAAAGGACCATCTGTATTCAAAGGATATTTCCGGAATGAGGAAATGACAAAAGAAGCTTTCACAGAGGATGGTTTCTTCAAGACCGGGGATATCGGACATATCGATAGTGACGGATTTTTACAGATCACAGACCGTAAGAAAGAAATGTTCAAGACTTCCGGTGGAAAGTATATTGCTCCCCAGACTATTGAAAACCTGGCAAAAGCTTCAAAATTTATAGAGCAGATTATGGTGGTAGGTGATGGTGAAAAAATGCCATGTGCTTTGGTACAGCCTGATTTTGAATTTGCAAAAAACTGGGCTATGAGAAATAATCTTAATTTAGGCTCAACACCTGAAGAAATTGCAAAAAGCCCTGAATTGAAGCAAAGAATTGAAAAGGAAATCGAAGGCATTAATGAACACCTTGGAAACTGGGAGAAAATCAAAAAAATTGAGCTTACTCCTGAAGTATGGAGCATTGAAAGCGGATTACTCACTCCAACATTAAAACTGAAAAGAAAGGCCGTAAAAGAGAAATTTATTGCTTTGTATAATAAGATGTACGATCATCATGATTAATTATTCAATGAAATTATGTAAGCATAGATTCATCTACCAATCCACTTTTGTAGGATTGGTATTTTTTATGTTTTCATGTAAACAACAGATAGAAAACACAAAATCAATATCTGAGAAAAAAATTGAAATTCCACAACTTTTGTCAGATTCCACTTTAAAAGAGAAAACATTGAATGATTATATTCAAACTGCTGAAACCATAAAACCCAATGTAAAAAACGGGGTTCCTTTTAACAAGCTTGATTATGATAAAATTATTGCTTATGATTTTGCTGGTGACGAAGAGACCTATCCTAATCCTATTGATAGAAAAGGAAAATTTACACCTGTGATCTTGAAACAACAGTTTCTGACTCAAAAACAAGCTGATCAGATCTTATCTGCTTTAGCAAAAAATTCAAGCTATGGTGAAAGCTCTGCGGCATGTTTTCAACCTCATCTGGGATTAGTATTTTTTAAAGGCAATAAAAAAATCAATCAGATCAGTATTTGTTTAAGCTGTAACACTTCGATTACAGAAATTGAAATTCCCGCCAGAACACATAAAATATTTAATAAGGGAACAGATAATGAGTATTCCTTTACTGGTTTCAAACCGTCTGGAAAAACAGCAATCATCAAACTGTGTAAGGAGATTAACTTTCATTATGGAAACAAGAAAGAGTAATATATTAATAAAATAGATTGAAGAATAACTTTTTATTTATAACAAAGTATTTTATTTCGGATATTTCTATAGTTTTGGCTAAAATTTTATTTTGATTAAACAGGCTAAAGCCCGTTCCTACTGATCCCCATCATTTAGTTTTTTAATCAATTACAACACTATCACCGTCATTCCGTATGAATCCATGCTATGTCGAAAAAAGAGCCGAGATTCTACGGAATGACAAAGACTCTGATTAAATTGTACTGCTATGTTTATATCAGTTCAGATAAAAAAAGCTGCTTCATTTTTGAAACAGCTTTTGTATGTTATAAAATCAATAATTAGAATTTAATTACAGATTTCATTTTTTCGTTTTCTTCCATTACCAACTCATCATCAACAAGGATTTTTCCAGAGTGCTCATCAATGATGATTTTCTTTCTCTGAGCAATTTCCATTTGCTTCTGAGGAGGAATAGTGAAGAAAGATCCTTTTGGAGCACCTCTTTCTAATCCTACAACAGCAAGACCGTTGATAGAGTTTGTTCTGATTCTGTTGTAAGAAGCCAATAATCTCTCATCGATTTTAGCTGCAAATTCTTTAGACTGCTCTAAAAGATATTCTTCTTCTTTCTGAGTTTCAGAGATCAAACCATCCAATTCTTCTTTCTTGAACTTTAAGTGGCTTTTCAAATCGTCGATCTTTGCATTCAGTTCAGCTAAAGTTTCGTTTTTGTGAGCAATTTTAGCTCCGAATTCTTTAATTCTTTTTTCAGCAAGCTGAATTTCCAGCTCCTGGAATTCCATTTCCTTTCCTAATGCTTCAAACTCTTTATTGTTTCTTACATTATCCTGCTGAGATTTGTATTTCTCAATTAAAGTTTTAGCATGGTTAATTACTTCATGCTTTGTTTTGATCTGATCTTCCTGATCTTTGATATCAGCATGAAATTTTTCAGCTCTTTTTTCAAGACCTTCAATCTCGATTTCAAGATCTTCAACTTCAATTGGCAATTCTCCTCTAGTATTTCGGATTTCATCCAATCTTGAATCTATGATCTGTAAATCGTATAAAGCTCTTAATTTTTCTTCAACTGAAATATCGTTGGTTTTTGCCATATTTAAATGAAATAATTTACTGGGTTTGTTTTTTCAATAGATTTTGAAATTGCAAATGTACTAAATTTTTGTGATAAAATTTCAAATAATTGTTGAGCAACAAATTGTTCGGACTCATAATGTCCTATATCACAGATCAGCATTTTAGACTCTGCTAAAAAATAATCGTGATATTTAAGATCTCCTGTAAGGTAAGCATCACATTTTCTGGCCGCTGCAGATCTTATCCCACTTGCTCCCGAGCCTCCCAGAACCCCCACTCTTTTGATTTTTTTATTGTTAAAAGAAGAATGTTTGATCACCTCCAGTCCAAATTTTTCTTTTACAAACCCAAGGAAATCTTTTTCATCCATTTCCTCTTCCAGATCACCGTACATTCCCAATCCGGCATGATGATTTTTATTATCCAGACTATAAACCTGATAGGCTACTTCTTCATAAGGGTGTGCTGACTTCATAGCGCCTACAATCTGCCCTTGTTTAAAGCCTTCAAAAATTACAGAAATCATATCTTCATCTGCATTTTCACGAATACCCTGCTGTCCGGAAAACGGATTTGAGCCTTCCACAGGTCTGAATGTCCCATTACCATTCACTGTAAAACTGCATTCGTCATAGAATCCTATATTTCCTGCTCCGGCTGAGAACATGGCTTCTTTTACTTTTTCTGAGTACTCTTTAGGAACAAAAACCGTTAACTGCTTTAAGTTATTTTCTTTAGGCTGAAGAATCTTCATATTCTTTAATCCTAACTGACTGCATATACCGTGGTTCACTCCAAAGAAATCATTGTCAAATGCAGTGTGGATGGCATAGATTGCTACTTTATTTTCAATAGCTTTTAAAACAGCCCGCTCTACATAATTTTTCCCTGTTAAAGATTTTAATCCGGAAAATATAATGGGATGAAAGCACACAATCAGATTACAGTTTCTCTCAATCGCCTCATCTACTACATTTTCCAGCGCATCATGACAAACCAGAATTCCTGATACATCACGATCATAAACACCACACAGCAATCCTACGTTATCAAAATCTTCTGCCTGCCTGATGCTTATCTCCTCTTCAATCTTTGCAATTACAGTTTTTAGCTTCATTAATTTATATTTTACGGTTACAGCGAAGATATTAATTTTACCAAAAACCTGGAAAAATTTGCAATAAAAAACCGGCTTTCTTCAACCGGTTTTGTTTTGATATTAAAAAAGAAATCAATAAGACTATTAATCTTTGAAAAGCGATACTCTTGTAAAGGAATCTACTACTACGCCACAGTTGATATCGGATTCCATAAAAAGCTGATAGCCTTTTCCCGGCTCAAGACTCGCTGGGTCCGCAATGGTATAGAAATAAAAGGTAAGAATATTACCTGTTCCACTGGAGCCGCTTGGAACCAGCTGGATAGAATTGATTTCAAAACCGGAATCGGGATTTTTAAAAGTAGCTTTTATGGATCCTGAAGAGTTGGAACCTGGAGTGATTGTAGCGATTGCTCTCCAAAAATGCACCTGCCCGTTAATTTCATTTTCCCTCCATTTACCGGTAGCCGCAATATAGATATTGCTCGTAACTCCCGGAAATGGAACGGTAGTTTCCGGCCAGCTTGTAGTAGGACTTGCCGCAAAAACCAGCGGTGTGGTATAAAGCACCTGTTGTCTCGGGCCATAGCCGCTTCCTGATGCACTTAAATTGAATGAGGGTTTTACATTTGCGTTTCCAGAATTTACTTTAACGACACCGTCGTTACCAGCCTGAGAAGATGTGGGAACAAAAAGCTGTCTCCAGAGGGTACCATCCCAATACTGGAAGTTATTCGTTGTCGTATTATAAATAAGAGTTCCTGCAGTAAGGTTAGCGTTTACTACACCTGCAGGAGGTACAGTGGAAACGTCATTATCAGCCAGGTTGGTATCCCGGTCAGTATCAGTAAGACGAGGAATGAGAATTCCTTTCTGGTTGGAAACTATATCCAGTACTGAAGCACTATTTGGCGTTACAGTATTAATCCCAACCTGAGCATACGCAAAACTGCTTATCAAAAACAGCATTAAAAAGGTTAAAATTTTTCTCATGATATAAAGCTTTTGTAGAATAAAATTACAAAGTTGAACTGTAAAAATGTTAAAAAAAATATTTTTATATGTCATATTTTATTCGTATTTTACTTAATATAATATATTGATAACCACTATATTAAATGATAATAATTCACTTTTACATGATGAATTTTATTTTAACATTTGCAGGATTCTTTTAACAATCATATATTTACCCTATTCTATATATAAATTATTAACTTCGCTGTGAAATAACCCTATCTAAATGGAAAGAGAACATAATCTTATTCCTGAGGAGACTCTATGGAAAAGATTCCTTTACCGGATAATTTATCGCTCCGATACGAAGCTTGGAAAACTGTTCGATATCATATTATTGTTTTTAATTCTTGCAAGTACTGCCATTATTATGATGGAAAGTGTACCTAAGCTTGATAAGAGATTCCATTATACTTTTCTGATTCTTGAATGGATCATCTCCATTTTCTTTACAATAGAATATTCCATGCGGATTGCAGTGGTAAAAAATAAGCGGAGCTATATATTCAGTTTTTTCGGAATTATAGATTTTCTGGCTCTGGTTCCCTTTTTTCTTAGTTTTTTCTTTCCTATTACCAAGTATTTTCTGATTTTCAGAATATTGAGAATGTTGAGAATATTCAGGATTTTCAATTTACTGGATTTTATGAATGACGGGTATTTCATTGTAAGGGCTTTAAAGAACAGTTCGAGAAAAATTTACATTTTCCTTCTGTTCCTAATCATTTTCTCAGTCATTGTAGGCTCACTTATGTTTATGGTAGAAGGTGGAAGACCTGGATTTGAAACGATACCGCAATCTATCTATTGGGCAGTCGTTACGGTAACTACTGTAGGATATGGTGATGTATCTCCTATTACGCCTTTAGGCAAGTTTTTTGCGGTTATTCTTATGTTGGCCGGTTATTCTATCATCGCAGTTCCTACCGGTATTGTAACAGCAGAAATGAGAAACAAAAGACAAAACCTGGAAATGGTATGCGAACGCTGTGGCAATGAGGATATTGATGATGATGCAAGGTATTGTAAGAAATGTGGCAAGAAATTAGCTTAATATTTGATATAAGTAAAATTCATTAATCAAACACCACAAAATCATGGAACCAAAAAAGAAAAACAGACCCAATAGCTTAGTAATTATTCTTTTTGCACTGATTGTACTGATGGTCATCATTTATTTTATATTAGTAATGTTCTTCCCTGCTGTTTTTGATCTTATGAATACAGGCGATATACAGCCAGTATCCGATAAATGATGAGTGATGAGTAATGTGCAATTGATGACGATAAACAATTTACAAGCATTGCAAACCTGAATAAAATAAAAGATGGGCTGAACATTTCACTCATCTTTTTTATCAATATTTTCAAATACTGTTCAAGCTCAATAAAAAAGACGGATCACATATGACCCGTCTCATTTTTTTATTTAAATGATGAATTATTTTTTAATGGCTTTGATCGTTTGTTTAGATCCGTCTTTCATTTCAAGCGTTATCAGATAAACTCCCTGCGTTACATCTCTTAAATGGATCGTAGATTCGGGATTACCAATGGTTTTCACTAATCTTCCCGTAACATCTGTCACAGATACATTTTTCACATTTTTCACATCAGAGATATTCAATACATCTGTAAATGGATTAGGATAAACCCGGATATTATTTTTCGCTGCAGCGACTTCGGATGTTGCCAGGTTGGCATTGTTAATACTGATATCGTCTATATACAGATTATACTGGTCCGGATCTGAATAAGCATTAAATCCAAAGAAATACACCCCTGTTGCAGGAACTGTAAATGTTATAGATTCTGTATGAGCAATTCCATCATTAATTGAAGGATAATCTGCTATAGAGCCCGTCATAGCGGCCGCATCAGGCGAAGTACCATATGCTACTTTCAGTTTTTCAGCATAAGTTGATGAATTATTACCATATTGATAACTGATTGTATATTGTACCCCTGCTGTTAAGTTCAATCCTTGTGTAAAGAACCATGCGTTGGCAGAATTGGAAGAGTTATACTTATATTTCAGTACATTGGTAGTGAATCCCTGGCTGTCAGAAGGAGGATCCGCTGTTTCCCAGTCATTTGCAGCCCCTGCATTAACATTCATTGTACAACCTGGAAGTTCTGGAACAGTAACATTTTCAAAATCTACAACATAAGGAAGGTTTGCACTTGAACATAATGTTGCAAATGTGGCAGAATCACTCCATGCACTTTTGCTTGTTGCGCTACACGCAGATCTCACCCATACATAATATACAGAGGAAGATGCTAAACCTGGAATATTATAGGTAGTTGCTGTAACTCCCGTAAAATTAGGTGTGCTTGTTGCTGTAGGTGCTGTATTGGTTGTGCTGTAATAAATATCATATCCGTTTGCAGGAACGGGAGTAGCCGCTGCCCAGGAAACGGTAGCTCCTGCAGCAGTAATATTTGAAACAACTAATGCATTAGGTTCACTACAAGCCGGTGCTACATCAATTTTAATATCATCAACATATAATTGATTCATATTAGCATCAGAATACGCCTGGAATCCAAAATAATAAACACCTGTAGCTGCTGGCGTGAAGTTCACAAAAGCGCTTGTTGCTGTACTGGTAACAATATCCGGGTGATCCGCCAGTGTATTGACCATTCCTGCACTGGTAGCTGAAGTTCCATAGGCTACTTTTAATTTTTCTGCGTATACAGTTCCTTCTGCATTGGCATATTTGTATTTAATTCTGTAGGTAGTTCCTGCGGTAAGGTTAATTCCATTGGTAAAAAACCAGGTATCGGCGTTATTAGCATAATCGTAAGAATACTGAAGTACATTACCTGTAAATCCCTGGGCGTCCAGATCACCTGTTTCCCACATATTTCCAGCACCATCATTAATCACCGATGTACAATCCGGCATTTCAGGCGGAGTTATACTTTCGAAATCCAACGCGTAAGGTACTCCCACAGCGACACATGATGTCATAAATGTTGCCATCTGGGACCATGCACTTTTGTTCGAAGTACTGCATACAGAGCGTACCCATACATGATAGGTAGTGGCTGGTGCAAGGGATGGCAGATTTGTAGTCAATCCATTGATAGATCCGGAAACAACTGTTGTAGCAGTAGGATATGTACTGGAAGTTGAATAATAATATTCGTAACCGCTTCCCGGCGCAGAAGAAGGAGCTGTCCATCCGATCTGAGCAGAATTGGCCGTAACAGCAGATACGGTTAAAGCAGATGGCGCAAAACAGGTCGGAAGGGCACCAATGTTTACCGTATAATCATGTGCTTCTCCGTACCCATCCGTATTACAAGGTATAGGATCACTGGAGAACCTGTCTCCTACTCTCATCCTGTAAGTACCTGGAGTAACGGTAGCAGGAATGGTTATAAGTCCAGCCGTAATATTATTGCCTCCTACAAGAGTACTGCTTGCCGTAGCTACAAGTTCAGGAGCGGCATCATCAAAAGTTCCGTCGTTATTGAAATCTATCCAGATACGGACATTCTGATCACTGTAATCATGTTTAACACTAAAATCATAACTCAAACCTGCACTCAGGTTGATCGTCATAGAGGTATAATCTCCATAGGCATCAGTAGAACAACCTGTATTAGGATGATCAAATCCGGCACCCGGAATTGCAAAAGAATCTATCACATCTCCTCCACTACACCCACTGGCAAAAGCAGGCGTACAGTAAGTCTGCGCAGAAGATAAAAAGCCGGCCATTAAGAAACCAACAAGTAAAAAATTTCTCATATAAAAACAGTATTAGTTAATCAAATCTAGTGAAAATCAGCAATAAAAAAAATATTTATTTAATTATATCACAATGAATTAAACTTTTTCTTTAATAAAAGGCAATTTCACCTATATAAAGAGAGGCCGCTCAAATTGAGCAGCCTCTCTTTTCCTGTTTTTTCAAGAAACTATTTTATCTCTTAATTGCTTTAAGGGTTTGTTTAGATCCGTCTTTCATATTCAGGACCACTAAGTATAACCCTTCTTTAAGATCTCTCAGCTGAAGCTCTGAAGATGGCTTATCAATAGTCTTAATCAATCTTCCGGAAACATCAACAATTAAAACAGACTGTACTTTGGATACATCAGAAATTGTCAGCATATCAGTAAACGGATTAGGATATATATTAATCTTGTTTTCTTTTACTGCAGTTTCAGACGTTGCCAGATTAGGATTTTGTTTTATTTCAACATTATCTAATAGAACATCATCATAGTAATATCCGCTACCATTCACATTTTTATCTACAGTAAATCTCACCTGGATAGTAGTTCCGATGTAAGAAGCCGCCAAAGGAACAGCAACTGTTCTCCATTGGTTTGAGTTGGTATTATCACTAAAAATAACTACCCATCCGTTTCCATCGTTTACTTCTACCGTAAGCTTGTTGTTATCATAAGTGGAAGGTGAAACCGTTGTAGAAGAAGTGGTAGAATGGTTTTTAAACCAGTCAAAAGAAACAAGAGGTGCGGTTAATCCTGTTAAATTTACAGGAGGAGTAACCAGCTGAACCGTGTTGGCACCCGCTCCATTATATGGTGAACTTGCATCTACCCATGCATATGTACCTGCCGCTTTTTGGTTATTAGCCGGACTTGCACCATAATCTGCAGACCCTGAGAACTTCCAGAACAGATTGGCGTCGGTACCTGTTGCCGTAGGGTTTATACTGCTCCAACAGTTGGGTGCTGCTCCATTATCAAAGTTTTGAGCAAAAGGAGCCATAGCAGTTCCACAAAGTGTATTGAAAACAGCAGCCTGAGAACTCCACGCACTCTTATCGGAAGAACTACATACCGATCTCACCCATAAATAGTAAGTACTGGAAGGAGATAACCCGGACAAAGGAGCTGAAGTGGTAGTGCTGGTTCCGGAAGCTGTAGTAGACGCCGTAGGAGCTGTACTGCTTGTAGAATAGTAATACTCATATCCACTTCCAGGAGCAGTAGCCGGAGCAGTCCATGAAGCATCCGCTCCATTGGTTGTCATCCCCGAAACAGTAACAGCCAATGGTTCAGAGCAGCTAGGAGTCACATTTATATTGATATCATCAACATAAATCTGGTTCATGTTAGCAGCAGAATAAGCCTGGAATCCTAAATAATAAACTCCTGTTGCGCCTGGTGTAAAGTCTACAAATGCATATGTAGCAGTTCCACCTGTAATATTAGCGTGGTCAGCTAAAGTATTTGTCATTGAAGCACTTGCAGCAGAAGATCCGTAAGCAACTTTTAATTTTTCAGGATATTGTGTGGTTCCTGATGCATTCGCATACTTATATTTGATTCTGTAGCTAACTCCTGCAGTAAGATTTAAACCTTGGGTAAAGAACCATGTATTGGCAGCATTAGAACTATTATAGGAATAATTAAGCACTTTCCCTGTAAATCCAGCCGGAGCAGTTGCTGTTTTCCATGAATTTCCGGAACCACTGTTTACCACTGTTGTACAAATTGGCAATGCAGGTGTTGTAACATTTTCAAAATCTAAAGTATAAGGTAAATTAGATGAATTACATACCGTCTGGAATGATCTTACCGTACATGCGGTAGCAGGTCCTGTAATATTAGCTGTATAAGCAGTTACAGAATAATAATAGGCAGCACCAAAATTTAAAGGAGCAGCGAAAGTATAAGAATTATTCGTTCCGCCTGCAATATCCATATCTGCAATATCATTTCCTCCAGAGGTAGTTCCAACTTTCAGTTTATACCCGGCAGCGCCATTTATTGCATTCCATGTAATCGTAGGGGTTACACTTACTCCTGTAGCATTGGATGCAGGAGCGGTAACGGTAGGACATAACCCAAGTGTTGTAAAGTTTGCAGAGCTTGACCAATTTCCTTTATCTGTTCCATTACAGTTTCCTCTTACCCAATAATAATACTGAGTTGAAGGAGTCAGACCAGATAAATCAGCTGTTATTACCCCGGCACCTACAGATCCTGAAGGCGTAGCCGTTGCAAGCGGAGTTGTTGAAGATGTAGAATAATAATACTCATATCCATTACCCGGAGGTGTTGTAGAAGCTGTCCAGCTTATTGTTGCGGATTCAGGAGTCAGGGCAGAAGAAGAAAGACCGGTTACTGTACTTGCACAGTTAGGTGTAGTGGTAAAAGACCCTGAGGAGACATACCCATTCCCCGTTCCGGCTGCATTTGGAATATGAGAATATATAGATTTTACTGATCCGTTTAAAGCCTGAACCTGAACCTGGTAGCTTGTATTCTGAGTTAACCCTGTAATTGTAGCAGTTGCAGCAGAAACCGGATTACCAACAAGATCTGTCCAATCACAGTTTCCGACTTCTCTAAACTGAACATTGTAAGCTGTTGCACCTGTCGGAGCCGTCCAGTTTACAGTAGCAGCATTGTTGGTAATTGCAGTGGCAGCTGCAAAAGTCCTTACCGGAGCCTGTGTGCCTGGTGTCCATTTATATTGCAGCCCGGCAGGGATTTTAACACTTGCGTTGGTTGTGCTGGAAAAAAGCATTGTACTGCTAGCAGCATTACCGGTAACAGCTTTAGACCAGTCACAGGTAGTTCCTGACGGCACGTTTCCGATCATCAGGGAATTTACATTGGACGCATAAGTAGTACTGTTTCCTCTTATCCCTACCTGTGGAGTACTGCCTGAAGTGCTGGTACCCGGATCTGTACAGCTTCCATAAATGATCTTTATTTCACCTGTAGCATAAACCAATCTGATCTGAAAATTTAATTTTTCAGTAGATCTGTTAAAGTAATTGGCATGATCCTGCCACTGTACAACAAATTCAGTTCCCAGGTCTTCATATCTCACTTCATGATTTCCTGCTGGTTGTGTTGCATCTGATGATGAAAAGCCTCCATCCTGCCCAAAAGCAGAAATTGCCCCTGTAGTTGATCCCAGACTTGACATTGGAGTATAATTTGTCCCGGAAGGAGCTGCTCCAAACGTGATAAATCCATTGGCACTCACATAACATGTGGTCATAGCAACACCACCGAAATTAAAAGGAGAAGACAATGGAATTGCTGCGGATACATCATTGTCATAAGTAGTATTAGTCCCAGAAGGGAATAATTTTGTACCTCCTGTAATGGAAGTATAAGCCACCCCGGTACTTTTTGAAAAAGTATAGTTGGCGACGTCGGTTTGCGCATAGACTCCCATACTCAGGGAAGCCAGACACGAAAGTAGTAATTTCTTCATAAAATAGTAAATAATAACAGTTAGGGCGGTAAATGTATAAATATTAATTTAAATTTTAAATGAAATATTAGAAAATATCATAAATTTTTATACAAAAACAATAAAAAACATCATCCAAACATTATATAATTAAACATTTATTTAAATTATATAATTATTTCGCAATATGATGAAAAATAACAACTAATTAAATAACAGACACTTAACTAATATACAACCAAAATAGACTTCAGTAAATTTTTCTATCTTAAGAGAAAAACTATTTAAAATTTTTCATCAATACTGATAATATATAAACAAAAAAAAGAGTGGCATAAGCCACTCCTTTCTTTATCATGTATTTTTCTAGTTTAAATAAAATTCATATTTATTAAGAAGTTGAATTTCTTTTATCAGATCACCATTCAGATCCACCGAATGTTTCATAGACTGAACTTCAATATGGGAGTCATCTTCCAGGTTTTTGATAAAGAATTTCAATTTTTGGTTTCCTTTGTTTCTGTCGAGAACCGTTCTGAAAAAGTCGAGATCTTCAGGTCTTACATCCATCACATCCATCACCAATGATATACTCTTTGCAAATCGTTCAAATGCTTCCTGAAGTTCAATTACATCATTTACATTAACGAAGACCCTGCCATCTTTTACCTGAGCAAATTTTATCTTAAAAATCACAAATCTCTGTACTTCCAGCTTTTCTTTCAATCTCATGTAATCTCTGTCTCCCAGCCTGAATGAATAGGATCCGGAATAATCTTCAAGTGTAACAAAAGCTACTTTCTCACCACTTCTGAAACCATCCTGAACCCTGTATTCGGTAATAAGACCGGCTACAGTATATTCTTTACCACCACCGCCATTTTCCCTCTCTTTCTGAAGGGTTTTCCAGTCTTTCTTTTTCTCTTCAAACAGTTCTTCCTGTTTATTAGAGAAAGCCTGTTCTTTGTAAGCATCCACCTCATCCAGATTCAGGAATAAGAAATTCCCTTTTGGCTCTGCCTTCTTAGTAACTTCTTCTATCACTTCCTCTTCTCCTGCCACTATATCATCTGAAACAATTTCCGTAAGATCCACAGCATCGTCCAGGGCATCCTGTTCCAAAACAGGCGCTTCATCGGTAACAACCTTTTCTTCTTCATTTTTCTCAAGAACTGCTTTTTTAGAAAGCTGCCCCTGCATAAACTGGAACTGATATTTAAATTCGTCCAGCGGATGAGCAGAAAGATAGAAGCCAATGATCTCTTTTTCTTTATTAAGCTTATGCATATTGGGCCATTCCGGACATGGAGCCAGTTTCGGCTGTTCAATCTGAACTTCTTCTGCGAAATCCGCAAATAAAGAGTGCTCCATCTCGTTTTTGCTTTCCTGGAAACTCTGCCCGTATCTGATCAGTCTTTCAAGATTGGTCTTTCCTGCCATGTCAATATCAAAATACTGTCCTCTGTGGAAAGCATCCAGTTCATCAAAAGCACCTGCAAGCACCAAACTCTCTGCTACCCTCTTGTTCATCTGTGAAGGCAGTATTCTTTCGAAGAAATCATAAATATTTTTAAACCTTCCGTTTTCTCTTTCTCTTGTAATTGCTTCACTCGGCCCTTCTCCAATTCCCTTTATCGCTCCCAACCCAAAGCGGATCTGTCCCTTTTCGTTTACGGAGAATTTGTATTGAGATTCATTCACGTCCGGTCCCAGAACATCCACCCCCATACTTTTACAGTCTTCCATGAACATGGTGATAGAATCCGTATTGTTAATGTTATTACTCATTACACTCGCCATGTATTCTGCCGGATAATTAGCTTTCAAATAGGCGGTCTGATAGGCGATGAATGCATAACATGTTGAGTGGGACTTATTGAAGGCATATTCTGCAAAGGCTTTCCAGTCATTCCAGATTTTCTCCAACCTTTCTTCATTAAGGTTATTTTTTCTACCTCCTTCAATAAATTTCGGGTACATTTTATTAAGAACATCAATCTGCTTTTTACCCATTGCCTTTCTTAAAGTATCGGCTTCACCTTTGGTAAAGTTGGCCAGTTTCTGGGATAAAAGCATTACCTGCTCCTGATAAACGGTAATTCCGTATGTTTCTTTTAAATATTCTTCTGTTTCCGGTAAGTCGTAGACAATCTCTTCAATTCCGTGCTTTCTGTTGATGAAGTTCGGGATATATTTAATCGGACCGGGACGGTACAAGGCATTCATAGCGATAAGATCGGCAAAAACCGTCGGCTTAAGCTCTCTCATGTATTTTTGCATTCCCGGACTTTCATACTGGAAAATCCCGACCGTTCTTCCTTCTTTAAACAACTGATAGGTTTTGGCATCATCCAGCGGAATAAGATCCGGATCAATATCCACTCCATATCTTGCTTTAACAAGCTTCAATGCATCTTTAATAATAGTCAGCGTTCTCAGCCCCAAAAAGTCCATCTTCAGAAGACCGGCACTTTCCGCAACAGAGTTATCAAACTGTGACACCAGGATATCAGCATCTTTTGCTGCAATGGTAACCGGAACAAGATTACTCACATCTTCCGGCGTAATAATCACCCCGCAGGCGTGAATTCCGGTGTTTCTGATACAGCCTTCCATTTTTTTAGCACTTGCTAAAACTCCGTGTCGTGCATCATCAGGACTTTCAAGAACATATCTCATCTCATCAACGAGCATCTGTTCTTCCGGTTTTAATTTATCATACTTCGCTAAAGCTTTTGCAATATTCATCCCGGGACTTGGAGGAATCAGTTTGGCAATATTATTGGTATCAGGAATAGGCACATCCAAAACCCTTCCGGCATCTTTAATGGCAGATTTTCCTCCCAATACCGAGTATGTAATAATTTGTGCTACCTGAGTTTTTCCATATTTTTCAACAACCCATTTGATAATTTTATCTCGCCCTTCATCATCAAAGTCAATATCAATATCGGGCATGGAAACCCTTTCCGGGTTCAAGAATCTCTCAAAAAGGAGATCATATTTGATGGGGTCTACATTGGTAATTCCGATACAGTACGCAACCGCAGATCCTGCCGCCGACCCTCTTCCCGGACCAACCCAAACGCCCATATTACGGGCTTCATTACAGAAATCCTGTACGATAAGGAAGTAACCCGGATAACCGGTATTGGCAATTACCTCAAGCTCAAAGTCAAGACGTTCTTTAATTTCATCAGTAATACCCGTTTCTGCATACCTTTTCTTGGCACCTTCATAGGTAAGATAGGTAAGGTAAGCCATTTCCCCTCTTTTTCCGCCGTCTACCTCATCTTCTGCATGGATAAATTCCGCAGGGATATCAAATTTAGGAAGAAGTACGTCTCTTTTTAAGGTATAAGGTTTAAATTTTGCCGTAAATTCTTCATACGCATCAAAAGCATCCGGATAGGCTAAAAAGGCTTCTTTTATTTCATCAGAATTTTTGATGTAATATTCGCCTGTCGCCAGCCCTCTTCTTTTACCGAATCCTTTTCCAATAGGCGTAGTAAGCTTTTCACCATCTTTGATACAGCTTACAATGTCCTGAATATTAGAATCATCTTTATTGGTGTAAAAGGTTTCGTTCTGAGCTAAAATTTTCACATTATATTTATCTGCCAGATACAAAAGAACTTCATTTAAATGTTCTTCTTCAGGCAGTTTGTGATTCTGAATCTGCACATAAAAATCATCTTCAAAGGTGTCTTTCCACCATTTGAAAAGCTCCTCTCCTTTCTGCTCACCGGTATTTAAGATCGCATCGGGAATATCCCCCATAATTCCGGATGTTAAAGCTATGACTCCTTCTTTATATTGAGCAATCAACTCCCTGCTCACCCTGGGAACTCCAAAATAGAATCCTTTCAGGAATCCGATACTGGAGAGTTTTGCCAGGTTTTTATATCCATTAAAATCTTTCGCCAAAAGCACAACCTGTGTTCTTCTGTCCGGATCATCTTTGGTAAACTGCTTTTGTTCGTAACGGTCTGAAATATAAAACTCACAACCCACTACAGGAATAAGCGGTTCTGAAACAGGCTCTTCTTCAGTAAATTCTGTTCCGTTTTCTTCTGCTTCCTGTTTTTTTGCCAGGTATTCTTTATGCTTTTTCGCTCTGTCTGCATTAGCTCCTTCTACTGCCGAGACGAACTTGAAAGCTCCCATCATATTTCCAAGATCCACCATTCCGACAGCAGGGAAATTTTCATCAGAGGCTTTTTTAATCAGGTCATTAATGCTTGAGGTAGCCGTAAGCGTAGAGAAAACACTATGGTTATCAAAATTGAAATATTTACCTAAATCAATTTCATCAATGCTTCCGAAATCCTGCTGCTTTTTCTTATTATGAAAATCAGCAACCTGCCTTCTGATAACAATATTGAAAGGCTTGATCGGGTCCGGATAAAGGCTTCTGAAATAGGCAAGCTGATCTTCTGAAATCTTTAATGTTTCAGCAGGAACTACGCCAATTCTTACCATTTCAAAGAAAGCTCTGGCTGTTGCGTTAACGTCGGCTGCAGCATTATGAGCTTCATCAAATTTGTTCCCATAAAGTTTTTCATATAATTCTTCAAGTTTCGGAGGTTTAAAACGACCTCCGCGGCCTCCTCCAAGCTGGCAGAAGTCCGTTCCCAAAATCATGGTATCCGCCTTTGGCTTTTCCTGAAGGTTATCTTTCAGGTTTTTTCTGTAAAATTCTGCTCCTACGATATTGTAGTCGAATTCCACATTATGTCCGGAAACCACCCTGATTCTTTCAAGAACCTTAGAAAATTCTTCAAGAACTTCCTGAAGGTCACGTCCTTCTTCATTGGCGATTTTTGTTGTAATTCCGTGAATGCGGGCAGCGTTGAAGGGAATATCATACCCTTCAGGTTTTATTATATAATCCTGGTTTTCAATCAAGTTTCCATCATCATCGTGCACCTGCCATGCAATCTGGACCATTCTGGGCCAGTTATCCGAGTCTGAAAGCGGAGCGTTGAAATTTTTTGGTAAACCGGTTGTTTCTGTGTCAAAAATTAAATACATATAATGTTCTAACTTTTTTATAAAAAGAGAATGTAAAGTTACTTCATTTTTTTCTAATCACACCCTGGTTTCAGAATATAAATCTCGGCCTTTTTTAAAAATACAAAGCTTAATTTCTTCTACTCCTATGGGTTTGCATTTTTTCAATTAATTCTCCATAAAATGATAAATTATAACATATAAAACACAATAGAGTGCTAATCTCAGAGTTTTTCCAACTGTTTTCCTGTCAAAAAGCATCAATTCTCATTTAGATCCAGTAAAATAAAAACTATAAATACAAATTAAAATATTAAATTATTCATAAAAACCCAATTAAAATATTAAAACAATCAATAAAAACACTATTTAATTAAACAAAACAAATAATAAAAGCATTATATATATATATATATATATATTTATCAATAAACAACCATAAAAAAATACCACAATGAAAAAAATTTTTATTTCGATCGGCATACTGACAACCATTGTCATGAATGCACAAAACAATAATGAAGTTTTAAAAAAAACATTAGAACGACAACGAATAGAAAACAACAAAAAATTTGATCTGTTTCTCTCAAAACATTTTGAGTCTGATAAAAACCCTGGGACACTTAAAGAACTTGAAGAACAGCGAAAAAATCTGGCAGGATTCGATCCGGATGGAAAGCCTTATTTCTATCAGTCGGATGATTTGGATCAAATAAAAAACTCCAATGCAGACTTTTTACAGAATGGCACCATCACAGGGTTGACAGGTTCATTTAACGGCGAAAATATTAAATACACCATCTTTGATGGCGGAAGAGCATTTGAAGGACATGAACTGTTTAACAACGCAGCAGACAGGGTTAATAATAAAGAAGCCAGTACCATGAATTACAGCTCACATGCCACTGCTGTTACAGGATTTATCGGCGCCAAAGACTATCCTTATACGCTTACATTTACCAATGGAACAACCCGGGTTACGAATTTAAGAGGAATAGCACAAAATTCAACTTTTGACAATTATGCCTTCGCTACTACAACATTACCCGGAGGTTCTGCTTCCAGTACGGTATTTGAAAAGATAGTCCTGGCACAGCCCAAAATATCCAATCATTCATACGGTACAAACCCTGGCTGGAGTAGCCTTTATGGAATTGCCTGGATATGGGGCGGGCAGTTCATAAGCCCTGGAACCACTGCTGATCTACAGGGAACCTATCTTGATAGCGACCAGACTTATGACAATATCGTGTATAATAATCCCACCTATGTTATCGTTAAATCAGCCGGAAATTCATATGGAATGGGGCCAACAGGAAACACCTTAGCTAAATATTATAAAAACAGTGCAGGAACTTATGTACAATTTGCAGCTACAGACACACTTCCACAAAACAACTGCGCTTTAGGATATGACTGTATTGGTTTTGGTTCTTTGGCAAAAAACATTATTGTAGTAGGTGCTTCTGATATCCTGACTGCCAGCGACAAAAGATACTCCTCTCCTTCTGATGTTATAAAATCAAGCTACAGCAGCGCAGGTCCAAGAGATGACGGCGCTATAAAACCGGACATTATTACTACAGGAACTAATGTAGGATATGGTTCCACAGCGGAAAATACAACAGGCAGCAGCTTATATAACGTGGGCAGTGGAACCTCTTTTTCCGGGCCTATTGTTACCGGAATCATAGGAGTCTGGATGCAGATTTATAAACAGCTATATCCTGCTCTTGAGCTTAATGCAGCCTCTGCAAAAACCTTAATGATCCACTCTGCATCGGAAGCAGGAACTGTCGGCCCGGACCCATGGAATGGCTGGGGGTATATAGATGCAAAAAAAGGAGCAGAACTTCTTGTAGGAAAATCCAACAATACCATACTATTTAATGATGAAACCTTAAATAATGGTTCGGTTAATGCTCGAACAGTGAAAGCATCCGGATCTGAACCCTTAAAAGTAACCCTATCCTGGATTGATCCGGAATATGTTATCCCCACAAGCATAACATGGGCAGAAGCCTACAACAACAGAACTTCCAGATTAATAAACGATCTGGATGTAAGAATTATAGATACCGGAACAGGCATCATTTATCAGCCTTGGAAATTAAATGCATTAGATCCAATGACTCCTGCTACAAAAGGAGACAACACAGTAGATAATGTAGAGCAGGTTGTTATTGATAACCCAACACCAGGAGCTGTTTATAGAATTGAGATTTCTCATAAAGGAACATTAAAAAATAACGCTTCTCCAAGTGTTACTTCCCCTCAGAATTATTCTATCATTGCATCAGGATTTAGCGAAGTGCTGGGAACCAAGGATGCCGGATTAAGAAAATCTGATGGCATAACGATCGCACCAACGGTTGTAAAAGATTTCACCAATGTATTAAAAGCTCCTAAAAATTCCACATTCAATGTCTATGATCTTTCAGGTAAGAAGTTACAGAAAGGAAAGATCAACAATCACAAAGAACCAATAGATTTATCTGCGTACACCAATGGAATTTACATCATTGAAATAAAAACAGACAAAGATGTTATTTCTAAAAAAGTGATCAAGGAATAACCTATATAAACAAAGATTTTTCACAAAATACTAACAGTTGTTAGTATTTTGTTTTTTTATGTATATTTGCTTCCTATGGAAAATGCACTTCACGAAAAAGTTTCTCAGGATATATTACTCAAAGCGTATAATCATATGATGCTGGCCAAGGCAATGGCTGACATTTACGAAGAAAACAGAAATGTATGCAAATACGTTCACAGTACTTCCAGAGGTCACGAAGCCATCCAGCTTGCGACAGCCTATCAGCTTAAAAAAGAAGACTGGGTTTCTCCCTATTACAGAGACGAAAGCATTCTTTTAGGAATCGGTTTTGAACCTTACCAACTAATGCTTCAGTTACTGGCTAAAGCTGATGATCCTTTTTCGGGAGGAAGATCTTATTACTCCCACCCTTCAAGCAGGGATGAAAACAAACCAAAAATCGTTCACCAGAGTTCCGCTACTGGAATGCAGACTATCCCAACGACAGGAGTTGCACAGGGAATCAAATACATTCAGGATTTCAATCTTCAGCAATTTGAAAACAATCCTGTTGTGGTTTGTAGTCTTGGAGACAATTCCGTTACAGAAGGTGAAGTGAGTGAAGCTTTACAGTTTGCAGCTCTGCATCAGCTTCCGATCATCTTCCTTGTTCAGGATAACGAATGGGGAATTTCCGTAACGAAAGACGAAGCAAGAACCTGTGATGCATACGATTTTGTAGCAGGATTCACTGGGCTAAGCAGAATGAGAGTAGACGGAACTGATTTTGTGGAAAGTTTTGAAGCCATGAAAAAAGCCGTAGATTTTGTAAGAACAGAAAGAAAACCTCTTGTTGTCTGTGCAAAAACGGTATTGATCGGTCACCACACTTCAGGAGTAAGAAGAGAATTCTACAGAGATGAAGAAGATTTAACAAAACATAGGGCCAAAGATCCGGGAGAGATCCTTAGAAAACATCTACTGGAAACAGGTGTTGATGAAGATCTTTTAAAGCAAATCACTAAAAAGGCGCGTCTTGAAGCAGAAGAAGCTTTTGAAAAAGCTAAAAATGCAGAGGATCCAAAACCTGAAACCGTAATGCAGCACGTTTTTGCCCCAACTCCCATTACTGAGGAGACAGGAACACGTGAACCTGCCAACGGAGAAAAAATTGTAATGGTGGATGCTGCCATCCATGCCATCCAGGAACTGATGTGGAAACACCCTGAAGCACTTCTTTACGGACAGGATGTAGGTGAAAGAATCGGTGGAGTTTTCCGTGAAACGGTTACTTTAGGAAAAAAATTCGGAAGCAAAAGAGTATTCAATACGGCCATTCAGGAAGCTTATATCATAGGATCTACTGCCGGAATGAGTGCTGTTGGACTGAAGCCAATTGTTGAGGTTCAGTTTGCAGATTATATTTATCCGGGGATCAACCAGTTGATTACGGAAATTTCAAAATCAAGTTATTTAAGCGGCGGAAAATTCCCGGTAAGCAATATCATCCGTGTTCCTATCGGAGCCTATGGCGGCGGCGGTCCTTACCATAGTGGAAGTGTGGAAAGTATCTTAGCCAATATCAAAGGAATCAAAATAGCATACCCAAGTAATGCTGCAGATTTTAAAGGTTTGCTTAAAGCAGCTTATTATGATCCGAACCCGGTAGTGATGCTGGAGCATAAAGGATTGTACTGGAGTAAAGTTCCGGGAACTGAAGATGCCAAAACGATAGAGCCTGCTGAAGACTATGTTCTTCCATTTGGAAAAGGTAAAGTAATTATTGAAGCAGATAAGGATGAAACCGAAAAAGGCAGAACTTTATTGGTAGTTACTTATGGAATGGGAGTTTACTGGGCCAAAGAAGCGGCTAAGAGTTTCAACGGAAGAGTTGAAGTGATCGACTTAAGAACATTGATCCCTCTTGATGAAGAACTTGTTTTCGAAAGAGTGAAAGCACATGGAAAATGCATCGTTCTGACAGAAGAACAGCTTAATAACTCTTTTGCAGAAGCTTTTGCACACCGTATTTCCAAAAATTGCTTCAGGTATCTTGACGCACCAGTAGAAACAATGGGATCACTGGATGTACCTGCTGTTCCTATCAACCTTGTTCTGGAAAAAGAAATGCTTCCAAATGCTGAAAAGCTCAGCAGTAAGATCGAAGAAATGCTGAAATATTAAATAATTGAAACCTCTGAAAAATCAGAGGTTTTTTTTATTAATTTTAATCAACAGAACAGATGTCTCATTTTGGTATCTATTTTGTTTATATGCACCAAAAATTCGATACTTCTTTATGATCACTACTAAATACGTCAATTATAAGCAGGTTCTCAATTTATCAGGTTTTCATCTTATACTGATTTCAATCTGGTGTACGCTGATCGCTGTCCTATTCTATTTTTTCAATTGGCAGTGGATGACTATTCCATGGGTTCCTGTAGCTTTGATTGGTACAGCAGAAGCATTCCTTGTAGGTTTTAAAAACAATCAGGCTTATGACAGACTTTGGGAAGCCAGAAAAATCTGGGGCGGAATTGTGAATTCCAGCCGTTCATTTGCCTCTATGGTGTATGCCTTCGATACTAAAAACGAAGAAATTGGTGTTTTTGATCTTGAAGACCGTAAAAGAAGAATCGTTTACCGTCATATAGCATGGTTATATACTTTCCGGGAACAGCTTTTGATTCCTACAGAATGGGAGCATATCAGTACAGAAAATAATAAATTCGGGAATATCAACCTGAGAAGAAACAGGTTAATAAAAGCCGGTTTTCCTGACTACGGAAGAGCTCCTATTTTCCTGCACAAATATCTGTCAGAAGAAGAGTATGATCTTAAAAATGATTATAAAAATTTTGCTACCTATCTGATTGCCCAGCAGGCAAAAGACATCAACGAGCTGAAAAATATGAATGCCATTACGGATTTCAATCAGACTCAGCTTCAAAACAGCCTGAATGAATTCTACAATTTCCAGGGACAGGCGGAGAGAATTAAAAAATTCCCTTCTCCAAGACAGTTTGCCAGTACAGCTTTTGTTTTTAATATACTGTTCATCATGCTTCTTCCACTGGGATTAGTGAACGAGTTTGCCAAATTGGGAGATTGGGGAATATGGACTTCTATTCCTTTCTGTATCATTATCGGCTGGATTTATATCATTATGGAACTGGTAGGAGATTATTCTGAAAATCCTTTTGCGGGATTAATGTTTGACGTCCCTATGCTGTCTATCTGCAGAACGATTGAAATAGACCTTCTCCAGATGAGCGGAGAAACAGATCTTCCGGATCCTATTGCTTCCAAAAACGGAGTATTAGTATAATTTCTGAGGATCATTTATTAAAACAAAACTGCAATAAAAATATCAGGTAAAATATATTTTAAAAGTTCATTGTTTTTCATAATTTAGGGCATTGAAAGCATCAGCTATATAGATTCATCCGGATCAGTATAGTTGTTACTTTTTCGATCAGCTAATAATTTATCCCTTCTTTGTAAACAATGAGATCCAGGCAACTTCTGCAGGCTATCACAATGTTGTGCCTTACCCTATTCTGCCCTAAAGTGAAGTCGCAGGCGGCTTTCAATAAAGAGTTACCTAAAGAATTTACAGATCAGTTCAACCAGGAGATCAACGACAGTATTCCTTCTCTGGGATCATTCATTGTTTCTCAAAATGATAAACTTATTTATGAGCATTATTCCCACGGAGCCAGCAAGGAAACCATCTTCAGTATAAAGTCCGTCACCAAGAGTATCGTCTCTGTTCTGGCAGGTATTGCTCAAGATAAAAACATACTTCCCAATCTCAATACACCGGTTTTAAAAATTCTTCCGGAATACAATGTCTCAAGAAGCAGTTTCAAAAAAATCTCCAATATTGAAGGAAAGGTAGCTCATGATTCGATCAGAAATACATTAACGTTAAGAAATCTGCTGACCATGCAAGGTGGTTTCGATTGGATTGAAAATTCAAAAATCTCAACAGCCATGTCATTTTCCGGTGATCCTGTAAAATTTGTACTGGATCTTCCTTTTGAAGAGTATCCGGGAACCGTATTTAATTATAACAGCGGTGAAACCCACCTTTTCGGTGCTGCACTGGCAAAAATTGTGAAAACCAATCTGAAACAATTTGCAGCAGAAAACCTTTTTAAACCATTAAAGATCAATGTTCCCCGATGGGATACAGATTCCATGAACAGAAATATTGCAGGTTCGGAAATGTTTATGAAACCTGAAGATATGCTGAAATTTGGTTTGATGATCCTGAATAACGGAAAATTGGGAGGCAGACAGATTGTTTCCTCAAAATGGATTCAGGAATCGACAGCTGAGCATGTTAAACTGGATTCCTGGGATGTAATGCCGGGTGCCAATGGATACGGCTATTACTGGTGGCGAAGAAAAACCAACGGACATCAGGCTTTTGTGGCTACCGGATATGGCGGACAGCTTATCTGCATCATTCCAGATTTAAAAATGGTTATCGTAACGACATGCTTTCTGAATGACAAAAACAGAGGCAGAAGCGAGATTAAAAGACTTCACTATTTTATCGACAAAATGACCAAAGAAGATATTTATAAACATTGATCTTCCATACAGTTTAGATCAAAAAACCTGCGATAAGCTTACAATACAATCGCCGTCGTATTTTTAACTTCGGAAATCATAAACGAGCTGTGCGTACTTGCGATGTGCTGAAGTGTTGTAAGTTTCGTCAGCATAAAACTGCGGTAGTCTTCAATGTCTTTCACTCCTATTTTAAGGATATAATCATAATCTCCGCTTACATGGAAACATTCCGTAACTTCCTGAAGGTCCATTACCTCTTTTTCAAACTGAAGGACAAATTCTTTTTTATGCTGGCTTAGTTTCACATGACACAAAACGATAAAATTTTTCTTAACTTTACTCTTGTCCAGCAAGGCTACATATTTTGAAATAACTCCAGCATTTTCAAGCTTTTTTACACGCTCATAAATTGCTGTAACGGACAATCCAAGCTTAGCGGACAGTTCTTTGGTGGTTTGTTTACAGTCTTCCTGTAAAAAAGACAAAAGTTTCTTATCAGTTTCGTCAAGTTCCATAGATAATTTTTTGGTAAAAGTTTAATACCATCGAAGATACTAAATATTTTTTCTAAATAAACAATATTTTACAGTTTTATTTTCTATAAATTCAAATTTATGTTGTAATAATTAACAAATTAATGCAAATTGAGACCATAAAATAAAAACAATATTTATGGAAAACTTTAACGCAGCCAATGAGATCCAAGATCTTCAGTATTTTGGTGAATTCGGGGGAGTGAATCCTTCTATCTCTGACAGCTCTACCTATACCTTCCTTTCTGCAAAGACAATGTTTGATACTTTCGAAGGCAATGCGGAAGGATGCTATCTGTACTCCAGACATTCATCACCGATGAATCTTTATCTGGCACAGGCTCTTGCCAAGATGGAGAACACAGAATCTGCCAACGTTACAGCATCCGGAATGGGAGCAATAACTTCTGTTTTGATGCAGGTGTGCAAAAGTGGAGACCATATTATTTCAAGCCGGACTATCTACGGAGGAACCTATGCTTTTCTAAAAAATTTCTTCCCTCAGTTCAATGTAGCGACCACTTTTGTAGATATCAATAATTTTGAATCTATAGAAAAAGCTATTACTCCCGATACTAAAGTCATTTATTGTGAAAGTGTCAGCAATCCGCTGCTTGAAGTAGCAGATCTTAGAAAGCTTTCCGAAATCTGTAAGAAATACAACCTGAAACTGATTGTAGATAATACCTTCTCCCCTCTTTCAATTTCTCCGACATTATTCGGGGCTGACGTCGTGATTCACAGCCTCACAAAGTTCATCAACGGAAGCAGTGATACGGTAGGAGGAGTATATTGTGCCACTCAGGCATTTATTGATGATACCAAAAATGTCAATTCCGGAGCTTGTATGCTTCTTGGCCCAACCATGGACAGCTTACGATCTTCAAGTATCTTAAAAAATCTGAGAACATTACACATCAGAATCAAACAGCACAGCCACAATGCCATGTATCTGGCTGAAAGATTTGAAAAAGATGGCTTAAAAGTATCTTATCCGGGCTTACCATCCCACAAAAACCATGAATTAATGAAAAGTATGATTCATGAAGAATACGGATACGGAGGATTACTGACTCTGGATGCCGGAACAACAGAAAAAGCAAACGAACTGATGGAACTGATGCAGACAGAAAACCTTGGTTATCTTGCTGTGAGTTTAGGGTTCTATAAGACCTTATTCTCATGCTCAGGAAAATCTACCTCATCTGAAATCCCTGAAGAAGAAAGAGCATCTATAGGAATTTCAGACGGACTGATCAGATTCTCCATCGGTCTTGACCACGATATCAAAAGAACTTACCAAAAAATGAAGGAATGCATGCTGAAAGTTGGAGTTCTTAACCACCATGAAAACATTTCCATTTCCTAAATTTATTGTAAAAAGGCTGTTTCATTTGTGAGAAACAGCCTTTTTTATTTATCAATCTACCTGTTTTGATATTGATTAACAAATGTTATGTGTAGGCTTTTATAGGTTTAGGTTAAAGCCATTGGAAGATTTTATTTATTTTGATGAATGGGCTAAAGCCCATTCCTATT
This sequence comes from Chryseobacterium cupriresistens, assembly GCF_046614675.1. Lineage (NCBI taxonomy): Bacteria > Pseudomonadati > Bacteroidota > Flavobacteriia > Flavobacteriales > Weeksellaceae > Chryseobacterium > Chryseobacterium cupriresistens. Next base: position 94,895 of record NZ_JBKKJT010000003.1, on the reverse strand, counting down.
GAATTTCCTTTACAGATAATTATCCCTGCTATTTCTTATAATAATGATGCGGAAAAGCATCCTCGGGTTTCATTCTGAAAACATTCAGCAAAATCCAGGACTTTAAAAATCCGTATCCGTAAGAAAACATCTGAATATACGTGGAAATAACCGCCATTCCGGCAATACTGATATTTTTTGTCAGCAATAAAGCGTGAAACAACACCAGAAAGGTATACAATCCATAAAAGGCAAGGATGATTCCTCTTCCCATAATAAAATACTCCAGAAAGCCCATCACATATCCCAGCATAAATAAAGTAGGAAAAGCAAAGGAAATCTTTACATAATTCGGGTGTCTCTGGTTAAGAATCGGTCTTGCACAGCCAAACTGATAGACCTGTTTGGAGAATTTTCCAAAATCAACTCTACGTTTATGATATACAGCAATATCATCAAAAAAAGCAGTAGTAAAGCCGTTTTCCCATAGGGTCATGGAAAGATCCGGATCTTCACCAATTCTCATTTCTGAAAATCCGCCTACTTTTTTAAAGACTTCTTTTTTCACCCCCATATTGAAACTTCTGGGCTGAAATTTTGAAACCGCTTTCTTACTTCCCCTTATTCCTCCGGTTGTAAATACAGACGTCATGGAATAAGAAATAGCTTTCTGCATCAGATTAAATCCTTTATGCGCTTTATCAGCCCCGCCAAACGCATCACAAGGAATGGTCAGGATATCGTTTTTAATATGCTCAATATAATCTTTTTCAACAATGACATCACTGTCTACAAATACCAGCCATTCGTTAGCGGCTCTTGCCGCACCGTAATTTCTTGTCAGTCCCGGTCCTGAGTTATCTTTTCTGAAATATTTAATATCCAATCCCTGTTCAAAGTTTTTGATAGTAGGTTTCAGATCGATCAGAGAACCGTCATCCACGATAATGATCTCAAACTCCTTATCTGTCTGTTGAGTAAGAGAAGTCAGCAACTCAAAAAGTTCGTCTTTCCGGTTGTAAATGGCAACGACAATAGAAATAGTAGGCTTCAAATTGAAAATTTTTCAAAATTACTTATTCGCAGAACAACCTACAAACAGTTTAACAGCTTATTCAGATAAATTAACGATGTTACATTGTATTCTTCTCTCTGTACATATTTTATCAATGAAATTCTGAACCAAGTAATTTGGCATTCTAAACAAAATAAACATCCGGAATCCCTCCTAATTTTGCTATAGAAATTTAAACCAACAAAAAAATGGAACCAATTATCAGCACATTACAGCAACCCATTCAGTCAGGCTTTAACGCTTATTCAACAGCACAGGAAGTTATTCAGGGAATTGATCTTACTGGAAAAACAGTGATCATTACCGGTGGCTACGCAGGAATCGGACTTGAAACTACAAAAGTACTTACTTCGGCCGGAGCCTATGTCATTATTCCTGCAAGAGATATTGAAAAGGCAGGAAAAAACCTTACAGGAATTGAAAATATCAAACTTGAAAAAATGGATCTGATGGATCCGGCATCCATTGATGCCTTTGCAGAAAGATTCGTCTCATCACGCAGAAAACTGGATCTTCTTATTAATAATGCCGGGATTATGTGGGTACCACTCCGCAGAGACAGCAGGGGTTTTGAATCTCAGCTGGCGACCAATTATCTTGGACAGTTCCATCTCACCTCAAAATTATGGCCGGCTCTGAAAAAAGCAAATGGAGCAAGGGTTATCAGTGTTTCTTCGTATGGACATCAGATGGCTCCTTTTAATTTTGAAGACCCCAACTTTGAGGAAAGAAATTACGATACCCTTTCCGGATACGGACAATCCAAAACAGCTTGTAATCTGTTTGCCGTAGAACTAGATGAAAAAGGAAAAGAATTCGATATCAGAGCTTATTCTCTCCATCCCGGTTCTGTATATGGTACTGATCTGGGCAGAGAAGAACCTGTTGAGCTTTTTAAACAGCTTGGAACGCATGACGAAAACGGAAATATAAAACCTGAAGTTGAAGCACGATTAAAAACAATTCCACAAGGGGCTGCTACTACAGTCTGGTGTGCTGTGACGCCTCAACTTAACGGAATTGGCGGAGTGTATTGTGAAAACTGTGATATTGCAGAGGTAGACAGAGGGCAAATTGAGCACAGATTTGATGAACCGGCTACTATTCGTGGAGTACAACCTTATTCCATCGACAAAAACAATGCTGCCCGTTTATGGAAATTAAGTGAAGAGATGCTGGGATTTGAGTTCGATACCCAATAACTGTTTTTTAAATACATTTGTAATGAAAAACTTTTGACAATGGATTTCCAGATACAATACCTCACACCGGATATCAAGCTTTCCAGTTATGATGACAAGCTCTTCAAAACGGAAACAGTTTTTGAATACCATATGCTGGTTTGGTTCATATCAGGAGAAACGAAAATTATTCAAGCAGATAAAACCTATGTTTTCAAAGCTGGAGATATTTTCCTGATTCCAAGAAACCATCTTGCCACGATTATCAATTATCCTAAAGACGGGCTTCCGCATAAAGCGGTAGTCATGCATCTTACCACAGAACGCCTGAAGAATTTTTACAGTTCTGTTGATGAACAGAGGAAGACCGGAAATCACAAAGCCAGTATTCATCGCTTCAGCAGTCATCCGCTTCTGAGCAGCTGTCTTGCATCGCTCATACCTTATTTTGAAATGGAAGATCCGCTTCCTGAGAATATTGCCCATTTAAAAATCACTGAAGCCATCAGTATTGTAAGGGAAATTGATCCGGATATAGATTATATACTCGCCGATTTTGATGAGCCGGGAAAAGTAGATCTGATCAGTTTTATGGAAAAAAATTATATGTTCAATATGCCATTGGAAAGGTTCGGATATCTGACAGGAAGGAGTTTATCTACTTTCAACCGGGATTTCAGAAAGATTTTCCAGACAACACCACAGCGGTGGCTTACTCAAAAACGTCTTGAACTGGCCTATTATCATTTGTCAGAAAAAAATAAAAAGCCTTCCGATGTTTTTCTGGAAGTAGGTTTTGAAGACCTCTCGCATTTTTCGCATGCCTTTAAAAAACAGTATGGGTTTGCGCCATCAATGGCACGATAAATAAAATAGGTTGTACTAATCTGTACAACCTTTTATTATTTCAATTAAACTTATAATGTATGACAAGTTAATTTTTCTTTGGAATATCTGTATCTTTTAACTGCTTCTTTTGAGATATCACATGATGATTTAAAGCTTTTCTTTCAGGTTTTGAAGGTGATGATTTTGATCCGGAACCAAGCAGACCAAATAAATCAAGAACCACATCAAATATATCTAAAAAATTCCAGGACATTTCAATCTCCGAGTTTATGAATTATGATCTTCTAATTTATGTATTTTTTTCGTTTCTTCATATATTTTTTCCGACTTTCCATTGTTCTACAGCCTCTATCCTTTTACTTTAAAACCTGTTTTTGTTTTGTTATATGAACCATCCTGACTTAAAGTAGACATATAATATTGCAGAAATAATGAAAATTATTACTGAACAGCTGAAGAATAGTAATTTGAACAATGTTTTAAAGTAATAAAGCTTCAAAACGTGCAACACAAAAAATACTAAAAATGAAATCCCGGCTCCTATTAAAGAAGCCACCACTAGGGTTGGTGTATAGTTTTGTACAGGTAAAGGATCTTTAAAAACAATAAAAAAAGAAAATGCTGCCAATAACAAAGCAACTGCACTTGCTTTCTCTGTGAAGTATTTTGATCTCTTAAATTCTTTCTTTTGAAGTTTATCATCATAATTCAGGCTCTTTCTTTCAGAACTTAAACGTGATGATCCCGAACCGCTCTGAAACAGTCCGGACACACTAAATAGAGTATCTAATAGATCAAAAAAATGTCCCAGCACTTTTTCTTGCTATTTATTTTCTTCCAGTTTATGTACCTTTTTCGTTCCTTCATACATTTCATACTGTAAAAATCTTGTTTCCAGTTTTCCGTTGAAAAGTTTGATCTTTCTTGAAGGACGTAAACCGATTTTCTTCACCGCTTCAAGGTCTGAAGAGATCAGCCATGCTAAGGTATTCGGATAATGGGTTTTAAAGGTATCTCCTATTTTCTTGTAGAAATCATCGTCATTAATGGAAATTCTCTCATCGTATGGCGGATTGAATACCATTAATAAAGGGAACAGATCTTTTTTAGAATCAAAGAAGTTTTGTTTTTTAATCTCAATAACATCTTCCATTTCCGCTGCTTCCACGTTCATTCTTGCCGCATTCAGCATTCTTGCATCGATGTCATATCCAACAATTTTTCCATCAAACTGTCTGATTCTGTTAATTCTGAATTCTTTAATTTTTGCAAACAGGTCTGCATCATAGTTATTCCAGTTCTGGAATCCGAACCTTTTTCTGAAAATCTGAGCCGGAAGATCCATTGCAATCATTGCTGCTTCAATCAATAATGTTCCTGAACCGCACATCGGATCAAGGAAATTACCTTTTCCGTCCCAGCCTGCCAGCTGAAGCATTCCGCTTGCCAATACTTCATTGATAGGCGCTTCTCCCTGCTCTCTTCTATATCCTCTTTTAAACAAAGGATCTCCTGAAGAATCCATAGAAATCATTACCAATTCTCTGTCTATGTGAAGATGGAATTTGATATCCGGATTTCTCGTTTCCACATTCGGGCGTCTTTTGAATTTTTCCTGGAAATAATCCACGATGGCATCCTTCATTTTCAAAGTCACAAACTGAGAATGTTTGAACGTTTCAGAATTGACCGTAGCATCAATAAAGAAAGACTGATCAACATCCATGAAATTATCCCATTCAAATTTGAATAACCTGTCATAGAACTGATGCTGATTAAAAGCCTTGAACTCATGAATGGGCACCAATATTTTCAATGCCGTTCTTGCAGAATAATTGATTTTGTAAAGAAAACCCAGATCTCCTTCACAATTTACCGCTCTGTTTTTAATTTCAACATTTCTTCCGCCCAATTTTTTGATTTCTTCCGCCAGAATCTGCTCCAATCCGAAGAATGTCTTTATCTGTATTTTAATATTTTCTGTATCCATAAGTATGTATTAAAAGATTTAAAGCTTTAAAAACTAAAAGATTAACCACCCAATTTCTTATCCAATTGAATTTTTCAATCTCTTAATGTTGTAAAATACTTTGCTTTTAACCGCACAAATTTAGTTATTTTTGCATTATGGAATGGTTTGAATCTTGGTTTGATACCCCTTATTATCATTTGCTTTATAGCAACAGAGACTATACTGAAGCTGAAAACTTCATTACAAAGCTCACAGCGGATCTTCAGCTTCCGCCTCAGTCGAAAATCATAGATCTTGCCTGCGGAAAGGGAAGACACTCTGTTTTCCTTAACAAATTAGGGTATGATGTTTTGGGACTGGACCTTTCAAGACAAAGTATTGAATCTGACAAACAATATGAAAATCAGACACTGCTTTTTGAAGTTCATGATATGAGAAACCCTATTGATGCAGATCCTATGGATGCTGTATTCAATCTGTTTACCAGTTTTGGGTATTTTGACAATGAAAATGACGATAAGAAAGTATTTCAATCCGTTTACAATGCTTTAAAACCAGGAGGATATTTTGTATTGGACTACCTGAATGAGGAATTTGTAAGAAGTACTTTGGTTCCTGAAACAACGATCACGAGAGGAAATATTGAGTTCAGAATCCTAAAGAAAATCGAAGGAAGACATGTCATCAAAGACATCCGTTTTGAGGCTGACGGTAAGCCGTTTCATTTCTTTGAAAAAGTAAAGCTCCATACTTTGGAAGCCATTCATGCCTATGCTTCTGAATGTGGGTTTGAAAGAATAAAAATCTGGGGAGATTATCAGCTGAATGAATTTAAGAAAGAAAATTCCCCGCGTTGCATCAATTTATTTAAGAAAAAATAATGACAACAGTACTTTTACTGATTTTAAGTGTCGTAACAGGAGTATTCCTTGGAAAACACTTTGGTAAAAAAGAGAAGCTGGCCAAAAATCTATTGATACTGAGTGCCGGTTTTTTGATTACAATCTGTCTCAACGAAGTCTTTCCTCAGGTGTATACCTCTGCAGGAAGCAGCAGCCTTGGGATATTTGTAATTGCAGGAGTTCTTCTCCAGATGATCCTGGAAGCTCTTACCAAAGGTTTTGAACACGGGCACTTCCATCATCATAGCGAACACAATATTCTTCCTGTTGCTTTAATGGTAGGATTATTCATTCATGCTTTTATTGAAGGAATTCCTTTGGCTAACGAGCAGCACGAAATGTCGCCTTACCTTTGGGGAATTGTATTTCACAATCTTCCTATTTCATTTATTCTGGGTGCATTTTTATTTAACAGAAAAGGAGAATCAAAAAGTTCCTCATCTTATCCTTCTATTCTCATTGTAGCTTTATTTGCATTGGCTTCTCCAATGGGAATGTTATTAGGAAATTATTTCAATCCTGACCTTCAGCCTTATTTCCTGGCTATCGTAGGAGGAATTTTCCTTCATATCTCATCGGTGATCATTTTTGAAAGCAATAAAAATCACAATATCGATTGGGTAAAAATCGGGCTGGTTGTTTTAGGAGTTTCACTCGCATTGATGATGCATGTTTTCCATCAACACCCCCCTGCTCATTCTCATTAAACATAAAAAGCTCCGGAATCCGGAGCTTTTTCATTTTAGGTTGTATTAATAATATATATTTTCCACGATATGCCCCGTGGATTTTTACTTATAGCATTTTAGACAAATAAGTTAAAATTTGTTTTTTTAAAAATATTTTACATTAAAAAATAAATAAAAATTAAATATTTACATTTAAAAACACAATAAAACATATTATTTAACATTTTTTAACAAAATATTAACAACAATACATTGTTTTTCGTACATTAGCCACATTACCATCATCTAAAAAATTGTATGAAAAAACAAAAAAACTTAACAACATCAGTCTGTTTTTTCTTAATGACGGGTTTTATGGCAGCCCAGACCACAAAGAAAACAGATTCTTTAGAAGAAAAAAAAATTGATGACATTGTAATTATTGGCTACAAAGCACAGAAAAAATCCAGTCTTACAGCCGCTGTCTCTGTTATTTCCGACAAAAAACTTCAGGATTCCAATACTCCAAGCGTATCCGGTCTTCTGCAGGGAAAAGCTGCCGGTGTTCAGATTTTGCCAGGTGGAGGTTCTGCTGGCTCAGTAGCCACTGTAAAAATCAGGGGTACTTCCACTATCAATGGTCCCAGTTCTGCCCTTTGGGTGGTGGATGGTGTAGTAATGCCCTATACTCCCAATCTGGATCCCAACCAGATTGAAAGTATCAACATCCTGAAAGATGCTGCTTCTACAGCCTTGTATGGTTCCAGAGCTGCCAATGGTATTGTACAGGTATTTACCAAATCAGGAAATTCAGGAAAAGGAACATTAAGTGCATCTCTTAATAATTCTTTTAATGTGTTTAACAACGGGCGTTTCAAACTGATGAACGGAACACAGCTGTATGATTATTTCACTTCATTAAAAGGAGCCCCTGAAATCCCTGAAGCACTTAGAAATGATGGCTACAACTGGCTGAAGGGTGGTACACAAACAGGAATTGTACAAAATTACACTATTGATTTCAAGGGAGGATCATCAAGCTCCAAAACCTATATTTCAGGAAATTATTATAATGAAACCGGGACAATAAAAGGAGATGAATACAACAGATTCTCATTCAGAATCAATCATGAGCAGACCATAAAACCGTGGCTGATACTGAAACCCAAAATCAGCTTATCATATACTACCGGAAAAGATACTCAGGCTTCGCTTTATCAGATGTACCTTAATATGCCATGGGACAACCCCAGAGATGCCAATGGAAATCTGATCCGGGTGGATGAGGATTACACAGATTGGTATGGAAGGGATAAAAGCAATTATCTGTATGACCTTCAATGGAACTATGGTAAAAGCAATCAGTTGGATCTTATCGGAAATATAGATGCTGAAATCCGACTTACCGATTATCTCAAATTCATCAGTACCAACAATATTACCTATAAAAACTACGATGATATGTACTATACTGATCCCAGATCGATCAGCGGAACAAGTAATAAAGGTGAACTGACAGAAAACTATCAAAAAGATATCAGCAAATTTTTCAACCAGATGCTGAGGTTTGATAAAGATTTCGGAAATCATAATATCAATGCATTAGCTGCGTATGAATATACCGACAGATTCTACAAAGCCTCAAAAGCAGGTGTTTATGGGATAGTACCTGATACAGATATTTTCAACACAGGTGCCACAACAGGTGAAAAACCATCGGGAACCAAATCAGACAGAGCTTATAATGCTTTTCTGTTTAACGTTGAATATGTGTTTAATAAAAAATATAGTATTCAAGGATCGCTAAGGAGCGAATCATCTTCTGCATTCGGCGCCAACAAAAGAAACGGCTTATTCTATGCATACAGTGCAGGATGGAATATTCATAAAGAAAACTTTTTCAAGATAAAACCTGTTAATGAATGGAAATTACGGGCGAGCAGGGGTCTTGTGGGAAATACACCCAGTCCTAATTATGGATGGCAGGACTTATATGCGTTGACACAAAAATATAACGGACAAATAGGAGCAACATGGTATCAGCTAGGGAATCCGGAATTAACATGGGAGTCCATCTATCAGAATAATATCGGTTCAGATATCAGGGCATTTAACAACAGGCTGACTTTAAATATTGATTATTTTAACAATAAAACGAAAAACTTGCTGATGCTTGTTTCTCTGCCATCACTAACAGGGGTTGACAGACAGTACCTGAATATTGGTGATGTCAAAAACAAAGGCTGGGAATTCAATGTAAATTATTCTATTATCCGCTCAAAAGATATCAGCTGGGATCTGGGATTCAATATCAGTACTTATAAAAACAGTGTACTTTCGACCCGAAATAACGGCACACAGGTATTAGGTAATTACCATGTAGCCATACCGGGATATGACGTTAACTCTTTCTATATGAGAAAGTGGCTGGGAGTAAATCCGGACAATGGCGAAGGACAATGGGAAGTAATCAACCCGGACGGAAGCAGAAGTGCAACTTCAAAGTATAACCTGGCTACCGTACAGGTAGTAGGAACAGCCACGCCGGATTATTACGGTTCTGTAAGCACTAATCTCAATATCAAAAATTTCTATCTTGCTGCAAATCTTTATTTCTCACAGGGTGGGCAAGTCTATAATAGGTACAGGGAATTATATGATTCAGACGGCGCCTATCCTTATTACAACCAGATGGTTTTAGAAAACGGATGGACAAGATGGGAAAAGCCGGGAGATATCGCAACCCATCCGGCTGCTGTATACAACAATAATTCATTAACCAATAAGCCCTCGTCACGTTATCTTGAGGATGTCAGCTTTGTCAAATTAAGATCCTTGAGAATAGGATATAATTTACCAACATCTCTAACAGAAAAGATGAAAATAAAATCAGCGAATATTTATATTATGGGTGAAAATTTATTTACTATCACCAAATTTTCCGGGGTAGACCCAGAAGTTGGTAATGCAGACAACCAAAGTGTCTATTCTGGCAATGCCGGAGCTATCTACCCTATTCCAAGAAGATTTTCATTAGGCTTAAACTTTTCTTTTTAAAAAAATAATTATGAAAAAAATACTTATTCCCATTCTCATACTGTCATTAACGGCATGTAATATAGACCGTTCACCGTATGATTCAAAGGAGTCTGATGTGGTCCTGGCAGATGCAACAGGACTAAAAACCATAACGCTAGGAAATTACGCATTGCTTAAAGGGGATGCCGAAGGTGGGGGGTTTTACAACAACCTGTACAGAATCAGTGAATATGGCGGCGATAATGTTGATATCAGCGGAACGACCAGCGATTCATTCTTTTATTATTATAATTATAAAAGCATTAAAAACAACTACCGAACCAATATCATCTGGAACTCAGGATATAAAGCTATCATCGGTTGCAACAGATTGATCTCAAAGATTGCTGAAGGAAAAGACACAGAAACAGATCAGCTGATCGGCGAAAATTATTTCCTGAGAGCTTATGTATACTTTTCTATGGTCAACGTTTTTGGAAGACCGTATAATCAGGGAACAGGTAATCCCGGAGTCCCCTTAAAACTATCTGACGATGTCAACGATTTGCCCGCCAGAGCCACTGTAGGAGAAGTATACAATCAGGTGGTAAGCGATCTTATGAAAGCAGAAAAACTGATGACCCTGGATAAAAACAATATATATGCATCCAAAGAAGCAGCGCAGGCTTTACTTTCCAGAGTCTACTTGTACATGGAAAATAATGATAAAGCGATAGAATATGCAGATAAAGTCATCAATTCCGGAAAATATACGCTTCTGTCCAAAGCAGAATTGCCTGCCTATGCTACCAAGACTCCTGAAAACAATACAGAAACCATTTTTGCATTTAAATATAATAAAGATGGAGACTATAGTGATGGCTCATCTACCATAGGCTCCATGTATGCTACCATACAGAATGTAGGCTGGGGTGAAATGTATGCATCTTCCACTTACCTGGATCTCATCAATCAGAATCCCCAGGATGTAAGGCTGAAGTTTATTTCTCCAAAATATAAGAATCCAGCAATTCCTGCAGCCTATTGGGTACAAAAAGGAACCAGCTCTTCCGGTGCCGCCACCTACAGTTATCAGTTCCAAAATACCTTCCAGCAGAATGGAAATACTTATTTTACCATGAATAATATCAATTATCAGGTACTATCTGAAGCAGCCCCCAATAAAACAAACTATTATTTTGTTAACGCAAACGGCGGGAAAACTTACGTCTACCTTGATAATGATATGGATAAAAGAAACGGATATCCTAAATTTTATGTTTTAAAATGTTCATTACAGGAAGGGGTTCCTCAGTTATGGTCGCCGGTTATTGTACGACTGGCAGAACTATACCTGAACAGAGCTGAAGCCTATGCAAAAAAAGGAAATACTGCCTCAGCACTCGCAGACATAAGCATTATCAGAACAAGAGCAGGAATACCTGTATATAATTCAGTCCCTGCAGGGCAGACTATTCTGGACATTGTTCTACAGGAGAGAAGGTTGGAAATGGCTTTTGAAGGACATAGAAGATACGATGTCTTCAGAAACAAACTGGATCTCGACAGACAATATCCCGGAACTCATTTAAGTGGAAGCAATGCTTTTTATACAGTACCTTATACCCATAACAGAGTGGTAGAATATATTCCGGAACAGCAGATCCAGATCCAGCCAAATCTGGTGCAGAATCCGGATTAAGAATAATACGGAAATTAAAACCTTTCAAAAATCGGATATTCAAAACCAACAAAAAAAGAGGCTGTCCTAAATATGGGCAGCCTCTCTTTATATATTCTGATATTCTAACTTAGAATTTCCATCCTACTGTAAGGAAGAAATTATTCCTGTTGTTTTTCACCTCACTTGCCGCATACGCATCACTTTCAAAGATGTTATTAGCAGAATAATAAGATGAATCAGAATTTCCATCCATATATCCTCTCATGAAAGGATTAGTATACTTAGATGAGATATTCTGATAAGATGCATCTACATAGAATGATTTGAAGTCATACCCGATACCAAAAGAAAGGGTATTTCTGTCACTTAGCATCATATTGCTGTACGATTGATCTCCTACAGTACCTGCATCATTAAATCTGCTGATCGTAAGGGCATCAAAAGGAGTTGACTGGTAGGCGTAACCTCCTCTCAATCTGAACTGCTGTACTCTGTACTCCGCTCCCACTCTTACTTCAGAAAGATTCTTGTAATTTTCTTTGAAGAAGTCATTCAAAGCTCTTTCCGCACCTCCATATACCTTATAATCAGGTTTTGTAAGTCCAAGGGTATAATCTACGTTCAATGAGAAATTTTTACTCGCTACAAAAGCAGCACTCACTGTTGCTTTAAGCGGTGAAGTGAACTTTCTGTTTTCAGCTCCCATATCATCTCCATACACAGGATCGTTATAGAAATAATAATTTCTGTCTATTGTCCAGAATGTAGGCGTTTCAAGAGATGCTCCCAATCTGAAATTTGGACTTAGCTTACCGATTACCCCTAATGAAGCAGAAAAACCTGATGATCTTTCTGAATAAGGAGTATCCTGCTTACTGAATCCTTCTGTGGAATTATTGGTCAGATTTCGGTAAAACAAACTATCATACTGATCCAATGAAGCATTGAAAAAATTGAAACCTGCTCCTAAATATAAATTATGATTATAGTTGGCACCTACCCCAAAACTCATCTTTGACAGGTTACCGTATCTTTCATACATATGTCCTGCCAATGCCGCGTCTTTGGTAATATCATCCTTATCAAAAGCATAAACGATATTATTATTACCCGGCGTCTGGATTACATTATCCAGCGTCTGGTTAGAAAAATTAATACCAATATTGATGAATTTCCAGCCGGTTTCTGTCATCAAAGGAAAAGCAATAATCCCTCCGGCATTCCCCAGATCTCCTTTGGTTTTGCTATAGTCTATTGAAGATCCCGCCAGCGAACTCGTGTTTTTATTTCCTAAAATAGATAAAGTTCCTGAAACCTCTCCTGAAATAGCCACTCCTAAACCTGCAGGGTTGGTAAGCAAAGAATTTGCATCACCTCCCAGTGCACCATTAGCACCAGCCATCGCATTAAACTTAGCTGATCCCACCATAGGAGTACTTGAATAAACCTCTACCGTATTTCTTATGACAGAAACATCCTGAGCCTGTGCATAAAATGCAGCAGAAATACTCATTAATACTAAAGATTTTTTTAACATTATTTTTAAATAGTTTATTAATTTGAAAATTATCTGAAGCCACCTCTGCCTCCGCCGCCGGATCTCATTCCGCCGCCTCCTGAAGAACCGCCTCTGAAGCCTCCTCCTCCTGAGTTGAAGCCACCACTGGATCTGAAACCTCCTGAGTCGTTAGATCTGAAACCTCCGTTATTGTTGTTGTATCTTGGCTGTGACTGCTGATAATTGTAATTGGGTCTTGTTTGTGGTGCAGAATTACGGAATCCACCGTTAGACTGTGTATTTCTGAAACCTCCTGAGTTACCATTTCTGAATCCGCCATTACTGTTACTGTTTCTGAAACCTCCGTTGGAATTAGTGTCTCTGAAACCACCATTGTTATTGGTATTTCTGAAACCACCATTCGTATTTCTGAAACCTGAATTGTTGGTATTCGTTCTGTAAACTGCGTTGGCTACCCCTGTATTCTGGAATCCGCCTCCGCTGACACCACTTCTTCTGTAAACAGGTCTGTTGTAGTAGCCACCACCCCAGTAACCTCCACCGTATCCCCAATATGGGTTACCGTAGTATCCGCCCCAGAATGGATCATAGTATCCGCCATAGCCGTATCCCCAGTATGGACTTCCCCATCCGAAAGAGCCTCCCCAGCCCCAGCCGAATGATCCGCCCCAACCCCAGGACATACTTGCACCCCAGCCCCAGCCGCGGTTCCAGCCCCAGCCCCAATATGGGCTGTAACCACCATACCATCCCCACGGAGATCCCCATCCCCATGAGTTGTCATAGTAGTTCGTTTGTGAACCTGCATAAAGTCCCCAATCTGAATCTGTAGCATTAGAATTCCAATTGGTGTTGGTACTGCTCCAGTCATTATATCTGTTTTGCTGCTCTCTGGAATTCGTCTGTGCATTCTGAATTACATTGGAATCCTGATAGTAGTCATAATATTCTCCTACTCTGTTTCCGCTATCATTGATGATAACTCCTTCAGGTAGCGTATCCTTATTGGGGTCGTAATACACCCCGTCTGTCTCGCTATACCCTCCCATCTGAGCACCACAAGACACAAGTAATAATCCGCCCGATACAGCCAATATCCCTTTGGATCTTAGCAGACCAAGCAAATTTTTATGTATATTTCTTTTCATGATAACGTAAAAATTTTTAATTTAAATTATATTTGCAATCTGTACCAAAAATGTACCAAAATACTGGTAAAAAAATCTATCAAAAATAGATTTTTATTTTTAGATAACAATAATGTACAAAAGTTAAAAAAATTAAAAAAAATAATGGCAAAATTAACCTCAAGAAGCGAAGATTACAGCAAATGGTATAATGAGCTGGTTGTAAAAGCTGATTTAGCTGAAAACTCAGGCGTGCGTGGATGTATGGTGATCAAACCGTATGGCTATGCGATCTGGGAAAAAATGCGTGATGAAATGGATAAAAAGTTCAAAGAAACAGGTCACGTTAACGCATACTTCCCGCTTTTTGTGCCCAAGAGTTTGTTTGAGGCTGAGGAAAAAAATGCAGAAGGTTTTGCAAAAGAATGTGCTGTTGTTACCCACTACAGGTTAAAAACCGATCCGGACAACCCATCCAAACTGATTGTAGATCCGGATGCAAAACTGGAAGAAGAACTTATTGTCCGTCCTACTTCAGAAGCAATTATCTGGAATACCTATAAAAACTGGATTCAGTCTTACAGAGACCTGCCGATATTAATCAACCAATGGGCGAATGTTGTTCGTTGGGAAATGAGAACACGTCTTTTCTTAAGAACCGCAGAGTTCTTATGGCAGGAAGGGCACACCGCTCACGCTACAAAAGATGAAGCTGTGGAAGAAGCAGAGAAAATGAATAAAGTATATGCTGATTTTGCAGAAAACTTTATGGCTATTCCAGTTATTCAGGGGTTGAAAACACCTTCTGAAAGATTTGCAGGAGCCGATGAAACTTATTGTATTGAAGCATTGATGCAGGACGGAAAAGCTTTACAGGCTGGAACCTCTCACTTCTTAGGACAGAATTTCGCAAAAGCATTTGATGTAAAATTCACCAACAAAGAAGGAAAAATTGAACATGCATGGGCTACCTCATGGGGAACTTCTACCCGTCTGATGGGAGCATTAATCATGACCCACTCTGATGATTTCGGATTGGTACTGCCTCCTACCCTTGCTCCAATCCAGGTCGTGATTGTTCCTATCTTTAAAGGAGAAGAGCAGCTGGAGCAGATCAGTGAAGTGGCTTTGGATATTCAGGCTAAACTGAGAGCAAAAGGAATTTCTGTGAAGTTTGATAATGACACCCAGAACAAGCCAGGATGGAAATTTGCAGAATATGAATTGAAAGGAGTTCCTGTAAGAATTGCTATGGGACCTAGAGACCTTGAAAATAAATCTGTGGAAATCGCAAGAAGAGATAACCTGACTAAAGAAGTTCGTTCTATTGAAGGACTTGATTCTTATATCGAAGATCTGTTGAAAACGATTCAGCAGGACATTTATAACAAAGCATTTGAATTCAGAAAAAATAATATCACGAAAGTGGATACTTATGAAGAATTCAAAAAAGTTCTGGAAGAAAAAGGTGGATTCATCTATGCACATTGGGATGGGACAGCTGAAGAAGAGGAACAGATCAAAGATGAAACGAAGGCAACCATCAGATGTATTCCTTTGGATAATGACGTAGAAGAAGGAATTTCTTTGATTTCAGGAAAACCATCTAAGAGACGTGTATTATTTGCAAAAGCTTATTAAAAATTTTAATGATTTAGAAAAAAATCATTAATTTTTAAAGAAATATTCAAAAAAAAGTGACATTTGGACGGATTTTTGTTTAAATTTATCTCAACATTAATCAAAAAAATTTATTATTATGTCTTTAAATGTCATTGATTTAATTAAAGGACAATTAGGTCCCGCATTGGTTTCACAGGCTGCATCGCAGTTTGGAGAAAGTGAATCTGGTATTTCTAAAGCAATTGGCGGATTATTACCTGCTGTAGTAGGTGGATTAGCCAATAATGCAGATAAGCCTGGCGTTGTAGATGCAATTACACAAGCCTCTTCAAGTGGAATTTTAGGAAATTTATTAGGAGGTTCGTCGAGCAGTCCTGTTATTTCAAACTTATTATCTTCCATTTTTGGAGATAAAGTAGGTGCATTAATTAATTCTATTGCCAGTTTTTCAGGTGTCAGCAATACCTCTGCGGGTTCTTTGTTAAACCTGGTGACTGGAGCTACAGTAGGCACTATTGGAAAATATGCAGCAGACAATAATCTGGGTGCTTCAGGTATTTCCAGCCTACTGCATGATCAGAAAGGCATTGTTTCTTCTTTATTGCCGGCAGGTCTTTCTTTAGCATCCTTTGGATTAGGAGCAGAGAATTGGTTTGGACAGGCTAAAGAAACAGTCTCTTCAGTAACATCTACTGCTAAAGATAACATCGCTGAAAGTGTTGCTACAGCAAGAGAAAATGTTTCAGAAGGAGCCAGAGAAGTAAGAGAACGATTTGAAAATAATAACAACAATAATCAAGGCGGAGGTTCAATCTGGAAATGGTTGCTTCCGCTTTTATTATTGATCGCTGCTGCTTATTTCTTATGGAAACAGTGTGAGAAAAAGCAGACGACTACCACTACTACCACAACATCTGACTCAGCAGCAACCAGTACAGCAACAGATACTGCTGCTACAACGGGAACAGCAACACCTGCTCCGGCAACAGCTAAAACAGATGAAGACATTGATCTTAACGGAGTGATGTTAAAAGGTTATAAAGGAGGAATGGAAGATCAGATGATTACATTCCTGAAATCCGGAAACTACAAAAATGCAGCTGATGATGCAGCATTGAAAGATAAGTGGTACGATTTCGATCACGTAAATTTCAAAATGGGAAGTGCTACTGAACTTGAGGCAGGTTCACAAGGACAATTGGATAACTTAGTGGCGATCCTTAAGGCTTTCCCAGATGCAAAAATCAAAATCGGGGGTTATACGGATAAAACCGGAAACGAAGCCAACAATGTAAAACTATCAAAGGCCAGAGCTGAATATATCAAGGCTGCTTTAGTAAAAGCAGGAGTTGGTGCTCAGGTTTTAGAAGCTGAGGGTTATGGAAGTAAATTTGCTAAAGTTGATGCTACAGCTTCTGATGCTGAAAGAGCTGCAGACAGAAAAATGGCTGTAAGATTTGCTAAATAATCTTTAGATTCAATAAAAATTAGATCCCGGAAAGCAAATTTCCGGGATTTTTTTATGCGATGATTTTTCTGTTTACATTTATTTAATTAAATTTGTTAGTCATTTCTAACATTTATGAACTTCAATATAAAGAGCGCCTGGCGAAAAGATAAAACAAACCATTCCCTATCAGAGGTTTATTCATCAATCAAAGTCCCTAAAAATGCAACTTTCTGGAGAAAGTATCTTGCATTTGCAGGACCAGGACTGATGATTGCCGTAGGTTATATGGATCCGGGAAACTGGGCAACAGATATTGCAGGAGGAGCCCAGTTTGGATATACCCTTCTTTCAGTGATTCTTATTTCAAACATTTTTGCAATGGTTTTACAGCACTTGTCTGTAAAACTTGGGGTAGTTGCAGAAAGAGATCTTGCCCAGGCCTGCAGAGACCACTTCAGTCCTACCACGAATTTTATTCTTTGGGTGTTCTGCGAAATCGCCATTGCGGCCTGTGATCTTGCCGAGGTTATCGGTTCTGCTATTGCGTTAAATTTGCTATTTCATATCCCACTGACCTGGGGAATTGTTATTACAACAGTAGATGTATTAATCATCCTTTTACTTCAGGCAAAAGGCTTCCGATGGATCGAAAGTATTGTAGGAGGACTTATTTTCATTATTTTGGCGTGTTTCGTATATGAAATCATTATTTCAAAACCTGCTTTCAATGAGATTCTGGGAGGTTTGGTTCCACAAAAGGAAATCATTCAGAATCCTGCCATGCTTTATATAGCAATCGGGATTTTAGGAGCTACCGTAATGCCACACAATCTGTATCTGCACAGCAGTATTGTACAGACCAGAGATTATACCCGTGATACCGAAGGAAAAAAAGAAGCCATAAAGTTTGCCACCATAGACAGTACCGTTTCATTAATGTTGGCATTTTTCATCAATGCAGCAATTCTTATTCTTGCTGCTGCTACATTCCATACTACAGGTAATGAACATGTGGCGGATATTCATGATGCCTATAAAATGTTAACCCCTATTCTGGGAGCTTCTATGGCCAGTATTGCATTTGCCATTGCTTTATTAGCATCCGGACAAAATTCAACATTAACTGGAACTCTTGCCGGACAGATCGTCATGGAAGGCTTCCTGAATATCAGATTAAAACCATGGCTGAGACGATTGATCACCAGACTTATTGCTGTAATTCCGGCACTTATTGTTGCCATTCTTTACGGAGAACAGGGAACAACTGAATTATTGGTTTTAAGCCAGGTAATTCTTTCCATGCAGCTTAGTTTTGCAGTTGTTCCATTGGTGATGTTTACCAATGACAAAGCTAAAATGGGAGAATTTGTCAATAAACCATTCCTGAAAGTCTGTGTATGGATTATTTCCATTATTATTATTGTTTTAAACCTTTATCTGTTATATCAGACGTTTACGGGAGAATAGAAAATATAACTATAGTTTTAAAATTGACCATTGGATATTCTTTAGTGAATAGTCAATGGTCAATTTTTGCTGCGCAAAGTCAATTATTAATCTTACCCTACAACAAATTCACACGCGAAGCGCATTGATGTATTCACGATTCACCATTACTTCTTTTTCTGCCTTAATGTCCAGATTTTAGATTTGGCAGACTCTTTGTCAAACAATCAGTAAATAAATATTGAATTATGGAAAACCAGGATATTAACGAAGAAAGCATCAATAATCAGGAAGAAAACAATGTTCAGAATGACGCAACATCACAGGACAATGTGACAGCTGCCCCTTCTCCAGAGGAACTTTTGGCAGAAGAGAAAGACCGTTACATCAGACTGTATGCTGAATTCGAAAATTATAAAAAAAGAACAAGCAAGGAGAAGATGGAATTCTTCCAGTATGCCAACCAGGAAATGATGGTTTCAATGTTAGGAGTTTTGGATGATTTTGAAAGGGCTTTAAAAGAAATCGCTAAAAACGGAAATCCGGCTGATCTTCAGGGTGTAGAGCTTATCTATCAGAAATTCAAGAATAAACTTACCGAAAAAGGCTTACAAACAATGGAAGTAAAGGCTGGTGACAGCTTTAATGTTGATTTCCATGAAGCGATTACCCAGATCCCAGCTCCATCGGAAGATTTGAAAGGAAAAATCGTAGACGTTATTGAAACAGGGTACACTTTAAATGATAAAGTAATCCGTTTTGCAAAAGTAGTAACAGGAAATTAAAATTCATAAATGATAAATGATGAGTGATAATTGAATGTTTCACTTATTAGCTTTAGAATATCTTTTATCATTTATCAACAATCAATTATAAAATTGTCATGTCAAAAAGAGATTATTACGAGGTTCTTGAGATCAGCAAATCTGCATCAGCCGACGAAATAAAAAAAGCATACCGTAAAATGGCCATCAAATTCCACCCGGATAAAAATCCGGGAGATAAAGAGGCTGAAGAAAAATTTAAAGAAGCTGCTGAGGCTTATGAAGTTCTGAGCGATGATCAGAAACGTGCCAGATACGACCAGTTCGGACATGCCGGAATGGGTGGAAATGGTGGTTTCGGAGGCGGAGGCTTCGGAGGCGGAATGAATATGGAGGATATTTTCAGTCAGTTTGGAGATATTTTCGGTGGCGGTTTCGGTGGATTCGGCGGTGGCGGTGGAGGCCGTCAGCAGGTGAAAGGTTCTAATTTAAGAATCAGGATCAAGCTGAACCTTGAGGAAATGGTAAACGGTACTCAGAAAACCATCAAAGTAAAGAAAATGAAGATGGCAGAAGGTGCCACTTCAAAAACATGTCCTACCTGTAACGGTTCCGGTGTTCAGTTAAAAGTAATGAATACCATGTTCGGTCAGATGCAGACTCAAACTACCTGCGGTACATGTCAGGGAATTGGAAAAGTTGCTGACAAAATTCCTGCAGGGGCGAATGCACAGGGTCTCATTAAAGATGAAGAAGAAATTACCATCAACATTCCGGCAGGTGCAAGAGACGGTATCCAGCTTAATGTAAGAGGAAAAGGAAATGATGCCCCATTTGGAGGTGTTCCGGGAGACTTATTGGTGATTATTGAAGAGGAAGTAGATCAAACGATCAAAAGAGAAGGTGATAATCTTCACCAGGAATTATATGTTTCATTTGCTGAAGCTGCTTTAGGAACCAAGAAAGAAATTCCTACCGTTGGCGGAAAAGTGAAAATTACCGTTGATCCGGGAACTCAGTCCGGAAAAATCTTAAGATTGGCTGGAAAAGGACTTCCGAGCATCGACAGCTATGGTAAAGGAGACATGTTCATCCACATCAATGTATGGACACCGCAAAAGCTTACCAAAGAGCAGAAGGAATTCTTTGAAAAGCAGATGTCCAGCGGAGAAATGGTTGCAGAACCATCCGGAAAGGAAAAAACTTTTTTTGATAAAGTAAAAGATTTATTCAATTAATATAAAAAAGAGACTTGTAAAAAGTCTCTTTTTTGCTTTGAAGAAGGCTCCGCTTTTGTGGCAATGAAAAGAGCAAACAGTGACTATTTTGTTACTGAAAAAGCTTTATCAATAAACCTATGCTTATAGGAAATCAACCTACGTTGTTTCAACTTTTTGATATTCCTTTTAGTGGCAATGGCTTCGACAGGCTCAGCCTGACAATGTTTAAAATTTTGATTGATATTTGGGTTATCAACCTGAGCCTGTCGAAGGGTTATCAATAAGAAAACCTTATGATTAATCTCGAGTATTAATTGAGGCCCATCAACTTTAATTCATTTAACTAAAAGATATTGAATGAACCTAAAAAAAGTCCTGTACTCTCTCGAATACAGGACTTTTTGATTATTTAATTTTAATTCTGTTTTACTTTTTTGTCGCCAGGGAATAGATTCCTTTTCCTAAAGTGAAAACCAATACTGCAGCAATTCCCCCTACAAGACCGAAAGTAAACTCTTTCAGCATAGACGGCCACGTTGGAAGCAGCTCATGTAAATAATGAATATTATGAGCAAAAATTCCTCCTGAAACCAGGATCAAAGCAATTGTTCCTACAACTCCTAAAAGTTTGATGATAACTGGCAATGCCTTTACCAATAAATGACCAAGCTTGGAGAAGAATCCTTTGTCATGACTCTTTTTAATCAAACTGAAACCTGCATCATCCATTCTTACGATCAATGCAACAATTCCATACACTCCTACTGTTGCAATAAATGATACAAAAGTTACCGTTAAAATCTGTGTAAGAAGCGGATGTTCCTGCTGGATAACCGTTCCCAATGCAATAATTACAATTTCAATAGAAAGGATAAAATCTGTTCTGATCGCTGAGTTTATTTTCGCTTTTTCAGAAACTTCAGAATTTTCTTCTTCGTCACTTTCCTTGATGACTTCGTGCCCTTTTTTGGAACGGTGAAACAGGAATTCTATAATTTTCTCCACTCCTTCAAAGGCAAGATATATTCCCCCTAAAATAAGAATCATTTCAATAGCCGGTTTGTACAGCCAGTTGAGAAGGAAGGCAATAGGAAGAATGATCAGTTTATTGATAAATGATCCTTTGGTAATAGCCCACAGAACCGGAAGTTCTCTGGAGGAAAGAAAGCCGGTGGCTTTTTCTGCATTTACAGCCAGGTCGTCCCCTAAAATTCCTGCTGTCTTTTGTGTAGCAATCTTACTGGTAACTGCTACATCATCCATCAATGCTGCAATATCATCCAAAATAGCAAAAAAGCCTGATGCCATATTTTAATAATTTTTTAATCTTTGTCAAGTCCAGCAAAAATAATTATTTAATTCCGTTTTTGGATTCATAATCTAACAATTATTTTGAAAATTATATGAACCTTTCAACAATCCTTCACTTTCAATATTTTATATCTTTGTTTAAAATCTATTGGATGAATAAAAACTGGGAAAATCAATTACAAAGAATATGGCTAAAACTTGGAACCATAAACAGTGAAGAGTTTATTGAGCAAATTAAAGATCATGTAGAATTACTTACAGAAAAGGATTCCCGGGCCTATTGCTGATTTTGAAAGAGCCTGTGCTTTTGATTCCACCGGGCATGAAAAGGAAGCAGAACCTTTGTACAGATCAGCATTAGATCACGGATTAACCGGCCTACGAAGAAGAAGAGCAAGAATCCAGCTGGCAAGCACCTTAAGAAATATTGGAAAAACAGAAGAAAGCATTCATATTTTAAGGGAAGAAAAAGCCCATTATTCTGATGAGCTAAATGATGCAGTAGATTCCTTTTTAGCGCTGTCCCTTTCTTCAACCGGGAAATATGAGGAAGCATTATCATTAACTTTAAAGGCACTTTCCAACCATCTGTCAAGATACAACCGGTCTGTTTACAATTATGCCAAGGGTCTGCATAATGAATTGTAATAATATTTTTTTATTTTTACTTTATGAAAAAGCTCATTCTCCGGTATCATTTTTTCGCTATGGGATGCGTTGGTTTCCTTCTGCAGTCATGTAATACTAAATTCAGAGTTTGGGTAGGTCCCGGCGGACAACAGAAGATTTACAATCTGAAATATGGGGAACATAAAAGACAGAAAATGGATGTTTTTCTTCCCAAAGATTATTCTGAAAATTCTCCTGTTGTACTTATCGTTCATGGTGGCGCCTGGACTTTGGGTAAAAAAGAGCATATGATCCAGGTTCAGAAAATGCTTTTTCAAAACAACATTCCGAGTATCAATATGAATTACAGGTTTGTTTCTACCAAAGA
Source organism: Chryseobacterium cupriresistens (assembly GCF_046614675.1). Classification (NCBI taxonomy): domain Bacteria; kingdom Pseudomonadati; phylum Bacteroidota; class Flavobacteriia; order Flavobacteriales; family Weeksellaceae; genus Chryseobacterium; species Chryseobacterium cupriresistens. The sequence continues at coordinate 72,110 of NZ_JBKKJT010000003.1, read as the reverse complement.
AAAGATCACTTATAAACAACAGCTTGAAGATATCGGGCTTGCCATTGAAAAATTCAACTCTTTAGCAGAAAAAGCAGAGCTTCAACCCAACAATTACATTCTTCTGGGAGAAAGTGCCGGTGGCCATCTAGCCTTACTTTATGGTTACCAGCATCCTGAACAAATAAAAAAAATTATCTCCTTAAGCGGACCAACAGATTTTTACAGCTCTGAATATCTTAAATCTTTTTATTCAAAATATACCTCTCCTACTTTTCAAAAGGTAGTAGGAACTAAGTTTGACCGGAAAAACGTTTCTGAAGCTTTTAAGGAAGCCAGCCCTATTGCTAATATTACAGATGTTCCGACCATGTTATTTCAGGGAAATAATGATGTACTGGTAAATCAACACCAGGGAATTGCGATGGACTCTGCGCTTACCAAGATGAACGTTCCACACAAATTTATTTTTATGAAAGGAGCCGGGCATGCGCCCAGATTTTTCAGTAAAAGAAAAAGAGACAGCATTATCTATCCCAATATTCTGGAATGGATTAAAAAGTAAAGATGTCTAAGAGAATTTTTTTGATTATTAAACGCAAAGGATAATAATTACAACACATCATTGTAAAAAAGCAAAGAAGTCGTGACTTTGTCACTGATGAAGCTCACGAATATATATCCATACGCTTAGAAAGAATCAATTTCATTGATTCCTACCTTTGCTCTCTCAAAATAATACTCAATACAAATTAATCTTTGCGTTTAAAAAATTTATTGATAAGCAATAAAAAAGCCATCTCATGATTGAGACGGCTCTATATTTTTGATTGAATTCTTTATCTATTCAAAGTCCTGATCTTCATATTTGGAAAGATCTTCTTTTTTCCCGAAAACAAATTTGATAATTACCGGAAGTGTTGTTACCAATACGATTACAATAATGATGTATTCCAGTTTCTCTTTCAGGTTGATGCCAAACTGCTCCATAAAAAGCTTGTCAAGATAATGTCCTGCAAAGATCAGAATGAAAGACCATAATACAGCACCGATAATATTATCTCTTAAAAACTCTTTTTTATCCATCTTTACAATACCTGCTACAATAGGCGTAAAAGTTCTTACAACCGGTAAGAATCTTGCCATAATAACGGCTAAAGCTCCGTGTTTTTCAAAGAAATCGTGTGCCTGGTAAAGGTATTTTTTCTTAAATAGCATTGAATCCGGTCTTTTATACAAAGCTGGTCCTGCTTTCCTTCCGAAGTAATATCCTACTTCATTTCCAATAATAGCGGCAAGAGCTACTCCTGAAGCCAATAAAGTGGTATCTAAAAAATCGCTCTCTGTAGAGCCAAAAGTCTCTTTGATGATTTCAACGGCATAAATTCCCGAAACGAAAAGTAGAGAATCCCCAGGTAGAAAAAATCCTACAAAAAGACCCGTTTCAGCAAAAACAATAAACAAAATCAGCCAAAACCCTCCCATTTTTATATAAAACTCCGGGTTTAATAAATCCTTCCAGCTATTGAAATCTTCCATAAATATCGATGAACAACAAAAGTAAGTCTAAAATGTCTGAAACAAAAATTAATTATAAGATTTTAACTAAAATTCAAACATGATTTTTATAAGTCCAGATCATCATCGGAAACTGCCGTTCCATCGGCCATTAAGAATGCTTTCAGGAATGGGGTAATATTTCCGTTCATTACGGCATCCACATCTGAAGTTTCATGACCGGAACGTACATCTTTTACCAGTTTGTATGGATGCATGACGTAGTTTCTAATTTGGCTTCCCCACTCAATCTTCATTTTATTGGCTTCAATCTCATTTCTGGCTTTCATACGCTCTTCCAGTTCCATTTCGTAAAGTCTTGAACGAAGGAGCTGCATGGCTTTTTCTTTATTCTGAAGCTGAGAACGGGATTCTGAGTTTTCAATGATAATTCCTGTAGGAGCGTGGCGAAGACGTACAGCCGTTTCTACCTTGTTTACGTTCTGCCCTCCGGCTCCGGAAGCTCTCATGGTTTCAAAGCTGATATCGGCAGGATTGATGTTGATTTCAATGGTATCATCCACCAAAGGATAAACATATACCGAAACAAAACTGGTATGGCGTTTCGCATTACTGTCAAAAGGAGAAATCCTTACCAAACGGTGCACTCCGTTTTCACCTCTTAAATATCCAAAAGCAAATTCGCCTTCAATTTCAAGGGTAACAGTCTTCACACCTGCTACATCTCCTTCCTGGAAGTTAAGTTCACGGATTTTATAGCCTTGTTTTTCTGCCCACATGGTATACATTCTCATCAGCATAGCTGCCCAGTCACAACTTTCTGTTCCTCCTGCTCCTGCTGTAATCTGAAGTACTGCAGAAAGTTCGTCCCCTTCATTGGAAAGCATATTTTTGAATTCCAGGTCTTCAATTTTTTCTACCAATTGCGGGAAAGTCTCATCCAGTTCTTTTTCAGAATCCGGATCTTCTTTAGCGAAATCAGCCAAAACCTGTAAATCTTCAAACTGTGTCTGAATTTCGTCATAGCTTTCTACCCATTTTTTCTTGGAACGAAGCTGTTTTAGAAATGCTTCAGCAGTTTTTGGATTATCCCAAAATTCGGGTGCCGCAGTTTTTTCATCATCATTGGCTATTTCAATCTTCTTTTTTTCAATCTGAAGGTATCTGTGTAAGTCTTCAATTCTGGATTGAACTTCTTTTATCTGGTCGTTGTTAATCACGAATGTTTCTTTTTTGCAAAAATAAGGAATTCTTTTAGAGTGGAGAGGTTTAGGATTCGAGTTTTCGAGGTGCGGGATTCGAGTTGTAGAGTTTGAGAGTTTGAGAATGCATCCGTTTTGGATTCGGGTAGTGAGGTTTGAGGATTTTAGAGTTAGAGCGTGTTTGAGGAAAAAGTTTCAAGATTCGATTTATAGAGTTTTGGAGTCGGGAATGTGCCCTTAGCTTCCAACCTCCAGCTTCTAGCTTCCAGCCAACTTCTAATTTCTTTTCAATAAAAACTTATTAATCACAAATTTTATACTACCAATCCATCTATTAAATCATTTCTGCTATTATCTCTCCTATTTTCGGAGCTAAAGCAACTCCCATTCCTGAAAGTCTTACGGCACAGAACTGTCTTTCTGAAAACTGTTTTACAATGGGCGATTTTTCTTCACCCATAGCCATGATTCCTGACCAGCGGAGGGCAATTTTAAAATCTTTATGAGGAAGTATGACTTCTTTTAAAAAATTTTCTAAATGATTCTGCAGAAATTCTGTCGTTTCAAAAGCCGTTGTTTCTTCTGTCTTAAAATCCTGATTTCTTCCGCCACCCAGTAATATTCTGTTTCCTATATTTCTGAAATAATAATAGCCTTCATCATAATGAAAAGTACCTTTAAGTTTTAAACCGTCTACTGGTTCTGTCAGGAGAACCTGTCCGCGGGCAGGAATGATATTCTCTTTTTCCAGAAATTTTGAAGTGAATGCATTGGTACAATAAATAAGCTGGTCGGCGATTACAGAAAGATCTGTTGAAAGCTGCACCTCAACTTTGTCCGTTTCTTCAATATTTTGAACTTCCGTTCCAAATAAAAACTCAATTTTCAGTTCGTGGCATTTCTCCAGTAGTTTCTGTACTAACTTTCCGGAGTGAAGACCTCCTTCACAAGGATTTTCAATCAGGAATTCAGATTTTCCAAGTCCGAATTCCTTTATTTTATTCTGTTTTAAAGTATAAATCTGATCCAGTCTGGTTATTGTTTTCAGTTTTTTATTTACAGCATCAATCTGGGTTAAAGGCTCTTCAGTGTTTACAATTTCATAGCCTCCATTCAGTTCAAAATCAATTTCATCATGTTTAAAATAATGCTGGATTTTCTGAAGTCCGTTAAATCTCATTGTAACAAGCTCCAGTGTTTTTTCCCAGCCCATTTTCTCAGAATCGGCAATCACTTCGGTAAGACTTCCAAAGCAGGCAAACCCGGCATTTCTTGTGGAAGCACCCAATGGAATGGTATTCCGTTCAATAATAAGAACAGATTTTTCAGGATACTTCTCCTTTGTGGATATGGCTGTCCAAAGCCCGGAAAACCCCGCACCAATAATGATGATGTCTCTTTTTCTGTAGAATGTATCCAATTCCCAAATACTGTTCATAAATAATGAGTAATTAGGTAATGAGTAATTTTTATAAAACCTTAAACTTTAAACCTTGAACTTTAAACAGTTTATCCTTTATCTCCTTCATTATGCTGAAATCCGATTGCTCTTTGCGGCTCCTCGACAACTCTGTAGGTTTCCAGTTCATTTTTCAATGCCTGAATTCTGAACTGAAAGTCATCAAAATTATTGATAATGGCATCTGCAAGAAATCGTGCTACCTGATCAAGATATTCTTCAGTAAGTTTTGATCCTGCATCCCTTAATGCGCTGTCTAAAATTTTCTGATCAATTTTCAGCTTTTCATTTCTGGTCCTTTGATACAGGTTTTTGATTCTTTTCTTTAAACTTTGGGTAAAGTCTATCAGCATGGTATTGCTGAATGCTTTCATCTTTGAAGAGATTTCATGCCAGAATGGAACTTTATCAGCCTTGTTATTTTTAAGTATTTTATAGAGTAAAGAATCTTCTTCCAATCCTCTGGTCATGGCATAAAGAATGATTTCCGAGCGCTCAGAAGCATTGGGAGGAAAAATAGGAATCAGCACATCAAATCTTCCGGGTGCCAGAATTTCCTCATCAATTTCAGCCACAGAATTAGCTGAACCTACCATTAAAACACCTTCTTTTTCAAACTTTCCGATGTAGTGAAGAATCAGTTCCTGAGCCTCAAGATTGCAGGAAGCAATGTCTGTTTCCGCCCTTCTCTGCATCATAATTTCATCGAAATCATCCATAAAAAGAAGCATTTTGTTTTCCTTCATCATACTCACAAGGAAATCACTGAAATTGATCTCATTTCCATCAATCAGCGAAGTTCCCAAATAATGTTTTTTGACTTCTTTAAACTGATACCCGATAATTTCAGCTATTTTATTGGCCCAGAATATCTTACCGCTTCCCGGAGGTCCGTAAAGAATAATCCCTGCAGGTTTGTTGATTCCCCAGTCTTTGATCTGCTGTGGATTCAGGAAGGGTTCCAGAACAGTGGATGTATAAAAAAACAGGTCTCTGTATCCGATAAAATCTCTTTGCTGAAGGCTGGTTTTATGCCCAAAATAATCGTAGACAAACTGATAATTCCCTCCAAGTTTGTTATCAATTCCATAACTCGATATGGAGGATTTGTAAAAACCATTATCGAAGATATTGAGATTATTGTCTTTGATCACCTTTTCAACCTTGTCTTTTGGCTGCTTGATCACTTCAGCAATCTGCTCCAGGGTCTTATTTTTATCAAGATCTTTTTCATAAAGTCTTAAAAAATCTACATTTTCGCGGGCAAATTTTTCAAAATCTTTTTTTACCTCAAAATTGGTACTGATACAATCTACCAGTTCAAGATCAAAATCCTGGATAAACTGTTTTATGGCTTCTGCAGATACCTTTAATTCTTCTGCCAGTTCAATTAGCTTCATAACTGTTGATTAATTCTATCAAATTTAATGTATTTGTCCATAAATTAATATTGATTTATGATAATTCTGTAACATTCTCTAATTTATATAGACTACTACTATGTAAAACAAATTACATGGAAAAGATTTTATCAGTAAAAAATTTGACGAAAAAATTCAAAAGAGTTGTGGTCAACAATATTTCTTTTGATGTCGAAAGAGGAAATGTTTATGGCCTTTTGGGACCGAACGGAAGCGGAAAATCCACTACTTTCGGGATGCTGCTTTCAACCATCAATCCCACCAGCGGAGATTGGTTCTGGTTTGGCAAGAAAGGCACTGATCCTGACACCTTAAAAAAGATCGGAGCGATTATTGAACAGCCTAACTTTTATCCTTATCTAAGTGCAGAAACCAATCTTAAGATTGTCGCTGAAATTAAGCAAACACCCTACTCAAGGATTGACGAAGTTCTGAAAACGGTTAATCTGTATGAAAGAAGAAAAGATACTTTCAAAACTTTCTCTTTAGGAATGAAACAGCGTCTGGCCATTGCTTCTGCCATGCTGAACAATCCGGAAGTATTAATTTTGGATGAACCGACCAACGGACTGGATCCTGAAGGAATTATTCAAATCAGGGAAATCATCAGTGATATTGCCAAGCAGGGAATCACCATTATCATTGCAAGCCATCTTCTGGATGAAATTGAAAAAATCTGCAGCCATGTCATTGTCTTGAAGGAAGGAAATTCCATTTATTGCGGAAGAGTGGATGAAATGACTTCCAACAACGGATATTTTGAGCTGAAAGCTGATAATAACACCTTACTTTTAAATGCGTTGAACGAACTTCAGTGGTTCTCGTCCATCAATCAGGAAGGTGATCTTATCAAAGCTCAGATCCGTGATGACGCTTCTATTTCAGCTTCGGCAATGAATCAGAAACTGGCTGAAAAAGGAATCTATCTTTCTCATTTAACAAAGAAAAAACTGTCTCTAGAATCTCAATTCCTTGAACTTGTAAAAAACACCAATTAATCATGATCAAATTATTAAAACTTGAATATTACAAAAACCTGAACTATAAGCCGTTCAGAGTTTTCACGATACTTTATTTCGCCATTCTTATTGCTTTACTTTTCATTGGATTGGTTGACTTTGATATTTTTGGAGGAACGATCAATTTAAAAGAACAGGGAATTTATAATTTCCCGGAAATATGGAATTTCACCACATGGATTGTTGCTTTGCTGAAAATTTTCCTGGGACTGATCATTGTTTTCTCTATTTCCCAGGAGTTCAGCAACAGAATGTTCAAGCAAAACACGATTGACGGACTGAGCAGAAAGGAATTCATCACTTCAAAATTGCTGACGATAAGCATTTTCACTATTGTTTCAACAGCTATTGTATTGGGAATTACTTTGTTTCTGGGATATCAATATTCGAATACAACGGACTCTACCAAGGCTTTTGCTGAAATGTTCTTTATTGGAAATTATTTTGTGAAGCTATTTACGTTCTTTTGCTTCTTAATGTTCCTTTCCATTTTACTGAGAAAATCTGTTTTTGTTTTTCTTGCCCTTTTCGTTTTCTGGATTGGCGAAGGAATTTTAACCGCTCTTGAAACGTATTCAAAAGTAAAGGGAATGCAGGGACCGCAAAGAAATGAGGTTCTTCAGAATGATTTTTTTATCTCGCACCTTTTACCGCTTGAAAGCATGTCAAGCCTGATTCCTAACCCGATGATGAGATTAAATATGGCTAAAATGATGGGCTTAAAATATGAGTTCCACTACCCTACGGAAAGTCTTATTGCCTGTCTGGTATGGTGTGCTGTTTTCATCTTCGGTTCGTACTGGATTCTGAGAAAAAGAGATTGGTAGATTTTAATCATACTATGAATTCAAAATAAAAGGCTGCCAGATAGCACAATAATTTGGCTTTTGTCATTCTGACGAAGGAAGAATCTCATTAATCAGTAGACCTATGAGATTCTTCACTTCATTTCATTTCGTTCAGAATGATATTTTTTAGGCAGCCTTCCTTTCATATTATTTTTTATCTAACAACGGAAGATATTTTCCGTATCCTTTGCTTTCCATTTCAGCTTTCGGAATAAATTTCAGTGAAGCACTGTTGATACAGTAACGAAGTCCTCCTTTATCCTTCGGCCCGTCTGTGAAAACGTGTCCCAGGTGAGCATCGCCCGTTTTACTTCTTACTTCTACTCTATCCATACCATGGGAACGGTCCAGCTTTTCATCAATCAAACCTTTGGTAATCGGTTTTGAGAAACTTGGCCATCCGCATCCGGATTCAAATTTATCGGTAGAGACAAACAAAGGTTCCCCTGTTGTAATATCTACATAAATTCCTTCACGGGTTTCATTCCAGTACTCATTCTGGAAAGGTCTTTCTGTACCGTTTTCCTGGGTAACATTATATTGTTCTGCTGTCAGTTTTTCTTTTAAAACTTTTTTATCCTGCTTTTGGTAAGCCGGTTTTGGAAGCGGGTTGGCTTTTTTGGCCATTTCAAAAAGTCCCGGTTCAATATGACAGTAACCGCCTGGATTTTTATCCAGATAATCCTGATGATAGTCTTCAGCCCTGTAGAAATTTTTCAATGGAATAGTTTCTACGACTACTGGTTTATGATAATTCTTTGCCAGCTTCTGAACTTCCGCTTTTACCACCGCTTCATCTGTTTTATCAGTGAAATAAATTCCTGTTCTGTACTGGTTTCCTCTGTCATTTCCCTGCTGATCCTTGCTTGTAGGATCAATGGTTTTAAAATACAGATCAATCAATAGTTTCAGATCTACCTGTTCAGGATCATATTTTACTTTTACGGTTTCTGCGAAACCTGTTGTATGGCTTACGACTTCTTCATAAGTAGGATTTTTGGTATTACCGTTGGCATAACCAACTTCTGTTCCTACCACGCCACGAATCTGTTGAAAAAAATGTTCTGTTCCCCAGAAACATCCACCTGCAAAATAAATCTCTTTAACGTTCTTGTTATCCATAATTTCCTCATTTTCTTTTTTTATTTCCACTACATTGGACTTCGCTTTTCTGAAAAGCCCTGATTCCGCAGCAAATACTGCTATACCCAGAATGATTCCGAGTGCAATTAATATATTCTTCATTTTTACTTTTTTATTCATTACTTATTATTTTGAATGATCATTACTCCAAATCCTAAAAACATAAGGTCTTTCAGAATAAAGAAATCCGTCACAGGCACTCCGTCTACTATTTTCCACATTCCCGGTGTTGTCAATAAATAACTTAATGTTACCAGAAAAGTTACGATCATTCCTACACCTGCATACTTTTTGAGTACAGCAAATCTCGCACTAAATATCAGGAGTAATGCAATGATAATTTCTATCGCTCCGATAAGATTTGACACTGCCTGAGCACTCATAATCTTATATACGAAAAAAGTTAAGAAATGGTTTTCTACCAAAGGTTTTATTGCAGCTGCTTCTGTGGGAGTGAATTTGAATATACCAATCCACAGTAAAATAAGTGCTGCTCCGAAAAGCGAAATATAATACCCGATTCGGGCTGATTGTTTTTTAGATTCCTGTACTGTTCCGACCATATTTTTAAGATTTTAAATGAATACTTTATTGTTTTCAAAAGTATAGTCGGTGCTATTTTAAAATCCTGACAGAAATTTTATCAGAAATTCAATTTATCGATCATTTTATTTTTAAAGTCCTGAATTTCAGAATCATTAATTTCAGTTTCTTTTTCAGAAAAAGTCTTTTTAAAAGCTTTATCCAGAAGAGCCAGCTTTTCATTGTACATCCTGCACCATTTACAGATCATGAGGTGCATACTGAGCATCCTGTTTTCTCTGGCAGAAATAGATTGGGCATTCCTTTTTTCCATCAGTAAAGTAGCTTCACTGCACGGTAAAAATAATATATGTAGTATTCTTCGTATCATGATTTCTTATGATTTTGAAAACCAGTTAAACTCCAGACATTCTCTGAGCTGCATGCGGCTTCTCTGCAAAATCTTCCATAGATTAGTCGTGGAAACATTCAATTCCTGACTGACTTCCGGTGCTTTTTTTTCTTCGATATAATACATTTTCAACAGAATCTTCCATTTGGAGGGCAATTCTTCAATACATTCTTCCAATGTTTTATTAAATTCTGTACTGTCTAAAAGCTCATCTCCATCGCCAGAAACATTCCAGTCATTTAAAACATCATTATTTTTCCATGATCCGGTTTCATCAAAAAAATGATCAAGTCGGATATTGGGTTCCGATTTGTATTTTTTCCGGTAAAAATCTGCAACTTTTCTATTCAGAATAGCCATCAGCCACGTAAGCGCATTACTTTTCCCTTCAAAAGAATCATAAGCAGAATAAGCTGCAAGAAAAACTTCCTGAACCACATCCTGTGCATCTTCTTTATTCGAAAGTACATACAGTGCCCGCTTCAAAAGCGGCCCTGAATACTGTTCTATCCAGCTTTTCAGCTCTTCATCTTTTGTCATTGGAAGGATTTTTTGTCTTTTTTCAGATCGCAACGAAGGTAGGAAGTTAAATGGAAAATTGCAAAATGAGATCGATTATTATTGATTACAGTCATTACAAACTTGCCATCTCAAACCTTACAGGTTTTGAAAACCTGTAAGGTTTACCACACCTCCATTAGCCAAACTCGTTATCATTCAAAACATAGCATAAAATTATTACAAATCGCTTAAAAATCTTAAATTTGCATCTTATCAAAAATTTGATATTTAAAAAAGCAAAAGCAATACTATGACATCACAAGAGATACGTCAAAAATTTTTAGATTATTTTAAAAGTAAGGAGCACTTAATCGTTCCTTCAGCTCCTATTGTGCTGAAAGACGACCCTACCCTTATGTTTTCCAACTCCGGAATGACGCAGTTCAAGGATTTTTTCCTTGGCTACAAAACCCCTACCGCCCCTAGAATTGCCGATACACAGAAGTGTCTGAGAGTTTCAGGGAAACACAATGACCTGGATGATGTAGGTAGAGATACTTACCATCACACTATGTTTGAGATGTTAGGAAACTGGTCTTTCGGGGATTACTTCAAAAAAGAGGCTATTGCTTTTGCCTGGGAATTACTGACTGAAGTATACGGAATTCCAAAAGAAAATTTATACGTAACGATTTTTGAAGGGGATGCTTCAGAAAATCTGGACAGAGACCAGGATGCATATGACTTCTGGAAATCTCACATTTCAGAGGATAGAATCATCAACGGAAATAAAAAAGATAACTTCTGGGAAATGGGTGAAAGCGGACCGTGCGGACCGTGTTCAGAAATCCATATTGACCTGAGAACTCCTGAAGAAAAAGCAGCAGTTCCGGGAATTTCGCTTGTGAATCAGGACCACCCGCAGGTTGTGGAAGTATGGAACCTGGTTTTCATGGAATTCAACAGAAAGGCTGATAAATCTTTAGAGAAGCTTCCTGCTCAGCACGTAGATACGGGAATGGGCTTTGAGCGTCTTTGTATGGCGCTTCAAGGGAAGTCTTCCAACTATGATACGGATGTTTTCACTCCGCTTATTGCTAAAGTTGAGGAACTTTCAGGTAAAAAATATACCGGAATTTTACAAGACGAAAAGGATATTGCGATCCGTGTTGTGGTAGACCACATCAGAGCAGTTTCCTTTGCTATTGCAGACGGACAATTACCTTCCAACGGAGGTGCGGGGTATGTTATCAGAAGAATTTTAAGAAGAGGAATTTCTTATTCTTACCGATTCCTGGATATGAAAGAGCCTTTCCTTTACAAACTGGTAGCTGTACTGCAGGAGCAGATGGGAACTTTCTTCCCGGAAATCGAAAAACAGGGAAAACTTGTTGCTGAAGTGATCAAAAGTGAAGAAGATTCTTTCTTAAAAACTATTGAAAACGGTCTGATCAGAGTAGAAAAACTGATCCAGCAGACTATTGCCAATAATCAGAAGGTATTACCAAGTGAAGAAGTTTTTGAACTGTATGATACTTATGGTTTCCCTGATGACTTAACAAGAATTATTGCTGAGGAAAAAGGATTAACAATTGATGAAGCTGGTTTCAAAGCTGAAATGGAGAAACAGAAGCTTCGTTCAAAAGCTGATTCTGCCCAGAAAGTTTACGACTGGGTCACTTTGGAGGAAAGAGATGAAAACTTTGTAGGATATGATCAGATTGAATCCGAAACCTATATTACAAGATACAGAAAGGTAGAAAATAAAGACGGAGAATTTTACCAGGTGGTATTAAGCAGCTCTCCTTTCTATCCTGAAGGAGGTGGACAGGTTGGAGACAAAGGTGTTCTTGAAAATGCGGTTGAAAGCTTTGAAGTATTGGAGACTAAGAAGGAAAACGGATTGATTATTTCGTTGATCAATGGTCTTCCAAAAGATGCCGGTGCTGTTTTCTATGCTAAAGTAAACGCTTCCGAAAGAAAAAATTCTCAGGCCAACCACTCTGTAACTCACCTTCTGCACGAGGCTTTAAGAGAGGTGTTAGGAACTCACGTAGAACAGAAAGGTTCTTATGTTGGTCCTGATTATCTTCGTTTCGACTTCTCTCATTTCAACAAAATGACAGAAGAAGAATTAGCACTTATTGAACAAAAAGTAAATAAAAAGATCAAAGAAAGTATTGCTTTACAGGAATTCAGAAATATTCCGATTCAGGAAGCTCTGGATAAAGGAGCAATGGCTTTATTTGGTGAAAAATATGGTGACAGTGTGAGAATGATCCAGTTTGGAAGTTCAAAAGAACTTTGCGGAGGAACTCACGTAAAAAATACCAGCGAAATCGGGCACTTTAAAATCACTTCCGAAGGCTCTGCTGCTGCGGGAATCAGAAGGATTGAGGCTATTTCGGGAGACAAATCTGAAGAGTATTTCAACAATCTTGAAAAACAGATCACTGAACTTTCTCAGTTATTAAAGTCTAAAGATGTGGTAAGATCAATCGAAAAACTGATCGAAGAAAATACTTCATTGAAGGCTGAAGTAGATGCTCTTAAAAAGGAAAAAGCAAAAGGAGAAATCGGAGAATGGAAGAATTCATATGAGCAGAAAGGCAATAAACAGCTTTTAGTAAAGAAAACTTCTCTGGATGCAGGTTCTGTAAAAGACATCGTTTTCCAACTGAAGAGAGAAATCCCGTCTTCGGTAACGATTATTCTTTCTGATGCAGACGGAAAACCAATGATTACCGTTGGAGTTTCTGATGATCTGGCTGCGGATTACCAGGCTGGAGCTATCGTAAAAGACCTTGCTAAAGAAATCCAAGGTGGTGGTGGTGGAAACCCAGGTTTCGCTACTGCTGGTGGTAAAAACCTTGAAGGGTTAGAAAACGCTTACCAAAAAGCTTTGAATATTTAAAATAGAAACCTCTATTATAATTTTTACTCCGGCTGTCTCAATTTTGAGACAGCCGGAGTTGTTTTACCATTATATTCTTAACGCAAAGTTTTTCGTATAGCACTTCGTATTGAAGGGAGCAATGAAGGGAATCAACTTCATTGATTCTGACGAAGCGTGTGTAGTATTCTTACTTCTTGCAGATGAAAAAGCTTTTGCGTACTCTGCGCTATACCATACTATTCTTTATTCCTAAGATTTCATCACAGTCTTTTTTATTTATACCCGTTCTAATTATTGATCTTATCTTAACAAACCATTACTTAATCTTAAACTATTTGTTTTATCTTTTTAAAACTCAGTTAATACAAGACCTTTAGTTTTGCCATAATCGAAATTCAAAAAATGTAATTATGAAAATTAACAAAACTATTGGAGCGCTGGTCTTTGCTTCTCTTGTATTTCAAGGCTGCAATGATGACAACGGTAACTCGGACGCTCCTGTCAATGATAAAATCAAACTTGAAAACTTTTCTAAAGAACCCGCTTTCGTATATGGAATGAAAGGTTTTGAAAATTTAAATATAACCACCCTTATTTCCAGTTCCGATGTGCTTCCGGGTTCACCGGATTTCGTTTTCGGAGGACAGCCGGACGGAATGGGACTTATGAAAGATCCAAACTCTGACGGTTACCTGATGATTACCAACCATGAGATCAAGCAATCGGTATCAAGAGTCTATTTAGACAAAACTTTTAAGCCTGTAAAAGGAGAATACATCTTAAACGGAACCGGAGGAATGACAAGATTATGTTCCGCTACGTTGGCAACCCCTGAAATTCATGGTTTCAGTGCATTCCTTACCGCAGGAGAATCAGGTGAAGAAAGTATGGTACATGCTTTAAACCCTTTGGCACCCGTGTCTCAGGCAACTGATAAAACAAGGGTAAAACCGGCATTAGGAAAGGCTTCTATGGAAAATGCGGTTCCGCTTCCTAAAGATGTTTCTAACGGAAAAACCTATATCATTATTGGTGAAGACCAGTCTTATTCTTCTTCTCACCAGTCTGCAGGACAGCTGATCATGTATGTAGCCGATACACAGGGAGATCTTGATAACGGTAAATTGTATTCTTTAAAAAGAACCAACAGCAACTATACGGAAACAGATATGACGAAAGGAAGCAGCTATGATGTAGAATTCGTGGAAATTCCGAACGCTAAAAACCTTACCGGAGCTCAGATCAACCAGAAAAATATTGACAATAATGCGATCCGCTTTTCAAGAGTGGAAGATGTAGATTACAGAAAAGGAGCAGGAAAAGGAAGAGAAATCTACTTTACTGCTACCGGAGAATCTTCCGACGGGATCACTCCCAAAGCCGGATTAACCATGTGGGGAAGAGTTTACAAGCTTGTTCTGAATGCCAATAATATGCTGACAGGAAAACTGGAAGTGGTGGCTGAAGGAGACTCTAATCCGGGAAATAATCTGATCAATCCTGACAACTTATGTGTAACTGAAAACTTTGTATACATCCAGGAAGACGGAGATTCTTATTACAAAAATGCAAAACACGATTCTTATATCTGGCAGCTGAATATTGCCACCAAACAATACAAACCATGGCTGAACATGAGGCACAACAGAGGTGACTCTGCATGGCAGACTGCTTACAACCAATCCGGAGACCTTCAGAAATTCGGTTCATGGGAATTCGGGGCAATGGTTGATATTTCAGACATCATCGGAATTCCGAATACCTTCTCTGTGAATATTCACTCTCATACCTGGCAGCTGGATAAATTCAAAAATCCTGACGGTTCCGGAATCAACGCCAACAAAGAAGGCGGACAGATTGTTATTATCAGAAACGTAGAAAAATAGTTTTAATTCCTTCATATCAAATTCAATTAAAGTATCAATAGAAAACCTCTGTTGATACTTTTTCATACTTATGAGTAAACTTTCAAAATACCCGATACTCCTTTTCTTATACTGTGCAGCAGCACTTTTTACGCTTTACCATTGCAAAAATGATAAGCAGCAGCCCGTATACGAAGATCTTGGTTCTGTAAAAAACAGGATCATCAAAACCAATGCTGATTTTGAAAAACAGATCAATGAACTGAAGGCTCTTGTTGCTAAAGATGCTGATGAAAAACTTCTTCAGGAGAAATTCCAGGATATCCGAAAAACCTACAAAAAAATGGAATGGGCTGTAGAATACTTCCTTCCCCACTCTGCAAGGTTTATCAATGGCCCGGCCCTTCCCGAAATAGAAATGGATGAACATACTGAAATAGAACCTGAAGGCTTACAGGTGCTGGAAGAGATGTTCTACTCTTACGAAAAAGCGAATAAAGAAGAAGTAATCCGGATGCTTAATAAACTCATCAATAAAAGCAATACCATTGATACCAACTTTCAGGTCATCACCATCAGTAAAGACCAGGTTTTTGATGCATTAAGACAGGAGACTTTCAGAATTTCCAGCCTGGGAATTTCAGGTTTTGACACTCCGGTTTCGGGAACATTTTTACAGGAAATGCCCTCTTCTCTGCAAGGAATAAAAGAAACTTTGGAACAGATCTCCACTGATCGTTCGAAAAATAAAGCCTTAAAAAGTATCGTGGCAGAGATCAGTTCAACCATTACCGTACTGAAGAAAAATACAGACAAAAACACATTTGATTACGTGAATTTCATTCCGGATCATCTGAATAGAATCACAACTTTGATGCTTGATTTTAAAAAGCAGGAGAACATTCCCGATGTTGACGTAACGACCGCTTTAAACAAAAATGCAGCTACTTTTTTCAGTAAAAATGCTTTTAATCCTAATGCCTTTATTCCGGGAAAAGAATATGCCTACTCTGAAGAAAAAGCTGCTCTTGGGCACCAACTCTTTAATGATAAAATTTTGTCGAATAATAACAACCGGAGCTGTGCCACCTGTCATATTCCTGAGAAAGCTTTTACAGACGGACTGAGCAAAGCAATGTCCCTTGAAAATTCGGAACTGGCAAGAAATACCCCTTCGCTCAATTATGCAGGCTATCAGCATGGACAGTTCTGGGATATGAGAAAGGATGACCTGGAAGGACAAAGCTCTGATGTAATCTCCAATAAAGAAGAAATGCACGGTGATCTGAATGTTATTCTTGCCAAAATCAATCAGGATAAAAACTATAAGGCCGCATTTAAAAAGATCTATCATTCACAAAAAACCGAGGTCTGGCAGCTTCAGAATGTATTGGCGAGCTATATCCGCTCTCTGGCAAAATTCAATTCTGATTTTGATGAATATATGAGAGGAAATAAATCAGCGATGACAGACAATCAAAAGCGCGGTTTCAATCTTTTTGTGGGAAAAGCCCAATGTGCCATCTGTCATTTCCTTCCCTTATTTAATGGAACGGTTCCTCCGAATTTCAAAAAAACTGAACAGGAAGTCCTGGGAACAGCAATGAACGGAGAAAATAAAACATTTGACACAGATCCGGGACGGGGAAAATTCCATGAGACAGTTTCTTCCCTGCAGCATTCCTTTAAAACACCCACACTTAGAAATATTAACAAAACAGCTCCTTATATGCACAACGGCGGGTATAAAACCCTGAAAGAAGTGATGAATTTCTATAACAAAGGCGGAGGAAAAGCTTTTGGATTTAAACTGGAAAATCAGACACTTTCCGACGCACCGTTACAGCTTACCGACAAAGAAGTTGATGATATTATTGAGTTTATGAAAGCGCTGGACGATCAATAAACGATTCTAAAACACAAATAAACAAAAAAAACTCCTGAATATGAACTGTCCGGGAGTTTTTTTATTTAGAAATTCAGGTAAAACACAGAAAGGCTATGCGGCTCATTTCTTTGTTTGATTTTACCTTTGGAAAGTCCATGAAAACATTAGATTAAATCAATGTTATACTCTGTTAAAAACTTTTTTACAACAATAAATATCATTATTTTTGACGTAGTTTTTTTACATGAAAAGGGGTTTACTGTTATTATTTTTCCTGATCTGCTTTTTGGGGTATTCGCAATCAAAAATTAAGGTTGTGGATGACGCCAGCCAAAAGCCTGTCTATAAAGCAAAGGTATCCTGTGACAATGCAGTTATCGGATATACGAATGAACAAGGTATTCTGGAGTTTAAAACAGGATGTAAAAATATTGATATTGATGCAGATTCTTATCAGAGAGAAAGTATCACAGTTGAGAGCAGCATGGAAGTTTCCCTGCTTAAAAAAACATCACAGACAACCAACATTGAAGCGGTTGTTATTGAAGACAAAAGTGATCCCAGGGCTCTGGAAATTCTTAAAAAAGTCAATAAATTATTCAAAGAAAACTCACCCAAAAGTTTAGGATCCTATTCTTACAAATCCTACGAAAAAATCTCTCTGGATATTGATGAGGACAGTCTTTCTCAGTTTAATCAGTATTTTAATGATTTAAACATTTTCAAGAAAAAAAGAGAAAAAGACTCGCTGAATAATATCAACGCAAGAAAAATATTTTCAAAAAGTAAACTCTTCCTTTGGGAAAGAGCTCAGGAGTTTTTGTACTCCAAAAAGTATGGTGAAAAGATCAATATTCTGGACAACAGAATCTCCGGTCTGAAGCAGCCTATTTACGAAATGATTGCGCTCCAGCAAAGTAACAGGGATGTTGTTCCCGAACAGATAAAACCCGAAAACAGAGGGCTGTACAGATTCTTTCTTTCAGATACCGTTACCCTTGACGGAAGGAAAAACTTTGTGATCCGCTTCCGTGAGGTAAATTACAAAAAGCCGGACAGAAAACGAAAGTATAACGGTGCTATTTATGTAGATACCGAAACGTACGGAATCAAAAAAATTGAGAATTTCAGTAAAAATAAAAACGAAGGAATTATTACCAGTACCTGGGTATTCTACAATAATAAATGGTTCCTTGCTCATGAAAAAGCCAAGCTTAAAATGGGTAAAATGGCCATGGATGACAAAGTGCATGCCGATGATAAGAAAGACAAAAAAAGCTTCGGGACCTATGCTTTCCTTACCTCAAAGTATTTTGATTTCGAATCTCCTATTGAAGAAGATCCAAAGGATTTTAAAGGCTATACTTTCTCGGTAAAAAATATTGACGGCCAATCTCTGGACCGCTACAGGACAGATCCCCTTACCGAAAGGGAACAAAATACCTATAAAACCATCGACAGTTTAGGTAAAAAATATAAAATCGACAGCAAAGCACAGATTTTATCAGGTTTACTGAACGGACAGATCAGAGTCGGTTCTGTAGATTTTGCTGTGGATGAAATTGTCAATTATAACTCCTATGAAGGTTTCAGA
Organism: Chryseobacterium cupriresistens; assembly: GCF_046614675.1. Lineage (NCBI taxonomy): Bacteria > Pseudomonadati > Bacteroidota > Flavobacteriia > Flavobacteriales > Weeksellaceae > Chryseobacterium > Chryseobacterium cupriresistens. The sequence continues at coordinate 53,843 of NZ_JBKKJT010000003.1, read as the reverse complement.
TTAGGTTTAAAAGCCAAGCTGAATGAAAATTTCAACCCTTATTTTTCACCGGACTACTATTTTGCATATGGTGTGAAAGACCGAAAATGGAAGTACGGAATGGGGCTTGATATGAAAACCACACTGGAAAAGAATTCCTTTTTCAGATTTGAAGTGTATGATGATGTGACAGCATCCGGAGAATTCAACCGAAAAATGTGGAATTTCAAGATGAGAATGATGAACTTCGGGAATAATCTGAATAATGACCGGTATTTCCACTTTAAAGGAATGTCATTATCTTACCTGAACGATGTCACCAACGGACTTACCGTTGCTCTTGCTGTAAGAAGAAATACAGAAGAAGCTGAATTCGATTATCAGTTCAGAGACCGGGGAACATCTTACAGAAACTTCAATACCCTTTTCACCCTGAAATATTCTCCGAATTCTACCAATATTATGACCCCTCAGGGAAAATCTCTGATTGATCAGAAATATCCTGAACTGTATTTTAATTATGAGCAGAGTTACAAAATACTGCAGGGGGATTTTAATTATTCCCGTTTTGATGGTTTGTTTGTTCATAATTTCAAAACACCGATCGGAACTACAGGGTTCCGATTATATGGAGGTCTTGTTCTTGGTGGGGCACCTATCTGGAAAAACTTTACGATGAACGGACTTGCCTCTCCTGGTAAAGATTTCAATTTTAACCTTACATCTTACCTTGGGTTTGCAACACTGGAAGGCGGAAAATACTATAATGACAGGTTCATAGCGTATTATTTTACGCATAAACTTCCATGGTATCTGAAAAGTTTCGGACACAATGTTTCCAGCTTTGATTTTGTCTTACGAGGAACTATCGGAGATATGAAACATCCGGAATACCACCAGTTTAAATTCAGAAAACTGGATCACCTGTATCAGGAAGTCGGTGTGGAATGGAACAATTTCCTTTCCAGCTATTTTAATCTTGGGGTATTCTACAGAGTGGGTTATTATGCAACGCCTCATTTCAAGGAAAACTTCGCCATTCAGTTTAAGCTGAAGTTTCTCGAGTTTTAATACGCTTTACCATACAAAATCTTTATTTTTGAACCAGAATTCAGAAATATTCAACGATACTATATAAAAAGAACATGCAGAAAATCGAAATCAAAGCAGAACAGTTTTTTGAATTATTAAAATTAAAAGACACTCCGATGTGGGAAATTTTCTCACAGATGATCGATGGAAATGAAAAGGAAATTATCTTTTTAGACCATGAAGACAAGATCCTATTTAATTATATTCTACCTTCTACACAGGAAAAACTGGAAGAAGACAGAAAAGAGTTTTCAAAACAGTTTTCAGAGAAATTGGCTAACTTCAATTAAAAGTTCTTATGAATAAAAATTATATTTTTTCTCTGTTAAGCCTTTTCCTGTTTACCCTCGGAAATGCTCAGAACTATAAAAAACCTTTAGTTTCTGCTATCAAAGAATCTGATCTCCGCACCGATATGTACCAGCTTGCTGCAGACCAGTTCTGGGGCCGTGAAGCAGGAACTCTGGATGAATTGAAAGTCTCTATGTGGCTGGCTGACAAAGCTAAAGAAGCCGGAATGAAACCTGCCGGAGATAACGGAACTTTTTTCCAGTTCTTTGATATGTACAGACATCAGGTGATCCCGCAAAGCACCCTGAAAATCGGAGACAAAAGTTTAAAATTATGGAAGGATTTTCTGGTTGCGGAACCTGTAAATGCTTCTGTAGACGCTGAAATTGTATATGCCGGAAACGCAGAGCCTGAAGAGCTTGCGAAATTGAATATCAAAGGAAAAGTTGTTGCAGTAAACGCATCCGACAAAAATATTTCTAAGGATATGACTCTTTTTGTAAGAAGATATCCCGGATTTGTAAGAAATAAATATTACAATAAAGCCGCTGAACTGGGAGCAAAAGCCATTATTTTCATCACCGATGATATTTCCGAGCAAAGCTGGGTAGAAGTACTGCCTCAAATGACAAGAGGAAGCTACGGAGTGGAAGGATTAAGAGAAAAAATCACCAATAATATTCCTGTTGTGTGGATCAAAAGAGAAAATGCCAGCTGGGTAAAAAACAATCCTAAAGCTTCTCTGAACCTGATCACTGAAACTTACAAATACCCTTCAGTCAATATTATCGGAAAAATTGATGGTACAGATCCTGTTCTTAAAAATGAATATGTTCTGTTAAGCGGACACCAGGATCATGACGGGATCAGACATCCTGTAAAGAATGACACGATCTACAACGGTGCTGATGATAACGCCAGTACTTGTGTTGCCATGTTAGCAATGGCCAGAGCTTACAAAAAACAGCCGGGAAAAAGAAGCATCCTTTTTGTTTTCCATGGCGCTGAAGAAAGAGGATTACTGGGTTCAAGATGGCATGCAGCCCATCCTGTTGTTCCGAAAGAAAAAATTGTAGCCGTACTGAATGGTGACATGATCGGGAGAAATGACAATAATGAAGCTGCTTTATTAGGAGGAAATGCTCCTCACAAAAATTCTGAAGAGCTGGTAAAAATGGCCGAAGATGCCAACAATGAAAGTACAAAGTTCAAATACCTTAAAGATTGGGATTCTCCAAGCCATGCTGAGTATTTCTATTTCAGAAGTGATCATCTTCCATATGCTAAAATTGGCATTCCTGCTGTATTCTTTACCAGTGTTCTGCATGATCAGTACCATACCCCGCAGGATGAATCAGAAAATATCAATTACAAAAAGCTGTATAAAATGACGGAATGGATGTACAGAACATCCTGGAAAGTAGCTAATGAAGCTGAACGTCCGAAAGTAATTTCGAATTTTTCGCTTGAAAGATAATTTATAAAAAGAATTATATTTCTTTTGTCTTGAAACAAAAGAAACAAAAATTCAAGACTTAGAAACTTCAGCTAAAAATGAAATCTGTTCTCTAAAAACTCTAAACTCGTGCGGAAACGATCTATGTTTAGAATCATATTTTGTCCCGCACTCAAACAATAGAGTTTTTTTAACGTTCACAGAATTCATTTTCTTAACGCTTCACTTTCTTATGTCATTTGATATTGCCAGAAACATAAAAGCTTCACAAAAATTGTGAAGCTTTTTTTCATCACTGAAGCCATCCTGCTTACTAAATATCGAAGATGTTTTCTTCACTATTCTTAAAAACTTTATTATTCTTAATGGTTCGAAAAATTATTTTTAATCTACTTCTTTTGTCTTGAAACAAAAGAATCAAAAATTCAAGACTCAGAAACTTCAGCTAAAAATGAAATCTGTTCTCTAAAAACTCTAAACTCGTCCGGAAACGATCTATGTTTAGAATCATATTTTGTCCCGCACTCAAACACCAGAGTTTTTTTAACGTTCACAGAATTCATTTTCTTAACGCTTCAGTTTCCTATGTCATTTGATTTTGTCAAAAAACAAAAAAGCTTCACTGATTGTGAAGCTTTTTCATCATTGTGTTTTTAGAATCTGATTTGTGCACGAAATAATTTAATATTGAATATGATTTTAAACCATTAAGAGGAATTTAGATGATAAGGTAAGTTAAGTTTCAAATAAATTTGAATGAAGCACCTTGCTTAATAAATATCGAAAGATATTATCCTTAACTATTCTTAAAAACTTTATTATTCTTAATGGTTTATTTTTTTATTCATTATACTTCTTTTGTCTTGAAACAAAAGAATCAAAAGAATCAAAAATTCAAGACTCAGAAACTTCAGCTAAAAATAAAATCTGTTCTCTAAAAACTCTAAACTCGTGCGGAAACGATCTATGTTTAGAATCATATTTTGTCCCGCACTCAAACAATAGAGTTTTTTTAACGTTCACAGAATTCATTTTCTTAACGCTTCAGTTTCTTATGTCATTTGATATTGCCAGAAACATAAAAGCTTCACAAAAATTGTGAAGCTTTTTTTCATCACTGAAGCCATCCTCCTTACTAAATATCGAAGATGTTTTCTTCACTATTCTTAAAAACTTTATTATTCTTAATGGTTCGAAAAATTATTTTTAATCTACTTCTTTTGTCTTGAAACAAAAGAATCAAAAATTCAAGACTTAGAAACTTCAGCTAAAAATGAAATCTGTTCTCTAAAAACTCTAAACTCGTGCGAAACGATCTATATTGAGAATCATATTTTGTCCCGCACTCAGACACCAGAGTTTTCTTAACGTTCACAGAATTCATTTTCTTAACGCTTCACTTTCTTATGTCGTTTGAAATTGACAGAAACATAAAAGCTTCACTAAAATTGTGAAGCTTTTTTCATCATTGTGTTTTTAGAATCTGATTTGTGTACGAAATAATTTAATATTGAATATAATTTTAAATAAGCAAATTCATCAGTGAAGGATCATTGTTCAGATAGTTGACAAAGAAATCATATTGTTTCATTTTATCAATTAAAGGAGTGAAATCTTTGTTTTGTTTTAAAGCAATTCCTACTACTGCGATTCCCTTTTCTTTTGAATTTTTCTGGGTATATTCAAAATAAGTGATGTCATCATCAGGTCCCAGTACATCCATTACAAAGGTTTTCAATGCTCCGGGACGCTGTGGAAATCTGACAAGGAAATAATGTTTTAGTCCTGCATGAAGCAATGCTTTTTCCTTGATTTCTTCCATCCGGGTAATGTCATTATTGCTTCCGCTGATAATACATACTACGTTTTTACCTTTTATCTCTTCTCTATATTTGTCCAATACTGCTACTGAAAGTGCCCCTGCCGGTTCTACAACAATAGCATCTTTATTATACAAAGACAATATGGTTTCGCAGACAAGCCCTTCATCCACTGTTGCCATATCGTACAGGATATCTTTACAGCGTTCAAATGTAATATCTCCCACTTGCTGTACGGCTGCTCCGTCTACAAAACGGCTGATCTTTTCAAGAAGAACAGGTTTTCCCTTTTCAAGGGCTTTTTTCATGCTTGCTGCTGCGGAGGGCTCTACCCCGATAATCTTTGTTTGCGGAGACAAATGCTGAAATACTGTGCAGATTCCTGCTGCCAGTCCGCCGCCGCCGATCGGTACAAAAAGATACTCAACCACACCTTCTGTCTGTTCCAGAATCTCCAGTGCTGTTGTTGCCTGTCCTTCAATAATCGCCGGATCATCAAAAGGATGGATAAATACGCTGTTATGGTCTTTACAAAACCTCATCGCAGCATCTTTAGATTCATCGAATGTGTCTCCAAATAAAATAACATCAATGTATTCTCCACCGAACATTTTCACCTGTTCAAGCTTTTGCCCGGGAGTTGGCAAAGGCATGAAAATCGTTCCTTTCACCTTCATGGTCTGGCATGCAAATGCAACTCCCTGCGCATGATTTCCGGCACTGGCACACACAACACCTTTTGAAAGTTCTTCCTCAGACATGGTGGCCATCTTGTTATAGGCACCTCTTATTTTATAGGATCTTACCCTTTGAAGATCTTCTCTTTTAAAATAAATATTCGACTCATAAATAGCTGACAGATTGTTATTGACAGCCAAAGGTGTTTTTACCACTACATTTTTTAATCGTTCCTCCGCTTTATAGACATTCTCTAAAACGGAGGAACTTACTCCCTCTTTCATCATCCGTTTATTTACTAATTATTTTCTGGTCTCAGGCTTCGTACTGTTTTTCCGGCCTTCCACATTTCGCTTTCTCTTAGCTCACTAAGTTCAGCTTCCAGTTTTTCACGGTAATCTGGTTTGCTGTTGCTGTCAATGGAACGTTGAGCTTCATTTCCTTTGGCTACATTATCATACAGCTCTTCAAACAAAGGTGAAGTAGCATCTCTGAAACGTTTCCACCAGTCCAAAGCTCCTCTCTGAGCGGTTGTACTGCAGTTAGCATACATCCAGTCCATTCCGTTTTCTGCTACCAATGGCATCAATGACTGAGTCAGTTCTTCTACGGTTTCATTAAAGGCTTCAGAAGGGCTGTGTCCATTTTTTCGCAATACATCATACTGAGCGGCAAATATTCCCTGTACAGCACCCATCAGCGTTCCGCGTTCTCCGGCAAGATCGCTGTATACTTCTTTTTTAAAATCGGTTTCAAAAAGATATCCGCTTCCGATCGCGATACCTAATGCTGTCACTCTTTCTCTTGCTTTTCCTGTAGCATCCTGATATACGGCAAAACTGCTGTTTAAACCTCTGTCCTGCAGAAACATTCTTCTCAATGAAGTTCCTGAGCCTTTCGGAGCTACAAGAAATACATCTACATCAGCTGGAGGAACGATTCCTGTACGCTCGCTGAACGTAATTCCGAAACCATGAGAAAAATACAACGCTTTCCCTGGAGTAAGATGCTGTTTTACTTTCGGCCAGTATTCAATCTGTGCAGCATCACTCAGAAGATAGCAGATAATGGTTCCTTTTTCCAATGCTTCTTCAATTTCAAATAATGTTTCTCCCGGTACAAATCCGTCTGCTATTGCTTTATCCCAAGATTTGGAGTTTTTTCTCTGCCCTACAATCACATTAATTCCGTTGTCTTTCTGGTTTAAAGCCTGCCCAGGCCCCTGTACTCCATATCCAATTACTGCTACAACTTCATCTTTTAATGCTTCCTGAGCTTTTTCCAACGGAAATTCTTCTCTTGTTACTACGTTCTCTTCTACTCCTCCAAAATTCAATTTTGCCATTTTTTTTGATTTTATTTATTATTGATTGTGATGTTTAATTTTTTGCTTTTAGCTTGCATATTCTACTGCTGTCAGGTATGGATTTCTGTGATAATGTACTTCCAGAACGTCTACCTGCTTTTCCATTTGTCTGCTGATCTTCTGAACAGAATCTTCTGTTTCTCTGATAACAATAACAAACTTTTTTACTTTTTCCATTTCTGAAGGACCAACATTAAAGGTCACCATAGAAATTCTTCTTCTCGAAAAAATAGCATTGATGCGGCTGATCAATCCTAAATAATCTTCTGTATACGCTGTAATGGTATATTCTTTATGATCTGTTTTCATCTTTTTTATTTTTAAATTTTATTTATTATTTAATACAATTTCCGAAACACTTTTTCCCTGAGGGATCATCGGAAATACATTGTGTTCTTTTCCTGTCATTACTTCAAGGAGGAAAGATCCTTTATGGTTAAGCATTTCTTGGAGTCCTGCTTTCAGGTCTTTTCTCTCGGATACTTTTTTTCCGGGAATATTGTATCCTTTTGCCACCTGAACGAAATCGGGGCTCTGAATATCTACAGAGGAATATCTTTCTTCGTGAAACAATTCCTGCCACTGTCTTACCATTCCGAGATAGCAGTTATTCAGAATTAAGATCTTCACTTCCGGATGATACTGCATAATGGTTCCCAGTTCCTGAATGTTCATCTGAGCTCCTCCGTCTCCCATCACAGCAATAACAGGACGGTTTGTTTCTGCATAAGAAGCTCCTATCGCAGCGGGAAGACAGAATCCCATGGTTCCCAGCCCACCGCTTGTGACATTGGTTCGGGAATGTTTGAACTGAGAGTATCGGCATGTCGCCATCTGATGCTGTCCTACATCTGTTACAATTACTGCTTCACCTGCTGTTATCTCATTCAACTGGCGGATAACCTCTCCCATTGTAATCTCACCTTCTTCGGGGTAGAGCTCCGTATGAATCAGGTTGATGCTTTCAATTTCATGACATTTTTTAAATCTTTTATGCCAGTGATGATGTTCTCTTTTTACGATCTTTTCTGTAAGAAGAGGAAGCGTATGTTTGCAGTTTCCCAGAACGGGAACATCTACTTTTACATTTTTATTGATCTCCGCATTGTCTATATCCAGATGAACAATCTTTGCCTGTTTCGCATACTGATCCAATCTTCCGGTCACACGGTCATCGAACCGCATTCCTACAGCAATCAGAACATCACATTCGTTGGTTAATATATTCGGGCCATAGTTTCCGTGCATTCCTACCATTCCTACCGCTTGTGGATGATGAGTTGGAATAGCACTCATTCCCAGAACCGTCCATGCTACCGGAATTCCTGATTTTTCGGCAAACTGTAAGAACTCCTTTTCAGCTTTTCCGAGCATAATCCCCTGTCCTGCAATAACAAATGGCTTTTCGGCATTATTGATCAACGCTGCAGCTTTTACGATATTTTCCATACATGGATCGGGATCCGGTTTATAGCTGCGTAATGTGTGGCATGGTGAATAGCCTTTATAAGCAACAGACTGCAGCTGGGCATTTTTAGTCACATCAATCACTACGGGACCGGGACGGCCTGACTTTGCAATGTAAAATGCTTTTGCCAATACTTCGGGAAGCTCATGAGCATCCGTCACCTGATAATTCCACTTGGTAACCGGGCTTGTGATGTTCATAACGTCTATTTCCTGAAAGGCATCAGTTCCGAGAAGGTGTTCAAAAACCTGTCCCGTAATACATACCAGGGGAGTATTATCGAGTAAAGCATCAGCCAGTCCCGTAACGAGATTAGTTGCTCCCGGGCCGCTGGTAGCCAATACAACACCAACTTCTCCTGAGACTCTTGCAAGACCTTGTGCCGCATGCACTGCTGCCTGCTCGTGACGTACAAGGATATGTTTCAGGTTTTCTTTATAGTCGTAAAGGGCATCATAAATAGGGATAATAGCACCTCCCGGATATCCGAAAACGGTTTTCACTCCTTCCTGAAGAAAGGCTTCAAGAATGATCCGGCTTCCGCTCAGTTGTATTTCTGTTGATAAATTCGGGTTTTCCATATTTTTATTGAGTGATTTCGTCTGTTACACAGCCTTCTGCAGCTGATGATACGGTTAATGCATATTTATAAAGCAGTCCTTTCTGTACTTTAAGAGCTGGTTTTTGCCATCCTTTTTTTCTTCTTTCTATTTCTTCTTCTGAAACTTTGAGCTGTATGGTGTTGTTGACAGCATCAATTTCAATCAGATCATTATCGTTGACAAAAGCTATCAAACCTCCTTCGTGAGCTTCAGGGGTAATGTGTCCTACTACAAAACCATGAGTTCCTCCGCTGAATCTTCCATCGGTAATCAAAGCGACACTGCTTCCCAGTCCAGCGCCGATAAGCGCGCTCGTAGGTTTCAGCATTTCCGGCATTCCGGGAGCGCCTTTTGGACCTTCATGGCGGATGACAATGACATCACCATGCTGGACGGTTCCATCCTGAATTCCTCTGATCAGATTTTTTTCGCCATCAAATACACGGGCCTTACCTACGAAACGTTCTCCTTCTTTTCCTGTAATTTTGGCTACACTTCCTTTTTCAGCAAGATTTCCGTATAATATTCTCAGGTGGCCTGTTTCTTTTACAGGTTCTGATAATGGTTTAATAATTTTTTGAGTCGTAAAATCCAGATCGGGAACATTTTCTAAATTCTCTGCAACTGTTTTTCCGGTTACCGTTAAGCAATCCCCATGTAATAATCCCTGATTTAAAAGGTATTTCATGACGGATGGTATTCCTCCGTGTTCATACAGATCCTGCATCAGGTATTTCCCGCTTGGTTTTAAATCTGCCAGCACCGGAGTTTTATCACTCATCTTTTGGAAATCATCCTGAGTAAGCGGTACTCCCACACTTTTTGCCATAGCTATAAAATGCAGAACGGCATTGGTACTTCCTCCAAGAATAACAATCATGCGCAGCGCATTTTCAAAAGCTTTGCGGGTCATGATATCCGAAGGTTTAATATCTTTTTTCAATAATATTTTCAGGTATTTTCCTGCTTCAAGACATTCTTCCTGTTTTTCTTTGCTTAAAGCCGGGTTGGAAGAAGAATACGGAAGGCTCATTCCTAAAGCCTCTATCGCAGAAGCCATTGTATTGGCCGTATACATTCCACCACATGCACCAGCTCCGGGGCAGGAATTTTTTACAACCCCATCAAAATCTTCTTCGGTAATTTCTCCTGCAATCTTTTTCCCCAACGCTTCGAAAGCTGAAACAATATTAAGCTGTTCTCCCTTATAGCAGCCTGGAGCAATTGTTCCTCCGTATACCATGATGGATGGTCTGTTCAGCCTTCCCATTGCGATGATAGTTCCCGGCATATTTTTATCACAGCCTGGCAATGCGATCAATCCATCGTAGTATTGCGCTCCACATATGGCTTCGATGCTGTCGGCAATCACATCACGGCTTACCAGAGAATAACGCATTCCATCTGTTCCATTGCTCATTCCGTCACTTACTCCGATGGTGTTAAAAATCAATCCGGCTAATCCGTGGTTCCATGTTCCTTTTTTTACGACCTGGGCAAGATCATTCAGATGCATATTGCATGTGTTTCCGTCATAGCCCATACTGGCAATTCCGACCTGAGCTTTGTGCATATCTTCTTCTGTAAATCCTATCCCGTACAACATAGCTTTGGCTGCGGGTTGTTCACTGTTTTGCGTGAATGTTTTTGAATATTTATTTAACATATTTATTCTTCATTTTATGTTCTTTTCCTCGCTTTAAAATGGAGTTCTTTACTAAATTCCGATCCAAAACTACATTTTGTAATATTCTTTTCATTTTCGTTTTTTCCAAAAACTACAATATTCAATTGTTCAAAAAACGAATTTATTCAATTGATAATCAAATATTTATATTATTAAAATTTACAATGACAGAACTCTTACCAATTTCAAATATGCCTGTTGTACTCTCCCACTTGCTGTGTTTTCCCAATCTTTGGTAAAAGGAACATCATCAAGTGAATCAAGGGCAACAATTTCTGCCGCCGTACCACAGAAAAAGCCTGCATCTGCGCCTCTCATTTCTTCAGGTTTGAAAAAAGTTTCCTTTACAGGGATAGCTAGCTCATTACAAATTTCCATAACGGTTTGTCTTGTAATGCCCGGAAGAATACTTCCTTTGGCCGGAGTATATAAAACTCCGTCTTTTTCGTAGAACACATTGGCACCTGAACTCTCGGCAACATTTCCGTTTTCATCCAGAACCAGCGCTTCATCATAGCCTTTATCTTTGGCATCCTGACAGGCTAATATGGAGTTTACATAATGCCCTCCTACTTTGGCTTCCACCTTGAATGCCTTAGGATTAGGGCGTTGAAAAGGGGAAGTCATAATTTTCATTTTATCCGCCAGATAGCCGTTGTTCCATTCCCATGCAAGAAGAGACAGATAAGATTTTTGTCCTTTTGAAAGTGACATATTGGGCGAACACGTAACCAACGGACGGATATAAGCATCTGTAAACCCATTACGATCCAGAAGTTCATAGGTAAGTTCTGTAAGCTGATTTACGGAATAATCAAAAGGAATATGCATGAGTTCTGCTGATCTTTTCAGTCTTTCGTAGTGTTCTTTTGCTTTGAAAATTTGAGTTCCATGATCTGTGCTGTAGGATTTAATGCCTTCAAAAACAGAGTAACCATAGTGAAGTGATTGGCTGTAAAGATCAGTTCCCGCATCTTTCGCTTTCATAAATTTTCCGTCAAAGTAGATGGTCGTGTCGTCGTTGTAATACATGTTATAGAAGTTTAAAAAATTAACAAATCGAAATAAAAAAAGCCCTCTCACGCTGTGAGAGGGCTCAATATATGTACAGTCATACACCTTCCTTCTCACAGCCGTAAGGGAATAATAATGACGATAATAATTACTGATAATAACTGGTACATACTTTTATACTATAAAAAATTAAAAACAAAAAAACCGTTTCATAGTTTGAAACGGTTTTATATATAATTTAAATTAAAATCTATTTAAAATGCCGTTTCCTTACTGTTGTTAATGACAACAGCAATAATAGAAATGACAATAATATTTTTCTGATTCGTAAAATTCATATTGCAAATGTATAAACTTTTTAATTACTCACAAGTTTTTTTTGCACTTTTTATTTTTTTCGTAAAAAATGGTTCAGTGTTTCCTTTGCTTCAGCCACATCGTGAACCCTCAAAATTTTTGCTCCCTGTTCCAATACTTTCATGTGCAGTTTCTGTGTTTCCTCATTGATGTCCAGCGGTGATTTTCCCAAAGGCCTGTAGATAAATGACTTTCTGGAAATCCCTATCAGCAAAGGAAATTTTCCGAATCCGAGATATTCAACTTCATGGATCATTTTCATCTGGTCTTCCACTGTTTTCCCGAAACCAAAACCGGGATCAAGAATGATATCATTCACTCCTTTTTCTAAAAGTTCTTTTGTTTTTTTAGCAAAATACTGGTTCACTTCCAGCGTAATATCTTCAAATTTTATTTTATCATGCATGGTTTCATAAGAAGGATTTACATGCATCAGAATGTAAGGCAACCTCGTTTCAGCAGCTGTATCAAACATTTCTGTATCATACTGACCTCCAGAAATATCATTAATCAGATCAATTCCTTCATTAAATCCAAATTTCACTGTTTCTGCATAAAAAGTATCCAGGGAAATCAGGGCTTCCGGAAATTCTTTTTTGATCAGAGAAATCAGATTTCCAATTCTGTTTTTTTCTTCGGCAGCACTTAAAAATTCGGCATTGGGACGTGTAGACTGAGGGCCAATATCCAGTATTTCTGCTCCATCTTTCAACAGTTTTTCGGCATGCTCCAGAGCTGCTTTTTCGTTATTGAATTTTCCGCCGTCAGAGAAAGAATCCGGAGTCAGGTTGAGAATTCCCATGATTTTTGGAGTGTCCAGTTGTACCAGTCTACCGTTGCAGTTGATTGAATGAGTTGGAGGGTTTGAGTGTGGGAGAGTTTTAGGGTTGGAGAGCATGAGATTATTATTGATGAGGGTAGATTATAAATGATTAATGATAATTGATGAATGATTTTTGTAATGCAAAATTAGTGATTTATGAGTTTTAAATGAGAAATTGGAAGCTAGAAGCTAGAAGTTAGAAGTGGACGTTTCACATACCATGCTCAAACACTCTCACCCTCAAACTCTCCGACGCTCCGACTCTCTCACTCTCAAACCCAACAACTCGAATCCCGAAACCCGAAACTCTAAAACTCTCCCATCCTCTCACCCTCTCACTCACAAACTCAGCTCATCAAATTCAAAAATCTAAAACCGAATTCGTATATTTGGAAGATTAAGAAGATTTATGTTAAAAACATCAGTACAGTTCGAGAAAGTTATCAGTCAGTGCCGTGATCTTTTCGGCAAAAAATTGCAGGATTATGGTGCGGCATGGAGGGTTTTACGGCCAAGTTCCATTACAGATCAGATTTATATCAAAGTGAACAGGATCCGTACGCTGCAAATGACTGATAAAAAAATGGTGGATGAGAGTGAAGAAGATGAATTTATCGCCATTGTGAACTATTCTATCATTGGACTTATCCAGCTGGAAAAGGGCCTTTCCAATGATTTTAATGAAAATAAGGAAGAAATTTTAGGTCTGTATGACAAATATTCCGGTGAAGCGAAAGCTTTAATGGAAAGAAAAAACCATGATTATGGTGAAGCATGGAGAGATATGAGGATTTCTTCAATTACGGATCTTATTTATCAGAAAGTATTGAGAACCAAACAGATTGAGGATAACCAGGGCCAAACAATTGTTTCGGAAGGGCTTGATGCCAACTATTTCGACATGCTGAATTATGCCGTCTTCTGTCTGATCAAGTTCTCGGAAAAAGAAAATCAGTTCGAACCCAAAACTATTTAATATGCTCAAAGGTTTATTACGCTTTATTATCGCTGTCATTTTTATCCTTTCAGGCTTTGTGAAAGCCGTGGATCTGGTAGGTTTTTCTTTCAAAATGGAAGAATATTTCTCTCCTGCTGTTTTCAATATGCCGTTTTTTGAAAAGTTTGCCCTGCTGTTTTCTATTATTGTGGTGGTACTGGAGCTTTTCTTAGGATTTATGCTGCTGCTTAAATTAAAGCTTAAATTTACCTTATCCGTATTAATTGCACTTTGTATTTTCTTTGGATTTCTGACATTTTATTCGGCTTATTTCAATGTGGTAACAGATTGTGGATGCTTTGGAGATGCCATCAAATTTACTCCATGGCAGAGCTTCCTTAAAGATGTTATCCTTTTGATAGGATTGATTCTATTATTCATTCTGTACAGAAAAGAATTCCGTAAAAAAGATGAGTATGGAATCAGCGAAAAAGAGTCTTCCCATACGTTCCAATATATTCTTTTAACAGTCTTTTCTTTAGGAATGATCTACGTTATGGTGCAGGGAATCATGCATGAACCGATCATTGATTTCCGTGATTATAAAATCGGGACAGACATTAAAGGTGAAAAAGCTAAAATTGACAAAAACCCTTCTGAATATAAGACATTTTACTCCCTGAAAAACGAAAAAACAGGACAGGTAGTAAAGGTAAATCAGGATGATTATATCAAAAAAACAGAATACTGGGCAGAAGGTTCTCCGTGGAAAATTGAAGATGGAAAAAATGAATCGGTATTGATTAAGGAAGGTTACAAATCTGAAATTGTAAAATTTAAGATTGAAGATCCTACAGGAATGGAAGTTACGCAAGAGATCATTAATGCTCCAAAAGCTGTTCTGGTGTTTTCCTATCATCCAAAGGAAATCCCTGCTGACCTGCTTCAGAAAGTGGAGGCAAAGGTAAATACTCAGAAAGGCGCCTTAATCTACGGAGTTTCCACAGAGCCTAATACTTTTAAAACCATTAAAAATGTACTGATGGACGGAACTGCCATCAAAACAATAGCAAGAAGCAATCCGTTTGTCCTCATTCTTGAGAATGGAAAAATTGTAGATAAACAACCTGCAAAGGACTACGTTAATTAATTATGAATGATGAACGATAAATGATCTTTTTGACGAGAGCCAATCGTTGATCAATTATCAATTATCAATTATCAATTATCAATTATCAAATTTAAACACTAAACTTAAACATATAAAAGCTCATGCAAAAATCAAATAAATCAATCGCCGGCTATCATTTATTAATGATTCTTTCTTCTGTGGACGGAGAGTTTGCCCCTGAGGAAGGAATGCTGGTACAGCAATACCTGGCGGATGAATTTCCTTTCAGAATGAACCTTGACAACGAATTGGACACATTGGCCCTTTTACAGCCTGAGGAATGGAAAGATCATTTTGAGTTCCATGCAAGATGTTTCCATGATGATTCTACAGAGGATGAACGTGTGAAATTTGTTCAGTTTGCAAAATCTTTGATCAAAGCAGACAATAAAGTAACTGAGGAAGAGCACACCTTCTATGTTCTACTGAAAAACCTTTGGGGATTATAAACCATTACGAAAAAATAAAATAAATCTATATCTAAATCTTATGAGAAGAAAAATAGTTGCAGGAAACTGGAAAATGAACAAAAATGTAATTGATGCACAACAATTAATGATTCAGTTACTAAGCTATAAAAACAATAACGCTACCAACTGTGAAGTTTGGATTGCTCCGCCAGCATTGTATTTGATGATGGCGAAAGATATTTTTGAAAAGGATGAGATCGGTGTATTTTCTCAGGATATGAGCGAGCATGAAAGCGGCGCTTACACAGGTGAAATTTCTGCAGATATGCTGGAATCTATCGATGCTACCGGTTCATTAATCGGGCATTCTGAAAGAAGGCAATATCACGGAGAAACAGATTCTCACTGTAACAGAAAGATCAAGCTGGCTCTTGATAAAGGTCTTATTCCTGTTTACTGTAATGGAGAAACACTTGAACAGAGAAAAGCAGGGCAACACCTTGAAGTCGTAAAAAACCAGACTGAAGTAGCTCTTTTCACGCTTTCTGCTGAAGAAATCAAAAAAGTGGTGATTGCTTACGAACCGGTTTGGGCTATCGGAACAGGAGAAACAGCAAGTCCGGAGCAGGCTCAGGAAATCCATGCTCACATCAGAAATATTATTGCTTCAAAATACGGACAGGAAGTTGCTGACGAAGTTTCTATTCTTTACGGAGGTTCTGTGAAGCCGGATAATGCAAAAGAAATCTTCTCTCAGCCGGATATTGACGGAGGTCTTATCGGAGGAGCGGCTTTGAAACTGGAAGACTTCTCTAAAATCATTGAAGCTTTTAACTAAAATTTCATTTAGATAAAAATAAAAACGGCGGAATCTTCGATTCCGCCGTTTTCCGTTAAAAAAATCTAATTATTGAATATCGACTACATACATTGTTCCCTTGTCTACTTTACCCGTTTTAGGTAAAATTTTGGCTTTTGGATTTCCGTTTCCATCATCTACCACTCCAAAGTCATCATCATTGAAAACAGCCAGTTTATTATTTCCCAGATAAACAATTCCCTCGAATTTATCATGTTCATAGCCCAGTTTTGCTACCAGATCTACGGCTAATGTTTTTGTAACAGCTTTTATTCCGGCATTGGTAATTTCGTCCCATGAACATTGTTCTAAAGCTTTTCCATTGATTTTCATTCCGTCAACAGCGCTGATATCGGCTCCGTTTACATCTGTTGCATTGCTCAGATTGATTCTGTATACTTTTTTGATTCCGCCCTGGGAACCGAAATTTCCATCTCTTTCAATCACCAGGAATTCACTGTTACTTATTGCTGTAATATCACAAACCGAATCAGTAGCACCTCCATCCTGCTTATATAGAAACTGTTTAGTCTGCCCTGTAACAGTATCAAATGTGACAATTCTCGTTAAAGTTTTATTGGTAGCCAATGCCTTACTGGGAACATACATCATCGACTGCATGGTTCCTATCAGCGTTCTTCCGTCCGGGCTCATACAAAGCCCCTCCATTCCTCTGTTGGCTCTTCTTTTCGCTAAAACAGCAGGTAACTTTCTTGGTCCTGTATTTACTCCGATAGGGCTTATTCTTTCCATCTCCATTCCATCTGCACTGTAATGGACGATATGCGGTCCGTATTCATCGGAAACCCAGAATGTACCGTCAGCGGCAGCAACAATACTTTCGCTGTCAAGACCATACTGATCAGTACCTAAGACATTTCCGGAAGCATCATATGCTATTTCTCCTGTGCTCCCCATTCCAACAGGATTTGGAAGTCCGGTAATAGGTTGTCCGGATGGATTTTTAAGTTTAATATATTTGATGACCTCTACATTTCCGTCGGCATTGATTTTAAAATGCATAATAGTTGGAGTGAAATTAGGAGCAAGAAACTTTTTTCCATTCTGGAAGTCCGTATTGGGACCTCTGTCTGTAATGACATAGAACTCCCCTTTTCTTGTTGGATGAGCGGCAGCACCGGAACCAAAACCTCCGTTGATAACATCCACTCCGTTTATAGTAGCCAGTTTTGTAAAGGGAAACTCCTGAGGCAGTTTGGAATAATTAATATCCTGATTAATTATGGCTGTATCATCATCACTTTTACATGAAGCCCATACTGCCAGCACGACTGCAGACCATAGTAATTTTTTCATATTCACTTTTATGGCTGCGAAAGTATAAATCGATTGTAAACTGATCTTAAATATAATGATAATTGTTTTTTAACAATACTGATGAATGTGCTATTTACAACCACCCCGTCAAAAATTCTTTGAATTTTTGCCACCCCTCCGGAGGATGGGAATTTTTACGTCTTCAGTTGGAATTTGGCCAGCATTGTAGATTTCTTGTGAAGTATTTTTTTCCGGATTATTGCAGCCGGATTTCTTCGGAATGATAAGCTGTATGGATAAACCTCCATTCCAATTGTGTCATTCTGCAGAATCTAAATAGTGAAATTTAAAATATCATCCAACAAAAAAACCGCACCAGATTGGGTGCGGTTCTCATGATTATATCATCAATTATTTTTTCTCAGTAGATCTTTGTAAAACCTCATCTACCATTCCGTAACCTTTAGCTTCTTCAGAAGTCATCCAGTAATCTCTGTCAGAAGATTTTTCTACCCACTCATACGTTTGTCCTGAGTGATGACCGATGATTTCATAAAGCTCCTGCTTCAGTTTCAACATTTCTCTTAAGTTGATCTCCATATCAGAAGCAACTCCCTGAGCACCTCCTGAAGGCTGGTGGATCATTACTCTTGAATGCTTAAGCGCAGAACGTTTTCCTTTTTCTCCGGCAACCAGTAATACAGCTCCCATTGAAGCAGCCATACCTGTACAGATTGTCGCTACATCCGGCTTGATGATCTGCATGGTGTCATAAATACCTAGACCTGCATACACACTACCACCAGGAGAGTTGATGTAGATCTGAATATCTTTTGAAGGGTCAGCACTTTCCAGGAATAAAAGCTGAGCCGTAACGATGTTTGCAACCTGATCATCAATACCTGTTCCCAGGAAGATAATTCTGTCCATCATCAGACGGGAGAAAACGTCCATCTGAGCAACGTTTAATCTTCTTTCTTCCATGATGTACGGAGTAAGATTCGTTGGGCCATACATTCCCATATACTGATCGGTAACCAAACCGTTGTTTCCTAAATGTTTTACAGAGAAGTCTCTGAATTCCTTTTTAATGTCCATATTTCTATTATGTATTATTTTTAAAATATTCTCGAAGTTTAAATTACAATATTTATTCCTAAAATTTTATAGGACTTTTTGTCACAGAATATCCAAAAATCTGACTCTTGTTTATCTCTTCCTATCTACATAAATCCCTTTGATCGGTGAATATTCTATGATATTGCTCAACCGTATGGAAGCCTGCTTTAAAAGCGTGATTTTTTTGATCAGCTCATAATATTTTACCTCATCCGTATTGCTGTACTGATCAAGCTCTTTGGCTGTTTCCTTGATCAGATAATCAATATACCGGTACTTATGTAACAGAACATCTCCCTGGATCTGATCTGCCACTTTATCACCATAGTTGGGAGGATAAATATTTCTTGAAGCCCAGTTTTCAAGTTCATCCAGCGGGATTAAAGCATCTACAACCTTTGTGGTAATCTCTTCGTCCATAAAAGATACAAAAAAGTTTCCACTTCTGAGTTCATCCTTTTGAATTCCTTCTCTCACCTGATTGATAATAATCTCATTTTCTTTGACTAAAAATGTATACTGCTCTTCTTCAAAATGATGAAGAATTTCTTCAATAACGGTAATCTGATATTCCTCATTATTTTCATTCTTCCTTTTGAGAACAATATCTCCGAACATCAGCATATGATCTACCAGTTTATTCTCCATGAATAATACATCATACAGAAAAGGATCTTCTTTTTCCTTATCCAAAGGAACAATCTCCATTTTCGGAGCTGCTGCTTTTTCCTTCTGCTGCTGCTGAACATGATGCGTCTGATTCTGGGTGATCTGCTTCTGAACATCCAGCTCATTGAAAAGACTCTGTTCGGAAAGCCCGAATTTATTGGAAACCTCTTTCAGATAAACCTCTCTTTTCAGGGCATTTTGTACGAAAGAGACAGATTTTACAATATCTCTGATTGCTTCAGCCTTTTTAATCGGATCATTTCCGATATCTCTCAGGAGAATTTCCGCCTTGAAATCGATGAAATCCATCGCTTCATTTTCGATGTACTTTTCAACGTATTCCTGCGGATGTTTTCTGGCAAAGGAATCCGGGTCATCTCCATCAGGGAAAAGCAAGACACGGATGTTCATTCCCTCAGTCAGCAACATATCAATACTTCGGAAACTGGCTTTGATACCGGCATTATCACCGTCAAAAAGAATCGTTACGTTTTCCGTAAGCCTCTTAATAAGTTTGATTTGTTCTGTCGTCAAAGACGTTCCGGAACTTGCCACTACATTTTCAATTCCGGACATATGAAGGGAAATCACGTCCATATACCCTTCCACCAAAAGACAGGCATTCTTTCTTGAAATCGCCTGCTTGCTCTGGTTTAATCCATAAAGAACATTGGATTTATGGTAGATCTCCGTTTCCGGGGAATTGAGATATTTTGCAGTTTTGACATTATTCTTCAGAATCCTTGCTCCAAAGCCTAAAACCCTGCCAGAAAAACTGTGAATAGGGAAAATAACCCTTTCTCTAAAACGGTCTACGCCTGCAGGAGTATTTTCAGGAAAAATAGAAAGTCCGGATTTCTCAAGAATTTCTTTATTATAACCTTTTTCAAGCGCATAAGCCGTGAAAGCATTCTTTTTCTCCGGAGAATATCCCAGCTGGAATTTCTTAATGATATCATCCCTCAACTCCCTTTCTTTGAAATAAGAAAGTCCTATGCTTCTGCCCTCCTGATCATCCCAAAGGATCTCCTGAAAATAAGTATTGGCAACCTCATGGATTTTATACAGCAGATCTTTTTCTGTCTGGGCATTTTTTGCTTCTTCAGAAATTTCCCGCTGGTCTTCTTCAATTTCAATTCCGTATTTTTTTGCAGCATGGCGGAGTGCTTCAGGATACGTAAAGTTCTCAATTTCCATCAGGAAAGAAATGGCTGTTCCTCCTTTTCCTGTAGAGAAATCCTTCCAGATCTGCTTACTGGCAGAAACTACAAAACTGGGTGTTTTTTCATCATGAAAAGGACTGAGCCCTTTGTAGTTAGACCCTGCTCTTTTCAACTGCACATATTCGCCCACAATCTCTTCAACGCGGATCGTGGAGAATATTTTATCAATGGTCTGTTTGGAAATCATGCTGTAAAATTAAGTAATTTATAGGGAAGTTGGAAGAGGCTGAGAATTTCGGTGCGGGTTTCGGGATGCTGGTTCGAAAGTTTGAGAGTTTGAGGTTTAAGAGTGGGAATATAAAAGTTGCTTTTTCAACTTCCAGCTTCTAACTTCCAGCTTCCAGCCTGCAATTTATAATTTCTGACTTCTTCCACTCATTAAAAACTCATAAATCATTATTTTTGCAAAACAAATTAGCATATGCAGTTCACTATACATACAATCGAAGACTGGCAGGAAGTTGTTGACACCATCATTCCTCAATTACAACATAATATTCTTTTATTAAAAGGAAATCTGGGAGCCGGGAAGACAACCTTCACTCAATTTCTGCTTACAAATATGGGCAGCAATGACGAAGTAAACTCTCCCACGTATTCTATTGTGAATGAATACAATACTGAAAAAGGAAAAGTATATCATTTTGATCTTTACCGTCTGAAAAACATTGAAGAAGTGTATGATATCGGAATTGAAGAGTATCTGGATAACTCCTTTCTATGCATCATCGAGTGGCCGGAAGTGTATGAAGAGGAGCTTTATGGCCTTAAGTACCACACAATGAGTATTGTGAATACGGGTGAAAACAGAGAAATTTCATTCGATTAAATATTATGTATCTTTGCTCATTAATTGAGTGTAAAAAAACAATCTGTAAGACATAATTTAATTTAAGGATGAGTACAAATATTTTTACTCCTTTCACAGAAGAAGAATTAATGCCGAAAGAGGAAAAATTGGAGGTTATAAAGAAAGGGAAACAGTTCAGTATTGGAATTCCTAAAGAAACCTGTCTCAACGAAAGGAGAACCTGTATTACTCCTGACGCCGTACAGGTGTTGGTAGAGCACGGCCATGAGATCATTATTGAATCAGGGGCCGGACAAGGTTCATTTTTTACAGATTTACAGTATTCCGAATCTGGAGCGAAGATCACCAATGATCCAAAAGAAGCTTTCGGGCAGGATCTTATCCTGAAGGTGAACCCTCCTACAGAAGATGAAATTGAGTACATGAAGCCTAATACGTATCTGGTTTCGGCACTTCAAATTAATCTTAGAGACAAGGAGTATTTCTTAAAGCTTGCAGAGAAAAAAATAAACGCCATCGCTTTTGAATTTATCGTTGATGAATACAAGCAGCTGGCTTTGGTAAGATTAGTCGGGGAAATTGCAGGAACCGTTTCAATCTTATATGCCTCCGAATTATTAGCCTTATCAAACGGGTTAATGCTGGGAGGAATTACAGGAGTAAGACCCGCAGAAGTTGTTATCCTTGGAGCCGGAATTGTAGGTGAGTTTGCTACAAAAGCAGCCATTGGTTTAGGAGCAAGTGTAAAAGTTTTCGATAATTCTTTATCCAAGCTTAGAAGGCTTCACACGATTGTTGACAGCCGCGTACCGACTTCTATTATTGATCCTAAAGAGCTCAGCAAAAGTTTAAGACGTGCCGATGTAGTAATCGGAGCACTTCCAAGATTGAACATGACCCCTATCGTTACTGAAGATATGGTGATGAAAATGAAAAAAGGCAGTGTCATCATCGATATTACCATAGACAACGGTAAAGTGATCGAAACTTCAGAGCTTACCACCATGGAAGATCCTTATGTCATCAAACACGGTGTCATCCACTGCGGACTTCCGAATCTTACCTCAAGAATGCCGAGAACCACCACCAAGGCCATCTCGAATTTCTTCCTTTCCTATATTTTAAATTATGACGAAGAGGGCGGCTTTGAAAACATGCTGATCCGCAAAAATGAAATGAAGCAGAGCTTATATATGTACAAAGGAAGACATACCAAGAAGATCATCTGCGATCGTTTCGGACTTACGTACCACGATATCAATCTTTTAATTTTCTAATGAAGAAACTGAAATTTTATGCAATAGGCTTCGTTCCGGGGCTTTTGATCGTATTTTTTATTTTAAACAAAAAAGGAGCAAGCTGCAGCGGATATTTACCGAACAGCCGTGTGATTGCTGAAAGTCTTTCCAAAGAATTCAAATATTCTGAAGAAGCTAAAAATGCAATGGCGGCCTACAAGATTGATGAGAAATTTATAAAAGACAGCATCATTACCAACGGAAAGGTAGATTTTGACCGCAGCCATGCACAAAAGAAACCATGTCCGGACTATCTTTTAACCTATCCTGAAAAAAATCCGTCTTACGAGATCACTTTTGAAAAATGTGAAGAAACGGTGACGGTAAACAGTCTTAAAAAACTGAAATAGTTTCAAGTACAAGCTATGGACGGCAATTACTACATGATTCATGATTATCTGATATTCATCGGAGTTTTTGCCATTTTCCTGTTTCTGACTATCAGTATTTATCTCTTCAGCCAGAATCAGAAGCTGAAACAGAGAAATACCAAATTATCGGAAACCAACAAACTTATTGAGCAGCACCTGAATGAAGTCCGTCTGGAACATATCGGCACAAAGCTGAATCCGCATTTGTTTAAAAATATTCTGAATTCGGTGCAGTCTCATGCCTATCAGACGTATATGTCACTGGATAAGCTGGCCAATGTGCTGGATTATATTTTATACGAAAGCAACAATAAGTATGTAAGCCCGAAAGAAGAGCTTAATTTTGCTTTAAGCCTTATTGAAATTAATAAAATCAAGATCAATCCACTTTTTGACTTCAGAATTAAATCCAGGATCAATAAATCTGATGCTTTGTATGAAGAAAAGGTATTTGCTCCGCTGATCTCGGTGGACCTTATAGAAAATGCTTTCAAACATACGGATTTTCTGGCTCAGGATTCTTTTATTTCCATTTATATGGAGCTTGAGGACAGTATTTTCACTATGAAAGTCAGTAATAAAGCTTCTCTGAAAAATATTCTGGAAAAGGAAAAAAGCGGTTTTGGAAGCCAGTCTTTTGATCAGAGGCTTAAAATGATCTACAGTACTTATTATCAGCTGGAAAGAAGCTCAAAAAACGGAATCTTTACGGCGGAATTAAAAATCAATTTAGGAGAATTCTATGATAAAATGCGTTATTCTGGATGATGAATTACTGGCCATCAGCTATTTAAAACTTCTATGCGAGCAGATTGAGAATGTAGAGGTAGTAAAAGCATTCAATGATCCTAAAATTTTTCTGAATGAAATAGAAAGCCTCGACTGTAATCTGTGCATTCTGGATATTGAAATGCCCGGAATGACAGGTCTTCAGGTGGCTGAGATTATTTCAGGTTCTAAAAAAATCATCTTTACAACAGCTTACAAAGAATATGCTGCTGAAGCTTTCGATTTGAATGTGGTGGATTATGTAAGAAAACCCATCAAAAAAGAAAGACTGGTTCAAGCTTTCGAAAAAGCTAAAGAACTGGTAGAAAATGCTCCTAAAAAAACTTTTATCGAGTGGAATACCAATATTGGAAAAACCGTTATATTCACAGAGCAGATTTCTTACATCAAAACTTCTGAAATAGACAGCAGGGATAAAGATATTATGCTTATTGACGGAACAACCATCGTTTTAAAAAACCTGAATTTCAAAAACCTTCTGGAAATGCTGCCATCAAAAGATTTTGCCCAGGTGAATAAAAAAGAAATCATTGCGCTGTCTTCCATCAAAGTATTTTCAACCAACGAAATCATTACCACTATTCCTGCGGAAGATCACTCTTTTCTGAAACTTCAGATCGGAGATGCTTATAAAAATTCATTGATGGAGCTCTTCGGAAAATAGATCTTTTCAAATCTTTCCGGTTTCATTACAGAATATAAGTCCTTTATTACAACTCCCCTTTTTCAGTATTGAATCCCTTTAATTTTGTATGGAATTAATTGATTTTATAATGAAAAACTTTTTCTATGCTGCAGGACTTCTCCTATCCGGCTTGTGTTTTTCCCAGGAAGCCTCTTCAAAACTGAAGGTCTCTTTTTTTGACGGAATAGCAATAGGCGGATATGTAGATCATGGTGCTTATCTCAACTTTACAGGTCCAAATGTAAGTCTTACCCATAAAAGCGTAAAATTCATTGTTGGAATGCTTCCTTCACTGAGAATTAAAGAAGACCATTCTTCCGGAACCAAAAACAGTCCTATTATGCCTACGCTGGGAGCAGGTCTTACTGTGGTCTATAAAAAAATAGCCTTCCAGATTCCTGCCTACTATAACGCTAAGACAGCAGATCTGAATGGGAACTGGAAAATAGGATTTGGAATGGGTTATTCGTTCAAATAGATTTTATTACATTTTTTAGAACATTCATTACATTTTAAAAAAAAGAGTATTTAACATAACTATATTCTTTTCAACTTTGCATAAAATATTGGAATCATGAATTTGGGGAAATACAAAAATTTAATTTTCTACATTACTACCATCGCAGTCTTTTCCGCTCTGATGTATTATTTCATCATTGAAGGGCAGACGCTGGAAGTAAAAGAAAATATCGTTGCCAATACCAGCAGCGGCTCTACCTGGGATAATTTCCTGGAATCATTCAAAACCAATCTTCACCATCCGCTTGCGCTATTATTGGCGCAAATTGTCACTATTATTATGACAGCAAGGCTTTTCGGATGGATTTGTATGAAAATAAAACAGCCTACGGTTATCGGAGAAATGATTGCAGGGATTGTACTCGGTCCTTCACTTGTGGGAATGTACTTCCCTGAGTTTTCCGCCTTTCTTTTCCCAAAAGAATCATTAGGCAACCTTCAGTTTCTGAGCCAGATAGGTCTTATCCTGTTCATGTATATTGTTGGAATGGAGCTGGATCTGAGTGTATTAAGGAAAAAAGCTCATGATGCGGTTGTCATCAGCCATGCAAGTATTATTATTCCTTTTGCTCTGGGAATAGGCCTTTCTTATTTTGTGTATCAGGAATTTGCTCCGGATGGTATCCAGTTTACCTCTTTTGCTTTATTTATAGCCATTTCGATGAGTATCACAGCATTTCCGGTACTGGCGAGAATCGTACAGGAAAGAAACCTCCAGAAAACCAAACTGGGAACGATTGTGATTACCTGTGCTGCTGCCGATGATATTACCGCATGGTGTATTCTTGCTGCCGTAATTGCTATTGTAAAAGCAGGTTCTTTTGCAAGCTCTATCTATGTGATTATCATGGCTGTTGCTTATGTATTTTTAATGATTAAAATTGTAAGACCCTTCCTGAAAAGAGTCGGAGACCTTCAGGCCGGAAAAAATACGATCAGCAAACCCATGGTGGCTATCTTTTTCCTGACCCTGATCCTGTCTGCATACGCTACTGAGGTCATTGGTATTCACGCCTTATTCGGAGCTTTTATGGCGGGAGCTATTATGCCGGAAAATACAAAGTTTCGTACCCTTTTTATTGATAAGGTAGAGGATGTGGCATTAGTACTTCTGCTGCCATTATTCTTTGTATTCACAGGACTCCGTACCCAAATCGGCCTGCTTAACGACAGCCATCTGTGGATGACCGCAGGATTTATTATTCTGACCGCAGTTCTCGGAAAGTTTGCCGGAAGTGCCCTGACCGCAAGATTTGTAGGTATTAACTGGAAAGAAAGCTTAACGATAGGAGCTCTGATGAACACAAGAGGTCTTATGGAGCTTATTGTACTCAACATTGGATATGATCTTGGCGTTTTAAGCCCTGAAATTTTTGCAATGCTTGTAATCATGGCTCTCTTCACCACTTTCATGACTGGGCCTGCACTGGATTTTATTAATTTTATTTTTAAATCTAAAAAAAACCAGGACGAATCCATTCAGGATAATGATTCCAAATACCGCGTTCTTCTCTCATTTGATAAACCGGAATCCGGAAGTACTTTGTTGAAACTTGCACACAATTTCACCCATAAAATGAACGGCAATAAAAGCATCACTGCGATGAATATTGCTCCGGTAGATGAAATGCATGCCTATGACATCAACGAGTATGAGGAGTCACAGTTTCAGAATGTCATTGAAACCTCTCACGATCTGAATCTGGAAGTCACTACCCTCTTCAAAGCGTCTACTGATATCGAAAGTGATTTGACCAGCATTACCAACAAAGGACATTATGATCTTCTGCTGATCATGCTTGGAAAATCTATGTATGAAGGTAGTTTATTGGGAAGGTTATTAGGCTTTACCACCAAGATTATTAATCCCGAAAAACTATTGAACACGGTAAAAGGCAAAGGAAATATATTCAACAATTCTCCTTTTGACGATTTTACCCTTCAGATTCTCGACAAAACCAATATTCCTGTAGGAATTTTGGTGGAAAAAGATTTTAAAGCAGCCGACAAAGTATTTGTTCCGATCTTCAATCTGAGTGATTTTTACCTTCTTGAATATGCGAAAAGGCTGATTAATAACAATAATTCTCAGATTATCATTCTGGATGCCGCAGGACAGATCCGAAATAATATTGAAGTAAAAGAACTGATCAGAAGCATTGAACAGGTAGCTCCAAACCACATTACGCTGTACAATGAGAAGAAGATTGAGAAAGAATTCCTGAATTCTCATGACCTGATGCTCATCAGCAGTAAAAGCTGGAAAAACCTGATCGATACAAAAAGTCTATGGCTGTCTGATATCCCATCAACATTAATAATATCAAATCCATAACACAATAACACACACCGA
Organism: Chryseobacterium cupriresistens; assembly: GCF_046614675.1. NCBI lineage: Bacteria > Pseudomonadati > Bacteroidota > Flavobacteriia > Flavobacteriales > Weeksellaceae > Chryseobacterium > Chryseobacterium cupriresistens. Next base: position 26,718 of record NZ_JBKKJT010000003.1, on the reverse strand, counting down.
TATTTCTATTTCTATTGAAGCTGTAAATATTATTCGTTGTCTGTAAAGAAAAAACGGGTATATTTATGGCTTCAATTTTTTGGGACATGCTGATTAACAGTGAAAATGGAGTTATAGAGCTGGAAACCTTTACTACCAGACTTTATAAAGGAATGAGTCTTGACCAGCTGAAACAGTCTGATTTTTATAAAGAAAAGTATCATGATCTGTGGGACGTAAAAACCGGATATTTTTGGTATTATTTTAGGCCTGTAGAAATACAGGGATATCAGGTATCTTTCAGTCTGTGCTTTTTTAAAGATCAGCTGGACACCATCCATATGAATACATGGGAAAACAGTGATGCCAAAGACTGGAATGAATGGACAGAAGAAAAAGAAATGAAGGTTTTCCACCGGAATAACACTTTTTTATCAAAAATCCTGGACAGCCCGCCAACCCAAAAAAAGAAAAAACCTTATCCCAGCTGCACCTTCAGATTTCCCTGGGGAGATGTGTGGTCGGTTTACGACCCGAGAAGCGCCGCCAGCTTTATGGGAATCAATTATAATGAAGAGGAAAAAACAAATACAAAATAACTTATAACCAAAGAATAAGAGAACACTATGTGCCGATATGCCATGATGGTTTACAAAGGTCATTATGCCTGTTTCAACTGCCAGAAAACATTCAAACGCCGCCACCTGAAAGATGTGGACCGGGATGCTCAGACCTCTGTGGAAGCCAAATGTCCTGAATGTGGGAATCTGATGGCCAATATGGGACTTGACTTTAAATCCCCGCCCAAAAATGATGATAAGCAATGGGCTCATATCCGGGATTTGTATACAGTTGGAATCACTTTTCATTCATGTGGATGCTCTGGTCCCGGATATATTCCCCAGGACCGGAAGGCTATTATTGATTATCTGGAAAAAGTTCGTTCAGAATACATGAAATCTCTGGTATTCTGGAGATACCGCATAGAGCCTGAAAATAAAAAAGAACGTGAACTGGACTATCAGAAAAACAGCTCACATCTATGGGCCGTCAACCGTAATGCTTTCAAAGAAACAGTGACCAATCAGGAAGGTATTAACTATTGGCTTAAAAGAATCAATGAGGTGGAAGAAAGACTGAATATCATCAAGGCTGATCAACCATAACGCTGCTCTGTTTTACAAGCTTCAGAAGCCTTTTAAAATCTTCCTTGATCTTTTCCTCCTGCTCAGCGGGGTAATCCGCACTGATATTAAATCCACGTTCTGTAGTATTGGTGATCATAATGATATTTCCGTTTTCAAAATAATTTCTGGTCAATGTAATCTTTGATTTTTTCAGGTCAAATGCTTCCGTGTCATTATTTTCTTTCATTGCTTTAGTGTCATAGAAAAGCGGTCGGTTATACCTATACTCTTTCTCAAAAACAAAAGAAAGCTGTCCGTTAAGAAGATAATATTCTGTCAGCTTCTGCCCGATTTCTCCATAATGTTTCGCAATTACCTTTTGCAGACCTTCATCTGTGTAATAAAATGTGGCCTCCCCGCCTTCTGCAGATTCTCCTTCAATATCTTTCTTTTTGACAGCAGTCCATTTTGTCACGGAATTGATTCTTTTAAAATTTGCCTGAATAGGTTTTATCCTATTTTTTAAACTCTTGTTTCCTGTTGTATCTTTCTCATTGTATGCTTCTCCCTTCTTTACAGTATCCTGTGCTTGGATAGTGAAAAAAACGGGCGACTGATCTCCGGACTTCTGAGCATATGCAAAACTCAAACTGATCAATATTATGAAAACTCCATGCAAGAATCTATTCCTCATATTTTCTTTTTTGTAGCTTTAAAATTAATAATAACTTTTGGTTGTACTGCATATAATGAAACCACAAAAGTTACAAATAACTGTTTTAGCTTTGAAAATCCTTATACCAGCTAAGATTCCTACAGAATGATACAATTGGAATACTTGTCTTACCATTAGTTTGCCATTCCGTAGAAATCCAGCCACTTTAAACCAACAAGAAAAGCATCAACAAAACTCCAATCCTGACCAGCATCACAATTGAAGACGTACAATTCCCATCCTCCGGAGAGGTGGCGAAAATTCAAAGAATTTTTGACGGGGTCGTTTTCGGAGTGGTTTCTTCACACCATCAGTTTCATGTCGTAATTCTACTACAATTTTTAAAATTTAACCCCAAAAATTTATTTCCAACAGTGTTTTTTAATAGCTTTATCTGATAATTCACATTGGATGGAAATTGATTTCTTACAATATCAGGTACGAAACGGAGACACGCTCACCTCCATCGCTTCCCGGCTGGGTATGACCGGTGAGGAGCTTAAGCTGTTTCATAATTCCCATTGCCCGAAAATGGATAAAGTCTGGTTTGAAAACCTTAATGACGTTAAAAATATTTTTGTCCCTACTCATTTTAAAACAGAATCGCAGAAGGAAAATGAAAGGAATAACAGTCTTCCCGGCCAGTTCTCTGATTCCTTTTGGGCCCAAACTTATAGTATTAATGAGACTTTTGAAACCTCTTTCGAATCTTCAGTTAACATCGATTATACCATTGATGTAAATCTCCGAAAAGACCAAAACACAGGTTTGTATATCCTTAGCTACAGTCAGAGAGACTTTAAATCAGGAGGAAATGAACCTGATGATAAGGTAAGCGGCCTTTCGATAGCCTGCATGAAAAGTATTATGCCGCTTGAATTTATTCTTAATGAACAAGGCAGGATAAAAGGATTGGCAGATCATAAAAAAATCACGGACACTTTTACCGGACAGCGTAAAGATCTTGAAGAGTTTTATGTAGGTGAAGTCGCTCGAAATTATATGGATTCTTTTGAAAGGAACATCAGCAATGAAGTGTTTTTATTACAGCAATTTCAGAGTACACTGCTGTTTCAGACTCTTTTTCCCCAAACAGACTGGTTCAGGAGAAAAATAAAGTGGACAGAATCTTTTTATTTTGTACAAAATTCATTTCCGGTAGCCTGTGAAATTAAACCTGAACATAAAAATAAAGAAGAGGACTCTGTTTTAACTATTTTAAGCGGAAAAATCACTGAATTATGTACCTCACAGGAGATCATGCGCGGGATCAGGCTCAAAAAACCGGCTGCAAGACCGGCTTCAGGAAATATTGTATTAGAATACACCACTCACACTAAAAATAAGAATCTTCTTCAGGCTAAAGCCTCGGTTCTACTCAGCCATGAAGAGGTATTGATACACCAACATCACATCAATATAACACAAGGATAATATGAAAAATTATGTCACACAAAAAGGCGATACTTTCAGTTCTCTGGCCCGGCAGTTTAAGCTGAAAAATGAAGGTATTTTAAAAACTTACCATAATCTCCACTGTCCGCCGGAAGATGTTATGCAGGAACCTGTTCCGGGAAAAACGATCTTGATTCCGGAAGATCCACAGCTCATGGCTGAAAAAATAGAACCTCAAAATATGGCTGCATCTTCTCAGGAGGAAGCTACAGAAAATGTAGGTTCTGATGAAGGAGATTCAACGGAAGAAACTCCACAAAATGAAGAGCAGTCATCCGGAAAAACGGAACAACAAACTGATAAAGAAGCAAAGGAAGATCAAAAAGAAGACAGTGGTTCCAGTCCTCATGAAGGAAAATATTTCATTGTGCAGAAAGGAACCGTGCAATGTAATCAGGGATTTAAATTTCCAAAATTTAAAGTGACCAGCCATCAGAAACACTACTGGAATGATGAAGAAGGAAACGCTGATTATCTGGCCGTAACAGAGGATGATCTTCAGCTCGATCCTGCGGCACAGCCGTTTGGACAATGCAAGCTCAAGCCAACTTCAGGAGGCTATCTTCCGTGTGCTTATGCTCCTGCCGGAAAGTGGCAGAAGACGTATGAAAAGGTAAAAGTGATGGGGAAAAGCTGTCTTACGGAAATCTCAGAACTCATGTGCAGTACGGGAGGGAAAATTACCATCCTCAAACACGGACAGCAAAGCGAAGTCGGTAAAAGCCAGGTTGCCAAAGCAAATACGCAGGAACAGCAGGTTTATAATCCCGTTGTGGATTTTGATGAATTCAAGGAAGATACAAGAGATACAGACCAACTTTATTATAGCTAAGCCATGACAGGAACTATTATCGGGAATCAGAATCCTCTGGTAGGAACAACCTATACCTACGAAATAAAACCTTCAGGACTTTCATTTGGTCTTAAAGGTGATTATGAATGGTATCTTTTTAAGAAACAAAAGAACGGAAGCTGGAAAGACATCACCGGAAAGCCCAAGACCGGTGAAAAGGTAACATACAACTTCGGGGAAATAGCACTGGGAATAGAGTTTCAAATGAAAGTCTATGAAACTAAAAAAGGTATTTTACCTGGTCTTCCCTCTACCAGAGAACTGGCTGGAAGCTGTGTATTAATACCAACAAGCAACAAAGTTCCGAAGATTGATAAAGTAGTACTCTTCAACAGAGGAGCAAAAGACGTCAATAAAGCCAGCTACCGCGATACTCTTATTGCGCAGGCTCATTGTATTGCAATGTTTAATAAAGAGATTGAGTTTCATCTTTGGGAAGATGACGCTCCTGGAAAAGGGCACGATGCCAGTATTAACAAAAACAACCGTCACACCCGCAGCTATAAGGCTCGCGTCAATGAAAAAGGGATTGCAGAAGTGTCAATACCCCTGATGTCTGATGAAAAAATCCTTCGTCAGATGGCCAATCAGTTTCTGATGAAAGGTGACAGGAATGAAGGCGCGAATCATGAATATTATGTTACAGCCACTTATTCAGGGCAAATTCAGGGAGCCAGCCAGGTGAATGTAGATGTAGCCAACCCTGATTATAAAGGGCAGCCTCAAAATCAGCCAAAACCCAAGCCGCAACCTGAGAAACACACGCCAAAATTCCCGGCCGGACAAGGAGGTGGTCCCAAACAGCCGGATCCTAAAGGTAATATTATAGAAGCTGTTTTCATAGATGATAAAGGAAATGAACTTTCCAAAGTTGCTGTAGGAGATAAAGTTAGGGTAAGAATCCACTCCAAAAATATGGTGGGAAAACACATCCAATATGTAGTCTGGGAATATGATACCACTTCCAATGATGAAGTTTACAGAAGCGGAAATATTAAAATTCCTGCCGATGTATGTGATACTTCAGGATTTGTCATTACCAAAGACATTTTCGGAAAAGGAATAGACTCCCCTATCGGTGACCCTGACTCCGGTACCCAAAATTATTTCATCGAAATTATCTCCAAGGATCTTTCTGCGGAATCTCAGAAATTTGGGGTAAATTCGGAAGGACTGATGCAGGTGGAGAAGGTGAAAAGTGCGGCGGGGGTGCAGAATACACAAAAACCAGATAAACCAGGAAGTTGTATATGTCAGGAACAATACAAAGACTTAATATGGGGTGGAAAAGTAAGTTGTGAGTTTAGGAAGAAAGTATTTCAAATAAGTAAAAGAGCTGGCATTGATCCCAACAATCTTATGGCAGCCATGGCTCATGAAACAGGAGGAACTTTCGATCCTACATGCGGAACATTTAAAAAGAAAAAAAATGAAGATGAAGAAGGATATGTTGGTTTATTGCAAATCGGAAAAGATGCAGCTACTGATTTGAAAATTACAAGAACAGAGTTGTTAGCAATGGATCAGATAAAGCAGTTAGATTATATTGAAAAATATTTATATCTGCCATTAGTTAGAGGAAAGCTAAATACATTAACAGATTTTTATTTAGCTGTATTATTTCCTGTTGATTGCGGAAAAGGGAATCAGCCTAATCATATTGTTTTTGATGATAGTTTACCCATTTCGTACAAAAATGGAAAAGCTATTAAAAATCTTAACTATTGGAGAAATGTCGGTTATGCTGCAAACCCATCATTTCATAAAGAGGCAAAAGAAAAAGGAAAAACTTATGTTTGGGAAATTGCGGAAAATATAAAAATATGGTACGATAAAGGTAAACAAAATAAGGTACAAAAGTTTACTTGTCAAAATGCACAAGAAACAAAACTCGAACCTGTAAAAACAAATAAATGGCATGATCCAGTTGATAATCCAATCTGTACCTTATACATGCAAAGTGGAGGTGGTGGAAAAGGAACTATTGGAGAACATTGGGGATTATTTGGAAATACTAGAAATGGAAGCAAACATCAAGGATTAGATTTATTTGTCATACCAGGAAGTAATGTGTATGCATGTGTAAAAGGAATTGTTCATAAAGTAAAATGGCATGCTGGCTATGGTAATACTATGACAATAAAGATAATTGATAAAGAATCATTTTTTAATCATAAAAGAGATTATTCACTACTCTATCCTTCTAATGGAGAAATAAATCAAAGTAGTAATTTTGATAAAACAAAAGATATATTTTTATTTTATGCACATTTAGAACAAGTTTTGGTTGAAGAAGGAACAGAAGTAAATGCAGGAAAAGTTATTGCAAAAAGTGGAGTTTCAGGTGTTGAAAAAGGAACTTGCGCTCCACATTTACATTTTGAAATATTTACAACTGTCTATGCAGTAGGTATGGGATTAAATTATAGATGTAATCCTGGATTCTACATTCACTTTAAAGCACCACATGAGCAATCAGAGAATGAATTAAATTTACAAAAAGAAACGGCTAAAACAAGAATTAAAAATTTATATGGTAAAAAATAGCATTATTTTAAACATGTTTACAATACTTCTTTTAGTTTTCTTTACATTATCAAGTTGTAAAGAAACCCCTAACCAAAAGAAGGAACTATCTGAAAGTTTAAAGAAAGAAAATATCATATTTTCTGAAATTTCTTTTGATAAAAAAAGCGATTATCAAAATACAAACCTAAAAAGTTTAGTTTTAAAATTTAAAAATATTACTTATACATTAAAATTTGTTGAAGACAGAACATATTTACAGTATAAATTAGATGATAAGATAATTTCTGATTGGCATCAAATTTCTTACAATTTCAATTATGATAGTTCTTATGAAGATGCAGAAGCAGATATTAAAATTTTATATAATTCAAGCATAAATAAAGGTTTTTTACTTTTACCAGGTTATACAGAAGAATACCCCGTTTTTAACGTTTATGCTTTTGATAAAGATAGAATTACTTATCTCGAAAATATTAGCACAAATGATCCTAATTGTTTAAGTTTTTCAAAAGAAAAAATTGAAGGTATTGAGCAAAAACAGGGAATCTCTTTTAAAACAGTCAATAATCAAAAGGGAAAAAGCTGCGTACTGAATAAAGAAAAAAAAGATGACCTTAATACCCAAACCATTGAATCTGATTTACAGAAAATTGTAGGAAGTATTCCACTATCAAAACAACAGATTTCAATTCCGTCAGGAGAATATTTTGCAACCAACGAGAAGTTAGATGATTATGGAATTTCATTGAAAATTGATAAAGATTCGATCATTTATACAGAATCTGGAAATATGGGGAAAATGTATAATCAATACCTGCTTAAACAAGTTAAGACTATTGATGGAAAAATATTTTTAAAATATTCAGAGGTGATTAATGGATACACTGGTGATGCAGATAAACCACTTTATTTTGGTATTCTTCAATATGATAAAGGCAAATTACTGTTTGAGAGTGAATACACAGAAAAAAAGTATGGATTAAAAAATGTAATATTAAAAAAATAAAAATAATTATTACAATTTGATTAAGATAGAACTTCTGCAATTTATTGCTGGATTCTAAAATAAACACAAATGATAAAAAACATTTCTTTAGCTCTTTTGTATTCATTTGTACTTTCTTGCACTGGACAAGAAAGTAAACTTCAATTGCAGAATATCAAAGAAATAAACTCATTAAAAGACAAACCTTGTAACATTACAGATGCAGGAGACGGCACAAAATCAAACTATGATGACCTGTCTCCTGAATTTATCAATAAAGCAAAAAAAGTATTAGAGCAAAGAAAATTTCAATTTCCTGATGAAAATACCTTTAATCAAAAAATTTTGGATGTATTTTCTTTCAATTTGAAAGATTATAAAAATTCCATAATTGCTTTACGTCCGGCAATGTTTCCAGAGGTAGCTATTAAAGAAAATAAATTTATTTTCATTCAGGATGCTGGTGCTGCCGAACCAGAGTTTATGAATCCTGACTTGTTGTATCATTTTAATTCTTATATATTTTATAATACTCCCGTATCTTATGTTTGGCTGCAAACAAACAATTCCAGTCTTTTATACGATTTAGTTGTTTACTATGGATACAATAAGGATAAAAAGCTTGTAGAATCAGTATTTAAAAAATTCGATTTTAATAGTCTTTCCGATATGGAGCAGTTAATTTTTATAGATTCTGGCGGGTATAAAAAATTGAAAAAACAAATATTTGACGACATAGAAACTATTATTTATAAAGGTAAAGTTGAAGACTTTTCTTATGCTAAAGAAGGTGATGGTTATTTAAGAATAGGTGATATTATAAGTAAAATATCATCATCTCCCAAAGAATATTTTGAACCTGAAAAAACAATATCTTATTTATTTGAGAGAGAATTAAGAGTTGGAATACAAGGTGATATTGAAAGCTATTTAAATAAAAATCCAACATATAAATCAAATATGGAAAAAAATAAATTTTATGATTTACCTACTTTAAAAGACTATGTGAAATACATTTACCAAAAAGAAAGTAATACCAATTTTATCATTCAGGATAGTGATGGTTTTACCAATCTAAGGAAGGAGAAAAACTCTTCTTCCCAAATCCTACAAAAGATCAACACAGGTGAACAGGTTGAAGTGTTAGATCGAAACGGAGATTGGTGGTTGGTAGTTTCTAAAGAAGGTAAAAAAGGATATGTTCATAAAAGCAGGATAAAATCTGAATAAGTAACTTAAACAAATGATGAAAAACTTTTTAATTTTATTTTCTTTTATACTTGTTACATGTAAAGAAAGTAGTCATAACCAAACAGTCAATGAAACTAAAACATCAACGCTTAAAAAAAATGACAGCCCAGCAACAAAACTTAATGTGTCGGATGATCCAATTCATGACAATAAAAATAAATTTTCTAATATTAATCAATCAGAAAACTCAAACACTATAAACTCCAAATTTATAGGTCATTTTTTAGTAACACAAGCAACAGAGGAAACAACAACGGGCACTGCATTTATTAAATATTCTTTTAGTATAAAAAAAGATAAGGCAATCTTAGTAACAGAAACGTATCAAGAACCAATTATTTGCAATGGTGATTATAAAACTCTTGAAAAAAATGATATTTTAGAATTATACTATTCAGGAAACGAGAAAAATTGTCAATCAATAACTCCTAATTTTAAAATTAAAAAAGAAAACAACACTTATTATATCAAAGGAGTTGGAGGTGAAACTACATTTAATGAATGGATAAGATTAGATAAAACCCAATAATATCTATATAAAGTAAAATCTAAAACCAATTCATCCCATAATACACAATTTCCAAAAAAATTCCATTTCATTAAAAAAATATTTATACCTTTGCTCTGTGATTTTTAACAATGGAACATATTATTATAGAATTTTTACCTCAGCTCTGGGATAGGGATTCTTATGAATATAATTTAAAACCTCGTCCTAGGGACGAGGTTTTTTTATTTTAAAAAATAGAAAAAGATGAAAATAAGTATTATTGGAGTGGGATTAATCGGAGGTTCGATGGCTTTGAAATTAAGAGAGAAAAACCTGGCCAGCTTCATCTACGGAATCGATAACAATACACAGCATATCAGTGACGCATTGGAACTTAAAATCATTGATGCGGGAGTAGATCTTGAACATGGAATTAAAAATTCGGATCTGATTATTCTTGCTATTCCTGTAGACGCTGCACGAAAACTATTGCCTTCTGTTCTGGATCTTGTGTCTGACCAGCAGACGGTAATGGATGCAGGCTCCACCAAAGCAGGCATTGTGCATGCGGTAAAAAACCACCCGAAACGATCAAGATTTGTAGCGTTCCACCCGATGTGGGGAACGGAAAACAATGGTCCGAAATCCGCTATTGCTGAAAGTTTCTCGGGAAAAGCTGGTGTCATCTGCAACAAAGAAGAATCGGCCGACGATGCTCTGGCTACCGTTGAAAAAGTAGTCAATGCTCTCGATATGCACATGATTTATATGAATGCAGAAGATCATGATGTTCATACCGCTTATATTTCCCATATCTCCCATATTACATCTTACGCCCTTGCCAATACCGTATTGGAAAAAGAACGTGAAGAAGAAACGATTTTCCAGCTTGCCAGTTCCGGTTTTTCAAGTACCGTTCGTCTTGCCAAGTCGCATCCGGAAATGTGGGTTCCTATCTTTAAACAAAACAAAGAAAATGTACTGGACGTTTTGAACGAACATATTACTCAGCTCAGAAAATTCAAATCCGCTCTGGAAAAAGAAAACTATGAATATCTGGAAGAATTGATTTCTAACGCCAACAGAATCAGAGGAATTTTAAGATAAAAATCCTTATACAATACTAAAAGCCCGACGGTTTTTACTTTTATTTTATTAAGAAACCCTTAGTCATAGTGGCTAAGGGTTTTATATTTTGAAATAAAATGATTTCTATTAACATTCCGGAACGTTGACTGCAATGGCCAATCCGCCTTCCGAAGTTTCTTTAAAACGGTCACTCATCGACTGAGCGGTTTCCCACATGGTCAGAATCACTTCATCCAATGTTACTTTTGCTTTCGTGGGATCACTTTCCAGTGCAATATTGGCTGCTGTAATGGCTTTCATCGCTCCCATCGTATTCCTTTCAATACATGGAATCTGTACCAGCCCTTTAATTGGATCGCAGGTTAATCCAAGGTGATGTTCCATCGCAATTTCTGCCGCCATCAATACCTGTCCTACACTTCCTCCTAAGATTTCTGTAAGTCCGGCTGCTGCCATTGCAGAAGATACTCCGATTTCCGCCTGACATCCTCCCATCGCTGCAGAAATAGTTGCATTTTTCTTGAATAAAGTCCCGATTTCTCCCGCTACAAGCAAGAATCTTATAATATCCTCCTCACTCGTAAATGGGGTAAATGCCTGAGAGTACATCAATACCGCCGGAATAACTCCACTTGCCCCATTGGTAGGTGCGGTAATAATTCTTCCGAAGCTTGCATTCTCTTCATTCACTGCCAGTGCAAAGCAGGCAATCCACTTGTTGATATTAGTAAAGTTCTCTTCAGCATCTACTACCTGCTGGAACCATTCGTCTTTGTTTTTATAGATTTTATCTCCCAGCAGCTTTCTGTTGATCCCTGCGGCTCTTCTGGAAACATTCAGTCCGCCAGGAAGAACTCCTTCCTTATTGACACCTTTGTAGATACATTCTTTGATCTGCTGCCAGATATAAAGTGCTTCCTGCCTCGTTTCATCCTGGGTTCTCCAGCTTTCTTCATTCATGAAAATCAAATCTGACATTTTATCAAATCCCAGCTTTTCACAATATTTTGCAATATCTGAAGCTTTATGACACGGATACAGCGTACGTACACACTGCTTCTGAATAGAGTTTTTTTCCTGGCTGGCAATGAAACCGCCTCCTACAGAATAAAAATCCTGCACAAGTTCAGTTCCGTCTTCGAAAACAGCTCTGAAGATCATTCCGTTCGGATGAAAATCAAGGCTCTTTTTCATGTTTAAAATCAAATGATGTCCGTAGATAAACGGAATTACCTTTTCACCACCAAGGTTAATGGTTTGAGTACTCTTGATATAATCTATCTTTTCATCAATTTTTGAAGTATTGATCGTTTTAAAATCCTCTCCATTCAACCCAAGCATTCCCGCAATATCAGTTCCGTGCCCGATTCCCGTTTTTGCGAGTGAGCCAAAGAATTCAAGAAAAACCTCTTTAACTTCTTCTATTGATCTTTCTCTTTTTATAATCCTGATAAATGCTGCTGCTGCGTTCCAGGGTCCCATCGTGTGTGAACTGGACGGACCTATTCCTACTTTAATAATTTCAAAAACCGATATTGATTCCATAAATGATTCGTCATTTTCCTCAGAAACAAAGATACATGATAAATCCTGAAATATACCTTCAAATTTTTAATGATATCAACATATCATCACAATATAAAAGCTATTGCAGGCATTCTTCATGCTGCGAAAGATCAAGCCCTTTATTTTCAGACTCTTCAGAAACTCTTAAGGTGATCATGGAATCTGTAAGTTTATATAAAATTAATGAACCTAAAAAAGTAAAAACAGAAACCAAAACAAGGGCTGCCATATGATGAAGAAAAACATCAATTCCACCATGAAGCAGACTTGCTTTTTCACCATGAGCAAAAATGGCGGTAAGAATCATTCCCATAATCCCTCCTACTCCATGGCAGGCAAAAACATCGAGGGTATCATCTACTTTCTTTAAAACCTTCCAGTTCACCATCAGATTGGACACGATTGCTGTGATAAATCCGATAAAAAGGCTTTCCTGAATGCTTACAAAACCACATCCGGGAGTTATTGCCACCAATCCTACTACAGCTCCAATACAGGCTCCTAAAGCCGATACACTTCTCCCATTGATTCTGTCAAAAAAGATCCAGGTCATCATCGCCGAAGCAGAAGCAATGGTAGTTGTTCCAAAAGCGGTAGCCGCAGATGCAGAAGCACTCAAAGCAGATCCGGCATTAAATCCGAACCATCCGAACCACAGCATTCCTGTTCCCAGAAGCACATATGGAATATTGGACGGCTCATGATGAGGATTCTTCCTGTTTCCTACCACCAAAGCTCCGGCAAGTGCAGCAAAACCAGCACTCATATGCACAACAGTTCCTCCTGCAAAGTCTTTTACCCCGAAATATTTGTTTAAAAGACCCTCAGGATGCCATACCATATGACAAAGCGGCGTATAAATAAATATACTGAAAAGAACAATGAACAATAAATAAGATATAAAACGAACCCTTTCTGCAAAAGATCCGGTAATAATTGCCGGAGTAATAACAGCAAATTTCATCTGAAACAAGGCAAAAAGAATAAAAGGAATTGTGGGAGCCATCAGTTTATGAGGCAGATTTCCTACTCCTTTAAAAAAGGGATAACTGAGTGGATTTCCAATGATCCCGTAATGTTTTCCGGCAATTGTAATTCCGATAGATTCACCGAAAGATAAAGAAAAGCCTACGACTACCCACACCATAGAGATAACGCCTAAGGCAATAAAACTCTGCAGCATGGTAGAAATTACATTTTTCCTTCCGACCATTCCTCCGTAAAAAAAGGAAAGTCCTGGCGTCATGAGCAAAACAAGTCCTGCCGCGGCCAGAATCCAGGCAACATCAGCGCCGACAATTTTATCTTCACTTAAGAATTCCCTTGTATCAGGAATATCGGCAGCCGGATTCCAGAATAAACCACCAATGGCAACGATTGCGATAACAGAGAATGAAACGATCCATTTTAATCCTACTTTCATAAAATTTATATTTAACCCTATCAAATTTAAATATAAATTCTATAAAAACTACACTTTTAAACCAAACACCCCTAAAAAAATATTCAATCTGGAACTTTTTCAATTTTTTCAGAAAAAATCTCTGACAGTATTTTGGAAACTTCTTTGGATTTAGTGGCCGGAAAAAGATGTGTTCCTCCTTTCACCACATAATTCGGATTTGAATAGCGGATGGGAAAAACAATGTCTTTATCACCTAATATCTGAATGACATTGGGATTCTCTTCAAATTTCCATTCGGAAACTTTTTCTACGGACCATTTGAGGTAATAAGGATCTCTTACTTTAAAATATTGAAGGAGTTTCGGATTTTTAGGATCAAAAAGCTTTCGGATCACAGCATATACGTTGGCTGCTTTATCGTTGAATAAACCTACAGGAAGTATTCTTGGAATTTTTGTAACCTCGCCTGTCCTGATGAATCTGGATTTTTCCTTATCGGATTTTATACTTCCAAGGATTACCACCTTTTCTGCAGGTTTCAATTGATTAATCTCCTGAACAATGATTCCTCCGAAAGAATACCCCAACAGGCAGAATGGTTCTGAATCATCTACTTTCTCTGCCATTCTTTTGACATAGGCATCGAAAGGCTCATTTTTTTCGGGAATAAGCCAGTCTATAAAAATCAATTCACAGTGTTTGGGAAACTCTATTCTTTCAAGGACTTTAAAGTCTGCTCCCAGACCGCTTACGATATAAATTTTCATACCACTAATTTATAAAAAATAAGGAAATAAAGGATGAGCCTCCTGATTTAACAGCATTAAAAAAGAGCAATTCTCACGAACTGCTCTTCTGTATTAATAGAATATATTTTACTTTTTCTTTTTCGGTACTCTATTCTCATTATCCAGCATTTCTGTGGAAACTTTAAACTGAATATCCATTTCGTTCTTAATGAAATAATCTTTCAATGAAGACTGATAGAATACTTTAAAGTCTCTTCTGTTCAGGGAGAACTTCGCAGATTCAATAGATGTTGTGAACTGGGTAACGTAAACATTCGCTGGGAAAGAAATTGTTTTTCTTACTCCTTTAAGGGTAAGGTCACCGTACACTGTAGAATTGTATTCACTGTTTGCCAAAGGAATAATTTTAGTCAAATGGAATTTTGCAATGGGGAATTTTTTTACTTCAAAAAAGTTTGAGCTTTTCAGATCATTAGTAAGCTTGATCTGATCCTCATCAGAAACATCTCCCGCCATCATACTTCTCATATCTATTACAAACTCTCCATCCACCAGGACCGTATGGTCAAAGTTAAATTTTCCACTTTTCAGCTTTACTGTTCCTGAGTGGGAAGTTTCTTCAGTTTTTACCACTTTATACCCCCACCATCTGATCTCTGATGAAGTCACTTTTGACACTTTATCAAATTTCTTCTGGGCAGAAACAAATGACATGCTTGCGCACACCATAGCAAACAATAGTAATCTTTTCATTCTTTTTTATTTACAATTCAACAAAAATAAAAAAAAGTGTAGAACTTCTACACTTTTAATAATCTTTTTTTGATTAATTTATTGAGCAGTTACCTTTACAAGCATATCAATATCATCTTTCACAAAAACGTCCTGCATAGTAGACTTGTAAGCTACATCAAACTTCTGTCTGTCGAAAGAGAATTTGTTGGATACTAAACTTACTACTCCTTTGCTGTAAGAAATCTTCGCAGGGAAAGAGATTGGGCTGGTTTTTCCTTTTACAGTAAGGTTTCCTGTTACAAGAGAATTGTAGATTTTATCATTGTTTTTCTTTACTCCTGTAATTTTGAAAGTTGCTGTTGGGAATTTTTCAACTTCAAAGAAGTCACCATTCTTAAGATGTCCGTTTAATTTCTGCTGGTATTCTCCTGTAAGGTCAGTAGAACTGATAGTAGTCATATCCAACACGAAACTTCCGCCTACCAATTGGTTTCCTTTCATTACCATATCTCCGGATTTCACTTTTACAGTACCGTCGTGAGAGCTGGCCTCAGATTTTGCTACTTTGTATCCCCACCAGTGTACATCAGATGCTACTACTTTTTTTGACTGTCCGAACGCTAAACCTCCGGCTAAAACTGCTAATAAAAATATTTTTTTCATTGAATAGAGTTGTTTACTTATTTAACAATACAAAGGTAGGCATCTTACTCAATAGATTTCATTGATGTATATCAATAAAATTTATAATTTTCATGAATAATATCATCTCATAAAAAAACTCCGAATTTCTTCGGAGCTTTATTTTATACCTGATAGTAAGCCGTATAAAGTGCTATACCATTTAATGCAGTGTGGTTTTGCTTGACCAGATAGATCGGAATGTTTTTAAGCATTTCCTCCATTTTATCACTGATCTTGAATTTCTCATAGAATTTCGCCTTATCAATATATTCTGCGATCATCTGTGGAATATCTCCGGCAATCAGTAATCCTCCGGTAGCTTTTAATTTTAATGTTAAGTTATTGGCCTCTCTTGCCAGGAACTCAAGGAAAGTATCTAAAGCAATTTTGCAGATCAAAACATTTTCCTCTACAGCAGCTTTATAAAGCTCTTCCACAAAATTCCCCTTCGCAAGACGTTCTCCTAACCATTCCGGTTCCGGGTGTCTTTTCACATCTCTCAGGAATCTGTAAATATTGAATAGTCCTGACTTGGATAATACATTTTCCCAGCTTACAATACCATAGATATTATTTAAAAACTGGTAAAATTCAACTTCTACGTTGGTTCTTGGTGAAAATTCTGAGTGCCCTCCCTCTGTTGCGAAAGGTCTCAGGTATTTTCCGTCAAAGAAATAGCCGGCTTCTCCTAATCCGTTTCCGGGAGCAAGAACCGCCACATTTCCTTTTTCAAGATGTCCGCTGGTATAAATGGCTTCAAGATGGTTATCTTCAAGAAGAGCCATTCCATAGGCAGAAGCTTCCAGGTCATTCAGCATTTCTACTTTTTCAAACCCGAAATCGCGTGTATACTCGGCAATATCTAAATGCCAACCTAATCTTGCCGGACTGCTTTTCCCATCCAATACAGGACCTGGCACTGCCATTCCCAGACGTTTTACATTCTCAAGCTGGTTATCCTGAATAAACTTCTTTAAAATATCTGAAAAGGAAGCATATTCTTTGGTTGCATATGTATTTTCTACTTTTATCTCAAGACCTCCGTTCCCGGAAACAAAATAGCCTAAGATTGTTATATCTTCACGAAGACTTGCTCCAATGATAGAAACACTATCATTATTACTGTTCTCTACTCCTGGTAAATAAAGTGGAAATTTTGGATTCAGAATCATAACCTCAAATTTTACCAAATATAATAATTGTTTTTGTAAATCCTGCACAGAACAAAAAAACCTTTTCACTTTCGTGAAAAGGTTTTGGTTAATAATTGTTTATATATTAAATCTAACTACTTTCCTAATGGAATATTATAACCGAATCCTACCCCGATATTCCCCACATTATAGTCCTGACCTGGCAAATCTCCTTTAGTACCTACAAAAACCTTTTGGTATTGTACGAAGAAGTTCCAGTCTCTGTTGTGGTATCCGATCTCCGGTTTAAGATAGAAACCTCCGCCTGCTCTTTCAACATTGGTATTGGATGCTACAGCTTTATCTCCAACCAAAAATCCGTATCCTAAATCAGTTCCGAAATAAAAACCGGTTTGTTTTGGATAAATTCTGATTAAAGCTGCTACAGGAACTACTCCTACATCATTGTTTTTATATCCGTTGTTGTCTTTTCCAAAATAATGAGTATATCCTGATGCGATACCCAGCCCAAATCCCGGTGTAATCAGATTCTGGTAAGCTACATCCACTCCTACTGCTGCAGAAAGGTTATCTGCGGGAACTGCTAAACCAACATTTGCACCTACCTTGATCATATTGTTCATTTGAGCACTTTGGGCGCTTGCCATACCTGCTGTTAAAATACCAGCCAGTACTATTGCTTGTTTAAACATTTTCATAACTCTAATTTTTTAATTTTACTAAACAAGAGGATGTAAAAATCATGCCAAGCAAAGGTTTCTATTTGATTTTAACATTAATAAAATTTATAAAATAATGAATATCAATACTTTAATTTTAACAAAAATTAAATATTTGTTTAACAAAATTTATCAAAAACGGACCTCGAAAAGTGAATTATAGCAACAAGAAAGCAAGCAAGAAGATGGAAGCTGGAAGTAATATCCTCTTTTATGAAACTCACGTCTGTTATAATTAAAGTAAAGAGAAATTTCTCCGTCCTGTACACCATAACTCCCAGCTTTCAGCCTAAAAACAATATTAACAATCCTTAACCCGTTATGAGTTTTAACCTTCTTCTTAGAATTACATCAAAAAATAAATTCTCCATGATGGCAGATTCATTAGTAAAAAACAAGCATCTTCTCTGGCGGGCAGGTTTTGGTGTTGGTATTCATCAAATTGATGGTTTGAAAAATAAAAACATTAAAACGCTGATGAATGAATTATTTAAAGAAGAAAGTTTCAGCGAGATCACCTATGATACTCCTGATCCGGTTTCGGCAGCAGATTATATGAACAGTACAGCTCCTGCGGAAAAGAAAAAAGAAATGCAGCGGATCAACAGGGAACAAAATAATGAACTTAATCTGAACTTCCTGAACGCTATCGTTAACAACAAGGAGCAGATGAGGGAAAAGATGGCCTTTTTCTGGCATGGGCATTTTGCATCAAGAGTACAAAATCCAAGGTTCAACAAACAGCTTTTAAATACGATAAGAAAAAATGCACTGGGCAATTTCAGAGATCTGCTTTTTGAAGTAAGCCAGTCGCCTGCCATGTTGAATTTTCTGAATAACCAACAGAATAAAAAAGACCATCCTAATGAGAATTTTGCCCGTGAAGTGATGGAACTGTTTACCATGGGAAGAGGAAATTACACTGAAAAGGACGTAAGAGAAGGAGCAAGAGCTTTTACAGGATGGAGTTATGATAAAGAAGGGAATTTTAAAGAAAGAAAAAATCTCCATGATGAAGGCAGCAAAACTTTCCTGGGAAAAACAGGCAACTTTGACGGAAATGATGTTCTCAATATTATTCTGGAACAAAAGACAACGGCTCAGTTTATTACCACAAAGATCTATAAGTTTTTTGTGAATGAAAAAGTGGATCAGGATATCGTCAATACACTCAGTACAAACTTCTACCATTCAGGATATGACATTAAAAAGCTGATGACTGAGATCTTTTTAAGCACCTGGTTTTATGATCAGAAAAATATCGGAAACAGAATAAAATCACCTATAGAACTGATGGCAGGTATGATGCGAATCCTTCCAATGCATATTCAGAACCCTGAAAACCTCATCGTGTATCAGAAATTACTGGGGCAAATGCTGCTTTACCCGCCCAATGTAGCGGGATGGCCGAATGGAAAGGCATGGATTGACAGTTCTACTTTAATGCTGAGGCTTCAGGTTCCGCAGATCTGGTCCGGACTCCGCCCTTTGGAATACAGCCCACGGCAGGATGATGATATTGATATGGGAATGAAATCCCGTGAAACAGCATTAAATAAAAGCTTTAAAAACCCGAATATCACCATCGACTGGGATCGTATTGAAAAGCTTTTCGCCTATAAAAACTGTGAAGATTATCTTCTGCAGAATACCCAAAGCCTCGATATGAACTCTGTAAGTAATTTTTCAGACAAGAGTATAAAAATGACTGTCATCAACCTGATGTCTACTCCGGAATACCAGTTATGTTAGGTAGGAGGTTTTAGGTTGCAGGTAGCAGGTAATAGCTGTCGCAGAATAACTTGGCTACCCCTGATTTATTTTCTGCTGCTATAAAAATATAATGCACCCCAGCCCTATAATTTACAACCTGCAACCTGTCATCTGCCACCTGCCACCTTAACCCCCAAAAACAAAATTATGTTAATCAAAAGAAGAGAATTCCTCAAAATAAGTTCCCTGGCTACGGCTTCTATGCTGATGCCTAATTTCTTAAAAGCGATGACGCTGGATGAAGCTTTGAATCCCAGTCAGAACATTCTGGTCGTTCTTCAGTTTACGGGTGGAAATGATGGTTTGAATACAATCATTCCGGCAAAAAATGATATTTATTTCAGGGAAAGAAAAACATTGGCCATACAGGATTCAATACCACTTACGGATGAAGCAGGGATTAATCCTTCTCTCTCCTATTTCAAAGAACTTTTTGATAACGGAGAGCTTTCTGTGATGAATAATGTAGGCTATCCCAACCCGGATAAGTCGCATTTCCGAAGCATGGATATCTGGCAGTCGGCAAGCAGAAGTGATCAGTTTCTGGAAACAGGCTGGCTGGGACGTTTTCTGGACGAAGAATGTTATCGCTGTGATCATCCTACGCAGGCACTGGAAGTAGATGATATGCTTAGTCTGGCCCTAAAAGGTGAAAATAACAAAGCTTTTGCCTTTAAAGATCCCAAAAGACTCTATCAGACCAGTCAGGAAAAATATTTCAAATCTCTTTATGATCATCATCACGACGATGAAACGGTATCTTACCTTTATCAGACTTTAGGTTCTACCATTAATAATGCTGATTATATTTTTGAAAAAAGCAAAGCTAAAAAAACAGAGCAGGTTTACCCCAATTCCCAGTTAGGAAAAGATTTTAAAACGGTTGCTTCTTTGATAAAATCAGACATCAATACTCAGGTGTACTATCTTTCTGTAGGAAGTTTTGATACGCATGTCAATCAGAATGACAGACAAAAAAAGTTATTTGATGATATCAACGAGTCGGTAAAATCATTTGTTGCAGATATGAAAAGTAATGGGCTCTTTAAAAATATACTGTTGATGACATTCTCAGAGTTTGGACGTCGTGTGGCACAGAATGCCAGTAACGGAACCGATCACGGGACCGCCAACCAGATGTTCTTTATCAGCGGAAACCTTAAGAAAAAAGGACTGTTAAATACACTTCCTGATCTGCAGAATCTGAATGATGGTGATCTTATTTATAAAGAGGATTTCAGAAAAGTATATGCAACAATTCTGAAAAACTGGCTTAAAGCGGACTCTTCCAAAGTATTGGGATGGAAAGATGGTATTTATGATTTTGTGTAGGGAAACCGGGATTCTACGGAACGACACAATTGGAACGGTGATGTATCCAAACAGCTTGTCATTCCTTAGGAATCCAGCCTTTGCTATAAGGAATACAAAAACAATCCTGTCCAATACACCAACTGAAGACGTAAAAATTCCCATCCTCCGGACGGGTGCCGAAAATTCAAAGAATTTTTGACGGGGTGGTTTTCAGTACTCATTAAAAAGATCCATTACCAACAAAAAAGAGACTGTACCTTGTTATGACAGTCTCTTTTCAATAATTTTAAATGTAAACTACTTTTACGTTTAAGCCGTAATCTGCTTTTTTTCGTTTTCTTTCTCTTCCTGTTTTTTATCTATTTTCTCAGATATTTTTTTAACGATATACTCTATCGCCAGCGGTGCTATGATTGCAATTAATGCTTTAAATATTCTTGATTTCATAATTAATTTGGTATTGTTAAGGTAATACTACAATTTCCAAGCCAAGATAAATTATGAAAATAAATTATCTTCAACAAAGCCCTGTGAATGGTACATTTAAACTAATTTAGTTTTCCTCAGGAACAATCAGATTCTGATAATTTTTACTGCCTGCCCTGAACTTTTCCTCCATTTTCAACCGTAGTTTTTTGGGCTTATGTACAATCAGAGAGTCTCCGAACCCAAGCAAGAGTCTTTCCAGCTCAAAATTGATCTGCACACATATTTTAAACAGTGTGCCGTCACGGTCTTCCTTTAGGATCTCCTGACTTTTATGTAGTGGTTTTGTTTTCACATAGGGAGCATTTCCCGAATCCACCCAAAAGACTACATTCCTGGGATCCATTGACTCTGCAACAGTTACTCCTACAATATCTTTAAAATATTCATCTCCATCCAGATCCTTGTCAATATAGAGAAGACTATCATCTGTTTCGATACTTTCCATTCTGTCCAGTGCCAGATTGTACATTTTTTGTTTGTAAAGACAGATCAGAAACCAACGGTTGTTGAATTCCTTCAGCAGCTGTGGATGTACTGTAAAAATATTGGATTCCCTTGCCGTAAAGCTTTTATAAAGGATCTTCAGTACTTTTTTACTGGCAATACTTTCATACAGAATATCAATATGTTCCAATCCTTTTAGCTGTTCATTTTTATCCAGATGAATAATAGATTTCTGGCTGGTGGCATGAATAGAATCTTCCAGTTTCTGAATAACCCCATTCATTTCTTTGAACATAGAAAAGTCTTTAAATTGTTTTAAAATCTGAACTGCATTGTTCATTGCCTTCAGATCACTTTCATTCACAGAAATATTATGAATGCTGTATTCCGGATCACTGTAACGGTAGTATTTTCTTTCATAAACTTCAATAGGAGCTTCATACCCGAATTTTTCACTCCGCATATTCTGAAGATCGAGCTGAACAGTCCTCTTACTTACATAAGATTCTTTTCCCTCAAATTCAAACAATGCTTCCGAACATTCATCAATGAGATCTTCCAGCGTGTATTTCCTGTATTTATTTTTAAGACATTTATCTAATGTTTTATACCTGATCAGAGCATTTTTATTGGATGACATACCTTAGTGTTTAATGATTGGGTGTTTCTTTTAATAGCAATCTGCTTTTATTTCTGCTCTTTTCCTGAAAATTATTTCTCTCTCAAAGCATTTTCGTCAAAAGTAATCCCTTCCCAGCCGAATTTCATAAAGTTCCGGATATTCTGATGATCAGTTCCTTCAGGATTTTTCAGCACATCCTCTCTGTAAAACTCACCAAACAGCCAAAGTGTCTCTTCTTTTGTCAGATCCTTAATGCTTGCAAAACTGAAGACCTTGCAAGAACCGTTGTTCTGTCCGGCCTGATTGGTTGTATCTCCGTTTTGAAAGGCAGTAGGAGTAAATTCATAATGTTCATCAATATGAGCGATCACATCATTAAACTGGATGGTTTCCGGGAAATGTTTTAATTGTTCTAATAATACCATGAGCCTTGTTTTTTTATTTTATACTATGTTTACGAGTCTGCCAATGTGCTTTTTCGTCTTTTTAATAAATTTTTGTAAAAATAATTAAAATTTCTTTATCTACGCAAAACTATTGCGCAATAATGATATTACTTTGCATCATCAAAATGAAACAATATGGAATTTAATGGAAATCATTTAATCGAATTAGGATATAGACCGGCAAAATGGTTTAAAGATGCCATTACCTATATCAACGAGAATAAGTTGGATGAATATCAGATCGCAGAATATCTGGTACAGTTCAAACAACCAGATCTTATTCCGCTTCATGAAACAGCTAAAGATTTTATAATCAATATACGTGCAGAACACGAAAGTGAAAATGATAATGTGGACAAAGTAATCAAAACGATGAAAGTTCTGATGAAAACCCCTACGCTGATTGGCGGAGCTTTAATGCCGGACGCCTGCCCTACAGGTCCTGAAGGCCAGATTCCGGTGGGAGGAGTGGTCGTGGCTCAAAATGCCATTCACCCGGGATTCCATAGCGCCGATATCTGTTGTTCAGTGATGCTGACGGATTTTGGAAAGACAAATCCTAAAGATGTCCTGGATGCAGCACACTCTGTAACCCACTTCGGATATGGAGGAAGGCCAAGAGGTGAACAGATGTCGATGTCCCAGGAACTGATGGATGCTTTCAGAGAAAATGAGTTCTTAAATGATGAGAAACTGATCAGTATCGCCCGTTCCCATATGGGAACCCAGGGAGACGGAAACCATTTCCTTTTCGTTGGAATTTCCAAAAATACTGGAAACACAATGATGGTAACCCATCACGGATCAAGAGCTCCGGGTGCTGCCTTATATGATAAAGGAATGAAGACCGCCAACCGTTTCAGACAGGAAATCTCCCCTGAAACATTAAGAGAAAATGCCTGGATTCCTTATAATACAGATGAAGGTAAATCGTATTGGGAAGCACTGCAATTAATAAGACAATGGACCAAAGAAAACCATACTTCCCTTCATGATGCCGTGCTGAATAAGCTGGAAATGGAGAAGGAAAACAGATATTGGAACGAACATAACTTCGTTTTCAGAGATGGAGACCTGTTCTATCATGCAAAAGGAGCTACTCCGCTGGATGATAAGTTCATGCCTGATATCACCGGACCAAGACTGATTCCGTTGAATATGGCAGAACCGGTATTGATTGTTCAGGGAAAAACGAATGAAAGAAACCTTGGTTTTGCACCGCACGGAGCAGGAAGAAATTTCAGCAGAAGCCAGCATAAGAGATCTTTGGCTCATAAAACGACCGAGGAGATCTTCAATGAGGAAACAGCAGGATTGGATATCCGTTTCTACTCTAATGAGATTGATATTTCTGAACTTCCAAGCGCTTATAAAAGTGCGAAGAATGTAAGAGCACAGATAGAAGAATACGGACTTTGTGAAGTTCTGGATGAAGTGATGCCTTACGGATGTATTATGGCCGGAGATGTTCAGAAGAATGCTCCGTGGAAGAAAAAAAAGAAATTCAGAAAAGCATAATTTTAATAGTATGTTCAAACCTAACGGGTTTTAGAAACCCGTTAGGTTGAATAAAAACAATAAACCAAATTTCAAAGCACTAAAAAATTCAAGGCAAAGAAAGTTCCTATATTTCCAGATTTACTTTCCGCCTTTTTACAAATTACAAGGCAAACGGAGTTCCTATATTTTTTGGAAAAATACTCCCCGCTTTTTATAAACTATAGGTAAAAGGAGTTCCTATACCCTTCACTTTTAATGAATCTACTCCTCACTTATTTTTTAAACTTAAAACAATGAAAACACTACAATTATTCAATGCTGTACTGGCCAGAAAATCTGATGAAAAGCCATTTATTTCTAATGATGGTTTCATCATTGAACCGGATGCTCTATGGGCAAAAAATGAAATCATCTCTTTTTACGCAAAGGAAAAGCTGAATGGTAATGATTTGAATAAAACCTTTCATAAATCCTGGGAGAAAATAAAGAACACTTCCAGAATTGATTTATTTTTTGAACAGATCACTCATTATATTTCAACCTATGGAAGCGATTTTCAAAGTGAAATCTATATTCCTAATGAAATTTTGAATGTTCCTGATATGAAGCTGGTTTTTAAAGTAATCAAAGCCTATTCTGTGGAAGAAATGCAGGAAAAATGTCTTGCTCTTTTAAGATCAGGAATTGCTTTAAAAGAAGAAACCATTGATGATTTGCTTTCTATTTTACACACGGAGCTGGAATATGATTTTACAGGAAAAGAAAACATCAGAAATAAAGAAGCCATTATAAAAATAGCTGATCTTTATGATATTTACCCTGAAAATCCTGTTGAATTCTTGCGTTATGTCATTTATAAAACGACGAGCACTACGCTTTTAATCAAAAATGATGATTTGATTAATTTAATCAAGCAGAGTAATTTCAATCCGACATATCTGTTTGAAAGCTTTGGAATGGAAAAAATGGCGGAAATCTTCAACAGATTTAAACCATTATTTCTGGCTTATAAAAACAGAGCACCCAAAGCGATCAACAAAATATCAAAGTTATCTAAGATTCATCATAAACCATTGATTTCAAACCCATTGAATGACGCTACCAATACATTACTGGAAAACAGCGATTGGCACTGGCTGGAAAATGCGACACCGTTTGCGTTGTTCAAAGCACTATCAGCTTGTTACGCAAGAATGTACGGTCAGGATACATTTGTCTACAGAATCCGAAACGGAAAATCATGGACTAAAAAAGGTAAGGAAACTTACGTGAATCAGTTCAATTATGATTTCATTCTGGACTTTTTGAAACTAAAGTATGAAAACCTATCCGGAAAGAAATTCTATTTCCCTGAGAATATAGAATTCGCATTGCCAACTTCTGAAAAGATGTTTGTTGGAAATATTCCTACCGGAACCCGTTTTTATGCGGATAGACTGGCTGTAGGTATTTATTGGGAAGACCAATGGGGGGCCAATGACCTTGATCTTTCAGGATTGAACATCGCAGGAAAAATAGGTTGGAATGCCGCTTATAACCATGGTAACGGACAATTGATGTACTCAGGAGATATGACATCAGCGCCTAACGGTGCGGTTGAATATCTTTATGCCAATAAAGGTCTTTGTGAACCAACACTTGTCATGAACAACGTTTTCAGCGGAGATGCCAACTGTGGATATAAAATTGTGATCGGAAAAGGAGATGATATTTCCTACGATTATATGATGAATCCTAATCATCTCTTTGCTGAAGCCAGATGTAATTCTGTTCAGAAGCAAATGATTCTGGGAATGCTTTTAGCGAAGAACGAAAAGCAATGTTTCATACTGTTGAATTTCGGAGCCGGACATTCGCATGTTTCAGGAAATAGCCAGATTTCTGCAATGGCAACAAATGCATTATACCAGCAATGGTATGAAGCGATGTCTTTCAATGAGCTTATCAAAGAGCTTGGCGGTGAGATTACCACAGAAAAAGCGGAAGCTGATTTTGATTTCTCACTGGAAAGCCTGGAAAAAGATAGTTTTATCAGAATTTTTAAATAAATTCTATGGCGTCATCTGATGATATCGGGTGGCGTTTTTTTGTGATAATTTGGTTAGGTAAACGTTGAGAACCACCCCGTCAAAAATTCTTTGAATTTTCGCCACCCTTCTGAGGGAGGGGAATTTTCACGTCTTCAGTTGGGAGTCTGGTAAGAATTGTACTGTTTTCTGTGTGTGTGTTTATGGAATTGCTGCTGGATTCCTATGGAATGACACAATTGCAATGATAGTTTATCCATACAGTTTGTCATTCCGCAGGAATCCGGCCTCCAAAATTCAGAATTACCTAATGTATACTATTACAAACAACTTATATTTTGGCTCCTATGTTTGCAAAAGAATAAATTTACATACAAAGCAAAAGGGGTGAGAGAACAGTTTTGGCTAAATAACTCAGGAAGTATATTGTGCTTTAGAAATATCCTCACTTCTTTATTCCTTTTAGAGTTTGAACAGAATTTAAAGGATCGAAAAAGATATCTTGGATAATAATCAGGAGACAAAACGAAGGAAGACTTGCTTTTATTTAAAGATAAAAATATGAGTGCATTAAAACAGGTTGTAGGAATAGATGTAGCCAAAGATGAACTGGTGGCA
>NZ_JBKKJT010000039.1:0-288 GCF_046614675.1 Chryseobacterium cupriresistens | reverse complement strand
CTCTTTTTGGCCGAGCGCACCACGAGCCCGGTCGGCCGCTGGCTCTCCAGCGCCGTGACGATGGCATCGAGCTCTTCGAGCAGGTCGGCGGACAGCGTGTTGGCGCTGGTGTCGGCGCGGTCGAACAGCAGCCAGGCGATGCCGTCCTCGTCACGCGTCAGCTTGAAATTCCTGTACGGGCTGTCCGCAGCGGGCTTCGGCCCGAGCTCGAGCACGCGGTCGGCGAGAAGGTCCATGATCCGTGAATCCATGATCACACCGTCTCTATCAACATCGCGCCGCCCTGCC
>NZ_JBKKJT010000038.1:0-288 GCF_046614675.1 Chryseobacterium cupriresistens | reverse complement strand
CACCTGCACCGCGTCAAAGCTCTGCCCGCCGCCCTCGGCCAGGATGCCGACCAGATTGATGGCGACCTGCGAATCACGCATCGCCGCCTCGACCGAGGCCGGGTAGCGGACGTTGGCTTGGACGGCATGAATCTGCCCGACCCGGCCGAGCGGCTGGAGATGGCCGGCCAGTTCCGGCCGCCGCACCGCGACGCGGACCCGGTAATCGCGCTTGCAGAGCGCCCGGACCACGTTCCGCCCTAGAAACCCCGATCCGCCGAAGACCGTGACTGTGGTGTCCAGGTTCGA
>NZ_JBKKJT010000037.1:0-288 GCF_046614675.1 Chryseobacterium cupriresistens | reverse complement strand
CCAGGAAGACCTGGATCTGCTCAATTCGGTCGCCGAGAACATCATGGGGCGCACGATCTGCGCGCTGGGCGACGCGGCTGCGATGCCGGTGCGCGGGATGCTCAAGCACTACTGGGACGAATTCGCGTACCACGTCGAGCACAAGCGCTGCATGGTCGGCGGTCACGCGCACGCGGCGGCGGCCTGACGCGAAACCGGTTGCGGAATTTGAGCGCACGGTCGGGCGAATGCGCGAACGGGCGGAAATAGGTTAAGGACCATTCACCATCATGGTTGAACTTGAAATAG
>NZ_JBKKJT010000036.1:0-290 GCF_046614675.1 Chryseobacterium cupriresistens | reverse complement strand
CGCCATGCGCGCCCGCCGAGGGCCATGCGCCACTGCATCTTGGTTTCCTCGGGCAGCTCGAAGAAGCGGTGGCTCAGCGCTTCGAGCCGCCGCACCAGCGCGGCGTCGACGCCGTGGCCGGTCACGTAGAAGAAGCCGTGCGCGCGGCAGGCGGCGCCGATCTGTTCGGCGACAGCGTCGCGTCCGGCGGTGCCGGCAACGAGCGCCGAAACGTCGATGAGGGGAAGGGATGCGTCGGTCATGCGTCTCTCGAGAAAGGGGATCGGATGTCGGACAGGAACTGCCGGGCG
>NZ_JBKKJT010000035.1:0-290 GCF_046614675.1 Chryseobacterium cupriresistens | reverse complement strand
ATATTCGACGCCGTCGGCTAGCGTATAGGCGAGCTCGAGGTCCTGCGTCGCGCCGGCCTCCTGCATGTGGTAGCCGGAGATCGAAATCGAATTGTATTTCGGCATCCGCTGCGAGGTATAGGCGAAGATGTCGGAGATGATCCGCATCGATGGTGCCGGCGGATAGATGTAGGTGTTGCGCACCATGAACTCTTTCAGAATGTCGTTCTGAATGGTGCCCGACAGTTTCTCCGGCGGTACGCCCTGTTCCTCGGCGGCGGCGACGAACAGCGCGAGGATCGGCAGCACCG
>NZ_JBKKJT010000034.1:0-290 GCF_046614675.1 Chryseobacterium cupriresistens | reverse complement strand
CACTGGAATTCGGATGCGACGCGGATGCCGTCGTCGAACCACTCCTACTACCTGCGCAACTGCTATCTGGAGAACCGGCTGTCGACCGGCACCATGGTGCTCGACAACACGCTGCTCGATCTGTCGAAGGTGAAAGTTCCGATCTACAACCTCGCCGCACGCGAGGACCACATCGCACCGGCGGAATCGGTGCTGTACGGGTCGCAGTTCTTCGGCGGCCCCGTGAAGTATGTGCTGTCGGGCTCCGGCCATATCGCCGGCGTGGTCAATCCGCCCGCGGCGAAGAAATA
>NZ_JBKKJT010000033.1:0-294 GCF_046614675.1 Chryseobacterium cupriresistens | reverse complement strand
AAGTGCGAAACTCGCCTCAAGATGAGACATCTTTTAAGGGTCGTTGTAGATGACGACGTTGATAGGCTATAGGTGTAAAGACAGTAATGTCATAGCCAAGTAGTACTAATTACCCGTAGATTTATAGTCTATGGTTACTAATATAAACCAGGTGCTTTATGCGCAGTGAAGGTTTTGTCTTTGTGAAAGTTTTTATCGCTTAAAACGCAATAAGCTTAAGGCTTCAGGCCTAATGCTTAAAGCTATATACCTTCTTTAGGGTGGTTTTAGCGGTGGGGCTCACCTGTTCCCATT
>NZ_JBKKJT010000032.1:0-303 GCF_046614675.1 Chryseobacterium cupriresistens | reverse complement strand
ACTGACGTTCCGAACAGCAACCACCTCGACCATAGTCCTGCCTCCACATGCAGAAGGGGGCGACATGCCGACAGGTGTTTATGTCCGTCAGAACGCGGTCTCTGACCGATTGAAGGCGGGAATGGCCGCAGACCACGCGGTCGACTTTGCGCGATGGCTCCGTGAGCGCCGATACACGCCACTTACCATCGTCGAGAGGATGCGGCTGCTTGCGAGTTGGACGCACTGGGCGCGCGGGGCAGGCTACACGCTGGCTGCAATCCGTGAGGCGCACGCGGCCTCGTTCTCCTTGATCGAAGCGGG
>NZ_JBKKJT010000031.1:0-329 GCF_046614675.1 Chryseobacterium cupriresistens | reverse complement strand
CCTCTGCCTGTGTATCGGCGTGCATCGGCTTCTATCGCGCTGGCGGTCCATCCCTGTCGGATAGCTTCGCCAAGCGTAAAACGCTCTTGGAGCGAGCGGCACACAGAACGCAGGAATGCAAACTCCTTACGCCTGCCTGCCGCAATAAGTGCAGTCATCTCTCTCGATTTCAGATTAGTGGTGGTATCTGCGCTGGGGCTCTTTGGGCTCGCTGCTTCAGGAAGCGACGGGCGAAGAAGTCGTGGTAGAGCGCCGAGTTAATGATGGCGATGAGGTCTCGTGGCTTCATCGCGTAGAAGGGCTTCTTGAAGTGCTTGCGAGCGAAAAGA
>NZ_JBKKJT010000030.1:0-331 GCF_046614675.1 Chryseobacterium cupriresistens | reverse complement strand
AGACCCAGTAGCAGCTGGGTGGCCCCCTTGCCTACGGATGGTAGCAGCCATTGCCGTACTGACAAAGGATGCAGGCAAGCTAACCATGGGACAGCCACTAGTCATTCTGGCCCCCCATGCAGTAGAGGCACTAGTCAAACAACCCTTAAGCAGAATTTCTGTCATCATGGACAGCACGGAACGGGTGAAGCTGCGCCAGTTCTGCTCACTGCCGGTCAGCATCGCCGCCATATTCTGTGCAATACCATCAAAGGTCTGCGTGGCTGCACTTTTTACCTGCGACATACTGTCCGTGGCGCTCTCTTCCCACTCACTCCAGCCGGACTTCAGG